>CP070634.1:1913658-1922632 GCA_020356105.1 Rhodospirillales bacterium | reverse complement strand
GGATCGGCGAATTGCTCGATCTGCGCGTCCGACGCCAGGCGCGGCGATACGCTGGCGAAATAATCGGCCTCGACGACGATCGTCCTGATCTCGCCGGCCTCTTCGGGTTTCTTGGGGCATCCGGTGGCGATTCTCGCCTCCGGGACCGCCATCGTCCGGATCCGGCTGTCCTCGTCTGCGATCAGCAGCGGCGACGGCTGGTCCGGGTCCTCGAAAAGCCCGAGCGGCACCGACAGGTGGAGTCTGACGGGCGGCACAGTTCTCGACCGTTCGGCGGGCCAGCCCCGCAGACAGACAACCATATCCCCGTCTTCCGCGCGCCAGGCCGACTCGATCTCGGTGATGATGCTCTCGCGGATTTCCGATTTCCCCGCATAGTCGACCACCGCCTGGGTGCAGCCCGGCGGGGATAGCAGGCACAGGATTGCGATCGCGGTGCGGATCGGTAATCGCATGGCGTTCCTGTCCGGCTCCGTAGCTGTTGGCCGCGATGGCGCGGCACGATCATCAATAGCACGGAAATCATACAGCCAAGCTGTTTGCGCGGACAACGACGGAGCGTCGCGGGCTGGAACGGGTATACTGGGCCCCCGATTTCTCGACAGGAAAGGCCCCGGCCATGGCATCCGAGATCACCTTCTTCGGCTCGCTGTCGAGCGCCTATTGCTATTTCGCGCTCGACCGGGTCGCGCGCATGGCGCGCGACCTCGATCTGCGGACCGAACTGCGCCCGGTGCTGCCCGGGGTGATCCGGCTGCCGGAAAGCTACGCCGGGCGGTCGGCGATGGAGCTCGCCTATTTCGAGCGCGACGTTGTGCGCACGGCCGAATTCCTTGGCCTGCCCTATGGCGCGCCGGAGCCGTCGCCGGTCGACTGGGTCGAGGGCTGGGTCGCCGCGCCCCAGCAGCGCCGCCTCTTTCGCCTCTACAACATGCTGTTCGAAGCGCATCGCCGCGCGCGGGGCTACGAACTCTATGCAGCGCTGATGCGGCTGATCTGGTCGGGCGCGACTCCCGGATGGGACGAAGACGCGCCGCTCGGCGCCTGTCTTGAAGCCTGCGGCCTGCCGGACGGCCTGCTGCGCGCGGAGCCGGCGCTCAGCGCCGCGGCGGAGGAGTATTTCGCCGCCAATCGCGAGGCGATGTACGCCTGCGGCCATTGGGGCGTGCCGCTGTTCTGCTGGCAGGGCGAGCCGTTCTACGGCCAGGACCGGCTCGACCAGCTGCGCTGGCGCGTCGAAGGCGCGGAAGTCTGAGCCGCCGACGCATTTTTTCCGTTGCGGCGGGCTGGCGCGGCCCCGCGTTCGGTGCTAGGAACCCCGGCCATGAGCGAACTCAAACTCGGCATTCCCAAGGGCAGCCTCGAGGCCGCGACGATCGATTTGTTCGCGCAGGCGGGCTGGACGATCCGCTCGCGCACGCGCAACTACTTCCCGTCGATCGACGATGACGAGATCGCCTGCGCCTTGGTGCGCTCGCAGGAGATGGGGCCGTATGTCGCGCGCGGCACACTCGATGCCGGGCTGTGCGGCATCGACTGGATCCACGAGACCGAGGCCGATGTCGAGGTGGTCTCGGACCTCGTCTACTCCAAGGCCTCCGACCAGCCCTGCCGCTGGGTCCTGGTGGTCGACCGCAACAGCCCGGTCGAGAAGGTCGAGGATCTTGCCGGCAAGACCGTCTCGACCGAGCTGGTCAGCTACACCCGGCGCTACCTTCAAGAGCGCGGCGTCGACGCGAAGGTCGAGTTCTCGTGGGGCGCGACCGAGGCCAAGGTGGTCGAGGGGCTGGCCGACGCCGCGGTCGAGATCACCGAGACCGGCAGCACGATCCGGGCGCACGGGCTGCGCATCGTCTGCGACGTACTGCACACCCACACGGTGCTGGTCGCCAATCGCGACGCCCTCGCCGATCCGTGGAAGGCGGCCAAGATCGACCAGATAGCGCTGATGCTGAAAAGCGCGCTGGCGGCCCGCCACCGGGTGCTCTTGAAGATGAACGCGCCGAGCGCCGCACTCGACGAGATCACCGGGCTCTTGCCCAGCCTGCACGCGCCGACCGTCAACCCGCTGACCGATCCGGCCTGGGTTGCCGTCGAATCAGTGGTCGAGCGCCGCGAGGTCCGCGATTTGATCCCCAAGCTGCGCGCCGCCGGCGCCGAGGGCATCCTCGAGCTGGACTTGAAGAACGTCTGCTAGGCATCCGATCTCGAACGCCGAACCGGATTTCCCGGCGCAGGGCGCAATCACCCATTGCATGCTCGCCCGCATCCTTTGCTAAGATCGGGCGACGGCTGTTGGACCAGGGAGAGGTGAGGCGCGGATGACGGCGATTCGACTTCAAGTGAATGGCACGGCGCAGGAGATCGAGGCGGACCCGGACACGCCGCTGATCTTCGTGCTGCGCAACCATCTGGGCCTCACCGGCCCGAAGCTGGGCTGCGGCCAGGAGCAATGCGGCGCCTGCGTCGTGCTGGTCGACGGCGTGGCCACCAATACTTGCGTGCGCGCGGCCTCGGAGTTCGCGGGAGCGGAGATCGTCACCATCGAGGGGCTGGCCGAAAACGGGGCGCTCAGCCCGGTGCAGCAGGCCTTCCTCGCCGAGGGGGCGGCCCAGTGCGGCTATTGCACCTCCGGCATGATCATCGCGGTCACCGCGCTGTTGCGGCGCGATCCGAAGCCGGGCGCGGCCGAGATCGCCGAGGCGCTGCACGACAATCTGTGTCGCTGCGGCTCGCACCGCCGGGTGCTTGCCGCGATCGACCGGCTGATCGAGGAAGGGGCGTAAGATGGCCGGACATCCCAGCATCGCCAAGCACCCGAATCTCGACGAATGGATCGAGATCGCCGCGGGCGGCCGCATCATCGTGCATACCGGCAAGGTCGAGCTCGGCCAGCGCATCTACACCGCGCTCGCGATCATCGCCGCCGAGGAGCTCGACGTCGATTACGAGCGGATCGAGGTGCGGCGCGCCGAGACCGGGGTCGATCCCAACGAGGGCATGACCACCGGCAGCATGTCGATGCAGCATTCCGGGACCGCGATCCGGCTCGCCGGCGCGACGGCGCGCCGCCGCCTCATGGAGCTCGCGGCCGAGCGGCTGGACGTTGCGGTCGACAGTCTCGAGGTCGAGGACGGGCTGGTCCAGTCGCGCGACAGCAACCAGTCGGTCACCTACTGGGATCTGATGGCGGGCAAGCGCTTCGGTATCGCGGTCGACGAGGCGGTCGACATCAAGCCGCCCGAGGCCCATACGCGGGTCGGCCGGACGGCGACGCCCAAGGGGATGGCCGAGATCGTCACCGGCCGCATGACCTACCTGCACGACCTTGCGATGCCGGGCCTCATGCATGCGCGTCTCGTCCGCCCGCCGCATTACTTCGCGCGGCTGAAGGGGCTCGACGCCGCCGCCGTCGAACGGCTGTCGGTGGACGGGGTTACGGTGGTGCGCGAGGGCAGCTTCCTCGCCGTCGCCGCGGCCGATGAATACGCGGCGGTCAAGGCCGCCGAGCGGCTGAAGGCCGCCGCCGCGTGGGAGGAGGGCGACGGGCTGGCGACGCCGGAGCTGTTCGAGGCGCTGACCGCGAACGAGCGGCTGAGCTTTCCGGTCGCCGCCGGCGGCGCCCCGGTCGATGAGGCGGTGCCGGAGCTGGCGCCGCCGCCCGAGGATGCGGCGGTCACCCTCTCGGCCAGCTACGAGAAGCCCTACATCATGCACGGCTCGATGGGCCCGTCGGCAGGATGCGCGCTGGCCGAGGACGGCAGGCTGACGGTGTGGACCCACAGCCAGGGCATCTATGCGCTGCGCGGCGCGCTCGCCCGGGCGCTCGAGATGGACGAGGCGGCGCTGCACCTGGTGTTCACCCCGGCGGCCGGCTGCTACGGCCATAACGGCGCCGACGACGCCGCCTTCGAGGCCGCGCTGATCGCCCGCGCCATCCCGGGCGTACCAATCCTGCTGAAATGGACCCGCGACGACGAGCACGCCTGGGAGCCGTATGGCTCGGCTACCGTGTGCGCGCTGCGCGGCAGCCTCGATGGCGACGGCAACATCATCGACTGGTCGCATGAGAGCTATGGCGACACCTTCATGGGGCGGCCGGTGCCGGGGCGCTACGACCTGCCGGAAAGCCGGCTGGTATCGACGCATTTCCGCGAGCCGGCGCTCGACTGGCCGGTCGCGGAGCCGGCGATGGGCGCCCATATCGGCATCCATCGCAACCTCGAGCCGCTTTACGCGATCCCGCGACCGCGCCTGGTCAAGAACCTGGTGCGCGGCCTGCCGCTCCGCACCTCGGCGCTGCGTTCGCTCGGCGCCTTCGGCAACGTGGCGGCGCTCGAATCCTTCATGGACGAGCTGGCGGCGGCCGCCGGCATCGACCCGGTCGAATTCCGGCTGCGCCACCTTGATGACGAGCGGGCCCGGGACGTCGTCGAGACGCTGGGCGCGCGCATGGCCGCCGATCGCGCCGGGGCGGAGGAGGGCAGGGGCGCCGGGATCGCCTTCGCCCGCTACAAGAACGTCGCCGCCTATTGCGCGGTCGGCATCGAGGTCGCGGTCACCGACGAGGCCACGGTTCGGCTGCACCGCGCCTGGATCGTCGCCGATGCCGGCGAGGTCGTCGATCCGGGCGGGCTGACCGCGCAGCTCGAGGGCGGGCTGATCCAGGCCGCCAGCTGGACGCTGTACGAGCAGGTGAGCTGGAACGGCGGCGGGATTACCAGCCGCGACTGGGAGAGCTATCCGATCATTCGGTTCGACAACATTCCGGAGGTCGAGACCGTGCTGATGGAGCGCCCCGGCCTGCCGTTCCTCGGCGCCGGCGAGACGGTCGCCGGGCCGACCGGCGGCGCCATCGCCAACGCCATCTTTGCCGCGAGCGGGCTGCGGCTGCGGCGGATGCCGTTCGACGCCGACGCGATCCGCAAGGCGGCGCTGCAGTAGCGCGGCGCGGCGACGGCCGACAGAAAGGCGGAACGGGATGAGCGACGGGCGCGACGGCACGGACAGCGGGGCCATCGGCATCATCGGGCTCGGCCGGATGGGCAGCGCGATGGCGGCGCGCCTGTCGGGCCAGGGAACGCGCGTCTCGGGCTGGACGCGCAGCGGCATCGATCCGCGGCGGGCCGGGCGCCTCGGCATCGCGGCCGTGGCGGACATCCCGTCGCTCGTCGCCGGCAGCGACATCGTCATTCTCTCGCTGCTGGACGATGCGGCGGTCGCCGCGGTGCTCGACGCGCTTTGCCGGTGCGACCTTTCCGGCCGCCTGGTCGTCGAGACCAGCACCGTCGCGCCCGACACGCTGCGCGGTCGCACCGATGCGATCCGCGGCGCCGGCGGCGCGGCGATCGACGCGCCGGTTTCCGGCGGGCCGGACCTGATCGCGAGCGGCCGGGCGGGCCTCTATATCGGCGGCGACGACGGTGACGTCGCGCGCTTCATGCCGGTCGCCCGGCTGCTCGCCGACCGCATCCACCATGTCGGCGGGCTCGGCGCCGGCGCGGCGGCGAAGATCGTCAACAACATGATGCTGGCCGGCTTCTGGCAGACCCTCAAGGAGTCGCTGGAGGTCGGCAAGCGGCTCGGCCTCGACCTTGCGACGATGATCGAAATCCTGTGCGACAGCCCGGCGGCCAATGCGGCGCTGCGGCGGCGGGCGCCGGTCGTGCTGGGCGAGAGCGACGCGGTCGGCTTTTCCGTTACGGGCGTCATCAAGGACATCGCGCTGTTCGTCGAGACGGCCGAGGCCGCCGGCGTCGCCGCGCCGGCGATCGCCGCTGCGCTCGACAGCTTTGCCGCCCATCGCGATGCCGGGCATGGCGACGAAGACCTCGCGACGATGGTCCGTGAGGCCTACCGGTCGGCATGACTTTGCTAGCGGATGCGGAACGGATGGATGCGGCTGCACTGCTGCCGCATCGACACGCCGCCTGGGCGCGGCAGCGCGTCCATGTCCTGGAGCGTTCCGACTTCTACCGGAGGCTCTGGCAGGGTGGGTCGCCGCCCGAGGATCTGAGGGACCTGCCCGAACTGCCGTTGTCCGACAAGGCGCAGCTGCGGGCCTCGCAGGCCGCGCATCCGCCGTTCGGCGACTACCTGGCCACCGACCCGGCAACCGCCGTCCGCCTGCACCGCACCTCCGGCACCACCGGTCAGGCGATGAACCTGCTGCTGTCGGCTCGCGACTGCGAGATCACCGAGATCGTTGGCGGGCGCAGCCACCGGGCCGCCGGCCTGAAGCCAGGGCACCGCGTGGTGCATTGTCTCAATTACCAGATGTGGATGGGCGGCGTGACCGACCATCTGACGCTGGAGCGAACGGGTGCGACGGTGGTGCCGTTCGGCGTCGGCGGTACGGAGCTTCTGATCCGCACGATCCGCGAGATCGGCATCGATGCGATCTCATGCACGCCTTCCTATCCAGCCGTGCTCGAGCGGGTTCTTGCTGAGAGCTTTCCTGGCTGCGCACCGGCGGATCTGGGACTGAAGCTCGGCCTGTTCGGCGGCGAGGCGGGGCTCGATGATCCGGCCCTGCGCGCCCGTATCCGCGAGACCTGGGGCATGGAGCCCCGCAATGCCAATTACGGCGTCTCCGACGTGTTCTCCAATTTCGCTGCCCAGTGCGAGGCGGACACGCGGCTTCATTTCCTGGCCGGCGACGTGCTCTACCCGGAGCTGATCGAGCCGGAGGGCGGCGCGCCGCTGCCGCTTGTTGCCGGCGCCGAGGGGGAGCTGGTGCTCACGCATCTCGCGCGCGACTGCCAGCCGCTGGTGCGCTTCCGCACCGGCGATATCCTGGCGATCGACGAGACCGCCGCCTGCACCTGCGGGCGGCACGGATTCCGCTTTCGCGTGGTCGGCCGCAGCGATGACATGGTGGTGGTCCGCGGGCTCAACCTGTTCCCGACGATGGTCGCGGCGGCCATCGGCGGCTTCTCCGAGCTGTCCGGCGACTACCGCATCATCCTCGACCAGCCGCCGCCCTACGACGATCTGCCGCTGCAGGTGGAACTGGCCAAGGGGCGGAACGCCCCGGCCGACCTCGCGGCGCGGATCGCGCAGGCGATCAAGAGGCAGCTGGGGGCAACGGCGCGGGTCACGGTCCTGCCGGCCGCGTCCTTCCCGGTCACTGAAGGCAAGACCAAGCGGGTCATAAGGAGTTACGAATGAGCGCTTTTTCATACGAGACCGTCCTCAGCGAACGGGACGACAAGGGGGTCCGCACCATTTCCCTGAACCGGCCGGACTCGCTGAACGCGATGAACCGGCAACTGATCGATGACGTGGCCCGCGCTTTCGACGACGCCAACGCCGATCCCGGGACCCGCGCCATCGTCTTCACCGGTATGGGCCGGGCGTTTTGCGCCGGCGACGACCGCAAGGCGCATGTCCACCCGGAAAGCGAGGAGGAGGCCCGCGACCTCGTCGACGCCATCCAGCGCGCCACCGTCGCCATCGTCTTCGGTGCCAAGCCCGTTGTCGGCGCGATCAACGGCTGGGCCGTCGGCGGCGGCTTCGAATGGGCGATCAATTGCGATTTTCCGATCTGGGCCGAAAGTGCGACGGGATTCTTCCCGGAGGTCTCGCTGAATCTCTTTGTCACGGGCGCCGTGACCTCGCTGTTGCCGGCGCTGGTCGGCCTCAACAAGGCACGCGAGATGCTGCTTCTTGGTGAGCGCTACGGCGCGGCCGAACTCAAGCAGGCGGGTCTGGCCTGGCGGGTCGTGGCGGACGACCTGCTGATGGCGGAAGCGCAGGCGGTAGCGAGCCGGCTGAGCGATCTGCCGGCGCTCTCGCTCCGCGCCATGAAGCGGGTGCTCAACCAGTGCGCGGCGACCGATCTGCAGCGGGCGCTCCGCCTCGAGACCGAGGCGACGGTCGCCGGTTTCCTGGACCCGAAGACGACTGAACTCCTGAAGAGTTTTCGGGCCGGGTCGGCGTGACCCCGCGCCGTGGTCTGAGGATTGCACCACCGCTCGGCCGGTAGGGGCGGCCATTCGGCGCCGCCCGCAGTGTACCCATTGCCAGCCGCCTCGGGCCGGCGTAGGGTTAACGAATACACGGATGCGGACAGTTGCAGCTCGGGGGGTGGTGCTCGCCGGGTTACGCCGCTGTCCGTGGGCGCCGCAGGACCGGCAGGACCTGCGCCGCTCATTTGGGAACGGCAGATCGGCGCCGGTGCGCCGGGGCAGGGGTGGACATGTTATCGCGCTTGATGGGTTTGCTCTCCAACGACATGGCGATCGATCTGGGGACGGCGAACACGCTGGTCTATGTCAAGGGACGCGGCATCGTGCTCAACGAATCGTCGGTGGTGGCAATCGCCCACATCAAGGGGCGCAAGAAGGTGCTTGCGGTCGGCGACGAGGCCAAGATGATGCTCGGCCGCACGCCGGGCAACATCCAGGCGATCCGGCCGCTGCGTGACGGGGTGATCGCCGATTTCGAGGTCGCCGAGGAGATGATCAAGCACTTCATCCGCAAGGTGCACAACCGGCGGACCTTCGCGAGCCCGCAGGTGATCGTCTGCGTGCCCTCGGGCTCGACCGCGGTGGAGCGCCGGGCGATCAAGGAATCGGCCGAGTCGGCCGGCGCCCGCCGGGTGTTCCTGATCGAGGAGCCGATGGCGGCGGCGATCGGGGCCGGCCTCCCGGTGACCGAACCGACCGGCTCGATGGTGGTGGATATCGGCGGCGGCACCACCGAGGTCGCGGTGCTGTCGCTCGGCGGCATGGTCTACGCCCGCTCGATCCGCGTCGGCGGCGACAAGATGGACGAGGCGATCGTCTCGTACATCCGCCGCAACTTCAACCTGCTGGTCGGCGAGAGCAGCGCCGAGCGCATCAAGAAGGACATCGGTTCGGCCTGCATGCCGGAGGATGGCGAGGGGAGGGTCATGGAGATAAAGGGACGCGACCTGATGAACGGCGTGCCGAAGGAAATCGTGATCAGCGAACGGCAGATCTCCGAGAGC
>CP070634.1:1905899-1913558 GCA_020356105.1 Rhodospirillales bacterium | reverse complement strand
TTGTCCCTTATAAACAGGGAATCTCAGAATAGACGGGTTCATACTATATACCCTATCAGCAAGTCTCTTGGTTTTGTCATGCACGAGAATTGGCGAGCGCCGGTCGATTAGCAAGAGCTCTGCGAACCATGCCCCATGTTCGGCTGCCGGTCGCGATGCAGGAGCTTCGGCCGTGGAATGAACGGCGTCGATTCATGAGTCTCCAAGACCAATGTCGCGGCGATGAACTGCCTGCCGCGTCGCACCGACGGTCAAACCGGGTTTCAGTTCCGGAAGGGGGCCTGCCCCGACACCGGTATCGACCTCGAAGGCCCGTTGCTGGCAGCCGACGCGCAAGCGGCGAATTTTCGGGGCCCTGGGATCCTCCCGAGCTTCAGCCTGACGGTACATCCTCGATCGTGGTTCGGTGCATGTGCCGCGGAGAGCTGGCGTCGTAATCGCCGACGCCGCTGTGCAGCAGCGCGCGGTTGTCCCACATGACGACGTCTCCCTTGCACCATTTGTGCCTGAGCACCCATTCCGGGCGCGTCATGTGGCGATAGAGAAAGCCCAGCAGCAGATCGCTCTCGGCATCGCTCATGCCCTTGATCTTCACCGTAAACCCCGGATTGACGAACAGGCATTTGCGCCCGGTCGCGGGATGGACGCGCACCACCGGGTGCTCGACCGGCGGCCGCCTGTCCAGCGTCTCCTGCGCCACTCCGATCGACGTGGTGTTCGACCGCCCGAAGGCGTGGCCGAATTCGTGGATCGCTGTCAGCCCCTCCAGTATCTTCTGCATGACCGGCGAGAGCTGCTCGAACGCGTGCGCCGTGCTGCAAAACATCGTATCGCCGCCGACCGCCGGCACCTCCAGCGCGTGCATGACCGAGCCGAGCGACGGCCGTTCCTCGTAGGTCAGGTCGGAATGCCAGTATTGACCGGCGTCGGGGCGCCCCTGGCGCACGCCGTCGACGACGACATTGGAAAGGCGGTAGATCTCCGGATAGCCCTCGAGCAGATCCTCGGCGAAGACATGCACCATCAGCGGCCCGAAGCGCCGGCTGAATTCGATGTGCTGTTCGGGGGTCAGGGCCTGGTCGTGGAAGACCAGCACGGAATGCCGGTTGAAGGCATCATGGATCGCATCGAACGCGGCATTCGACAGCGGTTTCGCGAGGTCGACATTGGCGACCTCCGCCCCCAGCACTGGTGTGACCGGCCGGATCTCCGGCATTCCTTGCCCGCTCATTCCCGGATCGCCTGCACGCTTCGACAAGCACTCAGAATATCAACAAGCTGGCCCCGCGACAAACAGGCCCGGCCACGCATCGCTCACAGCCGCGGATCGATCGGCGCGCGCAATGCTGGACTCTCTTGGCAAAGCTGCTATCTGATCTGGTCGACGCAACCTCTCGCCGGTATCTTCCGTCATGACCAACCCCATCTCGCCGGCCGCGGCGATCAAGAAATTCGCAGTCGGGCAGCCGGTGCCGCGCAATGAGGATCCGCGGCTGCTGCGCGGCAAGGGGCTCTTTACCGGCGATATCAGCCTGCCGAATCAGCTATACGGCTTCATGCTGCGCTCGCCGTTCGCGCATGGCGTCATACGCGCCCTCGACACGACGGCGGCCGGCTCGGTCGACGGCGTGCGCGCCGTCTACACCTTCGCGGACCTGAAGGCCGCCGGCTACAACCCGTTCCCCTGCGGCAACCTGATCAAGAATCATGACGGCACCGACCACGAATCGCCGGCACGCCATGCGCTGGCCGGCGACAAGGTCAAACATGTCGGCGAGGGACTGGCCTTCATCGTTGCCGAATCGCTCGACGCGGCGCGCGACGGCGCCGAGGCGGTGACCTTCGATATCGAGCCATTGCCCGCGCTGATCGACCCGGAGCGGGCGCTCGATGCCGACAGCCCGCCGATCCACCAGGATGCCCGGAACCTCTGCCTCGACTGGCGCTTCGGCGATCTCGAGGCGGTCGATGCGGCGGTCGCCGGCGCCGCCCATGTCACCCGGATGCGGATCCCGATCAACCGGGTCATCGTCGCCGCCATGGAGCCGCGCGCGGCGATGGGCGAATTCGACGCCGCGCGCGGACGGCTTACCCTGCATGTCACCAGCCAGGGCGTCTGGGGCATGCGGGAGACCCTCGCCCGCCGGGTGATGGGGCTGGCGCGCGACGAGCTTCGCGTCCTGTCGCACGATATCGGCGGCTCGTTCGGCATGAAGTCGCAGCAATATCCGGAGAACCTCCTGGTGCTGCATGCGGCGCGCGAGCTCGGCCGGCCGGTCAAATGGGTCGACGATCGCAGCGGCTCGTTCCTCTCTGATTTTCAGGGCCGCGACATGATCGCCGATGCGGCGCTGGCCCTGGACGCGGAGGGCGACATCCTGGCGATGCGGATCGACATGATCGGCAATCTCGGCGCCTACGCGACGCCGTTCGGCCCGTACATGCCCGCCGCCAATATTCCCCCGAACGCCGCGAGCGTCTACAAGACGCCGCTGCTCGCTGTCACCAGCCGCTGCGTGTTCACCAACACGGTGCCGATCGCCCCCTATCGCGGCGCCGGCCGGCCGGAAGGCAATTACATCATGGAGCGGCTGATCGAGACGGCGGCACGGGAGACCGGACGCGACCCGGTCGCGCTGCGGCGGCGCAACCTGGTCCCGGCCGAGGCTATTCCCTTCCGGGCGGCGTCGGATCGCGAATACGACAGCGGCGATTTCCCGGCGGTCCTCGCGGATGCGCTGGCGGCGGCGGACTGGTCGGGTTTCGAGACGCGCCGCAAGGCGTCGCAGGCGCGGGGCCTGCTGCGGGGCCGGGCCGTGACCTGCTATCTCGAGGTCACGGCGGGCACCGGCAAGGAAATGGGCGGCATCCGGTTCCGGGCGGATGGCCGGGTGACCATCCTGACGGGCAGCCTCGATCAGGGCCAGGGCCACGCCACCGCCTTCGCCCAGGTCGTTGCCGGCGCGCTCGGCATACCCGCCGATCGCATCGACCTCGTCCAGGGGGACAGCGACGAATTGCTGACCGGTGGCGGCACCGGCGGCTCCAAGTCGATCATGAGCAGCGGCATCGCCCTCCTGGCCGCGTCGGACGGGGTGGTCGAGAAGGGCCGGCGCTGGGCCGGCCACCTGCTCGAGGCCGCCGAGCAGGACATCGCGTTTTCCGACGGCGAATTCCGCGTCGTCGGGACCGACCGGGCGATCCCGGTGCTCGATCTCGCGGCGCGGGTCGCCGCGACGACCGACGGGCCGTCCGACCTGCCCGACAGGCTGGACCACGAGACGGTCGCCGAAACGCCGCCGGCGTCGTTCCCCAATGGCTGTCACATCTGCGAGGTCGAGATCGATCCCGAGACCGGCGCAGTGCGCATCGATCGCTATGCCGCGGTGAACGATTTCGGCACCCTGGTCAATCCGATGCTGGTCGCCGGGCAGACGCACGGGGGAATCGTCCAGGGCGTCGGCCAGGCGCTGATGGAAACCGCCGTCTACGATGCCGACGGCCAGCTGCTGACCGGCTCGTTCACCGATTACGCGCTGCCGCGCGCCGCCGACCTGCCGGCGTTCGCGCTGCAGTATCACCCGGTGCCGGCGACGACCAACCTGCTCGGCGTCAAGGGCTGCGGCGAGGCGGGGACCAGCGGCGCGATCCCCACCGTGATCAATGCCGTGATCGACGCGCTGGCCCCGCTCGGCGTCACCGACGTGCCGATGCCGGCCACGCCGGAGGCGGTGTGGCGCGCCATCCGGAACGCCGCGCCCCGCCAGCCGGGGCGGCGAACAGCCGCTCAGCCGAGCTCGTAGACCGCGTTCGCCGCGGTGCCCGTCACCTTGTGGGCCGGGTAATGCAGCGCCCGCGACAGGGCGGTCTTGCCGGCGGCCCTGCGGGCCGCCTCGTCCGCCGTCAACCCCTTGGTCTTCAGCGCCGCCTCGAACTCCCCATGCGCCTTGGCGCGGGCCCGGAACAGAGCCATCTGGATGCGGCTGTAGGCGTTGACCGCGCTGTCGCCGGTGGTCTCGATCGGCAGGAACTCGACCTCGGGGAAGCGGGCCGAGACCAGCGATTGGACACCATCGGAGACACCCGATGAGGGCATACAACCGAAGGGTTTCACACTTATGATCATGTGATTTTTCTTCTTCTTGGCCGTCTGGATGACCTTGCCGACCTCCATATGGCCCTCGCCGCCGCGCAGCTGATTGGGATAGTAGCGATGCGCGAGATCGGCGATCTCCCGCATGTTCGGCAGCTTGTAGTCGCGCAGCCCGGCGAGCCGCGCGAACGACCCGAAGACCAGCTTCAGCGCGCGGCCGCCGAGCCAGGCGAAGAAGATGCCCTTGCGCGGCGCCAGCCCCTCGAACCGGTCGATCTCGCCCTTGCGGCGGCGCAGCATGGTGCTCTCGCGGATGTCGTAGGACAGGGTCCAGACGATGTAGAGCGCCCAGGCCGTGATGATCTGGATGTCGCACTCGGCGCCTTCCTCCTCGAGGAATCGCTGCAGCCGGTAATTGCCATCGCCCTCGGTCGTCATCGCCCAGAATTCGCCGATGATGGCGACCTTCGGCTTCGGCTGCAGACGGTCGACCTTGACCCTGGCGAACGCCCTCTTCACCTCGCGCATCGCCCGCAGGATGCTACGGTGCTCGATGAAGGCGGTCCGCACGGCCGCGATCGAGTCCCGGATCGCCGCGTCGGTCGCGCCCTTCTCGATCTCGTAGGGGCGGTTGCGGTAGCCCAAGAGGTTGATGATGTCGGCCGCCATCACCGCCTTCAGCAGCTGCGTATAGAAATGGAGATTGGCGTCGATCGCCCCGGCGGTGCCGCCGAGGTCGTCCTGCGGCCCCTCCTGGCTGAGTGCCATCACCCGAAAGCCCGGGAATCCGGCATCGCGCAGCGCCTTGCGATACTCGGTAACATAGGTGCCGAAGCGGCACGGCCCGCAGGCGCCGAAGGTGATCAGGGCGTGGTTCCTGACGATCTCGTCGGCCGACATGCCGTCCCGGTCGCGCAGTCCGACGAGGTGCTTGACGAGATTGCCGACGGTGAAATAGGTCGGGTTGCACTGGCCGCGATTGCCGAATTCCTTGCCGGTCTGCAGCGAGTCGACATCGGGATTGGGCAGCGCTTTCGCGTTGTAGCCCATCGACCACATGCAGGCCTCGAGAATCGCGTCATGGGCCATCGTCAGCCCGCCGAACAGCAGGCAGGTCGAAGCGCGCTCCTCGGCCGCGAAGTTCCGCGGGTTCTCGTCCTGCCAGTGCGCCGGATCGGGCTCCAGCCCGAGCCGCCGCCGCTCCGCCAGCTCGAACGCCCGCAGCTCGGCCTCGATGCTCTCGAGCGCGGTCTGCGTCGCCGCGCCCAGCCCGGCGCCGCAGCCGACCGCGGCGGCGTCGCCGGTCGCGCAGCCGCAGCCGCCGCCGACCGCGGTTTCGCGGTGCATGTCCGGCGACGTGCCGGTCGTCTCGTCGATGCGCGCCCGCCGTTCGGCGGCGCGCGAAGGATCACGCGACATGACGTTCCTCCTTTGACTCCTCTTGTTCCGCCTCTTCCCCGTTCACATAGGCCTCGAACGCCGCCGCCAGGCCCTCGGCCGCACGGCCGCCGCTCGCGGCGATGTCCCGTTCCAGCTCCGCCTTGTATTTTTCCATCAGCTCGGCGCGCTTGACCGCCAGCGCCTTCTCGAGGTCGCTCCGCTTGGCGAGACGGTCCGCGACCTCGTCCTTGTAGAGCTCCAGCGCGTAGGCGTATGTCTTGACGCGGATCGCGATCGATCCGCCCGGCTTGTTCGCGTCGAGATCGTGCAGCGCGAGATACGGTGTCCTGGTCGCCGAGATGATGCTGTCGATCAGGCCGTAGGTCGGCGCATCATGGCCGCATTTGAAGCTCGACAGGTCGACGACGCCGACATTGGGGTGGCGCGCCGCGAACTTCGCCGCCCACACCTTCTGCACGCTGTTGACCGAGTAGTTTTCCGGCCAGACATCGCGCACGTCGAACACGTCGGCGATCCGCCCGGCCCGCAGATCATCGGCGAAGAATCGCTCGAGCCAGGCCGCGTCCTTCGGGATCGACCGGATCGAAATCACCGGGTAGCCCAGGGCCTGGAACTCCTCGAAGATCTTGTGGTTCAGTCCCGGATCGTTGTGGTACGGCCGGGCCAGCATCAACAGGACGATGCCGTTTTCCTGCTCCGCCGCGGTCAGAAGCTCGAGCCCGCGGCGCTGCAATTCGTCGTCGCACAGCCGCAACGCCGTCCAGGCCTGCTCGCAGGCCCACTCATTCTCGTCCTCGGTGATGCCGAGCAGCGGGTTCCAGGTTTCGAAGAGCTGCCGGCGCAACAGGTGCGGCAGCTCGAAATTCACCGGATCGCTGACGAATTTCAGCCCGCCCTCCGCGAAGTAGTCCTTCTCCTTGATGAACGCCGCGTGGACCACCTGCGGCGTGCCCGCGACGATCGGACAGGTCGCGTTCGCCATCGTGTTGCTGACGAAGGACGGCATGTCGGTGATGCTCGGGAACCAGATGTAATCGATCTGCTTGCGCTTGCTCTTCTTGAGGATCAAATCGTGCAGATGCGCCTGCGCCACCTTCGACGGGAAGCAGGGATCGATCGCCCCGTACTTGCCGCCTTCGGCCCACAGCTCCTCGGACGTCTCGTCGGAGAACACCACGTTGCGCCGCGAGATGCCCAGCGATTCCAGATAGGTGCGGAAGAACGGCGCCAGCACGTAGCTGTTGAGGACCCGCGGCATGCCGATGCGCAGCTTGGCGCGCGCCTCCATCGTCGCCGGGTCGCTGCGGCGGATCGGCCGGACCACCCGCTCCTGGCGGGCCTTGCCCCAGCCGAACCAGCGATGAACGGTTTCCTCGCGCTCGGTGATCGTGCCGTCCTCGGGAATCGGGTCGGGCTCGTAGAAATGCCGGAACGCGAGCTCGGCCTCGAAATCGACGAGGTTGGGATACTGCTCCTTGAGCTTCTTGCGCGCACGGTTGAGCTCCTGCACCGCCTCCTTCGATTCGACGGTGCCCTTCTCGCAGGAGAATCCGGCAATGTAGCGGGCCGTGCGGCCATCCGGCGTCTGCGTGTCGATGAAGGTGCGCGGGCAGTTGTTCGCGCAGAAATTACAGCGCGTCTCCTCGTCGGTCCGCGTGCTGTATTTCAGGTCGATCGCCGCGTCCAGCCCGACGAACACCGAGTGGCCGCGCCGTTCGACCACGCGCTTGGCCTCAAGCGCCGCGCCGATCGCGCCGGCTTCGCCGGTATGCGGATGGATCCGCACCACGGCGCCGGGCACCCGGTCGCGGATGTAGTCGACCTGCGTCTTCACCGCCGCGAGATTGTTCTGCGTGCCGCCCTGCAGCACGTATTTCGTGCCAAGCTCGGCCATGCGCGGGATCTGCACGACATACTGCCAGATGTTCTTCGGCAGCACCCGGGCCAGACCGGCGAACAGCTCTTCCTTGTTGTAACCCTCCTTCTGGAAATTCACCCGGTCCGCATCGAGGAAGACGGCGCAGCCATAGCTGAAATTCGGCGAGATCTCGGCCTTGAACGCGTTGTCCGCGAAATCGCGGATATCGACGTTGAACTGCCCGGCCATCGACTGCAGCAGCATGCCGTTGCCGGCGGAGCACTGGTTGGACAGGCGGAAACTCTTG
>CP070634.1:1876660-1905799 GCA_020356105.1 Rhodospirillales bacterium | reverse complement strand
GTCGGTCCAGCCCCAGGCGAGGACCAGCATGATCCACGGCATCGCCGCCATCGCCAGCAGCGTGAACAGAAGCATCCAGCTGGCCATGACGCTGGCCACCTCGCCCGCGAAGCGACGCGCCGCCGCCGCACCCGCCTCTTCGTGACGGCCGGCATAGAGCGGAACGAAGGCGGCGTTGAACGCGCCCTCGGCGAACATGCGGCGGAAGAAATTGGGGAACTTGAAGGCGAAGAGGAAGGCGTCGGAGACCATCCCCGGGCCGATCACATTGGCGATCAGGATCTCCCGCGCGAAGCCCAGCACGCGGCTCGCCATGGTGAACGAACCAACGGTCGCGATGGATTTGAGCAGCGCCATGGCGCGAGAGATAGCCGATCGAGGCGGCGGAAAAAAGGCGAATCCGCAGGCACCGGCTCGCCGGCCCAAGACCCGGCGACGCCGCGCCGGCGCGCGGGTCGCGCCCTACTCGGCAGCCGCCACCTGCTTGCCGGCGTCTTCCTTCGGATTCGCCTGGTCGAGGATCGGCATCAACTGGTCGCGGATCTGCTTGAGCTTGCCCTCATGCTCCACCTTCATGCCGAAGATATCGCGGACGTAGAAGACGTCGACCACGCGCACGCCATAGGTGGAGATCTTCGCATTGGCGATCTGCAGGCCAAGCCCGGTCAGCGCACGGGTGATGTCGTACAGCAGCCCGGAACGATCGCGGCCGTTCACCTCGATGACCGTGTAGGTGCGGCTCGCCGTGTTGTCGATCAGCACCCGCGGCGGGACGTGGAACACCCTTGTGCGGCTCGGAATCGCGGGTGCCGCCGCCAGGTCCAGATCGGGTCGCAGCTTGCCGGCCAGCGATTTTTCGATGCGGGCCGAGAGGCGCGCGAGCTTGTCCGGGCGATCGAACGCCTCGCCGGCGGCGTCCTGCACCTGGAAGACGTCGAGCGCCATGCCGTCGGCGAAGGTGTTGATCCGCGCATCGACGATATTGGCGCCGGCAACCGACAGGGCGCCGGTGATGCGGCTGAACAGGCCCGGGTGATCCGGCGTGTAGACCGTCACCTCGGTGACCGAATGGTACGAATCGACCTTCGTGTCCACGGTCAGCGGCCGCGCCGCCGCATCGGCCTCGCGCGCCAGCGCCGCCTGGCGCGCCAGGGACTCGGTATCGAAGGCCAGCCAGTAGCGGGGATGGCCGCGCGCGAGGTGACGCTCCAGCTCGTCCAACGGCCAATCGGCCAGCGCTTCGCGCAACGCCTGTTTCGCCCGCGCCGTCCGCGCGTCGCGGATGTCGGTGTCAGAGGCGCCCGACAGGCGTTCCTCGGTCAGGTGGTAGATCTCGCGCAGCAGCGACGCCTTCCAGCCGTTCCAGACGCGCGGCCCGACCGCCCGGATATCCGCGACGGTCAGGCACAGCAGCAGGCGCAGCCGCTCGGGTGACTGCACCAGCTCGGCGAAATCGGCGATGGTCTTGGGGTCGTTCAGGTCGCGCTTGAAGGCCGTGCGGCTCATCGCGAGGTGGTGTTCGACCAGCCAGGCCACGGTTTCGGTCTGCTCCGGGGTCAGGCCGAGCCGCGGGCAAAGCTTGCGGGCGACATCGGCGCCCAGCAGCGAATGGTCGCCACCGCGGCCCTTGGCGATGTCGTGCAGCAGCACTGCCACGTAGAGGACCGCGCGCGACAGGACGTGGCCGATGATCTTGGTGGCCAGCGGCAGCTCGTCGGCCAGCATTCCGGCCTCGATCCGGTGCAGCACACCGATCGCGAAGATGGTGTGCTCGTCGGTGGTGTACACGTGGTACATGTCGTACTGCATCTGTGCGACGACACGCCCGAAATCGGGAATGAACTTGCCGAACACCCCGGCCTCGTTCATGCGCCGGAGCGTGACCTCCGGATCCTTGTCCGAGGTCAGGATCTCCAGGAAGATCCGGTTCGCCTCGGGATCCGCACGCAGTTTCCGGTCGATGCGTCGGAGATTCTGGGTCACCCGATACAGCGCATCCGGGTGAATATCGACCTCGTGCCGCTGCGCGACGGCGAACAGCCGCAGCAGATCGACCGGGTGGGTGCGGAAATGCTCCTTGTCGGGCACGTTGATGCGGTCGCCCTCGAGCGGAAATCCCTCGAGCTCGCGGTCGAACAGGGCGATGCCCGGGATCCGGAAACGCCGCCGGCGCTGGTGCCGCTCTTCGAGCGCGGCGCAATAGATCCGCGTCAGATCGCCGATGTCCTTGGCGATGAGGAAGTAATGCTTCATGAACCGTTCGACGCCCTTGACGCCGGCCCGGTCTGCATAGCCCATGCGGGCGGCGAGCTCGGGCTGCACATCGAAGGTCAGCCGCTCCTCCGGGCGGCCGGTCAGGTAGTGCAGGTGGCATCGCAGCGTCCACAGATAGTCATGCGCCTTGTTGAACCGGGCCGCCTCCGCCTTGCGCAGGACGCCACGCTCGACCAGCTGTTCGACCTCGTTGACCTGGTAGAGATACTTGCCGATCCAGTAGAGGGTCTGCAGGTCGCGCAGCCCGCCCTTGCCGTCCTTGATGTTCGGCTCCAGCACGTAGCGCGAATCGCCCATCCGCTGATGCCGGTCGTCGCGTTCGCGCAGCTTGGCCTCGACGAATTCAGGGCCGGTGTTGGCGACGATCTCGTGCTGGAACCGCTTGCGCAGCTCTGTGAACAGCGCCCTCTTGCCCCAGACGTATCGCGCCTCGAGGATGGCGGTGCGGATCGTCAAGTCGGCCCGCGCATGCCGGATACACTCGTCGATCGAGCGTGTCGCGTGCCCGACCTTCAGGCCGAGGTCCCACAGGATGTAGAGGATGTGCTCGACGACCTGCTCGCTGTACGGCGTCCGCTTGTACGGCAGCACGAACAGCAGGTCGATGTCGGAGCCGGGGGCGAGCTCGCCGCGCCCGTACCCGCCCGTCGCCACGATCGCGAGCTGTTCGCCCGCCGTCGGATTGGCAACGCGATAGAATCGCGCGACCGCAATGTCGTACATGATGCGGATCAGCTGGTCGACGAGGAAACAGTTGCCGAACGCCGCCAATGTGCCGTTCTGATCCGTCTCGAAGCGGCGGCGCACAACAACCTGGCCCGCTTCCAACGCAGCGCGATACACGCCGAGCAGCGCCCGCTGCGCCGCCGCGTCGTTCGCGGCCGCATCGACGGCCGCGTGCGCGGTGGCCTCGATGGCGGCCCGGTCGATGATCTCCCGCCGCTTGTTCAACTTGTCCATGGCACAGAATTGCGCCACAACGACCGGAATTTCAAGCAGCGCCTCCATCGGCCGCGCGCGTCAGACGGGCCGCGGATGGTCGGAACGGGACGAAAGAGGGCAAAATGGAACATGCGACGAAGAAGGCGATGGCGAGCGGCGTCCTCGTGCTCGCGGTCATTGCGGGCTGGACGCACGGTGCGGCGGCTCACAGCTTCAACGTCGGGCTGATCGTCGCGACGGATGCGCCGACGCAGGCGCAGCTTCGCGAGGTGCGGGACGGCTTCCTGCTGGCGGCGGCGGAACGCGACGGTCATCCGGACCAGGAATCGGACGGACATCTCGGCGGCCTCGACGTGTATCTGTTCGTCACCGACCTTGCGCGCGCCGCCCCGCACGGCGTTCGCGAGCTGCTCGGACGCGAGCAGATCGACATCCTCGCGGTGCTCGGCCCGGATCGGGCGGTTGCCGAGATCCGGCCGCTTCTCGACGGCGCACGGCCGGTGCTGCTGGGCCCGGGGCGGCTGCCGTCGACGATCCCGTCGACATTCCGCGAATCGTTCGAATCGGCGTTCGGCTATGCGCCCGGCCCACACGCGGCCGCGGGCTACAATGCCGCCCGCCGCATTGATGCGGCGGTTCGGCCCCTCGACGGCGTCGACGACACGGCTGCGCTGCGGCAGTCCTTCGCGGCGACGCGGGACGGCCTTTCATGGGAATGATTGCCGCGGCGGCCTGATCAGCGTCGAGTCTGCAGCTTCCGGAATGCACCGTCCAGCCGTTCGGCCGAGAACCTGGCCCGCGTCAGGCCGAGCGACCGGAAGAAATCGAGCGCGCCGCGCACCGTCGCGCGGGCCAGCGTCGCAGCCTTCGGGGCCATCGCCGCCGCTTCCGGCGCGAAGGGCGAGAGCGCCCCGTGCACGATCTGCGAGCGGATCTCGTAGACCTCGCCAGCCCGCTCGAGCCAGCCGCCACAATCGCCGCCCTCGGCGGTCGCGGCGAGCAGCGCCGCGCGTTCGATGACCGCCCGCCAGACCGCCGCATGGTCTCCCGTCACCACGGCACGCTCGATCGCCGTGACGAAATCGAGGATCCGCGCC
Source organism: Rhodospirillales bacterium (assembly GCA_020356105.1). Lineage (GTDB taxonomy): Bacteria > Pseudomonadota > Alphaproteobacteria > UBA8366 > JADFVY01. The sequence goes on along the minus strand of CP070634.1, from coordinate 1,901,486 downwards.
GCGTGGGAAGCTTCGGTCACGCCTTCGCCGAACCAGGACGCGGCCTCGCGAAAGCGTGCCGCGAGCGGCCAGTCGAGCGCCGGGTCGACCAGCGGCTGCAGGGTCTGGCCGGCGGTGTCGAGAAAGTCGCGGCCCGGTCCGCTCGCGAGGCTGCGCAGAATCGCGGTCCCGTCCGTCAGGACCGTGGCTTCGGCGCGCAGCGGATGCAGGTGGCCCTGCGCATCGGCCCACAGCCCGGCCGGCGCGATCGACGGCAGACCCGGAGCGCCCGCCCGGCCGAGGCAGCGCGACCGGTCCGAACCGCCGAACAGGCGCAACATGTCGAGCGCGCCGTCGACGGCCTTGAGCGCCCGGTCGCGCGAAACGACCCGGTCACAGCCCCGCACGGTGACCTCCGCCGTCCAGTCCCACGGCGCGAAATCGCGCTCGACGAGCGCCGCGAATTCGGGATCGGCAGCGATCGCGTCGGCCCGGCTTTCGCGAAAATCGGCGGTCCTGTGAAAGGCGACCGGACCTACCGCAAGGCCGCTCGGGGCGGCGCCGTCGAACAGCCGGCACGGCACGAAATGCGTGCGATCCTCGATATCGACACTGGCCCGGCGCAGGGCGGCCGCGAGCATCCGGGCGACCTGCGTCTCGTCGGCGGTGCGGCCCTGGTGGACAAAGCGGCCGGTCAGCTCGCTGCGGATCGTCTCGGCATAGACGCCCGGATCGATGCGTCCGCGCCCCGCGCGCGACGAGGCCAGGTACCGGTGGGCCAGCGCGTCCAGCCGCTCTGTCGGCAGCGGCGTGCCGGACCGCGCCGCATCGACCAGTACGCGCAGATCGGCCAGATGCTGGTCAAGCTCCGTCATCGCCCGCCGCAATCCGCTTGAGCCGGTAAAGCAGGTCCAGCGCCTGGCGCGGGCTCAGATCGTCGGGGCTGATCTCGGCCAGAGCCGCCGCGAGCGGCGACGGATCGATCGCCGGTTCGGCCCGTGGCGGCGCCGCCGCGAACAGCGGCAGGTCGTCGGCCAGCTTCGATGCCGTGCCCGCCTGCTCACCCTGCTCCAGGGTCTGCAGCACCTGCTCGGCGCGGGCGATCACGGCGGCCGGCAGACCCGCCAGCTGGGCCACGTGAATGCCGTAGGAGCGGTCGGCGGCGCCGATCTCGACCTCGTGCAGGAAGATCACGTCACCCTGCCATTCCTTGACCCGCATCGTGTAGGGCTTGAGCGCATCGAGCCGCGCCGCGAGGGCGGTGAGTTCGTGATAATGCGTGGCGAACAGGGCACGGCACCGGTTGGATTCGTGCAGGTGCTCGACGCAGGCCCAGGCGATCGACAACCCGTCGAACGTGGCCGTGCCGCGGCCGATCTCGTCGAGGATCACCAGCGCCCGCGGACCGGCCTGGTTGAGGATCGCCGCGGTCTCGACCATCTCGACCATGAACGTCGAGCGGCCGCGTGCCAAATCGTCGGCCGCACCGACACGGCTGAACAGGCGGTCGACGGCGCCGATATGCGCGGTTTCCGCGGGAACGTAACAGCCGGCCTGGGCAAGAATGGCGATCAGGGCGTTCTGGCGCAGGAAGGTGCTCTTGCCGGCCATGTTGGGGCCGGTGATCAGCCACAACCGCCGGTCCTCGGCGAGGTCGCAGTCATTGGCGACGAACGCCCCCTGGCCGGCCGCCTCGAGCGCCGCCTCGACGACCGGATGGCGCCCGGCCTCGATGTGGAAGGATCGGCTGTCGTCGACGCGCGGGCGGCAGTAGCGCCGATCCGCCGCCAGCTGAGCCCCGGCCGCCGCAACGTCGAGCCGGGCCAGGGTGGCCGCCATCCACGCCAGTGATCCGGCCCGTTCGATCACCTGGCGCGAGAGATCCTCGAAAATCCGCAGCTCCAGCGCCAGCGCCTTGTCGGCCGCCTCGGCGATCGCCCTGGCGAGATCGGCGAGTTCGACCGTCGTGAACCGCACGGCATTGGCCAGAGTCTGGCGGTGGATGAACGGCTCTGCGAGCTTTCCCGCGTGCAGCGGCGTGACCTCGACGAAGTGGCCGAGCACATTGTTGTGTCTGATCTTGAGGGCGCCGATGCCGGTGTCCTCGCGGTACCGCGCCTCGAGCCGCGCGATCAGCTCGCGGCTTTCGTCCCGTAGCCGGCGCAGATCGTCGAGCCCGGCTTCGTAACCCGCCGCGATGAAGCCGCCATCGCGCGGATTGATCGGCAGATCGTCCGACAATGCCCGGTCGAGCAGATCGCGCAGCTCCCGGTCCCGGCCGAGATCCTCGAGCGCGCCCGAAAGATCCGCGGGCGGGTCGAGATTCGCCTTGCCGAAGGCTGCGGCGATCACCTCGCCGCGGCTCAGCGTCTCGCAGATGGCGGCCAGGTCACGCGGGCCGCCACGTCCCAGCGTCAGCCGCGACAGCGCGCGCTCCGCGTCGGGACAGCCATGCAGGATCTCGCGCAGCGACTCGCGCAAGCCGGGCTCGTCAGTGAAGTACTGGACCATATCCAGCCGCCGGTTGATTGCCGCCGGATCAGTCAGCGGCGCCGCCAGGCGCGCCGCCAAAAGTCGCGCGCCGCCCCCCGTGACCGTGCGATCGACCACCGAGAGCAGGCTGCCGCGGCGTTCGCCGGACAGGGTCTGGCTCAGTTCGAGATTGCGCCGCGTCGCCGCGTCGATCTCCATGACGGCGTCGACCGCCAGGCGGCGCGGCGGATCGAGGCGGGGCAGGCGGCCGACCTGGGTCAGCTCGACATAGTCGACCAGAGCGCCTGCCGCAGACAGCTCGGCGCGCCCGAACGCACCGAATCCCTCGAGGGCGGCGACCCCGTACAGTCGTTCCAGCCGCCGGCGGGCATTCTCCGAATCGAACCGGCTGCCCGGCAATGGCGAGAGGATTTCACCCCAGTCACCCAGCACCGCGGACAGGACGGTCCTCTCGAGAAGTCGCTCCGGTATGATCAGCTCGCCGGGGTCGATGCGCGCGAGGGCGGATGCAAGGCCCTGTTCGCTGACCGGCTGAACCAGGAATTCGCCGGTCGACACGTCCATCCAGGCCAGTCCTAGCGCGCCGCCAACCGGCGACAGCGCCGCGAGATAGTTGTGTGCGCGCGCGTCGAGCAACGAGTCCTCGGTCAGCGTACCCGAAGTGACGACCCGAACCACGGCCCGCTCGACCACCGACCGGCCGCCGCGTTTTTTCGCGGCCGCCGGGTCCTCCATCTGCTCACAGACAGCGACCCGGTGTCCCTGGCGGATCAGCCGATGCAGGTAGCCATCGGCGGAATGCACCGGCACGCCGCACATCGGGATGTCCTCGCCGGCGTGATGACCGCGTTTGGTCAGCGTGATATCCAGCGCCGCGGAGGCAACCACCGCATCGTCGAAGAACAGCTCGTAAAAATCGCCCATCCGGTAGAACAGCAGGCATCCCGGATGGGCCTGCTTGATCTCGAGATATTGTGCCATCATCGGCGTGACGGCTGACTTGGCGGCGGGTTTGCTCATGCTTCGGTGAAAATAGCACGCGGCCGGCGGTCGCGGAAAAGCCCTTTGATTCGTCATCCGGGTCTAGTATCGGACAACAACGGCGTTTAAGCTTGCCCGAAGGACACACCCCGGGGCCAAGAAAGAACAAAACGTCATGAATGAAACGCGTTTTACGGACGAGGAAGCACTCCGGTTCCATGCCGAGGGACGACCCGGCAAGATGGAGATCGCGCCGACCAAGCCGCTGACCACCCAGCGGGATCTGACCCTGGCCTATTCGCCGGGCGTCGCGGTGCCCTGCCTGCGCATCGCAGAGGACGTATCGGCATCCTACGAATTCACCAATCGCGGCAACGTCGTGGCGGTCATCTCGAACGGCACGGCGGTCCTCGGACTCGGCAATATCGGGGCCGCGGCGGCGAAGCCGGTGATGGAGGGCAAGGCCGTTCTGTTCAAGCGCTTCGCCGATATCGACGGCATCGATCTGGAGGTCGACACACAGGATGTCGACGAGTTCGTCAATTGCGTTCGCTTTCTCGGCAAGGGGATCGGCGGCATAAATCTGGAGGATGTCAAGGCGCCGGAATGCTTCGTGATCGAACAGCGCCTGCGCGAGCTGATGGATATTCCGGTGTTCCACGACGACCAGCACGGCACCGCCATCATCGCCACCGCGGGACTGATCAACGCCCTGCGGCTGACGGGGCGCGAGCTGAAGGATTCGCGGATCGTCGTCAACGGTGCCGGCGCCGCATCGATCGCCTGTGTCGAGCTGCTCAAGGCGATGGGACTGCCGCACGACAATGCCATCCTCTGCGATTCGAAGGGGGTCGTCTATCAGGGCCGCGAGGAGGGCATGAACCAGTGGAAGTCGGCGCATGCCGTGAAGACCGACGCGCGCACGCTTGCCGAGGCGATGGAGGGGGCGGACATATTCTTCGGGTTGTCGGTCAAGGACGCGGTAACCCAGGACATGGTCAAGTCCATGGCCGAGCGTCCGATCATCTTCGCCATGGCCAATCCGGACCCGGAGATTACGCCCGAGGACGTGCGTGCGGTGCGGGATGACGCGATCATCGCCACCGGCCGGTCGGACTATCCGAACCAGATCAACAACGTCCTCGGCTTTCCTTACATCTTCCGCGGCGCGCTCGACGTACGCGCCTCGACGATCAACGACGAGATGAAGATCGCCGCCGCCTACGCCCTGGCGGAGTTGGCGCGCGAGGACATCCCCGACGAGGTCGACAAGGCCTATGGCGGCCGACGCCTGCGGTACGGACCCGAATACATCGTCCCGGTGCCGTTCGATCCCCGGCTGATCGTGGCGGTGCCGCTGGCTGTCGCCAAGGCGGCGATGGAGAGCGGGGTTGCGAATTTCCCGCGGACCGACCTGGACGCCTATCGCCAGGAACTCTCGGGGCGGCTTGATCCGACCGCATCGCGCTTGCAGGCAACGTTCGAGCGGGTTCGGGAGAATCCGCAGCGCGTCGTCTTCGCAGAGGGCGAGGAGGAGCAGAACATCCGTGCGGCGCTGGCCTTCCAGGCCGCCGGTTACGGAACGCCGGTCCTGATCGGCCGGGAACACCGCATCTTCGAGACCATGGAAGCGATCGGGCTCGAGGACAAGGGGCGGCTCGAGATCCACAACGCCCGGCTCAGTACCGACAACAAGAAATACACGGAGTTCCTGTACGGCCGCCTGCAGCGGCACGGCTATCTGCATCGCGACTGCCAGCGCCTAGTCAACCAGGACCGCAACGTCTTCGCCGCCTGCATGGTCGCCAACGGCGATGCCGACGCGATGGTGACCGGCGCGACTCGCAGCTTCGCGGTCGCCTTCGACGACATCATGCGGGTCATCGACCCCAAGCCGGATCGCCGCGTCATCGGATTGCAGATCGTCGTGGCGCGGGACCGCACGGTGTTCATCGCCGATACCAACGTACATGTGGTGCCCGATGCGGAAACGCTCGCCGACATCGCGGTGCAGAGTGCGGCGAAGGCGCGGCAGATGGGCCATGAGCCGCGTGTCGCGCTGCTGTCGTTCTCGAATTTCGGCAACCCGATGCGCGGAGAGGCCGACCGGATCCGCGACGCGGTGAAGATCCTCGATTCGCGGACTGTCGATTTCGAGTACGACGGCGAAATGGCCGCCGACACGGCCCTCAACTTTCCGCTGATGCAGCGTCTGTATCCGTTCTGCCGTCTATCGGGTCCGGCGAATGTGCTGGTGATGCCGGCCCTGCACAGCGCCAATATCAGCGCCAAGCTGTTGCAGGAGCTGGGCGGCGGTTCGGTGATCGGCCCGATGCTGTTGGGGCTGTCGAAGCCGGCGCAGATCGTCCCGATGGGCGCAACCGTCAACGACATCGTCAACGCCGCGGCGCTTGTCGCCTACGATTCGATCCGCGCGACCGCCTGACGGTCCGCGGCCCGGTCGGCACCCGTGCGGCCCGCGCCGGGCCGCAGCGGCGACGCATTGACTGGGATTTTATGTGCTTTCTTGCACCGCGTTATGCGTTTCTTAACGCACCCTCCTATTAGATTTGACGAGCCGGTGGCGCTGACAGGACGCGACACAGGTTGCTTGTCCGCACGTCGCCGGCCGGCCATGAATTCTGAGGGCATCGGATTTCGAGGTGAATTTTCGAGATGCGTGTTGTCACGTTCGCTTGCCAGAAAGGCGCCGCAGGCAAAACGACGCTGGTCGGACATGTCGGGGTCCAGGCGGAACTTGCCGGGGCGGGACCGGTGGTGCTGCTGGATACCGATCAGCAAGGCGCGCTGGCCGAATGGTGGAATTCGAGACAGCCGGAACGGCCGGCCTTCGCCCATACCTTCATCGAGCAGATCGAAACCGACCTGGCGCAGTTGCGGGATATGGGATTCGCATTGTGCATGATCGATTCGCCATCCGCCATCAGCCCGGCCGTCGAGCAAGTCGTCGCGGTTGCCGATCTCGTGGTCATTCCCTGCCGGCCCAGCCCGCATGATTTGCGCGCCGCCACCAAGACCATCGAACTGGTCGATCACCTGGGTAGACCCAGAGTGTTCGTTCTGAACGGCGCGACCGCCGGCGACGCGCTGACGGAGGACGCTTCCACAATCCTGGCGCAGGCCGGAACGATTTCGCCGGTCCGGATCCACAACGATCCCGAGTTCGCCGACAGCATGTTCGACGGGCTGACCGTGATGGAGGCCGCGCCGGACAGTGATCCCGCCAGGGAAATCGTCGAGCTGTGGACGTATTTGCAGGGGCTTATGGATGAGAGTGAGATCCTGCAGCCGAGCGAACGGCGCAGCCTCGCGAAATGACCGGTCCGCGCGGGATCCGGCCTTCGGATCGAGAGCGCGCAAACATCTACTGCCCGATCGGGCCGCACTATCATTACTTTGGTTGGGGCAGACATTATCTGCAATTTTACTTAAATGTCGTGTTGTCTTAAGTCTATTAGAACAACACGCCGTATTTGTTTTTATTAACCGTCAATTAACGTTTCGTTATTACTGTCGCTAGATATACCGAAGCGTCACGGCGCCTGCGGCAAGAGAACAGGGCGAGGCATTCTCATCCCTGTTCGGATCCAACGTAAAGGCAAGCCTGCAGCCGGGTTTGCGACCAGGAGTACGAATCGATGCAGGTTATCGCATGCGCATCACAGAAGGGTGGGTCCGGCAAGACCACGATTGCCGGGCATATTGCCGTGCAGGCGGAGCTTTCGGGTGCCGGTCCCGTTGCCATCGTTGATACCGACCCGCAGGGCAGCCTCGCGGACTGGTGGAACGAGCGCAAGGAGGAGGCTCCGGCCTTCGCCCACACGTTCGTTTCGCGGATCGGCGAGGACGTGGGGCGTCTGCGGGACCTTGGCATCAAGATGTGTGTCGTTGATACGCCGCCGGCGATCACGACGACGATCGAGCAGGTGATCGAGATCGCCGATCTCGTGGTCATTCCTTGCCGCCCCAGTCCGCATGATCTGCGCGCTGCGGGTGCCACGGTGGAGCTGGTCGAGCGTCTCGGCAAGAAGCTGGTGTTCGTCATCAACGCGGCGACACCACGAGCCCGGATCACGGCGGAGGCGGCGATCGCATTGTCGCAGCACGGTACCCTGGCGCCGGTCACCATTCATCACCGCACGGATTTCGCGGCCAGCATGATCGACGGCCGGACCGTCATGGAAGTCGATGGCGCGAGCAATTCTGCGGAAGAGATCGTGCAGCTCTGGGATTATCTGCACGAGCGACTGACCAAGACCGTAAGCACGATGAAGTTCTCGCTGGGCAATGCCCAGACCGTGAAGCGCGGATTCGGCTCACGCGGGGTAGGGGGGTGACGGTCATGAACATGAAAGCAGCAGCGTCTCTTACCGGCTCTCTGCTGGCCCGCAAGGGGGCAGCGTATCCGGCGGCCTATTCGGCGCCCAGCAACACATCGAATCCGGCCGCGCCGGGGTCGGACGAAGGCACCGAGCCGCAACGCGCGTACAACGACCCCAGGGTCATCGCCAGCGCGCCGCCGCCGCCGGAAGCAGCGCCGCAGCCGCAGGAAGCAGCGCCGCAGCCGCAGGAAGCAGACCCGCAGCCGCAGGAAGCAGCACAGCAGCCGGAAGCGTCGCCACCGCCGGAAGCACCGGCGGATCATGCCCCGCAAATGCAGGACGGCCGGTTCTTCACGGAAGCCCCGCAGGCCGCCGGGCCTTCCGGTTCTGACCCCGCGGCGCTTCCCCAGGACGGCAGCCCGGACGGTTTGACGCTCCCGCAGGTGATGGACAAGATGGGGCGCGTGCGCCTGTCCGTCAGGCTCGATCCGGATCGCTATCTGCGGGTCAAGATGGCGTCGGCTCGGACCCGCTGGTCCGCCCAGGACATCGTGATCGCCGCGCTCGATCGATATCTTTCGGGCGCGTCCGACGACAAGGCCGCCGGCCATGGCGATGTCGACGACCGCGACGATGAGGACAGCGTGAACTGACGCGACCGCGGACGTCGCCATGCAACGCCCAAAATCCCTGTTCGGCCGCCCCCCCGAGAAACCCGCTTACGGGCTGGGCGCCGGTGCCGGCATGCCCGACGAGGCGCAACGCGCCGACGACATGCGCGGCCCCGAGCAGGAAGACCTCGAGCACAAGGGCATGGGCTCGCTGTCCGGCATTCCCATTCACCGCAAGAAGCGCGGCGCGGCAACGCCGGCGGCCCCGTCGACATCGGCCGGGCCCGCGCCATCGGAGCCGCGCAATGTTTCGGATTACTGGTCGCGATTGCGCAAGGGGCGGCGCTGGCCGGCGAAATCCGATATCGACACCAAGTTTGTCAGCATCCGATGGCGGAACTGCCTGATCATGGTCGTCGGCGAACGGGGTACCCCCTGGCGCTTCGAGCCCCTGACGCCGGGAGTCATGCGCGGCGGCGGCCTGAGCCTGACCGACAACGACATCGATTTCAACCACCTGGTGATGGAGTGGATCCTGTCGGTCGGCCGCACCGCTCAGCAATCAGGCAGCCCGGTGGAGGACAGCGACGTCTTCCCCACCGAACAGGGTGAAATGCGATATCGGGTCGTCGCGGCGCCACTGGGCGATGACGACAAAACCGTCACCCATATCCTCTGCCAGATCGCCAAGGCCTAGGCGGTTTTCCACCGACGCGGAATCGGCGCCGGCCGCTCCCCCACCCGGCCGGCATCTACGTCGGCGCCTGCCGGAGACGCGCCCGTCGTCAGCGAAACTCGATATGAATATGATCGTCGTGGCGCGCCGCGCCGCATCCCTGGAAGCGAATCTTGTCGTGCCTCATGCCGAGCCGCGCGCCGATATGCGGCTCGATGAAGACCCGAGCCACGCGCGGGGATGCGACGAGCGCAGCGAGCAGCCCGCGCAGCGCCACAACATCGAGATCCAGATTGGGCAGCAGCGGTTGCAGCCAGTCGAAATCCCAGCGCCGCCACGAGCGAATGCCGGCGCAGGGTAGCGGGGCGTCGGGTGCGGGCGGTACGTAGCCGCCATACCCGATCGGCGACCGCGCCCGGCCGGGCAGCGGACGCCTCGACCCGGGATCGACGAACAACAGCGCGACATCGATCTTGCGCCCGTCGCCATGCGAGAGATGGGGCAACATCGGAAACCATGCATGGAACGGGAAGCCCGCATCGAGATAGACAAGGCGGCGGACCGGCGCCATGACCGCCAGCCGCGCCGCGGTCGCGTCGAGCGCCGCGCGCGCCGTCGGCGCCGCATAGTTTCTGTTTGTTAGGCAAGTCGCTCTTGTGAGCGGTCCATAGTCAGATCCGCGGTCGGACCAGCAGGCAAGAGGCACGCGGCCGAACGCGCCGGCCACAGGGGGCACCAGGAGCAGGCTCACGCCAAGATAGAACGGAAAGAACAGCGCAACGGCCGCAAGCCGGCGCCCGATGAGGCGGCCGGGTGCGGCGCGACGCAGGACGTCCGAGACGGCAAGCCACAGCCACAGCACGACACCGCCGATCTGCGTCAGCAACGTAAGGAGCGCGACGAGAAACAGCAGAAGAAGGCCCAGCCACGGCGCTCGCGGCAGATAGAACAGGGGGCCGAGCAGCAGCAGACGCGCGGTTCTGCCGAACCCGGCCGCGGCAGTCATCGCCTCACACGTCGATCAAGAGCCGCTGCGGGTCCTCGATCATCTCCTTCATCCGGACCAGGAAGGTCACCGCCTCGCGTCCGTCGATCAGCCGATGGTCATAGCTGAGGGCGACATACATCATGCTACGGACGGCGATCTCATCGTCGATGACGACGGGGCGCTTCTCGATCTTGTGCAGCCCGAGGATGCCGGACTGCGGCGGGTTGAGGATCGGCGTCGACAGCAGCGAGCCGTAGACCCCGCCATTGGAGATCGTGAAGGTTCCGCCCGTCATCTCCTGGATCGCCAGCTTGCCCTCGCGGGCGCGCCGCCCGAAATCTGCGATCTTCGACTCGATGTCCGCGAAGCTCATCTTGTCGGCGTCGCGCAGCACCGGCACCACGAGCCCCTGCGGCGTGCCGACCGCAACGCCGATGTCGTAATAGTTCCTGTAGATGATTTCGTCGCCGTGGATCTCGGCATTGACCGCGGGAATTTCCTTCAGGGCGCCGATCGCCGCCTTCGTGAAGAAGGACATGAACCCGAGCTTGACGCCGTGCTTCTTCTCGAAGGAATCGCGGTACTCGGCGCGCAGCGCCATCAGCGCGGTCATATCGATCTCGTTGAACGTGGTCAGCATCGCCGCCGTGTTCTGCGCCTCCTTGAGGCGCGACGCGATTACTTGGCGCAAGCGCGACATCCGCACCCGTTCCTCGCCGCGGCGGTCCTCCGGGCGGTCGGGCACCTCGCCGGGAGGAGCGATCGGCGGTGCCGCTGGCTTGGTCGTCGGTGCCGGAGCCGTGGCGGGCGTCGCCGGTGCGGCCGTCCCGCCGGCCTCGACGAAGGCGAGCACGTCGCCCTTCGTCAGCCGGCCTTTCGGCCCCGTGGCCGGAATGGTCGCGGGGTCAAGTTCGTGCTCCTCGATCAACTTGCGCACGGCCGGAGAGAGAGACGCGGCGGCGACGGCCTCATCCGCTCCATTGCCGGCGGAGGCCACGGGCTCCGGCGGATGTTCCGGCTTGCGCGGCGCCGCGGACTCGGCGCCGTCATCGATGCTGCCGAGCAATCCGCCGACCCCAACCTCGGCACCGTCCTGCGCCACAACCTCGGTCAGCACGCCGGCTGCGGGCGACGGGACCTCGACCGTCACCTTGTCGGTTTCAAGCTCGACCAGCGGCTCGTCCAGCGCCACCGCATCGCCGACCGATTTAAACCAGCGCGCAACGATCGCCTCGGTCACGGATTCTCCCAGGGACGGCACCTTGATCGGCTTGCTCATCGCTCTCTCTTGTCGCTTGTTCCCAACCGCACGGGCCCGCGATCGCCCTACGCCACCTTGCCCTTGCTCTTGCGCGCCGGCTTGCCGGCGGCCCGGCGCGGGCGCCCGGCATCGATGGTAAGCGCCCGGTCGACGAGTTCCTTCTGCTCGGCAATATGGCGGCGCAGGAGTCCGGTCGCCGGCGCCGCAGCTTCCGGGCGGCCGACATAGACCGGTCGGCGGCACTCAGCGCCGATCTCGAGCAGCACCTCCTCGATACGCGGCTCCGCATAGCTCCACGCGCCCATGTTCTTCGGTTCCTCCTGACACCAGACAATCTCGGCCGCGGGGAAGCGCGCCAGCTGCTCCTTCAGCGCCTTCCTCGGGAACGGATAGAGCTGCTCCATCCGCAGGAAGAAGACGTCCTCGATGCCACGCTCCGCCCGCTCCTCGAACAGGTCGTAATAGACCTTGCCGGAACAGAGAACGACACGTTGCACCGCCGCATCCTCACACAGCGCCTCGTTGTCGTACATTACCCGGTGAAAGGTTGTGCCGGTGGTGAACTCGTCAAGTCGCGAAACGCAGCTCTTGTGCCGCAGCAGAGATTTCGGCGTCATGATGACCAGGGGTTTTCGGAAATTGCGGTGCATCTGACGCCGCAGAACATGGAAATACTGGGCCGGCGTGGTGCAGTTGACGACCTGCCAGTTGTCCTCGGCGGACAATTGCAGATAACGCTCGAGGCGGGCCGACGAATGCTCGGGTCCCTGCCCCTCGTAGCCATGCGGCAGCAGCATCACCAGGCCGCTCATGCGCAGCCATTTGTGCTCGCCGGGGCTGATGAACTGGTCGATGATCACCTGTGCCCCGTTGGCGAAATCGCCGAACTGGGCCTCCCACAGCACCAGCGCGTGCGGCTCCGACAGGCTGTAGCCGTATTCGAAGCCGAGCACGCCGACCTCGGACAGCGGGCTGTCGATCACCTCGAAGGGCGCCTGGCCGAAGCGGATGTTGTTCAGAGGGATATATCGATTCTCGGTGTTCTGGTCGACCAGCACGGCATGACGCTGGCTGAAGGTGCCGCGGGCCGAATCCTGGCCGGACAGCCGGACCGGGGTCGACTCGCAGAGCAACGTGCCGAAGGCCAGCGCCTCGGCGGTGGCCCAGTCGATTCCCGCGCCGTCCTCGATCATCTTTCGCTTGCTCTGCAGCTGACGGACGATCTTGGGATGCACGGCGACGTTCTTCGGCACCGCGCTGATCGCATGTCCGACCTCGCGCAGCAGGTCGATGCCGACCGCGGTCTCGCCGCGCCGCTCGTCGCCGCTGGCCACCGACAGGCCGGCCCACTGACCTTCGAACCAGTCCGCCTTGTTTGGCTTGTACGACGTGGCGGCCTCGTACTCCTCCTCGAGATGCCGGCGCAGCTCGGCGGTAATCCAGTCGGCCTCGCCCGGACCGATCACGCCCTCGGCCTCGAGACGCTCGGCATAGACGTCGCGCACCCGCGGATGCGCCTTGATCGTCCGGTACATGCGCGGCTGCGTGAACGCCGGTTCATCCGCTTCGTTGTGGCCATGGCGGCGATAGCAGAACAGGTCGATCACCACGTCCTTCTTGAACCGCTGGCGGAACTCGGTGGCGATGCGGGCCACGTGCACACAGGCCTCGGGATCGTCGCCGTTCACGTGGAAGATCGGTGCCTGCACCATCTTGGCGACGTCCGAACAATAAGGCGAGGAGCGCGAGAACGAGGGGCTCGTCGTGAAGCCGATCTGGTTGTTGATGACGAAATGGATCGTCCCGCCGGTCCGGTAGCCCTTGAGCTGCGACAGGTCGAAGGTCTCGGCGACCATGCCCTGCCCGGCGAAGGCGGCGTCGCCGTGGAGCAGCACACCCATCACCTTGTCGTGCTGGGTATCGCCGTATTGCCGCTGCTTGGCGCGAACCTTTCCCAGCACCACCGTGTTGACCGCCTCGAGATGGCTTGGATTAGCGGTCAGCGACAGGTGCACCAGCCGGTCGTCGAATTCGCGATCGGCGGAGGTGCCGAGATGATATTTCACGTCGCCTGAGCCGCCGACATCCTCGGGCGCGTGCGACGCACCCTGGAATTCCGAGAAGATCGCCCGGTAGGGCTTGTGCATGATGTTCGCCAGCACGTTCAGCCGGCCGCGATGCGCCATGCCGAGGACGATCTCTTGGATCCCGAGCTGCGCGCCGCGCTTTAGGATCTGCTCGAGCGCCGGCACCGTCGATTCGCCGCCATCCAGCCCGAACCGCTTGGTGCCGGTGTAGCGCTTGTCGAGAAAGGTCTCGAACTCCTGGGCCTCGGTCAGCCGCTCCAAGATCGTCACCTTGCCGCGCTTGGTGAACTGGGTCTGGTTGCGGATGTTCTCGATGCGCTCCTGGATCCAGGCCTTCTCCTCCGGTTCCTGGATATGCATGAACTCGACGCCGATATTGCCGCAATAGGTGGCGTTGAGGATCGAGACGATCTCCCGCAGGGTCGCCGATTCGAGGCCGAGCACGTAGTTGATGAAGATCGGCCGGTCGAGATCGGCCTCGCTGAAGCCGTAGGTCGCAGGGTCGAGTTCGGCATGGGGCGGCCGCTCCTCGAGTCCGAGCGGGTCGAGCGTGGCATGCAGATGGCCGCGCACGCGATAGGCGCGGATCAGCATCAGGGCGCGGATCGAGTCGAGCGTTGCCCGGCGGATCTGCTCGGCCGAGGCGACCGGCGCCCCGGCGGCGGGCATGGCCGGTGTCGCGACGATCCCGGCCGCGGCATCCGCCAGCGCCGGATGTTCGCCGTTCACGCCCACGACCCGGCCGGTGCGGGGCGCCCAACTGGCGCCGCGCAGCTCGGCGGCAATCGCCTCGGGTCCGTCCTGCAGGTCCTGGAACACCTCGGCCCAGGCCGAATCGACCGAGCCCGGATCGCGCAGATAGCGCTCGTAGAGCTCGGCGATATAGGTCTCGTTGGCCCCGCTCAGAAATGAACTCAAACCCGTATAGGATGACATCGTCTATCCTCCGTCTCCCGGCGCCCGCCAAAGCACCCAAGGAGACCTCTTTGTCTTGCGGCCCGCAACCGCGGGCCCCGCGTCAGCCGCGGATCGCATCCAGCATCGTGCTGCCAAGCGCGGCCGGACTGTCCGCGATGTGTATTCCCGCCTGCTTCATCGCCGCAATCTTGCTTCCGGCATCGCCCTTGCCGCCGGAGATGATGGCGCCGGCATGACCCATTCGCCGTCCGGGCGGCGCCGTGACACCGGCGATGAAGCCACAGACCGGCTTCTTGACCGTATGCGCCGCCAGAAACGCCGCGGCCTCTTCCTCTGCGGTACCGCCGATCTCGCCGATCATGATGATGCCGTCCGTCTCGTCATCCTCCAGGAACAGCGACAGGCAGTCGATGAAATTGGTCCCGTTCACCGGATCGCCGCCGATTCCGATACAGGTCGACTGGCCCAGCCCCGCCGCGGTGGTTTGTGCCACCGCTTCATATGTAAGCGTACCCGAACGCGAGACAATGCCGATCCGGCCGGCGCGGTGAATATGCCCCGGCATGATGCCGATCTTGCACTGCTCGGGCGTGATGATGCCGGGGCAGTTCGGCCCGATCAGCCGGGTCGCGGAACCCTGCAGGGCGCGCTTGACTCGCACCATGTCGAGCACCGGTATTCCCTCGGTGATGCAGACGACCAGCGGCACCTTCGCATCCACCGCCTCGAGGATCGCATCGGCAGCAAAGGGTGGCGGTACATAGATCGCCGAGGCGTTCGCCCCGGTCTCGCGCACCGCCTGCGCCACCGTGTCGAACACCGGCAGATCGAGATGGACGGCGCCGCCCTTGCCGGGCGTGACGCCGCCGACCATCCGGGTGCCGTACGCGATCGCCTGTTCGGAATGGAAGGTCCCCTGCGCGCCGGTGAAACCCTGGCAGATGACCTTGGTGTCCTTGTCGACCAGAACCGCCATGTCAGCTCGCCTCCTTCACCGCCTGCACGACCTTCTCGGCCGCATCGCCCAGATCGTCGGCCGACAGGATCGGCAGCCCGGATTCGGACAGGATCTTCTTGCCCAGATCGACATTCGTGCCTTCGAGGCGCACCACCAGCGGCACCTGCAGGCTGACCTCGCGGGCCGCCGCGACGACGCCCTCGGCGATCACGTCACAACGCATGATGCCGCCGAAGATGTTGACGAGGATCCCCTCGACATGCGGGTCGGACAGGATGATCTTGAAGGCCTTGGTGACCCGTTCCTTGGTCGCCCCGCCGCCGACATCGAGGAAGTTGGCCGGCTCCCCGCCATGCAGCTTGATGATGTCCATCGTGGCCATGGCAAGGCCCGCGCCGTTGACCATGCAGCCGATATTGCCGTCGAGCTTGATGTAGTTGAGCTCGTGCTTGGCCGCCTCGAGTTCGGCCGGGTCCTCCTCGTCCTCGTCCCGCAGCTCGGCGATATCGCTGTGGCGGATCAGGGCGTTGTCGTCGAAATTCATCTTGGCATCGAGCGCGATGACTTCACCGGCGCCGGTCACCACCAGCGGATTGACCTCGACGAGGCTCGCGTCGAGATCGGTGAAGGCCGCGTAGAGACCGCCGAGCAGCTTGACCGCCGCCCCCACCTGCTTGCCCTCGAGCTGCAGCGCGAAGGCGACATTGCGGCCGTGATGCGGCATGAAGCCGGTCGCCGGATCGATGGTCACGGTGACGATCTTGTCCGGCGTCTTCGCCGCGACCTCCTCGATGTCCATGCCGCCCTCGGTGGAGGCCATGATGGTGATCCGGCTGGTCGCCCGATCCACCAGCATGCCAAGATAGAGCTCGCGCGCAATGTCGCAGCCCTCCTCGATGAACAGCCGCTTGACCTCCTTGCCGCCCGGTCCCGTCTGCTTGGTGACGAGGATCCCGCCGAGCATTTCGTCGGCGTTCTCGCGCACCTCGTCGACCGATTTGACGACGCGCACGCCGCCCTTGCCGCCCTCGTTCCCCTTGAAGCGGCCGGCGCCGCGGCCACCGGCGTGGATCTGGCTCTTGACCACCCAGACCGGACCGCCCAGCTCCCGGGCGGCCTCCTCGGCCTCCTTGACCGTGTAGGCGACGCCGCCGCGGGGCACCGCGACCCCGTATTTGGCCAGCAGCGCCTTGGCCTGATATTCGTGTATGTTCATCCGGTGACTCTCGCCTGGTTGCGTAGGGTTGCCGAGATCCCGCGCGGCCGCAAGCGCGGCTCGCGCAACAGTGATCAGCGTCGGCTCAGCCCGCTTCGGCCGCCATCTTGGCGACGACGGCGTTCAGCTCTCGCACCGCCGCGACCGAATTATCGAAGCCCGCTCTTTCCTCGTCGTTCAATTCGATCTCGACGACGCGCTCGACGCCGCCTGCGCCGAGCACGGCCGGTACGCCGACATAGAGCCCGTCCAGCCCGTAAGGGCCGTCGCACCAGGCAGCGCAGGGCAGTACGCGCTTCTTGTCCTTGAGATACGCCTCGGCCATCTGGATCGCCGCCGACGCCGGCGCATAGAAGGCCGAACCGGTCTTCAGCAGCGCGACAATTTCGCCGCCGCCGCCGCGGGTGCGCTTCACGATGGCGTCGATCTTGTCCTGTGTCGACCAGCCCATCTTGATGAGGTCCGGCACCGGAATGCCGGCGACGGTCGAGTAGCGGATCAGCGGCACCATGGTGTCGCCATGGCCGCCGAGCACGAAGGCAGTGACATCCTCCACCGAGACGTCAAATTCCTGGGCCAGGAAATAGCGGAAACGGGCGCTGTCGAGCACCCCGGCCATGCCAACCACCTTGTTGTGCGGCAGGCCGCAGGCGTCGCGCAGCACTCCGACCATGACGTCGAGCGGGTTGGTGATGCAAATGACGAAGGCATCGGGCGCGTTGGCCTTGATGCCGGCCCCGACCTGTTTCATCACCGCGGTGTTGGTGCCGATCAAATCGTCGCGGCTCATGCCCGGCTTGCGGGCGATGCCGGCGGTGACGATGATCACATCGGCACCCTTCAGCCCCGCGTAGTCGCTGCCGCCGGTCACGATTGCGTCGTAATCCTCGACCGACGAGCCTTGGGCGATGTCAAGCGCCTTGCCCTCGGGGATGCCTTCCATGATGTCGATGAGCGCAATGTCGCCGAGCTCCTTGAGCCCCGCGAGCAGTGCGAGGGTGCCGCCGATATTGCCGGCGCCAACCAGTCCGATCTTGTTGCGTGCCATGGGATTCCCTGTCCTGCGAGCCGTAGGGTTGCGGGCGGCAGCGCGCCCGGCCGGACGGCACATCCGGCAACCATGCTGCACTGCCGAAAAACAGGCGGTACCTAACGCGAATCGGCGGTCAAGGGCAAGGAGAAATGCGGACCGGCGGCGTTGACGGGCCCGCTGTCAATCACGCTGTCGGCGCTCCTCCGAGACCCATGCGGCGGACCGCATCTCGGCAAGCCGGCTGGCGGTGCGGCGGTATTCGGCGGCGTGGCTGTCGGCGGTCACCAGGGCTTCGGGCGCGGTCGCGGCGGAGGCAACGAGGCGCACCCGGTTCTCGTACAGCACGTCTATGAGGGTGATGAAGCGGCGCGCCTCGTTGCGCATCACTTGGTCCATTGCCGGCACACCGTCCAGCACGAGGGTGTGGTAGCGGCGGGCGATGGCGAGGTAGTCCTCGGCCCCCAGCGCCGCGCGGCAGAGCTGGTCGAAATGGAAACGCGCGACGCCGCGGGCGGCCAGCGGCACGGTCACCGTTCGGCCCTTGACGGTTAGCGCGTCCGGCCCCGCCGCCGCGCCGTCGGCGAGATCGTCGAAGACGTGATCGAGCGCCGCCGTCGCCGCGTCGTCCAGC
This sequence comes from Rhodospirillales bacterium, assembly GCA_020356105.1. Taxonomy (GTDB): domain Bacteria; phylum Pseudomonadota; class Alphaproteobacteria; order UBA8366; family JADFVY01. The sequence continues at coordinate 1,883,311 of CP070634.1, read as the reverse complement.
GGCGTCAGCCAGACCTCTCGGCCGGCCAGTCGCGCCTGCCGGTAATCCTTGCGCGCCGTCAGTTCCAGAATGTCGAGCCGTTGCTTGATGATGTCGATGAAGGGCAGGAACAGCTCGCGCTGCAGGCCATCCTTGTACAGATCGTCGGGCGGCGTATTGGTGGTGCACACCATCACCATGCCGCGCATGAACAGCGCTTCGAACAGGCGGCCGAGGATCATGGCGTTGGCAATGTCGCGCACCTCGAGCTCGTCGAAACAGAGCAGCCAGACGTCCTTCGCGATCGCCGCAGCCACCTTGTCGATCGGATCCTCACGCCCGGCCGACCTCTTCTGCGCCTGGCGCCAGCGGTGCAACGCCTCGTGCACTTCGATCATGAATTGGTGAAAGTGCACCCGGCGCTTGCGCGCGACCGGCGCGCTGGCGACAAACAGATCCATCAGCATTGACTTGCCGCGCCCAACCGGCCCGTAGAGATACAGTCCCTGCGGCGGCGTCTCGCGGCGCCGCGCCAGACCCAGCACCGCCTTCCAGGCGAACGGCCCATCATTCGGACGATAGGATTTCAGGGCCCGGCACAGCGACTGCAGCTTTTCGACCGCCAGCTCCTGCGTCGGGTCCGGCTCGAGCGTGCCGTCATGGATCATCGCCCTGTAGGCGACAAGCGGGCCGTCCACCATGCCGGCCGATCCGCCTAGTGCCATCGGGGGGAGGACGCGACGGCGCGGCTCATTCGGCGGCCCGGGCCTCCGGCGCGAAAGCCGCCTCCATCTCGCGACGAACGCGGACGGCCGCGGAGGTCTCGTCGATCGCGACATCCTGCCAGCGCACCGGCTGGCCGACCGCGATCGGGTTCTTCAGCCTGACATCGTGCGAGAGGCCGATCGGCAGGCCGCCGAGGGCAAGGCTGTCGGCGGCCGGCATCAACCGACCCCAGACCGTCGAGCCGCCCTCGCCATCCAGCGTCTCGCCAGCTGCGAGAGCCCGTTTGGCAACGGCGACGACATCGCCGTTCCAGGTCTGCGGGGTGCCGGTCGGCTCGCCACGCACCGCCGCGCTGGCGACGGAGACCGCAAGCTCCAGGCCGATCAGGTGCCAGGGCCGGTACATCGCCGTATAGATCCCGGACTCGTCGGTGATCAGGCCGTACTCGGCGAAACACTGCGCCGCGTAATCGTCGCGCGCCGCGAAAGTGACGTAGACGCCCCAGCGCAGGTCGCGCTCGACCGGCGTGCCGTCACGATTCAGGCAGGAGATCACCTCGACCATGCCGCGGCGCTCCAGAACACCGCCATCGCCCCTCGGCTTGAGGACGGCGGCCAGCTCCTGCGTGCCAACCGCCGGGAAGGACAGGCCGTCGGCCGGGCAGTCCAGGCCGCAAGCATTTGCGACGGCCGCCATCTCGATCCCGGACTTGGTACCGTCGAGGAACGAGTTGAACATCTTCGCATTCATCCCGCCGAGCGCGGCGCGCTCGGCGCTGATGCCATAGAAATCCCACACCGTCTCGTCCGTCGAGGCATGATATTCGGGCAGGTACTTGGTACCCTTGCCCGCGGCGACGATCTCGAAGCCGCAGGTCCGTGCCCAGTCAACCTGCTCGGCAATCAGCGCCGGCTGATCGCCATAGGCCAGCGAATAGACGATTCCGGCCTCGCGCGCCCGCCGCGCCAGCAGCGGGCCGGCCAGCGCATCGGCCTCGACGTTGACCATCACGATATGGCGCTTGTGCGCACAGGCCAGGGTCACATGGCGAATGCCAGCGGCCGGATCGCCGGTGGCGTCGATGATGACGTCGAGCCCGTCGGCGGCAACCAGCCGCTCCGCATCGTCGGTTATGTGGGTCCCGCCGTCCTGCAGGGCGGCGGCGAAGGATGTCGCCGCGTAGCGCTCCTCCTCCCAGCCGATCCGCGCCAGGTTGACACGGGCCCGCTCTGGCGCCAGGTCGGCGATTCCCAGCACATGCAGTCCGGCAACCCGGCGTGCCTGGGAGAGGAACATCGAGCCGAACTTGCCGCCGCCGATCAGGCCGACCCGCACCGGCCGGCCGGCCGCGGCCCGTTCACCAAGCAGGGAATGAAAATTCATAGGTTTCTTGCCTCCGGTAATGCGATCGACGTCAGGGCAACCGGAGCAGGATCGGCAGAATCCCGGAGTCCTGCAGCCAGCCGACCAGCGCCAACAGCGGCAGCGCGAGAAAGAAAACCGAGCTTTCCCGGATCGTGATCAGCACGTTGCGCGGCAAACCCATCGGTTCGCTGGCCTCGCGATACAGGCTCGGCCGCGGCACCCAGCGCGGCACCCGCGTCATATAGTCGGCGAACTCGGTGGGATGCCGGCCCTTAAGGAACGTCTCCTCGCCGGCGACGACGCCCCGATAATACAGAGCGAAAGCCAGTCCGAGCAGCGCTGTGACGGTCATCATGCCGGTCGCCAGACCGATGCCCGAAAGCCCGACGAAGCTGAACACGTAAAGTGGGTTGCGGGTCATCGAGTAGGGGCCGACATCGATGATCAACTGGCTCTTACGGCCGCCGATATAGGCGGCGCACCAGACGCGTCCCATCACGCCGACGATCAGCGCCAGGTAGCCGGTCCAGTGCAGGATCTGCGCAACGGCGCCGTTTCGCCCCCAGACGGGGGCGACAAACAGCAGCGCCAGCAAAACGACCGCCGCGGCCACCCGCGTGTTGCGGATTCGCGTCTTGACCCGGGGATCACGCTGTTGGGTGGCGGTCTCGCTCATCAGGCTGCCGGGGCTGCTGGGAAATGCGCGCGGACCCTAGCCGGTGCGGCATGCCGGCGCAAGATCATTCACCATCGTCGTGGTCGGACATGTATTGCCGCAGCGGCGGATTGGGAGCTTCGCCGGAAGCTCCGAATTGCGCCGACACCCGCCGCCGGTCCACGGCCGGGCGATTCTGGCTCAGCTTGAACTTGCCCTCGATGCGCCCGATTGGCATCTCGAAGGCGACCACGCCCCGCATCATTCGGTCGTTGAAATCCGCGTCCTGCGCATCCAGGGTCCACGCGCCGGCCTCGTGTCGCTCCACCATGGCGTCGAGCAGCGCGCGCACGGCACCGATCTCGGATACCTGTCTCGGCGCGCCGTAGACATGCACGGCGACATAGTTCCATGTCGGCACGGCGGGACCTTCCGCGTACCAGCGCGGCGACACATAGCCGTGCGGCCCGGAAAACACGGCCAGCATCTCCGTCGTTCCGTCGATCGCGCGCCAATGCGGATTGCCCCGGGCGAGATGGGACAACAGCCGGTCGCCGTCGAGCAGGAACGGCAGATGCGTTGCGAACGGCGCGCCGCCAACCGTACCAACCAGCAGACCGAACGGATTCTCGTCGATCACGCGGACCAGCGCAGCACGCCGTGCGGCGGCGAAGTGTTTCGGGACATACATCGCTTCGGCTCCTGGACCTCGCACGGCCCCATCGCCACCGGCAGGATCGAGCCGATCGACCCCCCTAACCCTGGCGCAGAACCATCAGCTTCTTGATCTCTGCAATTGCCTGGGCGGGATTCAAGCCTTTCGGGCAGGTCTTGGTACAATTCAGGATGGTGTGGCAGCGATAGAGTCGGAACGGGTCTTCGAGCTGGTCGAGACGCTCGCCCGTCCGTTCATCGCGCGAGTCGACGATCCAGCGATAGGCCTGCAGCAAAACCGCCGGACCCAGATAGCGGTCGCTGTTCCACCAGTAACTTGGACAGGACGTGGTGCACGAAAAGCACAGGATGCACTCGTAAAGCCCATCGAGCTTCTTGCGGTCGGTCGGCGACTGCACCCGTTCACGGTCCGGCGGGTGCGTGTCCGCCTTGAGCCACGGCTCGATCGACGTCAACTGGGCATAGGCGTCGTTCATGTCGGGCACGAGATCCTTGACCACGCGCATGTGGGGCAGGGGATAGACCCTGACCGTGCCCTTCACGTCGTCAATGTATTTCGTGCATGCCAGCGTGTTTGTGCCGTCGATGTTCATCGAACAGGACCCGCAGACTCCCTCGCGGCACGAACGGCGAAAGGTCAGCGTCGGGTCGATCTCGTTCTTGATCTTGATCAGGGCGTCCAGCACCATCGGACCACAGCTGTCGAGGTCGATCTCGTATGAGTCGAGGCGCGGATTGTCGTCGTCATCCGGCGACCACCGGTATATCTGGAACGTCCGGACCCGTGTCGCGCCCTCCGGGGCGGGCCAGGTCTTGCCCTTGCGAATCCTTGAATTCTTGGGAAGCGTGAATTCGACCATTGGGCTCTGATCTCCGCGTGCCGGTGTTCAGTAGACCCGCGCCTTAGGCGGGAACGGCTGAATCTCGTTTGTCAGGGTATGCATGTGGACCGGCCGATAGTCGATGCTGACCTTCCCGTCCTCGCCGCAGCTGGCGATGGTATGCTTGAGCCAGTTCTCATCGTCGCGCTCAGGGAAATCCTCGCGCGCATGAGCGCCGCGCGACTCCTCGCGGTTCCTCGCCGACTCCATGGTTACCTTCGCTTGGAACAGCAGATTGTCCAGCTCCAGCGTTTCGACGAGGTCGGAGTTCCAGATCATCGAACGGTCCGTCAGTCCGATGTCGCCGCGCCGCTGCCACAGGCTGTCGAGCATCTCGACCCCCTCCTCCAGGACCTCGCCGGAGCGGAACACCGCGCAGTTGCTTTGCATCGCCCTCTGCATGTCGAGTCGCAGCTCCGCGGTCGCCGTGCCGCCCTTCGCGTGGCGCAGCTGGTCGAGTCGGTAGAGCGCCTTATCTTCCGATGCGTTCGGCAATGGGCGCGGCGATTCCTCCGGATCGATGATCTCGACACAGCGATTGGCCGCCGCCCGGCCGAATACGACCAGGTCGAGCAGCGAGTTTGAGCCAAGGCGGTTGGCGCCGTGCACCGAGACACAGGCCGCCTCGCCGATCGCCATCAGGCCGGGCACGATGGCGTCGGGATCGCCGTCCTTAGGGGCCAACACCTCGCCGTGATAATTCGTCGGGATTCCGCCCATATTGTAATGGCAGGTGGGAATCACGGGGATCGGCTCGCGGGTCACGTCGACACCCGCAAAGATGCGTGCGGTCTCGGAAATACCGGGCAGGCGCTCGTTGATCACCGCGGGATCGAGGTGCTCGAGATGCAGATGGATATGGTCCTTGTTGGGCCCGACGCCGCGACCCTCGCGGATTTCGATGGTCATCGAGCGGCTGACCACGTCGCGGCTGGCGAGATCCTTGGCCGAAGGCGCATAGCGTTCCATGAAGCGCTCGCCCTCTGAATTGGTCACGTAACCGCCCTCGCCGCGGACCCCCTCCGTGATCAGGCAGCCGGCGCCATAGATTCCGGTCGGGTGGAACTGCACGAACTCCATGTCCTGCAGCGGCAAACCGGCGCGCAGCACCATGCCGCCGCCGTCGCCCGTACAGGTGTGGGCCGAAGTGCACGAGAAATACGCCCGTCCATAACCGCCGGTCGCCAGCACCGTCGTCTTGCCGTGAAAGCGATGGATCGATCCGTCGTCGAGGTTCCAGGCGATCACGCCGCAGCACGCGCCGTCGTCGTCCATGATCAGGTCGATCGCGAAGAACTCGATGAAGAATTCGGCGTTGTGCCGCAAGGACTGCTGATAGAGCGTATGCAGGATCGCATGGCCGGTGCGGTCCGCCGCGGCGCAGGTCCTCTGCGCCGTCCCCTCGCCGTAGCGGGTCGTCATGCCGCCGAAGGCGCGCTGATAGATGCGGCCGTCGGCGGTGCGGCTGAACGGCACGCCGTAGTGTTCGAGTTCGATGATCGCCGGCACCGCCTCGCGGCACATATACTCGATCGCATCTTGATCACCGAGCCAGTCCGATCCCTTGACGGTGTCGTACATGTGCCAGCGCCAGTCGTCCTCGCCCATATTGCCCAGCGCCGCCGAGATCCCGCCCTGCGCGGCGACGGTGTGGCTGCGGGTCGGGAAGACCTTGGTGATGCAGGCCGTCTTCAGGCCTTTCTGGGCCATGCCGAAGGTGGCGCGCAGCCCCGCCCCGCCCGCGCCGACGACGATGACGTCATAGACATGCTCGGTGATCGGATACGCTTTGGGCATGACAGCGGCGGCCTCCCGTCAACTAAGAGCGATCTTGAGAACGGCGAAGGCCGCCCCGAAACCGAAGATCACCGTTACGAATTTCTGCAGGATCAACATCGCGAACTTGATCCAGCGCGAATGGATGTAGTCCTCGATGATCACTTCGAGGCCGAGATGCAGATGATGGAACATGGCGGCGATCAGGACCAGCGCCAGCACCGCGTTGACCGGATGCGCCAGCCACGCCGAGGCGGTCGCGTGATCGGTCGGCCCGAGGGCCGCCAGAGAGAACGCGAACCAGAGGACCAGCGGCACCATGACGACCGAGGTTGCGCGCTGGATCCACCAGTGATGGGTTCCGCCGTGCGCCGCGCCGAGGCCGCGCGCGCGGGCCAGCGGTGTGCGTTCCGACATCCTCTCAGCCTCCCCTCGCAGCATATGCGATGAGCCAGGCCGCCAATGTCAGCGCGACCGATAGGATGACCACGACAATCCCTGAATTCCGGGCGGTTCGGAGTTCAAATCCCCAGCCGCCGTCCCAGCAAAGATGCCGGATGCCATTGCACAGGTGATAGAACGTCGCCCAGGTCC
>CP070634.1:1870435-1876560 GCA_020356105.1 Rhodospirillales bacterium | reverse complement strand
GGTCGCCATCCCCGGCATCGCCAAGCCGGTGGAGCATTTCCCCGACGGCATCGTCGAGGCCATGGTTGACAACGACTTCCTGTGGGCGGCCCAGAACCGCAAGCGCATTCTCGCCGAATGGCAGAAACGCTACGATTCCAAATCGGAAGCCAAGTAGGAAGCATAACGCATGAGCCGGGCCCGGCCCCTGAAACAGGGGCCGGGCCTTCTCTTGCGGCAGTAGGGCGCAATAAGGCATAGTCTGCCGAGACAGGGACCAACGGGCTTCCGGCGGAGGAGCCCGACTGCAGCAATCCAGGCAAGACCCGGGAGGCACCGTGGCGACAGGAACGCAAACCGGCAATCCATATTTGCGGATCGCGAACGTCATCAAGAAATTCGGCGACTTCACGGCGCTGGACGACGTTTCCATCGAGATCGACGAGGGCGAATTCGTGTGCTTCCTGGGGCCGTCGGGCTGTGGCAAGACGACCCTGCTGCGCGCGATCGCCGGGCTGGAACTCCAGACCTACGGGCGTATCGAGCAGGCAGGCCGGGACATCTCGGCGCTGCCGCCGTCGGCGCGCGATTTCGGCATCGTATTCCAGTCCTACGCGCTGTTTCCCAACCTTTCGGTCTTTCGCAACATCGCCTACGGGTTGGAAAACCGTAAGCTGCAGAAGGCGGAGATCGACAGCCGCGTGCACGACCTTCTGGAACTGGTCGGGCTGACGGGGCAGGACGACAAGTACCCGGCGCAGCTCTCCGGCGGGCAGCAGCAGCGCGTGGCGCTGGCCCGGGCACTGGCGACCTCGCCCGGCCTGCTGCTGCTGGACGAGCCGCTGTCGGCGCTGGACGCGCGGGTACGCGTGCATCTGCGCCACGAGATCAAGGATCTGCAGAACCGCCTGGGTGTCACCACAATCATGGTGACCCACGACCAGGAAGAGGCGCTGACCATGGCCGACCGGATCGTGGTGATGAACCACGGCGTCATCGAGCAGGTCGGCACGCCGGTCGCGATCTACCGCAACCCGGCCACCGCCTTCGTCGCGGACTTCATCGGCAAGATGAATTTCGTCGACGGCACGATTGCCGGCGCCGGCCGGGTCCGGCTCGGCGATGTGGAGCTGGCCTGCGACACTGACGATTTGCAGAGCGGCGTGACGGTGCAGGTCGCGGTCCGACCCGAGGACATCGTCGCCCGCAATGTCGCCGCAAGCCAGGACAATGCGTTCGTGGCGACGGTGGCGGATCTTGAATTTCTCGGATCATCGCTGCGCGTCGAGCTGACCGGCAAGGGGTTGGGCGACCGGCGGCTGATCGCGGACCTCTCGGTCAACCTGATGCGCGAGCTGGCGCTCGAGCCGGGTCACGACGTTATGGTCTGCATCCCGGCCGAACGAATCCGCCTTTACGCGGCGGGGCGCTGAGCCATGGCCGAGGCCGTCGCCATCGCCGCAAGGCCGGTCCGCGCGAAGCTGAGCCGCGATGACGTCATCATGCGGGCGGCAATGGTCGTGCTCGGGCTGTTCCTGCTCGCGGTCATCGTCCTGCCGCTTTATTTCATGCTCTCCAAATCGTTCGAGACCTACAGCTTCCGCTTCGAGTCGATCGAGTTCCAGATCAATGACGGCGACGGCTGGGGCGAGACGCTGAACGCGCTGACGCTGGGCGAATCGCTTGGTGTCATCACCCCCGAGCGCATCACCACGACGAATGGCGGGAGATTCCAGGCGACCGAACTGTTCCCCGATTTCAGCTTCCGGTCGCCGCGACTCTACCGCATCCGCAATGCACGGCCGGATGCCGGCGGCTTCATGCTGGGCGGCGGACCGGTGTTCCATACCGACTGGGTCGAGGTCACCAGCAACGAGTTCCGGCGAGTCCAGATCCGGCCCGCACTGTCGACCGGCCTCGGCAACTACGTCGCCTACGTCAACACGCCGTCGCTGTTCTTTTCGGTCTACAATTCGCTGTTCATCGCCGTGACCACCACGGTCATCGTCATCGGCCTTGCGTTCTTCTATGCCTACGCGCTGACCCGCACCTGCATGCCCTACAAGGGACTGTTCCGGGTGGTGGCGCTGATCCCGATCCTCGCGCCGTCGCTGCTGCCGGCCATCTCGCTGGTCTATCTGTTCGGCAACCAGGGCGTCCTCAAGGCGCTCCTGATGGGCGAGTCGATCTACGGGCCGATCGGCATCGTCATCGGCTCCGCCTTCTGGACCTTCCCGCATGCGCTGATGATCCTGGTGACCGCCCTGTCGATTTCCGACGCGCGCCTCTACGAGGCGGCGGAGGCGCTGCGGACCAGCCGGCTGCGCACCTTCCTGACCGTCACCCTGCCCGGGGCGAAATACGGGCTGATCAGCGCCATCTTCGTGGTCTTCACCCTGGTCATCACCGATTTCGGCGTGCCGAAGGTGATCGGCGGCCAGTTCAACGTGCTGGCCACGGACATCTACAAACAGGTGATCGGCCAGCAGAATTTCCAGATGGGCGCGGTGGTCTCGGTCGTGCTGCTGCTGCCCGCGGTCGTCGCCTTCGTCGTCGACCGAATCGTCCAGCGCAAGCAGGTGGCGCTGCTCTCGGCCCGGGCGGTGCCGTTGCAGCCGAAGCCGAACCGGCGGATCGACATCGCCATGGCGTTCTATTGCGGCGCCGTCGGCATCGTCATCGTCGGCATGCTGGGTATGGCGTTCTGGGCCTCACTGATCAAGTTCTGGCCCTATAACCTGTCGCTGTCGCTCAACAATTACAATTTCGACGTCATGGACGGCGGCGGCTGGGAGGCCTACGGCAACTCGATCCGCATGGCGCTGTACACCGCCTTCTTCGGCACCGTGATCATTTTCTCCGGGGCCTACCTGGTGGAGAAGGGACGTGGTTTCAGATTCGGCCGGGGGCTGATCCAGCTGCTGGCGATACTGCCCATGGCGGTGCCGGGCATGGTCCTCGGGCTCGCCTATATCTTCTTCTTCAACCACCCGGACAACCCGCTCGGCTTTATCTACGGCACGATGGCAATCCTGGTGCTGTGCACGATCACCCATTTCTACACCGTCAGCCACCTCACCGCGGCCACCGCACTCAAGCAGATGGATCCGGAGTTCGAGGCCGTCTCCGCCTCGCTCAAGGCACCGTTCTACCGAACCTTCGCCCGGGTGACCGTGCCGGTCTGCCTGCCCGCGATCCTGGATGTGTCGATCTACCTATTCGTCAACGCGATGACGACGGTCTCGGCGGTGGTGTTCCTGTATTCGACCGATACCACGCTCGCCTCCGTCGCGGTGCTCAACATGGACGATGCCGGCGACATCGCGCCGGCCGCCGCGATGGCGATGATGATCGTGTACACCTCGGCCGGGATGCGCCTGTTGCACGCCCTCTTGACGCGCGGCCTGCAGCGGCGCACACAGGCATGGCGAACGCGTTAGGACGGCCGGGCGGCGGACCACCAACATGCCGGAAACGAAAGCGGGAAACCTCCTGTTCATCACGCTCGACCAGTGGCGCGGCGACGCGCTGTCGGCGGCCGGCCACCCGTTGCTGAAGACCCCCGTGTTCGACCGGCTGGCAGCAGACGGCGTGATCTTCCTCAACCACTTCGCCCAGGCCAGCCCCTGCGGCCCGGCCCGGGCTTCGCTGTATACCGGCATGTACCTGCAGAACCACCGCTCGGGGCGCAATGGGGTGCCACTCGACGCGCGGCACGGCAACATCGCGCTGGAGGCCCGCCGCGCAGGTTACGAGCCGGTGTTGTTCGGCTATACCGACACGACGGCGGATCCTCGCGGGCGCGACCCGGGCGACCCGGCGCTCGACGATTACGAGGGCGTGCTGCCCGGGATGCTCGAGAAGCTGCGCCTGCATGACGATCTCGGGCCGTGGCTGCACCACCTGCGGCGGGCGGGACACGCGATCCCCGATCCGGATGGACCGCATCTCGAGATCTACTGCCCGGTCGAATGCTACGCCGGCGCTGACCAGCGCGGGCCGAGCTTCGCACCGCCCGGCTACCCGGCGAAGGACAGCCTGGCCGCGTTCATGACCGACGAAATCCTGCGCTACCTCGCCGAACGGGGCAACAGGCCGTGGTTCGTCCATGCCTCCTACTGGCATCCGCATCCGCCCTTCATCGCGCCGGAGCCCTACAATGCGCGCTATGATCCGGACGCCGCGCCGCCGCCGCGGCGCGCTGCCTCGCTGGCCGCCGAATGCGCCCAGCATCCCTATGTTGCCTGGCGCATGAAACGGCTGCGCAAGCGCAGCTGGACGCTTGCCGCCGAGATTTGCCCGACCGAGATCAACGATGATCATCTCGCGCAGCTGCGCGCCACCTATTACGGCATGATCAACGAGGTCGAGGACAATATCGGGCGCCTGATGGAGTGGTTGCAGGCGAACGGGCAGTATGACGACACGCTGATCGTCATCACCTCCGACCATGGCGAGCAGCTCGGCGATCACTGGATGCTGGGCAAGGAGAGCTATTTCGACGAGAGCTTCCACGTGCCGCTGATTATCCGCGATCCGCGCGCCGCCGCCGGCAGGGGCCGCCGGATCGAGGCGTTCACCGAAAGCGTCGACGTGATGCCGACGATCCTGGAATGGATCGGCATCGCGCCGCCGCGCCAGTGCGACGGCCATTCCCTGCTGCCCTGGCTGCGGGGCGAGACGCCGTCGGGCTGGCGGGATGCGGCGCACTGGGAATACGATTTCCGCGATCTCGTGGGACAGGATGCGGAACGGGCGCTCGGTCTCCACAGCGACGAATGCCAGCTCGCGGTGATCCGCGACCGTCGCTACAAATACGTGCATTTCGCCGCCCTGCCGCCGTTGTTCTTCGATCTCGAGGCCGACCCGGAGCAGCTCACCGACCGGTCCGGCGACCCGGACTACGCATCGCTGGTGCTGCGCTACGCCCAGAAGATGCTGTCCTGGCGCATGGCCAACGACGAGCGGACCCTGACCCACCTGCATATCGGCAAGGGCGTGTTCGAGCAGCCGAACGCGCGGCGCCCGGTGTGACGCCCAGGACCCGCGCATGACGATTCCCCAGCCGCCGCCCCTGCCCCGCATCATCGGCCATCGCGGCGCCATGGGCCACGCGCCGGAAAACACGCTGGCCAGCATCGACAAGGCCGCGGCGCTGGGCTGCCGCTGGGTCGAGTTCGACGTCAAGCTGACCGCCGACGGCGAGATCGTCCTGATGCACGATGACACGCTCGACCGCACCACGGACGGCAGCGGGCCGGTCGCCGGCACGACCCTCGATGCGCTGCGCAGGCTCGACGCCGGACGCTGGTTCTCGGCCGACTTCACCGGCGAGAGGGTGCCGACGCTGGACGAGGCGATGGCGGCGCTTGCCCGGCGCGGCATGGGCGCGAATGTCGAGATCAAGCCCTGCAAGGGGCGCGAGGCGGAAACCGGCGCCGCCGTCGCCAGGGCCCTGGCGGAGCACGGGATGAACGCGCCGCAGCCGCCTTTCGTTTCGAGCTTCTCGGCGACGGCGCTCGCCGCCGCCCGCGACGTCGCGCCGGCGCTGCCGCGGGCGTTTCTGACCGTCGTCTACCTGCCCGGCTGGGCGGCGCAGCTGGAACAGCTGGGGTGCGCCTGTTTCCATGTCCTCGACCGGCTGATCAACGAGAGGCGGGTGCGCAACATCCGCGAGGCCGGGTTCCGCCCGCTGGCCTTCACCGTCGACCACGGGGCACGGGCCGGGCAGCTCCTGTCCTGGGGCGTCGAGTCGATCATCACCAATTATCCGGACCGCATGCCGAACGGTTGAGTCCGCCGATCACGCCGGTACGGAATCCGGGCGTGCTGGACAGTCTAGATGATGGCGTGGCGCACCTTGGCCGAGACCCATTCGCTGACCAGGACGGTTGCGAGGATGGCGATCAGGATCACGGTGACCTGCGGCCAGGCGAGGATGTTGAGCGAGGCGCTGAGCTGCAGGCCGATACCGCCGGCGCCAACGAGGCCGAGCACCGTCGATTCGCGGATGTTTATGTCCCAGCGGAACACCGAGATTCCGGCGAAGGCCGGCATGATCTGCGGCACGATGCCGTAGGCCATGACCTGCCAGCGCGAGGCGCCGGTCGCCTCGATCGCCTCGCCCTGGCTGTGGTCGATCTCCT
>CP070634.1:1866384-1870335 GCA_020356105.1 Rhodospirillales bacterium | reverse complement strand
GTCGGCGACCGCCTCGCCATCTACACCATCAAGCGCCGCTTCTAGCGATGGACGTCGCCACCCTGTTCTTCCTGAGCAGCGGGCTGTTCCTCGGCTGGTCGCTGGGGGCGAACGACGCCGCCAACGTGTTCGGGACGGCGGTCGGCTCGCGCATGATCCGCTTTACCACGGCGGCGATGATCTGCGGCGTTTTCGTCATCCTCGGCGCGGTGTTCAGCGGCGCGGGCGCGGCCAACACGCTGGGCCGGCTCGGCGCGATCGACACCCTTGGCGGAGCCTTCATGGCGGCGCTGTCCGCGGCCCTTTCGGTGTACCTGATGACCAAGGCGGGGCTGCCGGTGTCGACCACCCAGGCCATCGTCGGCGCAATCGTCGGCTGGAACCTGTTCAGCGCGACCGCGACCGATCCGGCGACCCTGTCGACGATTCTCGGCACCTGGGTGATCTGCCCGATCCTGGCGGCCGCGTTCGCGGTGGTTCTCTACAAGCTGACCGCGTGGTTCCTAGGACGCGCCAATTTTCATATGCTGCGCCTCGACGCCTACACGCGGGTCGCGCTGGTGCTGGCCGGCGCGTTCGGTGCCTATAGCCTGGGCGCCAACAACATCGCCAACGTCATGGGAGTGTTCGTGCCATCCTCGCCCTTCAAGGACATCACCCTGTTCGGGGCGGCGGGCCTGAGCTCGGCCCAGCAGCTCTTCCTGCTCGGCGGCCTGGCGATCGCCGTCGGCGTCCTGACCTATTCCGAGCGGGTCATGCTGACGGTCGGCGGCGGCCTGATGCCGCTTTCGCCGGTCGCCGCCTGGGTGGTGGTCATGGCCCATTCGATCGTGCTGTTCCTGTTCGCCTCGCGCGGCCTGCAGTCGTTCCTGGTCAGCCTCGATCTGCCGACCATCCCGCTGGTGCCGGTCTCGAGCTCGCAAGCGGTGGTCGGCGCGGTCCTGGGTATCGGCCTGCTGCAGGGCGGACGAACGATCCGCTGGCGGGTCGTCGGCAGCGTCTCGGTCGGCTGGGTCGTCACCCCGCTCGTCGCCGGGCTCGTCTGCTATGTCGGTCTGTTCTTCCTCCAGAACGTGTTCGGACAACCGGTCTGATGCCGCGAACGGGATGCAGGCGGAGGGATTGATGGGCGCGGCGGCGACACGGCTTCTCGGCGAAGGGGATCCGCATCCGGTCGATCTGCGTCGGCTGCACGGCAGCTCGGAGATCTTCCTGACCTGCGACCACGCCGGCCGGCGGCTGCCGGCGAGCCTCGGCTCGCTCGGGCTGGAGGCTGCCGAGATGGACCGGCACATCGCCTGGGATATCGGCGCCGCAGGCCTCGCCGAGCGGTTTTCCGAGCGGCTCGATGCGGCGCTGGTGATGCAGACCTATTCGCGCCTCGTGATCGATTGCAACCGTCCGCCGACGGCCCCGACCTCGATCGCCACCATCAGCGAGGCCACCGAAATCGCCGGCAACCGTGACCTGTCACCGCAGCAGATCCATGCGCGGGTACGCGAGGTGTTCGATCCCTATCACGACCGCATCGACGCCGAACTCGAGCTGCGCCGGCGGGCGGGCCGGCCGACCGTGCTGGTCTCGGTGCATAGCTTCACGCCGGTGTTCCACGGCGAGCGGCGGCCCTGGGATGTCGGGCTCTTGTACAATCGCGATCCCGCATTCGCGCAGCTCCTCAGCGACGCGCTGGAGGGCAGCGGCCTCGTGGTCGGCCACAACGAGCCCTATTCGGTCAGCGACGTCACCGATTACACGATCCCGGTGCATGGCGAGCGGCGCGGCATCCCGCATGTGATGATCGAGGTGCGCCAGGATCTGATCGAGAAGGATGCGGGGCAGGACGCCTGGGCCGAGCGCCTGTCGGATCTGCTCCGACAGGCGCTCGGGCAGATGAACGACGGTGGGACCGGCGGCGGCGCGAGGCGGTCATCGAGGCGCCAGGGTGGTCTGGCGAGGCAACGAAACAGGCAATGAACGGAGGACAAAGTGACTGACCGAATGGCAGGCAAGAACGTCGTGATTTCGGGTGGCGCAGCGGGCGCTGGCGGCGCGGCGTCGGAATTGTTTGCGCGTGAAGGTGCCAATGTCGCGATCGTCGATATTCAGGTTAAAGCCGGCGCGGCGACGGCCGAGGCAATCTGCTCGAATGGCGGCAATGCCTTCTTTCTGGAGGCCGACGTATCGTCGTCAGAGCAGGTCACGGCCGCGATAGCAAAGGCCAACGAGGCGTTCGCCGGCAGGATCGACGCGCTCTTCAATCATGCGGGCACCGTTATCGTCAAGCCGTTCTTGGAAACGACCGAGGAGGAATGGGAGTGGCTGATGAATGTGAACGTCAAGTCCATGTTCCTGATGACGAAGGCGGTTCTGCCATCGATGCTAGACAATGGTGGCGGCACCATCGTCAACACCTCTTCGATCTCGGCGGTCGCCGGAACCCCTATGGAAGTGCTTTACTGCACCAGCAAGGGGGCATGTCATATGTTTACCCGGGCCATAGCAATCGAGTACCGTGACCGCGGCATTCGTTGCAATGCGGTCTGCCCGGGTTTTATCCGCACGGCGCACGGCCTGCGCGAGCTAAAGGAGCTTCGGCAATATAGCGTGGACGTTTCCGAGGAGGATATTTGCCGGCTGCAGGGCAGAATCTGCGAACCGGAAGAGGTGGCAAGCGCCGCGTTGTTCCTGGCCAGCGCGGACTCGAGCTTCGTGAACGGCGAAACGTTGTTTGTCGACAACGGCATGCTGGTTGGCACCTGAGCGATCGCCATCGCCGCAGGATGAGGTGATCGGAAGGTCAGATTGACGGTGGTGTATCGAAAGCCCGGGGTTCCAGCCGCGGAACCGGGCCACCGCCGGACAAGCCAGAGATAAGCGGCCGAACAGGGGGAACTATGCCCAAATTTATAGAACGCTATGTTCGCATCGTGGATGCCGTGAATTACCGGATCGGCCGCGTGACGATGCTGCTGATCTTTGTCATGGTCAGCGTGCTGTTCTACTCGTCTATCACCAAGGCGTTCTTCAATCCGGCCTTGTGGACGTTCGAGTTCTCCCAGTTCCTGATGGTCGCCTATTTCATGCTGGGCGGCCCCTACTCGATCCAGCTGGGGGGACACGTCCGAATGGACCTTCTCTATGGCAGCTGGCGGCCGAAGACGCAGAATCGCTGGGACGCAATCACGTCGATAATCCTCATCGGCTACCTGTCGCTGCTGCTGTATGGCAGTATCGGCAGCGCAATCTACGCCGTCGAGTACAAGGAACGCAGCTATTCGATTTGGCGGCCGTATATGTGGCCCATAAAATTCATAATGGTCCTGGGGATCTTGCTGATGCTCGTGCAGGCCGTTTCCCAATTCTTCAAGGATTTGGCCGCCGCGCTGGGCAAGCCCATAGAGGGTGCCGTACCTGACAACGTATCGGAGAAGGGCATATGAGTTACGAACTCATCGCCCTTCTGATGTTCGCGACCATGATGCTGATGCTCATGACCGGCCAGCGCGTCTTCGGCGCGATCGGTTTTGTCGGCGCCTTTGCCGCCTTGTGGCTCTGGGGCGATGGTGGGTCGGTGATGGCGTTCAGCGCGGCCATCAAGCTCATGAAATGGTATCCGCTACTGACCCTGCCGATGTTCATCTACATGGGCTATATCATGTCGGAGTCCCGGATCGCCGACGACCTGTACGAGATGTTCCATGTGTGGATGGGACCGGTGCATGGCGGGCTGGCGATCGGCACGATCGGGCTGATGGTCGTCATCTCGGCGATGAACGGCCTGTCGGTGGCCGGCATGGCGATCGGTGCCACCATCGCCCTTCCGGAGCTGCTGCGGCGCGGCTACGACAAGGTGATGGTGACGGGGGTCATCCAGGCGGGCTCGTCGCTCGGCATCCTTGTGCCGCCCAGCGTCGTTCTGGTGCTCTACGGCATGATCGCGCGCCAGCCGGT
>CP070634.1:1852633-1866284 GCA_020356105.1 Rhodospirillales bacterium | reverse complement strand
TTGACCCGGTGATCGCGCCAGAACGCCGTCGTCGCGGCCGAAGTGATCGTGATGCCGCGCTCCTGTTCCAGCTCCATCCAGTCCATCGTGGCGCTACCGTGATGGACCTCGCCGATCTTGTGCGAACGCCCCGTGTAATACAGGACACGCTCAGTCGTCGTGGTCTTGCCGGCGTCGATATGCGCCATGATACCGATGTTGCGATAACGCTCTATGGGCGTTTTACGTGCCATGATTCGGTCTCTTCGAACCTTATTCTGTTACCAGCGGTAATGCGAGAAGGCGCGGTTGGCCTCGGCCATGCGATGCGTATCTTCCCGCTTCTTGACGGCGGCCCCGCGATTGTTGGCAGCGTCCATCAATTCACCCGATAGCCGCTCGACCATCGTGTTTTCCGAGCGACCACGCGCCGTGCCGATCAGCCAGCGAAACGCCAGGGCCTGGGCACGGCCTGCACGCACGTCGACCGGAACCTGATACGTGGCGCCACCGACCCGACGCGATCGCACTTCGATCTGCGGCTTCACGTTTTCGAGCGCCTCGTGAAATGTCTTTACCGGATCCCCGCCCGATCGTTTCGCGATCAGGTCGAACGCACCGTATACGATACCCTCGGCAGCAGACTTCTTGCCATCCAGCATGACACTGTTCACGAACTTCCCGACCACGACATCACCAAACTTGGCGTCGGGCAGGACCTCTCGCTTCTCGGCTGCGCGGCGTCTGGACATGATAGATCCCCCGCTCGTTACTTCGGCCGCTTGGCGCCGTATTTGGATCGGCGCTGACGGCGATCCCTGACACCTTGGGTGTCCAAAGTCCCCCGGATCATGTGATAGCGGACGCCGGGCAGGTCCTTGACACGTCCACCGCGGATCAGGACGACCGAGTGCTCCTGGAGGTTATGTCCCTCGCCAGGGATGTAGCTTGTCACCTCGAAGCCGTTGGTCAGGCGCACGCGCGCAACCTTGCGAAGCGCCGAATTCGGCTTCTTCGGCGTCGTCGTGTAGACCCTGGTGCAAACCCCACGCTTCTGCGGGCATGCCTCAAGCGCCGGTACCTTGTTATGGGTCGGCGGGGTCTTGCGCGGCTTCCTGATCAACTGGTTGATCGTCGGCATTCTGCATCGTCCTCAATTCTTTGATCCCGGATGCGCACCGCGCCGCAAATACGGCCGCGCGATGCGCCACAGCGCCGGCAGCGAGGCTTGCCATCGCTCCCCACGGGCTGTCGTGCCGGGCAGCCGGACCATCCGGCTTATGTCAGTTTCAAGGGTCCTTGGGCGCTGCGTCTAGGTCGCGGCCAGAACAAGCGGCTCGACGCCTACCGCCAGCCCCCTGAAAGCGCGCGCATACTATTCACGCCCCCCTGCGCCGTCAAGCACTAGATTGCGTCTAATTCCACTGAGTTCACGAGCGCATCGCCGCAGCGTGACGGGCCGCCCCGGAAAGACGGAACGGCCCGCTTACCGTCTACGCAGCGTCAGACTCGTCGCCCTTCTCAGCGGTCGACTCCTCACCGTCGGCCGGCAGAGCCGCTTCCTGGGCGGCTGTGACCTCGCGGTCGCGCTCGCTCGCGATCGCGCGGATACGGTTCATGGCAGCACCGGTGCCCGCCGGGATCAGACGACCGACAATGACGTTTTCCTTAAGGCCCTCGAGCGTATCCGTGCGCCCCGACACAGCCGCCTCGGTAAGCACTCGCGTGGTCTCCTGGAACGAGGCCGCAGAGATGAACGACTTGGTCTGGAGAGACGCCTTGGTGATGCCCTGCAGCACCGGCAGGCCGCGCGCCGCGAGTCCCCCTTCGGCGACCGTCTGGTCGTTCACCGTATCAAACTCCTCGCGGTCGACCTGCTCACCCGCGAGGAGAATCGAGTCTCCCGGGTCCTCGACCTCAACCTTCTGCAACATCTGGCGCACAATCACTTCGATATGTTTGTCGTTGATCTTCACGCCCTGCAGCCGATAGACATCCTGGATCTCTTTGACCAGATAGGCTGCCAGTGCCTCAATCCCCAACACCTGAAGGATGTCATGCGGCACAGGGTTGCCATCCATCAGCAGGTCGCCGACCTGGACGTAATCTCCCTCCTGGACGCTGATGTGCTTTCCCTTCGGGATAAGATATTCGACCGATTCCTTGTCTTCTTCCGATGGAACAACAACGATGCGCCGCTTGGTCTTGTAATCCTTGCCAAACTCGACCCGGCCCTCCGATTCGCTGATGATCGCGTAATCCTTCGGCTTGCGGGCCTCGAATAGCTCGGCCACCCGCGGCAGGCCGCCGGTAATATCGCGCGTCTTGCTGGACTCGCGCGGGATGCGGGCCAACACGTCGCCCGCCCTCACCTCGGCACCGTTTTCCACGGACAGGATCGCATCGACAGACATGAAATATCGTGCTTCGAGCCCGTTCGCCAGGGTGACGACCTTGCCCTTCTTGTCTCGCAGCGTGATCCGCGGCTTGAGGTCCGCGCCGCGCGGCTGCTGCTTCCAGTCAACCACCTTCTTGCTGGAGATCCCGGTCGTCTCGTCCATGGTTTCACGCATCGAGAGGCCCTCGACGAGATCGACGTAATGCGCGACGCCTTCCTTTTCCGTGATGATCGGGATGGTATACGGGTCCCACTCGACGAGCCGCTGGCCGCGTTCCACCGTGGTCCCGTCATCGGCCAAGAGCCGGGCACCGTACGGGACGCGGTGCCGCGCGCGCTCTCGATTCTGGTCATCCTTTATGACGACCTCGCAATTGCGGCCCATCACCACCGGGGTGCCGGTGGAGTCGACGACCACATTACGGTTTTGCACCTCGACGGTCCCGTCGATCGTTGATTCGACCGAGGATTGCTCCGCTCCACGCTGAGCGGCGCCGCCGATGTGGAACGTTCGCATGGTCAACTGCGTGCCCGGCTCACCGATGGACTGCGCAGCGATCACGCCCACTGCTTCGCCGATATTGACGGTGGTGCCGCGGGCCAGGTCGCGGCCGTAGCACACGCCGCAGATACCCCGCGGCGCCTCGCAGGTGAGCGCCGACCGAATCTTGACCGCGTCGAGGCCGGCGCGTTCGATCTCGACCACCTTCTCCTCGTCGATCAATTCGCCGCCCTTGGCGATCACGTCACCGGACAAGGGGTCGACCACGTCGACCGCGGCACAACGGCCGAGAATGCGCTCCGACAGTTCCTCGATGACCTCGCCACCTTCGACAACAGCCTTCATCTCGAGACCCTGGCTCGTACCGCAGTCTTCCTGCACGACGATGCAATCCTGCGCCACGTCCACGAGGCGCCTGGTCAGGTATCCAGAATTCGCGGTCTTCAGAGCGGTATCGGCAAGCCCTTTGCGCGCGCCATGGGTCGAATTGAAGTATTCGAGGACCGTCAGCCCTTCCTTGAAATTGGAGATGATCGGTGTCTCGATGATTTCCCCCGAGGGCTTGGCCATCAGGCCGCGCATGCCAGCGAGCTGCTTGATCTGTGCCGCCGAGCCCCGCGCGCCGGAATGCGCCATGATATAGACCGAGTTGAGCTCGCCCGCCTCGTCCGACGCCTTCATCACCTTCATCATTTCATCCGCAACGCTGTCGGTGCAATCCGACCAGACGTCGATGACCTTGTTGTATTTCTCGCCCTGCGTGATCAGCCCGTCGAGATATTGCTGCTCGTATTCCTTGACTGCTTCCTGGGCCTTTGCAATCAGCTTCTCCTTGGCGTCCGGAATCACCAGGTCGTCCTTGCCGAACGAAATTCCGGCCGTGCACGCCTGGCTGAAGCCCATGGTCATCAGGCGGTCGGCGAAGATCACGGTCTCTTTCTGCCCGCAATGCCGGTAGACGATGTCGATGACGTTGGAGATATCCTTCTTCGTCAACAGCCGGTTGATCAGATCGAACGGCACGCGCGGATGGCGCGGCAGGATCTCGGACAGCAGCAATCGGCCCGGCGTCGTCTCGACGCGAATCGTCTGCGGCTTGCCCTCATCGTCCACGGATTCATACCGCGCCGTGATCTTGGCGTGCAAATGCACCACGCCCTGGTCCAGCGCGTACTGGACCTCACCGAGATTGGCGAAGGACATACCCTCGCCGGCGACCCCTTCACGATCGATCGTAAGATAGTAGAGGCCCAGCACGATATCCTGCGACGGCACGATGATCGGCTTGCCGTTGGCCGGCGACAGGATGTTGTTCGTCGACATCATCAGGACGCGGGCCTCGAGCTGCGCCTCGAGAGACAACGGCACATGGACGGCCATCTGGTCGCCGTCGAAATCGGCATTGAATGCGGTGCAAACCAAGGGATGCAGCTGGATTGCCTTGCCCTCGATCAGCTTCGGCTCGAATGCCTGGATGCCCAGCCTGTGGAGCGTCGGCGCCCGGTTCAACAGGACCGGATGCTCACGGATCACCTCCTCGAGTATGTCCCAGACCTCGGGTCGCTCCTTCTCCACCATACGCTTGGCGGCCTTGATGGTGGACGCCATGCCATACAATTCGAGCTTCGAATAGATGAACGGCTTGAACAGTTCCAGGGCCATCTTCTTCGGCAGGCCACACTGATGCAGCATCAGTTCCGGCCCGACTACAATGACCGACCGTCCGGAATAGTCGACGCGCTTGCCGAGCAGGTTCTGCCGGAAGCGGCCCTGCTTGCCCTTGAGCATGTCGCTGAGCGATTTCAGTGGACGCTTGTTCGCGCCGGTGATGACGCGACCGCGGCGACCGTTATCGAACAAAGCGTCGACCGCCTCCTGCAGCATCCGTTTCTCGTTGCGTACGATGATGTCGGGAGCCCGAAGCTCGATCAGCCGCTTCAGCCGGTTGTTGCGGTTGATCACCCTGCGATACAGGTCATTCAGGTCGGAGGTGGCGAAACGGCCGCCGTCGAGCGGCACCAACGGGCGCAGTTCCGGCGGTATCACCGGCACGACGTCCAATATCATCCATTCGGGACGTGCCCCCGATGCGATGAAGTTCTCGACCAGCTTGAGCCGCTTGACCAGCTTCTTGCGCTTGGCCTCCGAGTTGGTCTCCTTGAGATCGGCGCGTATGGTTGCTCGCTCCTCCTCGAGGTCGAGTGCTGTCAACATGTCCTTAAGCGCTTCCGCCCCGATCTTGGCGGTGAAGTTCTCCTCGCCGTATTCGTCCTGGGCGTCCAGAAACTCCTCTTCGCTGAGCAGCTGGAACATGTTGAGGTCGGTCAGTCCCGGCTCGGTGACGACGAAGCTCTCGAAATAGAGGACGCGCTCCAGGTCCTTCAACGTCATGTCGATCAACAGGCCGATGCGACTCGGCAGGGATTTCAGGAACCAGATATGCGCGACCGGCGAGGCCAGCTCGATATGGCCCATGCGCTCGCGCCGGACCTTCGACAGCGTCACCTCGACACCGCATTTCTCGCAGATGATGCCGCGATACTTCATCCGCTTGTACTTGCCGCACAGGCACTCGTAGTCCTTGATCGGGCCAAAGATGCGGGCGCAGAACAGCCCGTCTCGCTCGGGCTTGAAGGTCCGATAGTTGATGGTTTCCGGCTTCTTGATCTCGCCGAACGACCATGAGCGGATCCGTTCCGGACTGGCGATCGAGATCTGAATCGAATCGAAGCTCTGCGGGCCCGTCGGCTGACCGAAGATATTCATCAACTCTTGCATGGAATTCCCCTGGTTTCCGTGTTTCACAGTGGTAGCCGAGCGGGTCGCGAGGCGACCCGCTCACAGGCCCCGCTCAGTAGCCTCTTTCCATCAGCTCGACGTTCAGTCCGAGTGACCGCAGTTCCTTCACCAGCACATTGAAGGATTCGGGAATGCCGGCCTCGAAATTGTCGTCGCCCCGCACGATCGCCTCGTAGACCTTGGTGCGTCCCGAGACATCGTCCGACTTCACGGTCAACATCTCCTGCAACGTATAGGCCGCGCCATATGCCTCGAGAGCCCAGACCTCCATCTCGCCGAAGCGCTGACCGCCGAACTGCGCCTTGCCGCCGAGCGGCTGCTGGGTGACCAGGCTGTACGGGCCGATGGAGCGGGCGTGGATCTTGTCATCCACCAGATGATGCAGCTTCAGCATATAGATGTAACCGACGGTAACCTTGCGGTCGAACACCTCGCCGCTGCGTCCGTCGATCAACGTGACCTGTCCCGACTTCTCCAGCCCAGCCTGCTCCAGCATGGCGACGATATCGTCCTCGCGAGCGCCGTCGAAGACAGGTGTTGCCATCGGCACGCCGTTGGTCAGGTTCCCGGC
Source organism: Rhodospirillales bacterium (assembly GCA_020356105.1). Lineage (GTDB taxonomy): Bacteria > Pseudomonadota > Alphaproteobacteria > UBA8366 > JADFVY01. The sequence goes on along the minus strand of CP070634.1, from coordinate 1,860,035 downwards.
CAGCTCGACCAATTGCGGGGTGTCCATGTCGGCGATATCCTGTTTGTAGACAGTCTTGCCGTATATTCGCTCAAGCGATTTGCGCAGCTTATCCGCGCCGTCCTTTGAGCCTTCGAGCTGTCCCAAGATCTCACCGATCTGCCGGCCGAGCCCGGCCGACGCCCAACCAAGATGCGTTTCGAGGATCTGCCCGACATTCATGCGGCTCGGCACGCCGAGCGGGTTGAGGACGATATCGACCGGTGTCCCATCCTCGAGATACGGCATGTCCTCCATCGGGATGATCTTCGAGATTACGCCCTTGTTGCCGTGGCGTCCGGCCATCTTGTCGCCCGGTTGCAGCTTGCGCTTTACGGCCACGAACACTTTGACCATCTTCATCACGCCGGGCGGCAGCTCGTCGCCCCGCTGAAGCTTCTCGACCTTGTCGTCGAACCGATGCTGCAGTCGGTCGATGGCTTCATCGAATACCTTGTTCAGACCCTCGAGCTCGTCATTCACCTTGTCCGTCTTGACAACGATCTGGCGGAGTTGTCCGACCGTGAATTCGTCAAGCTTTTCCCGGGTCAGTTTGGTACCGGCTGCCAATCCCTTGGGACCGCCGCTCACGGTCTTTCCAGGCAGCAACTCGTAGAGCCGGGTCTTCAGCGAGCGCTCCATTATCGCGCGCTCGTCGTCACGATCCTTGCCGAGTCGCTCGATTTCGGCCCGCTCGATCGCGAGGGCTCGCTCGTCCTTGTCGACACCTCGGCGGGAGAATACGCGCACCTCAACAACTGTGCCGGTCACCCCCGGCGGCACCCGCAGCGACGTATCACGCACGTCGGAGGCCTTTTCGCCGAAGATCGCCCTAAGCAGCTTCTCCTCCGGCGTCATTGGGGATTCCCCTTTCGGCGTCACCTTGCCGACCAGGATATCCCCTGCCTTCACCTCGGCGCCGATATAGGTGATGCCGGCCTCGTCGAGATTCTTCAGGCCCTCCTCGCCAACATTGGGGATGTCCCGGGTAATCTCTTCCTGGCCCAGCTTGGTGTCGCGCGCCATGACCTCGAATTCCTCGATATGGATCGAGGTGAAGACATCATCCCGCACGATGCGCTCGGAAATCAGGATCGAGTCCTCGAAGTTGTACCCATGCCACGGCATGAAAGCGACCAGAACATTGCGACCCAGCGCCAACTCGCCGAGCTGGGTCGAGGGGCCGTCGGCGATGATGTCGCCAGCCTCGACTTGATCGCCGACTTTCACCAGCGGCCGCTGGGTAATGCAGGTGTTCTGGTTTGAGCGCTGAAATTTCAGCAGACTATAAATGTCGACACGCGATTCGGTCGCGGCGGTTTCGCCGGTCACCCGCACAACGATACGAGTGGCATCGACCTGGTCGATCACGCCGGACCGGCGCGCAACGATACTCACACCGGAATCACGAGCAACTCGTTCCTCCATGCCGGTACCGACCAGCGGCGCCTCGGCCCGAATCAGCGGCACCGCCTGGCGCTGCATGTTGGAGCCCATAAGCGCCCGGTTGGCGTCGTCATTCTCCAGAAACGGAATCAGCGCCGCGGCAACCGAGACGATCTGCTTGGGCGAGACGTCCATCAGATCGATATCCTCCGGCCGCGCCAGGATGTACTCGCCGCCCCGGCGACAGCTGATCAAGTCGGCAACGAATTTGCGCTTTGAGTCGAGTTCCGCGTTCGCTTGCGCAACCGTGTAGCGGCCTTCGTCCATCGCAGACATGTAGAGCACGTCGTTCGTCACCTTCCCGTCAACGACCTTGCGATACGGGGTCTCGATGAACCCGTACTGGTTGACGCGGGCATAGGTGGCCAGGCTGTTGATCAATCCGATGTTGGGGCCTTCCGGCGTTTCGATCGGGCAGATCCGACCATAATGCGTCGGGTGCACGTCGCGCACCTCGAATCCGGCGCGCTCACGCGTCAGACCACCTGGACCCAACGCCGACAGACGCCGTTTATGGGTGATCTCCGACAAGGGATTGGTCTGGTCCATGAACTGCGAGAGTTGTGACGAGCCGAAGAACTCGCGGACCGCCGCCGCCGCCGGCTTTGCGTTGATCAAGTCGTGCGGCATGACACTGTCGATATCGACCGAGCTCATGCGCTCGCGAATCGCGCGTTCCATGCGGAGCAGGCCGATGCGATACTGGTTCTCCATCAACTCTCCGACCGATCGGACGCGGCGGTTGCCAAGGTGATCGATGTCGTCGATCTCGCCCTTGCCGTCCTTCAGCTCGACCAGGGTCTTGAGGATCGACAGGATGTCCTGCTTGCGCAGGGTGCGAACCTGATCGTCGGTTTCCAACCCGAGACGCGAGTTCATCTTGACGCGGCCGACCGACGACAGGTCGTACCGGTCGGGATCGAAGAACAGACCGGAGAACAGCGCTTCCGCGGTTTCCAGCGTTGGCGGCTCGCCCGGCCGCATAACCCGATAGATGTCGATCAGCGCCTCTTCGCGGTTGGCGTTCTTGTCAGCGGCGAGGGTGTTGCGCATGTATGCGCCGACATTGATGTGATCGATCGCCAGCGTCGGCAGTTTCTTGCAGCCCGCGGCGAACAGTTCCTGCAGCAATTGTTCGGTGATCTCGTCGCCGGCTTCAGCGTGGATTTCCCCGGTATCCTCGTTGATGATGTCTTCGGCGACGTAGCGGCCAACAATCTCGTCCTCGCCAACCAGGATTTCCTTCAGACCGCTGTCAACAAGCTTCTTGACGACCCGCGGCGTGAGTTTCGAACCGGCTTCGGCCACGGGCTTGCCCGATTTCGCGTTGACCAGATCGGCCACGAGTTTTTGCCCGCGTATGCGCTCGGCATCGAACTGTGTCTTCCATCCGTTCTTGGCCGCCGCGTAGGTGACGGTGTCGTAGAAATAGCGGAGGATTTCCTCCTTCGACATGCCCTGCGCCTCGTGCGGTTCGAGCACGCCATCCTGTTCGGCGCGCTCCGCCCGCAGGGTCGCGGTTTCCTCGCCGTCGAGCGCGAGCAACAGGGTGGTCGCCGTCAGCTTGCGGCGCCGGTCGATGCGCACAAACACAAGGTCCTTGGCGTCAAATTCGAAATCGAGCCACGAGCCGCGGTACGGGATGACCCGAGCTGCGAACAGAAATTTGCCGGACGAATGCGTCTTGCCCTTGTCGTGGTCGAAGAAGACGCCGGGCGAGCGGTGCATCTGGCTGACGATGACCCGTTCGGTCCCGTTGACAATGAAAGTTCCGTTGGTCGTCATGAGCGGCATATCGCCCATGTAGACATCCTGCTCCTTGATGTCGCGAATCGACCGCGCCCCGGTATCCTCGTCGACATCCCAGACGACCAAGCGCAACGTCACCTTCAACGGCGCGGCGTAGGTGATACCGCGCTGCTGGCATTCCTCGACGTCGTATTTCGGGTTTTCCAGCTCGTACCGCACGAACTCCAACTGCGCGCGCTCGGAAAAGTCGCGAATCGGAAACACCGACCGAAACACTTCCTCGAGACCGAGTACCTCCCTCTTTTCGGGAAGGACATCCATCTGCAGGAATGTATCGTACGAGGATCTTTGAACCTCGATCAGGTTCGGCATCGGCGCGACCTCGGGGATCCGTCCGAAATGCTTGCGGATGCGCTTACGACCCGTGAACGACTTCGCCATATTTCAAACCTCGTGTGGTACGTTCATGCCATTGCGTGACAAACCAGATCCGCGCCCCACCGAGGCACGTCGAGGGGCGGCACCGTTCGGTGCGCCCCTCGCGGCCCGTAGAGGCCCGGAATAAGCCGGTTTACTTGAGCTCAACGCTCGCGCCAGCCTCTTCCAGTTTCTTCTTGATCTCTTCAGCTTCGTCCTTGTTTGCGCCTTCCTTGACGGTTTGAGGCGCCCCCTCCACCAGGTCCTTGGCCTCTTTCAGGCCAAGCCCGGTAATGGCCCGGACTTCCTTGATGACATTGATCTTCTTGTCACCGAACGACGCCAGCACGACGTCGAAGGAATCCTTTTCCTCGGCGGCAGCGCCCGCCTCGGCCGCAGCACCCGGCGCGGCCGCGACCGCCACGGGAGCGGCCGCGGAGACGCCCCATTTTTCCTCAAGCATCTTTGAAAGCTCCGCCGCCTCTAGCACGGTCAGGCCGGACAGCTGGTCGGCGATCTTTTCAAGGTCTGCCATAATTTCTTCTCCTCGACTCGAACGTTTGGGACATTTGGTCCGGACGTCGCATCATTCCTTGGTCGCATAGGCGTTCAAGACCCGCGCAAGCTGTCCGGCCGGCGCCTGGGTAATGCTGGCCAGCTTGCCTGCAGGGGCCTGCAACACGCCGATGATCTTCGCCCGCAGTTCGTCAAGCGACGGAAGCCTGGCCAGCGCTTTGACACTATCCTTGTCGAGAGTCTTCTCGCCAAGCGCGCCCGCCACGATGGTCAGCTTCTCGTTCTTGTCCGCGAACCCAACGGCAACCTTGGCGGCCGCCACCGGGTCGACCGAAACGGCAATCGCCGTCGGCCCGCTGAAATCATCGGCGAGATGCTCGAACTTCGTGCCCTTCAGCGCGAGTTTGACTAGCCGGTTCTTCGTCACTTTGAACCGGGCGCCCGCCTCGCGCATCTGGCGCCGAAGATCGGATGCTTCGGCGACCGTGAGACCGTTCTGATGGGTTATGACCAACAGTTCGTTCTCATCGAAGGTCTGACGCAACTCGGCGACCAGGGCTTCCTTTTTTACTCGGTCCACTGATCGTCTCCGATGTAAGTGGCCGGTCCCCACACGGGACGCGACCGGTTTCAAACTGGATGCTGAACGGGTTTGACACCCGTCTTGCTGCATCCGCTTCGCCTGTCCCAGAGGCTCGAGTCCGGTGGGCTATCGCCCGCGTTTCTCTGCACCGTCTGTCTCATGCCGGCCGGTAACCCGTTTAAGCCGCAACCGGAATCAAATTCCCGGACGGCGCCTGCAATCTCGGACAGGTTTGACCGGTTGCCGTATTCGATAACCGGCCTCCGGCGCGCCACGGCTTCACGTCGCAGCCGCCGGATCACATTGGACAGCTAGATCACGCTGCCCAGTTCCAATCGCATGCCGGGTCCCATTGTCGAACTTACCGACACGCGTTTGATATACGTTCCCTTCGCACCGCTCGGTTTGGCCTTGGCGATCGCGTCGACCACGGCGCGGATATTTTCAGCGATCGCCTGCTCGGGAAAACTGGCCTTGCCGACACCGACGTGAACGATCCCCGCCTTTTCAGCGCGAAACGTCACTTCGCCGCCCTTGGCCGCCTTCACCGCGTCGGCCACGTTCGGCGTCACGGTGCCCAATTTGGGGTTTGGCATCAGGCCGCGCGGACCCAAAAGCTTTCCGAGCCGTCCAACGACGGCCATCATGTCCGGCGTAGCGATGCAGCGATCGAAATTCATCTCGCCGCCCTGGATCCGTTCGGCCAGATCCTCCGCACCGACCAGATCGGCGCCAGCATCCTCGGCTTCCTTTGCCTTGTCGCCCTTGGCGAACACCGCGACCCGGACCGTCTTGCCGGTGCCGTTCGGCAGCCGGACGACCCCCCGGACCTGCTGGTCTGCATGGCGCGGGTCGATGCCGAGATTCATGGCCAATTCGACCGTTTCATCGAATTTCGCGGTCGCGCGTTCCTTGAGCAGCTTGACCGCCTCATCGAGCGGATAGGCCGCGGCGCGATCAACGCCCTCATAGGCCCCGGACAGTCTTTTTCCCTTGCGTGACATGGCCTTACCCCACCACTTCCAGACCCATCGATCGGGCCGAGCCTTCGATCATCCGCATCGCGGCCTCGATATCGTTGGCATTCAGGTCGACCATCTTGGCCTCGGCGATTTCGCGGAGCTGCGCCCGGGTCACCCGCCCCGCGATCGCGCGTCCGGGTTCGCTAGCGCCTTTCGGCAGACGCGCCGCCTTGCGCAGAAAATGCGAGGCTGGCGGGGTCTTGGTAACGAACGTAAAGGACTTGTCCGCAAAAACCGTAATGGTCACCGGGATCGGCGCCCCTTGTTCGGCCGATTGTGTCGCGGCATTGAATGCCTTGCAGAATTCCATGATGTTGACACCGCGCTGCCCGAGCGCGGGGCCGACCGGCGGAGACGGATTCGCCTGACCTGCCGGGATCTGCAACTTGATGTAACCGTCAATCTTCTTCGCCATGTGTCACCCCAATTCTGTCACAAAGGGCTCGCGGTGCGGCCTTGGCGGACCTCCCGCGATCTTGCCGCGATACGCGCGGCCTAAAGCTTCTCGACCTGCGAATATTCGAGGTCGACCGGTGTTGCGCGTCCGAAGATCGAGACTGACACCTTCAGCCGCGCCTTTTCCTCGTCCACATCCTCCACGAGACCGTTGAAAGAGGTGAAGGGTCCGTCACAGACCCGCACCTGTTCGCCCACTTCGAAGGTCACCGAGGGCTTCGGCCGTTCGACACCCTCCTTCACCTGCATCAGGATCCGATTGGCCTCGGCCTCGCTGATCGGCGACGGCTTGCCCCGTGCCCCCAGGAAACCCGTCACTTTGGGCGTATTCTTTACCAGATGCCAGGTCTCGTCCGTCAGATCCATCTTCACCAGCACATAGCCCGGGAAGAACTTGCGATCCGATTTGACCTTGGCACCTCGCCGCATTTCGACGACTTCCTCGGTCGGCACCAGAACCTCTTCGAACAATTCGCCCATGTCCTTGGCTTCGATCTGTTCCTTGATCGACTGCACGACCTTCTTCTCGAAGCCCGAATACACATGCACGACGTACCAGCGCTTCGACACCGTCAGCTCCCCACACCAAGGATGACCTGGATGAGTTCGGCGAAGATCCAGTCGACCCCCATCAGGAACATCGACGCCAGCGCGACCATGACGAAGACCATTACGGTCGTGACCGTGGTCTCCTTCCGGGTCGGCCAGGTGACCTTCGCAACCTCCTGGCGAACCTGCCGGATAAACTGTGCCGGGTTCGTCTTAGCCATCTTCTATCGGTAGCTCCCAAAGCATCTTCGACCGGTTTCCAAACTCATCGCCATCGCACCGGATGGCAGGAGTGGAGGGACTCGAACCCCCAACCCCCGGTTTTGGAGACCGGTGCTCTAGCCAATTGAGCTACACTCCTTTGCGCCTCTTCGTTAACCTGTACCCGGTCGCATGCGACCATTGGGGCCTCTCGCCAGCGGATCGCGGGTCGCCGTGTCGGGCGTTCGCGCCACCCCACGCGATCCGGCTCCGCTCCGCCTACTCGATGATGCTGGTGACGACACCGGCGCCGACGGTGCGGCCGCCCTCGCGGATCGCGAAGCGCAGGCCCTCGTCCATCGCGATCGGCGCGATCAGCTCAACCTCCATCGCGATGTTGTCGCCCGGCATCACCATCTCCGTGCCGTCCGGCAACACAACCGAT
>CP070634.1:1834680-1852533 GCA_020356105.1 Rhodospirillales bacterium | reverse complement strand
CTCCTCACCTGCGCCGAATAGCTGGGCAGGCGCGACAGGCCATGACCCGACAGCCCGTCGGCCTCGGCGACCGAGAGGGCGGTCGCGACGTGACCGGCATTATCCTCGCTGGCGCCGCTGCGCATCAGGATCCGTTGGGCGAGGCTGTACATGTCGTTCAATTTGAGGATAACGGGATCCATCTGCATATCTTCCGATCGATTGAACCGGGCGCTGGCCAGGATCGTTGTAAACGATTTTCCGCCGCCGGCGCGACAATTTCAGCGCATGCAAGGGGGCCGGCCCCGATTGGAGCCGGCCCCGATGGCAACAAGCTTCCGACCGCGTTCAGGCGCTGCGGTAGAGCTTGGTCAGCACGAATTCCCTATGGCCCAGCGCCTCGGCTGCCGTGTAGCGGCCGTTGCAGGTGCGCAGGGTCATCGCCAGCAGTGCATCGCCCGCCTCGTCCAGTGTCATCTCGCGGCGCAGGATGCCCGAGACGTCGACATCGATATGCTCGGCCATCTCGCGCGCCGTGCGCGGGTTGGCGGTCAGCTTGATCACGGGCTCGATCGGATTGCCGATGACGTTGCCCTGGCCGGTCGGGAACAGATGCACAACGAAACCGGCGGCGGCCTGCAGGGTGACGCATTCGGCCGCGGCCGACGAGGTGTCCATGAAATACAGGCCGGGCCCCTTGGACGGCTCTTCCGCCGGCTCCAGCACGTCGACATACTGGGTCTTCTTGCCGATCTTCTCGAGGTTGCCGAACGCCTTCTCCTCGATGGTGGTCAGGCCGCCCTCGATATTGCCCTTGGTCGGCTGGCTGTCCGACAGGTCCGACGTCTTGTGCGGCTCGATCACCTCGTCCATGTAAGCCTGCCAGGTCTTCATGAACTTTTCGCCGGCCTCTTTCGTCTTGCCGCGTGTCGCGCAGATCATCTCGGCGCCGGTCAGCTCCGAGGTCTCGCCAAAGCAGGTATAGGTCCCCAGCGGATCCACCTTGTCGATGAAATTGCCGACCGTCGGGTTCGAGGCGAGGCCCGAGGTGGTGTCCGACTCGCCGCATTTGACCGAGACCCAGAGCTCGGACAGGTCGGCCTCCTCGCGCTGCTTCTCGGACGCCCAGTGGACGAACTCCTTGGCTTTGCGGCTGGCCATCTCGATCGTCTTGTGGTCGCCGTTGCGCTCGATGGCGAAGCCCTCGACAGGCTTGCCGGTCTTGGCGATGCCGTCGACCACCCGGCCGGTCCAGCCCGGCTCGATGCCGATGACGATGACGGCGGCGACGTTCGGGTTGCACCCGGTTCCGATGAGGGTGCGGAAATGCAGATCCAGGTCGGCGCCGAACTGCAACCGGCCATAGGGATGCGGGATCGCCATCGTGCCCTTGATATTATTCGCCACCGCCTCGCAGGCGGCGTTCGACAGGTCGTCAAGCGGCAGGATGATGACGTGGTTGCGGATGCCGACGCGGCCATTTTCGCGGCGGTATCCCATGAATTTGTGGCTGGCCATGGTCACCACCTCTTGGTCTTGACGTTGTGGACCTGCATGTGGCCGCCGCGCTTTATGTCGGCGACCGCCTTGCCGTTATCGTGGCCGTATTTCATGATGGTGTCGCCGTTCTTGATGTCGGACAGCGCCACCTTGTGGCCGATCGGGATGTCGTCGAGGGCGGTGACGTGGATCGTCTCGTCGGTGTCCATCACCCAGCCCTCAAGCTCCATGCCCGCCTTCGCGTCCTCGACGACGACGACGCCGGCGGAATCCTCGGGATTGTGAACCAGAAAATGCGGAGGCATCTGCCTTCCCCTTCAGCGTCCTGTTTGTCGGAGATGTATCTTAGGTCTTATATAAGACATAAAAGATAGCCGCGAGTCAAGGATTGCGCTATCATGGGGGCATGGACGCAACGCCGCAATCCGAGATCAGCGAGGGCCCGCGCGCCCTGCCGCTCTATGCCCAGGTGAAGACGCTGCTGCTGCAGCATCTCATCGCTGGCGAGTGGCGGCCGGGCGAGCTGCTGCCCAGCGAATTCCAGCTGGCCGATCGCTTCGGCGTCAGCCAGGGGACGGTGCGCAAGGCCCTCGACGCGCTGGCCGCCGACAATATCGTTGTGCGCCGGCAGGGCCGAGGCACCTTCGTTGCCGAGCATGACGACCACCGCGCCCTGTTCCACTTTTTCCATCTGGTCGGACACGATGGTGCGCGCCGCCTGCCAGAAAGCCGGCTGATCTCGGTGCGCAAGGGATTGGCCACGCGCATCGAGGCCGAATATCTCGGAATCGGACACGGCGCTCCGGTAATTCGCATTCGCCGGGTGCGCAGCCTCGATGGCCAGCCGGCGATCGCCGAGACGATCACGGTGCCGCAACTATTGTTCCCGGATCTCGCCGATATCAGGGATGTTCCCAATACGCTTTATGACCTTTACGAGCGCCGCTACGGCGTCACGATCGCCCGCGCGGTCGAGCGCCTCTCAGCCGTTGCGGCCGAGGCGCGCGATGCCAGGCTGCTCGCGGTGCCGGCCGGAACGCCGCTATTAGAGATCGACCGCATCGCCCTGGCGCTCGACGGCAAGCCCGTGGAATGGCGGCTCAGCCGCTGCTTGACGACGACCCACCGTTACCAGGTGGAACTGGGCTGACGGCGCCGCGATGTCCGAGGTCGATCGCTGGATCGGGGTGGCGGTGCTCGGGCTGTTGTGGCTCAAATTCACCGCCTACAACGTCTTCTTCGCGGCCGACCGCGTTCACCGCCGATCCCATGACGGGCCCTCGGCGCTGCCCGTGTTCGGCAGCCTGTTCGGGATCGCGGCCCTGCTGCTGGCGCCGGTGGCATCTCTGCCCCTGCGGCTGCTGCTGGTCCCGCTGGCGCTGGCGCCCGATCTGGCGATGCCAGTCGCCGGCCGCATCGTGGAGCGGCTGCGGCGCAAGGAGGGCCCGCCCCGGAAATGACGTCCGGCCCCCGGTCGCCGACTCAATACAGCTGCCTGCGCGCCCGTTCGGGCCATGCCTTATCGATCGCCTCGGCGTTCATGCGGTGGTCGCTGAGGTCGGCCAGGATCGTACCCATGCTGGGCAGCGCCGCCCTGTCGATGCGGGGCTCCGGGTTCCACAGATCGGAGCGCAGGATCGCGCGCGAGCACTGGAAGAACACCGTCTCGACGTTGACGATCAGCACCGAGCGCGGCGGCTTGCCGTCCACCGCGAAGCGCGCCAGTAACGCCGGCGAGACAGAGATCGCGGCACGCCCGTTGACGCGCAGCGTCTCGCCGATCCCGGGAATCAGGAACAGCAGCGCCATGCGCGGATCGGCCACGAGATTGCGCAGGCTGTCGACCCGGTTGTTGCCGCGCCGGTCGGGGAGCAGCAGGGTCGTTTCATCCTCGACATGGACGAAGCCGGGGGCATCGCCGCGCGGCGAGACGTCAAGCCCGCCGGGGCCGCACGTGGCCAGGGCGACGAAGGGCGCGGCCTCGATCAGGGCCCGGTAGTGTGGGTGGATGAAGTCGACCTCCTTGACGAGCGACGATTCGGATGGCCTGCCGTACAGGTCATCGAGCTTGGCGACGTCGGTAACGAGATGCTCTCGATCCGGGGTCATGCGAGTCCCTCTTCGATGGCCGTTGCCGGGCCGTTTGCCCCAGCGTGGGGCCGGCGCCATGGCGCCAGCTTAACCTTGGGGGTGCAGCGCCGCCAGCGCTTCGGTCAGGGCGGCGGAATAGGCGAAGGTCGCGGGCGTGCCGCCGCTGTGCAGGAACAGGATGTTGTGATCGGGGCCCGTCTCGCCGGCGCGCGCGATCGTGCCGGCCAGCACCTTGCCGGTATAGACCGGATCGAGGATCAGTGCTTCGCAGCGCGCGGCCAGGTCGATCGCGTGGAGCGTCGCCTCGTTGAGCCGCCCGTAGCCGGGCGCCAGGAACGAATCATCGAGGATGACATCTGCATCGTCGACGACATTGGCGATTTCCAGGAGATCGGCGATCTCCCGGCAGCGCGCGATGATGCGGGCGCGCTGGTTATCGGCCGCGCGGCGCACGCAGATCCCGGTGACCCGGATCGCACTGCCAAGCGCCCGCAATCCGAACAGCAGCCCGCCATGAGTCGCGCCGCTGCCGGACGCCACGACGATCTCGTCGATCCGCTGCGACAGCGCCTCGAACTGCCCCACGATTTCCCGCGCCGCGTCGACATAGCCAAGCGCCCCGAGCGGCTTGTGCCCCGGCGCCAGCGGGATGACATAGGGGCGCCGCCCCTGGCTCTTCAATTCGGCGGCGATCTCCCGTAGCCGGCGATCGGCGCCGGCTTCGTCCTCGCCATCCGGGTAGGAATGCAGCGTCGCGCCCAGCATGCGATCGAGCAGCACGTTGCCGGATCGACGATATTCCGGGTCGGATTTCGCCACGCGCTCCTCGAGCTGGATATGGCAGGCCATCCCCAGCCTGGCCGCCGCGGCCGCGGTGCTGCGCGCGAAGTTCGATTGTACCGCCCCGGTGATCAGCACGGTATCGGCGCCTTCGCTCAGCGCTTCGCCGAAATAGAACTCGAGCTGCCGCACCTTGTTGCCGCCGAAGGCGAGGCCCGTGCAATCGTCGCGCTTCACGTAGAGTCCGCCGCCGCGTCCCAGTTCCGCCGCAAGCCTCGGCATCGCCTCCAGAGGCGTCGGGTAGTGCCCGAGCCGCGTCCGCGGTAATCCCTCGAGGGGCTTCAGCCTGTCAGACATATCCCAGCATCCCGGCCAGCGCATTGGCGAACAGGCTCAACGAGGTCGCCGAGAGCAGCAGCGTCAAGACGATCCGGAAGCCGCGTTCGCTGACCAAGGTAACGGCCTTGCGGCCGGCGGCGACGCCGATCAGCGTGGCGGGCATCAGCCAGGCCGTCAGCTCCAGGGTCTCGCGCGCGATGCCCACCAGCGCGGCCTGCAAGGTGATCGCCGCCATGTTGGACAACACCAGAACCATCAGCACGGTTGCGCGGACGATATCCTTGGATTGCGCCATAGCCGCCATCCGGGCGGCCACGGCCGGGCCCGGCATGGCGATGCTGGTGCACATCGCCCCGGACAGAACGCCGACGCCGAGATCGCGGATGCCCCTCGCGTCACGGTTCGAGCGTGCAAAACGCACCGCGCCCGTGACCGTCAGAACCATGTAGAATACGGCGCTGCCGGCCAGCAGCTTCAGCAGTCCGACATCGATCGCACGGAACACGAGGATGCCGAGCGGGAAGCCGGCGAGGCTTCCCAGCATGACCCGCTTGAGCAACGGCCGGTCGATGTCGATGACCAGCGTCGGGGTGAGAACCAGGGCGATCAGGAGGCTCAGCATCAATGAGATCTGGATCGCGGCGCCGCTGTTCAGGGTCAGGAGGATGACCGGGCCGGCGAGCAGTCCGAAGCCGATGCCGGTTGCCGCCTGCAGCAGCGCGGCGGCAAGTACCGAGACCTGCAGGGCCAGCATGGCGGCATCCATTCCGCGCGCCCTCCGTCAACCAACCAGCAGGCCCGGCAGGCCCTGCCAGACCAGCCGCACGCCGGTAATCGTCAGGATTGCGAATACGATGCGGTAGAACCACTTATCGTTCAGCATCCCGTGAAATCGCAATCCCAGCCATACTCCCACGGGGATCGCCGGGGCCAGCGCCAGGGCCGTGCCGAGATTGCCCGGCGAGAGCTGTCCGAGCAGGCCGTAAGGGATCAGCTTGACGTAGTTCACCACCGCGAAGAACACCACCATGGTGCCGACATAGACCGATTTGTCGAGCTGTTGCGGCAGCAGATAGACCTGTACCGGCGGCGCCCCCGCATGGGCGACGGTGCTGGTAAAGCCCGAAAGACCGGCCCACACCACACCGCGGGGGCCCGGCGTGCTTGGTGTCGCTTCCGCGCGCCGCAGCACGGTCGCGCCGGTCCAGCGCCAGGCGACGAAGGCGAGCGCTACGGTGCCGACGATCAATCGCACGACATCGTCGCTCAGATAGTGGAACGACAGCCCGCCGATTGTGATCCCGGCCAGCGCGCCCGGCAGCATCAGCGACATGTTGCGCCGGTGCCAGTTGCGGCGGTATGCCCACAGCCCGGCGATATCCATGACGCACAGGATCGGCAGCAGGATGCCGGCCGCCTGCACCGGCGGGATCACCAGTGTCATCAGCGGCACCGCCACGATGCCGAGCCCGCCGCCGATTCCTGCCTTCGAGATGCCGGCGATCACCACCGCAGGAATTGCGGCGACATAGAACAGGGGGTCCGTGATCAGGTCCACCAGCGGGCGACTCCGGAAGGGCGCGGTGAGCGAGACAGCCGGTGAATCCGGCCGGCGCAGACCCTAGCATGAATTCGCGCGATTGGCGCTAGCCCTGATAGCTGTCGGCCAGCCCTCCGGTTTCGGTGCAGTAGCCGCCGGGATTGGGGGCGGCGCCGGCGCCGAAAACGTCGATGAACACATTGTAGGCCCAGAAGCGATTGCGCGACGGATGGCTGGAATGGAAAATCACTACCGGCTGGTCCCGCCATGCCGCCGGCGACGGGCAGGCCAGGCGAATGCAGTAGCTGACCTGCGGCAATGGCCGGAATCCGGCGACGTATCCGGCGATCCAATCCTGGTTGCGCACCGCGGAATTGTCGGCGACGCCGGCGTCGATCGTCACGCTGCACGCGGCGCTCAGCCCGAGTTCGGCCAGCGTCCCGCCGAGCTTGGGATCGGCCGCCGGACGGCGGGCCGGCGGTCCCGACGCGGTCCAGCCGCCGCGGCTCTGCAATGTGGCCGCGATCTCGGCGGGCGCGCGTCCCGCGGCTTGCTGCGCCTCGATCCATGTATCGGTGGCCCGCGTTACCTCACCCCAGCTGACGATCATCGCCACCGCGCCGAGGGCGGCGACGAACCCGATATGCAGCATGTATAGGAACCAGGCGTATCCGCCGGCGATGGCACTCAGGATCGCCAGCACCGCCGGCAATCGGATCCGTGGGCCGGGCGCGGCGCCGAGGGCGCCCAATGCGGGCCCCTGGATACGCCGATACGCGACCAGCAGGATCGCGACGGCAAGAAGGGCGAGGGGAAATCCCGGGAATCTGTCGACCAGGAGCCAGATGTCGACGATCGCGGATGGATCGGCTGCCTGCAGGAGCGCCGGCAGGGAAATCGCGCTGGACGCGACGTTGGCGAGGTTGAGCAGAGCAAAGCCAAGGACGAGGTATGCGGCGCATGCCGGTCTCAGGATGGCGATGCCATCGGCACGGAGTCGGGCGAGAGCCCCGCCCACGGTCTCGCCCCGGCGTCGCAGCAGTAGCAGCGAGGCCGCCAACGCTGCGATCCCGCCGATCGCGAGCCAGAGCGCATGGAGCGTGAAGGTCCCGATCTCCGAAGGCCAGCCAAGCCCCATGCTGTCCGGGCTGATGATGTCCTCACGATAGGCAAGGCGGATCCAGGCCGCCGCCACCAGAAGGCAAAGCCCGGCCACCGCAACGCAAGCACTTAGCGGCTGCATCACGAGATAGGCGATGAGGCGGTGCCGCGGCGGAAGGTCAGCTCTTCCCCGCCATGCCGCAAGGGGTGTCCCGATGACATAGACGGCGGCCAGACCGCCCGGCACGATGAGATAGAGGACGGAAAATCCTGTCCAATCCAGCGGCACCGCCAGGATAAGGAACAGCGTCGCTACCTCCAGCAGGCCCCGGCCGTAGATCGACACCGCCGTGATGTCCGCTTCGGGGCTCTGCGAATAGCTGGTTGCCATATCCGTTCGGTCTCCGCCCGGCAACGCCGGTCACTTGCGGCACGTCCGCGCCGGCCACTCTAGCGACAAAGGTCTAACTCTCAGTTAACCGGGCAAGGCCGGATCCGGCCCGGGCGCAAACTGCAGGCCAGCGACCGCCACCGACAAAGTCATGGTGGTACCGATGCCGATCGATGCGACCTGGCGCCCGCCCGGGCGCGGGAAGGATGTGCGCCCCCTCTGGAGCGGCGGGAGCCGCTCGGGCGGGGACCCCGGGATTGATTCGGAGGCTGTGTGCCGGACCCTGTGTGCGTCCCCGCTCGTGGCGTCGTTGCCCGAAATCTCGGCACCAAACAACGGCTTGGCAAGGGGCATGAGACGCGGAAGGCACCGGCCCGCAAATCGTGCGGGCGGCACTTGACACTGACCGGATAAGGCGTAATTCATGGCGGGCCTGAACGCAAAACATGCCGGAACCGGCAACAGCATTTGTTCCGAGGCTTTGGGAATGCCGTTGGCGAAAGGAAATGCGATGGCCGAGCGCCCCGCCAAGGGCCCGAAGGCGCTGGACGGCGAGGCGGCGAGCAGGCTGGCCGAGATGTCTCGCGTGGTGATTGTGCCGGCCGGCCGACAGGTCATGATGGAAGGCGCGCCAGCGACCGAACTGTTCAGCATCGCAGAGGGCATCGTCAGCATCTTCAAGCTGATGCCTGACGGTCGGCGTCAGATAACTGGATTCCTTTACCCCGGCAGTTTCTTCGGCGTCACCTTCAACGTGTCGGAAGCCTATGCCTACAGTGCGGACGCCGTGACGGAGGTAAAGCTGCAGGCATATCCGCGCCGCAATTTCGAGCGTCTGCTCGATGAGGTTCCCGGCTTGCGACGGTCCTTCATTGCCGCGATGGCCGATGAATTGACCGAGGCGCAGGACCGTATACTGCTCCTCGCCCACAGCTCAGCGAGCCAGCGGTTGGCGTGTTTCCTGCTGGCCCTCTCCCGGCGCCAGGCAGACCCTGCCGCCGAGGCGGTCGACAAGGTCTTCGTTCCGATGCGGGGCAGCGACATCGCCGACTATCTTGGCCTGACAGCCGAAACGGTCAGCCGCGTGCTGGCCACGTTCCGCCGCAAGGGCATCATCGGCGGTGACAGAAATGGCAACACCGAGATCCGAGACCGGGCTGCGCTGGAAGCCTTGGCGGGTACGCTGGCGCGCGGGGTGTGATCCGCGCCAGATTGGTGGTGCGGTCACACGGTTGTGACGGCGCGTGATGCGCGCCGGGATAATTCCGTGACAAATCCCGGTCAGTCTCGGGCGCAGCACGAACATCAAGGAGCAAATCCGATGTCATACCGCCCGATACTTGCCGCCGCCCTGGCCGCTCTGAGCTTGTTTGCCGCCGCCACCGCGATGGCCGAGGATCCAGTCTCGACCGGAACCTTCAGCAATCTTGCGGTTAGCGGATACGACCCGGTCGCCTATTTCGAAACGGGCGGGCCGGTCGAGGGTCAAAGCGCGTTCGAATATCAGTGGAACGGCGCCAAATGGCGGTTTTCAAGTGCACGGAACCTGGCCGCGTTCAAGGCCGATCCCGAGACCTACGCCCCGCAATACGGCGGCTATTGCGCCTGGGCCGTTAGTCAGGGCTATACTGCCAAGAGCGATCCAACCGCATGGCGGATCGTCGACGGCAAGCTGTATATGAATTACAGCAAGGATATCCAGAAGCGCTGGGAACAGGATATCCCCGGTAACATCGCCAAGGCCGACGCCAACTGGCCCAGGGTGCTCGAATAGGCGCGCGTGACTGGCTCAGGCCGGTGCGACTGCGCGCTTGGCGTCACGCGGCGCCAGCCACGCCTGGTCCGCGAGAACGACCGACGTTTCGATCTGGCGATCGGGTATATCCCAGTAATGGTGCAGCAAAGCCCTGGCATCCTTGTTCGGCATCAGCTCGAAGCCGTGTTTGCGGTAGAACCGGATGGCCCAGTCGGCGGCGGCCCATGTCCCGACCAGCATCGGGCCGTCGCTGAACGCGCGGATATGCTGCAAAAGCCGGCCACCGATGCCGCGGCGATGCATTGCCGAACGCACGTAAGCGTGGCGGATCAAGACAACATCCTCGACCGGCTGCAATCCCATGACTCCGAGCAGCCGGTCGTCGCCCTCGAAACACCAGAACTTGACGCCCGCCGCGATTTCGCTTTCCAGCGCGTCATGCGGCATATACGGGTCATGCCACCGGTCGTCAGGGATCACGCCCTTATAGGCACGGGCTCCGTCGTTGACGACACCCAGAATGTCCTCGAGGTCGTGTTTCGTGCAGTAGCGGATCATGACGGCTCACACTGTAACATACACGCCGCCTCGTCTCCCATCGCCGGCGCCATCAAAGGTGCCGGACCCGGGATTCAGCGCGACGGCATGGACGCCCCCGTAGAACATGCTGAAACGGTCCCACAGTTCCTTGTTCGGGAACGGTTCGGCGAAGCGATTGATCTGGCGCGCGTCAAATCCGCCTGTCGCGCCGACCGCCTCGACGCTGAGCAGGCTGCGTTCGTAATGGACGCGCGGGGCGGCGACCGCGGCGGCAAGATCCATCTCGAAGTGCAGCATGTTCATCAGCACCTGAAGGATCGCGGTGCGGATTCGATTCGAGCCACCACTGCCGAGCGCCGTGCGCCGGCCGTCGGCGTGGTCGACCAGCGTCGGCGCCATCATCGATGAGATACGGGTGTCCGCGGCCCATTCGTGGAAGCCGCGCGGATTGATGTCCTCCTCGCCCAGCATGTTGTTCGGCACGACGCCACAGCCCCGCAGCACCCGACCACATCCTTCGCCGTTCGATATGCTCATCGCCGCCGCGTTGCCGGCGGCATCGATCACGCTGACATGGGTGGTGCCGCCCTGCTTGAGGGCGCGCCCCGACATCGACGCCCTGTACTGCCGCATGGTCGGATCGGACAACAGCCTTGCGACCAGCCGTTCGTCACACCCTTCATCGAGACCACAACCGCTGCGCGCCGCATTCGTGGTCGCCATGGCATCCGCGAGCTGCATCAGCCAGGCCGGATCATCCGGCGCGACGCCGACGGTCCGGCCGTCCAGCATGGCCAGGGCGAAGGCGATCAGCGGGCCGCCCGAGGACGGCGCCGGGTTGGTAAGGATACGAGCGTTGCCGAATCCCCGGTCGAGCGGCCGCCGGCGTACCACCTCATAGCGCTCCAAATCCGCGCGCGTCAGCATGCCGCCATGTGTCGCGCAGGTCTCGACGATCTCGGCGGCGATTTCGCCGCGATAGAAAAGGTCCTGCCCTTCTCGAGCGAGCGCCTCCAGGGTCGCCCCCATGGCCTCTGGTCGGTAGATTTCTGCCTCGCGCAGCACCTGTCCAGGCTGCGTGGCGCTCTCGAAAAGTGCCGCCGCCGATTCGTCCGCCAGATAGATCGGCGCGACGATCTCGAGGATATGGGCCTGTAGGCCTGAGATCTCGATGCCCTTGCGCGCAAGCGTGGCCGCCGGTTCCACGATACGGGACATCGGCAACCGGCCGAGGTCCCGATGCACGGCGAACAGTCCGGCCACCACGCCAGGAGTCGCCATTGCCCCGGTTCCGATGTGGAACTCCTGGGTCGCCGTTCCGAAATCGACGTCGACCGGGTAGAACTCGATGTCCAGCACCGCCTTCTTGCGTTTCGGCGTCTGGCAGAAGAAATCGTACAGCACCGCTTGGCCATCGGCCGGCTCCGCCAACAGAAAGCCGCCGCCGGCCAGCGACGACAGCACCGGCTCCGCCACCGGCGTCATGCACAGCGCTGCGAGCACGGCGTCGAAGGCGTTGCCGCCGTCGCGCAGCATCTCGGCCGCGGCATTCGCGGTTGCCGCGTCGCCTGCGGCAATGGCGCCTCTCGTTGCTCCCATCGCGTCCCCCGGCAATTGTTCAGCGGCCGGCCGTCAGATCGCGCTGGAGACGAGAACCGAGGGCCGGGATCGGGGTCACGCCAGCCCCGAATTGCGTTCCATCCGTCTGTAGCTCTGCGGTCTCTCCCAGATTCCGTAGTCTTCGACATAGGCCGTATGGGTGAGCAGCCCCCTGTCCTCCGACCAGCTATGCAGCTGAAAGGCGGGCGGCTCCCTGGTCCATGCAATGCCCTTGGAATCATCCAGCTTCAACTGGATCTGGAAACTTGTGGCCGGTGCGACACTGGCCGGCACGCCGGCGAACACGGTGCTGATCGGCCGATGTATGTGGCCGCAAAGGATACGTACGATCTGTCCGTGTCTCGCGACCACGTGCTCGAGGCCCGACGGATCGATCAAACCCATGCGGTCGAGATGCCCGATGCCGGTGGCGAAGGGGGGATGATGCATGAGCAGGATCGTCGGCCGGTCCGGCTGCTCTGCGAGCCGCTGGTCAAGCCAGCGACAACGTTCGACGCAAACGTTGCCCTGATGTTGGCCCGGCATCAGCGTATCCAGGGCGACGATTCGCAGAGGCTGATCATTCGTCGCGTACACCAGGTACGGCCCGTCCTCCCAAGGCTGGTCGGCGAAGGCCGCACGCAAGTTCTGCCGATCATCGTGATTCCCGGGGATCAAGAGATACGGAATACCCACATCAGCCATCAGATCGCGCAGCGCTGCATATTCCTCCGGCTTTCCGTCGGCGGTAAGATCGCCCGTTGCGACCAGCAGGTCCGGCTGTGGCCGCCAGCTTATCAGGCGGTCGACCGTCCGCGCCATGCTGGCATAGCTGTCGAGCGCGCCGGACAGCATTTCGCCGCGGGGCTTGACGTGCATATCGCTGATCTGTGCTATGAGCATATTGTCTCGACGGCTCGGATGTTCTGCGGCTGAGCGCTACTCTCCGCGATGCCGCCCGCGCCGTCAATTCGCAAAGCACGAAGGGGGAAGGTCATTGATCCGGGGCGAGACTGGGGCGTTCGTGGCCCATTGCGACAAGGTGATCGCGGGCGCGCAGGATGCATTGCTGAGCGGGCTCACCTTCGCGGTCAAGGATATCATCGATGTGGCGGGCTGTCGCACCGGTTGCGGCAATCCGGACTGGCTGCGGACGCACGAGCCCGCGACGGAGTCGGCGCCCGTTGTCGAAAGGCTGATCGAGGCCGGTGCCACGATGATCGGCAAGACGGTGACGGAAGAGATGGCCTACTCGCTGATCGGCGAAAACGTGCATTACGGGGCGCCGGTGAACGTCAACGCGCCGGGACGCGTCGCCGGCGGCTCGTCGAGCGGCTCGGCCGCGGCGGTGGCGGCGGGCGAGGCACATTTCGCTCTCGGTTCGGACACCGGCGGCTCGGTGCGCATCCCGGCCAGCTTTTGCGGCGTCTATGGCCTGCGGCCGACGCATGGCCGCATCCCGCTCGAAGGAATCATGCCACTGGGGCCAAGCTACGATACGATCGGCTGGTTTGCCCGCGATCCCGCGGTGATGTCCGGTGTCGCGCATGTCTTGTTCGATGACTGGCGCGAGCCGGAGATCCTGACACGGCTCTATGTGCCGGAGGATATCTGGGCAGTGGCGGACGAGGCGGTGCAGGCCGCCGTGGCGCCGGTCCTGGATCGCCTGGAGGAGCTGGTCGGCCCGCAGCAAGGCATCCTGATCGGCGAGGATTCCAGTATCGAGCCACAGCTCAACGCCTATATCGTGCTGCAGGGTCGGGAAGCCTGGCAGACGCACCGCGACTGGATCGAGGCAGAGCGCCCCACCTTCGGCCCCGGTGTCGCCGATCGTTTCAGGACCATCGCCGGTTTCTCGGATGACGAGGTGGCGCGCTGGGCCGACTGGCGCAAGGAGTTCTCCGAATGGCTCCGCAGCGTGCTCAACGAAGGCGCGGTGATGGCGCTGCCGACCGCGCCCTGCATCGCACCGTTGGTCGGCCAATCGCAGGACGAGCTGGCGGATGTCAGAAAGCGTATCCTGTTGATGACCGGTGTCGCCGGTCATGCGGGCCTGCCGCAGATCAGCATTCCGCTCGCCACGGTCGATGGCTGCCCTGTCGGGTTCTCGATCATCGGCCGCCTTGGCGGCGACGAGGTCCTGCTCGACCTTGCGCGGCGGATCGGACCCGGCTGATCCGCTTTAACATTTGGATAAGAATTCGGTCTCTATCATTGGGCGTGTGGCCGTGCGGTGCGGCCCGGAGCGGAGGCACGCCCATGGACAAGCAGCGCATCCTGAACACCAGCTTCGCCGCCGCGGCGGCCGTGAACGGCCTCGCGCTGTTTCTGGTGATCGTCGTGGTCTGGCTGTTCGGCGGTCTCTTGCCTGCGATCTATGGCGGGATCATCGAGAAACTGGCCTTCGCCGTCTTTGCCGGTGCCCTCGCGTTCGGTCTACGGCACCTGGTGCGCAAGGTGCTCGTTCCGCGCATGTTCGAGCCCGGGCCGGTAGATCCCGAGCTGCTCGAGGAATTCAAGGAGCATCGCGCCGTCGTCATGCTGGTCTGGTGGGGCGGCATCCTGACCGGCCTCGTCTGCCTGACGTTTCCGCTCGAGCTGATCCGCGAGGGCGCCGCCTTCGCTCTGGCCGCGGCGCTGATCGTCATGAGCCGCGAGAAGATTCTCGTCGAGTATTACCTGCTGAAGACAGAGGATTGATTCGCCGGGCCAGTTGGCGCGGCAGGGCAGACCGCGACAGATCGTCTGCGGTCCGCGGCCATGCGTTGTGTCTGAACGAGCGGTCTGGTAAACCATCGACTTGACGTTCGGTGAGACGCGTTGGAATCGGCTGATTCTGGGCCGTGGCAGCCGTAACGTTTCGGCATGCCGACGATGGGCCGGCGGGTGAGACGTCGAAGACGGAGGATTGGAGACCGAGGATGTTCGACTTTGCAGGAAAATACGCCCGTGTCGCCCTTGTGGCGGCGGCCGGCCTGATGGTGACGGTATTCGCCGTTCCGGCATCGGCGAATCACGTCGCCGGCAACCTTGAAGAGCTGGATCACGGCGCGCGACTGGTCATTCCGATGATGAGTCCGGACCGCGGCAAAGATCTTTTCGTCGACAAGGGCTGCATTGCGTGCCATGCCATCAACGGGGTCGGCGGCCACGATGCGCCGGCGATGGATGCGCACCGCGATATGGGCCTGGTCAATCCATTCGATCTCGCGGCGAAGATGTGGAACCATGCGCCGGGCATGATCGCAGCGCAGCAAGCGGCGTTCGGCGAACAGATCTACTTCACCGGCGAGGAACTGGCCGACATCATTGCCTTTCTGCACAATCACGAAGCGCAGCACGGTTTCAGCGAAGCCGACCTGACCGCGGAAGCCAGGGCCAAGATGCATCACGATCACGGTGGCGCGAAGGCGGTCGATGCGCACGCCAAGGAAGTGGGGCACAGCCACTAGGGCGACCGAGGCGGAGAGCACTTTAAGGACCGGACCGACCGCCCGTCTTTCGCCCGGTTTCAACGAATTTACCGACCTTCGCGACGCGGCGGTCGTGGGCGATCATGGCCCGCCGAAACGCGCGACAGGCTCACCCGGTCGGCTGTCTTCTGATCGGTGCGCTTCCATCCGGTGATCATGGATCGCACAAGATTTTCCCTGTGCGCGAAGCTGGCGAGAACGACACCGCCGAGATGGGACAGCACCAGCAGAAATGTCAGGTGCGCAAGAGTTTCGTGCACGTCTTCCCAGAAGTCGCCACCGCCCCTGTCGTTGCCGTCATTGTCATCGTTCCTTCCCCGGCCCTCGTTCTCCCTGCGCCGATCATCGTCGTCGGCCAGCGCGACGGCGACCGCGGGCGGCGCGATGGCCAGCGGGCCCTTACCCTCTTCGGCGGCATAGAGTTCCAGACCGGACCAGACGGTGGCCAGGATTCCGACCATCAGCATCAGCACCATCGCCCCGCCGGCCGGGCTGTGCCCGATATGACGTCGGGCGCGCAAGGCGACAAGATCGACGAGATACCGCAAGGCCGCCCGTGGCCCGCGAACGAAATCAGTGAACCGCGCGTGTTTCGGGCCGAAGAAGCCCCATGGGATGCGCAACAGGATCACCCCGCCGGCGACATATCCCGCCCAGACATGCAGCGCCAGCGTCTCGTCCTCTGTGACGTAAGCCGTAAAGAAGGCGATGACGAGCGACCAGTGAAGCAGCCGCACCAGCGGATCCCAGACATAGACCATAGCAGGTTTTGTTTCCGCCGCCGGCGCGGCGGCCGATTGGAGCGGTCCCATTGCTCTCTCGGGGGCTCGTTTCAAGCTATTGCCCAATAGCACGGTCGGCGGGGTGCGGCGTTGATCCTGATCAACGCATTTTGGCCCCGGATCTGGTAACCCCTAATCGCGTACGGCTTCCACATATGGAGGATGCCATGTTCGCGATTCCGGTACAGATCACTTTCAGGAATATGAGCCCGTCAGAGGCCGTTGAGGCCAATGTGCGGGAGAAGGCCGAAAAGCTCGAGCGGTTCTCGGACCACCTGATGAGCTGCCGGGTGGTCATCGAGGCGCCGCATCGACATCATCACAAGGGCAAGCTGTATCACGTCCGGGTCGATCTTGGCGTCGTCGGTGGCGAGATCGTGGTCGATCGGGAGGGCCCGCAGGACCATGCGCACGAGGACGTCTACGTGGCGATTCGCGACGCTTTCAACGCCACAATCCGGCAGCTGGAGGACCACGAGCGCAAGCGCCGCGGCAAGGTGAAAACGCATGAGGTGCCCGTGCATGGTCGGATCGTCGGCATGTCCCGCGATCACGGTTTCATCGCCACCAGCGACGGCCGCGAGATCTATTTCCACCGGAACAGCTTGATCGACGGCGATTTCGAGACCCTCGAGACGGGCGACGAGGTGCGCCTCGTCATTCACCCGGGCGAGGGCGAGAAGGGGCCGCAGGCGAGCACCGTGGTGCCCGTCGGCAAGCATCACCTGGTGGAGCGGCTGGAAGGCTAGCACGTGGTTCGTTCAGTCGGGCTCTGCCGTAACGGCGCGACCTCACACTTCGAGACGGCTGCTTTGCAGCCTCCTCAGCATGAGAGCACGGACAATGGAGCCTCATGCTGAGGAGGGCCGTCAGGCCCGTCTTGAAGCATGAGGTCACGCTGCGATTCGGAACCGATTTGGTTTGAAACGATATTGCTCCAGGCTCCCGCGGTCACGCGCGGGCGGCAGGCCCTATTCATCGTATGTGAGCAGGACCTCGAAGGGTACGTCGATCTTGTTGCGGCCGCCCAGGAAGGTGAGTTCGATGACGCAGGCCGCGCCGCGCACGTCGCCGCCGACCTCGCGGATCAGGTCGATGCCGGCGGCCATGGTGCCCCCGGTCGCCATCAGATCGTCCAGCACCACAACCCGCTGGCCCTTCTCGATAGCGTCGGCCTGGATCTCCACCGTGTCGGTCCCATATTCCAGCTCATAGGTGTGCGCGATCGTCTTGCCCGGCAGCTTGCCCTGTTTGCGCAGCATGGCGAAGCCGCAGCCGATATGCAGGGCCAGCGGTGCCGCGACCAGGAAACCCCGGCTGTCGATGCCAATCAGAATGTCCGGCTCCCAATCCGCGACCAGCGCCGCCAGCTTGGCGGTGCAGTAATGCCACGCCCGCGGATGAGCCAGCATCGGCGAGATGTCGTAGAAATTTATCCCCGGCTTGGGAAAATCGGGGATGTTCCGGATGTGCTGTTTCAGGTCCATGCACGCTCTCCAAGCCGACGAGCCACCATCGCCGGGCGGCACTCTAGCGACGCGCGGCGGCAGGGGCAATGCGGTCGGGCGGGAGCCGCAGCCGCGGCGGCGCCCGCAGGATGCGAAATCGCGCGGCGACAGCCGCGCTGGCCCGCCCGAAAGCCGGGCAAAGCTCTGATGCATGGGGTCGAATCGTCGCTTGTCGCCGCCGGGTGGCGATGCGCGGGTCTTGTGCCGCCCGCTTGCTTTGCCGCTGAAGGCGATTCGGCTATGCTCCCTCCGCCACGGGAGACGGGATGCATGACGGACCATCCAGGCTGGATCAGGCAGGCGCAAACGGACGGGCGATTATCGGTTTCCGCAGGCGGCGAGTGGACGATCGCGGACGCCGCCGCGCTGGAACAGGCGCTCGCCGGTCTGGCGCCCGGCACGTCGGCCGAGGTGCGCTTCGATCTGTCGGCGGTGGAGCGACTCGACACCGCCGGCGTCTGGCTGCTGCAGCGT
>CP070634.1:1823420-1834580 GCA_020356105.1 Rhodospirillales bacterium | reverse complement strand
TTACGGCGTTGGAGATGGCGACGATCGCCTCGTCCTGACCGATCACGCTGGCCCGCAGGGAATCCTCCATGTGCAAGAGCTTCTCGCGCTCGCCTTCCAGCATCTTGTCGACGGGAATGCCGGTCCAGCGCGAAACCACGGCGGCGATGTCGTCCTCGGTCACCTCCTCCTTCAGCATGTGGCCCTCGGCCGCCTCCTCGGCGGCCGCGAGCTTCTTCTCGAGCTCGGGGATGATGCCGTAGGCGAGCTCGCCGGCGCGCCCGAGGTTACCCTCGCGCTGCACCCGCTCGAGCTCGAGCCGCGCGGCGTCGAGCTGCTCCTTGAGCTGCTGGCCGGAGGCCAGCTTGTCCTTCTCGGCCTGCCACTGCGTCGTCAGGCGGCCGGATTCCTCCTCGAGTTCGGCCAGCTCCTTCTCGAGCTTCTCCAGCCGCTCCTTGGAGCCCTTGTCGGTCTCCTTCTTGAGGGCCTCGCGCTCGATCTTCAACTGGATGATCCGGCGGTCGAGCTCGTCGATGTCCTCGGGTTTGGAATCGACCTCCATGCGCAACCGGCTGGCAGCCTCGTCCATCAGGTCGATCGCCTTGTCGGGCAGGAAGCGGTCGGTGATGTAGCGGTTCGACAGGGTCGCCGAAGCGACCAGCGCGCTGTCGGTGATCCGCACGCCGTGATGGACCTCGTACTTCTCCTTCAGGCCGCGCAGGATCGAGATCGTATCGGCGACCGACGGCTCGGCGGTGAAGACCGGCTGGAAGCGCCGTGCCAGGGCGGCGTCCTTCTCGACATGCTTGCGGTACTCGTCCAGCGTGGTGGCGCCGATGCAGTGCAGATCGCCGCGCGCCAGCGCTGGTTTCAGCATGTTGGAGGCATCCATCGCGCCTTCCGCCTTGCCGGCGCCGACCAGCGTGTGCAGCTCGTCGATGAAGACCACGATCTCGCCCTCGGCCGCCGCGATCTCCTGCAGCACCGCCTTGAGACGCTCCTCGAACTCGCCACGGAACTTGGCGCCGGCGACCATCGCGCCGAGATCGAGCGCCAGCAGTTTCTTGTCCTTCAGGCTCTCCGGCACGTCACCGTTCACGATGCGCAGCGCCAGCCCCTCGACGATCGCCGTCTTGCCGACGCCGGGCTCGCCGATCAGCACTGGATTGTTCTTGGTGCGCCGCGACAGCACCTGCACCGTGCGGCGGATCTCCTCGTCGCGGCCGATCACCGGGTCGAGCTTGCCCTCGCGCGCCGCCTCGGTGAGGTCGCGGGCATATTTCTTGAGCGCATCGTAACTGTCCTCGGCGGTGGCGCTGTCGGCCGTGCGGCCCTTGCGGACCGACTCGATCGCCCCGTTGAGCGATTGCGGGTTGACCTCGGCCGCGCGCAACGCGGCGGCTGCCGGCGTACCCTCGGCCAGCGCCAGGGCGAGCAGCAGACGCTCCGCGGTCACGTAGCTGTCGCCCGCCTTCTCGGCGATCTTCTCGGCCTGCTCGAACAGCCGCGCGGTTTCGGGCGCGAGGTAGACCTGGCCGGCGCCGGCGCCCTCGACCTTCGGCAGCTTGGCCAGCGCCGCCTCCGTCTCGGTCAGCGCACGGGCCGGATCGCCGCCGGCCGCGCGGATCAGGCCGGCTGCGAGGCCTTCCCTGTCGTCCAGCAGAATCTTCAGAAGATGCTCCGGCGTGAGCCGCTGATGCCCCTCGCGGAGCGCGAGCGTCTGCGCCGCCTGGATGAACCCGCGCGAACGTTCCGTGTATTTCTCGAATTCCATTGCGTCGCTATCCCCCGGGTGCGCCCCCATTCATAGGCGAGCGGTCTAGGTTGCGCCTGACAAAGGACCCTGAAAACGAGGCGTCCGGATCGTATATGGCGATGCCCCCTGGCCCGCTCAAGACCGCAATCGGGGGTCGTTAACCTTTCCGTTGCAATTTTCGGCGATATAATTGTTGCAGTGCAATATTCGCGCTGCGGCGCAAAATGGAGCGCCCATGGACAACAGGAGCGATCACTTTCGCAGGCTCGTCGAGTTGGGCTACTCCGCGATGGCCGCGCTGCGGGCGACGCTGTCGCCCGCCCGGGCGGGCCCCGCGGGGCGCCGCATCGCCGTCGCCCTGCAGGGTGGCGGCGCGCACGGCGCGTTCACCTGGGGCGTGCTCGACCGCCTGCTGGAGGCCGGCATCCGCATCGAGGCGGCCAGCGGAAGCAGCGCCGGCGCCTTCAATGCCGTCTTCATGGCGCACGGGCTGCTCGACGGCGGGGCGGACGGCGCCCGCGCGGCGCTGGCACATCTGTGGGACCGGATCGGCGCCAAGGCCGCGTTCAGCCCGCTGCGGCCGAACTTCCTCGACCAGCTGGGCGGAGGCAACATGGAGAACAGCGCACGGGTCGTCGGCTTCGATCTGTTCACGCGGCTGCTGTCGCCCTATCAGTTCAATCCGCTTGACATGAACCCGCTGCGCGACCTGCTGGCCGAGACCATCGATTTCGAGCGCCTGCAGAGCAATCGCCGGATCCGGCTGCTGATCGCGGCAACCGACGTCGAGACCGGCCACGCCAGGATATTCCGGACCCGGGAGATCACCGCCGATGTCGTGCTCGCCTCGGCGACCCTGCCCTGGCTGCATCATGCGGTGGCGATCGGTGACCGGCATTACTGGGACGGCGGGTTCACCGCGAACCCGCCGATCATGCCGCTGATAGAGGAGACCGGCGCGCGCGAGGTCGTCCTGGTCCGCCTCGATACCGGGGAGACCGACAGCGTCCCCTTGACGGCCCGGGCGATTCATGCGCGACTCAACCAGATCATGTTTACCGCGCCGCTCAACCGTGACCTCGATCAGCTCGCCGATCTGCAGCGGCTGGCGCAGCAGGGCGCGTTGCGCGGCGCGATCGCCCGCCGCCTGGCGGCGCAGCGCCTCCAGGTCATCGAGGGCGGCGATATCCTGCAGCCCTACGGCCAGTTCAGCAAGCTGACCCCGGAACGCGACTTTCTGCGCGATCTGTGTGCCCACGGGCGCGAACGCGGCGAGACCTGGCTGGCCGCGCTGGAGGATGCCGAGTTCGTCGTCGCCGACGACGAACCCGTGCCGCAGGCGACATGAGCGCGGCGCTGTCCGAGATCCGGCGCTATCCGGTCAAGGGCCTGAGCGGCGAGCGGCTCGAGCAGGTCGCGGTCGGCACCGGCGAAGGACTGCCGCACGATCGCCGGTTCGCGCTCGCGCACGCGGCCAGCCAGTTCGACCGAACCGACCCGCACTGGCTGCCGAAACAGAATTTCCTGCAGCTGATGCGCGACGAGCGCCTCGCATTGCTCGATGCACGGTTCGATCCCGAGAGCGGGTATCTGACGATCTGTCGCGGTGGCAGGCAGGTCGCGCGCGGCGAGGTGACGCAGCCGCTGGGGCGGATCCTGATCGAGCAGTTCCTCGACGCCTTCATCGAACCGGGCCCGCGCGGCAATCCCCATATCGTCGAGGCGCCGGGCGTCATGCTGAGCGATGTTCCCGACAAGCTCGTCTCGATCCTCAACCTTGCCAGCGTCAAGGATATCGAGCGGGTCGCGCGCGCGCCGGTGGATCCGCGGCGGTTCCGGGCCAATCTCCACCTTGACGGCCTGCCCGCCTGGGCCGAGCTGTCCTGGCCCGGCAAGCGCGTGCGGATCGGCGATGTCGAGATGGAAATCGTCGAGAAAATAAACCGCTGCGCCGCCATCGAGGTCGATCCGGACAGCGCCGAGCGAAATCTCCACCTGCTCCGAATTCTACAGGAGGGGTTCGACCACACCGCATGCGGCGTTTACGCCCGGGTCGCTTCCGGCGGCACTCTGCGGGTCGGCGACGCGGTCGAAGGTGCCGACCGGTAACCAGCCCAACGCCGGCGACCCGTCGCCGCGGCTTCACATAACTTGCGCGAGGTCTGGACGGTGGGCCGCCAGGGGCCGTCACTCGTCGCCGGCGGGCGCATCCCCATCGTTCGCGTCGACGCCGTTGGTGTCCTTCGGCGGGCGCGCATTGTCTGCGGCCTTCGTCCGCGAGGCGGTTCTCGGCCGGCGCGCCTTGCCATTGCCGCGGCCGGCCCGGGCCTTCGGAGCGGCATCGGTGTTTGCCTCGGCAATCGCCCTGTCGACCTCGGCATCGGTGTGCGGATCGGCGCCATTGCCCTGACCCGTCGCGGTCTTGGATTCGCCCGCGGACTCGCCCCCGCCTGCGGCGGCGACATCGCTCGCAACGTCCTCGCCATCCGCGCCGTCGCGCTCGCCGCGAGGCGCCGAACCGTTCTGCTGGCCTCTGCCGCGACCCTGCGAGTCGCCGTCGCTTTCCATGTTGATGATGCGGAAATAATGTTCGGCGTGCTGAAGATAATTCTCTGCGGCGATCCTGTCGCCCGCCGATCCCGCGTCGCGGGCCAGCGCCAGATATTTCTCGTGCACCTGGTAGGCGTTACCGCGAATTCGGACACTCGGCCCATTGCTGTCGAATGTCTGATGACGTGGCGGAACGTTGCGACGACCTGCGCCACGCCCGCGCGAACGCTTCGAGTTCTGACCTTGCCTCATCGTACCTAATCGCTATGGAGCTTTTTTACCAAACGGGCACGGCACACCGCCCCCTCTAACCCCTGCCCAGACATGTCCGGTATCTGCCGCGCCGCGCGCTGGCCGCATCGATGATGTCTGGGGGCCATTCCGGCGCTCGCCATCCGGCTTGAAGCGCGCCACGGGCCGGACCTTAGACGGTCGCAACTGCCTTTCCAACCCCTTTTTTCCATAAATTCGTCAATTTATCGTTTACGGATCGTCGCGCATCTCTCGTGGCCCGCAAGATCACGCGTCATCCTGTCGATCACAAGCCCTTCGGCCGTCACGATCTGCGTGACCGCGGCGCCTTGCCCGGCGCCGAATTCGAGCACCGCCGCGCCGCCCGCCGCGAGAAGCCGCATGATGTCGGGCACAACGACCCGATAGGCATCGAGCCCGTCGGCACCCCCGTCGAGCGCGATACGTGGCTCGAAATCGGCAACCTCGGGCTGCAGTTCGGCGATCTCGCCGGTCGGAATATAGGGCGGGTTGCAAAGGATCAGATCGAATTGACCGTCGAGACGCCGCCCCCAGTCTCCAGGCTCGAACCGCGTCCGTGACGCCATCCCGACGCGCTCGGCATTGCGCCGCGCGACCGCAAGCGCGGCGGGCGATACGTCGATTCCAAGGCCGGCAGCCCGCGGAAGCTCGCTCAGGACGGCCAGCAGCAGGCAGCCGGTCCCTGTACCAAGATCCAGCACCGACAGCGGTGCCGTCCTGTCCGGGACGACGCCGAGCGCCGCCTCGACCAGGGACTCGCTGTCGGGCCGCGGATCCAGCGTCGCCGGTCCCGTCTCGAGGGTCAGGCTCCAGAACTCCCGTTGGCCCGTCAGATGCGAGAGTGGCTCGCGTCGCGCGCGCCGCGCGATCAGCCGTTCGAACGCCTCCGGGTCCGGCACCGGACGTTCCGGATAGCCGCTCACTGCGACCGGCTCGACTCCAAGCGCATGGGCCAGAATCAGCCGGGCCTCGCGGCGCGCGTCGACGATGCCGGCCGCGGAGAGCTGCCGCGCACCGGCGGCGACACATTCGCCGATCGTCATCGGCTGAGTCATTCGTCCTCCAGGAGGCGGGAGGCTTCATCATCCGCGATCAGCGCATCGACCAGCTCGTCCAGACCCTCGCCCGCCATGAATTTGGGGATGTTGTGGGTGCTTCGGTTGATGCGGTGATCGGTGATGCGGTCCTGCGGAAAATTGTAGGTGCGGATCTTTTCCGAACGATCGCCGGAACCGACCTGGCTCTTGCGATCGGCCGCACGCTCAGCGGCCTGACGCGCACGTTCCGCATCGAACAGCCGGGCCCGCAGCACCTTCATCGCCTGGGCCCGGTTCTTGTGCTGCGATTTATTGTCCTGGCATTGCACGACGATGCCGGACGGAATATGGGTGATCCGCACGGCGCTGTCGGTCTTGTTGACGTGCTGGCCGCCAGCGCCCTGGGCACGATAGGTATCGACGCGTAGATCCTTGTCGTCGATTGCCACGTCCACATCCTCGGCCTCGGGCAGCACCGCGACCGTCGCCGCGGAGGTGTGAATCCGGCCACCGCTCTCGGTGACCGGCACCCGCTGCACGCGGTGCGGTCCGGATTCATGCTTCAGGCGCTGGAACACGTTGCGGCCGGAAATTGCCGCGCTGGCTTCCCGGTAGCCGCCGATGCCGGTTTCGTTGATGTCGATGGGCTCGAACTTCCAGCCGTGAATATCGGCATAGCGCTGGTACATCCGGAACAGTTCGGCCGCGAACAGCGCGGCCTCGTCGCCGCCCGTGCCGGCGCGGACCTCGAGGATCGCGTTGCGCGAATCGGCCTCGTCGCGCGGCAAGAGCAGCAACTGCATCTCGCGCTCCAGCCCCGGCAACCGCGCGCTCAGCGCCGCGCGCTCGGCCTCCGCCATCGATCGCATTTCCGGATCGTCCTCGGAGCCGATCAACTCCTCGAGATCCGACATCTCCGCCTCGGCTTCCTTCAGCTCGCGGATCTTCTCGACGATCGGATTCAGGTCGGCATACTCTTTCGACAGACGCGCGAATTCACCGGCGTCGGCGG
Source organism: Rhodospirillales bacterium (assembly GCA_020356105.1). GTDB lineage: Bacteria > Pseudomonadota > Alphaproteobacteria > UBA8366 > JADFVY01. The sequence continues at coordinate 1,827,973 of CP070634.1, read as the reverse complement.
CGCCCTCGGCCATCAGCTGTGCCAGTTCGTCGTGCCGGGCAAGAACCTTGTCGAGCTTTTCACCCAGGTCGATCAATCACTCATCCTCGTCATTCTCATTCTGCCGGAGCGCCGATACCGCGGTCTCATCCGCGAGCGCGAACAACCGGTTAACGATGCGGACCGCCTCGTCGACATCCTCCGCACGGTCCCCCGCCACCTCGCGCAGCGCGGTGCTGGGGGCGTGCAGCAGCCGATTGACCAGGCGGCGGGTCGCCTCGGCGGCGTCGGCGCCGGGATCGGCGGCCAGCACTTCCTGGCGGATCGCTTCAAAGCGATCGCGCAGCGCCACCAGCGTGGGCACGGCATCACGCTCGGCACGCGACCGCCGCCAGCTGGCGACCGCGGCATCGACAATGTGCCACGCATCCGCGGCCGCCGCCTCGCGCCCCGCCCGATTCTCCCGCGCCACCTGTTCGAGATCGTCCAGCGAGTAGACGAAGGCATCGTCCAGGTCGTGAACGGTCGGCTCGACATCGCCCGGCACGCCGCCGTCGATCACCAGGACCGGCCGGTGCCTGCGGCGCTTCAGGGCCCGCTGCATCGCCTCCGCGGAGACCAGATAACGGCCGGAGCCCGACGCGGTCACCACGATGTCCGCCTCGGCCAGGGCATCGTCAAGCGCCTCGAACGGGGTGAAATTGCAGCCCATCCGCCGCGCCTCGGATTCGGTGCGTCGGGACGGTCCCGTCAAGGCCGTCCGGCCCAGTCCCGCGAGTCGAAGCTGACCGCCGATCAGGTCCCCCATGTCGCCGAGACCGATGATCAGGCCGTTGACATCCGACAGGTCACCGTGCAGATCGCGCGCGATCTGGACCGCGCCGGATGCAAGCGTGACCGACCGCTCGGCTATCGGCGTTTCCGTGCGGACCCGCTTGGCCGCCATATAGGCAGCCTGCAACAGGGATTCCAGCTCCGGCCCGATCATGCCGAAGCGGGCCGCGAGCCGATGCCCCGCCTTAACCTGGCCCAGGACCTGGGGTTCGCCGATCACCTGGCTTTCCAGCGAGGCGGCCACGCCGAATATGCGTCGGGCCGCCGCATCCCCGTGCAGCGTCTCGATCTCGCCGGCAATGGTATCGATCTGCTCGCCGGCGCGCGCGGCAAGGACCTCGAGCGCCGCCCGGATCGCCTCGAACGGTGCCTCCGCCATGCCCTGCACCTCGACCCGGTCGCAGGTCGATAGCACAATCGCCTGGCGGACACCCGCGGCCTTCAGTCGCTCGAACAGCGCGGGCGCCGCGGCATCGTCAATGAACAGTCGGTCGCGCAGCGCAAGACCGCTGGAGCGGTGGGTCGCTCCGACAACGAACGGTTCAGCCGGTCCGTGCGCCGGCATCTCTGGCTACCGGTAGCGGGCGAGCCGGTCTGACAGGGAGGCCAGGGAGACCTCCTCCTCGCCCGTTTTCAGATCCCTTACCGTTGCCATGCCGCGCGCGAGCGCATCCTCGCGAAGAATTACCACGGCGATGGCGTCGATCCTGCCGACACGTTTCATGCGCTTGGAATATTTCCCGCCAAATCCGAGATCCACCGTGAAGCCCTCTTCGCGCAGCCGCTGCGTGATCCTGAGAGCTTCGCGCTCGGCCGCCTCGCCGTCCGGGACGACGGCGACCGGCCTCGCGGCAGGTGGCGGCTCCGACAGCATCATCGACAGCCGCTCGACGCCGGCGGCCCAACCGATCCCCGGCGTCGCACGCCCGCCCAGCGTCTCGATCAGCCCGTCATAACGACCACCGGCCAGCACCGCGCCCTGGGCGCCAAGCTTGCGCGTGGTGAACTCAAAGGCCGTATGGGTGTAGTAGTCGAGACCCCGCACCAGGCGCGAATTCACCTCGTAGTCGATCTCCAGCGCATCGAGACCCGCCTTGACGCTGGCGAAATACTCGGTGCTGAAATCGTTCAGGTAGTCGCCGAACAGCGGCGCGGCGGCGACGAGCGCACGGTCGCCCTCGTCCTTGGAATCGAGGATGCGAAGCGGGTTGCGTTCAAGGCGATCGAGGCTGTCCGGCGAGAGCTTGTCCCTGTGATCCCCGAAATACTCGACCAGCACGGCGCGGTAGGCCTGCCGGCTTTCCGGGTCGCCCAGCGTGTTGAGTTCCAGCACCGTGTGCTCCAGCACCCCGAGTTCGCGCAGGATCTGCGCGCCGACCGCGATGATCTCGACGTCGCCAAGCGGTTCCGCGACGCCGAGCAACTCGACGTCGATCTGGTAGAACTGGCGCTGGCGGCCCTTCTGCGGCCGCTCGTACCGGAACATCGGACCCGTGTAGAAGAATTTCAGCGGCAGCTGGTTGGCCAGCCCGCCGGAGATGAAGGCGCGGCAGATGCCCGCCGTCGCCTCGGGGCGCAACGTGATCTGCTCGCCGGAGCGGGTCTCGAAGGTGTACATCTCCTTGGTCACGACGTCCGAGGTATCACCGAGGCTACGTTTGAAGATCTCGGTGAACTCGAAGACCGGGGTCGACATTTCCTCGTAGCCGTAGCGGGCGGCGACAGCGCGCCCGGTCTCGACGACGTGCCGGTGGGCACGCATCGCTTCGGGCAAGATATCGTAAGTGCCGCGAACGGATTTGACCTGTGCCATGCCGGTTCTGCCCAGGCGTTACCCGGCGGCCCGAAGCGACGCGCCGGATTCGGCCTCGATCTCGGCCGCCTTCTCTTCCACCATCGCGACCAGATGCGCGATGACATCCTCATCCTGCAGGCGATGGTGCGGCACACCGGCGACATAGACCTGATGCGTGCCGTTGCCGCCGCCGGTAAAGCCGATGTCGGTCTCCCGCGCCTCCCCCGGGCCGTTGACGACGCAACCGATTACCGACAGCGTCAGCGGCGTCGTGATATGGGCGAGCCGCTCCTCGAGTTTCGCCACCGTCGCGATCACGTCGAACTGCTGGCGCGCACAGGACGGGCAGGAGATCACGTTGACGCCGCGATGGCGCAGGCCGAGCGCCTTGAGAATCTCGAAACCGGCCCTGACCTCTTCGACCGGGTCAGCGGAGAGCGACACCCGGATCGTATCACCGATTCCAGCCCACAGCAGGGCGCCGATGCCGATCGCCGACTTGACCGTGCCGCCGCGCAACCCGCCGGCCTCGGTGATTCCGAGGTGAAGCGGGTAGTCGCAGGCTTCGGCCAGCCCGTGATAGGCGGCGACGGCAAGGAACACGTCGGACGCCTTGACGCTGATCTTGAAAGCATGGAAATCGTTGTCTTCGAGGATCCGCGCGTGGGTCAGCGCGCTTTCCACCATCGCCTCCGGGCAGGGCTCCCCATAGTGTTCGAGGAGATCGCGTTCCAGCGAGCCGGCATTGACCCCGATCCTGATCGAGCAGCCATTGTCCCGGGCCGCGCTCACCACCTCGCGCACCCGCGCGGCGCTGCCGATGTTGCCGGGGTTGATGCGCAGGCAGGCGGCCCCGGCCTCGGCCGCCTCGATGGCGCGCCGGTAATGAAAGTGGATGTCGGCGACGATCGGCACCGTGGTTTCCGCCACGATCCGCTTCAGCGCCGCGGTCGATGCCTCGTCCGGGCAGGACACCCGAACGATGTCGGCGCCGGCGTCCTGCAGCGCGCGGACCTGACGAATCGTGGCCTCGGAGTCGGCGGTCGGCGTGTTGGTCATCGACTGCACCGTGATCGGCGCGTCGCCGCCGACCGGCACGTCGCCCACCATGATCCGTCGCGACTTGCGCCGCTGGATTTCGCGATAAGGCCGAAGGCTCATCTTCGTCTGTTCCGCAGGGTCTTCCCACCACACCGAGTCTGCCCCGTCACGGGGTCGCGCGCAATGTGCGCCCGGCGGGCGAAAAGATCAAGCGCGGGCCGGCCCGCGCGGCGCTAAGGCCAGGCCCGACCGGCCTTGAGGAGATCCGGGTCCAGCTTCACGTCGCGCCGCACCTGGCCCGGCGGCCCGAGCGCGGGTACGGCTTCGCCGTCGACCACGATCCTCAAGCCGCCCGCGTTGCCGGTCACGAATCGGGCGCCTTCGCGATTCGGCGCGCGATAACTGTCACCCTTGCGCAGCACCCGGCTGAACAGCCGCGCGTCATCGCTGTCGGTCACCTCCAGCCAGGCATCCTCCTCGGCGATGATGACGATCCGCGCCGCGACATTGTCCAGCCCGAAGATGCGGGGCTCCCGCGGCGTTTCGTCGACCGGCGCCGGTGGCGGTGTCGCCGCGACCTCGGGCGGCGTCGGCAGATCCGCACTCGCCACCTCCTGCGCCGGCGGTGGCGCCGACGGCGGACTTGCGGCCGGCGCCGCGATGCTCTCGTCTTCGGCCGGCTCGACCACCGGCGCGGGGGTCGTCTCCGGAGACGGAGCCGCAGCCACCGGCGGTGCCGGCGACATCGTCTCGGGAGCCGGGGACGGCGCGGGCGTCGGCGGCGACGCCTCGTCAATCGGGGGCGGCGGCGCGGCGGGCGGAGCGGCCACGATTTCCTCTGCCGGAGCGGACGGCGCCGGTGCCGGCGCCATCGCCGGCGCCGCGGGCGCGGCCTCGCTCGGGC
>CP070634.1:1819113-1823320 GCA_020356105.1 Rhodospirillales bacterium | reverse complement strand
GCGTCGGCATCCACATGGTGATGATGGCGCACTGGGCCCGTGCGCGGGTCATCGCCGTCGACATCGCCGCCGACAAGTTCGACGCCTGCCGGGACGCCGGCGCCGACGCGGTCGTCGACGCCTCGGCGGGCAACGTCGCGGAGGCCCTGCTGGAGCTGACCGGCGGCGCCGGCGTCGATGCCGCGGTCGATTTCGTCTCGGCGACCTCGACGCTGGAGGCCGGGGCGGCGGCGCTCGGGCCGCGTGGCCGGCTGGTCACCCTGGGCGGCGCCGGCCAGCCGTTCCAGGCCTCGTCGATGGCGATGCTGAACAAGGAACTCGACCTCTTGGGCAGCCGCTACGTCACCCGGCGCGAGATCATCGACTGCCTCGAGCTCGCCGCGCGCGGCGAGATCTGGCCGATCGTCACCGACATCCGGACGCTGGAGGAGGCCGAGGCGGTGCATGAACGCGTCGAGAAGGGCGAGGTGATCGGCCGGGCCGCGCTGCGAATCGACTGACCGGGGCGCGTTCCGGTTGACGCAGATCAAGATGTCCGGCGATCCGGGGCGCTAAACTTTCGGGTCATCGGGTACGGGTTACAGAGAACCGCGCCGGTCCCGCGATCCCATTGATCGGAAGACCGGCGCACAGCAGATCGGGGGCTGATATCTTCCAGGTTCGCATACATGGCCGCGGCGGCCAGGGCGTCGTCACCGCCGCCGAGATCCTGTCGGTCGCCGCCTTCCTCGAGGGCGATCACGCGCAGGCCTTCCCGAGCTTCGGCTCGGAACGCATGGGGGCGCCGGTGATCGCCTTCTGTCGTCTCGACGACAAGGAGATCCGCCTGCGCGAGCCGGTGATGTCGCCCGACGCGCTGATCGTCCAGGACCCGACCCTGCTCCACCAGGTCGATTTGTTCAGCGGGCTGGACACGCGCGGCTACCTCCTGATCAACACGACGCGCCGCTACCGCGACCTCGGGCTCGGCGACTACGTCACCAAGTTCCCGCCGCATCATATCTGCACCGTCGCGGCCAGCGAGTGGGCGGTCGAATTCATCGGCAAGCCGCTGCCCAACGCGGCGATGCTGGGCGCCTTCGCGGCGATCACCCGGCGGGTCAAGCTGGACTCCGTGCAGGAGGCGATCCGCCAGAAGTTCCCCGGCGAGCTCGGTGACAAGAACGCCGCCGCCGCCGGCAAGGCGTACAATACGATCCGCACCAACTAGACGCAGCCGCGAGGAGACAGGCAATGCTCAAGCAAATGGAAGGCTCCCACGCCGTTGCAGAGGCGATCGCCCTGTGCCGTCCCGAGGTGATCTGCGCCTATCCGATCACGCCGCAGACCCATATCGTCGAGCGGCTGAGCGAGCTGGTGCAGGAGGGCGAGATCGGCAATTGCCAGTACATCAACGTCGAGTCCGAGTTCGCCGCGCTGAGCGTGGCGATCGGCGCCTCCGCCGCCGGTGCCCGCGCCTACACGGCGACCAGCAGCCAGGGCCTCCTGTTCATGACCGAGGCGGTCTACAACGCCGCCGGCCTCGGCCTGCCGATCGTGATGACGATCGGCAACCGTGCGATCGGCGCGCCGATCAACATCTGGAACGACCACTCCGACAGCATGGCGATGCGCGACGCCGGCTGGATCCAGCTCTACGCCGAGACCAACCAGGACGCGATCGACCTGCACATCCAGGCCTTCCGCCTCGCCGAGCAGCTCAGCGTGCCGGTCATGGTCTGCGAGGACGGCTTCATCCTGACCCACGCCTATGAGCGGGTCGACATGCCGGACCGCAACCAGGTCCAGGCCTATCTGCCGCCGTTCGAGCCGGTGCAGATCCTCGACCCCGAGGACCCGGTGACGATCGGCGCGATGGTCGGGCCGGAGGCCTTCGCGGAGGTCCGCTACCTCTCGCATCACAAGCATCTGCAGGCGGTCGAGGTGATCCCCGAGCTGGCCGCCGAGTTCGCCAAGATCTTCGGCCGCGACAGCGGCGGTCTGATCCAGCCCTACCGCAGCGAGGATGCCGAGACGGTCGTCGTCGCGCTCGGCTCGGTGGTCGGCACGATCCGCGACGTGGTCGACGAGCTGCGCGAGGACGGCGTGTCGATCGGCGCCGTCAAGGTGATCTCGTTCCGACCGTTCCCGATGCTCGCCCTGCGCGGCGCGCTGGCCAACGCCAAGCGCGTGATCGTCGTCGAAAAGGCGTTCGCCGACGGGCTCGGCGGCATCGCCGTGGGCAGCGTGCGCATGGCGCTGCGTGGCCTGACCACGCCGATCTACACGATCATCGCCGGGCTCGGCGGGCGGCCGATCACCAAGGCGGCGCTGCTGGACGCCTTCGGCGCGGCGGTGCGCGACGAGATCGACGATCCGTTGTTCCTCGATCTCAACTGGAACGTGATCGACACCGAGCTGGCCCGGGCCAAGGAGAAGCGCCGTTCCGGCCCGATCGCCGAGAACGTGCTGCGCGACCTCGGCCTGGTCGGCGGCAAGCCGGTCTAAGGGGGGCGGGGCGATGGCACAGAAGATCAAGTTCTACCAGACCGGCACGCTGACGGTCGGCAACCGGCTGCTCGACGCCGAGAACCGCAGCGTGCAGTCGACCGTCGACCGTAGCAACTCGCTGACCTCGGGCCATCGCGCCTGCCAGGGCTGCGGCGAGGCGCTGGGCGCGCGCTACGTCGTCGATACGGCGATGCGCGAGGCCGACAAGAAGCTGCTCGCGGTCAACGCGACCGGCTGCCTCGAGGTGTTCTCGACGCCCTACCCCGAATCCTCGTGGCAGGTCGCCTGGATGCACTCGCTGTTCGGCAATGCGCCGGCGGTGGCGACCGGCGTCGCTGCGGCGCTGCGCGCCAAGGGGCGGAGCGAAGTCAGGGTCCTGGCCCAGGGCGGCGACGGCGGCACCGTCGATATCGGCTTCGGCTGCCTGTCCGGCATGTTCGAGCGCAACGACGACGTGCTCTATGTCTGCTACGACAACGAGGCCTACATGAACACCGGCGTGCAGCGCTCGGGCTCGACCCCGGCGACGGCGCGCACCGCGACGACCCCGACCAAGGGCGGCTCCAAGGGCAACGTGTTCGGCCAGGGCAAGAACGCGCCGCAGATCGCGATGGCGCACGACATTCCCTACGTCGCCACCGCCAGCGTCGCCGATTTGCACGATCTCGAGAACAAGGTGACCAAGGCGATGGGCATGCATGGCGCCCGCTACATCCACGTCAACGTGCCCTGCCCGCTCGGCTGGGGCTCGCAGCCCTGCGAGACCGTGCGGCTGGCCCGGCTCGCGTCGGAAACCGGTCTGTTTCCGCTGTTCGAGGCGGAGGACGGCATCGTCACCAGCGTCACCAAGATCCGCCGCCGCATGCCGGTCGAGGATTATTTGCGGCCGCAGCGGCGCTTCGCCCACCTGTTCAAGCCGAAACCGGATGTCGAGGCGCTCGCCGCGATCCAGGCGATCGCCGACCGCAACATCCGCAAATACGGCTTGCTCGACTGAGGCCGGACCGATGCAGAAACCCTTTGCGATCACGCTCGATATCGGCACCAGCCTGGCCAACCGCACCGGCTCGTGGCGCAACGAGAGGCCGGTCTATGTCGACCTGCTGCCGCCCTGCAACCACGCCTGCCCGGCCGGCGAGAACATCCAGGGCTGGCTCTACCACGCCGAGGAGGGCGACTACGAGACCGCCTGGCGCAAGCTGGTGGAGGACAACCCGTTCCCCGCGGTCGAGGGGCGCGTCTGCTATCACACCTGCGAGCACGCCTGCAATCGCGGCCAGCTCGACGAGGCGGTGAACATCCACTCGGTCGAGCGGTTCCTCGGCGACCAAGCGCTGAAGATGGGCTGGGCGATAAAGCCCGGCAAGAAGACCGGCAAGAAGGTGCTGGTCGTCGGCGCCGGGCCGAGCGGCCTTTCGGCCGCCTATCACCTCCGGCGGCTGGGGCACGCGGTGACGGTCCACGACGCCGGTCCGATGGCCGGCGGCATGATGCGCTTCGGCATCCCGAAATACCGTCTGCCGCGCGACATCCTCGACGGCGAGATCGCCCGCATCGTCGACATGGGGGTGGAGCTCGTGCTCGATTCGCCGGTCAGCGACATTCCCGGCATGATGCAGGAAGGCGGCTTCGATGCCGCGTTCGTTGCAATCGGCGCGCATCTCGCCAAGAAGACCGACATCCCGGCCCGCGAGGCCAGCAAGATCTTCGATGCGGT
>CP070634.1:1804623-1819013 GCA_020356105.1 Rhodospirillales bacterium | reverse complement strand
GGCCTTGCCCCAGCCGAACCAGCGATGGACGGTTTCCTCGCGCTCGGTGATCGCCCCGTACTTGCCGCCCTCGGCCCACAGCTCCTCGGAGGTCTCGTCGGAGAACACCACGTTGCGCCGCGAGATGCCCAGCGATTCCAGGTAGGTCCGGAAGAACGGCGCCAGCACGTAGGTGTTGAGCACCCGCGGCAGGCCGACGCGCAGCTTCGCGCGCGCCTCCATCGTCGCCGGGTCGCTGCGACGGATCGCGCGGACGACCCGCTCCTGCCGGGCCTTGCCCCAGCCGAACCAGCGATGGACGGTTTCCTCGCGCTCGGTGATCGCCCCGTCCTCGGGAATCGGGTCCGGCTCGTAGAAATGGCGGAACGCAAGCTCGGCCTCGAAATCGACGAGGTTGGGATACTGCTCCTTGAGCTTCTTGCGGGCGCGGTTGAGCTCCTGCACCGCCTCCTTCGACTCGACGGTGCCCTTCTCGCACGAGAACCCGGCGATGTAACGGGCGGTGCGGCCGTCCGGCGTCTCGGTGTCGATGAAGGTGCGCGGGCAGTTGTTGGCGCAGAAGGTACAGCGGGTCTCCTCGTCGGTCCGCGTGCTGTAGGCCAGGTCGATCGCCGCATCGAGCCCGACGAACACCGAATGGCCGTGCCTCTCGACGACCCGCTTGGCCTCGAGGGCCGCGCCGATCGCGCCGGCCTCACCGGTATGGGGGTGGATCAGCACGATAGCGCCGGGGACCCGGTCGCGGATGTAGTCGACCTGCGTCTTCACCGCCGCGAGATTGTTCTGCGTGCCGCCCTGCAGCACGTATTTGGTGCCCAGCTCGGCCATGCGCGGGATCTGCACGACGTATTGCCAGATGTTCTTCGGCAGCACCCGGGCCAGGCCGGCGAACAGTTCTTCCTTGTTGTAGCCCTCCTTCTGGAAGTTCACCCGGTCGGCATCGAGAAAGACGGCGCAACCGTAACTGAAATTCGGCGAGATCTCGGCCTCGAAGGCGTTGTCCGCGAAATCGCGGATATCGACGTTGAACTGCCCGGCCATCGACTGCAGCAGCATGCCGTTGCCGGCGGAGCACTGGTTGGACAGGCGGAAACTCTTGATCACGCCGTTCTGCATGAACAGGACCTTGATGTCCTGGCCGCCGACATCGCAGATCACGTCGACATCCTCGCCGCAGTACTTCTGGGCGCTGAGCATGTGCGCAACCGTTTCCACCACCGCGGCATCGGCGCAGAGCGCGGTGTCCAGCACATCGGTCGCATAGCCGGTGACGCCGAAACCCGAGACCTCGAGCTCGCACCCCTGATCGGTGACGAACCGCTTGATCTGCGCCATGATGTCCTTGGCATCCTGGACCGGGTTGCCCTTCGAAAGCAGATACGCCTTGGTCAGGATTTCGCCGTCCTCGCCGATCAGCACCGCCTTCGAACTGGTCGAGCCGCCATCGAAGCCGACATAGCCGCGAACCACGGTGCCCGGCTCGAACGTCGCCGGCGCGAAATGCGGAATCGTATAGGCCTCGCGGAAGGCTTCGAAATCCTCGCTCTCGCGGATCAGTGACGGGCCGGAATGTGCGCCGAGCTTGGCCTTGCGCCCGTTGGCGATGAAATCCCGCAGGCCGTCGAGCCCGGTATAGATCCCCGCGTCCTCGGCTTCCTCCATGCCGAACAGCGCCGCGCCGGTCGCCGCATAATACTGGGCGTTCTCGGGCACGAAGACCAGCTCCTCCATCGGCCGGTCGGACGACTGGTAGCTGCGTTCGTCCCAGATTTCCTTGATTCGCAGCCGCCAGCAATCCTGCAGGAACGGCAGGAAGGTATTCGGGCCGCCCAGCAGCAGCACGCGCTCGCGCAGGGTGTTGCCGCGCGTCAACACCGTCAGGTTCTGCATGACGATCGCATCGGCCAGCGAGTTCATCACCTCGTCCGACGGGACACCGGCCTTGATCAGGTTGACGATATCGGTCTCTGCGAACACGCCGCAGCGCGCCGCGACATTGTGCAGCCGCTGCGCGTCGTAGGACAGGCCCGCGATCTCGCTTTCCGGCATGCCGACCTTGATCATGCACTTGTCGATCGTCGCGCCGGTCCCGGAGGCGCATTTATCGTTCATCGAGGTGATGATGCGGCGGTCGCCGGTCTCCGGGACGTCCGCGAACAGGATCACCTTGGCATCCTGTCCGCCGAGCTCGACGACGCTGTAGACGTCGGGATGGCGCTGCTCGACGGCGATCGCCACCGCGTTGACCTCCTGCACGAAGCGCGCGCCGATCTTGCCGGCCAGCGGCCCGGCGCCGGACCCGGTGATGAAGGCGCGGAACCGCGACTGGTCGACCTGCGCGAAGTCGGCCTCGATGGCCGCCAGCATCTCCTCGACCTTTTCCGGCTGCCGCGTCTCGTGACGCTCGTACCGGCTCCAGAGAATGTCCTTGGATTGCGGGTCGACGACGACGCACTTGACCGTGGTGGATCCCACGTCGATGCCCAGATAGAGCCTGTCGGGAAGAGCCCCCGACGACATGCCCCCGTCCATGACGGCCCCCCTGTTACTCCCGGCGCGGCAGTTCGAGACGCATCGTCATCGGATCGGACCGCGCCGTATCGCCAGCCGACATTATAGGCCGTGTCGCGACCCGGATCAATCATTCCGCGCGCACCGGATGTGCGATACACGCATATGGCGAATAACCCGTGGCGAGGGCTTGGTGAAATTCGCTCAAAAGTTTAGCGGGCCGGCGCGGGCCGACTCGATTGCGGCCGGCGGTGCGGCAGGCGAAAGGCGCCGCCAGCCGACGCGACCCGTCGGATCGGGGCCGGGCGCCGCGCCCCGACCGTCCGCCCGGGCGCTGCGTCGGCGCCCCGGATCCGTGGATCGATCGTCCGTCCGAGCCGCCGCGCACGGTACCGGCGGCCGGGCAACCGCGCCAAAACCGCAGAAAACGGGTGTGCCTTTCAAGGGATCGCGGGACCAGCGTGCCGGGGACCGGCGCAAAACGTCCCCGGGGGGCTTGCCGAGACCGGAACGATGGCGCTAGCGTGCCGTCCCGGCGCGCACCGCGCATCGAAACGTGCCCAGGTAGAAGGAGGCAGACCGATGAAGGCCATCGAATTCGCAACGCACGGCGTTCCGCACGAAGTCTGCCGGTGCGTCGAAATTGCCGATGTCGGTCCGCCATCCGCCGGCGAGATCGTCGTCGAGATCCTGGCATCGGCGATCAATCCGGCCGACCTCCTGATCATCGAGGGGCGCTACCCCGGCCCTGACAGCCTGCCCGCGAGACTCGGGATCGAAGGTGTCGGCCGCGTCGTCGAAATCGGCGAGAACGTCGACTCGCTGAGCATTGGCGACATCGTCGTCAGCCTGGAGCGGCAGAACTGGGCGCAGCGGATCCGGATCCCGGCGAACCGCGCCATCAGGATCGCCGAGGACGTCGACCCGCTGCAGCTGGCGCAGCTCAAGGCCAATCCCCCCTCGGCGATGCTGATGCTGCGCAACTACGTCGACCTCAAGCCCGGCGACTGGGTGGTTCAGAACGCGGCGAACTCGGGCGTCGGCCGTCATGTTGTGCGGCTTGCCACGGCGCAGGGGATTCGTACGGCCAATATCGTGCGGCGGCCGGAGGCGGTGGCGCCCCTCAAAGACATCGGCGCCGAAATCGTGTTGGTCGACGGCGACGACGTCGCGGCGCGAATGCGTGCCGAAACCGGCGGCGCGGGGGCCCGTCTCGCCCTGGATGCGGTGTGCGGCGAGGCGACCCAACGCCTTGCCGATTGCCTCGACGACGGGGGCGTGATCGTCAATTACGGGTTCCTGAGCGGCGAGCCGTGCATGGTCACACCACACCAGCTGATCTTGCGGGACATCACGCTGAAGGGATTCTGGATGGTCAAGGCCGGCGGCGGGATGTCGCCGGATGCGATGCGCGCGATGTATCAGGAACTGGCATCCCGGTTTGCCGATGGAACGCTCTTCGTGCCGGTGGACGAGGTATTCGAGCTGGACGCGATCGCCGAAGCCCTGGAGCGGTCCTGGCGCTTCCGCCGCAGCGGCAAGATCGTGCTGACCCCGAACGGGCCGATCGACTGATCGTCGCAGAGGTCGGCCAGCCCCGGTCCGGCCGCCGGCGCGGCCCGTTTGCGGGCGTCGATGTCGGTCTTGACGATGACCCAGTTCACGACCCGACCGTCGCCGCCGCGGATCGGGCTGGCGCTGACATCGACCCAGAAACCGTCGCCGGCGCGATCCACGAGCTCGAGCTCGGCCGAGGTCGGCCGACCCGCCCTGATATCCGCTTCGAAACGGGCCAGCTCCGCCATCTCGGTCGTGGCGCCGTTCAGAAACGAGCGGTCGCGGCCGAGCGCTTCCTCGACGGGCCATCCGGTCATCCTGGCAAAGGCGGGGTTGGCGAAGATCGTGGGATTGCCCGGCCGGCCGGGGTCGGTGATCAGCACGGCGTTGCTGGCCGCATCGACCGCAGCGGCGACGCGGCGGCTGTTGTCGGCGAATGTCCGCAAGGCGATCTCGCGGCGCTTGGCCTGCGAAATCTCGGCGTAGATGCCCACGGTGTAGCCCGTCGGGGTTCGCGTCTCTGTGATCCGCACCCAGCGCCCGTCGAACAGCTCCTCCTCGAAGGGGCCCGCCGGGCTGCAGTGCCGCGCGATGCGGCGCGCGAACCAGTCCTGCCGCTGCCCCGGGCCGAGCCGGAACACCCCGCTCTCGAGCTGCAGGCGCAGCAGGTCCTCGAACCGCGCGCCGGGCGTCCAGCGATCATTGTCGCGGCCGAACAGCGCCCGGTACATGTCATTGCACATCACGAGGCGGTCCTCGGCATCCCAGAGCACGAATCCCTCGTCGATCGCCCCGAGCGCCTCCGCGAGCATGGCCTCGACCGCGCCCGATTCGCCGCCCCCGTGCGGATGGCCCGGCGCCGCTTCGCGGGACGCCAGCTCGGCCTCGATGCACGTCGCCAAATCGTCGATCTCGAACGGCCTGGCAAGCACGATGTCCGCGGGCACGCCGTCGTCCCCGCCGGGCCCGGGCGAAGCGTCGCGCAGCACGACAACGGCCGCCCGGCGCCGACCCTGCGGATCGCATGGCAGCGCGCCGACGACCTCGCCGAGGCTGCCGTCATCGTCGGCGCCGGCGAAAATCACCAGATCGAACGCTTGCTCGCGAACCAGCCGCGCCGCCTGCGGCGCCGCCGCGGCGGCCGACAGGGTATGTCCGGCGCGCAGCAGGCGACCGCAGATCGCATCACAATCCGGTGTGTCCGCGCCAACGAAAAGGATCTTCACGGCGCCGCGCGGGCGCCCGATGCAATCTGTCCGCGCTGTCTTCCCAAACATCGTGCCAATCGTCCCGTTCTCGTCTCTCGCCCGGCCGTTGCCCGGACCGCGCCCATACCGACGTATGCACATCGCGTGCCACTTGGCCGGCAGGACACCGGCTCGCGGCGACAGGACGACCCCGGATTTCCCGCATCTGCCCGGAGGGATATCCGGCATTGTCGATAAAAACCGATAATTATTATGCCTTTACGCCAGATTAACTTAATTGTGGCTTGATGGGGATGGCGGCGCGAGAAACGTCAGTCGCGGGCTCGGGCAAACTGTCCGGTCGGCAATTCGAACCGCTCGGCCCGCTCGATTCTGGTCCTGAAACTGGTATTGTTTGGCGAATTGCGATGAGATTTCGGAATTTTCTGGCGGTCGCGGCCGTGCTGCCCGTCCTCGCACCCGGCACGACGAACGCTGCGGAGATCATTCCCCACCAGGCGATCTACAGGCTGAACCTGAAGGCGCTGAACGTCGACGGCTGGGCCGACAGCTCTTCCGGGGTCATGGATGTCAGCGTATCACGCGACTGTTTTCACTTCGGGTACGATCGCCGCCTTGAATTCGATATCGTCTATACCGACGAGCGGGTAACGCACCTGGTCATCGAGGACCGGCTGCGCGAATCGGTCGGCGGCCGGCATTTCTGGTTCTGGTCGCGGACGACGCTCAACGGCCGCACGGTCGGGATCATCGCCGGCGAGGCGAACCGGCCCGAAGCGGGGTCGGTGGTCGAGGTCAAGGAAGAGGTCGTCGAGATGGCCAAGGTCGAGGACGAGACCGACAAGGACGCGCAGGGATCGGAGGAGACCCAGGAGGCCGTAGCCGAGAAGGCGGCGGCGGAAGAAGCCGCGCGAGAGGCGGAGGAAAAGACCAAGAAGCAGAAGGAGGTCCGGTTCCTGGGGGTCAACGTCCGCTACGACTGGCCCGAGGAACAGCAGATCGAGGTGCCGCAGAACGTCATCTTTCCGTTCGGCGCCCTGCGCCAGCAGCTCGACCGCCTGGCCAAGGGCGAACTCGCGCCGGAACTGCCGGTGTTCGACGGATCCAGCAGCGAGGGCGCCTTTCGCGCGATCTACCGTCCGGCCCCGATGACCGAGGTGGCAAAGCGGCCGGTCCCGGACGGCGATGCGGAACTCCTCAACACCCCGGCCTGGCGCTACACCACGCAATACGTGCTGATCGACGGCGACGATCCGCGCCCCGCCCGCACCGAGACCTCCAAGGTGCACAAGAACGGCATCGTCAGCGAGACGATAATCGATTTCGGCCTGTTCACGGTCGAGGGCAGCCTGGCCTGGGTCAAGGGCCTGGAGCTGCCCAGCTGCAATTGACCGGAGAGGCCCGACCATGAGACTCACCAGGCTTGTCATCATGCGACGACGATTGATCCGGGCGCTGGCGCTGTTGCTTGCGCCGGCATTGGCGCCAACGGCGGCGGCGGCCGTCGAGCTGGTGCCGCACGAGGCGGTGTACCGGCTGACGCTTCTGGAGACCAGCCACAAGGGCGCGATCGTGCACTCGCAGGGCGCGCTTGGAGTCAGGGTGAAACGCCACTGCAACGCCTGGCAGTCGCAGAACGAGCTGCTGTTCACGATCGAGCTCGACAGCGGCAAGAAGATCCGCATCCACAACATGATCCGGCTGCGTGAAACCGTGGCCGGCCGGCGCGTCGAGTTCACCGGGTGGACGGATTCCGACAAATCGGGGCGGATCGACACGCGGGGGCGCGCCACCATCCCGGACTCGGAGAATCCGGGCGAGGTGGTCTACCAGAAGCCGAAGAAGGACCAGCACAAGCTGGCGATCGGGGTGGGATTGCCGACCGAGGCCCTCGTCAAGACCCTCGACCAGCTGATCGCCGGCGAGACCCCGGCGCCGGTGCACTATTTCGACCCCTACGCCAAGTATACTGAGATGCGGCTGCTCGGCGGCGCGCCGACGGTTCTCAAGACGCCGCCGCAAGGCAGCCCCGAGCTCGTCGAAGGGAAATCCTGGCGCTTGCGCGTCACGCCCGTCTACGAATCGCAGACGTTCAACGAGATGGGCGCGCACACGATCCTGCAGATTCATGCCAACGGCATCGCCAGCCACATGATCATCGACCTCGGCACGGTCAAGCTGGCCGCCAGCCTGGCCAAGGTGCAGAGGATCGAACCGACCGGCTGCGCGCCGGCCGCCCCGGTGGTGTCGGACAAGCGCACCCCGATGCGCGAGATTCCCCAGGAAGGCATCTCGATCGAGGCGATTCCGAGCGCGTCCGCGCTGGCCGGGGAACCCGAGGCCGGCGTCGCGCCGGTCGAGGTGCTCGAGGGCGGCGCCGCGCCGGTCGAGGGGCCCGAGGGCGCCGCCGCACCGGCCGCGCAGACCACGGACGGTTCCGCGCCGGGCGATTTCTGATCGCCCGGCTTGCCGGCGGCGTCCCCGTCCCGCGGCTCACCCGGCCTCTTCGCCGACCTCCTCGGCGGCAATCACCCAGGGCTCGTCGGCCGCGGCGGCGGCCCATTCGCGCATCGCCGGCAGGCCAAGCACGGTGCCGGCGTATTCCCGCTCGATCGAACCCATCGGAACGCGGTAGGTGGTGAATCGGCTCGCCACCGGCGCGTACATCGCATCGGCAATCGAGAACCGCCCGAACAGAAACGGCCCGTTGGCGGCGAACCTGCGGCGACAGGTGCGCCAGATCGCCAGAATGCGCTCGATATCGGCCTCGACGTCGGATCCGAGCGCCACGCCCGGCCGGTCGGCCCGCACGTTCATCGGCAGGGTCTCGCGCAGGGCGGCGAAGCCGGCGTGCATCTCGGCGCTGATCGAACGCGCCTCGGCGCGCGCGGCGACCGTCTCGGGCCACAGGCGCGCGCCCGGCACCCTCTCGGCGACGTATTCGCAGATCGCAAGCGAATCCCAGATCGTGATGTCGCCATGGCGCAGCACGGGCACCCGCCCGGCCGGCGAGTGCTCGAGGATCAGGCGCCTCGTGTCGGGTTCGTCCAGCGGGATCACCACCTCATCGAAGGCCAGCCCCGCCATGCGCATCACAAGCCAGGCCCTGAGCGACCAGGACGAGTAGTTGCGGTTTCCTATCACCAGCGTCATCGGCCCCATGCGCGAACCTCTTCCTTGCCATTGCCCTGCGGCCTGCGCGCCGCTTAGAATTGCGCCCGGCAGACTATGCGGCGGGCGGCTGCGAGCGCAAGGAGATTGCGGGTGACCTGGGACGGTTTGGTCGATGGGACGGGGGACGGCGCGGTGCGGCTGATCGCGGTGCGCGAGGAGACGCGCGAGGCGACGGTGGCGGCGCTGCCCCGGGCGGCCGCCGACTGGGTGCGCGCCTGCGGCTACACGGCCAAGCCGGGCACGGTTCTGCTGCTGCCGGGCGATGGCGATGCGCCGCTCGGCGGCGCGCTGGTCGGCGTGATCGGCGACGATGACATGTGGTCATGGGGCGGCGCGGCGGCCGCGCTGCCGAACGGGCGCTACTGCGTCGAGGCCGATCTGTCGGCGCGCAGCGCGACCCGGATCGCGCTCGGCTGGGCGCTCGGCCGCTACCGGTTCGAGCGCTACAAATCCGGGGCACGCGCCGAGCCCGAGCTAGTCTGGCCCGACGCCGCCGATCGCGATGCGGCGCGCGCCGCGGCCACGGCGACCCGTCTTGCGCGCGATCTCATCAACACACCGGCAGCGGATCTGGGGCCGGACGCCCTCGCCGACGCCGCCGCCGAGCTGGCCGCGACTCACAAGGCGGCGCTGTCCGTCGTCGCCGGGGACGAGCTGATCGCCCGCAACCTGCCGGCGATCCATGCCGTCGGCCGCGCCGCCGAAAAGGCGCCGCGCCTGATCGATCTTGCCTGGGGACGAAAGACGGCGCCGAAGGTGACCCTCGTCGGCAAGGGAGTGTGCTTCGATACCGGCGGGCTGGATCTGAAGCCGAGCCGGGCCATGGGGCTGATGAAGAAGGATATGGGCGGCGCCGCGGTCGCGCTCGGCCTCGCGCATATGATCATGGCGGCCCGCCTGCCGGTCCGCCTGCGGGTGCTGATCCCGGCGGTGGAGAACAGCGTCTCGGGCAGCGCGATGCGGCCGCGCGACGTCCTGCAGACGCGCAAGGGACTGACCGTGGAGGTCGGCAACACCGACGCGGAAGGCCGGCTGATCCTGGCCGACGCGCTGGCCCTCGCCTGCGAGGACAAACCCGCCCTGGTGCTCGACTTCGCGACGCTGACCGGGGCCGCGCGCAGCGCCGTCGGCACCGAGATCGCGGCCCTGTTCACGCCGCACGACGATCTCGCCGAGAGCCTGCAGCGGCACGGCGTCGCCGAGGACGACCCGGTCTGGCGCCTGCCGCTGTGGCGGCCCTACCGGCGCCTGATCGACAGCCCGGTCGCCGACATCAACAATGCCGGCGATTCACCCTATGCCGGCGCGATCACCGCGGCGCTGTTCCTTCGCGAGTTCGTCGAGGCGGAATTGCCGTGGGCGCATTTCGACATCATGGCCTGGAACGTCGGCGCCCGGCCCGGCCGGCCGGAGGGCGGCGAGGCGATGGCGATGCGCGCCGCCTTCGCCGCCATCACGGAGCGCTTCGGGTCCGCCTGACGCGGCCGCGACTCGCGAAACGCCGGGACATGCGGGTGGCGATTTTCCTTGTATACGGAAGGCGTTATCGCTAATTTCGATTCGCAGCCGGAACGAATTGGCGGTGGAAATGACGGGAACGAACCTGACGCCCCTCAATGTCTGGCGGCGCGCCATGGTCGACAATGTGCGCCGCGACGCGCCGGATCTCTCGGCGCGCCAGATGGCGGCCCTCCTGACCGTCTACATGACCGCGCCGCCGCACACGGTGCGCGGCCTCGCCTCGCGCCTCAACGTCTCCAAGCCGGCGATCACGCGGGCGCTCGACCGGCTGAGCGAGCTCGGCCTCGCCCGCCGCAAGGCGGATCCGCGCGACGGCCGCTCGGTGCTGGTGCAGCGCACCGTCAAGGGCTCGGTCTATCTCTCGGAGTTCGCCGAGCTGATCGCCGCGGCCGAGCGCGACGGCGCGGCTCAGGCGCGGCTCGGCGGCGCGTCCTCGATGCGCAGATAGATCAGCAGCGCGGCCAGCGCCGCGAGCGCGAGGAAGGCGAACACGATCCGGTAGGGCAGGCCCGGCTCGCCGCCGCGCGTCAAGCCGATGATCCAGCCGGACGCCCATTGCAGCGCGAACACGCCGACGAACACGGCGGTGTTCTGGACGGTCAGGCCGCGGCCGACGAGGTGGTCCGGCAGGATCGCCCGGGTATGGGCGTGCAGCATCATCTGGTAGCCGCCGAGCGCCATCAGCAGCAGCAGCAGCGCGACGACCTGCCACAGCGGCCAGCGCGGCACCGCCGCCAGCACGCCGAGCACCAGCACGGTCGCCGCGGCGCCGGCGACGACGACCCATTTGCGGCTGTCGAACAGGCGATCGAGCGGCCCGCAGGCGAGCACGCCGAGGATCATCGCCAGGTTGAGCGCCAGCAGGACATTGCCGCGGCCGACCGCGTCGAGGCCGTAGACCGCGTCGAGATACGGCCCGGCCCACAGCGCGCTGATCGTCACGATGACCGGGTAGGCGACCGCCTGCATGGCGCTGATGTACCAGATCCGCCGGTCGCGCAGGACCCGGCCGAGCCCGGCGACGATCTGGCGCGGCGTCTCCGCGTCCGGCGCCGCGGTCGCGTCGCCCGGCGGCCGGTCGCGCAGCACGAGGTAGAGCAGTACCGCCATGGCGAGGGTGATTGCGGCCGCGGCAACGAAGGTGGCGCGCCAGCCGATCGCCGCGCTGGCCACTGCGAGCGGCGTCGTCGCGAGGACGTTGCCGGCGCCGCCGAAGGCGAAGATCACCGCGGCCAGGGTCGCAAAATGGCGCTGCGGGAACCAGCGCGCGAACACGACCATCGAGCCCATCAGCCCGACCGCGCAGCCGGCGCCCATCAACCCGCGACCCAGCGCCAGCCCGGGCGCGCCGTCGGCCGCCGCGAACACCAGCGCCCCGGCCACCGCCGCGAGCAGCAGCCCCGACATCACCCGGCGCGGCCCGAAGCGGTCAAGCAGCACGCCGGCCGGAATCTGCATCGCCGCGAAGACGAGGAAGAACAGGCCGGTGATGGCGCCCATCGCCTGCGGCGACAGCGCAAGCTCGCGCATCAGCTCCGGTGCGATCGCCGCGTTGGCGGTGCGGTAGAACTGGCTTGCGACATAGCCGACGCACAGCGCGGCGATCAGCGCGATCCGGGTGCGCCGCAGCGTCTTGGTCGCCACGCTCAGTATCCCGCCCCCGGGTCGACCACATGCGGCAGCGCCTTGCCGCGCCGGTAGTCGCGGATGATCGCGATCACCTGCCGGGTCGCGCTCTCGGGGTCGGTGACGCTGGCATTGTGCGGCGTCACCGTGACCCGCGGATGGGTCCAGAACGGATGGTCCCGCCGCAGCGGCTCCTCGCGGAAGACGTCGAGCGTCGCCTCGGACAGCTGTCCCGATTAGAGCGCCGCGAGGATATCGGCCTCGACCTGGTGGACGCCGCGTGCCGCGTTGATCAGGCTCGCGCCGCGCGGCAATTGCGCGAACAGAGCGGCGTCGAGGATGCCCTCGGTCGCGTCGGTCAGCGGCAACAGGCAGACCAGGATCTCGGTGCGGGCGAGGAACGGGCCGAGGCCGTCCGGCCCGTGGAAACAGGCCACGCCGTCGACCGCGTGCGCGGTCCGCGCCCAGCCGGCGAGATCGAATTCGAGCATCGCCAGCGCGCTTGCCGCGGCGCGCCCCAGCACGCC
Organism: Rhodospirillales bacterium; assembly: GCA_020356105.1. GTDB lineage: Bacteria > Pseudomonadota > Alphaproteobacteria > UBA8366 > JADFVY01. The sequence goes on along the minus strand of CP070634.1, from coordinate 1,806,889 downwards.
GAGTCCCATGATGCCGACCCGCCGCGACGGCGCCGTCGGCGTCGCGAACGCATCCCAGCGGCCGGCCCGCTGCAAAGCATCGAGCTCGCGCTGCCGGCGATGATGGCGCAGCACGTGAAGCACGACGTATTCGGTCATGCCGCGGGTCAGCTCGGCATCGACCATGCGCACCACCGGCACCCCCGCCGGCAGCTCCGGGTCGCTCAAGAGATGGTCGACGCCGGCGCCCAGCGAGAAGATCGCCTTGAGGTTCGGGAAGGTGCGCAGGATCCCGCGCGGCGGCTTCCAGACCAGCGCGAACTCGATCTCGCTGACGTCGCCCGGCTCGTCCCAGTTGCGGAACTCGATGTCCGGCGCCTGCCGGCGGAACGCCGCGCGCCACAGCGGCACGCGCGCCGATTCGGTGCGGAAGATGAGGGCCATGCGTTACCTCCCGCGCCGTATCTACAGGCTCGCGCCGCCGCGCGCCAGCGCGTTGGTGCACAAGTCGCGCCGGGTATGACATCCGGCATGCCGGCCCCTGGCCATCGCGCCGGGCACGGTGGCTGGCCGCGCTGCCGCCGGTTGAAGGCAGACCTTGCAATCCGTATCATGGCTATCGTCCGGAATTTGCATCGTACCGGGCGGCCGCCGCGAGGCGACACGAGCAAGCCGCGACAAGAGGCCGAAACATCCGTACCGTCACCCCGGGGAACGGCGCGCCGCGGCGATGACCGTGGCGATCGTGAAGACCGGGCATCGCCGCCGGCTGAGGAACCGTCCCGGGACGTAACCGGGTATCGAGGTCACGACAGCCCGGAAATCCCGTTCTTGGGAGCAGGCCGATCGGCTTCGACATGCTCTACCGCCGCACGGGATGGACCGTGTTCGGCACGATGGCGGCCACGATGTCCGCCAGCTTCTCGACCAGCGCCATGCGGTGGTAGCCCTTTCGGTAGGTCAGCCGGACGGTGCGACCGGCGGTTCCGCTCTTCTCCCGTCGGAAGGAAATGCCCGCATCCGTGACCCAGGCGTCCGACAGGCTCATCGCCGGCACGAGCGTGATCCCGTTACCGGAGCCGACCAGCGACAGAATCGTCGACAGGCTGGTCTTCTGGGTCTTCGCACCGCGGTCCTCCGGCGCGCCGGCTGCGGTTAGATTGCACACTTTGGAGACCTGGTCCCGCAGGCAATGGCCATCCGCCAGCAGCAGCAGTTCGCTCGGGTCGATCTGCTCGACGTCGACGGCATCGTCCTGGGCCAGCTTATGGTTGTTCGGCAGCGCCACCCAGAACGGCTCGTCGTACAAGACGATCTCCGACAGGGTCGCGTGGGTCGGGCTCGTCGCGAGGATTGCGACGTCCAGCCCGCCCGCCACCAACTGGGTCTCCAGGTGATCGGTGAAATCCTCGACAAGCTCCGGCCTGAGATCCGGCAGGTAACGCTTCATGCTCGGCAGCAGCAGCCGGGTCAGGAAGGGCCCGATCGTCGGCGGCATGCCGATGATGCAGCTCCCGGCGAACGGGTCTCTGTTCGCTGAGGCGATCTTTTCCATCTCGTCGACGTGACGCAGGATCTCTCTGGCCTGCTCGACGATCCGGCCGCCGGTCTCGGTCAGCCGGACCTGCCGCCTGGTCCGCTCGAAGATCTTCACGCCGAGATGGTCTTCCAGCTTGCGCAGCTGGCCGCTCAGGGCCGGCTGGCTGGCATGGCAGCGTTCCGCGGCGCGTCGGAAATGGAGCTCCTCGGCGACGGCGATGAGATATTCCAGATCCCGTGTGTTCATGACGACCCGGAGCGTTGTTTGCCCGCAATGGCAGCCTACAGCAACTGATCGGTATATACGATCAGAATAATCGAATTAAACAATTTTCCTTATCGTTGAATCCGTCATATATCAGGTGGTGTCAAGGGTGGCCCGGTCTCGTTCGATCGTCGGACCACGGATGTCGCCGAGGCCCGGCTGCTCTGCAGGGTTCGGATTTCGAAGTCGGACATGGAAGGAGAGAATTATGGACGGAAACAGCGGTGGCAAATGCCCGGTGATGCATGGCGGCATCACGACCACCGGCGCGTCGGTCATGGAGTGGTGGCCCAAGGCGCTGAACCTCGACATCCTGCATCAGCACGATACCAAGACCAACCCGATGGGCCGGGACTTCGACTATCGTGAGGAAGTCAAGACGCTCGACTTCGAGGCCCTCAAGCAGGATCTGCATGCGCTGATGACCGACAGCCAGGACTGGTGGCCGGCGGATTGGGGGCATTACGGCGGGTTGATGATCCG
>CP070634.1:1718558-1804523 GCA_020356105.1 Rhodospirillales bacterium | reverse complement strand
GGTTCGAATCCTGCCGGGCCCACCACCCTACGCCTTCGACTTCGAGTGGCCGGCCACCCCCATCTGGCCGGTCTCAGAAATCGTCGCGGCTTTCGCGCAGCTGTTCGCCGATGTCGCAGGGCGGGCTCTTGCGCGTGTCGGGGTCGAACTGCGCCCGCTGCAACACTGGCCGCCGGCCCGCGATCTCGAGGATCAGCTTGCGGCGCACCGCCTCGGCGAATTCGTCGAACGAATTGGCGACCACCAGGAACGCTCCCGGGCCGCCGATCACGCAATCCCTGTAATAGAGGTCGAGATCCTCGATCGGTGGCCAGCCGAAGGGTCCGGGGCGTCCGTTGATGATGGGAAGGCCGTTTACCGTGATCCCCGCCGCGACGGCCCGGTCCCGCGCCCGGGTGACGAGATCGCCCGAATTGTTGGCGCCGTCCCCCGACACGTCGATGACCAGACGCGTGCCGTCGAACGCGTTGCGGCCGAAATACGGAACACCGAAATCGATGGCCGACGAGATCGAGGTGCGCCGCACGGTGCGCGGCGGCTCGAGCGTCAGGAGATCGGCAAAGGCATGGGCGCTCTGTGCATCGGCAATCAGCGTCCAGTCGACGATGACCCGCACCCGACCGGCACCGGCCCATTCGTAGTAGGCGGCGGCGATGCGGCCGAGCATGCCGTGCTCGATCGCCCGGATGACCGCCGGGTCCTTGAACGCCGCGACGTAGCCGTCGCGTTGCAGCTGGGCTTCCTCGTCGTCGATCGATCCCGAAACGTCGACCGCCAGCGCAAGCTCGAGGTCGACCGGCTCGGCCGCGGCGACGGTCCCGGCACTCGACGCGACAATTATCATACCAAGCAGAGCCAAGACGCGCTTCACGGCGCGATCCACATGCTCGTTGCTCCTTGCGCCGGCTCAGAAATCATCGAAATCCTGCCACCGGCGCTCGCCGATATTGCAGGGCGGCGGAATCCGCTGCGGCGACCCCTGCACGGGACGGAACCGTCGGTCCGAGGCCGCGGGTTCCGCAACCGCGCCGTCCGTTTCGCTACGTACGGACGGCATGGTGTCGTTGACCCTCCTCCCGCCGCTGCCAGAGGCATCGGCGTGCATTCGGTCGGCCAGCCCGGCGATCTCTATGATCAGCTTCTTGCGAATGGCAACGGCGAACTCGTCGAACGTGTTGGCGACGACGATGAAGGCCCCCGGCCCGCCGATCACGCAGTCACGATAGTAGAGATCGAGATTGGGAATCTGGCGGCGGCCGGAAAGGCTGGGCCGGTTATTGACAATCGGCAGCCCGTTGATCGTCACGCCCTGCGCGACCGCGCGGTCGCGGGCGATCACCACGGGATCGCCCCAGTTGTTGGGACCGTCGCCGGAAACATCGACGACCCGGCGCGTGCCTTCGAAATCGTTCATGCCAAACCACAAGGCCGCGAAATCTATGGCCGCGGCGATCGCGGTTCGATAAGCGGTTTGCGGCGGATTGAGGGTCAGCAGGTCGGCGAATGCGTTGGCCGAATTCGCATCGCTGATCTCGGTCCAGTCCGCGATCACGCGCATATGGCCGTAACCCGCCCACTCGTAGTAGCCCACGGCAATCCGGCCCAGCATGCCCTGCTCGATCGCCCGGATGACGTCGGGATGTCTGAACGCCGCGATATAACCCTGTCGCTGGAGCGCGGCCTCTTCGGGATCGATCGACCCCGAGACATCGATTGCCAGCGCAAGCTCCAGATCGACGGGGCGCTCCGCGGCCTGTATCGGGGACGCGACGAGCCCCGCAATCAACATGATTGCCAGCCGTTTCATCCTCTCCCTCAAAAACCCGACTGCCCGCAGGTACGCTCGGCATTATGCATCCGTGTCGGCGCAGGCGATACATGAATCCGCGATCATCGCAGGTCGCAATGCCCTCGTCGAATGGGCGCGCCAAGAAGGCCGGGTCGTTCCGGATACGGTTGATGACGCAAAGACGGCAACACGGGCATCGGAGCCGGTTGGTCGCGGGCGCCCACAATCCGCAGCATCGGCCATTGTTCCATGCGGCAACACTTGCTATATCTCCGGCATCGGCACCGCACGGTGCCAAGGACGGCGAGACGGTCCCGCGCGGCAGCCGTCGGCTTCTTGGGTTTCTATTCACATGGCAAGACGCAGACGAATATACGAGGGCAAGGCGAAGGTGATGTTCGAGGGGCCCGAGCCGGGCACGCTCGTGCAGTACTTCAAGGATGACGCGACCGCCTTCAACAATCAGAAGAAGGGCACGATCACCGGCAAGGGCGTGCTCAACAACCGGATCTCGGAATTCCTCATGCTGCGGCTGGCCGAGATCGGCGTGCCCACACATTTCGTCCGGCGCCTCAACATGCGCGAACAGCTGGTCCGCGAGGTCGAAATCATCCCCATCGAGGTGGTGGTCCGCAATATCGTTGCAGGCTCGTTGGCCAAGCGGTTTGCGATTGCCGAGGGCACGCCGCTGCCGCGTTCGGTGGTCGAATATTATTACAAATCCGATGAACTCGGTGATCCGCTGGTTTCGGAGGAGCATATCACCGCCTTCGGCTGGGCCACGCCCCAGGACATCGACGACATGCTGGCGATGGCGTTGCGGGTCAACGATTTTCTGCTGGGACTGTTCCTCGGCGTCGGCCTGAAGCTGGTCGACTTCAAGCTGGAATTCGGGCGGCTGTTCGAGGAGAACGGTGAAATGCGGATCGTGCTGGCGGACGAGATCAGCCCCGACAACTGCCGCCTTTGGGACATCAAGACCAACGAGAAGATGGACAAGGACCGGTTCCGCCGCGACCTCGGCCAGGTCGAGGAGGCCTATCAGGAGGTTGCGCGGCGACTGGGCATTCTGCCGGAGGGTGGCCCGAACGACCTCAAGGCGCCGGAAGTTCTTCAGTAGCGGCGATTGCGACAAAGCTCACAGGGGCCGGCCGCGAAGAACGGCTCAAAGCGGAGATGGCAGGGGTGAAGGCAAAGGTTCACGTGACGTTGAAGGCCGGGGTGCTGGACCCGCAGGGCAAGGCGATCGGCCATGCGCTCGAATCGTTGGGATTCGAGGGTGTCGGCGAGGTCCGGCAGGGCAAATTCATCGAGTTGGAGTTGCAGGAGACGGACCCGGACAGGGCGCGGGCTCAGATCGAGCAAATGTGCCAGCGGCTGCTCGCAAACACTGTCATCGAGAACTATCGTATTGATCTGGAAGGATGAGCCATCGCGAGTTCATCTGGTCCGATCTCAACGGCCCGGGAATGGAGCATCTTCTGCTGGCCGAGAGCGGCACCGGCTATGTGGCGGACGGCGTTTATGTCGGGCGCAATGACGACTCGCCGCCTTACCGGGTGCATTACGCGATCGATATCAGCTCGGATTGGGAGATGCGCTCGGCAACGTTCCGATTGATTTCGAGCCTGCAACCGACCGACGGAATCGAATTGAGCGTCAACGAGAACTGTACCTGGCACGACTCGAACGGCCAGCCAATCGCGGATCTCGCGGGGTGCCACGAAATCGATCTGCCGTGCAGCCCGTTCTCGAATTCGCTCGTGATACGGCGGCTTGGTCTCGCACGCGGCGAGTCGGCCGAGATTTCGGTTGCCTGCTTGGAGTTGCCCCAACTGAGCGTGAAGCCGGTTCGTCAGCGCTACACCTGCATCGAACCGCTGGGCGAGGACGGGGGCGTCTATCGTTACGAGCCGTTGTCGCGCGGCCCAGCGCACGATCTGCAGGTCGATCCGGAAGGGCTGGTAACGGATTATCCGGGCGCATTCCGGCGTGTGTTCGCGCGATAGATTCGCGCCGGAACGGTTGCGCGGGCGCCACAAAAATACGGAGCGAAGATGAGGAGCGCAGTCATCGTTTTCCCGGGATCGAACTGCGATCGCGATGCGCAGGTCGCGCTGAATGCCGCGTTCGGCAGGCCGCCGACGATGATCTGGCATGGCGAAGCGACGCTGCCGCCGCACGACCTGATCGTCCTTCCGGGCGGGTTTTCCTATGGCGATTACCTGCGGTCCGGCGCGATGGCGGCGCAATCGCCGGTGCTGCGGGCACTGCGCGACGAGGTCGAGCGCGGTGTTCTCGTGCTCGGCATTTGCAACGGGTTTCAGGTGCTGACGGAGGCGGGGATACTGCCCGGCGTGCTGATGCGCAATGCCGCCCTCAAATTCGTCTGCCGCGACGTCGAACTGATCGTCGAGACCAGCGCCTCGCCGTTCACGCGCGGCTATGAAGCCGGCCAGGTCTTGACCATCCCGGTCGCTCACCACGATGGCAACTATTTTGCCGACGCGGCGACGCTCGACCGGCTCGAGGGCGAAGGCCGCATCGCCTTTCGCTATGCGTCGGACGATAATCCCAACGGTTCCGCGCGCAACATCGCCGGCATCCTGAACGATCGCGGCAACGTCCTCGGCATGATGCCGCATCCCGAACGCGCCGTCGATCCGCTGCATTGCGGAACCGACGGCCGCGCCATGTTCGCCGGGCTGATGGAGGCCCTCGCCGCATGAGCGCCGTCGCTGCCACTGTCGAGATCACCCCGGAGCTGGTCGCGGAACACGGGCTGAGCGCCGATGAGTACGCGCTGATCCTGAAGATCATGGGCCGCGAGCCGAACATCACCGAGCTCGGCGTGTTCTCGGCCATGTGGTCGGAGCACTGTTCGTACAAATCCTCCAAGATCTGGCTCAAGACCCTGCCGACCGACGGGCCGCAGGTGATCTGCGGGCCGGGCGAGAATGCCGGCGTGGTCGATATCGGCGATGGCAAGGCCGCGGTGTTCAAGATCGAAAGCCACAATCACCCGAGCTTCATCGAGCCGTACCAGGGCGCGGCCACCGGGGTTGGCGGCATCCTGCGCGACGTCTTCACCATGGGCGCGCGGCCGGTCGCCAACATGAACGCGCTGCGGTTCGGCGACCCGGACCATCCCAAGACCCGTCACCTCGTATCGGGGGTCGTCGCCGGCATCGGCGGTTACGGCAATTGCATCGGCGTGCCGACGGTCGGCGGCGAGACCGAGTTCCATCCGGCCTATAACGGGAACATCCTGGTCAATGCGATGACCGTCGGGGTCGCCGACGCCGACCGGATCTTCTACTCGGCCGCGGCCGGCCCCGGCAATCCGGTGGTCTATGTCGGCTCCAAGACCGGACGTGACGGGATCCACGGCGCGACCATGGCGAGCGCGGAGTTCGCCGAGGATTCCGAGGAGAAGCGTCCGACCGTCCAGGTCGGCGACCCGTTCACCGAGAAGTTGCTGCTGGAAGCCTGCCTCGAGCTGATGGCAACGGACGCGATCGTTGCCATCCAGGACATGGGCGCGGCGGGCCTGACCTCCTCGGGCGTGGAGATGGCCTCCAAGGGCGGAGTCGGCGTCGAGCTGGAACTCGACAAGGTGCCGATGCGCGAGAGCGGCATGACGCCATACGAGCTGATGCTCTCGGAGAGCCAGGAACGCATGCTGATGGTGCTCGAGCCCGGCCGCGAGGACGAGGCGCGGGCGATCTTCGAGAAATGGGAGCTCGACTTCGCGGTGATCGGCCGAGTCACCGAAACCGGTCGTCTGGTTTTGAAGTTCCATGGCGAGACGGTGGGTGACATCGAGGTGGCGCCACTGGTTGCCAACGCCCCGGAATACGAGCGGCCGTGGAAGCCGACGCCGAAGCCGCCGGTGATCGCCGCCGACGAACTGCCGGCGAGCGACGATCCCATCGGTGCCTTGAAGACATTGCTCGGCGGCCCCCATCTTTCGTCGCGGCGCTGGATCTGGGAGCAGTATGACCACATGGTGATGGCCGACACCGTGCAGCGGCCGGGCGGCGATGCCGCCGTGGTGCGGGTGCACGGCAGCACCCGCGGCCTCGCGATCACCACCGATGCGACGCCGCGCTATTGTCTCGCCGACCCCGTGGAGGGCGGCAGGCAGGCGGTCGCCGAGGCCTGGCGGAATCTCACCGCGGTCGGCGCGATGCCGCTTGCGATCACCAACAACCTCAATTTCGGCAATCCCGAGAAGCCGCACATCATGGGCCAGCTGGCCGGCTGCGTGACCGGCATGGGAGAGGCGTGCCGGGCACTCGACTTCCCGGTCGTCTCGGGCAATGTCTCGCTCTACAACGAGACCAGCGGCGAGGCGATTCTCCCCACGCCGGTGGTCGGCGGGCTTGGCCTGATCGAGAATCTCGAACGGACCGCGCGACTGGCCATCCCGGCCGACGGGCTGGACCTGGTGCTGATCGGCGAGACCTCGGGATGGCTCGGCGCATCGCTCTATCTGCGCGATATCGTCGGCCGGGAGGACGGCGCGCCGCCGCCGGTCGACCTTGCCACCGAAAAGCACAACGGCGATTTCGTGCGTGGCCTGATTACGGCCGGCCGCATCGCCGCCTGCCATGATCTCTCGGATGGCGGGCTGCTCGTGGCCGTTGCCGAAATGACGATGGCCGGCGGCATCGGCGCCGAAATTTCCGGGCCGCCGGAGGATGTTCCGCTGGCCGGCTGGCTGTTCGGCGAGGACCAGGCGCGTTACCTGATCGCCTGCGCCGACGGCGCCTCGGTGGTGGCGGAGGCGGCGAAGTCCGGCGTCCCCGCAAACATCGTCGGCCGCAGCGGCGGCAATGCGTTGACAGTGGCGGAGAGCCATACCATATCGGTCGGTGAATTGCGGCGGTGCCACGAGGACTGGTTTCCGTCCTACATGGCGCGTCCGTGACGACCGCGGCGTGCCAATAGCGAAAGGGTCCCGTCCATGGCGATGCAGGCAAGCGAGATCGAGCGTCTGATCAAGGAAGCCATCCCCGACGCCGAGGTTCGGATCGAGGACCTGCGTGGCGATGGCGACCATTATGCCGCCTATGTCAGCTCGTCCGAGTTCAAGGGCAAGAGCCGGGTGCAGCAGCACCAGATGGTCTATGCCGCATTGCAGGGCCGGATGGGCGGCGAGTTGCATGCGCTGGCGCTGCAGACCGCGGCGCCCGAAGGCGAGTAACGGGTCAATCGCGCGGCCGTGGGCACGGCGCGCTCATAGAGGGTGATCGAGAAATGGAAAATGTTGTGTTCGACCGGATCCGGGACGAAATCGCGGACAGCGATGTGGTCCTGTTCATGAAGGGCACGCCCGTGTTCCCGCAGTGCGGCTTTTCCGCCGCGGTGGCGCAGGTGCTCACGGTCATGGGCGTCAAGTACAAGGGCATCAACGTGCTGGAGGACCCCGGCATCCGCGAGGGCATCAAGAGCTTCTCCAACTGGCCGACGATCCCGCAGCTTTACGTCAAGGGCGAGTTCGTCGGCGGCTGCGACATCGTCCGCGAGATGTACGATTCGGGCGAATTGCAGCAGTTGTTCGCCGATAAGGGCGTGCAGACCGCCGCGGCGTAAGCGCCTCCTGGACAGCCGGCAGATCTGCGAGGGGCCGCCCCGAAAGGCGCCCCTCTCCTTATGCGCGCCTGCGGGTCTGCGATGGCAAATCTACCCGGGTGCGGATTACGACGTTCCAAATTCAGACAGGATCGCATCGAGACCCGGCGTCTGATCGATCAGGACATCGAGCGCGATTTCCGATGAATCCAGCGCAAACGCGCGCTCCCCGCGAGCATCCCGCACGATTACGGCAACGGGTTCCTTGAAGGCGCCGATCCAGCAGCCCGCGTCACCCTTGTCGGAGCGGATCACGACACGCGAAACCAGCACGAGCGTAGCGGCGCCAACGCGCAGCGGGGGGTCTGCCCGCATCGCCTCCATCAGGCAGTTCCCCGGCGCACACGCCACCATGCCCGCAACACGGTCGGCGACAATGCGAACGCGGTCGCGATGGCGATGAACTGGATCGGCACCAGACGAAAGCGCCCATGACTCTCGACCTCGAGAGCCGTGTCGACAAAATCCGGCTCGATGCGCACCCTGACGCGGTTCAGGTTCTGCCCCATGGCGGCAAGCGGGCCGACGACGGCCCACAGTCGGCCGGTGTCGGCCGGATCGCCGAGACCGATGCGCAGGCGCAGCAGGAGATCCCGGGCATTCGTCGCGCGCAGCATGTCGCGGATGAACCGATAGGCACGGCGGCGAACGTCCCGCTGCGATACCAGGGACACCATGTCACCGGCCCGCCCCTTATTCTTTCCCCGCCGGGGCGGCTTTGACTTCTTCTTTGGTGCCGACGCGGGCCGCCCGCGGGCCTTGGCAGGCCGCGGCAAGACAACGCGGAACCGCACCAGGCCGAACAGCCAGCGGAAACGGACGTAACCTTCCGTCCGCTCGATTCGATGGATCGAGAACTCGACAATCATCGGCGCCGCCAGGAGCACGACAAGGAGCGCCAGCAGCAAGCCGAGCGTGAAAGCAACGGCGGTCACCGCCTATTCGTCTTTGCTGCTCTTGGATTTGCCGGATGTCGCCTTGCCGACGGTTTCCACCACCTTTTCCAGCACCGAGGCCGTGCCACCCTTGATCGACTCGATGCGCACGCCGTCCTTGTTGACGACGATCATCGCCACGGGCTTGACGCCCCCGCCGCCGCCCGTACCGCCACCGGTGCCGGCGCCCTTGCCGGGGTCGGTGCCTTCACCGCCGCCGGCGCCGAAGCCGAAGCCGACGCTCACCAGCGGGATCAGCGTGTTGCCCTCGACGACGATCGGCTCGCCCACCACGGTCTTGGTGTTGAGCATGCGTTCGATCTCGCCGATCGCCTTGGTGAAGAGATTTTCCACGTCCTTCATATCGCCTCCATGGCCCGTCTGGGCCCGCGCACAATCGTCGTTTGGAACGGAAGAAGTGACCGAGCATCAGGCTCGCGGGGCACCATTAGCCCATCGACGTGGCGCTGTCGTTGATGTGGCTCAACGCTGCGGCGCCGAGCAACGCGTGATGAGCCCGGTCAATGGTATGATCCGACGAGAAAGGCGGCCCGGAGGCCGCCTTCGACGATGGTCAAGGATGCGCGATAAGACGGATCAGCGCGAATAGAACTCGATGACGAGGTTGGGTTCCATCTGCGTCGGATAGGGCACGTCGGCCAGCTTCGGGCCGCGCACGAAGGTCGCCTGCATCTTCTTGTAGTCCACCGAGATGTACTCCGGCGTGTCGCGCTCCGGCGACTGCAGCGCCTCCAGCACCATCGGGATCTCGCGGCTCTTCTGGCGCACCTCGATGACGTCGCCGTCACGCAGCCGGTAGGAGCCGACATTGACGCGCCTGCCGTTGACCCGGACATGGCCGTGGTTGATGAATTGGCGGGCGGCGAACACCGTCGGCACGAAGCGCGCGCGGTAGACGGCGGCGTCGAGCCGCCGCTCCAAAAGCTCAATCAGGTTCTCGCCGGTATCGCCGCGGCGGGCGCCGGCTTCCTGATACAGCTTGCGGAACTGCTTCTCGCCGATGTTGCCGTAATAGCCCTTCAGCTTCTGCTTGGCGGCCAGCTGGGTCCCGAAATCGGACAGCTTGCGGCGCCGCTGGCCGTGCTGGCCGGGGCGCGATTCGCGGCGGTTGAACGGGCTCTTGGGTCGGCCCCACAGATTGACGCCGAGGCGGCGGTCGATCTTGTACTTCGATGCGTGTCGTCTGCTCATGGCTCTTGTCTTCCCGATCCTGTCGGTGTTGTGTTTGTCCGGTAGTCCGCATCCGCGGTCCCCGGGGGGGGGACCATGGAGGGCGGGGATCCGGCCAGGCGCCGGCCCACATTCCCGGAAGGTGCGGCGCTTATATACGGATGACGCGCGCGATGTCAAAGGGTTTGGGACGATTTCCGGCCTCAGTCGGAATTGCACCACATCAGCACGCCAAGCCAGAGATCAGGGCCGAATCCTGAATAGATGCTGAGCTCTGGATGGCCCTCGTCCGCCAGCACGTCGGCGGATATCCGTGCCTCCCAAGAGTCGCGCAGCCCGTCCGTTATGCCCGATTCTATGTATGCTAGTCCCCGTCCCTGTGCCTGAACAGCCCCGCCACGATCCCGTGCAGGGTGCGCAAATCCTGCTCCGTCGGCTGCATGCGCTGGAACATGTTGCGGATGTTGCGCACCATCGAGGGGCGCTTTTCCGGCGGGCGCAGGAAGCCGCATTCGTCAAGCGCGGCTTCCAGCCGCGTGAAGAAGTTGAGGAGTTCCTCCTTGGTCGCGGGGCGCGTGGCGCCGAGCTCGATGCGGCTGCCCGGGCTCTCGTCGCCGAGGCGGAACCAGCTCCAGGCGACCAGGAACACCGCCTGCGCCAGGTTCAGCGACTTGTAGGCCGGGTTCAGCGGCGCCTCGATGACGGTGTCGGCCAGGGCGATATCGTCGTTCTCCAACCCCATCCGCTCGGGCCCGAACAGCACGCCGCAGCGGTCTCCATCGGCCTGTGCCTGGTGCATCGCAGCGGCGGCGGAGTCCGGCGTCATCACGGTCTTGACCATGTCACGCGGCCGCGCGGTGGTGGCGAAGACACGCCGCAGATCCGAGATGGCGTCTTCGGTGCTCTGGTGAACCCGTGCCCGCTCGATGACCAGATCTGCGCCGGACGCGGCGCGCACCGCCTGCGGGTTCGGCCAGCCGTCGCGCGGGGCGACGAGCCGCAGATCGGTCAGGCCGCAATTCAGCATCGCCCGCGCCGCCGCACCGATATTCTCGCCCAGCTGCGGGCGCACCAGGATGATCGCCGGACCGTGGCCCGTCGCGATGGTCGGCCGGGTTGAGTCCGTTCCCGCCACCGACGTCAGTCGGCCAGGCCGAGCAGCCGCCGCGCCGTGGCCCGGGCCTCGTCGAGCGGCTGGCCGAGGGTCAGCGCCGGATCGTACATCAGGGCGAAGACCCGACGGCCGCGGTCGGTGAGGCGGTTCCGTTCTCCGACATCGACGATCGCGCCAAGCTCGTCGCCGATGCTGGCGCCACCCAGGGTCCAGACCATCGAAAGCGCAAGGAACGTCTCGATTTCGGCGCGGCCCAGATCGTCGGCGAGCAGCATGATGCCGCGGCGTCGGCCGGTCGCCGACAGGTCGTCGCGGCGAAATTCGAACAGCGCCGGCCAGCGCCCGTCGGCGAAGCGACGGCGCATTTCGACATCGATTCCGAGACCCGCCGCGAACTCCGCGCCCAGCGGCCGCGAGACGACGAGGATCGTCAGATCGCCGGCCTGCCCGGCTTCTGGCATGATCGCAAGCGCCCAGGCCCGGACGCCGATCTCGATCGCCGACGCGCGTCCGAATTCGCCCGCCAGCGCCTCCAGGACCGGGACCAGCCCGAGGTTTCCGCCACCCGCAATCGTCACCTGCAACGGGCCGGTGGCGCGCCAGTAGCGTTCGGGCGGCAGCGCGTAGATCTCTCGAACGTCGCGGCGTCCGAGCAGCGCCTCGAAGCTGTCGTAGATTGCCTGCGGCGCGTCCGACGCCTGCGCCCCGCCCGTCCCGACCGGCGTCCAGGACAGGACGACCGCAACAAGCAGGACCGCGAAACGGATCATCCGGCGGTGCCGTTCCCGGCGGCGCTCTCGCGGTAGAGCCGGTAGGAGATCGCGTCGCGCAGCGCCCCGTAGGACGCATCGATGATGTTCGTAGATACCCCCACCGTCGACCAGCGTTCGCCCGCGCCGTTGGTGCTTTCGATCATCACCCGCGTCACGGCGTCGGTGCCGGTGGTGTCGTGCCGGGGCGGCAGGATGCGCACCTTGTAGTCGATCAGGTGCATGTCCTCGAGCTGCGGATAGAGCGGCTTCAGCGCCTTGCGCAGGGCGGTGTCGAGCGCGTTCACCGGGCCGTTTCCGTCGGCCACCGTCATGATCTCCTCGCCGCCTGCCTCGACGGTGATGGTCGCCTCGGATTCGGTGACCAGTTCGCCCCGCGCATTCCAGCGCCGGTCGTCCATGACCCGGAACCGAACCAGCTTGAAGTAGTCCGGCACTTCGCCCAACAGATTGCGCACCAGGAGCTCGAAGCTCGCCTCGGCGCCGTCATAGGAATAGCCCTCGAACTCGCGCGCCTTGACCAGCTCGACGAGGCGTCCGATGCGCTTGTCCTTGGGATCCATGGCGATGCCGATATCCTCGAGCCGGGACATCACGTTGGCCCGCCCGGCCTGGTCCGAGACGACAACGTGCCGCCGGTTGCCGACCCTGGCGGGGTCGATATGCTCGTAAGTCGTCGGATCCTTGGCGATGGCCGAGACGTGCAGGCCGCCCTTGTGCGCGAACGCGGCCTCGCCGACATAGGCCTGGTGCCGGTTGGGCGCACGGTTGAGCCGTTCGTCCAGCAGGTGCGAGGCATGCGTCAGCCGGCGCAGCCCCTCCTCGGTGACCCCCGTCTCGTAGCCCATCTTCAGGATCAGCGTCGGGATCAGCGAACAGAGATTGGCGTTGCCGCAGCGCTCGCCAAGCCCGTTCAGGGTGCCTTGGACCATCCTGGCGCCGACCCGCACGGCGGCCAGGCTGTTGGCCACCGCGTTCTCGGTGTCGTTGTGGGCATGGATCGCAAGGTGGCTGCCCGGGACGTGCGCGGCGACCTCGCCGACGATGCGTTCGACATCGTGCGGCAGCGTGCCGCCATTGGTGTCGCACAGGACCACCCAGCGCGCGCCGGCCTCGTAGGCCGCGGTGATGCACTCCAGCGCATAGCCCGGGTTGGCCTTGTAGCCGTCGAAGAAATGCTCGGCATCGTACATCGCCTCGCCCTTGCGCGCCTTGGACAGCGCCACCGACTCGGCGATCATCGCGACATTCTCCTCGCGCGGCACCTCCAGGGCCACGTCGACATGGAAATCCCAGCTCTTGCCGACGAGACAGATCGCGTCCGCCTTGCTGCTGAGCAACGGGGCGAGCCCCGGGTCGTTCTCGGCGCTGCGGCCGGGACGGCGCGTCATGCCGAATGCGACAAGTCTCGCCGCAACCAGAGCCGGCGGATCGTCGAAGAAGGAATCGTCGGTCGGGTTCGCGCCGGGCCAGCCGCCCTCGATGTAGTCGATGCCGAGCTCGTCCAGCTCGTGCGCGATCGCCACCTTGTCGGCAACCGTGAAGTCGACGCCCTGGGTCTGCGCGCCGTCGCGCAGCGTCGTGTCGAACAGATAGATGCGGTTGTCGTTGCCGTCGCTCATGCCCAAGGTTCCGGTATCCGTACCGGCAGATCCCATCCAAGTTCCCGCGGGAGAACGGAAAATGCCCTGTTCCGCGGCGCAGCGCAAGCCGGATGTCGGGGCAAGGTGGCGTCGGCGACGGCGACGGGCTTGCGCCACGGCGATCACGGGTTAACATCGCGCCGTCCAGCAACCCCGCCCGGAGCCCACAGCATGTTCACCACGCGCCCCGAAATCCTCGGCACTTTCGGTGTCGTCGCCTCGACCCACTGGCTGGCCTCGGCCGCCGGGATGGGCGCGCTGGAGCGCGGCGGAAACGCGTTCGACGCCGCGGTCACCGCCGGCCTCGTCCTGCAGGTTGCGGAACCGCATCTGAACGGCCCGGCCGGCGACATGCCGCTGATCATGCACGCGGCGCAGACCGGCGAGACCCGGGTGATCTGCGGCCAGGGCCCGGCCCCCGCCGCCGCAACGATCGCGCACTACCGGGACCTTGGACTGGAGCTCATCCCGGGCACCGGGCTGCTGGCGACCTGCATCCCGGGCGTGTTCGACGCCTGGATGCTGATGCTGCGCGACCACGGCACGATGCGCCTCGAGGAGGTGTTCGAGCCGGCGATCGGCTATGCCGAGACCGGCATACCCGTCGTGCCGCGGATCGTCGAGACGATCGAGACGGTGGCCGAGTTGTTCCGCACCGAATGGCCGACCTCGGCCGCGCAGTGGCTGCCGCGCGGCGAGCTGCCGAAGGCCGGCACGCTGCTCGCCAACCGGACGCTTGCCGCGACGTGGCGCCGGCTGGTCGAGGACGCCCGCGCAGCCGGCTCCGACCGGGCCGAACAGGTCGAGGCGGCGCGGCGGATCTGGGCCGAGGGTTTTATCGCCGAGGCGATCGACCGGTTCTGCCGCACGCAGGAGGTGATGGACGCGAGCGGTGAGCGTCACAGGGGCGTGCTGACCGGTGCCGACATGGCGGGATGGCGCGCCTCGTATGAAGACCCGCTGATCCATGACTATCACGGCTATGGCGTCTGCAAGTGCGGGCCGTGGAACCAGGGGCCGGTCCTGCTGCAGAGCCTTGCCGTTCTGGAGGGGATCGACGTTAAGGCGATGGACCCCCTGGGCCCGGATTTCGTGCACACGGTGGTCGAGTGCATGAAGCTGTCCTATGCGGACCGGGAAGCGTGGTACGGCGACCCGGCATTCGTGGACGTACCGGTCCAGGACCTGCTTTCCCCGGCCTATGCGGCGGAACGGCGCGCGTTGATCGGCGCCCGCGCGTCGCTGGAACTGCGGCCGGGATCGCCCGGCGGACGCAAGCCGCGATTGGCGCGCTTCGTCGTCGAGAATCGCAGCGTAACGCCGATGGCCGCCGGCGCCGGGGAGCCGACGGTGGCGCGCTACGGCAGCATCGACGACGATCCCCATACCCGCCCCGACGGCAGCACGGCGGGCGATACCTGCCATCTCGACATCATCGATCGCTGGGGCAACATGGTGTCGGCGACGCCCAGCGGCGGCTGGCTGCAGAGCTCGCCCTTGATCCCGGAACTCGGATTCGCGCTCGGCTCACGGGCGCAGATGTTCTGGCTCGAGGACGGGCTGCCGGCCAGCCTCGCCCCCGGCAAGCGCCCGCGCACCACTCTGACGCCGTCCTTCGTGCTGCGCGATGGCGAGGCCTGGATGCCGTTCGGCACGCCCGGCGGCGACCAGCAGGACCAGTGGCAGTTGATCATGTTGCTCCGCCACCTGCACCACGGGCTGAACCTGCAGGAGGTGATCGACATCCCCTCGTTCCATACCGAGCATTTCCCGAGTTCCTTCTATCCGCGGGGTTCGCGGCCGGGGGTCCTGGTCATGGAGGGACGCTGGGGCGCCGATGTCGTGACCGAGCTACGGCGCCGCGGCCATGAGGTCGAAATCGGTCTCGACTGGTCGGAGGGCCGTCTGTCCGCGGCCAAGAAGGAGGACGGCCTCCTGAAGGCGGCCGCCAATCCGCGCGGGATGCAGGGTTACGCCGTCGGCCGCTGACGCATGCCCCGGCTTGCCGCAAATCTCTCCTTCCTGTTCACCGAATTGCCGTTGCTGGACCGGATCGGCGCGGCGGCGGCAGCCGGTTTCAGGGGTGCGGAAATCCTGTTCCCGTACGAGAGCGGATTGGAGGATCTGCGGGCCGCCTTTCGCGAAGCGCGCATCGAGCCTGTCCTGTTCAATACCCCGGCCGGCGACTGGGCGTCCGGCGAGCGCGGGTTCGCGGCGATACCGGGCTGCGAAACGCTGTTCAGTGCGCATCTGGAAAGAGCCAAGAGCTATGCGCTGTTCATTGGCTGCAAGCGGCTGCACGTGATGGCCGGGATTCCGCCCGACGACGCGGATACCGCGGATTGCGAGGCGGTGTTTGTCGAAAATCTGAAAATGGCGGCGACGGACGCCGCATCCCACGGTATCACGATCACCATCGAGCCGATCAACCCGATCGACGTGCCGGGATATTTCCTCACGCGGCAGGACCAGGCGGTGTGCATCCTCGATGCGGTCGGACTGCCCAACGTCGCGCTGCAGATGGATTTCTATCACTGCGCCCGCGTCGAGGGCGACCCGGCCGGCTGCTTCCGCCAGAATGTCGACCGGATCGGCCACATCCAGATCGCCGGGGTTCCGGACCGCCACGAACCCGATACCGGCGATCTGGACTACAAGCCGCTGTTCGCCCTGATCGACGAGATGGGTTACGACGGCTGGGTGTCGTGTGAATACCACCCGGCCGGCGGCACGCTGGCGGGCCTCGGCTGGGCCCGGGACTGGGGCATCAACGCAGGCTGACTAGCGAACCGGGTTCTCCGGCCCACGGCCGCGATAGCGGTCGATAAAGGCGGCGGCCCTGGCCGCGTCGAAGGGTCTTAGTTCCAACGTTCTCTCCCAAGCGGTCAGGACGATCTCCTCGCCGAGACCCGGCATCGGGACGACGACCAGCCCGCTCCACGGCCCGCCATAGAGCCCGGCCCAGGATTCGAGCGTGGCAAAAACGTCCTCGGGCGGTGTGTCGTAATAGATCACGATCATCCCGTGTTCGAGCGAATGGACGAGCCGGGTTGAAACCTGGGCCGTGTCATACACACCGGGATCGATCCATTTCGGATCATGCGCACCGGCCGTCGGCATGCGGTCGCGATATCCCGCGGACTGGCCCGGTACCAGATGACCGCCCGTGGAGGCAGGCTGCCGTTCCACTACTCCTAGCGCCTCCATGCCGTCCGCCGCCAGGGCGAGAAATTCGTCCTCTGCCGCGCTGTCGCGCCACCACGACCAGCCGCCCCAGACCAACGCCAACACCAGCGCCCCGATAACAGCCATCTTCCCTGCGCCTGGCCGTTTCCGGCCCGGTTTCGCCGTCGCTCCGCCTGGCTTGACCGCTTTCCTCTTCTTTCCTGCCATGCATCAAGCTCCCGTACGGATTGCATGGGCATGGATATAGAGCGCGTGCAGGCGCGATGACAGCCCGTTAATCAGGCATTAACGCAATCTTTATCCCGATATGCCAGCGTCCGGGTTGCAGCGGCCCAGGCCGCCCGTTCGTTTGATCGCCATGCCCCGAGACACAACCCTGGCTCCCATGACCACCAGACGGAATCGCATCATCGAAGGCCTGAAACTCGCGGTGTTCGTGCTGGCGGTCTCCTTCCTCGCGTTCGTCGCGGGCGGCGTGGCGACGTTCCTGAAATGGACGCCGGTCGAGGACTTCATGCAGCGCACCGCGATGGTCGCCCTCTACCTCTACAAGAGCAACGTCGACGAGGACGTCCTCGACCCGTTCTGGCACGAAGCGCATCTGCCGGGGCCGGAGTCCGGCAATCCCGTCATCCGGCACGACGCGGCGGCGGCGCGGCGTGGCCTCAACCTGTTCGTGCATACCGGCGTTCAGGGGGCGACGCTGATCGACATGGACGGCCATGTCGTCCACCAGTGGCGACGGCGGTTCGACGAGATCTGGTCGTCGGCGCCGCACATCAAGAGTTACCGCGAAAACGATCCGGCCTACTGGACGGACAAGATCTACTGGCGCCGCGTCCATCTTTTCCCGAATGGCGATCTCCTCGTGCTGTTCGAATCGCCGTACCGCACCCCGTACGGATTCGGACTGGCGAAGCTCGACAAGGACTCGAATGTTCTGTGGAAACTGTCCGAAAACGCCCATCACGACACGGCGATCGACCCGGACGGCGAAATCTACGTCCTGACCCAGACCATCAACGAGCAGGGCTATCCCGGGCTGGCCGGCGTCACGCCGCCCTTCATCGATGACGCGGTAACGATTCTCTCGGCGAACGGCGAAAAACGCAGATCGATCTCGATCCTCGCCGCCTTCCTCAACTCGAAATACAAGCCAATGCTGGAGCTGCTCAACCAGGATCTGCTCGGCGACATCATGCATGCCAACACGGTGCAATATGTGGATGCCGCGACCGCCGCGCTCTATCCGTTCGCCGAGGCGGGTCAGTTGCTGATCTCGCTGCGCGAGATGAACGCGATCGCGCTGCTCGATCCCGTCGACGAGAAGATCGTCTGGGCCGACAGCGGCATGTGGCGGCGCCAGCATGAACCGCAAATGCTCGAAACCGGCCGGATCCTCCTGTTCGACAACCAGGGTCATCGCGGCCGCGAGGGTGCAACAAGGGTCATCGAGTATGACCCGGTCGCCGGCGCGATTGCGTGGTCCTATGCCGGCACCGCGGAAGAGCCGCTGAACAGCGCCGTGTACGGCTCCCAGCAGCGCCTCGACAATCAGAACACGCTGATCGTCGAATCCAACAATGGCCGCGCGATCGAGGTCACCCGCGACGGGCGGATCGTCTGGGAGTTTCGCCTGGCCGATCGCCTTGAATCCGACACCAAGCAGATGGTGAGGATCCTGCCGGATCTCGTTCGGATCGACCGAGAAAGTCTCCAATTTCTTGACTGACCACCCGATCGGCGTGCCACGTGATCGCCAAGTTTCGACCTTCGCCCGCCGCCCCAGTCGCCGATCTGGTGCGGTTGGAGCGGGATAGTCCGACAGTCCCGGAAGGGCGGGTCGCCGATATCCGTTAACGATACTTGGTCATCTTGCCGTCAACTTCCGGCGGCATCATACCAGAATGGACCGTTCAGACGCTTACCATACGTCCCGGCGTTTTCTTGCGAACGTGCTGATCTCGGCAGGTCCGCCGGCACCGCTATCCGGCGCTATCGCGACATCCGGTATCATCCGCTCGATCCGGCTCGGTCCGGATGAGCCGGCCTTTCAATGCGTCGCGGCGACCGAATTTGCCCTCGGCGGCCTCAAGCTGCAGGGCGAGCCGGCCCTGCTGGGCGGGCTTGGGCCGCCGGCGGCACTGACGCGTGGACACGGTGAGGATGAGGGCGGCGTCCATGTCGCAACGACCTGCCACTACGCGGGGCTCGACGTTACCATCGTGCGCAACCGGATCGACGTCATAGAGGCAGGGTCGCCCCGCTGGTCGACACCGTGCGGCCTTAAGCCCGGCATGGAACATGCCGACGCGCTGCGCCTGCTTGGCCGCGAACCGGACAGAGCGTACCTGCGCGACCGGACATACAGCTTCGTCGGCTCCCCCGAATGGCGCGACGGCGAGTTGACCTGGGATAACGCGTCGAACCACTTCGAATTCGGCTTCGACAAAGATGGCCGATTGTCGTTCATCCGGCTCGCTGCCGACCGGCCCTGAAGGCGCCGTGGCGGCCGCCCTATCCGGCGATGTTGATTAACCGGCCATTCAGCTTTGCAGCGCACACTGCCTTGTCCCGCCGCGGGGTCGGCAATCAACGGGAGATCGGCCCGTGCAGAAAATCTCAATCCCGCTCTGCCTGATACTGGCGATCTTCTCGACTCCCGCCGGCGCCGTCGACATTGCCAGGGACCGCACGGTGGCCGTCCTGTGGGCGGCGGTGGCAGCCGGGCGCCTCAACGTCCGACAGACCCCCTCGATGGACGCGCCTGTCGAATTCCAGATTCCGCGCGGTGCCTATGTCGCCGTGGTCGAGGAGTTGGGCCAGCCCACCAAGATCGACGGCCGGGAAGACACCTGGACCTTGATCGCCACCGAAACCTGTGCCGACCAGAGCTGTACACTGTTGCGGGGCGGCTGGGTCGCGGATTCCTGGTTGGCGTATCAGGAACGCTTCGAGAAGATGGCGCAGTGGCGCGCGGGCAAAATCAAGGGCAATGACGGGGAACGGGATTTCACCTACAGGATCGCCGCCGACGCCTCCTTCGAATTCGTCACCGCCCCGTGCAGAAATGCCGACAGCACGCTCTGCGTGGAATACGAAAGATATGAAGGCTGCCGCGAGGACGATTTCCGCGAGGGCGACGTCTGCGTCGGACGCGGCGACCTCTACCGGTATCGGGATCTCGTGTGGGCACGCGGCTACGGATATCTATACCTGGACGGCAGCGGCAAGCTCTGCTCGATCCCATCCGGCGGCGACACCAAGGCAGGCATGTGCGATCGTTGAGGCGGAGTGCGTCCCCACCGACGCACCAGCCAAGCGCCTGAAGCCGTCAGACGGATTCCACAGGCTCTCAGGACTTCCCGCCGGCGCCCTCCAGCGCTTGGTCCTGGTCGGTCGCGGGCAAGACCAGTTCCGCCCTGAGGCCGCCAAACTCCGATTCCGACAGGTTGAGCGAGCCGCGATACAGCTCGGCGATATCGCGGACGATCCACAGACCCAGCCCGGCTCCGGCGACCTGCTCGTCGAGCCTGCCGCCACGGGCCAATACCGCTTCGCGCTTGTCCTCGGCAACGCCGACCCCGTCGTCCTCGACCGCGATCGCCAGCGCGCCGTCCCGCCGTGACGCCGATACACGCACGCGGCTGCGGCTCCATTTGCAGGCATTGTCCATCAGGTTGCCGAGCATCTCCTCGAGATCCTGGGCATCGCCCGCAAACACGAGGCCGTCGAGATTCCCCGCCTCGATCTTCAGGGCGCGATCCCGGTAGAGCAGATCCAGCGAAAAGCGGAGGCCCTGGTAGGCGTCCGCCAGCGGCGCACGGGCACCGAACGCGGCGCTCGGCCCCGCGCTCCGGGCACGCGCCAGGTTCCGGTCTACCGCGCGCCGCATCGCCGCCACCTGCTCGGTAATCACCCCGCCGCGGTCGTCATCAAGGGCACGGGCCTCGTAGGCGATCACCATCAGCGGGTGTTTCAGCGCATGGGCCAGGTCGCCGGCCTGCGTGCGGGCCCGGGCAAGCATTGCCTCGTTATGATCGAGAAGCGCATTGACCTCGTCCACCACCGGCTCCACCTCGATGGGAAAGATCTCCGGCATGCGATCCTGGCGACCTGAGCGGATGTCCGACAGGGCGTCGCGAAGCCCCTTGAGCGGGCGCAGGCCGTACTGGACCTGGAACAGGACGGCGAGGATCAGACCCGCGCCGAGCGTCGCAAGCGTGGCCGCCGTGATCATCGAAAACTGCCGCACGTCGCTCTGGATGTCGGACGACGGCCCGGAAACCGCATAGGTGAATACCTGGTCGACACCGGGCAGCGTGATATGCCGCAGGAATATCCGCACCGGTTGACCGGTCGGATCGTCAAACTCATGCACGGTCTCCGATGCCCTGCCCTGCAGGGCCAGCCGCATTCCTGCCAGCGAGTCGGACGCGGCCTCGAGTCTTCCATCCTGCGTGATCTGCCAATACCAGCCGGAACCCGGCCGATTGAACCGGGGCTCGAATGCCGTCCAGCCGAGCTTCAGGCGGCCTGCGCCGTCGATCTCGCTGGCCGCGATGAGTTCATCGAGATGGTCCATGAGAGCGACATCGAAGCGCCGCTCGATATGGTGCTCGAACATGTAAACAAGGAGCACGCCAGCACCGAAAAGGCTGCATGCGATCAGCACGGCAGCGACGAGCGCGAGCCGCCGGGTCAGGCTAATGTTCCGCATCGTCCGGGGCGACAAGACGATAACCACGTCCCCTTTGGGTCTCGATCACGTTGCGGCCGAGCTTCTGCCGCAAACGGTTGATCAGCACCTCGATGACGTTGGAATCCCGATCGAAATCCTGACCGTAAATGTGATCGGTAAGTTCGGTTTTCGAGACGATCTCGCCGACATGGTGAATCAGGTAGGACAGCGTCCGGTACTCCAGCGCCGTCAGCGTGATCGGTGCACCGGCAAGCGTCACGCGGCCGGTGGCGGAATCAAGCTGGATTTCGCCACAGGTCAGCAGCGGGCTGGCGTGGCCCGCGGCGCGTCGGATCAGCGCCTCGACCCGCGCCACCATCTCCTCCATCTCGAACGGCTTGGCCAGGTAGTCGTCGGCGCCGGCCCGCAGCCCGGTTACCTTGTCGCGCCAGGTATCCCGCGCCGTCAGAACAAGCACCGGCATGCTCCGCCCAGCCGCCCGCCAGCGTTGCAGCACCGTCAACCCGTCGACGCCGGGCAAACCGAGATCGAGGACAACGGCGTCGTAGTCTTCGGTATCACCGAGGAACTGCGCCTCTTCCCCCTCCTCGGCCGCTTCGACGACGTAACCGGCGCCACGCAGTGACTCGGTGACCTGCCCGGCGACGCGCGCATCGTCTTCGACCACAAGCACTCGCATTCACACCGCTCCGGCGGCCCGGTCACGCCGATCAAGGTCCCGGACAAAAGCCCGGCGCGAATGGCGGTTCGCGATGCGATGCTCGCGAAATCCTCGCTCAATCATCATCGCCGCCGCCCGGCCCGCTGTTGCCGCCGGATCCGCTGTCGTCGCCGCCCGGCCCGCTGTTGTCGCTATCGGAACCACTGTTGTCGCTATCCGAACCACTGTTGTCGCCATCGTCGTCGCGGTCGTCGTCCCCGTCGTCGTCGCGGTCGTCTGCGCCGTCGTCATCGCGATCGTCTCCACCGTCGTCCCGGTCGTCGTCGCGATCATCGGCGCGATCGTCCTCCTCGTCATCCTCGTCGTCATCGCCACCGTCATCGCGGTCGTCATCGCGGTCGTCGGCGTCGTCGCTCTCGTTGGCGTCTTCACCGGCGACCGCTTCGCCGACAAAGGTCACCGTCGCGTCCTTGACGTCCGTCTCGTTGCGATGGCCGACGACGCTGTTTAGTCGAAGGCTCGTTGCGTCATAGGAGAGCAGCAGCACGTTGCCGCTCTCGGTCAGCAGCTTGACCTCATAGGCCGGGATTTCGGATTGTGCCAGCTCGACGGTGAGAATCCGGCCGGAGAACGCGTTGTGCACGCGCTCGAACAAACGCGGGACGGGCACGATCTCCAGCTCACCCGGCGGCGTGTCGTCGTCGGCACGCGCATCGCCGACGGCGCCCGCCACAATCTGGAGCGCAGCGATCATTGCGGTCAGCGCGCAAACCGCCCGACCTCCTCCGAGGAGTCGTATCCGCGTTTTCGTCAGCATGTCTATCCAACCGAATTCTAACGCCGTTTAGCTGAACGCACGCTGAAAAAAGCAATTCATCCGCGTGCGGATCGGCGACATCCGGTCAAAAGCTCCCTTCCAGTCCCGCCACCAACAGGGACCTTGCGGCTGCGGCTGCGACTTCAGGCGCAGCCGCGAAAGCAAGGTCTCAACACGAACATGGTTTACGGCGGGTTAATGGATCGACCGGGCCTGTCCGCTTCGACGGCCGGTCAGATCTTCCAACTGTCGATCGTGCGCCCTCGATAACAGGACAATCGCCGTGATCGCGCCGCACATGGCAAGGAACATGTCCCATTGCGTGTCCCAGGGATCGCCCTGGGTTGCAAGGAAGGCATCCGCAGCCGCGCCCATGATGAGGGCCCCCCACCATTCGATGAACTCGTAGAAGGCGCTGAATGCAAGGCTGAAGCAGACCACCAGGAAGGGCAGCCAATAGCTGCCGCGAAGCGGCGAGGCGCGCCAGAGGATCTCGCGCATCAGGATCGCCGGGACGAAGCCTTGCACGAAGTGGCCCAGCCGGTCGTAATGGTTGCGCGAGAGGTCGAGCCAGTCCTGCACCCAGAATCCGAGGGGCACCTGGGCATAGGTGTAATGGCCGCCGAGCATGAGGATACAGGCATGCAGGAACAGCAGCCGGTAGAGCAGTATCGTCAACGGCCAACGCGCGCGCGTCGCCAGCAGCAGGGGGATACCAATCGCCACCGGCGCCACTTCCAGCACCCAGGTCAGGCGATCCACCGGCCCGATACCGGAGACGACCAGCAATACGCCCGCGATCGCAAGAAGGACCAGCGGTTCCCGGCGAACGGCAGTCGAGTCGGCCATGGCGATCAGCCTGCCACAGCCGCGGCCCTGCGGAAAGCCCCGTCAGGCCCGCTCCTTGTCGAGCGACTGATAGCAGCCGCGGTAGAACAGCAGCGGATGGCCGTCGAGGTCGGCGCGCATCCGCTCGACCTCGCCGACGAAGATGATATGGTCGCCGCCGTCGTAGGTGTAGCGGGTGCGGCACTCGAAACTGGCCAGCGCATCCGCGAGAATCGGACAGCCGAAATCCCAGATCTCGAAATGAATGCCGTCCCATTTGTCGGCCAGGGGCATTGCGAAGCGGTTGGCCAGTTCGACCTGGTCCTCGCGCAGGACGTTGACGGCGAAATGCCCGCTCTCCAGGAAATGCGGCATGCTGTAGGCGCGGCGATTGAGACTGAACAGCACCAGCGGCGGATCCAGCGAGACCGAATTGAACGAACTGGCCGTCACCCCCAGTTTCTCGTCGTTGGCACCGAGGCCCGTGACCACCGTCACACCGGTCGCAAAGCAACCGAGCGCCGTGCGCAGGCTCTGCGGGTCGATCGGCTTCATTGTTGTGTAACCCGCCAATTCCTTGATATTCCTGTTGTCGACAAGGTAACAAATAGCGTAGCGGACCGCCAGCGCAAGCGCCGCGCCGCTTTAGTTGCCCCCGCCGGTGAAGCTGCTAGGCTTGCACGATCTGACATGACGGATCTTTCGTTCCTTTCATGACGTTCGACCAGATCTTCCTGCTTGCGCTGCTCGGCGCCGTACTGGTCCTGTTCGCCTGGGGACGCTGGCGCTATGACATCGTCGCCTTCGCGGCGCTGCTCGCAGCGACGCTGGCGGGCACGGTACCGTTCGGCGCCATGTTTGCCGGCTTCGGCCATCCCGCCACGGTGACCGTGGCGCTGGTGCTGATCGTCTCGCGCGGCCTGCAGCATTCCGGCGCCATCCAGTCCATTGCGCGACTGATCCCGTCTGGCGGCTCGGTATCGGGCCATGTCGGGGCGCTGGCGGCCATCGGCGGCGCGCTGTCGGCGGTGATGAACAATGTCGGGGCGCTGGCGCTGCTGATGCCGGCGGCGCTGCACTCGGCGGCGAAGGCGGCGCGGTCGCCGGCGCTGCTCCTGATGCCGCTGTCGTTCGGGTCGATCCTCGGCGGGCTGTTGACGCTGATCGGCACGCCACCCAACATCATCGTCGCTGCCTTTCGCGGCGGCCTGACCGGCGAGCCCTTCGGAATGTTCGACTTCACGCCGGTGGGCGGCGCGGTGGCGCTGGCCGGCATCGCCTTCGTCGCGCTCGTCGGCTGGCGACTGGTGCCAGCGTCGCGCCGGGCGAAGATGTCGGCGCGCGAGCTGTTCGAGATCGAGGCCTATCTCAGCGAGGCGGTGGTTGAGGAGAAGAGCCCGCTCGTCGGCAAGACGCTGAAGGATGCGGACGCCCTATCGGAGGAGCACGACGCGGTCGTGCTGGGCCTGATCCGCGCCGACCGCCGCATCGAGCACGGCCACCGTCGGGAGATCGTGCAGGCCGGCGACGTGCTGGTGCTGGAGACCGGACCGGACGCCCTCTCGGCGGTGCACAACGCCCTGAAACTGCATCCGGCGGACATCACGAAGAAACGGCAGAAGGAAGCAGCGCTGCCGGAAACGGAAAGCGGCGACATCGAGCTGACGGAAGCGGTCGTGTTGCCGAAATCGAGCATCATCGGCACCACCGCCGAGGCGCTGCGGCTGCGGCGCCGGCACGGCGTCAATCTGCTCGCGGTTTCGCGCCAGGGTCAGCCCTTCCGTGGACGGCTGCGCGACTTCCGGTTCCGCGCCAGTGACGTATTGCTGCTCGAGGGCGATCCGGAACGGTTGCCTGCGGTCATCGGTTCGCTCGGCTGCCTGCCGCTGGCCCATCGCGCCTTGCTGATCCAGCGGCAGCGCCACGGGCTGCTGGCGATCGGCATCTTCGTTGCCGCTGTCGCAGCCGCCAGCCTCGGCGTGCTGAGCCTGCCCGCCGCGTTCGCCGCCGCCGTCGGACTGATGGTGCTGTTCAATATCGTCCCGGTGCGCGAGATCTACGATGCGGTGGACTGGCCGGTGATCGTGCTGCTGGGTGCGATGATCCCGGTCGGCGGCGCGCTGGAGGCGAGCGGCGCGACGGCGCTGATTGCCAACTTGCTGGTCGATGTCTCGGCCGGGCTGCCGGCCTGGGTGATCCTCGGCCTGGTGCTGATCGTGACCATGACGCTCTCGGACGTGATGAACAACGCAGCGACCGCGGTGGTGATGGCACCGATTTCCGTCGGCATCGCCGATCGGCTATCGGTCAATCCGGACAGCTTCCTGATGGCCGTTGCGATCGGCGCCTCCTGCGCCTTCCTGACCCCCATCGGCCATCAGAACAACACCCTGATCCTCGGGCCGGGCGGCTACAAATTCGGCGATTACTGGCGCATCGGCCTGCCGCTCGAAGCGATCATCGTCATCGTCGCGATTCCCATGTTGTTGTGGATCTGGCCGCTGTAACAGGAATATTTGAGCGTGGCTGCCGTAAACAGACTATGAGACAATGACGGTCCGCTGGAAGAAGATGATGATTCGGTTCCCGGTTTTAACCTTGCTGCTCGGTTCAGCGGTTGCCGCGGCGCCATCGCTGGCGCAGGAGCCCGTGGACCTCGAGCTCGTCTTCGCCGCCGACGGCTCGGGGTCGATCGACGATCAGGAGCTCGCGCTGCAGCGCGCCGGCTATGCGGCGGCGCTGGCGCACCCCAAGGTGCTGGCGGCGATCCGCGGCGGATACCTCCAGAAGATCGCCGTCGCCTATGTCGAGTGGGCCGCGCCGGAGTCGCAGCACACCATCGTCGACTGGACGGTGATCGAGAACGAGACGTCGGCCCGCGAATTCGGCCGGCGGCTGACGGCGGCGCCGCGCCAGGCCTGGGGGTCGAATTCCATCAGCAATGCCATCCATTATTCGGCGAACCTGATCGAAACCAACGGGTTCGAGGGCACACGCAAGGTCATCGACGTATCGGGCGACGGACCCCAGCGCAACGGCCGGCCGCTGGAACTGGTGCGCCAGGCGACGTTGCTGAAGGGCATCACGATCAATGCGCTGGTGGTGGTCTCCGAGGGCGGCGGCTATCCCGGACCCAAAGGTGAACCCCTGACCGAGCATTATGCCAATGACGTCATAGGCGGCCCGAGGGCGTTCATGATGACGGCGCGATCGCGCGAGGAATTCGCGGAGGCGATTCTCAGGAAGCTGATCCTCGAGGTCGCCGGTACGCCGCCGCACGAGGATACGGCTGAGGCGGCCGACCCGATGTCCGGTCATGCCGCGACGCCATTTTGAAATCCGTTAAGATTCTCCGGGGTAATCTCTCATACAAACAATCCATGACTTATACGGAGTGACGCGATGCAACGAATCAGGTGCTTGTCAGCTGCCCTTACCGCTTCCCTCATGCTGGTCGGCTGCGCCGTGGATAGCGGCGGGGCCCAGCAGTCCCGCCCGGCGAGCACGCAGACGGTCAGCGGTCCGGCCATGGCCTGGGATGGCGATACGGTCGAGGTGAACGGCCAGCTACTGGATTTGTGGGGAATCGATGCGCCCAACCTGGACAGCAGCGATGGCTGGCACTCGCGCGCCGCGCTCGACGAGTTGATCGGCGCAAACGGCACACTGATCTGCACCATCAAGGATACCGCGGGGCGGCGCGACGACGCGATCTGCTCGAACAGCCGTTCCGGCGATGTCGGGCGTGCGATGCTGCTGGGCGGCTGGGCCATCGTATCGCGCAGCGACACCACGAAGAATCCGGCGGACAGTGCGCTTGCCAAAGCCTATCGCGACACCGAGGCGGTCGCGCGGCGGCAGCGGACCGGTCTGTGGGGACGCTGACGACGCGTCAGCTGACATGCTCCCTGGTCTTCAGGAACCGGATCGCCGGGTAGTCCTCGGCGGTCCGCTCCAGATGCCAGGCGTTGCGGGCCATGAACACCGGCATGCCGTCGTGATCGTCGGCCAGCGCCGCGCCGTTCGAATCGGCAAACCGCTTCATCGCAGTTGAGTCGTCCGCCTCGACCCAGCGCGCCGTGTAGAGCTGGGTCGGCTCGAAGCGGACCGGGATATCGTATTCGGTGCGGATGCGGTCGGCCAGGACGTCGAATTGCAGCGGCCCGACGACGCCGACGATCCAGTCGGAGCCGAGGCGCGTCCTGAAGGCCTGCGCGGCGCCCTCTTCCGCCAGCTGTGAGAGGGCGCGGCCCAGATGCTTGGCCTTCATGGGATCCTCCGGGCGCACGCGCTGAAGCATTTCGGGCGCGAAATAGGGAATCCCGGTGAAATGCAGGTCCTCGCCCTCGGTCAGCGCGTCACCGATGCGCAGATTGCCGTGGTTCGGCAGCCCGACGATATCGCCCGCATGCGCCTCCTCGGCAAGTTCCCGGTCCCGCGCAAGGAAGAGGACCGGTGCACTCATCGCGATGGTCTTGCCGCTGCGCACGTGCTTGAGCTTCATGCCCCGCCGAAAATGACCGGAGGCAAGCCGCATGAAGGCGATGCGATCGCGATGCTTTGGATCCATGTTCGCCTGGATCTTGAAGATGAAACCCGAAACCTTGCCCTCGTCTGGCAGGATCGTGCGTTCGACGGCCGGTTGCGGTAACGGCGCCGGCGCGAATTCGAGCAGCCCCCGCAGCAATTCGCCCACGCCGAAATTGTTGATGGCGCTGCCGAAGAAGATCGGGGTCGTGTTGCCATCGCGATAGGCCTGCAAATCCAGTTTCGGCATCAAGCCCCGCGCCATCTCGACCTCTTCGCGCAGCTTGGCGACGGCGTCCCCCGGCAGCAGCGCGTCGAGCCTGGTGTCATCGAGACCCTGGCAACTCTCGGTCTCCTCCGGCTTGCCCTGTTTGGCGCGCGCCAGCAAGGCAAGCCGATCATGGACAAGATCGTAGCAGCCAAGAAAATTGCGCCCCATGCCGATCGGCCAGCTCGCCGGCGTGACGTCCAGGGCCAGCGTTTGCTCGATTTCGTCGATCAGATCGAACGCATCCCGGCCTTCGCGGTCCAGCTTGTTGACGAAGGTGATGATCGGCATGTCGCGCAGCCGGCACACCTCGAACAGCTTGCGGGTCTGGCTCTCGATACCGCGCGCCGCGTCGATCACCATGACCGCGGAATCGACAGCCGTGAGCGTGCGGTACGTATCCTCCGAGAAATCCTCGTGGCCCGGCGTGTCCAGCAGGTTGAAGTTGCAGCCGCCGTATTCGAAGCTCATGACCGATGAGGCGACCGAGATCCCGCGCTCGCGCTCCACCTTCATCCAGTCGGAATGGGCGCGCCGCTGCTCGCCGCGTGCCTTCACCGCGCCGGCAAGCTGGATCGCGCCGCCGAACAACAGCAGCTTTTCGGTCAGCGTCGTCTTGCCCGCATCCGGGTGCGAGATGATCGCAAAGGTGCGGCGGCGCGAAATAACGTCGTTAGAGGTGGCCACCTGTTGGCCTCCGAATCACAAAAACAGCGCCCAGCCTTGCGGGCGCGGTGCCTGGCGAGGATATGGGGCAGGCAGGCGCGAATCGCAAGGGACGACTCCAGCAACTAGGCCGTGGTGTCGGGCTCGCGCAGGACGGCGGCCACCGCCCCGCCAAGCGTCCGCACCATGCCCGTCAGGCCCATGTCATACGAGGCTCGTGCGGGGTCCGCGTACCAATCGAAGTCAAGCGCGTCCGGGATCGCGCGTTTCAATGAGTCGGCGAAGCGTTCGGACCAGTCCAGCTCGATATCCATCGCCAGGGCATAGGGCAGGAATCGCGCGAACAGATGCGACGTCATTCGAGGCGCGTCTGCCATCTTCATCCGCTCATGCTCGGCGGTCGCAAGGAACCGCCGGAATCCCCCGATCGCGTCGAGAATCTCCCGCCCCAGTTCCGTTGGCGCCTTCATCAGCCGGAAGAAGAGGACGTTCACGGCCGCCACGGCGATCAGCGCGCCGCCGGCCAGCCAGAGATCCAGTTCCGCCGGCATGGCATGCGGCAGGCGTTCCATCGCCGCAATGATGGCGCCGCCGCTGACCGCGATACCGATCCCCACGGCCCAGACGTTGGTGGCGTAGACGGGACCCTCGAGCTCGTCCTCCAACGCGTCTCGGAAGGTCTCCATCGCAACGCGCAGATGCGCGGCATCTTCTCCGCTCAGCCGCACCCAGGGCCGCGCCCGAAACAGGCTGGCGAGCAAGCGACGTTGCGATGCGGTCAACGCGCCGGACGAACTGCCGGTGCGTCGCAACGTATAGCGGCCCGCCGGATCGCGCTCAATCCGCAGGTAGCCGTTGACGGCGAGGTTCAGCATCTCGGCCGCCATCACCTTGCCGTCGAATCCCATGCCGAGGATCTGGCGCACACCCGACGGTGACAATCCGGCCGGCGGCGCAAAGCGCGGGAACGCAACCCCCAGCAGCCGGTCCCGGCCCCAACCCCACCAGACGACGAGATACCAGGCAAGCGGCGCCAGCGGCGCCGTCAGCCAGGGCCACAGCGTGTCCCATGTCGAAACGGATAACCCGGTTTGCCGTGTCTCGGGCGGTCGCGACCCGGCCTCGAGCCATCGGCCGATACTTTCGGCGATGGTCCAGTCCGGCCGCCATTCCGCTATGAAAAAGCTGACCACGAAGAAGACCGAGACGACGACCACCGCCACCAGGATCGAGGCGATGACCGCGAGGCCGGACAGTCTGAGAACCTGGATCATCACTACCAGCCGCCGCCGCCGCCGCCGCCACCGCCGCCTCCGGAGGCGCCGCCGCCACCGGAGCCGGAGGAGGAACCCGGCGGGGTTGCCGCCGACGCGATCGCGCCGCCGAGCGATGCACCGAGAGCGCTGGCGAACCGTCCCGGCGAGGCCCAGCCATGGTATCCGCGCCGCCCACGATACCATCGCGGCTGATAGCCCCTGTCCGGATCCGCCGTCGCCGTGGCGAAGACCTCGTGGAATTGCTCGCCCCATTCGGTCTCGACGTCCAGCGCCATCGCATAGGGAAGATACTTCTCGAACAGCGCCGGGGTCCGTTCCGGCGGATGCAGGAGATTGAGGCGCTCCTGCTCGGCGGTCGACAGATACATCCGGAACCCTTCGATCTCGTCCATGATGCGGCGGCCTTCCAGAGTCGGCGCCTTGATCAGGTGGCGGAACAGAAGATTGACGCCAAACAAGCAGAAGACGGTCACGGCGATGATGCCCGCGCCGATCGCTTCCGTCTGGCCGACCGCGGCGTGAACATTGGCGATGCCGGCACCGAAGGCGGCGAGAACACTGAGAACCACGCCACCGGAGAAGTAGCCCAGGTTGCGGCGGAAATGCGCCCCCTCGTAATCGGCGGACAGCGCCTCGCGAAGCGCGTTCACCGCCGGTTGCAGGCGCGTATGATTGCCCTTGCGGATGGCAACGTGGTCGCCCCACGCAAACAGCGCGCGTTGCATCGCTTTTTCGCCCGGCGACAGCCTGATGCCGAACCCGCCATCATGCTTGCGCAAGGAGAAATCGTCGTCGCCGTCGTCTTCGATGATCAGTTTGCCCTTGACCGCGAGGCTGACGACCGCAGCACCGATCGCCTTCGCGTCGAACCCCATTTTCGCGACGAAGCGGGCCGCAGCGGGCGAAACACCCTTGGGCGGCTTCCATCGTGGCACCACGGTTCCCGCCTCGGGGTCGCGCCCGATCCGGCGCCAGCCGACATAGTAATAGACCAGCACCAGCAGCAGGGCGGTCGCCGCCGCCACCCCGCCGACATAGCCGCGCAGCGTCCAGATCAGCTCGTCGGCGGCCGAGGGCGGCGCGACGATACCTTTCGGCCAGGCGATGGCGACGGTCAGCCCCTCTTTCGGGCCAAGCCGCCGTGTGGTCTCGAATACGGCGTTGCCGCTATCGTCCGTCCAGCCGGCCCAGTCTTGTCCCGTTGCCCCCTGGCGGCCCGTATAGGCCGCAGTCTGAAGGATCGTTGCGGTCGCCGGCAGGACGATCGTGACCCTGGCGCGTTCAATGGCGAAATCCCAGTCGTTCCCGGTGACGTTCCAGTACAGCTCGTCGTATTCGCCGAAAAAGCCGATCTGGCGATCGGTCCGATAGGTGAAGACATACTCGTACCGACCGGGCCGCAGATAGACGTCCTCCCTGCCGGCATAGACCCGCACGCCGTTCGACCGGTTCTTGGTGAACCAGTTCTCGGGCCGGCCGTCGCGCAACACCTCGACGACCTTGAACCCGACGAGATGCGCTCGACCATCCCGCCCCCTGTAGACAGTGGGGAAGTCGCGGTAGATGCCCCGCCTGATCCGGTCGCCCTGCGCCTGAACGGTGATCGTCTCGGTGACCGTAAGCTCACCGTCTTCGGCAATCACAACGCGGCTGTCGAACGCGATGATGCGCTCTTGCGCCGCAGCGCCGCCCGCGAACGCAAGCAGCAACCAGATGGCTGCCAGGATGCGCCTCGCGCCGGCCATCTCCGCTGGCACCGCGTCAGGAGAAGCTGACTTGCGGCACCGCCCGGTCGGATTCGTTCTCTATCTCGAAGAACTCGGCCTGCAGGAAACCGAACATCTTGGCAATGATGTTGCTGGGAAAGGATTCGATCAGAATATTAAGGTTGCGCACGGTCCCGTTGTAATAGCGCCGTGCCATCTGAATTTCGTCTTCTATGCCGGCCAGTTGCCGGTGCAGATCCAGGAAGTTCTCGTTCGATTTGAGATCGGGGTAGGCCTCGGCGACGGCGAACAGATTGGCCAGCGCCTGGCCCAGCAGGCCTTCCGCCTTGCCGCGCTCCTCCGGCGTTGTGGCCTGCCCCGTGCGCGAGCGCATTTCCGTCACTCTCTCGAGAACGCCTTTCTCCTGCCCCATATAGCCCTTTACCGCCTCGACGAGATTGGGGATCAGGTTCGAGCGCCGCTTGAGCTGGGTCTCGATGCCGCTCCAACCCTCCTCGACGAGGTTCCGGTTCCGCACCAGACGGTTGTAAATCGACACCACCCAGAGCAACAGGCCTCCGACGAGGACGACAATGATGATGGTTTCGACCATTCCGACACCCCTCACATGAACCCCGCGGACAAGAACAAGCCGCATATTCAAACATTCGATTACCACAAATTGGTTAACGGTGGGTACGGCCGGCGCCGTTCCAGCAACAAAGCCGCACGTTTCGCGCCGGGGGCCGTACGCAGCTCAAGGCCACGGACACCGCAGATCCTAAGAGGCGCCCGGATCCGCTGACCGATTGTCAGCAGCAATCTACCGGGCCGGCGACCGACCGTCGGCCGTGTCGACCAGCCGCTCCTCCTTCGCGGCGTCGAAGAACGACCCTCTGCCATCGTCGAAGAATTCCGCCCGGGTCGTCGCCTTCCGACGCGACAACAGACGCGCCGGAAATCGGGTCGTCGCCCGCATGTAGCTTGCGACGGCATCGTTGTAGATCGCAGCGCTCCGCCGTATCCCGGCTGTCGCATCCTCCAGTCCGCCCCGTATCGTCTCGAACTCGGTGACGCCGGCAAGGCCCGGATCCGCCATGGCCGCCGCAAGCACCCGTTGCAGCACCGCTTCGAGCTCGACCTCGGCGACGGCCCGCTCCGCCGGGTTGCGCCCCGATATGCTCTTGGTGCGGAGCCGCGCCAGAATCTCCAGGGACTCCCTCTGGCGGGCCAGTCTGTGCTGCGTGACACGGGCCAGTTCGGGCAACAGATCGCCGCGATCCTTCAGCCGGGCGCGCAGCGTCTGCCAATGGCTTTCAACCAGTTGCCAGTCCCGCTCGAGACGGCGACCGGTCACAACCAGCCAGGCGACGATCACGGCCAGGAAAATGCCCAACGCGAGCGCAATACCTATGATCTGGTCGACGTCAACCGGATATCGCATCTGCTTCCGCCGCTTGCCGGACCCGCTGATCCGCGACGATCCGCCTTGTCCAATATGCCGGGAGGAGGCCCTGGCCCCTACGTCTCCTCACCGCGGGCACAGTCGATACAATTGGGTGTCGCCGGGTCGAGTTCCAGACGTTTTCGAGCGATTTCCTCGCCGCAGGTGACGCAGTACCCGTATTCATCGTCTTCTATGCGTTCCAGGGCGGCTTCGATGCGACGGATCTCGACCTCGCGGCGTCGCGCGACTTCCTGCGCCATCGCCTGTCCCTGCAACGCGTCCATGCGTGACAAGCGGCCTTGCGTCGTCTGATCGAGTTCGACGATGTCGCTGTCGTGCTCATGCTCATGCGCAAGGCGCTCGAGCTCCGCCTTCATTTCCAGAAGCCGCGCCTTCACGGCGGCGATATCGGTAGCTTTGGGTTCAGTCATGCGGACAATTTTGGCACGAAACCGCGCCCGCGTCCCTTGAAAATTTCGGATGGGCTGGGGCGACGGTCCTGTCGCGTTGCGGCTCAAGCCCGGCGCCACACGGTCGTGCCATCGGGCTTGTCTTCCAGGACGATCCCGGCCTTCGACAAGTCGTCGCGGATCCGGTCGGCGGTCTCGAAATCCTTGCTCTTTCGGGCCTCATTACGCTGGGCAATCAGGCTTTCAATACCCGCATCGCCCGTATCCGAGGCCTCCGCCGCACCGCGCAACCAGGCCTCTGGATCCTGTTGGACAAGGCCCAGCAGCGCGCCGCCGGCCAGCAGCCGGCCCTTCGCGGCGGCCTTCTCCTTGTCCGTCGCCGCCTTGTTGAGCGCACCAAGCGCCTCGTGCAGATGGCTGATCGCCAGCGGCGTGTTGAGATCGTCCGACAGCGCCGCCATCACGTCCGGCGCCTCGAATGCCGCCGCTGCGATGCCGGCGGCCTCGCGCAGCGCCAGGTAGAAACGGTCCAGCGTCGCCTTGGCCTGCACGATCCCGTCCTTGGTGAAGTCAAGCGGCTGGCGGTAATGCGTCTGCAGCAGGACCAGCCGGATCGCCTCGCCGCGGCCGGGGAACTCCTCCAGCAGCTCATGCACCGTGTAGAAATTGCCGAGGGACTTGGACATCTTTTCGCCCTCGGCCATCAGGTACCCGTTATGCATCCAGTATTTCGCGAATCCGGCGTCGGGATGGGCGCAGCGCGACTGGGCGATCTCGTTCTCATGGTGCGGGAAGATCAGGTCCTGCCCGCCGCCATGGATATCGAAGGTGCGGCCGAGATATTTGATGCTCATCGCCGAGCATTC
This sequence comes from Rhodospirillales bacterium, assembly GCA_020356105.1. GTDB lineage: Bacteria > Pseudomonadota > Alphaproteobacteria > UBA8366 > JADFVY01. Next base: position 1,770,083 of record CP070634.1, on the reverse strand, counting down.
GATGTGCCAGCCGGGCCGGCCCCGGCCCCACGGGCTCTCCCAGCCGGGCAGATCCGGAGTTGACGGCTTCCACAGCACGAAATCCGCGGGATCCTGCTTGTACGGCGCCACCTCGACCCGCGCGCCGGCGACCAGTTCTTCGCGGCTGTGCCCGGAGAGCCGACCGTAATCCGGCATCGACGGCACGTCGAACAGCACGTGCCCGTCCGCCTCGTAGGCATGGCCGTTGGCGATCAGTGCCGAGATGATGGCAATCATCTCGGTGATATGTTCGGTCGCCCGGGGCTCGATATCCGGCGGCAGCGCCCCGAGAGCCGCCATGTCTTCGTGAAACTGCCGGGCCGTACGCTCGGTGAGGCTGCGGATATCCTCGCCAAGCTGCTTCGCGCGATCGTTGATCTTGTCTTCGACATCCGTGATGTTTCGAACATAGGTGACCCTGGGGTACAGGTGCCGCAACAGCCGCGCAAGGACATCGAACACCACGACCGGCCGCGCATTGCCGATATGGGCGAAGTCGTACACTGTCGGCCCGCAGACATAGAAGCGCACATGGTCGGGGTCGAGCGGCTCGAAGACCACCTTCTTACGCCTCAGCGTATCGTGGATGCGTAGCGTCACGTCGTCAGGATCCGGCCTTGGTGGGGGTTGCCGATGTCAGCCGCGCCAGTGCCCGCTCGCGGCCGAGCATAGGTAACAGAACCCTCAGTTCTGGTCCATGGTCCATGCCGGTCAGCGCCTGTCGCAGCGGCATGAAGAGCGCCTTTCCCTTTGCGCCGGTTGCCTTGCCGACGGCCTCGGCCCAGCTCTTGAACGTGGTTTCGTCCCACGGTTCATCCGGCAACAGCGCAGCGGCCGTCCGGCAGAGTGCCGCATCGCTGATGACCGGTTCGACGTCTCCGTGCAGGATGCGCCACCATATGCGGGCATCCTCGAGCCGGGTCAGATTGGGCCGGACCGCCGCCCAGAAGGCCTCGTCCGCTCCCTCCAGGCCGAGCCGCTCGCGCACGGCGTCAAACGGGAGGCGATGAAGAAGGCGCATGTTCAGATGCTCGAGCTCCGACCGATCGAACCGCGGCGCCGCGCGCCCGAACGCGGCGATGTCGAAGCCGGCGACCAGGTCCTCCATGCTTTCGGCGCCGCTCGCCGAGGTCGGGGTGCCCAGATGGGCAAGATAGGCGCACAGCGCGCCCGCCTCGATTCCGTCGTCGCGCAGCGCCTTGATGCTCAGGCTTTCCAGACGCTTCGACAGGGGTTTGCCGTCATCTCCCATCAGCAGCGGCAGATGCGCGAATGCGGGCACAACGAACGCCAGCGCTTCGAAGAGCTGGATCTGGACGGCCGTGTTGGCGACGTGATCCTCGCCGCGGACCACATGCGTTATCCCGAGCTCGCCATCGTCGACGACCGACGAGAGCGTGTAGAGGGGATGTCCGTCCTCGCGGACCAACACCGGGTCGCTCATATGGCCCGGCTCGAAGCGGACCGGACCGCGCGCAAGATCGTGCCACGCGACCGCTCTCTCCTCGAGCAGGAAGCGCCAGTGCGGCCGCCGGCCGTCCCGTTCGAGACGGGCGCGGTCGGAATCTCCCAGGCTCAGCGCGGCCCGGTCGTACACCGGCGGTCGGCCCTGGCTCAGCTGTTGCTTGCGCTTGAGCGACAATTCCTCGGGCGTCTCGTAGCACGGATATAACCGCCCCGCCGCCTTCAGCCGCTCGATCGCGGCCGCGTAGCGGGCCAGACGGTCCGACTGCCGCGCGAACTCGTCCCAGTGCAGGCCGAGCCACCCGAGGTCACCCTCGATGGCGGCACCGTACCTGGCATCCGAGCGATCGACATCGGTATCGTCCAGCCGCAGCAGGAAGGTGCCGCCGCCATGGCGGGCGAACAGCCAGTTGACCAGCGCCAGCCGGGCATTGCCGACATGCAACAGCCCGGTAGGGCTGGGCGCGAAGCGGACCTTGAGCTGCCCGGCCATCCTAGAGGATCTTGAAGAACGCGTTGGTGATCGGGTATCGGCGGTCACGGCCGAAGGCCCGGCTGGTCAGCTTGACGCCCGGCGGCGCCTGCCGGCGCTTTTATTCCGCGATATCCAGCATCCGCCAGACCCGCTGCACCAGCTCCGGCGGATGGCCGCGCGCGACGATCTCGTCGACACCCATTTCGCCCTCGATCAGGCAGCGCAGGATATCGTCCAGAACCTCGTAGGGCGGCAATGAATCCTGGTCGGTCTGGTCCGGCCGCAACTCGGCCGACGGCGCCTTCGTGAGAATCCGCTCCGGTATCACGCATCCGGCCGGGCCGGCAAGATCGTCCGGCCGGCGCTCGTTACGCCACCGCGCGAGGCGAAACACATCGGTCTTGTAGACGTCCTTCAGCACCGAGTAGCCTCCGGCCATATCGCCGTAAAGGGTCGCGTATCCCACCGACATCTCGGATTTGTTTCCGGTGGTCAGCAGCATGTGGCCAAGCTTGTTCGACAGCGCCATCAGGACGATACCCCGGCTGCGCGCCTGGATGTTCTCCTCCGTCGTGTCAGGCGCGCGGTCCCCGAAGACCGGCCGCATCATCGTCTCGAACGCCGACATCGCCGGCGCGATGCTGATCTCGTCGAGCTCGACCCCGAGTCGTTGCGCGCAATCCGCGGCGTCTTCGAGGCTCTCCTCACTGGTGTAGGGCGACGGCATCATCACGCAGTGCACCCGTTCGGCGCCCAGGGCATCGACCGCGACCACCGCGGTCAACGCGGAGTCGATACCGCCGGAAAGCCCGACAATCACGCCGGGAAATCCATTCTTGCGCACGTAGTCGGCAAGCCCCAGGACCATCGCGCGGTACATCGCTTCATCATCATCGGGCGGCGCGGCGCGCAGCGCCTGTGCGCAGACCCAGCCCTTCGCGGCGCGAGCCCACTCGGTCGAAATGTCGGCGGCCCGGAAGGCTGGCAGGAACGCGGCGATCGATCGATCGGCGTTCAGCACGAAGGATAAACCGTCGAATACCAACTCGTCCTGGCCGCCGACCTGGTTGACATAGATCAGCGGCAGGCGCGACTCGGTGACCCGCTGTGTCGCGTGGTTCATGCGGACATCGCCCTTGTCGCTCTCGAATGGCGATCCGTTCAGCACCACGAGGATCTCCGCCCCGGACTCCTCAAGGCATTCCGCGACGTCGGGCGTCCACATATCCTCGCAGACCAGTACGCCCAGCCGCACGCCGCGGAACGAGATGGGCCCCGGCAGCGGTCCCGCCGCAAACACCCGTTTCTCGTCGAACACGCTGTAATTCGGCAGATCATGCTTGAAGCGCTTGGCGGCGACGCGACCGCCGTCCAGCAGCAAGGCCGCATTGTAAAGGGCGCCGCCATCGCGCCACGGCGCGCCGATCAACAACCCCGGGCCACCGTCATCGGTATCGCGCGCGAGCGCGCGCACCGCATCCTCGACCCGATCCTGAAAGAACGGCTTGAGCACGAGATCCTCCGGCGGATAGCCGCATGCGAACAGCTCCGGGAAGATCACGAGATCGACGCCTTCCGCCGCGGCCGCGGTTCTGGCCTCGCGAATCTGCGCGGCGTTGCCGCCTATATCCCCAACGGTCGGATTGCGTTGGGCCAGGAGTATCTTCAATCGGTCGGCCATGGTCCATCAGGTCGCCGGGCTCGCGCCGACAATGTGGCAGAACTTCGTGATGCCGACTATCCTATTGCGGCAACCTTGAAATCAAGCGGAAGCTGCGCGAAACGTGGTGCGCCGGCGAGACGGGCTGGTGCCGGAGGATATTGGGCGACATGACAAATCAGATCCCCGAGAGGCAGGAGCCGGGGCCGGCGGTGGTTCGCGGCTATCTGTATCGTGCTGTCAACCTTCTGGCCCGGGACATGAAGGAGCGCGCCGCGGCGGGCGGCGGTTCGATCAGCATCGAGGAGATCGGGGCGGTCCTGGACGCGTTCAAGCGGGCCGACTCCCCGGTGGTTGCGGCGATCTGCGAGGCGGTGTGGGACGATTGTGGCGCAATCTTCGAGTCCGAGGGCCGGGGCGAGGATCGCAAGGCCCCGTTCCAGCGCCTGATGGTCTGGCCATTTGCGCATCTGCTGCCCGAGCACGGCAACCGGGACGGTCCCGCGGGTACGTTGTCGCGACGCGTCATACCGGGATACATGGCGGCGCTGGAGGATATGATCGGGCCGGTCTTCTTCGGGCGCCAGCTGGAGCGTAGCCGCGATCTCGTACGCGCGACGCGAACGTCACGAGGCGGCGCCTTCCGCTGGGAAGACGTCTACGCGGATCGCCAGAGCCAGGACATCGTCGACGACGTGCTTGTTCGTCTTGCCGGAGAGTTCGGCGATTACGAGGACCAGCGGGACTGGTTCATCGGGCTTGTAAACGACGCGATGCCGCTGCCGACCAACGGCTGGGGTCATGCCATCGCCCTTGACGACGACGGTTTCCGGGTCTTGATGCGGGCGCTGTACTCGAATCTCGGGCGGATGCTGGCAACCGCCAACGGCGAGAGCGATCTTATCGAACGGCATGGCGCGGCGGCGATCGCGAACGTGCGGGCGCTGCTCGCGGCACTGTTTGAGGGCTGAGGGTTGAGCGGCCGCGCGCCGCCCCGCGATTGCGAAGGGTGCGACCGCTCATATTACGGGTATCTTTACCTTTCTCGCTTATACCTGAACCTTTGGAGAATTGCAGAAAACTGCCCGTGTTGCGACGGGCCGCCGGTCGCGTTGCGGGTCGGCGGCGATTTGAGTGGGACATGAGGGGATGGATAGGTTCGATGATGGATACCCGGAGTTGGGGCCCGGCCCGACCCGGCTGAAAGCCCTGACACAGATCGTCCTCGATCGGATTGCCGAGCATCTGCAGGGCGAGGCGGCGAAGCACGGCGGCATGCTCGATGCGGCACAACTCCGGACCGCGATTGAAACCTTCCGGAACAACACCGAGAGCGATGCCCGCGAGTTCTATCGCACAGGCTGGAACGAGTGCCTCTCGGTGATCGACGAGGTGCGGCGCGAGAGCAGCCGGCGCATGCCGTTCGAGCGGTTGATGGTCAATCCGGTCGCCCATCTCTTTCCGGCGGCAGACCAGCCGGTTGTGCCGGGTGAGGGGCTGTCGCGGCGAATCCTGCCAGGTTACCTTTCGGCGCTGTACCAGATTCTCGGGCCGGTCTTGCTCAACCAGTACCAGAGCCGTTGCCGCGAACTGGTGCGGATCATTCAAACCGCCAGAGGCAACGATTTCGACTGGAGTGATATCTACGAGGACCCGACCAGCACGGTCATCGTGAACGATATCCTGGTCCACCTGAGCAAGCATTTCGCCAATTTCGCCAAGCGCCGCGCATGGATGATGGGTGTGATCGTCTCGCAGATGCCGCTCGGCGAGAACGAGACGGAGCGGGGCTGGGTCTTCGGGGATTCGGAGTTCGCAATGCTGATGCAGGCGCTGTTCCGCTCGCTGCGCGTCCAGCTGGCAGCGCCGACGGGCCGGGAGCGCGTTCGGGACCGATATGGACCAGTGGTGCTGGAGATTCTGGACGATTTCTTCGCGGACCTCGACGCTGCAACACGGCCATCGCCCGTTCGGCGCACAGCACCCTGACGACGGCGAACGACGCCGTAAGAACCGGCCGACGGAATGGCCATCGCTTCGGCATCCGCCGGCCGTTCTCGGAGTGTTTTTGCTGGCCCTTACGGGCGCGACGTGAATGCGTGCCGACGTGAATGCGCCTCGAGCGTCCGAATCTGGGCTTCGTCGAGAATCTCGTAGAACGCCGTGAACACCGGCCGCACGTCGCGCAGAACATCGGCTCCTGCGACCAACAGCGATTCCAGGGATGCCAACCGTCCCGGCCAGCTGGATGCATCGGCGCCCGCCTCGAGATCGGCGCACGTCGCAGCCAGCCGCGAATATCCGCGCTCCAATTCCAGCTCGACTTGCCGCCACGCCGCCTCCTGTGCCGCGTCCAGGTCGAGCCATGCCCCGATATGCGCGCCGACGTCGGCCAACATGTCGGCCTCCCTCGCATCGCAGATCCACATGGCGGATTGGCGATCTCCGTGCGAACCCGGCCAACCATGGTGACCCCTTTGCGACGCCCCGGCCAGCGGACCGGTCGCCCACAAAATGGCAATCAGGCCGACGATGCCCAGCGCTGCCATCATGAAGTTGAAATGCCGTGTCCGGCGGTGCTTCCTCGTGTTCATGTCGGTCTCCTTGATCCGTGCGTTGTGGTCCGGTTCATGACCGCCCCAAATGGGCTGGCATGCCACCATGCTCACTTGCTTTGAGCTATTTTGACAATATTATTGTCATCATAAGCCTTGTAGATCCGATTGGCAATATACTTGTCATCATCACGGTTCCGCATAGGGCCGCGCTTCCGCGATCGAAGGCTCAGCCGGACCCGGCGGCCCGCGATCGATCCGAGCGAGAAAGGAGGAACACGCGGCGGGCGGTCTGCGGTTCGCGGACAGCGCTGTCTAATGGAGGACGATGCGCCGTCGAGACCCATGCACGTGTCGACGGCGAGCATCCGGTTGTTGACGTGGACCAGTGCGATACCTTGGCGGCCGGGACACGCCAGTGTCTCCCATCGTCTCCGATGGGCGCGCAAAAACCCGTTCAGGATCCCCTATTCCGCCGCCTCCGCATCGGGCCGGCGCAGCAGGAACTCGCGTCCGACCTTGACCCGCGGCTCGCCGTCATACTCGATGATATCGGCGGTTGCGTATGTCTCGGTCCATCGATCAGGCAGGTAGGATCCGGTCCCGATCACATCGACCGGCGCCCTGGCGATGGCCATCGTTTTGCATTTGTGCGGGCCGAATCCACTGGATGCGACAATCCGGACATTGTCATGCCCCGCCTCGTCCAGCCGTTCCCGCATGTGCCAGATCGCGGCGGCCGAAACGCCCGGCCCGACAAGATCGCGCATCTCTTCTTCGGTGCGGTAGCCGCGGATTGCCCGCGGGACGTGACGATCAAGCACCGCGTAGGATGCCGTCGGATCGAGCCCCTCGCAGAACCGTGAGCCGGGCGTATCCAGTCGCACGGAAAGCCGGCCGTCCGCGGCGAGTTCGGGGAACCGCGCGCAAACGGCCAGCGAATCGGCGACCTCATGCCCGAAATAATCCACCAGCACCGTCAGAGTCTCATCCGGGAATGTCTCATGGAACATTTCGGCGGCGCGGACGGTGGATCCCGCATAGCCGACCAGCGCGTGCGGCATCGTTCCGAGACCCTGCTGCAGTCCGAAATAATGTGCCGTGGCATCGGTCGCGTTGCCGATGAATCCGATCGCATCTTCCTTACGCCGGGCGCGGCGCGAGCCGACCGAAGCGGCATACGCCATCAAATCCGCCATTTCGGTGCCGGCGCAGTGGCGCGCATCCATCGCGAGGAACGAGACCTTGGGCAGGTCCATGCACATGGCGGCCGCGTTGTAGGCCGCAACGCAGGCCGGCCCGATCTTCTGCAGCAGCAACGTTTCCAGATCGACGAGCAGGGTCAGCGGGCCCGTTATATAAATCAGCGGCTCGCCGGCGCCGACCCAGCGGCCCTCTTCGTATCGCAGGTCAATTTCCAGCTCTGCACCGCGTTCCGCCGCGACCGTCTCCAGCCATTCGATCGCCAGGCGCGGGGCGGACACAACGGGGCGTCTCATGAAGATCGCGTAGGTGGCGATACAATCGCCGAAACTCTCGACGACACAGCGCGTGCGGTTGAAGTAGGAATCCGTCCAGCGCGCTATGGCTTCCGGTTTCGGGGTCATCACAACCCTCCTTAAGCGGCGTGCCGCTGGCCCGGCATCCTATGACGCGGCGGCAAGGCGCGATCGCCGTCCGGCACGCTGTTCCTTCAGTGAGTCCGCGATCAGGAACGCCAATTCAAGCGACTGGCTCGCGTTGAGCCGCGGATCGCAGTGCGTGTGATAACGCGCCGAAAGATCCTCATCGCTGATCGCCTGGGCCCCGCCCAGGCACTCGGTCACGTCCTGGCCGGTCATCTCGAAATGCACCCCGCCCGCATAGGAACCCACCTCGCGATGAACCTCGAAGAAGCCCCGCACCTCATCGAGGATCCGGTCAAATGGACGGGTCTTGTAACCGCTGTCCGACTTGACCGTATTGCCATGCATCGGATCGCAAGACCAGACGACGGTGCGGCCCTCGCGTTCGACCTTGCGGACCAGCGCGGGCAGAGCGTCACGCACCTTGTCGTGGCCCATTCGGCTGATCAGTGTCAGCCGCCCCGGATCATTTGCGGGATTGAGGATATCAATCAGTCGGATCAGCTCGTCGGGATCGGCGGAAGGCCCCAGCTTCACGCCGATCGGATTGTTGACACCGCGCAGGAATTCGACATGCGCGCCGTCCGGGTCGCGGGTGCGTTCGCCGATCCACAGAAAATGCGCCGAACAATCGTACCAGTCGCCGGTCAGGCTGTCCTTGCGGACCAGCGCCTCCTCGTAGGTCAGCAACAGGGCTTCATGGCTGGTATAGAAATTCGTCTCGGAGATCTGCGGCACGCTTTCCGCCGTGATTCCGCACGCCTCCATGAAATCCAGCGACTCCGAGATGCGCGTGGCCAGTTCTTCGTACCGCTCGCCCTGCGGGCTGCCGGATACGAAATCGAGGTTCCACTGGTGCACCTTGTGCAGATCCGCAAAACCGCCCTGGGCGAACGCACGCAACAGGTTCAGCGTCGCGGCCGCCTGGTTGTAACCGCGCACCATGCGCTCGGGATCCGGAACGCGCGCGCGTTCCTCGAACTCGATGGCGTTGACGATGTCGCCACGGTAGCTCGGCAGTTCGATGCCGTCTTGCGTCTCTGTATCCGCCGACCGCGGCTTGGCGAACTGCCCGGCCATCCTGCCGACCTTGACCACCGGGCTGGCGCCAGCATAGGTCAGCACGACGGACATCTGCAGTAATACCTTGAAGGTATCGCGGATCGTGTTGGCACCGAACTCGGCGAAGGACTCGGCGCAGTCGCCGCCCTGCAACAGGAACGCCCGACCCTGCGCCACGTCGGCGAGATCCTCCCGCAATCGACGGGCCTCGCCTGCGAACACCAGCGGCGGCAACTCGCGCAACGTGTGCTCGACCTGGGCCAAGCGCTCGCTATCCGTATACGTCGGCATCTGCCGGATCGGCTTGCTCTTCCAGCTGTCCGGTGTCCATTTCGCCGCCATCTCGTCACCCTCCAGCGCTTTCGAGCGCCTTGTCTAATGCCTTGATTTCCTGCCCGCTTCCATACGGAACGCCCGATATACGCCTTTGGGCAGAAGTTTTCCACAGGAAATACGGCGACGCCATGGGTCGATCCCATTGGCGCAGTGCAGGCGAGGCGTTTCTACCTGTCATGCCCCGACCACCGCCCGGCCCCTACTCCGTTGCCTCGTCGCCGGCGCGGACAACTGGCTCGCGCATGGTCACGAACTCCTCCGCAGCCGTCGGGTGGATGCCGATGGTGGCGTCGAATTGCGCCTTGGTCGCGCCCATCTTGATGGCGATGGCGAGGCCCTGGATGATCTCACCGGCCTCCGGCCCCGCCATATGGGCGCCGACGACGCGGTCCGACGCCTTGTCAACGACCAGTTTCATCAGCGTGCGTTCCTCGTTGCCCGACAGCGTGTGCTTGAGCGCCCGGAATTCCGAGATGTAGACGTCGACCGCACCGTAGCGACTGCGCGCTGCGGCCTCCGTCAAGCCGACGGTGCCGATCGCCGGCTGGCTGAACACCGCACTGGGGACGTATTCGTAGTCGAAGGGCTCCGGCGGCGCCCCGCCGAACAGGCGGCGGGCCAACCACATCCCCTCGCCGAGAGCCACCGGGGTGAGCTGGACCCGGTCGATGACATCGCCCAGGGCGAAAACCGACGGCACCGACGTGCGGAATTCATCGTCCACGACGACGGCGCCGTCTTCGTTGAGTTCGACCCCCAACGCCTCCAGCCCCAGCCCCCCGCTGTTGGGGACCCGGCCGGTCGCATAAAGAACCAGATCTGCGGGGATTTCGGTCCCGTCGGCAAGCTCGGCGCAGATTCGCCCACGGCGCTTCTCAAGGCATTCGACGGTGGCGTTGAAGCGAACGTCGATCCCCTTCTTGCGCATTTCGTCACACAGGAAATGCCGCAGATCATCGTCGAACCCCCGCAGGAAATGCGGGCCGCGATACAACTGCGTCACTTCAGCGCCAAGCCCGTTGAGAATCCCCGCGAATTCGACGGCGATGTAGCCTCCACCGACGACGACGACCCGTTTCGGGAACTCTTCGAGATAGAACATGTCATCGGAGATCACGGCAAGCTCGCGGCCCCTGATGTCGGGGACAAAGGGCCGACCGCCGGTCGCCACGAGAATATGCTGCGCGGTCAGCGTCTCGTCGCCGACCGCTATCGCGTTCGGCCCGGTCACTGTCGCGCGGCCCCGGTGGATCGTCACACCGGCGTTCTTGAGGATCCGCTCATATATGCCGTTGAGGCGCTCGATCTCCGCGTTCTTGTTGGTGATCAGCGTCGGCCAGTCGAAGGACCGCTCGCCGACCGTCCAGCCGAACCCGGCCGCATCCTCGAATTCTTCGGCGAAATGCGAGGCGTATACGAACAGCTTCTTCGGCACGCAGCCGATATTCACGCAGGTGCCGCCGAAGAACCGGTCCTCGGCGATGCCGACGCGCGCGCCCAGCTGCCCGGCGATGCGCGCAGCGCGCACCCCGGCCGAGCCGGCGCCGATGACGAAGAAATCGTATTTGTACTCGTCCATCCTCCCGTCTCCCCCGGCGGTATCTCAGGCAGCCGCCATCGAGCGCGCGACGCGGCGCCAGCGCATCCTGAACAGCACTGCGACGACCACCACCTGCAGCGCAACGGGCAAGGTGATGACCATCGGGTTGCCCTCGGAGTATGGCATAAAGACGGGCAGCGCCGCCTCCCAATCGGCGGCCGCCGCGAGAACGGGGAACAGGATATAGAGAACGACGAGATAGACCAGCGCGGTGATGTTCGCGCGGCGCTTCCGCCCGTCGAGCGTAATCAGATGGATCAGCCCGATATCGCGCATCAGGAACAGGAACAGGGCGACCGCAAATGCCCGCGGCGACTCCATATTGAGCAAGCCACCGTAGGCCGTTCCGATTTCTGGGACGAACGACAACACGATGAAAAACACCATGCCCAGCGCGAGGCCCACGACCATGCCCGGAAACCAGGCAGGAACCGATTCGAAGAAGCGGCGGAACTCTCCCGCATCGCGTGCCGCAATCAAACGCCGCAGCCGGACGAAGCCCTTGGGCTCGACAAACGCGGCGAGCCAGACCAGCACGAGCACGACAATGTAACTGGAAAGCAGCCGCGAGATCACATCCGAAGAGAGAACAAGCGACATGCCCGGCTCGTATGGTTGTCGGCTCCCGCCGAAGCCACCGATAAATACACCGAAAAATAGGACAAACGCCGTCCAGCCAACCGGCCAGGAGCGAAACTGTAGCTCCGCGCGCAGCAGCCGGTAGACGCCGAACAACGTCCAGGCAAGAAATGTGACGCTGCAGACAAGCAGGAACACGTCGCGCGTCAGCGTGAGCCCGTACCACTGCTTGTCGCCGGAGCCAACGAGGCCGGACGGCGGATCCTCGAGTATCGACCACCACACCACAGCGGCCGCAATTCCGAAGAGTTGCGATGCCGTCACCTGAAAGCGAAGCCGTTCAGGACGCAATCTCAGCACGATCAGGCTGACGAAGAGCGCGGTCGACTGCGCGAACAGCCCGACCATCACAATCCGCAGCAGATCGCTGTATTCGGCTTCCCAGTCGTAGAGCAGAGCCGGCGCACTCAGCGCCGCCCCGTACCAGACATATACGGTGCTGCCCAACAGCTTGCCCCAGCCCATCGAGAACGGCCCGATGGTGGACATGCGCTGCGAATCCCAGGTGCGCCCTCTCACCTCGCCCAGCACCGCATCGGCTGCAAGGCGCGTTCCCCAAAGCACCAGCAGCCCTGCCATCACAACCGACGCCGCTTCGGACACATCCTCGGCATCCCCGCCGAGCCACGCTGCGGCATAGATCAACAGCAGGATCAGCGGCATCGCGATGAGCCGGTGAACGGTCAACTCCAGCAGCAGGTTGCGGCGGAATTCCGGATTCACTGTGACTCCTCGCCGCCCCGATCGCGTCGCAAGCGATCGATATAGACATCCTGCATGCTGCGCTTCTCGGCATCAAAGGCAGTGACCGGAACGCCAGCCTCGACCAGACGCCGCAGCAATCCGGCGCGCGCCGTTTCATCGCCCGCGAAGGTGAACACGCCGCTCCGCCCCTCGACAGTGACGTCGGAGACCCCGGATATGTCTTCGAGCAGCTCCCGCAACCTTTCGTCCGCGGTCGCCAGCGCGATATGTATGCGCGATGTCATCGCCTGGCCGATATCGGCGATGGCACTGTGCTCGGTTATCCGCCCCTCATGCATGATCATGATGTGCGTCGAATAATCCTCGAGCTCGGCCAGGATATGTGACGACACCAGCAACGTCATGCCTTCGCCCTGCAATGAAAGCAACAACCTGGAGAGGTCCTGGCGCGCCTCGGGGTCGAGCCCCGAGGCCGGCTCGTCGAGCAGCAAAAGGCTGGGCTCATGGATGATCGTCTGGGCGACGGCAAGGCGTTGACGCAAGCCGCGCGACAAGGTTCCCGCGTTGTCGTTGAGCCGATCCGACAGGCCAAGCCGCCCGGCGCTGCGGGCAACCGCATCCTGACGATGGGCCGCCGCCACGCCCCGCGCCGCGGCGTGATAATCGAGGCACTGACGGACCGTCAGGTCATCGTAAAGGCCAAAGAAGTCCTGCAGGAACCCCAGACGCTCGTGAACCTGGCGCGGGTGCTGTTCGACGTCCAGGCCGTCGACCACGACACCACCCGAATACGGAGTCTCCAGCGCGGCCAGACAACGCATCAAGGTCGTCTTGCCGGCGCCATTCGGGCCGACCAGAGCGGTGATGGTGCCGGGCGCGATCTCGAACGATACGCCGAAGAGCGCGCGCCCCGCGGGATAGTCGAAGATGAGGTCGCGCACTGCGACCCTTGGGACCGGAAGCGAGTCGGATCCACCCGGCTCGGATACGGTTGGGGTCGAGCTCACCGCACGGCCCGACTGCCGATCAGCCGACGCCGCCCATGCAGACGTATTTTACCTCCATGAACTCGTCGAGCCCGTAATGGGAGCCTTCGCGGCCGACGCCTGACTCCTTCATGCCGCCGAAGGGCGCGATTTCCGTCGAGATGATGCCGACATTGGCACCGACAATACCGTATTCGAGCCCTTCCGAGACGCGCCACACCCGCCCCATGTCGCGGCTGTAGAAATAGGCCGCGAGGCCGAACTCGGTATCATTCGCCATGGCGATCGCCTCCTCCTCTGTCTTGAAGCGGAACAGCGGCGCCAACGGGCCGAAGGTCTCTTCCTTGGTTACCCGCATCGAGGTATCCACGTCGGCGAGGATGGTCGGCTGGAAGAAGGTGCCGCCGAGTTGATGGCGGCCGCCGCCGGCAACCACCCGCGCGCCCTTCGACAGCGCGTCCGCAATATGCTCCTCGACCTTCTCGACCGCCGCCATGTCGATCAGCGGCCCCTGGTTGACGCCGTCCTCGACACCACTGCCGACCTTGAGGCCGGTCACCGCCTCGGACAGCTTCGCCGCAAACGCCTCATAGACCCCTTCCTGTACCAGCAGACGGTTCGCGCAGACGCAGGTCTGTCCGGCATTCCGGTATTTCGAAGCCATCGCGCCCTCGACCGCGGCGTCGAGGTCGGCGTCGTCGAAGACGATGAACGGCGCGTTGCCGCCGAGTTCCATGCTCACCTTCTTCACGGTCCCGGCGCATTGCTCCATCAGCGTCTTGCCGATCTCGGTCGACCCGGTGAAGGTAAGCTTGCGGACAATCGGGTTCGAGGTCATCTCGCCGCCGATCGCCTTGGCGCCGCCGGTCAGAACGCTGAACACGCCTTTCGGCACCCCGGCCCGCTCGGCCAGCTCGGCGAGGGCCAGCGCGGAATACGGCGTCGCCGTCGCCGGCTTGACAACCATTGGACAGCCGGCCGCCAGGGCCGGTCCCGCCTTGCGGGTGATCATCGCAGCCGGGAAGTTCCACGGCGTGATCGCGGCACAGACGCCAACGGGCTCCTTGATCACGACGACGCGGCGATCGGCCATGTGGGTCGGGATCACATCGCCATAGGCCCGGCGGCCCTCCTCAGCGAACCATTCGAGAAAGGACGCTGCATAGGCAACCTCGCCCTTCGCCTCGGGCAGCGGCTTGCCCTGCTCGCTGGTCATCAGGAGGCCGAGATCGTCCTGGTTCTCCATCATCAGTTCGAACCAGCGACGGATGATGTTGGCGCGCTCTTTCGCGGTCTTCGCGCGCCAGGCCGGCCACGCCGCATTGGCGGCCTCGATCGCGCGACGCGTTTCGCTCGCCCCCATCTTCGGCACCGTGCCGAGAATCTCACTGGTCGCCGGGTTGTTCACCTCGATCGTCGAACCGTCATCGGCATCGACCCAGGCCCCGTCGATATAACACTGCTGCCGGAAAAGGCTCTCGTCCTTGAGCTTCATGTCGGGCGTCTCCCTGCTGATATGAGAATCGGGGGTGTCGGCGATCGCTGCGGAAGGATCGTGACGCGCCCCGGTATTACCAGATTGCGCCGAGGCTTGCCAGCCGCACGCAAACGGGTTGTCACGGCGCTGTCCTCGCCACATATCGTGGTGGAGGTATACGAGGGTGAAAAGCATCTCGCATGGCTAGACGAACACGGATGTCGCGCAGGATCTTCCTGGGCACCACCACCGCGGCGCTGGCGATGCCGGCGATCGCCGGTCTCGTCGGAACGGCTCGGGCCGAACCGCGCAAAATGACGTTGACGGCTGCGCCGACCACCGTGTCGCTGGTTGGCGGCGAATGGCCCGACACGGCGACCTGGGCCTATAACGGGACCGTTCCGGGGCCCGAAATACGGGTCCGCCAGGGCGATACGGTTCGTGTTGTCGCGCGCAACAATCTTGCCGAACCAACAACGGTGCATTGGCACGGAATCCGGCTGCCAAATGCGATGGACGGCGTCCCCGGCGTCACGCAGGACGCGATTCCGCCGGGCGAAGAGTTCCTTTACGAGTTCGAGGCCATTGATGCCGGCAGCTTCTGGTACCATCCCCATTTCAACAGTCCGGAACAGCAGGGTCGCGGACTCGCCGGCGCGTTGATCGTCGAGGAAGCCGAGCCGCTCGCGGTCGATCGCGACGTCACCTGGGTGTTGGACGACTGGCTACTCCGTGAAACCGCCCAGATCGACGACAGCTTCGGCCATCGCGGCCAGATGAGCCATGGTGGACGCATCGGCAATACGGTAACCGTCAACGGCCGGATTCCAGATGTGTTTGGCGTGCGCGCCGGCGAGCGCATCCGGCTGCGCCTGATCAACGTCGCCAATGCCCGCAGCTTCTCGATCGACTTCGGGGATCTCAAGCCGCAAATCATCGCGCTCGACGGCCAGCCGGTGCGGCCCCACGCGCCATCCGACGGATCGGTCGTTGTTGCGGCGGCGCAGCGTGTCGACCTGGTAATCGATATGGAGGGGAAGCCCGGTGACGTCGTCCAACTGACGGACGGCTATTACCGCGGCCGCACCTACGAATTCCACAAGCTGGTCTACGAGGCCACGCCGCCGCTCCGCGAATCGCCACTTGACGCGCCGATCACACTCGCGGCCAACCCCCTGCCGGAACCGGTCCTCGACGACTCGGCGATGCGCCAGCGGATCGTCCTGGAGGGTGGCGCCATGGGGCGTTTCCCGGCCGGCGCAGAGCGATTTTTCGAGCAGGGACAGTTCTGGTTCGTCAACGGCCTGCCCGACAAGGGCCGCAAGGAACCGCTGATCGAAATCGCGAAGGGACGAACCTGTGTGATCGAGCTGGTCAACCAGACCAGCTGGGAACATCCGATGCATCTGCACGGGTTCGCCTTCCGCGTGCTGACCCGCGACGGCGTGCCCAACATGCGCAAGGAATGGCTGGATACCGTCCTGATCCGGCCGCGGCAATCAATCGAAATCGCCTTCGTCGCCGACAGTCCCGGCGACTGGCTCTTCCACTGCCATATCCTGGAGCACATGGCAGCGGGCATGAGCGGCCTCGTTCGGGTCGCTTGATCGGCCGGTGCCATGACCAGGGCAGAGGCGACGGGCATCCCCTTTGACTCAAGCTTTCGCGCCCTGGTCAATCCCGCCGCAGCCGGCCGGTTTTTCGAGCTTCATCAGCCGCGGAGCCGGGAGGCCTGGTGCGCGGAACTCTCCCGGCTGGCTTATTGCGAGGATGCCACGGTCATCGAGTCGACGCTCGGACGGGTCGGTTTCACGCTGATCGAGATATTCGACCACAGCGGCACCAACGGCTTCGCCGCCGCCGGCGATGATTTTTCCGTGCTGTGTTTCCGTGGCTCGGACAATCTCGGCTCATGGATCACCAATCTCAATGCCGTGCCGTCACCTTGGCGCGCGGGTGGCAGGGCGCACAGGGGGTTTGCCACGGCACTCGAAGCAGTCTGGATGCAGGTCGAGGCAGCAGTCGACAGGGCACCGCGCCCCCTCGTGATGACCGGCCACAGCCTCGGCGCCGCGCTGGCCACGCTGGCGGCGAGCCTGCGGCCCGATGCCGAACTGATTACCTTCGGGTCTCCGCGCGTCGGCGATGCGGCGTTCAGCGAGTCCGTCGTCCGTCGGAAGGGCGCACTCCGACGCTATGTCAACAACCGCGACATCGTTTGCCGATTACCGACGGAACACCTCGGCTACCGGCACGTCGCGACACCCCACCTGATCGATCCGGATGGACGTGTACTTCGGCAGATCCCCGAGGAGGCGGGGCTGGCAGAACTGCTCTCCGGTGCCCTGCGGACAGGGCTCCTTTTCGAGCCAGATGGCACGCTGCGTCGCGAATTGACGGATCATTCACCCATCAATTACGTCTCGGCGCTGCGCTAGCAAGAATGGCGATCGCGAAATATTGGATCGAGCCCGGCACCCGTTATCCCCGACAACATCAGACTTCTGCCGCCGTCCGGAGCCGGGTTGACGATCAGTCCTCGACGACGATTTGGGTCGCGCCGCGCCGCTCGACCTTTGTCGACCCATACTGCTCCTTCCAGGGCACCCTGCTTCGCACGCAGGGCAGCGACGGGGTCATCTCCTGCAGCGCGATGAACACGTCCTTCGGATCGTCACCCTGCCTGAAGCCGGAAACCGGAATTTGCGACATGAACTCGGCGTTTCCGATCTTCACCTCGTCGATGTAGATCTCTGAAATATCGGCCCATCGTCGGTTTCCGATCGTGGCAAACGATGTCTTGCCCCGGGTATACCCGCCGCACAGAGCAACCATCCCCTCGGACTCGAATGTCTTGATCAGGAACACATCGATATTTCCGGACCACCCGACGACAGAAAACACGTCATAGTCGATATCGTAACTCTGCGATGGAATCTTCTCATACCCGCCGCTGCAGGCCGCAAGCATGGCGCCCGCGACGACCATCAGAGCAATCCGGCTCAACGCTCCCTTCCGCGCGCCGTATTCAGGCTCGGTTGGGTGTCGCACAATCCGCCTTCTCCCGTCCTGCTTGTGTCTTTCTTTCAGGCCTCCGACGCCCACCAAGCCGAATGCCTGACAATATTTTTATCATAAATGCACTTGAAATCAATAAGTTGCGGAATCGATTGGCGCGGTGCACCGCGCCCAGCAAACACCAAACCACGAGATCGCCGGCAAAGACTTCCCGCGATCCGCGATCAGAATTGCCAACCGAAATACCGCGCCCCGATGGCAATCAGCAGGATCGCTCCGCCGGCGATCGCGCCAGCGATCACGATGTGGCGCCGAAGGGGAGCGATCGTCTCGTACTCGCTGGTAAAGTGCGGGTCGGAAATCACACGGCGACGCGCGAGCTCGCCGAGACCGCGCTCGCGCAGAAGGTTTCGGTATATCCAGGGCAAGGCCGACCAGGCCTCCGGGTGGTTTCGCCACACCCAGTCAATTAGACGCGTTGCCCGTCGCTCCGTCTTCGTCTTCCACAAGAACATCCAGATCGCGGCAAGAGCGGCGATGGCAAGCAGCACCGTGATCTGCGGGCTTGTCGCGGAGCCGGCGTTCATGACGCCCCGCTACTCGACGGTAACCGATTTGGCGAGATTGCGAGGCTGGTCGACATCGGTGCCCTTCAGCACAGCCGTATGGTATGCCAGCAATTGCACGGGGATGGCGTACAGGATCGGCGCGACAAACGGGTCGACCGCGGGCAGCGCGATACTCGACTCCGGTTTCGCCTGTGCCTCGATATGGGCGACGCCCTCGGAGTCCGACAAGAGGATCACGCGGCCGCCACGAGCAACGACCTCCTGCAGATTGGACGCGGTCTTTTCGAACAGCGGGTCCTTGGGCGCGATGACGATGACCGGCACACCTTCATCGATAAGCGCAATCGGCCCGTGCTTCATTTCGCCGGCCGCGTAACCCTCGGCATGAATGTACGAGATCTCCTTCAGCTTCAGCGCGCCTTCCAGCGCCAGCGGATAGGCCGCCCCGCGCCCGAGATAAAGAACGTCGCGCGCCTCCACGAGGCCATGCGCGAGCGCCTCGATGCGCTCGTCATGCTTCAACACCTCGGCCGCCCGACCGGGGACTTCGGCGAGAGCTACGCATAGCTCCGCTTCCCGTTCCGCGTCGATCGTCCCGCGGGCACGAGCCGCCGCGGTGGCCAGGCAGGCCAGCGCCGTCAGCTGTGTCGTAAACGCCTTGGTCGACGCAACGCCGATCTCAGGTCCGGCCAGCGTCGGCAGGACCGCGTCCGACTCCCGGGCAATTGACGATTCGGGGACGTTGACCACCGACAGGATGGTCTGGCCCTGCGCTTTCGCATAGCGCAGAGCGGCAAGCGTGTCGGCGGTTTCCCCCGACTGGCTTATGAACAGGGCCAACCCGCCATCCGGCATCGGCGCCTCGCGATATCGAAATTCGGACGCGATATCGATTTCCACCGGCAGTCGGGCCACCTTCTCGAGCCAATACTTCGCGACCATTCCCGCATAGAACGCGGTGCCGCAGGCGATAATCGTGATCTTCGGCGTCGTGGCCAGATCAACAGGCAGCGGTGGCAGGGTGATCGTCCGGTTCGCGGGATTCAGCATCGAGTGCAGAGTGTCCCCGATCACGGCGGGCTGCTCGTAGATCTCCTTGAGCATGAAATGACGGTAATTGCCCTTCCCGATCATCGCGCCGGACAGCGCAGTCTGCACAATCGGGCGCTCGACCGGGTTGTTCGCGCTGTCATAGACGGTCACGCCGCCACGGGTCGCGACCGCCCAATCGCCTTCTTCCAGGTAGCTGATGCGCTGGGTCAGCGGTGCCAGCGCCATGGCGTCGGACCCGAAATACATTTCCCCATCGCCATAACCCACGGCCAGAGGACTCCCGCGCCGCGCACCAATCATCAGATCCTCCTCGCCGGCGAAGATGATCGTCATGGCGAATGCGCCCTCCAGTCGCGGCAAAGTTGTCGCCACCGCGGCCGCCGGGGACATGCCCTCTTCGAGATAACGGGTCAAAAGATGGACGACGACTTCTGTGTCGGTTTCCGATTCGAATACAGCTCCCGTGTCGGCCAATTCGTTCCGCAATTCCTGGAAATTCTCGATGATGCCGTTGTGGACCAGTGCGAGACGACTTGTCGCGTGCGGATGCGCGTTGGTCTCGCTGGGAACACCGTGGGTTGCCCAGCGGGTGTGGCCGATCCCGACCGTGCCGTCGAGCGGCTGTTCGCCGAGCCGGCCCTCGAGATTGATCAGCTTCCCCTCCGCGCGACGGCGGTCGATACCCGTGCCGGAAAGAGTCGCGATTCCCGCGGAATCGTATCCGCGGTATTCGAGCCGCTTGAGTCCCTCGAGAAGGAGCGGGGCCGCCGCGTTCTGGCCGATGATGCCGATGATGCCGCACACGGGACGTCAGCTCTCTTTCTTGCGGGTGGCTTTTTCGGCCGCCTTACGCGCCCGGTAAGTCTTCGCCGCGCCGTCGATGACTGTCTGCCGGGCGCGGGCCGTGGCCACCGCATCGTCCGGCACGCTCTTGGTGATGGTGCTGCCGGCCCCGACAAGCGCCCCTTGGCCGACGCGCACCGGAGCCACCAGCGCGGTATTGGAGCCGATGAACGCGCCCGTCCCGATCTCGGTGCGATGCTTCAGGAAACCATCGTAATTGCAGGTGATCGTCCCCGCACCGATATTGGCACCTGCTCCAACCTCGGCATCGCCGATATAGCTGAGGTGATTGGCTTTCGCCCCCGCGCCCAACACGGCGTTCTTGACCTCGACGAAATTCCCGACGCGGGACTCCGCCTCGACCCGCGTGCCGGGCCGCAGCCGGGCGAACGGGCCGATGATTGCCCCCGGCCCGATCTCCGCGCCTTCTATGTGGCAAAAGGCCCTGATCTCGCAGCCATCCGCAACCGTGACCCCGGGGCCGAAGAAGACCGATGGACCGATGACGACGTCGCGGCCGATCCTGGTATCGTGACTGAACCACACGGTCCCAGGATCGATCAACGTCGCGCCATCCGTCATCGCCGCGGCGCGGCGCGCGCGCTGCCAGACATCCTCGGCCGCCGCCAGATCGCTCCGGCTGTTGATGCCCAGAACCTCCGTCGCGTCCCCTTCGACAACGCTGCAGGAGAGTCCGTCCGCCCTCGCCAACGCCACGATATCGGTAAGGTAATATTCGCCTTTGGCATTGTTGTTGCCGATGCGATCGACCAGGTTCCAGATCGCCGCGGCCGAAACGGCCATGACCCCGGAGTTGCAGAGCGTGATCGCGCGTTGCGCCACGTCTGCGTCGCGGAACTCGACGATCGCCTCCAGGCTGCCGGACTCGTCGAGAACGAGGCGCCCGTACTCGGCCGGGTCGGGCGGTCGAAATCCGAGCACGACCACCGACGCGCCTTCCCTGCGCGCCTCGATCATCCGGGACAGGGTTTGCGGGCGAACAAGGGGCGTATCGGCATAAAGCACCAGGATGGTCGCGTCTTCCGAACCATCCGCAAAATCCGCCAACGCCGGGCGCGCGGCGCGCACGGCATCGGCGGTACCCTCCTGGCGCGGCTGTATCGCCGTCGGATGCGGGGCGACCGCACGCCGCACGTCTTCCATATCCGGACCGACGACAACGACGCTTCGCGCCGCCCCGAGGTCTGCGGCCGCCGCCAACGCGTGATTGATCATCGGTTGTCCGGCCAGGGGGTGCAACACCTTGGGTGTTTCGGATTTCATCCGCGTCCCTTTTCCGGCGGCAAGCAGGACGACGGCAACCTGATCAGCGGGCATGAACCATTCCGGGCCGATTCGGCAAATTAAGTCGATTCGCGGCGGAACCTGCCACAAGGGTCCCGATGCGCCAAGTCACTTTGTGTATCGGAGAGTTGCAGTTTATTGCCGCATCCTGCAAAACGCGTCCCATGATGGCAGGACCACTGGATCTCGTATTCGACCTCGACGGCACGCTGATCGACAGCGCGCCGGACCTGCACGCTTGCCTCAATCGCCTTCTCGGCCGCGAAGGACGCCGGCGGCTCGAGCTTGCCGAGGTCGTCACGATGGTCGGCGACGGCGTTCCCGCGCTTGTGCGGCGCGCCTATGAGGCGACGGGCGGCCTGCCCGACAACATCGACGAGTGCATCGAGACGTATCGAGGGCTCTACGGCGACGCCCTGGCGGATAGGACGGCGCCATATCCGGGCGTTCTCGAGACCCTTGCTCTCTTGTCCGAGGCCGGCCACCGGATGGGTGTCTGCACCAACAAGCCGCACGCGCCAACACTGGCGATCCTCCATGCGCTCGGTATGGCGCGTTTTTTTGATACCGTGGCGGGAGGCGACACCTTGCCGGTGCGCAAACCCGATGCCGGACACTTGCTCGGTCTTTTGGAAATGTTGGGGTCGCAACCCGATCGGGCGGTGATGATCGGCGACAGCCACAACGATATTCAGGTCGCAATCAATGCCGGGGTCCGCTCGATCGCGGTGAGCTATGGCTATCGCAAACAACCGGTGGAAACACTGGGTGCGGATCTTATCGTGGACCGGTTCTCGGATATTCCGGAGGCGCTGACGAAGCTCTCTTGAATTTCGACCGAGACGGGATTGCGGAGCCGCGGGCGGCGACCCGCGGGCTCTCGCCACTTGACCGACCGGCGGAATATATGGCGGCGCGGTTGCGATCGAGGGGTGGTCGTGGACCGTTGCCGGGACAATATAGATCGTCGCCAGTGGCTCCGAAGCCCTGGCTGAACCGATCGACGGGGACCGAGAGGAACGAAGCTGCGCGATGCTGAAACTGGACTACGGGGTTTCGTTCAAAGATTTGTACGACCGTGACGGCCTGGTACGGCTCGACGGAGTCTTCCTTGACGTCCTCGAAACGGCCGATGCCGACCTGTGTCGCCGGCTCACATCGGCGCGCCGGGACCCGGACATGCTGGCTCCGCTCGATGAATCGGAGCTGATCCTGGCCGTTGCGCCGCATCTTGAGCAGTTTCTGGCCGATTTGTTCGGTATTGCTGCGAAGCTGGCCGAACTTGTCCAGCGGCATGTGGAGCTGGGGTCGATCTTCTCGGTCAAGCGCAATTTCGTGCAGCGCCGGGCGGTCAAGACGTCATCGCCCGAGGAAGCTGAGGCAATCGACGGTGCGAGGCTGGCACGCGAGCTCGAGCGGTTGATCGGTGAGCCATTGACCGAACTCTCCTTTGCCCGTGCAGTCGCGGCTTGGGAGCAGGATGAGGATGCACATGCGCACGGGCTGGCGCTCGCCGAGAAATACGCGGCATGGGCGACGCTCAGTGCGGCCGGAGAGGCGAAACACGGCACTGGGGTGCTGTTCCGGCAACCGCGGAAATTGGACTTCGATCACCTGGTCCCTCACATGGCAAGCGACGACAGCGCGGGATTTATGTGTCATCGACTTGCACCGGAAAAGTTGAGGCACCGTGACGGCTTTGCCCTTACCGACAAGGGGGCCGACCTCGCGGGAGCTCTGAGCGAGGCCAATTACTGCATCTGGTGTCACAAGCAGGGGCGCGATTCCTGCGCGCGCGGGCTCCGCGAGAAATTGAAGACGGGCGAGTCTGGCCCGGCGCCGTTCCGTAAGAACCCGCTTGGTATCACGCTGGCCGGTTGCCCCCTGGAAGAAAAGATTTCCGAATTCCAGAAGCTGAAATCGGACAATTTGCCGCTTGGCGCCTTTGCGGTGACCGTCATCGACAATCCGATGGTTGCGGCCACCGGGCACCGGATCTGCAACGACTGCATGAAATCCTGCGTTTATCAGAAACAGGATCCGGTCGACATCCCGCAGGTCGAAACGCGCACATTGAAGGACGTCTTGGCGCTGCCATGGGGCTTCGAGATTTACTCGTTGCTGACCCGCTGGAACCCGCTGAACCTGCGGCGTCCGTACCCGAAAGCCGATAGCGGCCGCAAAGTCCTGGTCGTCGGCATGGGACCGGCCGGATTCACGCTGGCGCATCACCTGATGAATGACGGCCATACCGTGATCGGCATCGACGGGCTCAAGATAGAGCCTTTGCCCCAACGCCTCTCTGGGGTGACCAGCGCTGGCGGGCGCGTTGTCTTCGAGCCGGTGCGTGACACGCAATCACTCTTCGAGAATCTCGATGATCGCGTGATGGCGGGCTTCGGCGGGGTCGCCGAATACGGCATCACGGTCCGTTGGGACAAGAACTTCCTGAAGCTGATCCGGCTCCTGCTTGAGCGCCGGTCGCAGTTCGGCCTGTTCGGCGGTGTTCGCTTTGGCGGCACGATCACGCACCAGGACGCCTGGGATATGGGCTTCGACCACGTAGCGCTCGCGGCGGGCGCGGGCAAGCCGACCATCATTGATATGCCCAACAATCTGGCGCGCGGCGTGCGCACGGCCTCCGATTTCCTCATGGCGCTGCAACTGAGCGGGGCGGCGCGAAAGGATACGGTGGCCAACATGCAGTTGCGCCTGCCCGCCGTCGTGATCGGCGGCGGGCTGACGGCAATCGACACCGCGACCGAAGCGCTGGCCTATTACCCAAGACAGGTCGAGCGGTTTCTCGCACGCTACGAGGCACTTGTCGCCGAGCGGGGAGACGCGGCGGTCCGCGGCATATGGGACGAGGAAGAGCTGCAGATCGCCGATGAATTCATCGCCCATGGCCGGGCGATCCGCGCCGAGCGCGATGCGGCGGCGGCCGAGGGGCGAACTCCGGACATCCTCTCACTGCTCAACCGCTGGGGTGGCGTCACCATCGCCTATCGCCGGCCGCTCGTCGACAGTCCGTCCTACAGGCTCAACCACGAAGAGGTCGAAAAGGCGCTGGAGGAGGGTATCGGCTTTGCCGAATGCCTCGTGCCCGTTGCGGTCGAGACCGACGCTTATGGTCACGCAGCCGCGCTGATGGTGCGACACCAGCCGGCCGCTGCTCACGGCGGTTCGCGGACGGCAGCCGAGATGAGACTGCCGGCACGCAGCATATTCATGGCCGCTGGCACGCAGCCCAACACCATCCTGGCACGTGAGAACCCGGACCGTTTCGAACTCGACGGCCGCTATTTCCAGGCAATCGACACCGACGGTGCGCCCGTCTCGCCCGAGCGGTCCGCGGCCAAGCCCGGCGCCGTCCGCGTGTTGATGTCGAAGGCGCCCGACGGCCGGTTCATGAGCTTTTTCGGCGATCTCCACCCCAGCTATTTCGGCAATGTCGTCAAGGCGATGGGAAGTGCCAAACAGGGCTATCCCGTGATCAGCAACCTACTGTCCACAACGCCGCCGGCCAGCGACAAGGACGGTCCGCAGTTCGTAGCGGCACTCAATAGCATCCTGCGCCCGACGGTCGAGCGGGTCGAGCGACTGACGCCGACGATCGTCGAGGTGGTTTTGCGCGCTCCGCAGGCCGCGGTCCGGTTTCAACCCGGCCAATTCTACCGCCTGCAGAACTATGAAGCGCACGCTCTGACGGCGAACGGCACGACCCTCGCCATGGAAGGCCTGGCGCTAACCGGCGCCTGGGTCGACAAGAAGGCCGGTCTGATCTCGGTAATCGTGCTGGAAATGGGTGGATCGAGCAGCCTGTGCCGATTCTTAAAAAGCGGCGAACCGGTTGTGCTGATGGGGCCGACTGGTGCGCCGACCGAGATACCGGCCGGCAAGACCGTGTTGCTGGCGGGGGGCGGCCTCGGAAACGCGGTATTGTTTTCGATCGGCCAGGCGATGCGCGCCGCTGGCTGCAGGGTGTTGTATTTCGCCGGTTACAAGGAGATGTCCGACCGCTACAAGGTCGAGGAGATCGAGCGCGCCGCCGACACAATCGTCTGGTGCTGCGATCAGGCGCCCGGCTTTCGACCGACGCGCCCCCAGGATCGGGCGGTAGTCGCCAACATCGTCGAGGCGATGCGCGCATACGCCTCCGGCGAACTGGGTGACCAGGCCATTGCGATGGCCGATGTCGACCACATTATCGCGATCGGATCCGACCGAATGATGGCGGCCGTCACCGCGGCGCGCCACACGGTGTTGCGGCCGTTCCTGAAGGTACACCACCTGGCGATCGGCTCGATCAACTCGCCGATGCAATGCATGATGAAGGAAATCTGCGCCCAGTGTCTGCAACCGCATGTCGACCCGGTGACCGGAGAGCGCAGTTACGTCTTCTCGTGCTTCAACCAGGACCAGCCGCTCGATTCGGTCGACTGGGACGGCCTGAATAGCCGCCTCCGCCAGAACTCAGTGCAGGAAAAGCTGAAGGCGCAGTGGATCGCCTATTGTGTCGAGGGGCTGGAAGAAGCCGCGCTCCGGCCGGCCAGCTAGTCGACGGCGGGGCCGGTCAGCGCGCGTCCGCGCGCTGACCCTCGGTCGGGATTTCCGCAGTTGCCGCGCGTGCCAGATAGATACGCAATCCCCCGAAATCGGTATTCGCGGTTGCCAGGACAGGAACGGTCGGCAAGCCATTCGTCGGACTGGCGAACCACATGGTCAGCGTGATCGTGTCGTCCGACGGCGCCCCGCGCTCTCGCGGGCTGCCCCTGTATTCCTCCTCCTCGAAGCCGTCGATCGCTTTGAGCACGAGGTCGCAGCGCGCGGCCTGCCCCCTGTACATCATGTACTTGTTGCCTTTGAGTTCGCCCGGATTGCCCATTCGGGCGGTGACGTCGTAGCGCAATTTGCCGTCAAACACGGGGAAACTGCCCTGACATGCGGTTCCCGCCGCCATCTGATCGACGATGGCGGTCACCGCGCTCATAGGATCCATCGTACCGCGCCGCTCCGAAACTTCCCGGAAGTTCGCTTCGTCTCCGACCCGCATACGCGCGACCATCGGCACGCCATCATCACGATACTCAATCTGTATTGCCTTCGGCCTGCGGCCGTTCTGCGCGATTTCGCGCTGATGCCATCGCGGCGTCAAGGCGCCGTCGGCCTCGATTTCGCCCTCGGTGACCGCCTTGCTGCTCCAGTCGATGAACCAACCGACCAGGCCACGGCCCTGAGCACGTGTTTCCATGCGATACGCGGAGTCGCTGCGCGCCAGGTCAACTTCCGCCGTGAGCAGATGAAGACCGCCGAAATACCCCTCATATCCCAGCGTGACCCCTTCGGCCGATGCGGCCGGGCGGGGTCCCGAAACCGCCATCAGAATGACCAGACCGACCATGGCCATAGCCATGCCCATGGTCTGCAGAAACGTTCTCCGGGACGGATCCGCTCTCAGCGCGGTCCCACCCCTGCGCCGCCGCCGGATTCTCATGTCGTCGTTCCTCATTCGAAACCCAACCGTGTCAATCCGAGCAAAGCTCGGCACCGATCATCATTTACCTAAAAACATTAGGGGTTTCGGTCGGCAATATGCCAGTAACTTTATGTTTCAGAACGTTGCGAGCATCGCCTGCCATGTCTTGACACGCCGCGCCGCCGGTCGTACATGACCGGAACTGCTGGCGATTCGGGCGCGTAGCTCAGCGGGAGAGCACCGTCTTCACACGGCGGGGGTCGCTGGTTCAATCCCAGCCGCGCCCACCAGCTGCTCACATGATTTGTCCGTCTCGGGCGAAGTGAGCGGGGCGTCCTCGATAGGCCCATGCCGGCCCGCACAAGGACCGCGATACGCGATGATTAGGTCACCTGGTTGCCGCGTTTTGCGGCGCGCCGCGCGATCTGCGCTCACTGCACACGCAAAACTTCGGGTTTCCTTCCGCGACAGGCTCGTTATTATGGGCAGCAAGGACGGACGGCCAAGCCGTTGCGCTGTCCTTTCCGGCCGTCAGCCGGATTAAACAACGAATCAACTCTTGCAGGGATCAGATCAGATGACATTCCACAAAGCAATCGCCGCAGCTGCGGCGCTGACATTTGTCGGCTTTGCCGCGGAGGCGCAGACGCTAGATGCGGTCAAGTCCCGGGGCCACGTCCTGTGCGGCGTCAGCCAGGGACTCCCCGGCTTCTCCAACCCAGACGACAAGGGCAACTGGACCGGCATCGACGTCGATGTCTGCCGCGCCGTCGGCGCCGCCGTCTTCGGCGACGACTCCAAGGTCAAATATGTTCCGCTTTCGGCGAAGGAGCGCTTCACCGCGTTGCAGTCCGGCGAAGTCGATGTCCTGTCGCGCAACACGACCTGGACGTTCAGCCGAGACAATTCATTGGGTCTCGAGTTTGTCGGGGTCAATTACTATGACGGGCAGGGCTTCATGGTCCGCAAGGATCTGGGCGTGAAGAGCGCCAAAGAGCTTGCCGGCGCCGCCGTGTGCACCAATACGGGGACCACGACCGAATTGAACGTCGCCGATTACTTCCGCGCCAACAAGATGGACTACAAAGTGGTCGCCTTCGAAAAGGCGGACGAGGTTGTCGCGGCTTACGACGCCGGCCGTTGCGACGTCTACACCACGGACCGCTCGGGACTCGCCGCGCAGCGTACCAAGCTCAAAGAGCCGAACGCCCATGCGGTGTTGCCGGAGATCATCTCCAAGGAGCCGCTCGGCCCGGCCGTCCGGCACGGTGACAGCCAGTGGGCCGACATCGTCCGCTGGTCGCTGAACACCATGATCATTGGCGAGGAACTCGGCATCACATCGGCCAATGTTGACGGCATGAAATCTTCCTCGAATCCCGAGGTGAAGCGGATGCTCGGGCAAGAGGCAAACTTCGGCGAACAGCTGGGTCTGAGCCAGGACTTCGCGTACAACATCCTCAAGAGGGTCGGCAACTACGCGGAAAGCTACAACAGGAATGTTGGGCCCGATACGCCGCTGCAGCTCGACCGCGGGCTGAATACGCTCTGGAAGGATGGTGGAATCCTGTACGCGCCGCCATTCCGGTGAACCGAAGAAGACCGAACGCGCCCCCGGCTGTCCGCCGGGGGCTTTTTTTTGGATGGGTCGCACCCCGCCCGACGGAAAGATTTGACTTACGCAGGCCTTTCGTATTCGCTTAAACAAAACGACAAGATCGAACAGGGAAGAGAACATGGCGTCACGGGGAGATACCGCTGGACACAGCGGTACCGCGTTTTGGAACGACCCACGCTTTCGCAGCGTCTTCTTCCAGCTGCTGCTGGTCGTATTCATTGCCGGCTTCGGCTGGTTCCTGTTTGAGAACACCACCGCCAACCTCGAGCGGCAGGGCATCGCCTCGGGTTTCGAGTTCCTCGATTCCACCGCCGGGTTCGGCATCATCATGACGCTGATCGAGTACAGTGAGGAGTCGACCTATGGCCGCGCCTTCTGGGTCGGTCTGCTGAACACCATCCTGATGTCGGCGATCGGCATCGTCCTGGCCACCATCGTTGGCTTCGTCATCGGCATCGCCCGGCTGTCCTCGAACTGGCTCATCAGCCGCATGGCCACCGTCTATATCGAAACGCTGCGAAATATCCCGCTGCTGCTGCAGATCTTCTTTTGGTATTTCGCGGTGTTGCGTGCGGTCCCCGGCCCGCGCCAGAGCTATGCGCTCGGGGAATCCGTGTTCATCAACAACCGCGGCGTCTATACGCCGAAACCGCTGTTCGGCGACGGGTTTGACCTAATCGTCTTGGGTTTTGTTGCGGCAATCGTCGGCATCGTCTTTCTTGGCCGTTGGGCTCGCAAACGCCTGTTTGACACCGGCGAACAGTTCCCCGTCTTCCTCACGTCGCTCGGCATGATTCTCGGATTGCCGCTGCTGGGGCTGATCCTCGCAATCCTCATTCATGGCGGCGTGCCATTGTCGTTCGAATATCCCGCGCTTCGGGGGTTCAATTTTACCGGCGGGCTGGTGATGATCCCGGAATTCGTGGCACTGCTGCTGGCCCTTTCGGCCTATACAGCGGCCTTCATCGCGGAAATCGTGCGGGCGGGCATATTGGCGGTCAGCCACGGCCAGACCGAGGCCGCGCGTTCATTGGGCCTGCGCAACAGCCCGACACTGCGGTTGGTGATTATCCCGCAGGCACTGCGCGTCATCATCCCGCCATTAACGAGCCAGTATTTGAATCTGACCAAAAACTCCTCTTTGGCCGCGGCGATCGCCTATCCCGAACTGGTCTCCGTATTCGCGGGAACGGTGCTGAACCAGACGGGCCAGGCGGTCGAGGTCATCGGTATCACGATGGCGATCTATCTGGGTTTGAGCCTTTCGATCTCCGCCTTCATGAACTGGTACAACAGAAAAATGGCGTTGGTGGAGAGGTGACGCAATGACCGAGACCACTCAAAGCAACGCCATCGTCAAGCACGACCGCCACGAAGACCTGCCGCCGCCGAAGAGCGAGGTCGGCGTATACGGCTGGATGTACCACAACTTACTGCATCCCTGGTACAATGCCCTGCTCACAGTGATCGGGCTCGCGATCAGCTTCGTGGCTATCTGGCAAGTGCTGGATTTCGCGGTGTTCGGTGCGGTTTGGACCGGCGAAGGCCGCGAGGCTTGCCAGACGGAGAGTGGCGCGCTGATCCACGCCTGCTGGGTGTTCGTCGGCGCCCGGTTCAGCCAGTTCATATATGGCTTCTATCCGGAACTCGAACGCTGGCGGGTCGATTTTTCATTCCTGTTGCTCGTTCTCGCCGTTGTGCCGTTGTTCCTGCGCGAAGAATGGATCAAGCGCGGCTTCGGGCTCGGCGTCGCCGGCGGCGCAACGCTCCTCTCGCTTGTCGCGTTCCCCGGCTACGGGCCCGCCGTTGTGATCGGCTTGATGATGTTCGCGCCTTACGGGCTCGTCTACATGAGGCTCGGCACGCTGTTGCCCAGCCGTGACGACAATGCCTTCATCGGATTTGCCATTCGGGCGGCCGTCATCGTTGTGGCGGGCGCCGCCGGATACTGGTTGGGCCGGGCTGCAGTCGGGGCGGCGGAAGCTGGCGCGCTCGGCTGGATGGCGGCGTTCCTGGCCTTTGGCCTCGTGACACTGAACCGGGCCACCGTGAAGGCGTGGATCACCTTCCTGCTGATCTTCATCTATCCGTTCATCGCCTATTTCCTGTGGGTCGGCGACGGGTTCGGCCTTCAATACGTGGAAACCGCCAGATGGGGCGGACTGTTCCTCACCCTGGTCGTCGCCGGCACCGGGATCGCGGCGTCATTGCCGATCGGGATTATTTTCGCGCTCGGGCGTCGCTCCGACATGCCCGCGATCCGCTCGGTTTCGATCGCCTTCATCGAACTGTGGCGCGGCGTGCCGCTGATCACGGTCCTGTTCATGTCGTCCGTGATGCTGCCGCTGTTCCTCCCGGAAGGCGTCAATTTCGACAAACTGCTGCGCGCGCTGATCGGCGTGGCGCTGTTCTCGGCGGCCTATATGGCGGAAGTCGTGCGCGGCGGCCTGCAGGCGATACCGAAGGGCCAGTACGAGGCGGCGGCCGCGATGGGGCTCGGCTACTGGAAGATGATGCGTCTCGTCATCCTGCCGCAGGCCCTGAAACTGGTCATTCCGGGGATCGTCAACACATTCATCGGGCTTTTCAAGGACACAACGCTGGTGCTGATCATCGGCCTGTTCGATCTCCTCGGGATCGTGCAAGCCGCGACGACGGACCCGAAATGGCTGGGCATGGCGGTCGAAGGCTATGTCTTCACAGCCTTTGTGTTCTGGATCTTCTGTTTCGGCATGTCGCGCTACAGCATGTACATAGAACGCAAATTGCACACCGGTCACGCCCGGTGACTTGAGACCAAGGAGTTACGAACAATGGCGGAAACGGCAGTTGAGAGAGTGGGCATGAAGGTGTCCAGTGAGGCGATGATCGAAATCACCGACATGCACAAATGGTACGGTGATTTCCACGTGCTGAAGGACATCAATCTGACCGTCATGAAGGGCGAGCGAATCGTCGTCTGCGGCCCCTCCGGCTCCGGCAAATCGACCATGATCCGCTGCATCAATCGGCTCGAGGAACATCAGAGAGGCAGGATCGTTGTCGACGGCATCGAATTGACCAGCGATCTCAAGCACATCGATCAGGTGCGCCGCGAGGTCGGCATGGTGTTTCAGCACTTCAACCTGTTTCCGCACCTCACCGTCCTCGAGACTCTCACCCTGGCGCCGCGCTGGGTGCGTAAGATGCCCAAGGCCGAGGCCGAGAAGATCGCCATGAAATATCTCGAGCGCGTCAAGATCCCCGAGCAGGCAAAAAAATACCCGGGTCAGCTGTCCGGCGGTCAGCAGCAGCGTGTGGCGATTGCGCGCTCGCTCTGCATGAGCCCGAAGATCATGCTGTTCGACGAGCCGACCTCGGCGCTCGACCCGGA
The DNA here is from genome assembly GCA_020356105.1 of Rhodospirillales bacterium. Classification (GTDB taxonomy): domain Bacteria; phylum Pseudomonadota; class Alphaproteobacteria; order UBA8366; family JADFVY01. The sequence continues at coordinate 1,738,223 of CP070634.1, read as the reverse complement.
AATGATCAAGGAAGTTTTGGACGTGATGGTGGACCTTGCCAAATCGGGCATGACGATGATCTGCGTTACGCACGAGATGGGCTTCGCCCGTACCGTGGCGAACCGCGTCATTTTTATGGACGAGGGCGAGATCATCGAACAGAACGACCCCGAGAATTTCTTCAAGAATCCGCAGTCGGACCGGACCAAACTGTTCCTCAGCCAGATCCTCCATTGAACAAACTCGCCGGCAGCCCGGCTAGAACAGCGACGGTTCCGGATCCTCGGGCAAAATTGGCGAAGTGGGCCGTGCTTCGTCGTCCGGCAAGGGTACCACCAATTCCGCGTCGTCCTGCGCGGGGTCGTTGATCCGCCGCCTTACGGGGAACAGGCTCAAAGCGCCGCGATACGGCTCGATCAGATCGGCAGCCTCGACCGATGAGGCTTCAAGCCACGGTCCGAACCGCCCGATGTCGAGTATCACCGGCATGCGATCGTGAATCGGCCGCACGATATCGTTCGCCTCGGTGGTCAGAATCGCACAGCTCTCGATCGCCTTACCGTCCCGCCCCGCCCACCGGTCCCATACGCCGGCAAAGGCGAACGGCGCACCATCAGCTCTTTGAATTCGCCACGGCTGTTTGCCCCCGGAGACGCGCTTCCACTCGTAGAACCCGTCGGCAGGGATGAGACATCGACGGTGGCGGAAAGCCTCTCGAAACATCGGTTTCGCCGATACCGTCTCGCCGCGCGCGTTGATCGGCTGCCGCAGCGATGCTGGATCCCGCGCCCAGGACGGGATGAACCCCCATCGCAGCAGGGAAAGCTCGCGCGTCGATGTCTCGCCGCGTCGCCGCACAACCGCAATCAACTGCGACGGGGCGATGTTATACCGTGGCGCCAGTTCGACCGTCGTATCCGGCTCGAAACCAAACAGGCGACCCATCGCGTCAACCGGCAGGGTCAAGCTAAACCGTCCGCACATCCGCCGATCATGCCAGAAAAACCGGTCAGAGCGCCAGACGCGGCCCGAATCACTCAGATCGGCATTTGTTAGGACTGCCACTTGACGGCAGATCCCGATGTCGTAAGATACAAATGTTCTTGGTTTGTTCCCAGTGACTTTGCAACGAAATATGGTATGTTGATCGCGCAGCCCTACGACATCTTGTGTTTTTTGCACAGGTTTTCCCGTCCACAGGCTGTGAATAGAGAGGATAATCCATGGACGAACCGATCGACCTGCAATTGCGCGACCCGCGTGAAGAGGAGCGACTCCCGGCTTCGGGCGGTGTCGTGTCCGGGCGCGGTTTTGCAGGTCACGCTTCGGCGGATTCTGTGGATAATTCGTCCCGCGACATACCCTTGGATGCGGCACGCGAGACGGTGCGTGCCTATACGCAGAATAATCGAGGCATCCGGGTCCATATCGATCACGATCGGGATTCTCATCTCACCGCATTCGGCAAACAAACGCTGGGCGACCGATACCTGCTCCCCGGGGAGAGCTATCAGGACCTGTTCGCGCGGGTTGCCATGCATTTCGCAGACAGCTCGGCGCATGCGCAGCGCTTGTATGACTATATCAGCCGCCTGTGGTTCATGCCGGCGACCCCGGTGTTGTCCAACGGTGGCGCCCATCGGCGCGGCCTTCCGATATCGTGCTTCCTCAACGAGGCATCGGACAGTCTCGACGGGATCGTCGATCTTTGGAACGAGAATGTCTGGCTGGCCGCACGAGGCGGCGGCATTGGCAGCTATTGGGGCAATCTTCGCTCTATTGGCGAGGCGGTCGGGATAAACGGCAAGACATCGGGCGTCATTCCCTTTATCCGGGTCATGGATTCTCTCACGTTGGCGATCAGCCAGGGCAGCCTGCGCCGTGGCAGCGCCGCGGTGTATATGCCGGTCAATCACCCGGAAATCGAAGAGTTCATCGAGCTGCGGCGGCCCACGGGCGGCGATCCGAACCGCAAGGCACTGAACCTGCATCACGGGATCCTGGTCACTGATGCGTTCATGCGCGCCGTCGCGAATGACGACGAATGGGCACTGGCCAGCCCCAGGGACGGCGCTGTACTGCGCAAACTCCGGGCGCGCGATCTCTGGATACGAATTCTGACTGCGCGCATCGAAACGGGCGAACCCTATATCGTCTACGTCGACCACGTAAATCGCGCAATTCCGGAGCACCACAAGCTGGCCGGTCTTGCCGTCAAGACGTCCAATCTGTGCTCGGAGATCACCCTGCCCACCGGTGTCGATCACCTTGGGCTGGAGCGAACGGCGGTCTGCTGCCTGTCGTCGCTGAACCTTGAGAAGTACCTGGAATGGGAGGGCCATGACAGCTTCATCGAGGATGTCATGCGTTTTCTCGACAATGTGCTTTCCGATTTCATCGCGCACGCTCCCGACAGCATGAGCCGTGCCCGATACGCGGCACAACGCGAACGATCGGTCGGGCTCGGCACCATGGGGTTTCACTCGTTCCTCCAGGCCAACATGATCCCCATTGAGGGCGTGATGGCAAAGGTCTGGAACCTTCGAATGTTCAAGCATATTCGCGAACGAGCCGACGCCGCCAGCCGTGCCCTCGCTGCGGAGAGAGGTGCCTGTCCTGATGCGTCGGAGTACGGTATCAAAGAGCGCTTTTCGAACAAGCTTGCGATCGCACCGACCGCCTCGATCTCGATAATCTGCGGCGGCGCGTCGCCGGGCATCGAACCGGTGGCCGCGAACAGTTATACGCACAAGACGCTGAGCGGGTCGTTCACCGTCCGCAACAAGCACCTCAAGCGTCTACTCGCTCAGTTGGGGCGCGATGACGAGGAAGTATGGTCGTCGATCTCGACCCGTGAAGGTTCCGTCCAGCATCTGGAGTTCCTGGACGAAACACAAAAAGCTGTATTCCGAACGGCGTTCGAGATCGACCAGCGTTGGCTGATCGAACACGCGGCGGATCGAACCCCCTTCATTTGCCAGTCGCAATCCCTCAACCTGTTTCTCCCTGCCGATGTGCACAAGCGCGTCCTGCATCAATTGCACCTGCAGGCATGGAAGAAGGGCGTCAAGAGCCTCTATTACTGTCGCTCCAAATCTATCCAGCGGGCCGAGACCGTTGCCCGCGACAGCGCGGGAATTGCCAACATCCCCCATCTTGGCCAGGTCAACGGACGGGACAAACCGGCCGAAACCGGCGCCTCGGATTACGAGGAATGCCTCGCATGCCAATAAACACAGCTAACGGGAAGCGAACAACATGACGGAAAAGAGCCTTGAGACCGATGTGGAGACCGCCTGGCGCCGCGCCAGCCCGATTGCGGGCCGGGATCCGGCTCTCTATCGCATTGCGCCAGACATCATTCGGTCGGTGATCCGTCGCGACCGCTACAACATTCGCGGCGAGTTCGGCTGGCGAATTGAATGCGGACGGCCGGTCGCGTTTCGTGAAACGACGATCGCATCGGCGATCCGCGCATTGCAGCAACGCGACTGGCCCTCGGCGACGACAAGGCCGTCCCGGATTGAGCAAGCCGGCCAGTCGCAAAGATAGCGGACCGATGTCTCTACTTGACGCAGATCCGATCTACAAGCCGTTCCGGTATCCTTGGGCCTACGATGCGTGGCTGACCCAACAACGCATCCATTGGCTTCCCGAGGAAGTGCCACTGGCCGACGACGTCAAGGATTGGCGCAACAAGCTGACCGACGCGGAACGAAATCTCCTGACCCAGATCTTCCGGTTCTTCACCCAGGCCGATGTCGAGGTCAACAACTGCTACATGCGGCACTACGCACGGGTCTTCAGGCCAACGGAAGTGCAGATGATGCTAGCGGCCTTTTCCAACATGGAGACGGTGCATATCGCAGCCTACAGCCATCTCCTCGATACCATCGGGATGCCTGAGACCGAATATCAGGCCTTCCTCAAATACAAGGCAATGAAGGACAAGTACGACTTCATGCAGCAATGGGGTGTCGACTCTCCGGAAGACATCGCCCGGACACTGGCTGTATTCGGGGGCTTTACAGAGGGCCTGCAATTATTCGCCAGTTTCGCCATGCTGCTGAATTTCCCGCGCTTCAACAAGATGAAGGGCATGGGCCAGATCGTCACATGGTCGGTCCGCGACGAGACGCTGCACACCAATTCCGCCGTGCGCCTCTTCCACGCTTTCATCGAGGAAAACCCTGCGGTCTGGACGGACGAATTGCGGCGCGATCTCACCGTTGCTTGCGCCACCATCGTCGATCACGAGGATGCATTCATCGACCTCGCCTTCGAATTGGGCGGCATCGAGGGACTGACGGCGGATGAGGTCAAATTGTATGTCCGGTATATCGCCGACCGCCGCCTGATGCAGCTGTCGCTTCCGGCCATGTTTGAGATCAGCGGCAACCCCTTGCCATGGCTCGATGAAATCCTCAATGGCGTGGAGCATGCAAATTTCTTCGAGAACCGGGCAACAGAATACTCGCGGGCGTCCACGCGCGGCACTTGGGAAGAGGCTTTCGACGAGAACTGAACATCGCGGAGACGCGGGCCAGTCTCCAGCGTATCGCTTTCCTGCGGCCCTGCCCCGGCTGGAGCAATCCGCCGGGGCCTTTTTTTGCTTTGCCGGAGCGCGGCCCGGTTGGCGGCGGTTTCCCCGGCACAATCGAATTGACCGCCCCCGGGGGGTCTGCCCTATCATCGCTCCGCGGTCGGTTGCGACGGGGTAACAGGAGATGAATCGTTTCGGGATTGGCCAACCGATCCGGCGGGTCGAGGATCAGCGCCTGTTAACCGGACACGGTCGGTATACCAGCGATATCGTGCTGGACGACGAAGTCTGGGGACACGTGTTGCGCGCGCCCCATGCCCATGCAAAGATTCGCGCGATCGACGTATCGCGCGCCAGGGCAATGCCGGGCGTTTTTGCGGTATACACCGCCGAGGATATTGCCAGCGCTGGCCTTGGCAACATTCGCTGCCTTGCCCCGGCGACCCAACCCGACGGCTCCCTGCAACCGTTGCCGCCACACCCCATCCTTGCCGACGGCAGGGTCAGGCATGTCGGTGATCCGGTCGCCTTTATCGTCGCGCGGAACCTCGCGCTGGCGCAAGATGCGGCCGAGTCCGTAACCGTTGATTACGAGCCCCTGGCAGCGGTCACGGATCCGATCGCCGCGCTGGAGACCGACACGGTCCGGCTGCACCAGGAAGCACCGCACAATATCAGTTTCGTATGGGAAAAAGGCGATCGTGACGGTGTCGACGCCGCTTTTCGCAAGGCCGCACGTATCGTGCGAACGCGCCTTGTAAATAACCGTATCATCGTTAATCCCGTGGAGCCGCGCTCCGCAATCGGGGTCTGGACCGACGGTCGCTTTACTCTCTACACACCGAGCCAAGGGCCGCACAGCCTCCGCCGGCAGCTGGCGGTTGACATTTTCGGCTTGCCCGAAACGGCGTTCCGCGTTGTGACGACCGATGTCGGGGGCGGCTTCGGGATGAAGATCTTTCTCTATGCCGAGCAAGCGCTGGTGCTGCTGGCGGCGCGTGACCTGGGCCGACCGGTGAAGTGGGTCGCCGAGCGGACCGCTGACGGCTTTCTGTCGGACAATCATGCCCGGGACCAGATCAACGAGGTCGAACTCGCCGTAGACCGCGAGGGACGATTCCTAGCCTTGCATGTCCACACTTATGCCAATATGGGGGCCTATCTGTCGAACTTCGCTCCCTATATTCCAACGGACTGCAGCGTGTTGATGAACAATGGCGTCTACGCCATGGAGGCGATCGCGGTCCGCGTGACGGGCGTATTTACCAATACCGTACCGGTTGACGCATATCGCGGCGCCGGGCGCCCCGAGGCGATCTATCTGCTGGAACGGACGATCGACGCAGCGGCGCACCAACTCGGTATCGACCCGGCCGAGCTGCGGCGGCGCAACTTCATCGCGGCTGACGCTATGCCATTCACCACCGCGATCGGAGCAGTTTACGATTCGGGAGACTTCGAGCGGAACCTGACGGACGCTTTGCAGCGCGCCGACCGGCAGGGCTTTCTCACCCGCAAGGCCGAATCGGCATCGCGTGGCATGCTGCGGGGCTTCGGCGTTGCCAGCTATATCGAGAATTGCGGTTCGGGACCGCAAGAGACTGCCCGCATCAGAGCGACCCCCGATGGAATGGTGACGCTTGCCATCGGGACGCAGGACAATGGACAGGGGCATCGCACGTCCTACGCGCAGATCATTGCCGGCCGGCTGGGGATCGGCCTCGACCAGATCCAGATCGTTCAGGGCGACACCGATCGCGTGATTGACGGTGCGGGCACGGGCGGGTCGCGCTCGCTGCCGGTGGGCGGCGTGGCCTGCGATCGGGCCGTGGCGCAGCTGGTTGAAAATGGCAAGCGACTAGCGGCGGAGAAGCTGGAAGCGGCGCTCGCCGATATCACCTTCGCCGATGGCGCGTTCTCGATCGCGGGAACAGACCGCATGGCGACTCTGGCGGAAATTTCGGCCTTTGCGGCTGAAGCGCCCGATGTTCTCGGCAGCGAGCATTGCGGTCTGGGCTGCGAAGCAACGCACGGCTCGACATCCTATACTTACCCCAACGGCTGCCATGTCTGCGAAGTCGAGATCGATCCGGAGACGGGTCGAACCACGATCGAACGCTACGTGGCGGTCGACGATTTCGGCGTCGTCCTGAATCCGCTGCTGTTGGCTGGCCAGGTCTATGGCGGCGTCGCCCAGGGTGTCGGGCAGGCATTGCACGAAGCCTGCGTCTATGGAACCGACGGGCAGCTTCTTAGCGGCTCGCTGATGGATTACGGACTGCCACGGGCCGACGATCTCCCGCATATCGACTTTGCCTTTCACACGGACGCCCCATGCCGCACCAACGCGCTGGGCCTGAAGGGCGCGGGTGAAGCGGGCGCGGTCGGCGCACCACCGGCGGTCATGAACGCGGTGCTGGACGCGTTGCGTGATGTGGGGGTGACCGCGCTGGATATGCCGGCGACATCGGAGCGAATCTGGCGCGCCATCAGGGAGGCGGCATGACGGACGAGGTGCGCAGTCAGTACGAACGCTGGATTTACCCCCAGCCGATCGATGACCTCAAAGCTTGGGCCGCCGGCGGCGGCATCAGCATCGGCGACCCACGCGACTACGGCGATGTGTACTGGCCGGCCACGGGCTACCGTGACGGCCTGGACATCCTGGTTGCCGGATGCGGAGCCAATCAGGCGGCCACCGACGCGTTGCAGCACCCGACCGCCAGGGTGACCGGCATCGATATCAGCGCCGCTTCGCTGGCGCATGAAGAAAGATTAAAGGCCAAGCATGGTCTCAAGAATCTCTCGCTCGAGCGTATGCGGTTGGAAGAGGTGGGCTCCCTCGGTCGCGAGTTCGATTTCATTGCCTGTTCCGGAGTCCTGCATCACCTGAAGGATCCGGTTGCGGGTCTGCGCGCGCTCGCCAGCGTATTGCGGCGCGACGGCGTCATCTACGTCATGCTTTACGGCCGCTATGGTCGCATGGCGGTATACATGATGCAGGATTTGTTCCGCATCGTCGGTGCGACCGAACAGTCGGAGGAGGATGTCGCGCTGGTCAAGGCGACCCTGCCGCTATTGCCGCCGAAACATCCGTTGCGCATCTATGCCGAGCGCTCGACCGACATGAAACACGATGCCGGACTGGTTGATCTGTTCCTGCACCGCCAGGATCGTCCCTTTACCGTCGGCGACGTAATTGAGATGACGGAAGATGCGGGGCTCGTCTTTCAGGGCTGGCTGGAGCCGATGTATTATTATCCGGAAGCCGGTGTCCCGGAGAACCACCCGCTCTACCAACGCCTCGAACGGCTCAGCGAGGCCGATCGCTGGCGCGCCATGGAGCTGCTGGGTGGCCTTCTATCACGCCACGACTTCTGCGTTTGCCGTCCCGATCGCCCGCAGGAGAGCTATCGCGTGGATTTCGACGACCCGGAGTTGCCCGACCGTGCGGTGCCGCTGCTGCGGGATTGCACGCTTAAACCCGCGGCCAACGGAAAACCGGCCATTCTCTCGAGCCCGCGTCTCGCGTCGATCACATTGCCACCGGCCTTGGTCGCAATCTTCCGCACCATTGACGGGAACCGGACGATCACCCAATGCCTTGACACGGTCGACTGGACCGTGTCGCCGCAGGACCTGAAGCACCACGGCCTCAGATTCTTCCGCTCGCTCTCGCGGACCGGCCACCTCGCATTTCGACTTAAGGACCTGGCATGAACGAATTCGACCGGCTTCTGCCTGAAATCACCGCCCTCGCGCATCGCGCGGGTGCCGCCATCCTTGAGATATACGCCACGGATTTCGACCACGACACGAAGGCCGACGAATCCCCTGTCACCGCGGCGGACTTGGCTGCGGAGGAGATTATCGAAGCCGGGTTGGCGGGAATTTCGCCGAACACGCCGCTGGTCGCCGAGGAGGCCGCATCGCAGGGTCGCCTGCCCGATATCTCCGGCGGCCGGTTCTGGCTGGTCGATCCGCTCGACGGCACCCGCGAGTTCCTGAGCCGCAATGATGAATTCACCGTCAACATCGCGCTGATCGTCGATCGTCTGCCGGTCCTCGGCGTCGTCCACGTACCCGCCCTGGGTCTCACCTATACGGGCGTCAGCGGCGGCGGCGCGACACGTGCCGTCGACGGTCAATCGGCGAATTCAATTCACATCCGCGCGGCGCCAACCGATGGTGTGGTCATAGTCGCCAGCCGCCGTCACGGCGATCCCGAAGCGATCGACCGTCTGTTGCGCGGGCATCCGGTGGCCGGCCGCAAGACCGCGGGGAGCTCCCTCAAATTTTGCCTGGTCGCCGGCGGCGAGGCGGACGTCTATCCCCGGTTTGGCCGTACGATGGAGTGGGATACTGCGGCCGGACATGCCGTCCTCGCGGCCGCCGGCGGCCAGGTCACGGACGCGCAGGGAAATCCGCTTACCTACGGCAAGCCCGGTTTCGAAAATCCGCCATTCATCGCCTGGGGCGGGCTGGAGCCTTGGGCCGATAACCCGTGAGGGGCGGCGTCCGCGGCGACCGCCTCCCATCCGATCATCGCCATCTTGCACCCCTCGCCCCAGGCGTAGCCACCAAGCGCGCCCGTCTTGCGTATGACCCGATGGCACGGGATCAGCCAGGGGACAGGATTGGCGCCGTTGGCGTTGCCGATTGCGCGCGCAGCACCGCGGGGAAGGCCAAGCCGTCGCGCCAGATCCTGGTAGGTGGTCAATGTTCCCGGCGGCATCGTCAGCAATGCCTGCCAGACCTTCAGTTGGAAACGGCTCCCGCGCAAGAACAGCCTGAGTGGAGATGCGTCGTGCGCGCGCACCTCTCCGGGCCGGGCAAAGATGCGTGGGATGTAGACGACGGTGGCTGCGTCGTCGCGGCGAATGCGGGCACGCTCCCAACCCCGCGACATCACGGCAAGGGCCGCGTCGCGCTCGCCCGGCGCCACGAATCCAAGTCCGCATATGCCGCGCGCCGTGACCATCAGCAGGCATTCGCCGAACGGGCTGTCATGAAATCCGTACTCAATGGTGAGCCCCTCGCCCCTCGTCTTGTACTCGCCGGGGGTCGTCGCTTCGAAAGTCACGAAGAGATCGTGTAACCGGCCGGGACCGGACAGGCCGGCGTCGTAGGCCGCGTCCAGCACGCTTGCCGATTGACGAAGCCGTTGTTTTGCCGCCTCGAGCGTGAGGTGCTGCAGGAACTTCTTGGGGCTGACACCTGCCCAGCGGGTAAACATCCGCTGGAAATGATGCGCGCTTACACCAGCCTCGACCGCCAGTTCGGCAAGCGAGGGCTGTTCCGGAAACCGCGACGCCAGGCGGTCGAGCGTGCGTGCGATCCGCGCAGCGTCCGCTCCGCCGCTTTGCGGCAGCGCGGGTCTGCTCTCGTCTTTCGGCAGCATGGCGGCAGTCTCCATGATCGTCGTCCTCCTCTCAAGTCTTCCCGAACCGGTTCACGGACTCACCTTTCGCCATTACCCGATCGATGCCGTTATCGCGCGGCAGGAGACCATCGAGCCGTCCGTACCAACGGTGTTGCCGAGCCCGGCGATATCGTCTCGTAATCCCGTCCTTGAGACCGTTGACCAAGATCAGACCGATGATGGCAATTCCTGAACCCGTCCATCGGAATGCTTCGACCTCGTAGTGATTGCTTCGACACAGCGAATATGGCGCAGGTGCCGCTTCCGGCCCACCCGGTTCTTGCGGTCAATTTCCGATCCGCCGGCTAGACAAGGTCGGCGAGCGAACGCACGTAACAAACGATGCGAGGATCGGTGCCATGCGGGCAGGGCAACCGCTCGAAGCCCAGCTTTTCGTACATTGCGACCGCCGTCGGCATGAGATCGGGAACGGATTCCAGGCGGATCGATGCATAGCCCGCCTCGTGCGCCATCCCCATCGCCAGCCAGGTCAGGTTGCGGCCGATTTTCAGCTCGCGGAATTCCGGCCGGACATAGAGCCGCTTTAGCTCGGCCACGCCGGGCGCGAAGCGGCGGGTGGCGACACAGCCGGCCGGCGCACCGCCGACTCGGCACAACAACAGTTCTCCCAGGGGCGGCACATAGACATCCGGCAAGCTGTCGAGTTCCGTGCTGAAATCCTGGAAACACAGATCGAAGCCCATTTCTTCGGCATATGCACGAAGCAGCTCGCGCGCGATATCGAAATCCTCCGGTCGCGTCGCGGGCTCGACATTGATTTCCAGGGCCTTTTCCATCCGCATCGCCGGATCTATTGCGTTCGCCGAATTCCGTAGCACATCTCGAACTTCTCGAACCCCGATTTCTGGTAGTAATCCTCGACACCGGGTGCAGAGAGCAACAGAAAGGTCGCACCGTCACCCGCGGCTTCGCGGCTGCGCCGGATCAGTTCGCGGCCGATACCCTGACCCTGCCATCTGCGGTCGACGGCGAGATCCGAGCAATAACACACATAGGCATAATCGGTCAGACACCGCGCCACCCCGATCAGCTGCCCTTCGATATCTCGTGCGGTCACCAGGAGATTGGCGTTCGCAAGCATCGCGGCAATGCGCTTTGGCTGGTCGACCGGCCGGCGCGGCGCCAGGCCCGAGCGCAACAGAACATCGATGAACTGTTCCGGGGGCAGGTCGGTCTTGATGTCATAGACCGTAATCATCGGGCTAGGCGGAGTTCGTCATGTCGCCCCAGCAAGAGCCGCTACCGTCGAATGCGGGCCGTTCGGCCGCGTTCTCTGGCTCCGGCTCCGGGCTCTTGTCTCCTAGAGCCAGCGGACATCTTAACGTGTTTATCCGTCTCGCGCGATGGCGATGCCCGTCAGCATCAGGACCATCGTCTCGCCGGGCAAGTCCATCCTTAACAGATCACCATCGAGACCGGCTGCACGAACCGTGGCAGCGGAACAGACGGACAGCATCGGCCGTCCGGTGCAATCACACCGGCGCAAGCTCGGATCGCGGCGGCATGCTGCCAAACTCGACTCGACCCTCTCTTCGAATGGTGGCTCGGCCGGCGATTCCCACTCGGTCTCCCCGGTCGGTGCAGAACAGTTCGCCGCCTCGCTCCGATATCTGTTTGGCGTGCAGGCGCGGCTTGTCCAGCCTCTTTGACCAGTAGGGGACAAGCATCGTATGCGCGCTGCCGGTTACGGGGTCTTCCGGAATTCCGGCCCGTGGCGCGAAGCAGCGCGATACGAAGTCGCAGGCGGCGCCGGGCGCCGTTGCGATCAGCAACTGTGCATCAAGGGCGGCAATCCGGGCCATGTCCGGGCGAATTGCGCGCACCGTGCCCTCATCCCCGAACACGGCCATGTTTATGCGCCCCGGTATCGACAGAGCCTCCAGCGGCGCGGCCCCAAGGGCTGCGCTCAGGCCCTCTTGCGCATGTCGTATAGCGGGCTGCGACGGAAAATCGAGCTCAAGCAGGTCGGCGTTGCGGGTAACGGCAAGATCGCCGGCGCTGCGCGTCGAGAAGCGAACGACCGTAGCCGCGGGATCGATCGTGCGGAAGAACACCGCGGCCGCGGCCAAGGTCGCATGACCGCAGAGGTCGACCTCTGTCTCCGGCGTGAACCACCTCAACAGGTAAGAGTCCGGACCGTCCGCTGCGAAAAATGCGGTCTCCGACAACGCCAGCTCGAACGCCAAACTCTGCATGGTCGCGTCTGACGGCCAGGCACTCAGTGGACATACCCCGGCGGGGTTCCCGGCAAGCCCGTCCCCGGTGAACGCGTCCACGACAAACAAGGGCTCCGCCACTCTCGCGCTCATGTTCACTCCCAAAGACAAGCTGCGGCGCCGCGGCGACTGCGGATTCCGGCTTCCTGGCCTCCTACCGCACAGCTCGGTGAGCCGGCGAAGACAACCGTGCCAATGCGGCCCGGTGACGGGGCTGCCGTCCCTGTCCATCCGCGGTCAGGTCCGGCCGTTGACAGGCTATTCGGTTTTGCGCTCCGGATGAAAGGGGGCAACGGTATGGGCGTGATTGAGCGGACCATGACCCTTGCCGAAGCCCGGCGCCGTGAGGATCGCCTGTCGAACATAGGCACGGGCACGAATCACCGAATCCCTGATGGTCATACCTTGCGCCAGCGAAACGGCGATTGCCGAGGCAAGCGTACAGCCGGTGCCATGCGTGTGTGGCGTGTCGATCCGCCTGTCCTCGAAGACCTCGACGCCATTCTCGTCGAACAAGACATCGTAGATTGTCTCACTCTCGCCGCGCTTGAAATGCCCACCCTTGATCAACGTTCTCTGACAGCCGAGGGTGATCATGATCTCAGCCGCGTGCTTCATGTCATCGAGACTGTGTATTTCCATCCCGGTAAGCACCTCTGCCTCCGGGATATTCGGCGTCGCAATGTAAGAATTTAGCAGGAAGTGCTGGCGGACCATGTGAATCGCGTCGCGGTCGATCAGCGGGTGTCCACCCTTGGCCATCATCACCGGATCGAGCACCAGCGGAACGTCTGGCGCAAATTCCATATAGGTGTAATGAACCGACTCGATCGTCTCTTCGTTCGGGACCATACCGATCTTGATCACATCGGCGCCGATGTCCTTCAGCACGAGGCGCATCTGCTTGCCGATGAAGCCCGCCGACGTCTCGACAATGCCGTTGACACCTTCTGTATTTTGCGCCGTGAGCGCCGTTACGGCCGTCATCGCGTAGCCACCAAGCGCCGTCACGGTCTTGATGTCCGCCTGAATTCCGGCGCCACCGCCGGAATCAGACCCCGCAACAACCAGCACGCGGCCCTGCATCCGCGTTTCCCGCTGTTCCGACGGCTCGAATTCACCGGCCGCCCGATCCTGCGGATGATGTTCGATCATGTTCCGGATACCTGCTCGATTGCACCGACGATATCGCGGACAATACTTCCGATCAGCACCTCATCGGCCCCCTGGGCCATGACCCGGATGACCGGTTCGGTGCCAGATTTCCGGATGACCAGCCGCCCTTCGGTGCCCAGCAGGCTCTCGCCGTCAGCGATCGCTTCGCGAACCAGTCGATTCTCGAGCGGCGCCTCGCCTGAGAACCGGACATTCTCCTGGATCTGCGGCAGAGTTTCGAAGACGCTCAGCACCTCGCTCGCGGATTCATCCCTGATCACCAGGGCCGCCAACGATTGAAGCGCCGCGATCAAGCCGTCTCCGGTCGTGCCGTAATCCGACAGAATGATATGTCCCGACTGCTCGCCGCCGACATTATACGAGCCCGATCTCATAAGCTCGACGACATAGCGGTCACCGACGGCAGCTCGGATCAGTTTCAGCCCCAGGCGCTCCAGATACCGCTCGAATCCGAGGTTAGACATCACCGTCGCCACGACGCCGCCGCCAAGCAACCGGCCTGTCCCATGCCAGTCCGTGGCAATCAGGGCCATCAATTGGTCGCCGTCTATGATCCGTCCGTTCTCGTCCGCGATTATCACACGATCCGCGTCGCCATCGAACGCGATGCCGAGGTCGGCACCGGCGGCCACGACCCGTTCAGAAACGGTTTCCGGTACCGTCGCGCCACAGTTCTTGTTGATATTCGTCCCGTCCGGGTCCACCCCGACTGGAAGGACATCTGCGCCCAGCTCCCACAGCACCGTCGGCGCGACCTTGTACGCTGCCCCGTTGGCACAATCGACGACGATTCGCAAACCGTCGAGCCTCAGGCCGCGCGGAAATGTCTGTTTGACATACTCGATATAGCGCCCTTGCGCATCGTCCAGACGGCGCGCCCGCCCGAGGGCCGCCGGCTCCGCCGGCTGAAGGCCCGGGTCATCCATCAGCCGCTCGATCTCAAGCTCTTCGTCATCCGACAGCTTGTAGCCGTCCGGACCGAACAGTTTGATCCCGTTATCGTAATATGGGTTGTGCGAGGCCGAGATCACGACACCGAGATCCGCGCGCAGCGACCTCGTGAGAACCGCGAGGGCCGGTGTCGGCAACGGACCGACGAGGACGACATCCATGCCCATGGAAACGAAGCCAGCCGTAAGAGCCGGCTCCAGCATGTAACCGGAGAGCCGCGTGTCCTTACCGATCACGACAAGATGACGATGCTCGCCGCGTCGAAAGCGATGGCCCACGGCCGTCGCCAACCGCAGAACGGTTTGCGGCGTGATCGGCTCCGTATTGGCGAGACCTCGCACGCCATCGGTCCCGAACAGCTTTCGCGCCATTGTTACCCCGTGACCCGTCCGAGCGCTGGTTCACGACTTCGCGACCAGCCTTGCGAACAGGGTATTTAAGACATTGCGTGTGAATAGACAATTAATACCAAAGAAAAACATCCATGGCAGCAATCCCGTCCGAATATCCGGAGAGCGGCAGGTCGTCGCCCGGCCCCTGTCGGATACCCGTGTCGCGTAACAGTATCCCGACCGGACCGATCGAACCGCGCCATAAAGCAGGCCGCCACGTTCAAAACGCGGCGGCCATGTCTCTACGTCAACGCCGCTGGGGTCAGCTTTCCGGCTGCGGTTTCGGGTTGGGATCGATTCCAAGCTTGCCGGAACTGGGCACCGACGATTTTGCGCCGTTTGGCGTTGGACTGTCGTCCTCCGGGCGGACGATCGATTCACCACGTGCCACCGCCTCGATTTCCTCGCCGGTCAGGGTTTCATATTCGAGCAATGCCTCGGCCAACGCGACCAACTGGTCCTTTTGTTCATTCAGAATCTTCTCGCAGGTCGTATAGGCCTCGTCGACGATGCGGCGCACCTCTTCATCGATCAATTTCGCGGTGGCGCCCGATACGTTCTTGGTCTGGGTGACCGAGTGCCCGAGGAAGATCTCTTCCTGGTCCTCGTTGTAACGCAGCGGACCCAGCTTGTCGCTCATCCCCCAAACCGTAACCATATTTCGGGCGATGCGTGTGGCTTGGGCGATATCCCCCGAAGCGCCGGTCGTCACCTTGTCGTAGCCGAAAATCATCTCCTCGGCGATCCGGCCGCCCATCGCAACGACGAGATTGGCGTGGAGCTTGTCCCGAGCCATCGAGTACTCGTCGCGCTCGGGCAACCGCATGACCATGCCGAGCGCGCGCCCGCGGGGAATGATCGTCGCCTTGTGTATCGGGTCCGACGCCGGCGAATGGAGGGCTGCTATGGCATGACCCGCCTCGTGATAGGCGGTGAGCCGCTTTTCTTCGTCGCTCATCACCATCGAACGGCGCTCGGTTCCCATCAGCACCTTGTCCTTGGCGTCTTCGAGATCCTGCATGGTCACCACGCGACGGTTCTTGCGCGCCGCCAGCAGGGCGGCCTCGTTCACGAGGTTGGCGAGATCCGCTCCGGAAAACCCGGGCGTGCCGCGGGCGATCGTCCGCGGATTGACGTCCGGCGCCAACGGAACCTTGCGCAAATGCACCTTGAGGATCTTCTCCCGGCCCAGGATATCCGGATTGGGCACGACGACCTGCCGGTCGAAGCGGCCCGGACGCAACAATGCCGGATCGAGAACATCAGGCCGGTTGGTGGCGGCAATCAGGATCACGCCCTCATTGGCCTCGAACCCGTCCATTTCGACAAGCAACTGGTTCAGAGTCTGCTCGCGCTCGTCGTTACCGCCACCGAGGCCTGCGCCTCTATGCCGGCCAACGGCATCGATTTCATCGATGAAAATGATGCAGGGGGCGTTCTTCTTGCCCTGCTCGAACATGTCCCGAACGCGCGAGGCACCCACGCCCACGAACATTTCGACAAAGTCCGACCCTGAGATCGTGAAGAACGGGACGTTGGCCTCGCCGGCGATCGCCCGCGCCAGCAGGGTCTTGCCGGTTCCCGGCGGTCCGACCAGGAGGCAGCCCTTCGGAATCTTGCCGCCAAGCCGTTGGAATTTCTGGGGATCACGCAGGAAATCCACGACCTCCTCCAGCTCCACCTTCGCCTCATCGATACCGGCGACATCATCGAAGGTGACCCGTCCGAATTTCTCGGTCAGCAGTTTGGCGCGCGATTTGCCGAACCCCATGGCCTTTCCGCCGCCACCCTGCATCTGGCGCATGAAGAAGATCCACACGCCGATCAGCAGGAGGAACGGGAACCATGAGATCACGATGTCGAATAGCGATCGCGATCCATCGTCGCTCTCTTCGACCTTGAACAGCACGCCACCCTCGCGGAGCAATGGAATCAGTCCGGAATCGGCTTCCGGCGCCCGGGTGAAGAATTCCTGCTGACCGTCCTTGTAATGCCCGGAAATCCGGTTGCCTTTGATGACGACGTCGTTGACGTTGCCGCTCTCGACGTCGGCAATGAAGACCGAATAGGGAATTTCGCTGTCCGACCGTTGGGCGGTATTCTCACCCAGGACGCTGTAGAGTGCGACCAGGAGGACAATAATAATGATCCAAACTGCAAGATTTCGGCTGAACAAGTTAAATTTAGAAATCCCTTTCCACCGGCTCGACCCCACCCTGCAGCGCCCCGGCTCGGCGATGCTGAAGGCCACAGGATAACGGAAATCGGCACTTTCGTGAACCCCGTCAAACGGTTAGCGCTCGAAGGCAGCCATGCTCAGCGCTCGCGCCGGCAAGAAGGCCACTAGGGAAAGCGCCGTACCTCTCGGACCTCTTTTATCCCGTCGATATCTCAAGTGGGGTACCGCGATCACCTCGTCAAGGGCCCAGAGGGCGGGCAGCGCAGTGCGCACCGGGGCCGGCAGCGATCGATGCCTCAGTTCCGGACATGCCCCGACAACTTGGTCCCATCCCAGGCGTCCAAGTCTACCGATCCGAACATTTCGAGAAAGTTTGCGGCGTGCCGAAAATCTGAACCGACCGTCCCAGATTACGCCGTCATCGGCGGCAATCGGGCCCTCGATGGCGTTCGACTCCCGATACACGCCGAAACGATCGCGGTGGCGGGCGATGCGGCAGCCGGCCAGCGTTCGGCCCGACCCCGAACTGTGCGCGTCGGCGAGCCAATGGTATAGCCGCTCCAGGCGCTCGAGACGGGGCCCGTACGCGCTGCCTCCGATACAGGTCAGGAGCCGCGATAATGCCCGTAGGCCGACCTCCTCGGGCGCCGCGCACATTTGGGTCGCGCAAAAATCGGCATAGCCTTCCGGGTAGACCGCTGCGACGCGCGACAGTAGCCGGGTGGTATCCAGTTCCAGAGTTGTCCGCGCGCGCGCCATACGGTGTGCTGTCGCCGAAAGGCGCGCGACGGTGAGTCCTTCGGCCGCGAGGGCCGGGACCATTCGGCGCATTCGGACGCGCGCAAACCCGTGATCCTCGTTGGACGGATCCTGCACATAGGGTCGCCGCGCGCCCGCAAGAAACGCTAGCAGGCGCTGTTTGGGCAGCTCGAGAAGTGGTCGCAGCAATCTGACATCCGCGACTTCCAGCACCGACGTCATGCCCGCAAGACCATCGACACCGCTGCCGCGCGCAAGGCGCAGCAGAACCGTCTCGGCCTGATCTTCCCGATGATGGCCCAACAACAGGTGCAACACTCCAGCCTCGCGGCACCATTGCCGCATCAGGGCGTATCGCTCGCGCCGTGCCGCTGCCTGCCGGTCCCGCGTCGGCTTGGGACCGCGCCATGTCAAGATAACAGTCGGAACGCCGGCCTCGCCGAGCCAGCCGGCGACCGTCCTGGCTTCGACCGCCGAATCGGGCCGCATACCATGGTCGACGATCAGCGCGGTCATCGCGCCGCCGCACGACCGCGCCCAGTCGTTCGCAAGCAAAGCCAATGCCATGCTGTCCGGCCCACCGGAACACGCGACAGCAACCTGTGGCGCGGTCTCGTAAGGGCCCAGCCGGGCCATCGCGGCCGCAAACTCTTCGGGCGCAACAGGGGAATGCGCCGACATTTCCAACTCAGTTACAGTTCAGCTTATTCTGCTCGTTCTTGGCCGCCTTGGTGATGCGGACCGGCGCTTGCGGAAACGTCGACAGCAGCTTGCTGAAGGTCTTGCAGGCACTGCCGGTGTCGCCGTAGGCCGCAAGCGACATGCCAAGTTTCAGAAGGTTGTCGGGCGCTTTCGCACCCGTCGGGTACTTCTGATAGCCATCGAGGAAGACCTTGGCCGCGGTCTTGTATTCCTTTTGCACGTAATGGGTCTCGCCCAGCCAATAAATCGCATTCCCGGCCAAGGGATCATCGGGGTTCTTGTCGAGAAACGCTTGCAGAGCGACGCTGGCGCCACCGTAATCCCGCTTCTTCAGGAGATCGAAGGCGAAATCATACTGTTCGCGCGCCGATGCGTCAGCCGGCAACCCCAGCGCTGCCGGCGATGCGGGCGGTTGGGTCGACACGGCGCCGCCGGCTGCGGCGCCACCCGCCACACCGGCCGGCGCGGCGAGCGGCTTACCCCCGCCACCGGTGGCGACCGCGTCCTCGATCTGTTGCAATCGGATCTCAAGATCGTCGGCCATCCGGTCCAGCCTCTGCTCGAGGACGGAGATCCGATGCTGTATTTCCTCGACACGACCGTTCATTGAACGGAGCTGTTCTTGCATCTTACTGATCTGCAATTGCATTCGGGCCGCGACATCGGTGCCGACCGTATCGCCGGCCGTCGCGGCGGCAGCCGGGGTCCCGCCGCCGCGGTAAACGTATCGCTGAAGGTCGTTCAGGTCCTTCCGCAGCCTTTCCACCTGGCGCATGAGGTTCGCGTCCTGCGCTCGTGCCGTCGATACCGTGCCGGAGACCGCCGAGACGGCAAGCACCGCAGCGAACGGGACCAGAATGGCCGCACAAGCGCGACGCCTGCGGGCCGCGATCTGGCGGCCGCGGTCAACACAGTCGCATCTCGCATGCATATTCATGCGCAAAACCTATGCTTTATCTTCGGCAAGAATATGGCGTTGCCGGAGCCGAACGCAACAAGCGGCCCCGGCCGCAGGCCGGAGCCGCTTGCGCAGATGGTCTTGTCAAATCAGGACAGCTCGCCCGAGCGCACGACCATGACGGCGCGACGGTTCTGAGCCCAGGCCGCCTCGTTAGAGCCGAGGACCGCCGGGCGCTCCTTGCCGTAGCTGACCGTTTCCAAACGGCCGCCACCGATGCCCATGCTCTCAAGGTACTGCTTGGCCGAAGCCGCACGCCGCTCGCCCAGCGCAAGGTTGTATTCGCGCGTGCCGCGCTCGTCGCAATGACCCTCGATCGTCACCGTGATCGCGCCGTTGGTGTTCAGCCAATCGGCCTGGCGGTTC
>CP070634.1:1707739-1718458 GCA_020356105.1 Rhodospirillales bacterium | reverse complement strand
GTCGTGCCGATCGCCACGGTGCGGCGGGGCGCATTCATCGATCACGACGCCGTGCTGATGCCTTGTTACGTCAACATTGGCGCCTGGGTGGGCGCCCGCACCATGGTCGACACCTGGGCGACGGTCGGCTCCTGTGCGCAGATCGGCAGGAACTGCCACATCTCCGGCGGCGCCGGCATCGGCGGCGTGCTCGAGCCGCTGCAGGCCGAGCCGGTGATCATCGAGGACAACTGCTTCATCGGCGCCCGCGCCGAGGTCGCCGAGGGCGTCATCGTCGAGGAGGGCTCGGTCCTGTCGATGGGCGTCTATCTCGGCGCCTCGACCAAGATCGTCGACCGTAATTCGGGCGAGGTGTTCACGGGCCGGGTGCCGGCCTATTCCGTGGTTGTCTCTGGAACCATGCCCGGCAAGCCGCTGCCCGACGGCGCGCCGGGACCGGGCCTCTATTGCGCCGTGATCGTAAAACGCGTCGACGAGCGCACGCGGTCGAAGACCTCGATCAACGATCTGCTGCGGGATTAGGGCGGTGCCGGTTCTCTCTCCACCTGTGCCTTATCCTGAGCCTGTCGAAGGATGTGTCGGCGGGGAGCGGCCACGGGCAGAAGCACTTTCCGTTTCATGCCAACCGGCATCGAGTCCGGCTGCTCGCCGACACCGGCCGAGTGACACATCCTTCGACAGGCTCAGGATGAGGATGTGCTGCTTTGTACAGGTCCGGTGCCCATGATCGACCCGGTTGAACTGACCCGCGAGCTGATCCGCTGCCCCAGCGTGACGCCCGAGGAAGGCGGCGCGCTCGACCTGCTGCAGGATGTCCTCGAAGGGCTGGGCTTTATCTGCCAGCGGCTCAAATTCTCGCAGGAAGGCACGCCGGACGTCGACAACCTCTATGCCCGGATCGGCGAGGCAGCGCCGAACCTGTGCTTTGCCGGGCACACCGACGTGGTGCCGACCGGCCCGGAGGATGCCTGGAGCGCCGGGCCGTTCTCCGGCGAGCTGCGCGACGGTGCGGTCTGGGGCCGCGGCGCGGCCGACATGAAGGGCGCGATCGCCTGCTTCGTCGCTGCTGCCGAACGCCATCTCGCCAAGGGGCCACCCGCCGGCTCGATCAGCCTCCTGATTACCGGTGACGAGGAGGGGCCGGCGATCAACGGCACGGCCAAGATGCTCAAATGGCTGGCCCAGCGCGAAGAGCGGCTCGATGCCTGCATCACCGGCGAGCCGACCAACCCCGAGATGCTGGGCGAGATGATCAAGATCGGTCGCCGCGGCAGCCTCAATGCGGCGTTGACGGTCCATGGCGTGCAGGGCCATTCCGCCTATCCGCAGCTCGCCGACAACGCGGCGCACCGGCTGGTCGCGATGCTGGACGCCCTGATCGCCGAACCCCTGGATTCGGGATCGACGCATTTCCAGCCGACCTCCATCCAGGTCACCAAGATCGAGACCGGCGGCACCGCCACCAACGTCATCCCCGGCAGAGCGCAGGCCGCGTTCAACGTGCGCTTCAACGACCTGCACACCTCCGACGGTGTGGCCGACCTCCTGAAGCAACGTCTCGATGCCGCTTCCGACGGCGCGGCGTACGACCTCGAGATATCGGTCACCGGCGAGTCCTTTTACACCCCGCCGGGCCCGTTCAGCGATCTCGTCGCCGATGTGGTGGCCGAGGTCACGGGCCGCCGGCCGGCGCTGAGCACGACCGGCGGCACCTCGGATTCACGGTTCATCAAGGATCACTGCCCGGTGCTCGATTTCGGCCTCGTCGGACAGACCATGCACAAGGTGGACGAGCACGTGGCGGTCGCCGATATCGAGGCGCTCACCGAGATCTACGCGGCGGTGCTGGAGCGCTTCTTCGCGAGCTGATCCGCAGGTCGCCCGGACGCGACCGCGGCGTTAGCGGACGGGTAACCGGTGCCCCGTATCATGGCGCGGTCCTCCACAGCATCCGGCGGAGAGCAACGCGACATGGGTCGCCCGATCACACTCGACGAGCTGACGACCGGTGTGTTCGTCGCCTGGCGCCTCTTCCTGGGCGACGCCCAGGCGGTCGCCCTGCTGGACGACAGCCGCGCCGGCGCGAGGAAATCCTTCTGGTGCGCCGCGCTCATCCTACCGCCGACCGTGGCGATCTGGGCGCTGCAGCACGCAACAGCGAGCGCGGCACCCGGCAATTTCGGCGTGCTCGTCGAGAAGGCGGGTCTCGCGCGAACCCTCACCGTGCTCGCCGTCTTCTATGTGATCGGCTGGACTGCCTGGCCCGTTCTCATGCACTGGCTGGCCGGGTTTCTCGGCGCCGGGCGACATTATTTCCGCTATCTTGCCGCCTACAACTGGTCGGCCACGGTCGTCGTCATTCTGACGCTGCTCTATGCCGTCATCGATTGTTCGGGCGTCGCGCCGAAGCGGGCGATGTCCCTGATCAGCCTGGCCGTCCTGACCGTGATGTGGATCTATCACTGGTTCATTCTGCGCCGGGCGCTCGACGTCAACGGCGGACTCGCGGCGGTTCTCGTCGCGGCGCAGTTCAGCCTGTCGGTCCTCATCGAGGTCGTCAGCACCGCCACGGTCGCTTAGCGGCGCGGTTTTTGCCGCTCGTTAGGAGGTTGGTAACGATTTCCCTATAGGATTTTCGAAAATCCGCAAAACACACCGGACCGGGAATCACGATCGTGGCGTATATCATTACAGTTGAGGAAGCGACCCGCGGTCTCTTTGCCGCGTGGTTCATGTTCGTTCGCGACAAGCGCGCGGCGATGTTGCTCGAAAACACCTACCTGGCGGCGGTCAAGTCATACTGGGCCGCCCTGATCGTGTTGCCGCTCTACATGATCGGCACGACGATCGAGTTCCTCAACCCGTCCGACGACGTTCGGAATTTCGCGGTGCTCGCCGGCGAGGCCGGCCTGTTCAACGCAACCGTCGCCGAGTTCTGCATCTTCGTGCTGTGCTGGTTCGTCGCCTGGCCGCTGGTGCTCGACCGCATCACGCCGTATCTGGGAACCTGCGACGGCAATTTCTTCCGCTACATCGCCGCTTACAACTGGATGCGGGTGACCTATGTCCTGGTCGGGCTGCTCTTCGTGACCCTGCATTTCGCCGGGCTCGTCCCGCCGCACGCGGCCGAGGCCGTGGCACTGACCGTCCTGCTGGTGCTGTGGAGCTACCACTGGTTCGTGCTGCGGCACGCGCTCGGCGTCAATAGCGGGATGGCGGCGTTGCTGGTCGCGGTGGAGTTCATGTTCGTCACCACCATCAAGGCGGTGATCCTGGCCACCGCCCTCTAGGACCACGGAAACCGGTCCGTCGGGCCCGGCCGCGCGGCGTGCCGGGCCTTCGCATGTCTTGCGCCATCGATCCGGCGCGGCCTACCATGGGGCGGCCTCAACGACGCAGGAGCGCGTCGCCATGCCGCGAGACAGGCCCGTTTCGCCGCGAATTGCGCACTTTGTTTGGGGCCGGATCGAGACCGGCGATGGCCGGGTGTTCCGTGACGCCAAGCTGTGGCCCGGCGGTGGACGCGAGTGGGACTGGGGCGAGACGGGCACGCATCACGTGCCTGGCATCCAGCCGGCCGACGTTGTCGAGCTGCTGGCGCACGGCGCCGAGACGGTGGTGTTGTCGAAGGGCGTTTACGAGCGGCTGCAGACCCGTCCCGAGACCCTCGATCTCTTGTCCCGCAAGGGCGTTGCCGTCGAGGTCCTGCAGACCGAGCAGGCCGTCGAACGCTACAATGCCCTGGCGGCAGAGGGTCCGGTCGGCGGGCTGTTCCATTCGACCTGCTGACGCGCGCCGGCGCCAAGCCAGCCGGGTCTCCGCGCGCGGAGCGCCAGCCGACAAATCGTCAGTAGTCGACCTTCGCCAGGTAAAGCCCCGCGGGCGGCGCCGTCGGGCCGGCGGCGGATCGGTCGCGCGCCTCGAGCGCATCGTGCACCCGCCCGGTCGGCCACTTGCCCTCGCCGACCAGCCTGAGCGTGCCGGCGAGGATACGGATCTGGTTGTGCAGGAACGAGCGCGCCGCCGCGGTGACGTGGATCTCCTCGGCCATGCGGCTGACGGTCAGCGCATCGAGCGTCTTGACCGGCGACTCGGCCTGGCATTCGGCGGCCCGGAAGCTCGAGAAATCGTGCTGGCCGACCAGCAGCTGCGCCGCCGCGTGCATCGCCGCCGCATCCAGCGGCGCCGGGACGTGCCACACCCGCCCGGCGTCCAGGACCGGCGGCGCGCGGCGATTGAGGATGCGGAAGAGATAATGGCGCCGCGTTGCCGAGAAGCGGGCGTGGAAGTCGTCCGGAACCGTTTCCGCCGCCAGCACCGCCACCGGATGCGGCTTGCAGTGAAAATTGAGCGCATCGCGCACCGTCAGCGCGTCGGTCTTCTTCTGAAGGTCGAAATGGGCGACCTGGCCGAGCGCGTGCACACCGCTGTCGGTGCGCCCGGCGGCGAACAGCGTGACCCGCTCCTGGGCGAAGCCGGCCACCGCCTCCTCCAGAACCTGCTGCACCGAGAGGCCGTTGTCCTGGCGCTGCCAGCCGACGAAGCCGGATCCGTCGTATTCGAGGGTAACCCGCCAGCGGCTCATGCCAGCACAGTGCCGCGCGGCACGGTGTGGCCCCGCAGGAACGATTCGGCGGCCATCGCGGTCTTGCCCGCCAGCTGCAGGCCGAGAATGCGCAGCGCGCCGTCGCCACAGGCGACGGTCAGCCGCTCGTCGAGCACGGTGCCGGGATCGCCGTCGCCGGCCCTCGCCTCGGCCGACAGGACCCTGATACGCTCCCCGTCGATCTCGAACCACGCCCCCGGCGCCGGCGAGAAGGCGTTGACCTGGCGCACCAGCTCGGTCGCCGGGCGGGTCCAGTCGATGCGGGTTTCCGCCTTGTCGATCTTGGTGGCGTAGGTGGCGCCGTCGGCGGGCTGCGGCGTCTCGGTCAGGGTGCCGGCGCGCAGCCGGTCGAGCGCCTCGACGATCATCTCGGCGCCGAGCGCGGCCAGCGTGTCGTGCAGTTCGCCGGCGTCGGTATCGGGGCCGATCGGCACGCGCTCCTGCAGCAGCATCGGGCCGGTATCCAGGCCCTCGTCCATGCGCATGATGGTGATGCCCGTCTCCCGGTCGCCGGCGAGGATCGCCCGTTGGATCGGTGCCGCCCCGCGCCAGCGCGGCAGCAGCGAGGCGTGGATGTTGAGGCAGCCGTGGCGCGGCGCCGCCAGAACCGGCTCGGGGAGGATCAGCCCGTACGCCGCGACCACCGCCAGATCCGGCTCGAGCGAAGCGAACTCCGCCTGTGACGCCGCATCGCGCAAGGTCTCCGGGTGCCGCACCGGGATCCGGTTCAGCGCGGCGAAGGCATGGACCATCGAGATCCGCGCGCGCTTGCCGCGCCCGGCGGGTCGCGGCGGCTGGGTGTAGACACAGGCGATCTCGTGCCCGGCCTCGCTCAGCGCGGCGAGGGCCGGTACCGCAAATTCCGGCGTGCCCATGAAGACGATCCGATAGGTCATGGCGATCCGAGGCTGGAAGCGTCTCCCACGATACTATCTCTCCAAATCCGCCTCATCCTCGAGACGTCCGCGCGCAACGAACGGGCGTCATCGCGTGCCGCAGGCAAAGCCATCCGGCCGTCCCGCGGTTCCGGATTGCCGCGGCGCCGCGCGTCTTGCAATGGCGAAAACTGCGTCGTCCGCACGGATTCGCCCGACGAGACGCGCGCGCACAGGAACAAAGGAGAATCCGGTGCGAAACGCAAACGATTTATTCGGCCGCCAGGGTTCCCAGTTTCTTGGCCTTGCGCAGCTTGCGCAGGATCATGTTGCGTTTCAGCGCCGAGACGTGGTCGACGAACAGGACGCCGTCGAGATGGTCCATCTCGTGCTGCAGGCACACCGCAAGCACGCCGTCGGCCTCGATTTCCCGCTTCTTGTTGTGCTCGTCGAGATAGCGCACCGCGACGCGCGCCGGGCGCACGACCTCGGCATAGTGCTCGGGCAGGGACAGGCAGCCCTCGTCCCAGGACTTCACCTCGTCCGAGGTCGCGATCAGCTCCGGATTTGCGAGCTTGAGCGGCCGCGCCGCCTCGTCCGGCTTGGCCGTGTCGACGACGATGACGCGCTTGTGCACGCCGACCTGCGGCGCCGCAAGGCCGATGCCCGGCGCCGCGTACATCGTCTCGAGCATGTCGTCCATCAGCCGCGCGACCTTGGCGTCGACCTCGGGCACCGGGGCGCAGGCCGCCTTTAGCCGCGGGTCGGGCGCAACGATGATCGGCAGGATGGCCATGTCTCGAATCGGTTGTGCCGAGTTGTTCTGAAACGTCGCATGACAGGTATGGTCAAACGGGGCCGACGTCAAGGCAACCCGATTCACACGCGCCGCGCCGCCGTGCTAGACTCCCGCCGATTCGCGAAAAGGACCGCGCAATGAGTGTCTTGCAACAAGTCGATCCCGTCGTGCTGATCGCGTTCGGCGCCGGCCTTCTGGCGGTGCTCGGCGTTCTGCTCCTGGCGGTCCTCGTGCTGCGCGGGCAGAGCAGCAGCACCGGCGCGCTGGCCGCGCGGATCAGCCAGATCGCCGAGCAGCACGTCATGGCCCAGGACCGCATGGCCGAGCGCCTGCAGGCGCAGGAGCGGGCGCTCACCGAGATGGTCGACCGACGGCTCGGCGACGTCTCGCGCCGGCTCGGCGATTCGCTGCAGCAGCAGACGACCCGCACCGCCACCACGATGAACGATCTGCGCGAGCGGCTCGGCGCCATCAAGGCGGCGCAGGAGAACATCACCCGGCTGTCGCAGCAGGTGGTCAGCCTGCAGGACGTGCTGTCCAACAAGCAGGCGCGCGGCGCCTTCGGCGAGGTGCAGCTGGAAGACCAGGTGAAAAGCGCGTTGCCGCCCTCGGCCTACCGGTTCCAGGCGAAGCTCGAAAACGGCCGGATCGCCGACTGCCTGCTCGACCTGCCAAGCCCGCCGGGCGCCATCGCCGTCGACGCCAAGTTCCCACTGGAAAGCTATTATGCGCTGCGCGCGGCCAAGGATGACGGCACGCGGGCGGCGGCGCGCAAGACCTTCGGGACCGACGTGCTGAAACACGTCAACGACATCGCCCGGCGCTACATCGTGCCGGGCGAGACCGCCGATTCGGCGCTGATGTTCCTGCCGTCGGAGGCGGTCTATGCGGAGCTCCACGCCGAGCTGCCCGAGATCATCCAGAAATCGCACAAGGCGCGCGTCTACATCGTCTCGCCGACCACCCTGATGGCGACGCTGAACACGATTCGCGCGGTTCTCAAGGACGCCCAGATGCGCGAGCAGGCGGGGCTGATCCTGGCCGAGGTCGGCAAGATGGCCAAGGACGTCGACCGGCTCAGCCAGCGCGTCGACAATCTCGACAAGCATTTCGGCCTCGCCGAGAAGGACATCCGCGAGATCCGCGTCTCGGCCGGCAAGGTCGCCCGCCGGGCCGAGCGCATCGAGGAGATGGAGCTCGACAAGGTGGAGGCGTCGGAGGACAGCATCGAGCAGGCGGCCGCGCCAAAGCTTGCGCTCGCCTTCGACAAGGGCGAGCGGGAGTAGCGCCGCGCCGCAGCGGCCGGCCGCTGCCATCGGTCACGCGATAGTCCAGATTTTTCCCGCGGCCGGGATATTGCCCCGCGCCGGTCCGCCCCTATATTTCAGAAAATTCTTATATTCGGGGCAGACAGAGAGGAGCGTTCATGTTTCAGCCGATCACCATCCCGTTCGGCGCCGTGGTGCTGAGCAACGTCGTCAAGCTGAAGGAGGGCGTGACCGTCGACGATGCCGAACTCGTGCTGGGCGAGATGTGCAACGTCGTCAAGAACACCTACGGCAACGAGGAGGGCGGCTTCATCGCCGGCCAGGTGTTCAAGTACACCGGCTTCGTGTCCGAGGAGGGTTCGTTCGACGACAGCAAGACGGTCGACGACCACCTCCTGATCGTCACCTACTGGAAATCGTTCGAGCAGCACGAGCACTCCCACGCCGACAAGGTCTTCAAGGAGAAGTTCGCGGCTCTCGCGGAGCTGTGCGACGACACCTACGAGCTCGGCTACGAGATGCTGTGGCAGGGCGAGCCCGAGGACTGAGCCGCTGCGCGCGCTGGCGCGACCTGATGCTTCGAGACGGCTGCGGCAGCAGCCTCCTCAGCATGAGGCTCCAGCACCTGTGCCCTCACCCTGAGGAGGGCCGTCAGGCCCGTCTCGAAGGGTGAGGTCGCACCACCGCCCCGCCGGTCAGACGATGCCGGTGCCGGCGAGGAAATTCCCAAGTAACAGATTGCCATCGGCCAGCCTCCGGTAGTTCCCGGCGAATTCGGGATGGGTCCGCCGCCACGAGACGGCCAGCGATTCGGCCGTCGCCTCGGGGTGGAACTGCACCGAGTACCACAAGCCGCCATGGTCGAGCGCGGCGCAGGGCAGGCCGTCCCCGGTTGCGAGCACGGTGGCGCCCGCGGGTGGCGCGGCGACGTGCTCCTCGTTGGCGAAGTGGAATTCGGGCGTCGCGAGGTAGCCGGCGAACAGCAGGTGGTCGCGGCCGGAAGCGGTCAGCCGCACTGGCAGCGTGCCGGCGAGCCTCGCGCCGCCGGCGAGTGGGCGAACCGGCGCGCCCTCGATCTCGGAGACCATCTGGTGGCCGCCGCAGATCGCCAGCAGCGGCCGGCCGGTATCCCGGTAGTCCTTGAGCCAGCGCCGCGTTGCATGCTGCCAGTCGAGGTCGTCATGCACCGAATGATAGCTGCCGCCGAGGATCACCGCGTCGGCGGCGTCCGGGTCCGGCAGCGCCTCGCCGCGGCACACGAAGACGCCGCTATAGGCGATGCGGTCGGCGAGGCCGAGATCGCGCAGCTGCAGGAACACCCAGTGGACCTCGTTGTCGCCGCCGGGCTGGTCCTCATAGACCGCCGGGTCGTAGCGCCCGGGCTGGCCGATCATCGAGACGAACAGGACGCGTTTCATCTTGGACGGTTCCGAAAACTAACCACAGAGACACAGAGGCCCAGAGGCAGCGGAGAAAATCGAAAACGCTTCATTCCTGCGCGGGACTGCAATTTCTGAGCGGGTTTCATTCAATTTCCTGGCGAACATCACGGCGGGCAACGCGCAGAAACACAGTCCTCTCTATGCCTCTGTGTCTCTGTGGTTCATTTCGCCTACCCCTCCGGCGCGCGGCGGGCGCGCAGCGCCGCGGTCAGGGTGCCGTCGTCGAGATAGTCGAGCTCGCCGCCGACCGGCACGCCGTGCGCCAGCAGGGTTACCCTGGCGCCGGTCGGCGCCAGCCGCTCGGTGATGTAGTGGGCCGTTGTCTGGCCGTCGACGGTCAGGTTCGTCGCCAGCACCACCTCGTCGATCCCCGCGGCCGACACCCGCTCGACCAGCGCCGGAATCCGCAGATCGTCCGGCCCGACGCCGTCGATCGCCGACAGCGTGCCGCCGAGCACGTGGTAGCGTCCCTTGTAGGCGCCGGTGCGCTCCAGCGCCCACAAATCGGCGACCTCCTCGACGACGCAGAGCAACGTCGCGTCGCGGCGCGCATCGGTGCAGATATGGCAGGGATCCGCGGTATCGAGATTGCCGCACACAGAACAGTTGCGGATGTTCGCCGCCGCGTCCTGCAGCGCCTTTGCCAGCGGCTCCATCAGGCTCTCGCGCCGCTTGATGAGCGCCAGGGCCGCCCGCCGGGCCGAGCGCGGCCCCAGCCCGGGCAGCCGCGCCAGCAGCGCGATCAGGCGTTCGATCTCGTTCATCGACAGGCCCGGCCGCGCCGCCTCAGATCGGCAGGTTGAGGCCCGGCGGCAGCTGCAGGCCGCCCATGATCTCGGCGGTCTTCTCCTTGACATGCGCGTCGAGCTTGGCCCGCGCGTCGTTGAAGGCGGCGACCAGCAGATCCTCCAGCACCTCCTTCTCGTCGCCCGCCAGCAGCGACGGGTCGACCGCAACGCGCCGCGCCGCGCCCTTGCCGTTCATGGTCACCGTGACCATGCCGCCGCCGGCGGCGCCGGTGACCTCCATGCTCTCCAGCCCCGCCTGCATCTGCTGCATCTTTTCCTGCATCTGCTGGGCCTGCTTCATCATCTGGCCAAGATTCTTCATAGCGTCCGGTCTTTCCGTTTTGTCACTGTTTGATCCGCTTGCATCGCCGGCTGCGTCAAACCTGCCAATGCCCTAGTCATCCGCCGTTTCGCCATCCTCGGCCCCGTCCTCGGGGTCCGCCGTCGCCTCCAGCCGCGGCGCCGGCCGCACCCGCGTGATCTTCGCCCCGGGGAAGGCCTTCTGCGCCGCCTGCACCAGCGGGTGGCGGGCCGCTTCCTCGCGCTCGCGCTGCGCTGCTGCCGCCGCCTGCTCGGCCAGCGTCGGCGCGCCCTCGTCCTGCGAGACGCTGACCACCCAGCGCCGGCCGGTCCAGTCGCTCAAATGCGAGCCGATGCGGTTGGCGAGGTCCGGCGGGGCGTGTTCGCCGGGCCGGAACTCGAGCCGCCCCGGCTCGAGGCGCACGAGGTGGACGTTGCGGCAGAGATGCGTGTGCAGCACCGCCTCGCGCTTTGCTTCGAACAGCGCGACGAGCTCCTCGAAGCTCTGCGGCCCCGGCATGTCCTCGACGCGCGCCGTCGGCTCCGCCTCCGGCAGCGGTTCTGACTGCGGGGCAGGCTCCGGCTCCGGCCGGGACTCGGCCGCGACCGCGGCGCCCGTCACCGGACCGCGCGAGACCGCC
>CP070634.1:1697817-1707639 GCA_020356105.1 Rhodospirillales bacterium | reverse complement strand
GGTGCAACTCCGTCAGGACAACGCGTTGGGCACGCTCTACAATATCGTCGCTTTCCAGACCAAACTGAAATACGGCGAGCAGACGCGGATCTTCCGCATGATTCCCGGGCACGAGCGGGCGGAAATTGCGCGCCTCGGCGGCATCCATCGCAATACCTTCCTCAACAGCCCGCGCCTCTTGGACCCGACCATGCGCCTCAAAGCGGCGCCGCGCCTGCGTTTTGCGGGACAGATCACGGGCGTTGAGGGCTATGTCGAATCGGCCGCCATGGGTTTGCTCGCCGGTCGGTTCGCGGCGGCCGAGCGTCGCGGCGGCACGGCCGCGCCGCCGCCACCGACCACGGCGCTCGGGGCCCTTCTCGGACATATCACGGGTGGCAGCGCGGCGGATACGTTTCAACCCATGAACGTCAATTTCGGGCTGTTTCCGCCCTTACCCGCTTCACCGGGCCGGCGTGCGCCCAAAGGCCGGGATCGCAAGAAGGCGATGAGCGAGCGAGCGCTCGCCGATCTGGAGGGTTGGTTGACGGGAACCCACGCCGCGGCCGAATAGCCCCGTTCCAACGCACTTTTGATCGTCCGGCGCCCAGCCTCCGGCGAGCGTCCGGGCGGCTCAAAAACGACCCAGCAACGCCCGCCCCATCAGACGCCAGGCCCGCATGGGCAGTGGTCTTGCGATTCGTGCGTCGAAAGGGTCGTAACCAAGCCGCGAGAATCTTGCGAGGTAGGCCTCGGCGAGCGTCGCAGGCAGCATGGCTGGCAAACCGCGCTTGGTTCGATCGGCCAGTTGCGATCGGGATTCTTTGATTTTTTTCAATGCGATTCCGCATATTTCTTCGACCGCGCCATAAATCTGGGTCGAGGATTTCACCTCGCGCAGCGCACGTTCCGCAACGCCATGTCGCACCATCACGTCCCGCGGCAGGACATAGCGGCCCTGCCGCAAATGGTGGGGCAAGGCCCGCATCAGCCCCGTCAGCGCCCAGGCGGTTCCGACGCCGGCACCCGCCGACTGTTCAGACTCGTCAGACGCGCCGAGCACGAATAGCGCAAGCCGCGTCAGATCCCCCGAAGTAGCGTCCGCATAGGCGACCAGCTGAGCGAGAGTTTCCGGCGGGTCGGGGGACAGATCCATCGCGCGGGCGTCCAGAAGGCGATCGAACAGACCACGCGGCAAGCCGTGCCGACGGATAGCTGCCGCAAGTGGCTCGACCACCTGGTGGCGGCGCGGTCGGTCGTCATAACATTCCGCGATCGCCTCCCGCCACCATTGCAGTCGGATATGGCCGAGCATCGGTTCCGATACCACTTCACGGCTGCGCGCCACCTCGGCGTTGAAAGCGTATAGCGCAAGCAGATCGGACCGCCGATCGGATGGCGCGAAAAGCGCAGTCAGGTATCGATCGGCATCGTCGCGCCGGACCAATTCCGCACAGTGTGAGCGCCCGTCCACGAATTGCTCAGAGCACGATCAAAGCCGCCGCTACCCTCCGTCCCTCGGTGAGCAGCACATTGAAGGTGCGGCAGGCGGCACCGGTATCCATCGGATCGATCACGATGCCGTGGCCGCGCAGCTCGGCCCGCACCCTCTCTGTCGGCAACTGCATGCGCTGGCCGCAGCCAAGCAACAAGATATCGCAGGCAGCCTCCGCCTCGATGAGCTGCCGGAAGTCGTCCGCAACAAGATTGTCCGCCGCGTCCACGTCCCAGGACATCGTGCGGTCGGGGAAAACGAGGACGGACCCCCGGTATATCGTGTCGGCGATGCGGAACATGCCCGGCCCGTAGCCATGTATCACCTGGCTCCCCTGCGGCACCAGCGGGGTTATGTCCATCGGTTTCTCCCCGCCCTCAGCTTGCGGCGTCAGGCCTCCGCGCCCGCGGCGTCGGCTTCCTCGTCGACGGCACCGCGATAGATTTTGAGATACAAAAGCAGCGGCACCGCGAGCGCGATCGAGGAATAGGTTCCGATCAGCACGCCCCAGATGAGCGCGACACTGAAGCCGCGAATCACCTCGCCACCCAAGAGGTAGAGCGAAATCAACGCGAGCAGGGTCGTCAAGCTGGTCATCACGGTCCGCGACAGCGTCCCATTGATCGACAGGTTGAACAGGTCCGGCAGCACCATTCGCTTGTACTTGCGCAGATTTTCACGCACCCGGTCGAACACCACGACGGTATCGTTGATCGAGTAGCCGGCAATGGTCAGGATCGCGGCGACTGTGGCCAGGTTGAACTCGAGCTGGAGCAGCGAAAACAAGCCGACCGTTGAAATCACATCATGCAGCAGCGCGACCACCGCCGCGACGCCGAACTGCCATTCGAAGCGGAACCAGATATAAACCAGTATCGCGCCGATTGCAGCGAGAACCGCGAGGATTGCCGCCTCGCGCAGTTCCTCTCCGACCGTCGGCCCGACGGTCTCGGTGCGCCGGTACTCCACCACCATGTCGCCCAGCGCTTCCTTCACCGCTGTGACGGCCGCCTGCTGTGCCTCGTCGCCACCCTCCTGGCGTTGAATGCGGATCAGCACCACGTCGGGCTCGCCGAACTCCTGCAGGCTGACATCGCCGAGCCCGAGCTGGCCCAGGGACGAGCGCATCGACCCGACATCAGCCGGGTCGTCCTTGGTCTTGACCTCGATCAGGATGCCGCCGAGAAAATCGATTCCAAGGTTCAGTCCCTGGGCGGCGAACAGCCCGACCGAAGCGAGCACGAGCACGGCCGAAAAGGCAAAGGCGATCAGCCGCCGGCTCATGAAATCGATGGCCGTTTCAGCCGGAATGAGTATAAGTTTTTTCATGGCCGCTGCTGTTCCCTCAGATCGGCAATTCCGCCGGTCGCCGTTGCCGCAGCCAGGTCGCCACCATCAGCCGCGTCACCATGATTGCCGTAAACATCGACGTCACGATGCCGATCATCAGGGTAACCGCGAATCCCTTGACCGGGCCGGACCCGAACATGAACAACAGTGAAGCCGCAATCAGGGTGGTCAGGTTGGCGTCGATGATCGTTGTCAGCGCCCGCTTGTAGCCCGCATCAACCGCGTTAAGCGGCGATCTCCCCGCGCGCACCTCTTCACGAATACGCTCGAAGATCAAAACGTTGGCGTCGACCGCCATGCCGATTGTCAACACGATGCCGGCGATGCCTGGCAGGGTAAGCGTCGCCTGCAGCGCCGATAACGCGGCAAGAATCAACACGATATTGAAGATCAGCGCGATGTCAGCCAGTACGCCGAACAGGCCGTATGCGACCACCATGAATATCACCACCGCAACCAGTCCGACAACGCTGGCAATCTTGCCGGCCTCGATCGAATCGTGGCCAAGACCTGGGCCGACCGAGCGTTCCTCGATGATCACGAGGTCTGCCGGCAGGGCGCCGGCGCGCAGAAGCAGGGCGAGATCGCCGGCGGACTGGGTCGTGAAATTGCCAGTGATAATGCCGCTGCCGCCGAGGATCGCGGTACGGATCCGGGGCGCGCTGATCACCTCGCCGTCCAGTACGATGGCGAACAGGCGGCCGACATTGTCCTGAGTTGCCCGGCCAAACTTCTGCCCCCCGACGGCATCAAACCGGAAGCTTACCGCCGGCAAATTGTTCTCGTCGAAGCTGGGTTGCGCATCGACCAGATTGCCGCCGCTTACAATGACCTTCCGCTCGAGCAGGTATTCCCGCTGGAAGTTGTCCTTGCTGGGCACGATCTCATAGCCCGGCGGCGCGCCACCCTGCCGCGCATCCTCGACCGTCGTGCGGTCGCTGACAAAGCGGAAGGTCAGCCTGGCGGTCTGTTTGAGTAGATCCTTGATACGTTCAGTATCCTCGATGCCGGGAAGCTGGACCAGGATGCGGTCCGCGCCCTGACGCTGGATCAGCGGCTCGCGCGTCCCGGTCTGATCGATCCGACGGCGGACGATTTCGATGGACTGCTCGACGGCGCGCCGCTGGATCTCGAATGCCGCCTCTTCGGTGAAACGCATCCGGAACCTGCCGTCCTCGCCGATCTCCACGGTCATATCGGAGTCGACGCCGCGCATCATCGATTCGACCTCGGCCTGTCGTTCCGGCTCGAGGATCCCGAAGACGATTAAATTGCCTTGAACCTGAGGTCTTGGCCGGTAGCGGACCCCCGCATCGAGCAGAACCTGACGCACCGCATCGACATTTGCTTCCAGCCGATCGGCGATCACACCTTCGGCTTTCACTTCCAGCAACAGATATGCCCCGCCCTGCAGGTCAAGGCCGAGGCTCACCTGCTTGCCGGGACCACCTTCGGGCATCCAGGACTGGATCGTCTCGGCGCTCTGGCGCGCCATGAAATTCGGAGCGGAATAGAGTACGCCAAGTGCGCAAACGACAAGAACGAGGACCTTGCGCCAAGTTGGAAAGTGAAGCATTGCGACACGCGCTCCCGGGGCTACTTCTTGCCCGGATCGCTTGCCGGCACGCCTTTGGCTTGGATATCCATTAACGTGTGCTTCTTGACCCGGACGCGGATACCCTCGGCTATCTCAACGATGATCTCGTCGCTTCCCTCCTCGACGCGCACGACGGTTGCCACGATCCCGCCCCCTGTCGTCACGCGATCCCCACGCCGGACCGCCGCGATCGCCTCGCGATGCTGCTTGGCCTTCTTTTGTTGCGGTCGGATGATCAGGAAATAGAAAACCACAAAGATCAGAACGATTGGCATCAGCGACAGGAATGCATCGCCGCCGCCTTCCGCGCCCTGTGCCCAAGCGGTCGAAATAAACATGCAAAGCTCCCTCTTGACTCGTAGATGCGGCGGCCGACACAGCCGGCAACTCCGGCGCCAGCGCGCGGACCGCCGGACTATAACGGGCTGCGCGACGATTGCAAACGGGACTCGACAGAGATCCGCTCATATGTTTGACCCGACGCTACCTTGTGCTATGCGTCCGCCGCACCCAGCGTATAGACATGGCACATCAGCTTCGCAACAGCGCGAAAAAGGGCGCTACGATGGAGGATAACGATACCCTGCGCAGGATCGCCGACGCGCTGGAGCGGTTGGCGCCTCCATCTCAGGCGTGGTCCGATTTGGAGGTCGCGGACGCCTTCGTATGGCGCGCTGACGTGGAAAGCCTCGAGCCGGTGACGGCGGTCAATCGGGTGGCGCTCGGCCTCCTCCAGGGGATCGACCATCAGGCGGACCAGCTGCTCGACAACACGAGACGCTTCGCGGAAGGGCTGCCGGCCAACAACGCATTGCTCTGGGGTGCACGCGGCAGCGGCAAGAGTTCGCTGGTCAAGGCGGTGCACGCGGAGGTGAACCGCGCCGCCGCCGAGAAGCTGGTTCTGGTGGAAATTCACCGCGAAGATATCGGATCGCTGCCGCGTCTCCTGACGTTGCTGCGCAAGACGGAGCGCCGGTGCATCCTGTTCTGCGACGACCTGTCGTTCGATGACAGCGGCGATACCAGCTACAAGTCCCTAAAGGCCGTTCTCGAGGGTGGCATCGAGGGACGGCCGGCAAACGTCATTTTCTATGCCACGTCGAATCGGCGCCATCTGATGCCGCGCGACATGATCGAGAACGAGCGCTCGACCGCCATCAACCCCTCCGAAGCGACAGAAGAGAAGGTTTCGCTGTCCGACCGCTTCGGTCTCTGGCTGGGATTCCACAACTGCAACCAGGACACGTTCTTTGCGATGATCGCCGGCTATGTCGATCATTACGGCCTGAAGATTTCGGAGGAGGAATGGCGGGCCGCTGCCGTAGAATGGTCGGTAACGCGCGGCGCCCGTTCGGGCCGCGTCGCCTGGCAGTTCATTCAGGATCTCGCGGGTCGCCTTGGTCAGCGCCTCGTCGACAAGGACTAAACTACCGCGATCCCGCCTCGCCTATCCGCTTTTCGACCGTTCCGGCAGGTAAACCAGGGGGTCGACCGCTTTCCGCCCTTTGCGGATCTCGAAGTGAAGCTGCGGATTGCCGACACTACCGCTGCTACCGACGCGGGCGATGGCCTCCCCCTTCTTGACCTTCTGGCCGCGGGCGACCAGCAATGTGTCGTTATGGGCATAGGCCGTCATGAATCCGTCTGCATGCTTGATCAGCAGGAGATTGCCAAACCCGCGCAGTTCGTTCCCTGCATAGGCGACCACCCCGCTTTCGGCCGCCACGACCGTGGATCCGCGCTTTGCCGCGATATTGATACCATCGTTGTGGCGGCCGCCGGACTGCCCGCCGAACCGCGCGACCAGCTTGCCGTTGACGGGCCACAAGAAGAGCCGGCCTGAGCGCGGCGGCGGGCTGGGCAAAGCCGCCACCTGGCTCGGCGTCGCCTGTCGCGAGGTCGGTCGCGTCGTGCTCGACGGCTTTGCCGGGGGGGGCGTCTCGGCCGCGGCCGCGGATCGCGCATCGCCGGCGGGAATGGACAATGTCTGGCCGACCTTGATGGTGTGGGGAGGCCGGATGCCGTTAACCCGCATCAATTCGCTCATCGGCACGTCGTATTGCCGGGAAATGCTGTAGACCGTATCGCCCTTCGCGACCCGGTAGGTGCGTGGTGCCGTGAGCCGGAGCCGGTCGCCAACCTTAAGAAGGTAGGGCGGTCGCAATCCGTTGGTCTCGATGATGGAGCGGACCGGAACACCGTAGAGCCGTGAGATCGAGTAAACCGTATTACCCCGTACGACCGTATGCATGCCATTGGCCGGGATCGGGATCTGCCGCGCGCCGGGTGGCGGAACGGGGACGAAGCTGCCTGCTGCGCCCTGCGCGGCGGACCTGGATGAGGGTTTCGCGCCATAATCCCCTTCGTCATACCAGTGTGCGCAGCCGCCAACGGCCAGGACGAGTCCGACCAGCAAGAGGAGGAAGCGCGGCTTCGGAATTTGAGGGAACATGATGATCGAATTATATCATCCGGCCACGCGTTCGTCAGTCCGGCCAGATATCAGCGGGACGAATTTGACGGGACCGAGGTCCTCGATGTTCAGGCCCGACTCGTCACGCAGCACGCGCACAATCCGCTGGCTCTTGGCGTCGTCGCCGATCGGGAGCACCATGATGCCGCCAACCGCGAGCTGTTTCGACAGCTTGGGGGGTATATCGATCGCCGCCGCGGTCACCAGAATCCGCTCAAACGGCGCCTGCTCCGGCCATCCGAGGGCGCCGTCACCTGGCCGTGCCGTTATGTTGCGCCGCCGCAGCAGAGCCAGGCGGGTTTCGGCTTGCTGGAGCAACTCGCGATGCCGTTCGATGGTATAGACGCGGCGGCAGAGGTATGACAGCACGGCCGTCTGGTAACCGGACCCGGTGCCGATCTCGAGGACCTTCATCCGGTCGTCAAGCCGCAGCGCCTCGGTCATCCGCCCGACGATGGCGGGTTGGCTGATCGTCTGGCCGCAATCGATCGGCAGCGCGACGTTTTCCCAAGCCTGGTGCGCGAAGGCCCGCGGTACGAACAGCTCCCGCGGAACACGCTCAATCGCGTTGAGGACTCGAAGATCATCGATACCGGCGTGCCGCAGTTCAAGGATCAGGCGGACCCGACCGTCTTCGCTGTTCACTCAAGAGCCTCCCTCAACCGCCTCAATGTTTCATTGTGCGTCAGGTCGACATGCAGTGGCGTCACGCTGACGGCCCCGTCTTCGATTGCATGATAATCGGTGTCATCCTGACGCAAAAGCTCGCCGACCGATTGCGGTCCAATCCAGTAGTAGTCGTTGCCGCGCGGATCGGTCAGTTTAATCAGATTATAGTCCGATTCGCGCCGCCCTTGCGCAACGAACCGTATTTCGCCCGTCTGATCCGCCAACTGATTGGGAAAGTTGACGTTCATGAACACATCCTTCGGCCACGCCACGCTGGTCAGTCTGCGCAGAATATCGGGGGCATGGCGCTCCGCGGTGCCCCAGTGGACGGGCTGTTTCAGAGCTCCCGTCACCTGGCTGAAGGCGATCGCTGGAACCCCCAGCAGCGTCGCTTCCATTGCCGCCGCGACGGTACCCGAATAGGTGATGTCCTCGCCCAGATTCCCGCCACGATTGACGCCCGACAGTACAAGATCCGGTTTGCGCCCCTCCAATACATGCGCGATGGCGAACAGCACGCAGTCGGTCGGGCTCCCGCTAACGGCGTGTCGCTGTCCGCCAAGATGGCGGTGCCGCAAGGGCCGCGACAATGTCAGAGAATGCCCGGCGCCGCTCTGTTCGGTTTCTGGCGCAACGACCCAGACGTCGGCGGAGAAATCCCTTGCCACGCGTTCCAGCACGCGCAGGCCGGGCGCGTTGATTCCATCGTCGTTGGTAACCAGGATTCTGGCGCAAGACAGGTCGAGCGGCGGCTTGAACATGATTGCCCGTTAACCGGCGACAAGTCGCTCCAACCCGCCCATATAAGGGCGGAGCGCCGCCGGCACCGTGATCGAGCCATCCGCGTTCTGCCCGTTCTCCAGCACAGCGATCATTGCCCGTCCGACGGCAATGCCCGAACCGTTCAAGCTGTGGACGAACCGGGTTCCCTTTTCGCCGGACGTTCGGAAGCGGGCGCCCATACGGCGTGCCTGGAAATCCCAGCAGTTCGAGCAGCTTGAAATTTCCCGGTACCGGCCCTGACCCGGCAGCCAGACTTCAATGTCATAGGTCATGCGCGCGCCGAATCCCATGTCGCCGGCACACAGCGCGACAACGCGATACGGCAGATCCAGACGTTTGAGCACCTCTTCCGCGCAGCCGGTCATGCGCTCCAGCTCCGCGTCCGAATCGTCGGGATGAACGATGCTGACGAGCTCGACCTTGCTGAACTGATGCTGGCGGATCATGCCACGGGTATCCTTACCGGCCGCGCCCGCTTCGGATCGGAAACAGGGGGTCCAGGCGGTCACGCGGACCGGCAGGTCGTCGGCATCGAGAATCTCTTCGGCAACCAGGTTGGTCAGCGGCACCTCGGCGGTCGGAATCAACCAGTATCCATCATCGGTATGGAACAGGTCTTCTGCAAATTTCGGCAGCTGGCCCGTTCCGTACAACGCGTTGTCGCGAACCAGCGCCGGTGGCAGGATTTCCGTGTATCCATGCTCACCGGTGTGCAAATCAAGCATGAAGGCGGCCAACGCCCGCTCCATCTGCGCCAGCGCGCCGCGCAACACAACGAAGCGTGCCCCGGACATCTTCGCGGCGAGATCGAAGCTCATCAGGCCCAGGGATTCACCAAGGTCGAAATGTTCGCGGGCGGTAAAGTCGAACCGCTGCGGTTCGCCGTGCCGCCGAATCTCGACGTTGTCATACTCGTCAGTGCCGTCGGGGACATCGGGGCCGGGCAGGTTGGGCAGGTTAGCAAGAATGTCATCCAGCTCCTCGCCAATCTCGCGCTCCCGGGCTTCCAGCTCGCCGATATCGTCCTTCAGCGCCTGCACTTTCTTGATCAGGCTGTCCGCCTTCTCCCCCTTGCGTTTCTTCTCGCCGACGGCGCGCGAGGCCTCATTGCGCTGCTGCAGCATATCCTGGAGCTCGGTCTGGACCTTGCGGCGGGCAGCGTCCAGCTCGAGCAGCTTTGCCGATTGCGGTGCTAGACCGCGGCGAAATAGCCCGGCATCGAACACGTCCGGTGTCTCGCGGATCAGCTTCAGGTCATGCATCCGGGGATCCCCGCCGAAATGAGCGCGCGGCGTTTATACGCAAGGATTGCGGCCGCGTCCAGAAGCGGCGATCGGCCTCGATGCGAGGTCACCCCCGGTCGTGGTCGGCTCGATCCTCGGGCGGCTCGCTGACAGCCCCGTCATCCTCGAGCGCATCATCGTCCTCATCCCAGTCCTCTTCCTCGATACCCAACGTTTCCGCGCGCTTCTTCTC
>CP070634.1:1689075-1697717 GCA_020356105.1 Rhodospirillales bacterium | reverse complement strand
GCATCAACAACCCGGTCGAGAAATATCTCGAGGCGCTGGAGGAGCACCAGCCCGACATCCTCGGCATGTCGGCGCTGCTGACCACCACCATGCCATACATGAAGGTCGTGATCGACGCGATGGTCGAGAAGGGCATCCGCAACGACTACATCGTCATGGTCGGCGGGGCGCCGCTCAACGAGGAATTCGCCGAGGCGATCGGCGCCGACGCCTATTGCCGCGATGCGGCCGTGGCGGTCGACATGGCCAAGGACCTGATCGCCCGCCGCCACAACCGTCCGCCGGCCTGAGGCAAGAGGGCGGGATGCCCGCAAGCAAGACAGCGAATACCCTGCTGATCGCCTGCGGGGCGCTGGCGCGCGAGATGTTGGCGCTGATCGAGGCCAATGGCTGGACGCATCTTGCGCTCGAGTGCCTGCCGGCCAAGCTGCACAACCGCCCGGACCAGATTCCCGAGACGGTGCGCCGGAAGATCCGCGAACAGCGCGCCGATTACGACCGCATCCTCGTCGCCTACGCCGATTGCGGCACCGGCGGGCGGCTCGACAAGGTGCTGGCGGAGGAGGGGGTCGCGCGCATCGGCGGCCCGCACTGCTATTCCTTCTATGCCGGCGCCGCCGCCTTCGAGGCGCTGCACGATAAGGAGCCGGGCAGCTTCTACCTGACCGACTATCTGGTCCGCCATTTCGAGACGCTGATCATCAAGGGCATGGGGCTGGACCGTTATCCCCAGCTGCTGGCCGATTATTTCGGCAACTACCGCCGCCTCGTCTACCTCGCCCAGACCGAGGATGCGGCGCTGCGGGACAAGGCGCGGAAAGCCGCCGAACGGCTCGGGCTGACCTACGAGTATCGCTTCACCGGCTACGGTGAGCTCGCGGATTTCATGGCCGGGGCGGCGCGGGAGTGAACCTGGTCCGCGCCGGCGGCCGCGCGCCGTCCGGGTCGGCGATCATGCCACCGTCATGCGGCCAGGCGGGATCGATGGCCATGTAGCGGTCGTCCGGGAGCTCGGGGACGATCGCGAAATCGTCCCGGTCGTCTGGTGGTGGTCGGAACAGCGGCAGCTCCAGGACCTCCGAGAGCCCCTCGGGACAGGGCAGCCGCACCACGCTCTCGCCGCCCAGCCGCAGCTCGAGACAGGGCGCCTCGGGCCCTGCCTGCGCCGAGTGTGTCGGCCAGAGTGACCCGGCCAGCACGACAACGGTCGCCAATATTCCGCGCGTCGATGTCATGCGCGGTTCCCGTCCATGATCGTCTTGGTCGACCATAGCACGAATCTGGTCCTCAAATATGGCGGCGCGGCTCCCGGGGCGCTGTGCCGGGCCCTGCCGCAGACCGAATGCCGGCATTTGTCTCAAATATCGTGGCGCGGTTTCGACGGAAATAGACGCGCTTTTGCGATAACCGGCAGCGCGAACGGCATAGTATTCCCTGAGGCATTCGGGGGCTTGCGGCGCGGTTCGTGGCCCCCGTGCGATGTTCTCGGGCCTTTTGGGAAGGAAGGCGACATGACCGACACCGTTGTCAGCTCGGCACGCAAGGAAGTCGTCATCGGCTTCGACCGTCCGTTCTGCGTCATTGGCGAGCGCATCAACCCGACCGGGCGCAAGGCGCTGTCCGAGGAGATGCGGGCCGGCAATTACAGCCGCGTCGAGGCCGACGCGGTCGCGCAAGTTCAGGCCGGCGCCCACATGCTGGACGTCAACGCCGGCATCCCGCTGACCGACGAGCCGGCGATCCTCGCGGAAACCGTCAAGCTGGTGCAGTCGCTGGTCGACGTGCCGTTGTCGATCGACTCCTCGATCGTCGCGGCGCTGGAGTCGGGCCTTTCGGCCTACCAGGGCAAGGCGCTGGTCAACTCGGTGACCGGCGAGGAGGAGCGGCTGGAGAGCGTGCTGCCGCTGGTCAGGAAATACGGCGCCGCCGTGGTCGCCATCTCGAACGACGAAAGCGGCATTTCCGAGGATCCCGACGTGCGTTTCGAGGTCGCCAGGAAGATCGTAGAGCGCGCCGCCGATCACGGCATCCCGGCCTCTGACATCGTCGTCGATCCGCTCGTCATGCCGGTCGGTGCCGTCAACCTCGCCGGCGCCTCGGTGTTCCGGTTGATCCGCCGACTGCGCGAGGATCTGAAAGTGAACACCACCTGCGGCGCCTCCAATATCAGCTTCGGCCTGCCCAATCGGCACGGCATGAACGCGGCCTTCCTGTCGATGGCGGTCGGCGCCGGCATGACCTCGGCGATCATGAATCCGCTGCATGCCGAGGAGATGGCGGCGGTCCGCGGTGCCGACGTGATGATGGGCCGCGATCCGGACTGCATGCGCTGGATCCGCAGCTATCGCGAACCCGCGCCGCAACTTGCCGAGGTCGGCGGTGCCGGACGTCGCGGCCGCGAAGGCCGCCGCCGCCGGCGTGCCTGATCGGCCCGACACCAAGGAAGGATACGGGATCATGAGCCATGCCTTCGACCGCAACATGCAGATCCTGACGCCGGCGCAGCAGCGGATCATCGACTTCCTCGACGGATTCTCGATCGAGACGACCCCGGGCACGGCGGCCAAGACCGACTCCTACCGCGCGCTGCTCGCTGTCGGAACGACGGTCAACGTCACCTTTCTTACCGGATCCGATTTCGCCGATACGATCAAGCTGGTTCAGCGCCTGAAGGCAGAGGGCATGCGACCGGTACCGCACATCGCGGCGCGGAGCGTGCCGTCCCGCGCGCAGCTCGATTCCTGGCTCGATGCGCTGGTCGATACGGCCGGGATCGACGAGGTACTGCTGATCGGCGGCGCCGCCGAGCGACCGCTGGGCCCGTTCGACCGCGTTGTGCAGATGCTCGAGACCGGGCTGTTCGAAAAGCACGGCATCCGCCGCATCGGGGTCGCCGGCCATCCCGAGGGCAGCCCCGATTTCAGCGACGCGGCAGCGATGCTGGCGCTCGCCGACAAGAACGCCTACGCGCGTGATACCGGCTGCGAGATGCATATCATCACCCAGTTCGTCTTCGAAGCGCCGCCGGTGATTGCGTGGGAGCGCCGCATTCGCGAGGCCGGGAACCGCCTGCCGATCCATATCGGCGTCCCTGGGCTCGCCACCATCAAGACTCTCCTGGGTCACGCCCGGGCCTGCGGCATTGGCCCGTCGATGCGAGTCCTGACCCGGCAGGCGAAGAACCTGACCAAATTGATGAGCGTGCGTGCGCCGGACCGGCTGGTCTCGGATCTCGCAGCTTGCAGGGCCGCGGACCCGGCCTGCGGCATCAGCAAGGTACATCTCTATCCGCTTGGCGGGCTGCGCCGCACCGCAGCCTGGGTCTATGCCGTGCTCGACGGTTGCTTTCACGTCGCGGAAGCGGGCGGTTTTCAGCTCGACGTGCCGATCGACTGACGCACAGGAAGGGTGTTGCATTCCTCCCGAGGGGCCGATCCGGAATTCCGGGCGGCCCCTTCTTTGGAGGCGTGCGGGCTGCCTCAGCTCGGCGCCGCGTCCGATCCCGTCGCGGTCCGCTTCGGCGTCGGTACCGTCGGCGCCAACGCCGCGCGGCCGCAGGCGCTAAAGACTGGGTGTTTCGGCGCTTGACCGGCGGAAGCGCCGATACAATCTTCAGCACCGTGAGGCATATGACGCCGGCCCGGCTCAACCGTCAGGCGACCGTTTTGAGCTGGGCCGGCTTGCTGCCTTATGCAACTCGTGCCCCGTCAACTCGACACCGCGAAGGACCACCCGACCGATGCCTCTTGACCATCTGCAACATGTGCTGATTCAGACCACTGATCTCGAGGGGACAAAGAATTGGTGGGTCGACGTGCTAGGACTGGAGGTCGGACCGCACCCCGATTTCGGCGTGCCGGTGTATTGGCTGTATCTCAATGGCCGTGACGTGCTGCACATCACCACGGGCGGCAAGGATGTCGGTGAGAATCGCAGGCGCTATCTCGGTCAGGAGTCCGAGGCGACCTGGGGTAGCGGGGTGGTTGATCACATTGCCTTTCACGCCACCGGCTTGCATGAGATGATGGCGGCGCTCGACGCGCGCGGCGTTGACTACCGGCAACGCCAGATCACCGATCAGAACCTTTACCAGTTATTCCTGGTCGACCCCAATGGCGTCAAGCTGGAGCTGAACTTTCCGGCGGCGGAGGCGGTCGGCCTGAAGGCCGAAGTGACCGCCGCCGATCTCGATTAGGCGCCCAGCGGCTGCGTTCCGGCGACGAATCTGGGTCGGGAGCGCACGGGGTGCCGCGGGGAACGTGGCCTAATCGTAACCC
This sequence comes from Rhodospirillales bacterium, assembly GCA_020356105.1. Classification (GTDB taxonomy): domain Bacteria; phylum Pseudomonadota; class Alphaproteobacteria; order UBA8366; family JADFVY01. The sequence goes on along the minus strand of CP070634.1, from coordinate 1,693,440 downwards.
TGCCGCCAGCGGGCGCTGGATCGGCATTTCTTGCACACGCGCTCGCCAGCCCACGCGCTGTTGAAATCCTCGCCGCAGCACAGGCAGCGGCGGATCTTCTCCTCGTGAACGGTCAAACCGTGTGATCCGGTATCTTCGTCGACCGTTGCCTCCGGCCGTCTCGACTCAAGCATATTCGTCCTTCCGTTTACTTGCGGGCCGTTTACTTGCGGGGCCGTCGGACCCGCGGCAATCGCCATGTCGGTGCGGCGTTACCGCGTGTCGCGGCGCGACCGCTTGACCTGCACGGTCACCATGTGGGCACGGCCCTTTTCCAGGGTCTGAACGATCTGTCCACTCTCCGACCCCCTTGCCGAGTTGCCCGCCGGGCGTTCATTGGCCCATTTGGCGCGCAATCGGGCCACGGCCGCGTCGATCTGCTCGTCGTCCGGCGTTGCCGGGACCGTAGCTGCCTGCAATGTTCTGTCAGTCATCGTGATTTTGGTTCTTGCCATGAATCCGTGGGGTTCCTGGTGGACTCCCGCCACCCCGGCACAGTCCTGACTTCTTGCGGATCTGCACCCCGCCGACCGCCTGCGAATCGCCACAAGAAAGGCATCAGCGGCTCGCGGCGCACCGATATCCTGTCGGATGTACAGATTGGTCAGTGCCGGAAATATGGGGCCTGACGGTCGAAAAGGCAAGAAAAATGAACCGCTGGTGGGCTTTATGGGACGACAGCGGGACACGGATCGGTGGTGTCGCGCGCCGACGCGCACGGATTCCGCGGGGAGCAGCCGACCCGCACGGCCCGGGGACTCTTCGAACCCGTCGCTGGACCGCCTCGATCGGGTGGCGGGCGTGCGGGCAGGGCGGATCGGCAGCCGGGGCCGCGGCAGTGGGACGATTTGACCCATCTCAAGGCAATTCTTGCGCCGATGTGCTAGGCATCCTATCGCGTCGTGGACCTGCGCGTCCGCGCCAAGACCCCGGAAGACTGATCCCAAGCCATTCCGTCGCTGGCACAGGCGGGCGCGCCGCCAACGGCGCGCGAGCAATCGCTCGCGGGATCAACCCTGACCGCAGGAGGATGCCATGAGACACTCGCATCTTGCGCCCTGGCGGTGGGGTGGGCTGAGCCGCCAGGATGCGGAACGGCCGTACGAGACCCTGCGCCGGGACATGGAATCGTTCCAGCGCAATATGGACCGGCTGTTCGAGGGGCTTATGGGCGGCCGACCGATCATGCTGCCGGAATACTGGGCCGCCGGCGAGATGGCGCCGCGGCTCGACGAGAGCGAGGACGACAAGGCTTACCACATCGACATCGAGCTGCCCGGCATGGACGAGAAGGACATCGACGTCATGCTGACCGACGGGCTGCTGACGATCAGCGGTGAGAAGAAGGCGGAAGAGGGGGAGAAGGACGAGCACTTTCACCGCCGCGAGCGCGCCTATGGCTCGTTCCGCCGGACGTTGCCGATCCCCGGTGCGGTCGACGAGGACAAGATCAAGGCGGTGTTCCATGACGGCGTGCTGAGCATCGATCTGCCCAAGACGAAGGAGGCGCAGACGAAGGTCCGGCATATCGAGGTGAAACACGGCTGAGCGCCGCGAAGCGGAGCCGGCCGGCGGATTGGCGAGGCGGAGGGTGGCCGTGCGTCTGCGATGCGCGGTTCCGCAGCGCCGGGGGCGGCGCCAGGGGAGTGGGCGCCGCCTCCCATTCGCGCCGCGCCGCCGCGGCGGCAATCGGGATGGCGAGGGGGAGCAAGGCTGCGCAATCGTGGGCGCGCAGTCCCTTATCGCCGGGCGGTGCCATGGGAGTGGTGCCGCCCACTGTCGGCGAGGCGGTGGCAGGGGTCGCTGGCGCGGTGGGCCGCGGGCGTGGTCGGGCGGATGCTCCCGCCGCGCAAATCCGCAGGCAGATCTTCGGCGCGGCCGGATATCGGATCACGCGTCACATCACCGGGGGCAGGGAGTATGAAGCCGAGGGACGCATGCAGGCTTGCCGACGGGTTCAGTATCGGGGAGAAGGTCTACGCCCAGGTTTCGTTTCTCGCCATGGGCGTAACTGGAATCGTCGGTATCGCCTTGGTCGACTGGCGCTGGGTTCCGCCATACCTCGTCATCTACCTTTACGGCATCATGGGTGTCGTGATGCGGCACCTGAATTGTCCGCGATGCCCGCATCTTCATGTCTACGACGATTGTCTGCAAGCACCTACCAGACTGACCAGGTGGCTCGTCAAGGAGCGGAAAACGACACCGTTCACCCCCGTCGAGAAATTACTGTTCTACGCGATCTTCGTTCTGATCCCGGTCTTTCCGGTCTACTGGTTGCTGTCGCAGCCGGTCCTGTTGGGGGCGTTCCTGACAAGCGCGGCCGCGTGGTATGGCGGTCAGTTCCTGTATTTCTGCAGGCGATGCCGGCTCAAGGAATGCCCGTTCAATCGCGCCGCCGAATTGCGGACCCGGCCCGTCTGACGTCGCGGCCGTAAGGGAGAACTCGCGCCGCGCCGATGCCCGATGCCTCAGTGCGTATGCGCCGGCGTTTCTTTCTGCTGCATGTCGTGGCCGTGCGACTGCGGGCCCATGCTGCCCGCCTTCAGCACCGAGACCTCGAACTCGACCACACCGGCACGCTCGAAGGCAAGCTGCATCGGAATGGTCTCGCCCTCCTTGAGCGGCCGCTTGAGTCCCATCAGCATGATGTGAATGCCCCCGGGTTGCAGCACGACGGGCTCTCCCGGATGCACCTCCACGGCCTCGACCGGTCGCATCGACATGACGCCGCTCTCCATCACCACGCTATGCAGCTCGGCCTTTGCGGCCAGGGGCGACGACGCCGAAATCAGGCGGTCCATTTCGGTGCCGTCGTTGAACACCGTCAGATAAGCGGCGCCGACCTTGGCGCTGCCCGCCGTGGCCCTTGCCCAGGCATGTTCCACGCGCAGCGTGCCGGCACCGGATGCGTGCGTCGCGAGCAGCGCTACGATCAGCGCCATCAACAGAAATGGCAAGGCCAATTGGCCGATACGGAGCTTCATTGCGTCGTCTCCATTCCACGTATCAGATCGTTTTCATCCATGTCGCGCAGGATCCGGGCCGCGATATCCTCGGGCGCGGCGCCATGCGCAAAGTCCCCGATATATTTGCCGTCCGGTCCGACAAGGTAGGTTCTGGAGGTGTGCCCCACCAAAATCTCTCCCTTGTACTCGGCGATCGTGTAATGCACGTGATAGGCCTTGGCGGCTTCGTGCACCTGGCGCGAGGTTCCGGTCAGTCCGATGAGCCGCGGGTGGAACAGGCCGACATACTCCGCAAGCACTTCGACCGTATCCCGTTTCGGATCGACCGTAACGAAGATCGGCTGGACCTGATTCCCCGCTCGGCCCAGGAGATCCATGGCGACGGCCATGGCGCCGAGCCCTGTCGGGCAGACGTCGGGGCAATGTGTGTAGCCGAAGAACAGCAGCATGTATGCGCCGCGAAAATCCGCGTCGGTCACCGTCCTGCCGGTATGGTCGAGCAACGTGAACGGACCGCCGTAAGTGAGCGGCGGCAAGTCCGGATAGTCCCACTGCTGCGCCGGCGCGTCGCCATCCGCGGCAAGCGTCGACACCGGCGCCGCCAGGGCGATCAGTGCCGCACAGAGGGCCCGCACCCAAAAAGCCCGCACCCCGAAACGGGTGCGGCGACCGCCGCATCCTGCCATTCCGTTCTCCCCTTTGGTCCACCCGCCGGGACATGCCCGACAGTTGGGATGATACCAGAGGCCGGGGTCGCCGCCAACCTGTCGACCCAGATGACAGCGCCGGCAAGCTTGGCGCGCTCGATACCTGTGGGCTGCCGCCGCGGATGTGCTAGTCTCCTCGCTTCCCTCCAAGGAGAATGGACATGGCGGCGACATTCGATTTTGCCGGACAGGCGGTGCTGGTGACCGGCGGCACGCGCGGCATCGGCCGGGCCATCGCCGCGGCCTTCGCGGATGCCGGAGCCGCGGTGACCGTCACCGGCACGCGCGCCGCGGCCGGCGACTACGAGGGCGACCTCGCGGGTCTGTCTTACTGCCAGGCGCGGATGGAGGACCCGGGGTCGGTCGACGCGCTCGCTGCCTCGGTCGCGCGCGTCGACGTGCTGGTCAACAATGCCGGCATCGTGATCCGCCAGCCCGAGGGGCTGACGCCGGAGGCCTTCGAGAAGACCGTCGCCGTCAACCTCAACGCCGTCTTCCGGCTCTCCCAGGGGCTGCGTGACAAGCTCGCCGCGCGTCCGTGCTGCATCGTCAACATCGCCTCGATGTAAAGCTATTTCGCCGCGCCGCACGCCCCCGGCTACGGCGCCGGCAAGGCGGCGATCCCGCAGCTCACCAAGTCGCTGGCGGCG
>CP070634.1:1664592-1688975 GCA_020356105.1 Rhodospirillales bacterium | reverse complement strand
GCGATGCCAGACGCGCCGGCGCGCGCGGTGCGGCCGATGCGGTGGACATAGCTTTCGGCCTCCATAGGCAAGTCGAAATTGATCACGTGGCTGATATTGTCCACGTCGATGCCACGGGCCGCGATGTCGGTGGCGACCAGCACCCGGGCGGCGCCGTCGCGGAAATTCTCCAGCGCCCGCTGGCGCGCGCCCTGTGACTTGTTGCCGTGGATCGCATCAGCGTTTAAACCGCCCCGGACAAGCTGGTCGGCCAGCCGATTGGCGCCGTGCTTGGTGCGGGTGAACACGATCACGCGCGACATCTCGGGATCGGCCATCAAGTCTTCCAGCAAGTTGCGCTTGCCGTTCCTACCCACGTGATACACATGCTGGTCGATGCGATCGATGGTCACGACCTTGGGCGTCACCTCGATGCGCATCGGGTCGTTCAGGACCTCCTGCGCCAGTCTTTCGATCTCGCGCGGCATGGTCGCCGAGAACAGCATGGTCTGCCGGTCACGCGGCAGAAGCGCGACGATCTTCCGGATGTCGCTGATGAAACCCATGTCGAACATGCGATCGGCCTCATCGAGGACTAGGCTGCGCGCCGAATGCAGCGCCACATGACCCTGTTGGACGAGGTCCAGCAGCCGGCCCGGTGTCGCAACGAGGATATCGACCCCGCGCTGCATGACCCGGACCTGCCGGTTCTGATTGACGCCGCCGGTGATCACAGTGTGGCGAATGGAGACGAAACGTGCGTAGACGCGAATCGATTCGCCTATCTGCAGTGCCAGTTCACGCGTCGGCGTCAGAATCAGCGCCCGGCAGGCGCGCGCGCCCGACTGTTTGCGGCTCCCGGTCAGTTTCTGCAATAGTGGCAAGATGAACGCCGCGGTCTTGCCGGTGCCGGTCTGCGCCAGTCCTAGCAGGTCGCGCCCGTCCAACAGCGCCGGGATCGCCTGCGCCTGGATTGGGGTAGGGTTGATGTAGTTCTCGGCCGCAACGGCCTGGGTAAGGCGCTCGGTAAGACCAAGCCCTAAAAAGTCAACTTCAATCAAAGTTAGATCATCTCTCTCGCCGCGAAGGTCCGCGCATGCACGACAAATAGGCATGCGGCCGCATCCATGTGGCGGGTCGCCGTCATCCACGCGCAATCGGAATAAACGGTATGTTTAGGGGAAAGAAATCTCGGGACTGGTGCCTATCTGGCAACGCATCGCGCGACCACGAGAAATGTAGGCCGTATTTGGCGACTGGTGCATGGGAAGTCAAGCAATTCCCGAAGCCGATGGCGGCTCAATTTGCATTTGCCCGACCAACAGCGCAGAAAAGCCGCTCATATCGGCTCATAGTGCGAGAAAGGGCATCGATAAGGTGTAATGACGGAGTCCGCCTTGGGTCATGAGCTGAACTGTGAGACGCGCTCAAGCCCGGTCCGCTTTGCGGCGCAAAACGGACGCTGAAGCGCGGAAGGTTGTGCGCCGGCGCAATGCAAAATCGGGGTCGACGCCCTGCCGCTACGCCTCCAGAGAATCGAGGGCCTTTTCCAGCATCTCGACCGTGCGGTCGATGTTGTGCAGCTTGTCGAGCCCGAATAGGCCCAGCCGGAAACTGCGGAAATCTGCCGGCTCGTCGCATTGCAGCGGTACGCCGGCGGCGATCTGCATGCCGTGCTTGGCGAATTTGGCGCCGTTCTGGATGTCCGGATCGTCCGTATAGCAGACGACCACGCTGGGCGATTCGAATCCCTTGGCGGCGACGCTCATGAATCCGCGCTCGGCCAGCAATGCGCGGACCCGCTGGCCAAGCTCGATCTGCCGCGCGCGCATGTCCTCGAAACCGTCGGCCTCGGTCTCCTTCATCGCGTCGCGGAATCGCCGCAGCGCATCCGTCGGCATGGTCGCGTGATAGGCGTGACCACCCTTCTCGTAGGCCTGCATGATCTGCAGCCACTTCTTCAGGTCGGCGGCAAAACTGGAACTCGTCGTCCCCTCGATCGCCGCGAGCGCCCGTTCGCCCAGCATGACGAGCCCGCTGCTGGGCGACGAACTCCACCCCTTTTGCGGCGCGCTGATCAGGATATCGACGCCGAGGTCCTTCATGTCGACCCACAGGGCGCCGGAGGCGATGCAGTCCAGCACGAACAGGCCGCCGGCGGCGCGGACCGCGTCGGCGACCGCGCGAATATAGTCGTCCGGCAGGATCATTCCGGATGATGTTTCGACGTGCGGCGCGAAGACCATGCCCGGCTTATCCCGCTCGATGGCGGCGACGGCCTCCTCGACCGGGACGGGACGGAACGGCGCCGGGTCAATGTTGGCGGCGCGGCGCGCCTTCAGAACCGTGCTTTCGGCCGGAATGTCGCCGGCCTCGAAGATCTGCGTCCAGCGGTAGCTGAACCAGCCGTTGCGTATGACGAGGCACTTCTTCCCGCCGGCGAACTGCCGCGCCACCGCTTCCATTGCATAGGTGCCGCCGCCCGGCACGACCGCCACCGCGTCCGCGCCGTAGACCCCCTTCAGGGTGGACGAAATATCGTTCATCACCCTCTGGAAGGATTTGGACATATGGTTGAGCGAGCGATCCGTGAAGACCACGGAAAATTCCAGCAGTCCTTCGGGGTCGACGTCGGGAAGCAGGCTGGGCATGAGGCGCATCCTTATGGTGAAGTCTCTATGACGAAGTTGCGGTATCGCATAGCGGGGCAAAGGGAAAGGACCTTCGGGACGGCTAACTAGGTTTCCCGCGGGAAACTGTCAATCGGCATCACCCGATAATCGGGAGAATCGTTTATGGCGCCTTCCGGCCTCACGCCATCGCCGCCCTGCGGATGGCGTCGGCATCGAACGGCATGCGTCTCAGGCGCAGGCCGTTCCTGCACAACGAAGAGCGCGACCGGCCGCCCGAGCTGTTCGCCGGCACGACGACGCTGCATTTCGACGAGGACAAGGCGCCGTTCCTGCTGTTGCCGGTGATCCCCGGCACAACCTAGGGCCCGGCGTGCGCAATTCGCGAACCGGGCCCGCCCCTAGGACTCGACTTTCTTGCCGATAATGCCCCAGGACGTGTCCTTGGCGGTCACGAACACCCAGTCCTCATCGCCGACGACGTCGGCGGAATGGACGGCTTCGGCCGGGATGTGGACCAGCTCGCCCTTGCCGACGATCTTCTCCTCGCCCTCGATGACCATGCGGCAGCGGCCGCTCAGCACATAGATGAACTGTTCGTTGGGATGGGTGTGGGGCTCGGCCCGTGTGCCCACGGGTATGCGGATCTCGCCGAAGATGATCCGCTCGCCATCGACCCAGGACCCGTTCGCCGTGCTGTAGCCGGTGCCGGCCTCGAGGTTCTCCATATCCGATGGATTGTAGTAGTGCTGCGCCATCGCGACTCTCTCCTCCCCGCCCCCGCCGGGCGGCTCCGCAACCTGGACGATGCGGGAGCCCCGCCTTGGCGGACAGGGCTCCCGGCATCCCTCGCGTCTATTTAACCGACTCGATCAGATCGGTATAGGACTCGTAGCGGACCGGCCGCAGCTTGTCGTACTCCTCGCCGCGCATGAACATGACGTTCTCGCCGATGCTGCTGATGAAACGCTGGAAGGACTTGTTGTCGATCAGCTGCTCGAAGGAATCGCGCAGGTACTGCAGGTCCTTGTCGGACATCCCCGCGGGCGCCATGAAAATCCGGTCCATGGTGAACGCGACGTCGGGATGGCCGAGCGACGCCATGGTCGGGACGTTGCCGAAATCCGGGTCGTTGGGAATCGGCGTATCGCCGGCGACACCCAGCACGCGGACCTTGCCTGCCTTGAAGTGCGGCCGCGTCTGGGTCGCAAACAGGAACCCGATATCGTCCTCGCCGGACAGGATGGCACGCAGCAGCGGGCCGCCGCCCTTGTGCGGGATCAGGTTGACCTTGATGCCTGCGGATTTCAGGAGCTGGACGGTCGGGATATGCGTCGCGCCCCAGACCCCGCTGTGGCCGAAATTCACTTGGCCGGGGTTCGCCTTCGCATAAGCGATGAACTCGTCCACGGTCTTGTAGGGCCGGTCGGCCCGTGCGACCAGGATCGGCTGCCCGAAGTTGATCCGCGCGACCGTCTTGAAGTCCTTCAGCGTATCGAACGGAACGTCGACGGTCTGCGGCCGCAGCTGGTCGAACGCATTGTGGGTGAACAGAAGGGTATAGCCGTCCGGCTTGGCCTTGGCGACCTCGCCGGTCCCTTTCATGCCGCTTGCCCCCGGGACCAGCTTGACGACCATGGGCTGCCCGATGATGTCGCTGATGATTCCCGTGATGCCGCGCGCATGCAGGTCGTGGCTGCCGCCGGCGCCGAGCGGGATCACCAGGGTGATCGGCCGGTCGGGATATTCCGCCGCCGCCGGCAACGGCGCCGCGATCACCGCCGCCAGCGCGAGTAGCCAGAGATATCGTATGCCTTTCATGGAGTGACTCCTTTCTCCCTTGTAGTTCAGCCTCTGTTGTTGCGGGGCCCCTGCCTTAAGCCCCCTGTTGACGAAACCGCCTGCGAATCCAGGGCCCGAAGATCATCCAGGCGATCCATACGATGCCCGCGATCAGAAACACCGAAGCGATCGGCCTTTCGATGAAAAGGTAGCCGAAGATATCCCCCCTGGCATAGAGCATTGACTGGCTGAGGCGATATTCGATCGGTTCGGCCAGGACGAAGGCGATCACCAGTGGCGCCAGATCGAATTTCAGCTTGCGCAGGACGTAGGCGCAGATGCCGATGACAACCATGATCACAAGGTCCGACGCGACGCCGGTCGACAGCGTGCCGACGAATGACAGCGCCAGGATGATCGGAATGAGATAGGCCTTCTTGACTTGGATCGCCTTGGCGAACGGCTTCAGCAGAATGTAGCCGAGGAAGATGAACAGCACGTTGGCCATGATGATGGCCAGCAGCAGCGCATAGATCAGGGCCCCCTGCTCTTCGAAGATCTGCGGTCCGGGCCGGATGCCGTGGGCGACGAACGCGCCAAGCAGGATGGCGGTGACATTGTCGCCCGGGATGCCAAGGGTGAGCAGCGGCACCAGCGTCGGTCCGTTCACCGCGTTGTTGGCGGCTTCCGGTCCCGCGATGCCGTCGAGTTCCCCCTTGCCGAACTTCTCGGGACTCTTCGACGCACGTTTTGCGGCGCTGTAGCCAACGAAGGCGGCGACGACCTGGCCGACGCCTGGGACCATGCCGATGCCCGTGCCGATCGCCGTGGACCGCAGGATCGTCCGGATCGATCCCTTGAACTCGTGCCAGTGTAGACGCTGCCCCGCCTTCGAAAGATCGACGTTCTCCTCGATGAAGGTCTTGGTCCTGGTTTCAACGGCCTCGAGAATCTCGGGCAGGGCGAATACGCCGATAATCAAGGGAATCAGCGGGATGCCGCCGGCCAGCGCGTCGATGCCGAAGGTCATGCGGGTCGCGCCGGTCACGGCGTCGGTGCCGATGAATCCGAGTCCCAGCCCGATCAGCGCGGCAATTCCGCCCCGCAAGCCCGATTCGCCGGACACGCTCGCGATCAGGATCAGCGAGAAGATGATGATGGCGAACACTTCCGGCGGCCCGATCATCAGGATGATCATGGCGATCAGGGCAATCAGGAACAGCGTCGCAACGTCGGAGATGAAATCGGCGATCGTCGACGAAAACAGCGCCATTTCCAATGCCTTGCGCGCCTTGCCCTGGCGCGTCAGGGCCGGCCCGTCGAAGGTGGTCGCGATCGAAGCCCCGGTTCCTGGAATCCCGACCAGGATGGCCGAGATGCTACCACCATAAATGCCGCCCTTGTACACGCCGATCAGGAACGGAATTCCCAGCATCGGCTCGAGGTTGAACGAAATCGGCAGGAGCACCGCCATGGCGAGGACGGTCGTCAGGCCGGGCATCGCCCCGACGAACATGCCGACCACCAGGCCGAGGCTGATATAGAAATAGATCTCCCAGCGGAGTAGCAGATCGAGACCCTGGACAAAGGACTCAAACAAGAAGCGCGCTCCTCCTAAAGCAGGATCTTGACGAGCATGCCGATCACCGCGTCCTCGATCCCGGCAATCACATCGATCTCGCTGCGCGGCAACGCGATGAACAAGAGGCGCTCGAACACGAACCTTATAGCAATCGGCGCGATAAGCACGCCCGGCAAGAAGGCCAGAGGCCGACGCAGGCCAAGGAAATAGCTGGTGATCGCTGCCGCCAGCATCGTCGACAGGATGAATCCGAGCCAGGAGATCGTCGACGCGTAGCAGACGGCCACGATGACCATGAAGCCGGCCCGGCGGAGCCGCGCAAGAAATGCGCGATCATCGCCCTGGCGTGACCGGGCGACGTCTCGCGCCGCGCCAAAGGCATAGCGCGTGCACACGCCGGCCAGGATCAGCATCGTCAGTCTCGGGAAGAAATCCGGCGTCAGATGGAGATAGTCTTCGGCGGTCTCGATACCGCCGGCGCCAATCAGGGCCGACGTGAAGATCGCGATGACAAGGGCGGCGGCCGCCAGGGCGACGGCGATAACGAGCTCGATCCATGCCAGCAGGCGGTCCGGAGCGGAGTCGTCGATGTCCTCCACGGACAACGGCACCTCGTTCGGCGGCGCCTCGTTCACCTGAGTGACCTCCCTCTGCCTCTGTCGAGACCGGCCGGCGACCGGCCCCTGCCCGACCTCCTCTGCCGCGCTGTTATCCGTTTCGTCGACGCGTCCGGGTCTGCGCCACCCGACGTCCTAATCCAATCATAGGCCGGCAACGAACTGGACGAGAATTCCGTTTGCGCCCGGGAACATGCAAGGCCTCCATATGTATAAGGGCTTTGGCTGCATCGGGCAAATCGCCCCGTCACGCCGGCCGGCCCATTCTCGGCTAAATATCCCAGCGGTCCTCGACGAACACGGTTCCGGCGATATCCTTGCTGGCGACCCCTGAATAGGTGAAGATGATCTCGGCCGTATCGGTGTCGGAGGTGTTGACCAGACCGTGGATTTCACCGGGGTCCAGATACAGGAAGTCGCCGGCGTCCATGATCATTTCTTGCCTGTCCTCTTCCGGCCCCAGATAGAGCCGCAGCTGCCCCTTGTTGAGGTACAGTCCGGCGGCCGCGTTGGCATGGAAATGCGCCTGATTCCGGCCGGAAGGCGGAACAATCGTATGGCCCATGGTCAGCTTCGGCCGTTCGACCGTCTTGTCGTTGATACCGAAGCCGATCACCAGCGGCGGTTCGTAGGTCAGGTCCTCGTCACGTTCCGGTCTCTTGACAAGCGTCGCCATCACACTTTCTCCCATTCTCGACGTTTTGCCGCGCCGCGCTGTCGCGGGGCGATCCCGCGGCGCGCGCCGTAGACAGTGGGCTGGAACGACCGGGACACGCCCGGTCTCCTCAGCGCGATGGTAGGGGCATCCATCGGACAGCGATAATTCCGATTGCACCTAGGCCTATACGCTCCCGGCATAGCCGGTCGGCCGCGGCCTTCAAAGACCGCGACTAGCCGCCATAGGTTTCCGCAACATCGGACCGGATCGCGTCCACGAAGGTCCGCGTCAGCAGGGATTTGGTCTGGCTGGCGGGAAACAACAGGCCATAGGAAAACCGGATCGCTGGCTCGAACGGCCGCGTTACGACATTCGCCCGGAACGCCGCGGCGACGAACGGGTGCACGATCGAAACGCCGATCCCGCTCGCGACAAGCTCGGAGACCATGATCGTCGAGGGCACCTCGACAAGCAGGCTGCGGCGGATTCCCAATGTCGCGAAGACCTCGTCTACACGGTAGCGGAACAGGGTGCCGGAGCTCAGCGAGATGAAGGGAAGCCCGGCAAGATCCTGCGCCGTGATGGTCTTCTTCGACGACAGCGGGTGGCCGGCCGGCAGGATCGCGACACAGTCGACGGCGCACAGGGTGTCGACCTCGATCCCCTGCTTGTCGACCGGAAGGGTCGCGATCCCGACATCGTACTGCGCGCTGGCGATGCCGTCCTCCAGCTCGGCGCGCGATCCGACACCCACCGAGATCTTGACCTGCTTGTACTGGGCATTGATCTTGCTGATGGTCCGCGGCAACAACCCATAGGCCAGCGCCGGCATCGACAGGATTCGCAACGCGCCGGCCTGCAGCGTTCTGATATCGCGCGCGGTGGCGTTTATCTGGTCGATCCCGTCCAGCACCTTGCGCGCGATGTCGTAGAAGTGCTGGCCCTCCGGCGTGATCTGCAGGCGACCGTGCCGGCGATCGAAAACGCTCAGCCCGAGCTCGTCCTCCAGCTGCGTAATCAGGCGGCTGACGGCCGACTGTGTCAGACCCATGAGCTCCGCGGCGTGAGTCGTCGTGCCGCTTGCCATGACCGCTCGGATCGCTTCCAACTGCCGGAGCTTCATGCGACATGTCTCCTCTGGAGGCGCCGAACGTGGCGCCCAGTATTCTCTCACAGAATAAGAATATGCCCATAATGAATTGATATTCATAGTCCCCGCGCGTTGTTTTTGCGGCTAAGATCGCAAGAAAGGGTCGCCATGGCAGCAGCCAAAGGCTGCGCCGTCCGCCAGGATCCTCCGAAACCGCCAGCAGGGAGTTTATGCATCATGACCGGTCCAGTCGTCGCCGTCGCCGATTCGCCGTTTCCCAGCCTCGACCCGGCCAAGGAAGCGTTGTCGCGTGTCAACGCCGAGCTGAAGATGGCCGCCGAACCGACCCCGGAGGCAATCCTTGCGGTGGCGCGCGATGCCGATGCGGTCCTGGTCACCTACGCCAAGATCACCGGCGAGATGATCGGCGAGATGGGGAATTGCAGATCGATCGGCCGGTTCGGCATCGGCGTCGACAATATCGATATCGCGGCAGCGACCAAGGCGGGCATCGTTGTCACCTATGTGCCCGATTATTGCTTCGACGAGGTCTCTGACCACGCCATGGCGCTGCTGCTGGATCTCGCCCGGAAGGTCAGTTTCAGCAACCGCCTCGTGCAGTCGGGCCGCTGGGAAATGCCGGCGGTAACGCCGCTGTACCGGCTGCGCGGGCGGACGCTGGGCCTGGTGGGATTTGGCAACATTCCCCGGGTTCTGGTCCCGAAGGCGCAGGCGTTCGGCCTCAAGGTGGTTGCCTACGACCCGTATGTCGAGGCGGAAACGGCGAGGTCGCTGGATGTCGAGCTTCTCGATCTCGACGCCTTGCTCGCGACATCGGATTACGTTTCGGTGCACGCGCCGCTGACGCCCGATACAAAGAACCTCATCGGCGCCGATGCTTTCAGCAAGATGAAATCGACGGCGCTGCTGGTCAACACGGCGCGCGGACCGCTGGTCGACACCGACGCCCTTGCGGTGGCGCTGGACAAGGGCGAGCTCGCCGGAGCGGCCCTCGACGTGGTGCCCGTCGAACCGCTTCCCGCCGACTCGCCGCTGCTCGGCCGGGACAACGTCATCCTTACCCCCCATACCGGGTTCTATTCCGTCGACGCGCTGCTCGATCTCCAGACCAAGGCGGCTCAGGACGTGGCCCGGGTACTCGGGGGCGAAACACCGGTATACCCGGTCAATCCCGAGGTCCTGCAATAGAGTCGCTGTCCGCGCCGGCGCGTCACCCGCCGTCCTGAGCCGGCGGCACGATCGCGGACAGGAGCAAAATCCGGAGACGAACATGTCAACCAGCTCAAGAGTCGTAAGGCTTGCCGAACAGGGCCCCGCCTCGGTCATGCGTGTCGAAACCGTGGAGATCGCGTCGCCGGGAGACGGTCAGGCGCTGATCCGCCAGACCGCGGCCGGTGTCAACTATATGGACATTTACCAGCGGTCCGGCAGCTATCCCCTGCAATTGCCGAGCGGAATCGGGCTCGAGGCGGCCGGGGTCGTCGAGGCGGTCGGGCCCGACGTCGATACGGTCGCGCCCGGCGATCGCGTCGCCTATGGCGGCGGCCCGATCGGTGCCTACGCGGAGCGCCGCCTGATACCGGCCGGGCGACTGGTCAGGATCCCGGACGGCATCACCGACGAGCAGGCCGCGGCAGTGTTGATGAAGGGCATGACGGCGGAATACCTCCTGAACCGCACGTATCCGGTGAAGCCCGGTCAGTGGGTGCTGTTCTACGCCGCGGCAGGCGGGGTCGGCCTGATTGCCGGCCAATGGGGCAAGGCTCTGGGCGCGCGAATGATCGGCATCGCCGGCGGCCCGGAAAAATGCGAGCTGGCCCGCGCCAACGGCTATGAGCACTGCATCGATCGCCACGCCGAGAATGTCGTGGAGCAGGTCAAGGCGTTGACCGGCGGCGCCGGCGTACCGGTGGTCTACGATTCGATCGGCGCCGGCACGTTCGAGCAGACCCTGGACTGTCTTGCGCCGCGCGGCTACTTCGTCTCGTTCGGCACGACCGGCGGCCCAGTGCCGCCGGTCATGGCCGCCGACCTTCAGCACAGGGGCTCCTTGTATTTCACGCGGCCGACCCTGGCCACCTATGTCGCCGCGCGGGAAGATCTGGAAGCGTCGGCAAAGGCGGTCTTCGAGATGGTCGCGAAGGGCGCCGTCCGGGTCGAGATCGGCCAGCGCTATGCGCTGGACGAGGCCGTGAAGGCGCATGAGGACCTCGAGGCGGGCCACACGTCGGGCTCGTCGATCATTACGCTCTAGATCCGGCGCGCAAACGCGGGAGGACAGACATGACGAATTCGGTTGGCGTGATCGGACTGGGAATCATGGGCGGCGCGATGTCGGCCAACCTGGTCGAGGCGGGGTTTCGGGTCGCCGGCTACGATATAGACGGGGCCGCTTGCGAGCGGCTCGCGGCAAAGGGCGGCGAGGTCGTCGACTCGCCCGGTGCCGTCGCCAAGTTGGCCGATATCGTCATCACAAGCCTGCCCTCGCCGGCCGCGCTCGACGCCGTGGTCAACGATGCGGACGGACTCGTCGCGCCCGGCCGCACAGGCCTGACGGTGATCGAGACCAGCACCTTTACGATCGAGGACAAGCAGCGCGCCCATGATGCGCTTGCCGACGCCGGCATCGTCCTGCTCGACTGCCCGCTGAGCGGCACCGGCGCCCAGGCCATAACCAAGGACCTGCTGGTCTACGCCAGCGGCGACCGCGCCGCCTTCGAACGCTGCGTTCCGGTGCTTGAGGGCTTTGCCCGCGGCCACCACTATGTCGGGGAGTTCGGGGCCGGCAGCAAGATGAAGTACGTCGCCAATCTGCTGGTCGCGATCCACAACGTCGCCTCCGCCGAGGCGATGGTGCTCGGCATGAAGGCCGGGCTCGACCCGCAGGTCATCTACGACGTCATTGCCGGCGGCGCCGGTGGCTCGCGCATCTTCGAGCTGCGCGGCCCGATGATGGTCGCCGACGATTACGAACCGGCCACCATGCGGATGGAAATCTGGCAGAAGGACATGAAGGTCATCGGCGAATTCGCCAGCGCCCTCAAAAGCCCGACACCGTTGTTCGCCACTTCGGCCGAGATCTACAAGATCGGGATGGCGCAGGGCCGGGCGAAGCAGGACACCGCGTCGGTATGCGGCGTTCTCGAGGATTTGGGGCGCCACCGGCGCGGCAAGGGCTGACGCCTTATCCGTTGTTTTCGCTCCAGCCCGCTCCCCCACCCGGCCACCCAACGATATCGTATGCTGTGGTTGGCCGGGTGGGGGAGCGGGCCGGTGCCGACTCCGCGCAGGCGGGCAAGAGCTAGAACAGCAGGCTCGGCAGATAGGTAGCGATCTGCGGGAAGGCCGCGATCAGCACCATCCCGATCAGCATGACGATCCAGTAGGGAGTCGAACTCTTGAAAATCTCGACGATTGAGACGGCGTCGTCCTGGATCGCCGCCTTGACCGTGTAAACCAGAAGCCCGAATGGCGGCGTCAACAGCCCGGCCTCGATCGCGATGATGCCGACGATCGCAAATGCGATCGGATCGTAGCCGAGATTGACGGCTATGGGCTCGAAGATCGTCACGGTCAGCAGCATGATCGAGATCGAGTCGATGACCATCCCGAGCACGAACCAGATCAGGACCATCACCCCGATAATCATCCAGGGGGCCATTCCCGATCCCAGGAATACGTCCTGAATGGCGTTGGTCACGCCCGTCATGGCGAGCGTGCGCGAATAGAGCGCCGCCGTCACCAGAAGGAGCAAGATCGGGGCGGAGGTGCGGCCAACCGACAGGATCGCATCGAACATCTCGCGCAGCCGCATGCCCTTCGCGAGCCCCAACACCAGGCCGATGAAGGCGCCGGCGCCGGCACCCTCCGTCGGCGTGAAGAAACCGAACCAGATGCCGCCGAGCACTGCGATCACGACCGCTGCGATGCCGATCGCGCTGGTCCAGACGGCCTTCGTGTCGACATCCATGTCCTCTGTTTCCAGCTCCCGGGACGCGTCCCGGCCGCCGCCAACGACCTCGGGCCGCAGCAGGGCCGATCCGAGAACATAGAGAATGAATAGAGTGACCAGCAGGAACCCCGGCAACACGCCCGCGAGAAAGATCTGCCCGATCGACTTTTCCGTCAGCAGCCCCCAGACGATCATCAGGACACTGGGGGGAATCAGCATGCCGAGGCAACTGCTTCCCGCCACCGCCCCGAGCGCAAAGCCCTGATCGTATCCGTAGCGCTTCATCTCGGGGTAGGCGATGCGGGAGAACGCCGCCGCCGAGGCGATGGACACACCGGTCACGAACGAAAAGATCGCGTTGCCGAGAACCGTCGCCACCGCAAGGCGGCCGGGAATGCGCCGCAATCCTCGATTGATGCCCTTGTATACATCCGTCACTGCGCCCGACTTGCCGATGAATTCGCCCATCAGCATGAACAGGGGAATGACCGCGAACTCGTAGGCGCGAAGAGCCTCGTAGGCGGTGTTCGCCAGCATCTTCTGGACGACGTTGAAATTGCCGCCCGTGACCAGAAAGATGCCGAGCGCACTGGTCACGCCCAGGGCGATGGCGATGTGCACGCCGAGCGCCACCAGCACCAGAAGGCTGATGATCAGAACCACCGCGACATTGACGTCAAACACGCGAACCCCCGTCGGCCTGACTGTTGGAATTACCCGTGGAACCGGGCTTCTTCATCGACCTCGGAGTCCAGCTCCTCCGGCCGGAACACGTCGAGATACGCCATGATCAGATAGTTTATGCTGGCCAGCGTGCCGCCGAAGAGGATCATGAAGCGGGTCGGCCAGACGGGAACGCGCAACGCGCCCTCCCCTTCGAACTCGTTCTCGACCCAGGAGAAGATCGCGCTGTCCCAGCCGCCGATCACGATGGTCGCGAAGAACGCCGCGCCCAGCAGATAGCCGGCGGCCAGCGCCACGCGTCGGAACCAGGGCGGAAATCGGTCAATGATGAATTCGGCTTTCAACATCGACCGGCTGCGTATCGCGTAGCCGGCCTGCAGGAACACGATGATCACGATCGAATTCATTACGATCTCGCGCACGCCGTAGACCGGCGAGTTGAAGACGCCGCGGCCGATGATGTCGGCCATGATGAAGAAGGTCAGCATGAACGCCCAGAACGCGGCCATGACCATGAGAAGCCTGGTCAGCCGGTCATTCCATCGTATCAATGACATACCTGCTTCCCCCCGGCCGCGTGCGGGCGACCGGCATGGCGGCCGCCGACGAGGCGTTGCCTGAACGGAATCCGGAGACGACCGTCCGGTCGGATCCCACAAAAAACGCCACCGGTCGGATCAAGCGATGAAGCGAGAACCCAACCGGTGGATAACAGGTATCGGGTCCGGCCCCGCGACGTCTACTTGATGACGTAGCGAACCGGCCAAGTGTATCCGTGCTTCTCTGCCGATTCGAGCGCCAGGTTGAGGACTTGCTTTGCCGGCAACCCCTCGGCCTCCAGCTCATTCGCGTAGGCTTGCGGCCAGTCTTTCAGGGACTGGGCCCATTCGAGACGCACATCGGGGCCAAGCTCCTTGACCGTCGCGAGACCGCCCTTGAGCTTCTCGATGTCGCTGCCGTAGCGTTCCTTGTTGTTGGTGCCGGTCTTCTCCTCGAAATCGGCCGCCACCTCGAGCACGATGTCCTGCACCTCTTTCGGCAGCCCGTTCCAGAAATCGAGATTCACGGTCATGGCGTGCCAAGTGATCGAGCCGAAGCCAATCAGCGTGTAATACGGGCCCGGCTCATAGAGCTTGAGGTTGACCCAGGCGCTGGGGAACATGATCCAGCCCTCGTAGATATGGGTCTTCATCCCCGTATAGGCTTCGGGCAGCGAACCCTGGACCGGCGTGACGCCGGCATATTTCAGCCAGTTCAGATTGAGCCCGGCGCCGGCGATCTTGATCCCCTTGAGGTCGGAAACCTTGTTCCAGTCGAACGAGGTGCCCAGGTTGTAGCCGCCATCGGCGATCCGGGCCAGGAGCTTCTGATTAAACTTCTCCTCGAAGACATTGGTCAGATACGGGACCTGCCGGTAGACGTCCTGGGCCACCTTGAGGCTCACCGTCGGGTCCATGGTCCCGAACGGCAGCATGACCTGAAAGGCATGCAGCTTCAGATTGGAGGGTTCGAAGCAGAAGCAGAATCCGCCGATGTCGACGATGCCATCGCGCACGCCCTCGAAGGTCTCGTAGACCTTGACGATCGAGCCGCTGTAGCCTTCGATGAAGTTGATCTTGTGCTCGGTGCGCGCCTCGACGCGCTTCTTCAACTCTGACTGGAAATAGTCTTTCATCAAGCCGGCATAAACCACGGCCGGCGGATGCCCCGAAGCGATTCGGATGGTTATCGTCTTGGCGTGAACCGTGCCAGCGGCCAAGATCGTCATGCCGCCGGCGAACACCGATACGGCCAATACAGCGATGATTCTGGAAACGCCTTTCATCATACTCCTCCCTGGTTGGCCGGGACGGGGCAGTGCAGACCGCCACGCACCGTATTCCGCCCTCTTACCGCGCGGAAATCTCGTCACCGGGAGAAACTCGCGGCACAGCCCGGAGTGCTGATGAGCCGTCACCCATCGACCATCCGGTGCCGATATTCCTCCCGTTCGCAACGCGCGTTCGAATTCTTGTTGGCGCGTCGCCCTACGCATGTGTGATATCAGAATAGCGCCGACCAGCGTGAGCCTGTTATCTTTTTTTTGAATGATAATATGCGGCGCCCGCATTGTATGATCAGAGTATGGTTGAAGTACCATCAAGAGGCGTATTTGCGTTAGGCGGTGCCCCAAAGCCGGCGGAGGCCGACATCCGATGAAAGCAATGGTCCTTGAGGCACCCAACAGTCTGGCGCTGCGGCAGGTGGAGCGTCCCGCGCCGGGCGCCGCCGACGTGCTGGTCCGGGTCAGCAACACGGGAATCTGCGGCACCGATCAGAGCATCTACTACGGCGGCATACCGGTCTCCTACCCTCTGATCATGGGACACGAGGCGGTTGGCGAGATCGTTGCGGGTGAAGCGGCCCCGGGGCTTGCGCATGGATCGCGCGTCATTATCGATCCGGTCTATTTCTGCGGCCAGTGCTATCAGTGCCGGGCCGGCCAGACCAACCTGTGTCCCAATGGCGGCCTTGTCGGTCGGGATCGCGACGGCGGTTTCGCGGAATACGTGACCGTCCCCGCCGCCAATGTCTATCCGCTGCCGGCGGAGGTCACCGATCAGGCCGCGCCGTTGATTCAGGTTCTCACAACATGTCTCCATGCCCATCGTCTGGCTGGGATATTTCCGGGTGAAGCGGTCGCAATCATCGGCCTTGGCGTAACCGGCCAGCTGCATGTCCAGCTCGCGAAGGCCCGCGGCGCGGATCCCGTGATCGGCATCACGCGCAGCGAATGGAAGCGCAAACTGGCCGCCGAGCTCGGTGCCGACGTCACGGCGGCGCCCGGCGACGACGCGGCCAAGGTGATTCGCGACGCCACCGACGGGCGCGGCGCGGACCTCGTGATCGAATGCGCAAGCCGCGTCAGGGTCCTCGCCTTGGCGATGACCCTGGCCCGGATCGGCGGCCGCGTTCTGGCCTACAGCACCTATACGGAAAAGCAAGGCGAGCTGCCATTCTACGACTGGTATTTCAAGGAGCTCCAGATCATCAATGCGCGCGCCGCCAAGAGCGAGGATTACCCGGCCTGTATTGACCTGGTGCGGCGCGGACAGGTGCGGCTGGAGCCGTTGATCAGCCATACGCTGCCATTCCAGAAACTGGACGAGGCGCTGGCCCTGCTGACGGGGGGCGACGCATCGCGCCATATGAAGGTCATTCTCGACCACGCGGCGTGAGGCCGACCTGCTAAAATCTCCGATCCCGCGCGACCTCATCCTTCGAGATGCCCTTTCGGGGCTCCTCGGGATGAGGCTCCATTTTGCGGGTCTTCAAGCGGAGGAGCGGCGGAGCCGCGTCGCGAAGGGTTAGGGTCGCGCAGTGCTCCCCGGCCGCTATTCCGCCGGGATCTGCTTTTGCATCGCGCGCTTTTCCCGTAGCGCCATCAGGACCTTCTCCGACGTCGCCGGCAGCGAGTGGATGCGTACCCCGACCGCATCGTAGATCGCGTTGGCGATCGCCGCCGCCGTCGGCACCGACGTCGGCTCGCCCACGCCCTTGGCACCGAACGGCCCGGTGGGATCGTAGTTCTTGACGATGTCGACTTCGACCTCCGGCATGTCCAGGCTGGTCGGCATGATGTAGTTGGTGAGGTTCGGGTTGATCTGCCGACCCTCTGCGTCGAACAGGATCTCCTCCTGAAGCGCAAGGCCGACGCCCATCGAA
This sequence comes from Rhodospirillales bacterium, assembly GCA_020356105.1. Lineage (GTDB taxonomy): Bacteria > Pseudomonadota > Alphaproteobacteria > UBA8366 > JADFVY01. The sequence goes on along the minus strand of CP070634.1, from coordinate 1,672,275 downwards.
ATCCCGCCTTCGACCTGGCCCTCGACCAAGGTGGGATTGATCGGCGTGCCGCAATCATGCGCCGCAACGATCCGCAGGACCTCGACCTCGCCGGTTTCGTCATCAACCTCGACCTCGGCCACCTGGGCCGCATAGACATAGGTGCTGAACGGCTTGCCCTGGCCCGTTTCCGGGTCCATCGCCACGGTCGGCGGGTTGTAGGAGGCGCTCCCCAGCGGAGGGCGCCCCATCACGACCTGGGCGTGATGCGCAACTTCGCCGATCGGCAGGTTCTTCTGCGGGAACCCGATCACCTGGATCCTTCGGTCCCGCGCCTCCAGCTGTTCGGGTCGCACGCCGAGCATCGGCGCTGCGACCTCGAACAGGATCTTCTTGGCTTCCGCGGCCGCCATCTGGATCGCGTTCCCGGTGACGTAAGTGGTGCGGCTGGCGATCGCGCCGGTGTCCATCGGCGTCGCGTCGGTGTCGCCCGACACCAGATGCACGTCGTCGGCCGCGATGCCCAGTTCCTCGGCGGCGATCTGTCCGAGCACCGTCAACGCCCCCTGCCCCGTCTCGACGGTTCCGGTCAGCACGGTGGCGGAGCCGTCCTCGTTGACCTTGACCACGGCCGCGCTGGGATTGGCCGCCACGGTAAAGCCGATCGGGTACCACATGCAGGCGATGCCACGTCCGCGGTGTCTCATGACGTCTGCTCCCGCCACCCGACACGGTGGGCCACGGTTTCCAGTGATTCCTTGACGGCGACGCTGTGCAACACCTGACCCGTCGGGCTCGACGAGCCCTCGTCGAACGCGTTGCGCAGCCTGATCTCCAGTGGATCGATGCCCAGTTCGCGCGCGATGTCATCCATGTGCGACTCGTATCCGAAACATACTTGCGGCGCCCCGAAGCCGCGCATCGCACCGCAGGTCGTCTTGTTGGTGTAAACGGCGTAAGCCTTGACCTCGAGATGATCGATCCGGTACGGGCCGACCGACAGGATCGCGCCCTTGCCCAGCGTCGTCTCGCTCCACGAACAGTAGGCGCCGCCGTCAGCGACGATCCTGACCTTGCGGGCCAGAATGCGACCGTCTTTGCGGACGCCGGTCCTGTAATCCATGATGAAGGGATGGCGTGTGGTCGAGGATACGAACTCGTCCTGGCGCGTAAACACTCCCTTCACCGGGCGGCCGGTCTTGCGCGCCAGCAGGGCGAGCACGGGTTCGGTGGTGATCTCGTTCTTGCCGCCGAAATTTCCGCCGACGATGGTGCCGACGATCTGGATCCTGTTGACCGGCATGTCGAGCGTACGTGCCACGTCCGCTCGGCCCAATGTAATCCGCCCGAGGCTGGACAGGATCTTGAGGCGGCCGTCCGGCTCCCACATGGCGATCGTGGCGTGCGGTTCCATCGGGACGTGTTCGACCATCTGCGTAGAGAACCGTCCCTCCATGACCAGATCGGCTTCCGCCAACGCCGATTCGACGTCTCCTTTGCGGATCGCCTTGGTCGCATAGATGTTGCTGTCACCGTGGATCTTCGGCGCGTCGTCGTTCATCGCCTCGAGCGGATCGAGCACCAGCGGTAGCGGCTCGTATTCAACCTTGATCCTAGCCAATGCATCCTGCGCCAACTGTTCGGTTTCCGCCGCCACCGCGACCACGCCGTCTCCCATATGCCGAACCTTCTCGTCCGCCAGAACCGGCTGGTCCTGGTAGGACGGGCCGAAGGAATTGACCGGGATCTCCCTGCCCGTCAGCGTCGCTACGACGCCCGGCATCTTCTCGGCCTCGGACACGTCGATTGCACGTATCCGGGCATGGGCGTGCTCGCTGCGCAGAATCTTCATGTGCAGCATGTTGGGGAATGACAAATCATCGATGTAGCGGGTCTGCCCGGTGATGTGCGGGCGGCTGTCTGGCCGCGTCACACGCTGGCCGACCGCCGGCGTCTGCTGATTGGCGTCCGGGACGATCTGCGGCGCCCGGCCTTCCTTGCGGGCGACCGCCGGAACCCCGGCGGCCTCGTCCGGATGTTTCAGCTCGGTCAGCCTGTCCGCGCGCAGCGCGTCCTCTACCTTGATGACCATACCCGCCTCCTCTCGCTTACGCGCGTTCCGACTCGGCCGCACCGCGCGACGCCATTTCCATCACGGCGTCGATGATCTTGGTGTAGCCCGTGCAGCGACACAGGTTCCCGGACAGCGCCTCGCGCACCTCGGCCGCCGTCGGATTGGGTGTCTTGTCAAGCAGCGCCTTGGCCGAAATGATCATGCCGGGAGCGCAGAAGCCGCACTGAAACGACGAAAATAGCTCGAACATCTCCTGCAGTGGGCTCAACTCCTGGAAATCGCCGAGCCCCTCGATCGTCAGCACGTCGCGTCCGGCTGCCTGTGCCGCCAGCATCAGACAGGCATTGACCGGCTCGCCGTCGACCAGCACGGAGCAGGCGCCGCAGTCGCCGACATCGCAGCCCAGCTTGGCGCCGGTCAGGCCGAGATTGGCCCGAAGCATCGTCAAGAGGGTCGTCTCGGGCGGCACCGACGCGGTGCGCTCCTGCCCGTTCACCCGGATCGTAATCTCCATGGTCTCGCGTCCCCTCCAACTGTCAGCTTGTGGCCGTTTCGATCGCCTCGTTCAGGACCCGCCGGGTCAGCGTCCGGATCAGCTCCAGCCGGTAGTCCGCCGACGCCCTGAAGTCGTCGATCGGCTTCGCCTCGGTCGCCGCGATGTCGGCGGCCTCGGCAATAAGGGTAGGATCGGGAGACCGGCCGTCCAGGGCCGCCTCTGCCCGCGTTGCCCGAATCACCGTCGGTGCCACCGCCCCGAGTGCGATCCTCACACCGGCGATTTTGCCGCCGTCGAGCCGCGTCGCCGCCGCGGCGTTGACCAGCGCCAGCGCCTGCCCCTTGCGCAGGCCGAACTTGCGAAAACTGCACGGCTTTCCAAGGCTGTCACGGGGAAGGACGATGTCGACGAGAACCTCCCCCGCCTGCAGGGCGGTCTTGCGCGGGCCTACGAAAAACTCGCCGAGCGGCATTCGCCGACGGCCCCCGGTACCGGCGATCGTCACCTCTGCGTCGAGCGCCAGCAGCACCGGCCCGCTGTCGAGGGACGGCACACAGGTCACCAGATTGCCGCCCAGGGTGCCCAGGTTTCTGGTCTGAACGGCGCCAATGGTGCGCGCGGCATCGATCATGGCCGGCGCGTGCCGCCGCACCAGATCCGACTCCATGATCTGGGTGTGGGTGACCAGGCTGCCGAACCGAAGACCGTCCGGGGTTTCCTCGATCACCTTACATTCGGCGATGCGGGTCAGATCGACCAAAAGGCCGGCGCTCACGCTGTCATGTTTCAGGTCGACCAGCAGATCGGTGCCGCCGGCCAACGCCCTCGCGCCCGGACCGTGCTCCGCCAGCGCCGCCACTGCCGCCTCGACGGAACTGGGCGCCAAATATTCGAACGGTCTCACTTCCGCCTCTCTTCCCCGCAGCGGTGCCCGATGGGATGGCGGGGTGGCGCCCGGTCACCACCCCACATCGCGTTCCATCAGGCCGCGGCGCCCTGAAGGACGTCGTTGGCGATCTTCTTGAACTCCTCATCCGTGAGCAGACGCTTGTGATCGAGGCCGAACTGCTTCACGCCCATGAGGATCTCGGTCATCTGCTCGTCGCTTGCCTGCATCTGGAATTTCTCGAGCCAGACCTTGATCGAGTCCATGCCGCTGCCCTTGCCCATGACGACATCCGCCTCACGCTGGCCGACGAATTCCGGCCGGAACGGGAACAGCTCGGTCTGGTATTCCTTGCCGCAATTGCGGAACCAGTTGGCGATGATACCGGATTCGACCTGGAACAGTTGGTCACCGACGACGGAGCGGTTGCTCGGCACGGCAATCCCGGAGACTTCCTGGACCAGCTTGGCGAGCGGATAGAGCTTGTCGTAATTGATGCCGATATCGATGCCGTACATGGTCCGGAGCGCCATCACGACGTCCTCGGTCGGCGCATTGCCGGCCCTCTCGCCAACGCCCAGCACAGTCGAATGCACGACCTCGGCACCCTCGGCCAGGGCCATGATGGTGTTGGCGACGCCCATGCCGAAATCCTGGTGGAAATGGGTCTCTAGGCGGGTATTGACCCGTTTCTTGACCTCCTGCACGAAGAATTTCATGGCATGCGGTGAGACCACGCCGAAGGTATCGACCAGTGCCAGCGCATCCATGTGGCCTTCTTTGGCGACGCGGTTGATCAGGTCCATCACCCAGTTGATTTCCGAGCGCGAGAAATCGATCGGGAAGAACACGACCTCGAGGCCCTTCTCATGCGCGTAGCCGGTCGCCTCGATGGACAGCTCGATCGCCTTTTCCAGCGGCCATTTGTAGGCATGCTCGATCAGATGGGTGCTTGCTGGCACCTCCATGATCAGCCCCTTGACGCCGGCATCGACGGAAGCGTCGACATCGTTCTTCATGCAGCGGCAGAAAGAATAGATCTCCGGACCGAGGTTGCGCTTGTTGATCTCGTAGATCGCCTTGAAGTCATCCTTCGAAACCGCGGGAAGGCCCGCTTCGATCCGGTGGATGCCCGCCTCTGCGAGGGCTTCGGCAATGCGCAGCTTGTCGTCGATCGAATAGGCAATCCCGGTCTGCTGTTCGCCGTCGCGCAGCGTCACATCGTGAATCTTGATCTGCTTCGGGAAGGCAAAGTCCTTAGTCACTTCCTTCTCAAAGTTCCAGGAACTGACGAACCAGTCCTCCGATTGCCAGGGATGTTCACTCATCTTGGTGGCTCCTCCGATAGCTCTGTCCTTCGAAAAAAGGCGCAACACATCCGATCGGCCGCGGCCCGGCAATGCCGACCGTGCGTCGCGTGCACGATATCTCTTCATAGGGCAGACCCGGCGGCCCAGCGCCGGACGCACCCCACGATATCATATGTTAGAACCTCGCAAGTATGAGCGAAAATTCCAAATCAATCTACCGCTATGCTCGACCCACATAGATATTGCGCCTAAAGAAGATACCAGAGCAGCACGGGCAGCACGATGAAGGTGAGCAGCGTCGAGACGACGACCATGCCGGCGACACCGTCCGGCTCGGCGTCATATTGTTTGGCGAACAGGTAGTTGAACACGGCGTTGGGCATCGACGCCTGCAGGATCGCAACGCCGCGGGCGATCCCCTCCAGCCCGAGTATCGCGACGATCGCGTGGCCGACCGCCAGGCCGATGGCCAATCGCGCAAGCGCGAGGACCAAGCTGGTTTGCAGGTTGCTGACTTTCAGCCGGGCAAGCGAGAAGCCCAACGTGATGAGCAGGAGCGGAATGGTGATACCGCCGAGCAGCCGTGTGGCATTGTTGATCCATTCCGGCACAGCGGTCTGCGTGACCAGAAAACCGAGCGCGATGACCACCGCATATATGATCGGACTGCGCGCGATCCGGCCAAAAGACAACTCCCCGGAGGCGACGACCGGCGTGGTGACGAAGTGATTGGAAGCAATCACCACATAGAACGCGATGCCCAGCGCCAGACCCTCCTCGCCGAAGGCGAACAGGCAGAGCGGTAGCCCCATGTTGCCGGTGTTCGGATGCATCAGTGAGGGCAGGTAACCGCGCACGGAAAGGCTGGTCAGACGCAGAAGCGGATACCCGATGGCGCCGGCAAGGACGAGGCTCAGAGCCGCGGCGCCCGCGATCCGCCCGACCGCGGACAGGTCGAGCGAAATGTTCGCGAGCGTCGAGAACACGAGGCACGGCGTGCCGACATAGGTGACCAGAAGGGTGACGTATTCCGGCTCTTCCTTCTTGCCCAGCCGGGCCATGACGTAGCCCACCGCAACGGCAATCATCACCGGCGCAACGATGGCGAAGAGCTGGCCCGTCATGGGCAAACCCGGTAAAGGCGCGGCGCCCTTCTAGAAGACCAGCTCATCGAGATCGACCGGCAGCCGGACGACCTCGCCGCGCGCGGCCGAGAGGTCCATGGCCATGGTCAGCAACAGGTTGCGGTGGCCGTCGCGGGCCGTCGCGTGCGGCGTCGTGACCCCCATGTGAACGCGCCCGAACCACTCCTTGGTCTCCTCGCGCATCGGCCCCCAGAGCTGCCCTTGCCAGATATCGCCGGGCGGATAGCTGGTCAGGAAATCAACGTGCCGATCCATGCCCTTGTCGAACCCCTCCGGATCGTACCCGGCGCCCTGCGGCACCTCGGAGGCGAGAACCAGGTCGCGATGGGTGTCCTCGATATCGATCACCCCCTTCGTGCCGACGATGCCGATTTCCAGCCCGTAAACCGAGCCCGGCCAGACGACCGGCAGCGCCCAGCTGATGTTCATGCTGAACAGGGTGCCGTCATCCATGGTGAACAGGCCGAAGGTCGAATCCTTGGTGCCGTATTGCGACAGCGCCTTGTCGTTGGAGCCGGCGTACACGGAAACCGGCTCCTTGCCCTCCATCAGCCACATGCTCATGTCCAGGCTGTGCGTGCCCGACACCACCATCGGCGTCAGCGTCTTGCGCTGATTCGTGCGCTGGACGGTGGCGATGGGCACCATGCGGTTCATGAAGGCACGCGTGACGACGCCCGTGACCTCGCCGATCTGGCCGGTGGTCAGCTTCTCCTTGATCGCGAGAAAGCGCCGGCGGAAACGCTGCGTGTAGCCAATCACCGCATCGGCACCGGCCGCTTCGATCGCATCCAGCACCTGCTTGGATTCCCTGGCGTCGGTAGCCAGCGGCTTTTCGATGAACAGGTGCTTATGACCTCGCTCGATGGCGGCCAGGGTCGGCGGGCCGTGATGGTTCTCGTCGGTCGCGATGATGACGGCGTTCACTTCCGGCCGTGCGAGCAGTTCATTGAAGTCCGTGGTAAAGAAATCCGCCTTCGCATCCGCCGCCAGCCTGCGTCCCAGATCCTCGTTGATGTCGCACAGGCCAAGCCAGCCGATGCCAGGATATTCCCGCGCGAACTTCGCGCGGATCCGGCCGACGACGCCGCAGCCAATGACGGCCAGACCGATGTCTTCTTTCTCGCTCATCGATTTCTCCCTGGTCGAAGCCGGCGCCAGCCGGCGCTTCTGATTACGCCTATTTCCGATGACGGAAGATACCGTCGTAGAAAGTATAGATGACGACGACGATCAGGATCGTCCCGATCCAGTGGTCGAACAGGATATAGCTCAGCGACTTACCCTCGAAGACGATCAGGGCGCGGCGCAGGTTCTCGTCCGCGAGGTCGCCCAGGATCACGGCCAGCACCATCGGCGCCAGCGGGAACCCGTACTTGCGAAGCATGAAGCCGACGACGCCCGCGATCAGCATGACGTAGACATCGAGGTAGTTCAGCGACACCGCAAAGGCGCCGATCACGCAGATCGGGATGATCAGCGGCATCAGCAGGGTGCGCGGCAGGCTGAACAGCTTGACGCAAGGCTTCACCAGCGCGATGGCCATCGCATACATCAGGAAATTCGCGATGATCAGCGCGATGTAGATAAAATAGATCAGGCCAGGATTCTCGGTCTGGATGGTCGGTCCGACGACGACGTTCTTCAGCTCCAGCGCCGCCAGGATCGCCGCCGCCGCCGCGTTGCCCGGGATACCGAGCGCCAGGGTCGGCAGCATCGAGCCACCGACATTGGCATTGTTGGCGACCTCGGCGGAGACGATCGCCTCGTAGCTGCCCTTGCCCCATTTCGCG
>CP070634.1:1661392-1664492 GCA_020356105.1 Rhodospirillales bacterium | reverse complement strand
GGAACAGGAGCGCGGCATCACGATCACTTCGGCCGCGACGACGGCGTTCTGGCGCGATCACCGGGTCAACATTATCGACACGCCCGGTCACGTGGACTTCACCATCGAGGTGGAGCGGTCGCTGCGCGTGCTCGACGGAGCGGTCGCGGTGTTCGACAGTGTCGCGGGGGTCGAGCCCCAGTCCGAGACCGTCTGGCGGCAGGCGGACAAGTATCGGGTCCCCCGCATCTGCTTCGTTAACAAGATGGATCGAGTTGGCGCCGACTTTTTCCGTTGTGTCGACATGATGGTCGACCGTCTCGGCGCGGCACCCGTCGTCATGCAGCTACCGATCGGGTCGGAGGCCGATTTTGTCGGCGTCGTCGATCTCGTCAAGATGAAGGCGATCCGCTGGAAGGACGAGACGCTTGGCGCTGAATTCGTGGAAGAGGACATCCCGGCCGATCTCGTCGACCAGGCCGCTGAATATCACGAGAAATTGGTAGAGCAGGCGGTCGAACAGGATGACGCGGCGATGGAGGCCTATCTGGAGGGCACGGAGCCGGATCAGGACACGTTGAAGCAATGTATCCGAAAAGGCACGGTGACCAACAAGATCGTGCCGGTGTTCTTGGGCAGCGCGTTCAAGAACAAGGGCGTGCAGCCTCTGCTCGACGCGGTCGTCGATTTTCTGCCGTCACCGACCGATGTCGGCGCGGTGCGCGGCACCAGCGTTGACGGCGAGACCGAGATGAAGCGGATGCCGTCGGATGACGAGCCCTTCTCGGCGCTGGCCTTCAAGATCATGAACGATCCGTTCGTCGGGTCATTGACGTTCGCGCGGGTGTATTCGGGTGTGCTGGAGAGTGGCGCATCGGTGATGAACACCGTCAAGGACAGCCGCGAGCGGATCGGCCGCATGCTGCTGATGCATGCGAATCACAGGGAGGACATCAAGGACGCTCGAGCTGGCGACATCGTCGCCATCTGCGGCCTGAAGGGCACCACGACCGGCGACACGCTGTGCGACACGAACAACAGGATCGTGCTCGAGCGCATGGAGTTTCCCGATCCGGTTATCGAGATTGCCGTCGAGCCCAAGACCAAGGCCGACCAGGAAAAGATGTCTCAGGCCCTGCAGCGGCTGGCGGCGGAGGATCCAAGCTTTCGCGTGTCGTCTGATGTTGAGAGCGGCCAGACAATCATCAAGGGAATGGGCGAGCTGCACCTCGATATCATCGTCGACCGGATGAAGCGTGAATTCAAGGTCGACGCGAACATCGGAGCGCCGCAGGTCGCTTATCGCGAAACCTTCACCAAGACGACGCGGGTCGATTACACGCACAAGAAGCAGACCGGCGGGTCCGGTCAGTTCGCCCGGGTGATCCTGGAGTTCGATCCGCTCGAGCCGGGCTCGGGCTTCCAGTTCGAGAGCAAGGTTGTCGGCGGCGCGGTGCCCAAGGAATACATCCCCGGCGTACAAAAGGGCCTTGATTCGGCGCGTGAGAGCGGTGTCCTGGCTGGCTTCCCGGTGATTGACTTCAAAGTGACGCTGGTCGATGGCGGGTTCCACGATGTCGACTCGTCGGTTCTGGCCTTCGAGATCGCAGCGCGCGCCGCGTTTCGCGAGGCGATGGACAAGGCCGGGGCCGTGCTGCTGGAGCCGATGATGAAGGTCGAGGTCGTAACGCCCGAGGAGTACATGGGCGATGTGATCGGCGATCTCAGTAGCCGTCGCGGCCAGCCGCAGGGCACCCAGGCCCGCGGAAATGCGCAGGTGATCACGGCGATGGTGCCGCTGGCCAATATGTTCGGCTACATCAATACCCTGCGCTCGATGAGCCAGGGCCGGGCGCAATACACGATGCAGTTTGACCATTACGAACAAGTGCCACAGGCGGTGGCGGACGAGATCCGCAACAAGGCCTGACGCGCGAGGGGAACGGAGTAGACCGATGGCGAAAGCGAAGTTTGAGCGTACGAAACCGCATTGCAACATTGGGACGATCGGGCACGTCGACCACGGGAAGACGACGTTGACGGCGGCGATTACGAAGGTCCTTGCGGAGGCCGGCGGAGCTGAGTTCACGGCGTTTGACGAGATCGACAAGGCGCCGGAGGAGAAGGCGCGTGGGATCACGATTTCGACGGCGCATGTGGAGTATCAGACGGACAAGCGTCACTATGCGCATGTCGACTGCCCGGGTCATGCGGACTACGTGAAGAACATGATCACGGGCGCGGCGCAGATGGACGGTGCGATCCTGGTGGTGTCCGCGTCGGACGGGCCGATGCCGCAGACGCGCGAGCACATTCTTCTGGCGCGTCAGGTCGGTGTTCCGGCGCTTGTCGTGTACATGAACAAGGTCGACCAGGTCGACGACGAGGAACTGCTGGACCTCGTCGAGATGGAAGTCCGCGAATTGCTGTCGAGTTATGATTTTCCCGGCGACGACATTCCGATTGTCAAGGGGTCTGCGCTGGCGGCGCTGGAGGGCCGGGATGACGAGATTGGCAAGAACACGATACTGGAGTTGATGCAGGCGGTTGACGATTACATTCCGCAGCCTGAGCGTCCGAAGGACAAGCCGTATCTGATGCCGATCGAGGACGTGTTCTCGATTTCGGGCCGCGGTACGGTTGTGACGGGACGGATTGAGCGCGGCGTGATCAAGGTTGGCGACGAGATCGAGATTGTCGGTCTGAAGGATACGACGAAGACGGTGTGCACGGGCGTTGAGATGTTCCGCAAGTTGCTGGACACGGGCGAGGCGGGGGACAATGTTGGCATCCTGCTGCGCGGCACGAAGCGAGACGAGGTTGAGCGTGGGCAGGTTCTGGCGGCGCCGGGGTCGATCACGCCGCACACGAAGTTCAAGTGCGAGGCGTACATCCTGACCAAGGAGGAGGGGGGCCGTCACACGCCGTTCTTCTCGAACTACCGTCCGCAGTTTTATTTCCGGACGACGGATGTGACGGGATCGGTTGTGTTGCCGGACGGCACGGAGATGGTGATGCCGGGCGACAACATCGCGATGGAGGTTGAGCTGATCGCGCCGATCGCGATGGACGAGGGCCTGCGCTTCGCGATCCGCGAGGGCGGCCGCACCGTCGGCGCCGG
>CP070634.1:1657181-1661292 GCA_020356105.1 Rhodospirillales bacterium | reverse complement strand
CTTCCACGGCAGCTTGGTCGGGTCGCGCTCGGCCGTCACCTTGACCTTGCCGCGGCCGAAATCGATCCAGTCCTTGCCGGTCTTGACCTTCGTCGGCAGCGTGCCGTGCACCGAATCATAGGTCACCAGATGCGCGTTCGCCTCGACCGATCCGAGATCGTTGATGCCGACGAATTCGATGTCCTTGCGGCCCGACTCGATCGCCGCCCGCAGCACCAGCCGCCCGATGCGGCCGAAGCCGTTGATTGCCACCCGTAGTGCCATGTGAAAGTCCTCTTGAAGCTGATCGTTGCTGTGTGGTCCGCGTCTTCTAAAGCCTCTTCTTCGCTTCCGCCACCACCGTGTCGGCGGTGATGCCGAAATGCTCGTAGAGCTGCCCGGCTGGCGCCGAGGCGCCGAAGCCCGACATGCCGACGAAGCCGCCATGGCTGCGGACCAGGGCGTCCCAGCCCTGGCGCACCGCCGCCTCGACGCCGATGCGCACGGTCTTCGGCCCCAGCACAGCCTTGCGGTAGGCGGCATCCTGTTGCGCGAACAGCTCGAAGCAGGGCATCGAGACCACCGCGGTCGGTGTGCCGTCGGCTTCCAGCGTCGCGCGTGCGGCCATCGCGATCTCGACCTCCGAGCCGGTGGCGATCAGGGTCACCTTGCGCGCATCGGAGGCTTCGGCCAGCACGTAGCCGCCCTTCGCGCACAGGTTCTCCGCCGTATGCACGGTGCGCAGCGTCGGCACGCCCTGGCGCGTCAGGGCCAGGATCGAGGGCGTCGCATCGTGTTTCAGCGCCAGCGCCCAGCACTCGGCGGTCTCGACGACGTCGGCCGGGCGGAACACGTTCAGGTTCGGCATCGCGCGCAGGCTCGCCAGATGCTCGACCGGCTGGTGCGTCGGCCCGTCCTCGCCGAGGCCGATCGAATCATGCGTCATCACGTAGACGACACGCTTGCCCATCAGCGCGGACAGCCGGATCGCCGGGCGGCAGTAATCGGTGAACACGAGGAAGGTGCCGCCGTAGGGGATCAGCCCGCCATGCAGCGCGATCCCGTTCATCGCCGCCGCCATGCCGTGCTCGCGGACGCCGTAATTGATGTAGCCGCCGGAAAAGTCGTCACGGGTCACGGCGACGTGGCGGCTCGTCTTCGTGCCGTTGGAACCGGTCAGGTCCGCGGAGCCGCCGACCATCTCGGGCACCGCCGCGGTCAGCACCTCCAGCACCTTCTGCGAGGCGACGCGGGTCGCCAGCTTCGGCGCCTCCGCGGACATCGCTGCCTTGAACTCGTCCAGCGCCGCCTCCCAGCCCAGCGGCAGGTCGCCGGCGCTGATGCGCTCGAAATCGCTGCGAAGATCGTTGTCGAGCGCCGCCAGGCGGCCCTCCCAGGCGCTGCGCGCCGCTTCGCCGCGCGCTCCGACCGCGCGCCAGGCGGCGCGGATCTCCTCGGGGACCTCGAAGGGCGGATAGGGCCAGCCCAGCTTCTTGCGGGCGCCGGTGATCTCCTCCTCGCCGAGCGGGGATCCGTGCGTCTTCTCGCTGCCGGCCTTGGTCGGGGCGCCGTAGCCGATCACCGTGCGGCAGGCGATCAGCGACGGCCGGCCCGCGGCCTTGGCCGCCTCGATTGCCTTGTCGATCGCTTCGGGATCATGCCCGTCGACGCGGGCGACATGCCAGCCCGAGGCCTCGAAGCGCATCAACTGGTCGTCACCGACCGAGATATCGGTCTTGCCGTCGATGGTGATGCCGTTGTCGTCGAACAGCACGATCAGCTTCGCCAGCCGCAGATGCCCTGCGAACGACACCGCCTCGTGACTGATGCCCTCCATCAGGCAGCCATCGCCGGCCAGCACATAGGTGAAATGGTCGACGAGTTCGTCGCCGTAGCGCGCCGCCAGCATGCGCTCCGCCAGGGCCATGCCGGCCGCTGTCGCGATGCCCTGTCCGAGCGGGCCCGTCGTCACCTCGATGCCGGGGGCGTGGCCGTATTCGGGATGGCCCGCGGTGTGGCTGCCGAGCTGACGGAAGGCCTTCAACTGATCGATGTCCATGCCGGGATAACCGGTCAGGTGCAGCAGCGAATACAGCAGCATCGAGCCGTGCCCCGCCGACAGCACGAAGCGGTCGCGATCCGGCCAGTCGGGCGCCGAGGAATCGAATTTCAGATGCCGCGAAAACAACACGGTGGCGACGTCGGCGGCGCCCATCGGCATGCCCGGATGGCCGGAATTGGCCCTCTGGACCGCGTCCATGGACAGCGCGCGAATGGCATTCGCCATGTCGGTATGTGTTGCGGTCGGCTCAAGCGTATCGGCAAGGCTCATCGTGCAGTTTCCGCTATCAGTTGGCTCATTCCCAATCGATCTGCCGGACAACCCGGAACGGGCTGATGCCCCGGCCCGCCCCGCCGATCAGGCGCGGTCGGACCAGCCAAGCTGCCGGCGCATCAGTATGGCAGCAAGGTGGCAAGATGCCGCCCCGCTACAGGGTCGTCAATGCCCGACCCGGACGGGTAGTGCCTGGCGGCCGGACCGTGCGGCAGGCAAATTCTGCGCGTCGTCGATCTCCGCCGAAGCAAAGCGCGCGGGCGCCTTTTCCCCCAAGCGGTTGCCCTGTCCTGTCTGTGGAAGCCGGGGAAAACTCGCGAGTCGCCTTGTGCACTCGCTTTGCGGCACGGTGCCTGTGCATAAGATTCTGGAAAAGATGCTGAAAACATATGCGATTGCGACGACTTACGGTTTTGCCGCGACTCTGCTATGACAGTCCGGTGATGTGCAGATCGAGAAAGCGAGCGCGATGAGCGAGCCTGCGAACGCCGCTGCAACATCGGCGCCGGAGCAACAGCAAACGGCGCGGGGGGGCAGTGGGGTGTTGCCGTATCAGGCGATGCGGGCACTGATCGCCGAGGGCCAGATCGTCGCGACGCGTGAGATCCCCGAGGCGCAGATCCAGCCGGCAAGCATGGATTTGCGGCTTGGGCCGACCGCTTATCGTGTCCGTGGCAGTTTCCTGCCGGGCCCGAACGCGACGGTAATGGATAAGATCGAGCGATTCTGCATGCACGAGATCGACCTGTCGGACGGCGCGGTGCTGGAAAAGGGCTGCGTCTACATCGTGCCGCTGATGGAATCGTTGCGACTGGCGGATGGCATTGCGGGCATAGCGAACCCGAAAAGCTCGACCGGCCGTCTCGATATCTTCACCCGGACCATCACCGACCGTTCAAGCGCGTTCGAGCGGGTGCGCGACGGGTATCAGGGACCGCTCTATCTGGAAATCTCTCCGCGTTCGTTCAGCGTCGTCGTCTACGAGGGTACGCGGCTCAACCAGCTGCGGCTGCGCCGCGGCGCCTCGACGTACAGCGACGCGGCGATCCGGCAGCTGCACGAGGAGGTCGGCCTGATCGACCGCAAACCCGGCGAGGAGGACGTGTCCAACGGCCTGGCGCTGTCGGTCGATCTTGGCGGCACCGCGAACCGCGGGCTGGTCGGCTATCGCGCCAAGCACCACGCGCCGCTGATCGACGTCGAGAAGATCGGTCACTACGAGCCGCTGGAATTCTGGGATCCGATCCATGTCCGGCCGGGCGAGGGCATATTCCTCAATCCGGACGATTTCTACATCCTGGCCTCCAAGGAGGCGGTCAAGGTGCCGCCCGACTGCGCTGTCGAGATGGTTGCCTACGATACGCTCGTCGGCGAATTCCGCGTTCATTACGCGGGCTTCTTCGATCCGGGCTTCGGCTGGCGCGACGATGCCAGCGGCGCCACGCGCGCCGTGCTCGAGGTGCGCTCGCACGAGGTGCCGTTCCTCCTCGAGGACGGGCAGATCGTCGGTCGCCTCGCCTACGACAGGCTGACCGAGGTGCCGGAAAAGCTCTACGGTGCGGATATCGGATCGTCTTACCAGGGCCAGGGGTTGATGCTGTCGAAGCAGTTCAAGCGGACCGGAGCACGGCGATGAGCAGGCTGGCTGACGCGCAGGCGCGGCTACAGGCGGCGGTCGCCCGCCTCGAGGCGACGCTCGAAAAGGCCCCGAACGTCGCGGGCGATCCAGAGATGGCGGCGGCGCTGGAACGAACGCGGCGGGAATATGCGGCGTTGCGCACGCGGACCGATGCGGCG
>CP070634.1:1651941-1657081 GCA_020356105.1 Rhodospirillales bacterium | reverse complement strand
TTGCCGCGGCGCGAGCCGTAGGAGTTGAACTCGCTCGGGCGCACCTGGTGGCTGGTCAGGTACTGGCCGGCCGGGCTTTCCTCCCGGAACGCGCCGGCCGGCGAAATATGGTCGGTGGTCACCGAATCTGCGAGCATCGCCAGCGGCCGCGCGCCGGCAATGTCGGTCACCGGCGCCGGCTGGGTGCCCATGTCCTCGAAGAAGGGCGGGAAACGCACATAGGTGCTGACCGCATCCCAGTCGTAGGTCAGGCTCGGCGAGGCCTCGATGGCGCGCCATTCCGGCGTGCCCTCGGACATGTTGGCGTAGCGGCTGCGGAACATCTCGGGCGTCAGGGACTCCTCGATGACCGCGCTGATCTCGGCGTTGGTCGGCCAGACGTCCTTGAGATACACCGGCTGCCCGTCCGCGCCCTTGCCGAGCGGCTCGCCCAGCAGGTCGCGGGTCATCGTGCCCGCCAGCGCGTAGGCGACGACCAGCGGCGGCGAGGCGAGGTAGTTCTGGCGCACCTGCGCGTGCACCCGTCCCTCGAAATTGCGGTTGCCCGACAGCACGGCGGCGACATGCATGCCGCCCGCCTCCACCGCCTCGGAGACCGGTTCCGGCAGCGGGCCGGAATTGCCGATGCAGGTGGTGCAGCCGAAGCCGACGATGTTGAAGCCGAGCGCGTCGAGATCGTCCTGCAGACCCGCGCTCTGGAGATAATCGGCGACGACCTGCGAGCCCGGGGCGAGCGAGGTCTTGACCCAAGGCTTGACGGCGAGCCCCTTTTCCCGCGCTTTGCGTGCAACGAGCCCGGCGGCGACCAGGACGCTCGGGTTCGAGGTGTTGGTGCAGCTGGTGATCGCGGCGATCACGATGTCGCCGTGGCGCATCTCGTAATCGGCGCCCGCGACCGGCACCCGCTTGGCGGGATCGGCCCCGGCCTCGGTGATCGACGCCTTGGCCGAGGCCGCGGCGGCCGACAGCGCAATGCGATCCTGCGGCCGCCGCGGGCCGGCAAGGCTGGTCTCGACGCTGCCGAGATCGAGCTCAAGCGTCTCGGTGAACACCGGATCCGGCGTGTCCGCATCGCGCCACATGCCCTGCGCCCTGGCGTAGGCCTCGACCAGGGCGACCCGCTCCGGGTCGCGGCCGGTGAAGTTGAGGTAGCGGATGGTTTCCGCATCGATCGGAAAGAAGCCGCAGGTGGCGCCGTATTCCGGCGCCATGTTGGCGATCGTCGCCTGGTCGGCAAGGGTCAGGTGATCGAGCCCGGGCCCGTAGAACTCGACGAACTTGCCGACCACGCCATGCGCCCGCAGCATCTGCGTGACCGTCAGCACGACGTCGGTCGCGGTCACGCCCTCGGCCGGCGCGCCGGTCAGCTTCATGCCGACCACCTCGGGGATCAGCATCGAGATCGGCTGGCCCAGCATCGCCGCCTCGGCCTCGATGCCGCCGACGCCCCAGCCCAGCACCGCAAGACCGTTGACCATCGTCGTGTGGCTGTCGGTGCCGACCAGCGTATCGGGATAGGCGATCGTGCGGCCGCCCGCCGCGGCGGTCCAGACGACCTGCGAGAGGTTCTCGAGATTGACCTGGTGGCAGATGCCGGTGCCCGGCGGCACGACCCGGAAATTGTCGAACGCCTCCTGGCCCCAGCGCAGGAAGGCATAGCGCTCGCGGTTGCGCTGGAATTCGATCTCGACGTTCTTGGCGAAGGCATCGCCGGTGCCGAAATTGTCGATCATCACCGAATGGTCGATCACCAGGTCGACCGGGGACAGGGGATTGATCCGCTTCGGATCGCCGCCCAGCTCCGCCATCGCCTCGCGCATCGAGGCAAGGTCGACGACCGCCGGCACCCCGGTCAGGTCCTGCAGCAGCACGCGCGCCGGCCGGTAGGCGATCTCATGGTCGCTGCGGCGCGCCCCGAGCCATTCCGCCATGCTCTTGATATCGTCGACCGTAACGCTGCGCCCGTCCTCGTAGCGCAGCAGGTTCTCGAGCAGCACCTTCAGGGAAAACGGAAGTCGCGAGATATCGCCGATCGCGGCGGCGGCCGCCTCGAAGCTGAAATAATCGTATTCGCGGTCGCCGACCTTCAGGGTCCGGCGGGTGTTCAGGCTGTCCTGGCCGATTGCGCTCACGGCTTTGCTCCCTGCAAGAATTGCTGGCGTCAGAGATGTCATGTTCGCCCCGCGCCGCGACGACAAGGGCGCGGGCGGCAGTTGTATAGGCCGAATCGACGGGGATTTGAAGCCTCAACTGCCGGGCTGGACGGACCGCCGGCCGATCAGTCGAGGCAATCGTCAACGAAGGCCGCGACGTGGGGCAACAGGCGGTCCGCCGCCTGCTGGTGCGGGATGTGCCGGCAATCCGGCAGCATCAGGGCGCGCGCGCGCCCGGAGACGCTGCTGACGATCGACTCCACCTGTCGCGCGGTGCCGTACTCGTCGTCCGCGCCCTGGACCGCGAGCACGGGACAGGTGATCCGCGGCAGGCAGCGCTCGATGTTCCATGAGCCGAACGGCTCGGAAAGCCAGGTCTCAGCCCAGGCGAAGAACAGCGCCTCCGTCTTGTCCCCGTGATAGCGGGCGAGGCGGTCCGGAAGGTCGGTCATGCGCCACGCCGCCAGCGCCGCGCGGATACCGGCCCGCGTGACCTCCTCGACGAAGACGTGGGCCGCCTCCGTGATCACGGCACGAACCGGAAAGCGCGCGGCATACAGGAGCGCGATCGACCCGCCGTCGGAGTGACCGAAAAGAATCGGGTCGGATATGCCCATCGCATCGAGCACCCGGGGCAAGACCTCGTAGGCCTCGATGTCGAGATAGTCGGGCCCGCGCGCGCCGGGCAGCGGATCCGAGCTGCCGTGACCAAACCGGTCGTAGGCAACGAATGGCAGGCTGCTTGCCCCCGCCAAGCGCCCGGGCCAGCGCTTCCACATGTCGTTGCAGCCCAGCGCCTCATGCAGGAAGACCAGCACGGGCCCGTCCGGCCGCGGGTCTTTCGGATACCAGAGCCGCCGCACGGCGATACGGCCGAGATCCAGATCGAGAAACTCATCCGTCGGGGCCGGGATGCGCTCGGTAGCGGCATTCCCCGCGCGCCCCCCGCCGAAGGTGGATCGAGGTGTCTTCATCGGGGATTCTTAGCGCAGCGCGCGCGGCGGCGGAACTATCGCCTCGACTCTTGACCAAAGTCCCTGCAACATATACCAGAATTGCATGCTCCGCCTCGGGGCCAAGAAGAAAGACATATACAGGGAGATCGCACAGGTGCTTCCAAGCACGCTGCCAAGGCGCCCGGCAATGCCGGGCCGTCGGTTCCGCTCCGCCGTGACGGCGACGGGAGCCGCCCGATGAGTACGGCCGACACCTTCCCGAGACTGTTGCAGGAGAACGCGTCGCGCATCGGCGACCACCCGGCCTGCCGCGAGAAGGATTTGGGGATATGGCAGACCTGGACCTGGTCCCAGGTCGCTGGCGAGGTCCGCGCCCTGGCCTGCGGGCTGGCCGCCCTCGGATTTCAGCGCGGTGACAAGCTGATCATCGTCGGCGACAACCGGCCGCGGCTGTACTGGGGGATGACCGCGGCCCAGGCGATCGGCGGTATCCCGGTTCCCGTGTACCAGGATTCCGTGGCCAAGGAGATGGGCTTCGTGATCGACCACGCGGAGGCCCGCTTCGCGCTGGTCGAGGACCATGAGCAGGTCGACAAGTTGCTGGAGATCAAGGAGACAAACCGGACGCTGGAAACCATCGTCTACGACGATCCGCGCGGCATGCGGAACTACGACCAGGATTTCCTGCACGATTTCGAGAAGGTGCAGGAGACCGGCCGCGCCTTCGACCGCGACAATCCGGGATTCTACGACAAAGCGGTCGCCGCGGGCAGCGCATCGGACATCTCGGTGATGCTGTACACCTCGGGCACCACCGGCAACCCGAAGGGCGTGGTGCTGACGCATGACAATGTCATGCGCACCGCCCGGAACAACGAGGACATGGAGGGGCTGACCGCCGAGGACGAGATCCTTGCCTATCTGCCGATGGCCTGGGTCGGCGACCACATCTTCTCGTTCGGACAGAACTACACAGCCGGATTCTGTGTGAACTGCCCCGAATCGGCGGCCACGGTGATGCAGGATTTGCGCGACATCGGGCCGACCTATTTCTTCGCGCCGCCCCGCATCTTCGAAACCATCCTGACCAATGTGATGGTGCGCATGGAGGACGCGGCGCCGATCAAGCGCCGCTTGTTCCATTACTTCATGGACCTCGCGCAGCGGGTCGGCACGCGGATCCTCGATGGCAGGCCGGTCTCGTTGGCGGACCGGCTGCTCTATGCGCTCGGCAATATCCTCGTGTTCGGCCCGCTGAAGAACACCCTGGGGTTCAGCCGCATCAGACTGGCCTATACCGCCGGCGAGGCGATCGGCCCGGACATCTTCGATTTCTTCCGCGCACTGGGTATCAACCTGAAGCAGCTCTACGGCATGACCGAGGCCAGCGTGTTCATCACGGTGCAGCCGGACGGCCAGATTCATCCCGATACCGTCGGCGTGCCGGCGCCGGAGGTCGAGGTGAAGATCGCCGATAACGGCGAGGTCCTGTTCCGCGGGCCCGGCAGCTTCCAGGAATACTACAAGAATCCGGAGGCGACGGCCGAGACCAAGGACGCGGAAGGCTGGGTCCATACCGGCGACGCCGGCCTGTTCACCGAGGACGGGCACCTGAAGATCATCGACCGGGCCAAGGATGTCGGCCGCCTGACGGACGGCACGCTGGTGGCGCCGAAATACATCGAGAACAAGCTGAAATTTTTCCCCAACATCACGGAGGCGGTGGCTTTCGGAGACCAGCGGGACTATGTCGCGGCCTTCATCAACATCGACCTCGTCGCGACCGGCAACTGGGCCGAGCGCAACAACATCGCCTATGGCGGCTACCAGGAGCTGGCGGCCCATCCGCGGCTGCTGGACATCATCCGCGAGCATGTCGAGCAGGTGAACCGGGACCTCGCGGCGGACCCGCAGCTCGGCGGCTCGCAGATCAGGCGCTTCCTGGTGCTGCACAAGGAACTGGATGCCGACGACGGCGAGCTCACGCGGACCCGCAAGGTGCGCCGCCGCTTCATCGCCGACCGCTACGCG
>CP070634.1:1600097-1651841 GCA_020356105.1 Rhodospirillales bacterium | reverse complement strand
CGGCGCTTGAACGGCGCCGCGGCGTGCCATATAAGTTGAGGCGGCGCGGGCGTAGTTCAGTGGTAGAACGTCAGCTTCCCAAGCTGAATGTCGTCGGTTCGATCCCGATCGCCCGCTCCACTCTTCCTGGATAGGATGGCTAGCCCCGGATGCTCTCGCGGATCGCGCGGGCGCGGGCGTCCATCTCGCGGGCACGCCCGTCCTCGCCGGCCTTGCGCAGGAGTCTGGCGAAATTCTCCAGGCTCTTGACGAGATCCGGATGCTCGGCGCCGAGCCGCTGCTCGCGGATCTCGAGCGCCCGCTCGACCAGCCGCACCGCGTCGCGGTGGTTGCCCTGGGCCTGGAACACCGAGGCCATGCGGCCGAGCGTCGTTGCGATATAGGGGTGGTCCGGCTCCAGCGTCTTCTCCTGGATCTCGAGCGCCCGCTTGTAGGCGCCGAGCGCGCCCTCGTAGCGACCGCGGTCGTCGAGCAGCCCGGCGAGGTTGACCAGCACGTCGGCGAGCTCCGGCCGGGCCTCGTTGGTGCTCTTCTCCATGATGCCGAGCGCCCGCCGGTAGAGCTTCTCGGCCGCCTCGTAATCGCTCATGTCGTGCAGCGCGATCGCGAGGTTGTTGAGCGTTGCCGCCAGCTCGGCATTGTCGGGGCCGAGCCGTTTCTCCTGGATCGCGATGGCGCGCTCATACAGCGGGATCGCCTCGCTGCTGCGCTCCCACGAGCGGTACAGCTCGGCGAGGCTGTTGAGGATGCTCGCGGCCTCGGCGCTCTGCGGCCCGTAGGCCGCCTCCATGATGCCGAGCGCACGCTCGTAGAGCGGCAGCGCCGCCTCGCACTCGCCATAGGCGTCGTAGAGCGCCGCCAGGTTGCTGAGCGAGGCCGCCAGCTGCAGGCTGTCGTCGCCGTTCTCGGCCGCCTGGATCGAGGCCCGGAGCGCCATCTCGGCCTGGATGTCGTCGCCGGCATCCAGCGCCGCCTGCGCCGCGCTCATATGGTCCTGCCAGCCGGCCTCTGTCGCCTGTACCGCCGTCATGTCGGAATCTCCATCGCCGCAGTCTAGGCCGCAAATGGTGACGGGAAGGTAAACAAACCCTCAAGAAAGAGGGGGTCGCATCGCGCCGCTGCCGATTTGCCGCAACCCCATAATGCGCTAGCATGCGCCGCCGGAACTGCAGACGAAGAGGCCCGCCATGCGGCTCGCGACCACCACCATCGGCGCCTTCCCGAAGCCGGACTACGTGCCGATCAGCGACTGGTTCCAGGGCCCGGAGGGGCCCGACACGGTCGACCCGACGGCCGGCTACGCGGCGCAGCTGGCCAGGGCCGGGGCCGAGGCGGAGGCGCTGTTCGCGCGCGCCGCCGCCGACGTCATCGCGGCCCAGATCGCGGCCGGCATCGACCTGCCCACCGACGGCGAGGTGCGGCGCGAGAACTACATCCACTACCATTGCCGCCATCTCGACGGCATCGATTTTCAGACCCTGACCGAAAAGGCGCTGCGCGGCGGCGCCTATGCCGCCGCGCTGCCGACGATCACCGGGCCGGTGCGCGCCCGCGACCGCTTCCTTGCCCATGACTGGCGGGTCGCCCAGGCCTGCACCGACCGGCCCGTCAAGATGACGATGCCGGGGCCGATGACGATCGCCGATACGGTGGCCAACGATCACTACGACGACGAGGCGAAGCTGGGCGCCGACCTCGCCGCGGCGATCAACGCGGAACTGCTGGATCTGGCGGAGGCCGGCTGCACCCGCATCCAGATCGACGAGCCGGTCTTCGCGCGCAAACCCGACGCGGCGCTGGATTTCGGCTTCGAGAACCTGGAGCGGTGCTTCGCCGGCGCGCCGGCGGGCGTGGTGCGCACCGTCCACATGTGCTGCGGCTATCCCGACCGGCTCGACAATCCCGACTATCCCAAGGCCGACCGCAACGCTTACTTCCGCCTCGCCGATGCCATCGAGGCCTCGTCGATCCAGGCGGTCTCGCTGGAGGACGCGCACCGCCACAACGACCTCAAGCTGCTGGAGCGGTTCAGGACCACGACGGTGATCCTCGGCGCGGTCGCGGTGGCCAAGAGCCGGATCGAGACGGTCGACGAGATCCGCGAGAGGTTGCGCGCCGCGCTCGACCACATCGATTCCGACCGGCTGATCGCCGCGCCCGATTGCGGCCTCGGCCTTTTGGGCCGCGAGCTTGCCGTCGCCAAGCTGACCAACCTCTGCGCCGCCGCCCATGACCTCTGACGCCGCGCCGCTGCTCTCGGTTTCGGGCCTGGAGCGGGCCGGAATCGAGGTGCCGGATTTCGCGCTCGCCGCCGGCGAGGCGCTGGCGATCTCGGGCCCGTCCGGCTCGGGCAAGAGCCTGTTCCTGCGCGCGCTCGCCGATCTCGACCCGAGCGACGGCGCGGTCGCGCTCGCCGGCGCGGACCGCAATTCCATGCCGGCGCCGCGCTGGCGCCGCCAGGTCACCTACGTTCCGGCCGAGTCCGGCTGGTGGGCGGAGCGCGTGTGCGACCATTTCGAGGATTGGGACGCCGCCGCGCCCGCGGCCGCGCGCCTCGGCATCCCGGCCGAGGCCGGCGACTGGTCGGTCAGCCGTCTTTCGACCGGCGAGCGCCAGCGCCTCGCGCTGCTGCGCGCGCTGGTCCAGGGCGCGCGGGTGCTGCTGCTCGACGAGCCGACCTCGGGCCTCGACGTTGAGGCGACCTGGGCGGTCGAGGCGCGGCTGCGCGAGTTCCTGTCCGACGGCGGTGCGATGATCCTGGTCACCCACGATCCGGCCCAGGCGCGGCGCCTCGCGAAACGCGCCCTGCGCTTCGAGAGGGGCGTCGCGCGCCCGGAAAGGCGGGGCCAGTGAGTCGTCCGGATATGTTCGCGCCAGCCCGCGCCGCCGTCCGGCCGCCCGTGGCGCACGATACCGTTGGGCGGCCGGGAGCGGGCCGGTGCCGGGTCCACGCGAACGGACAGGGGGCCAGACCATGCCGCTGATCGCTCTCGATTATCTCGACCTCGCGCTGGCGGCGACGCTGCTGCTCGTCAATGCCGGGCTGTCGATCTGGCTGCAGCTCGGCCTGGCCCGCGACACCCTGATTGCAGCCGCGCGCATGGTCGTCCAGCTCGGCCTCATGGGCCTCGTGCTCAAAGTCCTGTTCACGCTGGTCTCGCCCTGGCTCACCGCGCTGTTCGCCCTGCTGATGGTACTGTTCGCCGGGCGCGAGGCGATGGCGCGGCAGGAGCGCCGGTTATCCGGCTGGTGGGGTTACGGCGTCGGCACCGCGGCGATGCTGGCGGCGGCCGCGGTTGTCACGCTGTTCGCGCTGACGACGCAGGTGCAGCCCGAGCCCTGGTACGACCCGCGCTATGCGATCCCGCTCCTCGGCATGATCCTCGGCAACACGATGACCGGCGTGGCGCTGGGCCTGCACACGCTGACCACCACGGCGAGCCGCGAGAAGGGGGGCATCGAGGCGCAGCTGATGCTCGGCCGGCCGCGCGGGCAGGCGCTGCGCCCCGTGGCGGCGGCGGCGCTGCACACGGCGCTGATGCCGATCGTCAACTCCATGGCGGCGACCGGCCTGGTCGCGATCCCCGGCATGATGACCGGCCAGATCCTCTCCGGGGTCGATCCGGTCGAGGCGGTCAAGTACCAGACGCTGATCATGTTCCTGATCGCCGGCGGCACCGGCTTCGGCGCGCTCACCGCGGTGCTCGCCGGCGCCGCGCGGCTGACCGACGCGCGGCACCGGCTGCGGCTCGACCGGCTGGCGGCGAAGAAGGGGTGAGGGGCGTGAACAAGTCTCTTGCACAATTGCTGACGGATCAACTCGGGAAGGATTTCATCATATGGGAGCTGCCGCACGCGGCGAGAGCCCTGATCCTCAAAAATGTGGCGGACGATCTGCAAGTGGGTCTCATGGTCGACAAGGGAAGACTTCGCGGCGCCTGGATCGAGACGGCCGACTTGGGCGTGCGAATCCCGTCTGTCGAGGCATTCTACGATCGCTATGAGATCCACGCGTGGCACCAAATGGCCGTCGCGGACCCGGAGCCGACCGGATGGCTAACATTCTGGCGACCGACTTATTCATCGCGCGAATTGGAGGAGCGCGGGCTGAAAGTGGAGGCCATCCAAGAGGATTTCGCCGAGCTTTATCACGCCATCGCAAAGGATCCCGTCGCGTTTCGGGCCCAGACGCTCGAGTTACTATGCAATGCGCGACGTCCCGATTGGGCGACGGAGCCCGGTTCGACGTTCCTTATCATCAAAAAGGGGTCAGGCTTGCGTTATTGCATTGTTGCGTGCCGGTAGTCCCGTCCGTTGCATTCCGTCAATCCGAGCCGGGCATAGCCTCGGCCGCCGGGCGCAAGATCTTTCGGGCGGTGGTGTCGACGGCGGCGACGCGGCCCCCTACGCGCCCCGCACCGCGCGACCCGCCCGCGGCCGCGGAATTGCTCGGCGGGTGACTCCGCGCCCGGCCATTCCGTTTGAAGGTAGATCTTGCAATTCGTATGATGATCGAGGTTGCGCCGGTGCGCCCGCAAGCGGCGCGGCCGGGCGGAGGAGCAGCTGTTTCTTGCCGGCATCGTAGGCCCGGCGCCGATCATAAATGCGTGAGGGGCCGGCCGTCCGCAACGGTTGCGCTGGCCAGCGGCCGCCGCCTGCGGCACACTCGCGGCAGGGCGGAGACCCGTCCGCCGCGGCGAGCAGAGGAGGAGAGGGAGCGATGACCGTGCGCCTGGTGCTTCTGGCCGTGATGGCCTGGTGGGCGATCCCGGCCGGGCCGGCCGCGGCCGAGACGCCGAGCCGCTGCATCGCCTTCGTCGAGAACGGGCCGCGCATCGTGCCGGCGGCGTTGCCGGGCACGGTCTCGGTGCCGGAGGTCGAGATCACCTATGTGACCCATTCGACCTTCAGCCTGCGCACGCCGGCCGGCATCGTCATCGCGACCGATTACGCCGGCTATTTCGGCGGCGGCCCTGCGCCGCACATCGCCACCATGAACCACGCCCACGAGACCCATTACACCGATTATCCGGACCCCGCGATCAAGCACGTGCTGCGCGGCTGGAACCCGCTCGGCAGCGGCCCCGCCGAGCATCATCTCGTGGTCGAGGACGTGCTGGTGCGCAACGTTGCGACCGACATCCGCAGCTGGGGCGGGCTGGTCGAATCCGACGGCAACTCGATCTTCATCTTCGAGACCGCCGATCTGTGCATCGGCCATCTCGGCCATCTGCACCACAAGCCGACGCGCGACCAGTTCGCGCGGATCGGCCGGCTCGACATCGTCTTCGCCGCGGTCGACGGCGGGTTGACGCTCGATCACCCGACGCTGATCGAAACGCTGAACGAGCTGCAGGCCAGCCTCGTCATCCCGATGCATTATTTCGGCCGCGGCTCGCTCGAGGCGTTCCTGATCGGCATGTCCTCGGATTTCGAGATCAAGGTCAACGATTCGGCGACGACGCGGGTCTCGCTGCCGGCCCTGCCGCGCCGCCCGACGGTGCTGGTGCTGCCCGGCTATTGAGCGAAATCGGCGCGCCGGAGCGGCGATCCGACCGGGTGCTTGACAGGGCGGCGACGGGGACGACAATCAACAGCATGCGGATGCGCGCCACCTTCATATCCTGCGTTCTGCTCGCCGCCCTGCTTGGGCCCGTCGCGGCCATGGCACAAAGCCTGCCGGGCGATCCGCGGCAGGGCCGCGCCCTGTCGCTTTCGGTGTGCGCGGACTGCCACTTGATCGACAAGGACGCGCCGGACCCCGGGCCGGGCAGCGCGCCGTCCTTCCAGGCGATCGCCGACAACCCGACGATGACGCCGCTGGCGCTGCGCGTGTTCTTCGGAACGCCGCATGCCGACATGCCCGATCTGATCCTGACCGGGCGCGAGACCGACGACGTCATCGCCTATATCGTCGGCCTGAGGAACTGAACCCCGGCCCCCGCTTCGCACATGTGAGGTCCCCGCCATGCCCTCCTTCGATGTCGTGTCCCGCACCGAGCTGCCCGAGGTCGACAACGCCGTGCAGGGGGCGATGCGCGAGATCGGCACGCGCTACGATTTCAAAGGCAGCAATTGTTCGGTCGAGCATGCCGACGGCGTCGTGACCTTGCGCGCCGATGACGAGTTCAAGCTGAAGCAGGTGCAGGATCTGCTGCGCACCTATCTTGCCCGGCGCAAGGTCGACGCCGGCGCGTTCGACTTCGCCAAGCCGGAGCCGGCGTCGCACAACACGCTGCGCCAGACGGTGACGGTGCGCCAGGGTATCGAGCGCGAGCTCGCCCAGAAGATCGTCAAGGCGGTCAAGGGCGCGAAGATGAAGGTGCAGGTGGCGATCCAGGGCGACGAGCTGCGCGTCTCGGGCAAGAAGCGCGACGATCTGCAGGCGGCGATCGCGCTGATCAAGGATCTCGGCAT
Source organism: Rhodospirillales bacterium (assembly GCA_020356105.1). Classification (GTDB taxonomy): domain Bacteria; phylum Pseudomonadota; class Alphaproteobacteria; order UBA8366; family JADFVY01. The sequence continues at coordinate 1,645,424 of CP070634.1, read as the reverse complement.
CGAGCAGCCGCTGCAATATGTGAACTTCCGCGACTAAGGCGCGGGCGCCCGGGCAGGAGGAGAGCGCGCGATGGTATCGGCCATCATGATCGGTCTTGCGAACCGCCTCGCTGCTGGCGCAGCCCTGCTCGCCGTCATGGTATCGAGCGCCACGGCACAGGGCGAATGGGGCACGGCCGCGCCGCTTCCGGCGGCGCATTCCGAGTTCGCGGTCGCTGAGCTCGCCGGCGAGATCTACGTCATCGGCGGCTATGCCATCGGCGACGTCGCGGGGACCTCGGTCCATATCTACGATGCGGCGGCCGACCGCTGGCGCCGCGGCCCGCCGCTGCCGGAACCGGCGCACCACCTGATGGCCGCATCGGCCGCCGGCCGGGTCTTCGTCTTCGGCGGCCAGGGCGGCATCTTCGGCCGCGGCTTCACCGACGCGGTCTGGGCGCTCGACCCGGCAGCGGGCGAATGGGAGGCGCGCGCACCGCTGCCGCGGGCGCGCGGCGCCGGTGTCGCGGTGACGCTGGACGGCAAGATCTACGTCGCCGGCGGGCGGCCGCCGCACGGCCACGATTTCGCGGTCTACGACCCCGCCGCCGACCGCTGGGAGGTGCTGCCAGCCCTGCCGAGCCAGCGCAACCACCTGGCCGGCGCGGCGATCGGCGGCAAGATCTTCATTGCCGGCGGCCGGCTCGGGCCCGGCTATCGCAGCGAGGCCTCGGCGATTCTCGAGGTGTTCGATCCGACGACCGGCGCATGGTCGAAGGCGGCGCCGATGCCGCGGCCGCGCAGCGGCGTCAACGGCATTGCGGCGCGCGGCTGCTTCCATGTCTGGGGCGGCGAGGGCGGCGCGGGCATGTTCCCCGACCACACGGTTTACGATCCCGGCCGAGACCGCTGGACGCGGCTGGCCGACATGCCGGTGCCGTTGCACGGGGTCACCGGAGCGGCCTATATCGACGGGCGGATCCACATGCCGGGCGGCGGCCAGGATGTCGGCGGCCGCAGCCCCGGCACCCTGCACCAGACCTACCGGCCGGAACGCACCTGCGAATAGGCGGGTCGCTCAGACGATCTCGACCAGCTCGACCTCGAACACGAGGTCCTCTCCCGCCAGCGGGTGGTTGGCGTCCATCGTCAGGGTCTCGTCGCCGACCGCGGTGATGGTGACGACCATCTGGCCGCCATCGGCGGTCGTCGCCTGCAGCCGCTTGCCGACGACCGGCTCGATCTCGGATGGCACGGCGTCGCGCGGCACCTCCTGGACGGCGGCCGGGTCATGCTGGCCATAGGCCTCGTCGGCCGGCACGGTGACGGTCTTGGTATCGCCGATCGCCATGCCGGCGACCTCGCGATCCAGGCCGGGGATGATTTGCCCCGCGCCGATGGTGAACTCCAGCGGATCGCGTCCGGCCGACGAATCGAACTGGCGGCCGTCCGTCAGGGTGCCGGTATAGTGAATGCGGACGGTATCGCCGGTCTTGGCTTCGCTCATCTGTCTGTCTCCTTCTCTGGCGGGCGCCTCGCGCAACTGGCGACATCCGGAAAATGGCCGACAGATATACGGCAAGAGCCTCGATAGGCGGCGGACCCTAGCACAGGCGATTGCGCGGAGTCATCGTCGCAAGGGGGATTTTCCCGCGATGCGGCCGGGATGGCGCTTGCGGTATAGTGTGCGGGTCCGTTGCGCGCCGTCCCGAACCCGCGAGGCACCGCCATGAGCGACACCCCGAAGCCCATCCTCCCGCAGGGCCGGATCCGGTCCGATACCGTGGTGCCCGCCGGCGCGCCCTGGAGCGCCCGCATCGCGCGCGGTGACGTGCTGCGCCTCGTTGACCTCGAGGGCCAGCAGGCGATCGATTTCCTCTGCTTTAATGCCGACGATCCCGGCGAGCGCTATCACGCCGCCAACACCATCAAGGTACCCGGACAGATCTACATCGGCGCGGGCTCGGTGCTCCGCTCGTCGCTGGCGCGGCCGATGATGACCGTCATCGCGGATACCTGCGGACGGCATGATACGATCTTCGGCTGCTGCTCGTTCGAGCTCGATCTCGTGCGCTACGGCAAGACCAATCCCGAGTGCTGCCAGCGCAATTTCGAGCGCGAGCTCGCGCGGCACGGCCTCGGGCCGGAGCATATCGTCGCAAACGTCAATTTCTTCATGCATGTCCCGGTCGCGCTGGACGGCGCGGCGCAAATCGCCGAGTCGCTGTCGCGGCCGGGCGACCATGTCGACCTGCGCGCCGAGATGGACGTGCTGGCGGTCCTGTCGAACTGCCCGGAGGCGCTCAACCCGGCGACGGGCCCGGCCGGCCCGACGCCGATCCGCGCCGTCATCTGGACACCGGAATGAGGCGGCGACGCTACCGGGCCGGCATGTTGGCCCACAGGCCCTTGCGCTCGCGCCGGGCGCGCAGCTCGGCCTCGCGATAGGCGGCGGCGCGCTGCGTGCGCTCGCTGTCGCCGCCGGGCACGTCGGCGAGCAGCACGGTGCGGTCGGCGGTCGCCCATCCCGAGAGCAGCATCGCCGCGCCGAGATCGGTCTCGCCGGCCCGGCACACCGCCGCCGTCCGGTCGAAACTGTCGACCACGCACAGCACGTTCTGGCCGTGCTCGAACAGCAAATCGTCGAGCACGGTGCGGGCGTAGAGCCCCTCTTCGCTGTACCCCACCTTCTCCGGTGCCTCGATGCCCCACAGATGCAGGGTCACGGTGCGATGGCCCGGGCTGCCGACCTGGATGGTATCGCCGGTGAGCGCGGCGGCCGTGCCCTTGACGAACTCGATCGCGTTCGCGGCGAACGGCGCGAGGGTTACGAGGGCGGCCAGGAACAGTTTTCGGATCAGTGCGTTCATGCCCTATGAAATATCGCAAAATCAGTATTCCGACAAGCGCCTGGGACGTGGGCGGCCGGCCCCGCCGGCCGGCTCATCTGCCTTCCAGGAGATCGAACATCGTCGCGCCGAACGCGGCGCGCGCCTCGTCCAGAAGCGGCGCGACGGCGTCGACGAAGGATGCGCGCGACTCGTCCGTCAGCTCGGTGATCTCGCAGCCGGCGTCGATCAGGGTCTGGCGGGCGGTCTCCTCCTCGGCGACGGCGAGCTCGCGCTGGCTGAGCGTCGCGTTGGCGACGGCACGCTGCAGCGCCGCCTGCATGCTGCCGGGCATCGCCTCGAAGGCGGGCCGGTTCATGAAGACGCCGCGCGAGATGTAGAAGTGGTTGCTCAGCGTGTGATAGCGGTGGAAGTCATGCACCCCGTAGGTCACCGTGTTGGCCAGCGGGTTCTCCTGCGCGTCGATGGTCCCGGCGACGATCCCCTCGATCGCCTCGGTCAGGTCGATGGCCAGCGGCGTTGCGCCGAGGAGTTCGAAGGTGCGGGCCTGGATGCGGCTCGGCAGCACCCGGATCCGCATGCCGGCGAGGTCCGCCGGACGGCGCACCGGTCGCAGACGGTTCGAGATGTGCCGGAAGCCGTTCTCGAAGAAGCCCAGGACGCGGTAGTTCATGCGCTCTTCGATGCGCTGCTTGAGGTAGTCGCCGAGCGCACCGTCCATCGCCGCACGGGCCGTCGCATTGTCGGCGAACAGGAACGGCAGGTCGACGAAGCCGAGCTCGGGCACCTTGGCGGTCAGGTAGCTGGTCGACTGGTAGACGATGGTCAGCACGCCCGATTCGGCGAGCCACAGCACGTCCTCGGCGCGATAACCGAAATCCATCACGTTCCAGACATACCTGACGTCCACGGCATCGCCGAACTCGGCTTCGAGCGCATCGCCGATCAACTTCAGGGCCCGGCTGTGCGTCGTCGATGGCGGGCCGTAGCCGCCCATGCGGATCTGGATGGGATCAGTCATGACATTTCCTCTGCAAGTCGAAATGCGGCGGCGGCGCGCCGCCCGTCGAAGCGTCGGTCCATCGCCGCCCTACCGCGCCGCGCGGGGCCGTTCGCGCAGCGTGGCGGCGAGCGCTGCGGCGACAAGGCAGTAGGCCGCGCAGGCGAGGGCGATGCGCTCGACCGACACCCCGCCGTCGATCGCAAGGCCCACCGCGGCCGGGGCGAAGCCGGTGGCGAACACCATCACGGCCTGGGTGAACGCGCGGATCGCGCCGAGATGGGTGGTGCCGTAGAGCTCGGGCCAAAGCGCGCCGCCGATCACGAAGGATATCCCCGTCGCCAGCCCCATCAGGCCGAGGAACAGCGGCGCCGCCAGCGGATCGTTGCCGAGGCCGAGGGCGAGGCACGACAGCAGGAGGGGGGCGAGGAAGACGGAGACCAGGCGCCGCGCCCCGACGCGGTCGACCAGCGGACCTGCGCCCAGCGTGCCGGCGATCGAGGCCACCGCGAACACGGAGAACGATCCGGCGATCAGGGAGAGCGGCCAGCCCTTGGCCGCGGCGAGGTGGACCTGGTGGAAGATCAGCCCGGTGAAGATCGCCGGGGTCGCCAGCAGCGCCGGCAGGCGCAGCCACAGCCCGGCATCGCGCAGCACCGCACCGAGCGCGCGGTCGCCCGTCCCGCCCGATTTCCCGGTTTCGCGCCGCAGCCGCAGCGCCGTGTCGCGCGCGCCATGTCCGTCGAGCAGGACGAAGACCAGCGGGATCGCCGCCGCCAGGACGATAGCGGTCACCAGCCACAGGCTGCGCCAATCGGTCACCGCGAGCCCGGCCACGACGAGGGACGGCAGCACGAACTTGCCGGCCGGCAGTCCCATGACCGCGATGCTGAGCGCGCGGCCCCGCTCGGCCTCGAAGTAGCGGCCCATGGCGGTGGCGGCGGTGTGCCCGGACAGGCCCTGGCCGAACAGCCGCAATCCGAACAGCGCCACCGCCAGGGCGGCGGCGCTCCAGATTGCGCTGGTCAGCAGGCTCACACCCGCGAGCCCGGCCAGCACGCCGGCCGCGAACAGGGGCAGGCGCACGCGGTCGATCAGGCGCCCGATCCAGATCAGCGTGGCCGCGCTGGCCAGGGTCGCGACCGCGTAGATCGTCCCGAACGTGCCATGCGAGAGCCCGAAATCGGCGCGCAGCTCGCCGCCGAACAACGCAATGAAGAACGTCTGCCCGGCGCTGGAGCAGAAATACATGAAGAAGCCGAAGCCGATCAGCCGTCCGTGGATGCGCAGGAACGAAAGCGGGAGCATCCTGCGTTTCTACTCCGGCCCGGCGCGGGCTGGAAGGCGAAATCCCCGCCCGATGGTGCCCGGGCCCGCAGCCGGCGCGCACCGCGGCGCATCGGTCAAGCGCAAGTCGATGTCGACGGCGAATCCTGTAATCCCGAAGGGGAAGCGCGCCTTAATGTTATCTTGCATTTATGTTTTATTAACGAAGATATTGCTATAAGTTACTGATTCGTAGAAGATTCGCCGGGGACGCGCGATGAGCTCCAACGTCACCGAACTGCCGCGTGCGAAAAGCGATCGCATCGCGCCGCATCCGCTGTCGCTGCAGGCGGCGATGGAGCGGGCCGCCGAGGCCCGACTCAAGACCGCGTTGATCGCGGGCGGGGTCAGCGTCATCTGGATCCTGCTCTGTCTGATCTACGCCTTCGGCCATATCGGCAGCGAGGCGCTGGCGACGATGGCGCCGCATGAGGCGGGCGCCGCGGCCGCGGGAATCGCCATGCCGCTGGTCGTGCTGTGGCTGGTCGTTTTGTACCTGCGGCGCGGCGGCGAGCTGCGCGAGCACACCGAGATGCTGCGCGCCCAGCTGGAACTTCTGACCTATCCGCCCGACGACGCGGAGAGCCGGGTGCGCGCGGTCACCGATTCGCTGCGCAGCCAGGCCGAGTCGCTCGACCGCGTCACCGACACCGCGACGATCCAGATGGAAAAGCTGTCCAAGACGCTTGGCGGGCGGACCGAAGCCCTCGCCGCCGTCTCCGAGAGAGCGACCAGCGAGGCGCAGATGATCAGCGACCTTCTGGAACGCCACACCCGGATGCTGTCGGACCTGGCCGACCGGTTCCACGCCCGCGAGGACCATCTGCGTCAGACGGTCGAGAAACAGGCGCAGGAGATGAGCGCGGCGACCGACAGCGCGCTGGCGCATTCCGAGGACATGCGCGGCGCCCTGCGGGCACAGATCGCGGAGATGTTGCAGGCATCCGAGGCGGCGGCTGGCCAGGCGCAGCAGATCGGCACGATGTTCCGCGATTACACCGGCCAGCTCGATGCGGCCGCGATCGCGGCGAAGGAGAATGCGGCCAGTATCGAGCGCTCTCTGGTCGAGACGTCGACCCATCTGCACGAGGTCAGCAAGCGGACGGCCGAGCAGGCCGACGCCACCGTGGAAAACCTGGAGGCGCGCGGCAAGGCCTTCGCCGACGAACTGGAGCAGGCGATCAACCGCCAGATCGTCGCGTTGTCCGAAGCGTCCAAGCGCAGCGCCGGTTTCCTCGATACGCTCACCGGCGATCTTTCGAAGAAGATCACCGGCGTGACCGATGCCATGGAGCACGCGCTGAGCAGCCAGCAGATCGCCCTCAACGCGTTCATGGAGAAGGCGACTGCCAGCGTCAAGGAGATCGGGGACGGTCTCGACGAGCAGACCGGCGAGGTCGCAAACCGGCTCGATGCGGTTCTGGCGCAGCGCGCTTCCGAGCTCGCCGGCGTGGTTCAGCGAAGCCAGGACCAGGTCGACGAGCTGGCCGCGGTGATGCGCGGCCAGATCGAGGATCTGTCAGAGGCCGGCAAGCTGACCTTCGATCAGGTGGAACTGCTCAACAACGCCTTGCGTGAGCGCGCCGACGGCTTGACCGCGACGGCCGAACATCTGAGCGGACAGGCCACCGCGGTCGAGGAGATGAGCGGTGAGCAGGCGCGGCAGCTGGCGCAGGCCAGCGACGAGACGACGAAGCAGGTGACCGTGCTCAGCCATCTGCTGCGCGGACAGACCGACGAGCTGCTCGCCGCATCGCGGCTGACCGGCGAACGCGCGGAGGCCGTGAGCGACGCACTGCAGCGCCAGGCCCGCGAGCTGGCCGCGGCGGCGGAGCGTTCGGCGAGCCAGACCGCCGAATTCGAGGCGCTGATCGCGGCCCGCATGGAGGAACTCAAGGAGACGATGGAGAGTGGCGCCCGCTCCTACACCGATGCGGTCAGCCCGGCGACCGAGCAGGCCCGGCATCTGACTGAGGTGCTGCACGAGCAGACCCGCGTGTTGAACGACGCCTCCGAGACGGCGGCCGGCCAGGCGCGGACCATCGCCTCCCTCTTGGGCCGCGAGAGCGAGGCGCTGCGTGCGATCGCGGATGTTTCGACCGGCCAGGCGCAGGAAATCCGCGTGGCGATGCACGAGAGCGTCGAGAACATGGCGCGCCAGACGACCCAGGCCACCGCCGATGCCGCCCGGATTCGCGAGTCGATGCGCGAGGCCGCGCGCGAGAACCGCGAGGAGATGGAGCGCAGTTCCGAACAGGCGGCGGCGGACGCGGCGCGGATCCGCGACACCCTGCGCGAGGAGAGCCGGGACCTGGCGCGGTTGGCCGATGTGATCGGCCAGCGCGCGCATACCGTGGCGACCCTGGTCGGACAACATACGGACGCGCTCAACACCGCCGCCGAGACCAGCGAACAGCGGGCCGATGACGTCGGCCGGAGCATCCAGCACCTGACCGAACAGCTGATCGAGGCGGCCGAGCGGGTGACCGCCCGCATCAGCGAGGCCGGCCAGGGCTTCTCGGCCCAATCGACGACCCTCAACGATTCGGTGCGCACCGCGCTCGGCCTGATCGACGAGGTCAGCGAGCGGTTCCGCAAGCAGGCCGACATTCTCAGCGAGCGCGCGCGCGACGCCGGCGGTCACGTCGATGCGACCGCATCGTCCGTGCGCCAGCATGCCGAGGAACTGGCACAGGCGGTGTTGTCGGCGGCCGACGGGCTGCGCAGCATCGGCGATGCCTTCGTCGGTCACAGCGGCACGCTGTCCGGCACCGCCGAGCAGGTCGCCGGACGCATCTCACGCCTGACCGAGCAGTTCCGCACCCAGTCGCAGAGCCTCGATCACGCGGTCGAGGTGGCCGGGCGGCAGATCGACAAGGCCGGCGTGACGCTCGGCCGCCAGCGCGAGATGCTGGAGGCGGTGACCGAGCGGACGGTCGACCAGGTCGCCGATATCGGCAAGAACATCCACGAGCATAGCGGCGCCCTGCTGCGTACGCTGGAGGAGGCGATGACGCGCGCCGACTGGGCGGGCCGGGCCTTCGACGAGCAGGCGACGCGGATGATCCGGGCCGCCGACCGGGCCGAATCGCGGGCCCAGGAATTCAGAACCCAGGAGCAGGGGCTGCGTCGCGACCTGTTCCTCAAGACGGCCCGGTTCGTGATCGAGGATCTCAACTCGACCGCGATCGACCTGTCGCGGGCGCTCCACGATGAGGTCTCCGAAGCCGACTGGAAGCGGTACGCCAACGGCGATCGCGGCGTGTTCACCCGGGCCCTGCTGCGCGGGCGCAATTCGGCCTCGAGCATCGCCAGGGCCGGCGAAAAGCTCCGCCACAACGAGGAGATGCGCCGCTACGTCACCCAGTATGTCGACCAGTTCGAGCGCCTGCTGGCGGAGGCGAGGGAGTGCGACCCGGAACAGCTTCTCCACTCGACCTTCCTGACCGCCGACGTCGGCAAGCTCTATCTGATGCTGTGCAGCGCGATGGGCCGCGGCGACGACGAGCCGGCGCACTAGCCGAGGATCGCGTAGACACCGAAGCCGATGAAGGCAGCGCCGGCGGCGCGCCGGATCCAGCGGATCGCGCCGCGCGGCAAGCGGTTGCCGAGCCTGCCGCCGACGACGCTGAGCACGATCCACCACAGCGCCGAGCCGGCAAACACGCCGCCGACAAAGATCGCGCCCTGCGTGGGCGACGCGAGGCCCGGAACCAGATCCAGGCCGATGATGATCGCAGCGAAGGTGAGGACGGTCGCGGGATTGGCCAGCGTCAGGAGCACCGCCCCGGCATAGGCCCCCATGTGGCCGGCGAGCGTCGGCGGCGCGGGCGCGGTGTCGCGATGAAGGACATCCCGCAGGCCGAGTGCGATCAGAACCAGGCCGCCGAGCATGCCGAGCCATGAGGCCTCGGCGATGAGTGGCGCGGCGGCGCCCAGCGCGAACGTTGCGATCGCCGCATAGAGCGCATCCGCCGTGGCGACGCCGGCGCCCGTGACGAGCCCCGCACCGATGCCCAGGGTCAGGCTGCGCCGCAGGCACAGCAGGCTGATCGGGCCGACCGGCACGGCGAGGAGGAGCCCGATACCGACCCCCTTGAGGAAAAGCAGCAGCAGCTCCGCAGACATGCGTCCGACTTACAGGTTCGGGGATGGTCTTGACAACAAAAATAAGGCATACAGCCACAGAAACATATAAAACAATTGTCAATACCCTAATCTATAATTATAATATTAAGTGATGAGCCATATAAACCATCATATCGAAGGCGCGCTCGATGTCACCGGGCGCAAGATCCTTGCAGCGCTGCAGCAGGCCGGACGCCTGTCGTTCAGCGAGCTCGGGCGCCAGGTCGGCCTGTCCGCCCCGGCCGTCGCGGAGCGCGTCCGCCGCATGGAGGAAGAGGGTCTGATCACCGGGTGGCGGGCGCTGGTCGACCGGGGACGGCTCGGCTGGACGATCACCGCCTTCGTGCGTGTCTCCTGCCCCGGCGAGAACTACCAGGCGGTGCGTCGGTTGGCGATCGACCTACCGGAGGTTATCGACTGTCACCATGTCACCGGCGAGGACTGTTTCTTCGTGAAGATCGCGGTGGGATCGGTCGCGCATCTCGAGCGGATCATCGAGCGCTTCCGCGACGTCGGGCGGACCGTTTCGTCCGTCGCGCTCTCCACCATCGTCGAGGACAAGGTGCCCGCCCTTCCGCCGCGCTGAGCCGCCGCGCTTGGCCTTGCGCCTGCCGTTGTGGCAGCATGCGGGCCGCAGGCTGCGGAGCCTGCGCAACGACGGGGAACGGAGCATGGCCTATTGGCTGATGAAGACGGAGCCGGGCACCTGGTCCTGGGACGATCAGGTCCGGGACGGCGTCGCCGAATGGGACGGCGTGCGCAATCACCAGGCGTCCAACAACATGAAGGCGATGCGGGTCGGCGACCGCGCGTTCTTCTATCACTCGGTCAACGAGAAGCGGATCGTCGGAATCGTCGAGATCGTAAAGGAATACTACCCCGACCCGAGCGACGCGTCGGGCCGTTTCGGCATGGTCGACGTCAAGGCGGTGGGCGCTCTCGAGAAGCCGGTCCCCCTGGCCGCGATCAAGGCGGAGCCGGCCTTGGCCGATTTCGCCCTGGTTCGGCAATCCCGGCTCTCGGTGATGCCCGTCACCGAGGAACAATGGGCCCTGATCTTGCGAATGGCGGAGACCCCTGCGTGAGCCGGCCGCTGTGCCGGCTCGACGACATCCCGGACGGCGAAGGCCTGGGATTTTCCATCGCGGAAGAGGAGGCCGGGCCGTTGTCCGGCGGCCATCGGGACATCTTCGTCGTGCGGCAGGGCGACGCGGTGGTCGCCTATGCGAATTCCTGCCCGCATCTGTCGTCGCCGCTCGACTGGGTCGAGAACCAGTTCATGACCCCGGACAAGACGCACATCATGTGCGCGACCCACGGTGCCCAATTCCGGATCGCCGACGGGCGATGCGTCTCGGGCCCGTGCGAGGGCGACTCATTGACATCGGTGCGGGTCACCGTTCGGCGGGGCACCGTGATGCTGCACGAATCGGTCGGCATGAAGCCGCGGCGCTGACCGGCCCGCCCGGTCGCCGCCCGAAGGCCTTGCGGCTCATCCCTTTGGGGCAGTCGGTCCCGGAGATCCGCCGCCGTAGATACGAAAAACCTCTTTAAATCAGAGTGTTGAAACGGAACCCCGCCATATTGCGGTCGTCGTGCCTACGGCCGGAAACCTATCCCTAAGTAAGAATGCTTTATCCGCAAAAAAAGTATGGGTATGATGTCGAAGCCGAACCTCCGAACGACACCAGCGGAAGGGTAGCAGTGATGCAGGACGTCATCGACAAGGAGGCGCCGCGATCGCCGAGCGCGGCCAGCGACCGGATTTCTTTGCGCAGTGCGGACCGGCCGGTCCGCGTGATCGTGGCCGATAATCGCCGTCTGTGCCGCGAGTGCCTGCGATTGCTCATCGAAACCTTCGACCCCGGCTTCGAGGTTGCCGAGGCGGATGATCCATCGCAGATCTCGGGACTGGTGTCCGCGGGGCCGAAGGTCAGCGTGGTGCTCTACAACCTCGTCATGGCGGCCGACGACGACGTTGCGTTCGTCCACCGTGTATGCAGGGAGGCGCCGGACGTGCCCCTGATCGTGCTGTGCGACGATGACGATCCGGCCGTCATGCGCCGCGTGATGGCCAGCGGGGCGAGGGCCTTCCTGCCGTCGACCACGCCGAGCCCGGTGATGATCGCCGTGCTGCGGCTGGTGATCGCCGGCGGCGTCTACGCCCCCCCACACATGGTGCTGGAGGTGCCCGAGCGGCCGCAGCCGCGCTCCGAGCACCAGCCGGGCGAGGACCAGAGGAAAGCCGTGATCGCCACGCATTTCCCGCAGTTGACGCCACGCCAGCGCGATGTGCTGACGCTGCTCTCGCAGGGGTTCATGAACCGCGACATCGCGCGATCTCTCGATATGTGCGAGAACACCGTCAAGGCGCATGTCAAGCAGGTCATGCGAAAGCTGGGCGCGGCAAATCGCACGCAGGCCGCGCTCATGGCCGATCGTCTCGTCGCCTGAGGGCGCCGGTCCCCGCGCCCCGGCCTTACAAACCGTGCCCGTTGGATGTCGCCGGCATCGCGGCCGGCGAGGCGGTTGTCACCCGCAGAAATCTTGCGCATTATTGCGCGACCGCACGCGGATGCGCGCCGCGCAGGCCGAACAACGCCAACAGATTGCTCGAACAGGGAGAGCTGAATATGTCGGAGATCCACGTCCACCCGGTGCCCGCCGAGATGGCCAAGACGGCCCATATCGACAAGGCCGGTTACGAGAAGATGTACCGCGCGTCGATCGCAGATCCGGAAGCGTTCTGGGGCGAACACGGCAAGCGGATCGACTGGATCAAGCCCTACACCCAGGTCAAGGATGTCGACTACACCCGGAACGTTCACATCAAATGGTTCCATGACGGCACGCTGAACGCGTCGGCGAACTGCATCGATCGCCACCTTCCCGCGCGGGCCGATCAGGTCGCGATCATCTGGGAGGGTGACGATCCGAACGACAGCAAGAAGATCACCTATGGCGAACTCGCCGAGCATGTCGGCCGTCTCGCGAACGCGATGAAGTCGCGCGGCATCAAGAAGGGAGACCGGGTGACGATCTACATGCCGATGATCCCCGAGGCGGCATACGCGATGCTCGCCTGCGCGCGTATAGGCGCCGTCCACTCGGTAGTTTTTGGCGGTTTCTCTCCAGAATCGCTGGCCGGTCGCATCCAGGATTGCGATTCCAACTGCGTGGTCACCGCCGACGAGGGCGTTCGCGGCGGCCGCAAGATCCCGCTGAAGGCGAACACCGACGCGGCGCTCGCATCCTGTCCGACCGTCGAGACCGTGTTCGTCGTCAAGCGGACCGGTGGCGACATCGGCTGGGTCGAGGGGCGCGACGTTTGGTATCACGAGTCCTGCGACGCCGCCTCGGCGGACTGCCCGCCGGAGGAGATGAACGCCGAGGACCCGCTGTTCATTCTCTACACCTCGGGCTCGACCGGCAAACCCAAGGGCGTGCTGCACACCACCGGCGGCTACATGGTCTATGCGTCGATGACGCACCACTACGTGTTCGATTATCACGACGGCGATATCTACTGGTGCACCGCGGATGTCGGCTGGGTCACCGGTCACACGTACATCGTCTACGGGCCGCTGGCCAACGGCGCCGTCACCCTGATGTTCGAGGGCGTGCCGAACTATCCGGATTCATCGCGGTTCTGGCAGGTCTGCGACAAGCACGCGGTGAACATATTCTACACCGCGCCGACGGCGATCCGGGCGCTGATGCGTGAAGGCAACGGGCCGGTCGAGAAAACCAGCCGCGCGTCGATCCGCCTCCTGGGCACGGTCGGCGAGCCGATCAATCCGGAGGCCTGGGAATGGTACTACAACGTCGTCGGCGACGGGCGCTGCCCGATCGTCGACACCTGGTGGCAGACCGAGACGGGCGGCATCCTGATCACGCCGTTGCCGGGGGCGATCGATCTGAAACCCGGGTCGGCGACGCTGCCGTTCTTCGGCGTCAGGCCGGAGATCGTCGACGCCGACGGCAAGGTTCTCGAGGGGGCGTGCGAGGGCAACCTGTGCATCGCCGATTCCTGGCCCGGCCAGATGCGCACCGTGTTCCGCGATCACGAGCGCTTCGTGCAGACCTATTTCTCGACCTACAAGGGCAAGTACTTCACCGGCGACGGTTGCCGTCGCGACGAGGACGGCTACTACTGGATCACCGGCCGCGTCGACGACGTCATCAACGTCTCGGGCCATCGCATGGGCACGGCCGAGGTCGAGAGCGCCCTGGTCGCCCACCCGAAGGTCGCCGAGGCGGCCGTTGTCGGCGCGCCGCACGATATCAAGGGCCAGGGCATCTATGCGTATGTGACCTTGAACGTCGGGGAAGCACCCTCCGAGGAATTGCGCAAGGAGCTCGTGCAGTGGGTGCGCAAGGAGATCGGTCCGATCGCTTCGCCCGACTGGCTGCAATGGGCGCCCGGCCTGCCGAAGACCCGCTCAGGCAAGATCATGCGCCGGATCCTGCGCAAGATCGCCGAGAACGATTACTCGAATCTTGGCGACACCTCGACGCTCGCCGACCCGGCGGTGGTCGACGACCTCGTCGACAACAGGCAGAACCGATAGGCTTCTTTGCGATCGCGGCGCGGGCCGGCAGCGATGCCGGCCCGGCCCGGCGTTCGGTCGCGTTTGACACCACGCCCGAGCGCGCTACTGTCGCGACTATGAGTGCCACCCTGACCCATGTCGCGCTGCATGTGCGCGACCTTGCCGCGTGCCTTGCGTTCTATCGTACGTTCTGCGGCCTCAAGGTCGTGCATTCGCGCGGCCCGGCCGACCGGCCCGATGCCGTCTGGTTGGCCCAGGAGGGGCGCGAGAGCGAGTTCATTTTCGTGTTGATCCCGGACGGGCCGGGCCGCGATCAGGCGGAGCGGGACTACAGTCATTTCGGCTTCGCCATGGACAGTCGCGACGCGGTCGACGCGATCGCGGCGAAGGCGCGGCAGGCGGGGTGCCTGTTGTGGCCGCCGCGCGAGGAGCCCTTTCCGGTCGGCTATTATTGCGGTCTCCGCGATCCCGACGGCAATGCCGTGGAGTTCTCCTACGGTCAGCCGCTGGGGCCCGGCGCCGGGGACGCGGCCCCGTGACCCTGCCGGACCCCGAGGCGCTCGCCGGGCGGATCCGCGCCGGCGATCGGCGCGCGCTGGCGCAGGGCATCACGCTGGTCGAATCGACCCGCGTCGACCATCGCGCGGTGGCCGACACGCTGTTGCAGATCCTGTTGCCGAACGCCGGCGGATCGATTCGCATCGGCATCACCGGGGTGCCGGGAGTCGGCAAGTCGACCTTCATCGAGGCGTTCGGCCTGCATGTCATCGGCCGGGACCACCGGGTCGCGGTACTGGCGGTCGATCCGTCCTCGAAGCGCAGCGGCGGTTCGATCCTCGGGGACAAGACCCGGATGCCCGAGCTCTCGAGAAACGACGCCGCCTTTATCCGCCCGTCGCCGGCCGGCGAGACGCTTGGCGGCGTGGCGCGGCGCACCCGGGAGGCGATGCTGCTGTGCGAGGCCGCCGGATTCGACGTGATCGTCGTCGAGACGGTCGGCGTCGGTCAGTCGGAGACCGCGGTGGCGGACCTTACCGATCTGTTCGTCTTGCTGCTGCTCCCGGGCGGCGGCGACGAGCTGCAGGGCCTCAAGCGCGGCATCGTCGAGATGGCGGATATCGTGCTCGTCAACAAGGATGACGGGGAGCTTTCGGACGTGGCCCAGCGGGCGGCCTCGGAGTATCGCGCCGCGCTCCACCTGCTGGGCGCGGGCACGCCCGAGTGGCCGGTGCCGGTTGCGACCTGTTCGGCCTTGACCGGCAAGGGAATCGACGAAGCCTGGATCTGGGTCGAGACCTTCCGTGCGACGTTGGAGCCGACCGGCGCGATCGCCGCCCGCCGCGCGGCACAGGCGCGGGCCTGGATGTGGAGCGAAATCCGCGAGGGGCTGACCGAAACGCTGGTCGCCAGCCCGCATGTCGCGGCCTGCCTGCCGGCGCTGGAGGCCGATGTTGCGGCCGGCCGGATCACCCCGGCCGCGGCCGCCCGGACATTGCTGGAGACGTTCATCGGGAAATCCGGCTGAAGCCCCGTGCCGCCGGGCCGGAGCCCGCCCGGACCGCATCGGCGCCGGCCGTTCGAGCCGCGCGCGGCGCCGTCAGTCGGGGACGAAGACCTGGCCTTCGAAGATGCGTCGCGCGGTGCGGAGAATCGCGGCACGCGCAACGCGCGTGTCGCCGTCCGCGCCCGGTGCCAGCTCGACGGCCACCTCGATCTGGCCCGAGGGATGCTCGATGACGATCGTGCCCGACCGGCGGACCGGACCGCCGATGACGTCGGCCGCGACCGTCCCGTCCATGCTGCAGGCGGTCGCAAGGCAGATGGCGCCGGTCGCCGCGTGCGACCGGTGACACTCATGCGGCGTCAGGTAGCGCGACGTGATGGTGCCGTCCCGGCGCGGCGCCGAGAGCAAGCCGATTTTCGGCGTGACGAGGCCCGAGACGTCGCCCAGACCCATGCGGCGGCCGGCCTCGAGCCGCATCCGCTCGAGCCGCGTGTAGAGATCGCGCATGGCATCGATGTCTTCGGGCGGCTCGTCACCGGCGAGGCCGACCGCCTCGGCCCGCAACATCATCATCGGCATCGCATTGTCGATCAGGGTGACCGCGATTCCCTCGATCTCCTCCTGCCGGTTGCCCGAGGCGAACAAAGCGCCGGTCACCGCGCCTTCCGTATTGGTGAAGGCCATGCGGATCGGTGCCGCCGTGCCGTTGACGCCGTCGATCGCCTGGTCGCCCTCATAGGTGACCCGGCCGTCCGGTGTCTGCACGGTCTCTTCGACCAGCGCGCCGGTGTTCACGTTGAAGACGCGAACCCGGGTCTCCGGACCCTCGACCGGCACCATGCCCTCCTCGATCGCGAAGGGGCCGACCCCGGCAAGCATGTTGCCGCAATTGGGCTTTGTGTCGACGATCGGCTCGGTCACCGAAACCTGCGCGAACAGGTAGTCGACGTCGGCATCGTCGCGCTGCGACGGGCTGACGATCGCAACCTTGCTGGTCTGGATATAGGTGCCGCCGATGCCGTCGACCTGGAGCGGGTGCGGCGATCCCATGACCGCCAGCAGCACGCGGTCGCGCTCTGCGATGTCGGAGGGCAGATCGGATGCCTTGAAATAGGGGCCGCGCGAGGTGCCGCCGCGCATGATCACGCAAGGGATTCGGCGTGTGCTCATGGTCAGGTCCTCCCCGAGACCGCGCCGGCGCCGGCGATGCGGCCGAACACGGTGCCGGACATCAACCCGGTGCCGCCGGGATAGTTGAAGCAGAAGATCCCGCCGACCAGCTCGCCGGCGGCGTAAAGCCCGGGGATCGGCGCCATGTCGACATCAATCACCTGCCCCGTATCGGGTTCGATGCGCAGGCCCCCGAACGTGAAGGTGATGCCGCAGGTGATCTGATAGGCTTCGAACGGCGGCTCGTCGATGCGGTTCGCCCAGTTCGACTTCGGCACGGCGAGGCCATGCGTGCCGCGGCCGTCCTTGACGTTCGGATCGAACGGCGTATCGGTATCGACGGCCGCGTTGTAGGCCGACATTTCGGCAAGGAACCCCTTCGGGTCGACTCCCTCGAGCCGGCCCGCCAGCTCCTCGAGGCTGTTCGCCGTGACCTTGGTGACGCGCCGGATGCGGTACTCGTCGCGCAGTAGGTGCGTGACCTTGCTGTCGAAGATCTGCCAGGCGAATTGGTCCGGCTGGTTGAGGACCTCGCGGCCGTATTTCGCATAGGTGTAGTTGCGGAAGTCCGCCCCTTCGTCGACGAACCGCCTGCCATGCGCATTCACCAGCAGGCCCCAGGGGTAGGAATGCTTCTGGAAATTGTCGCCGACCGAAAGATCACCGAATTCCGGCGCATTGTAATCCCAGCCGACCGCATGGCAGCCCGACCAGTTTCCGTAGGGCGCCGCTCCGATCTCCAGCGCCATGCGGATCCCGTCGCCGGTGTTGAACCGGGTGCCCCGCACCTTGGCGAGCTCCCAGCCCGGCCCGAGATAGCGCGTCCGCCATTCCGGATTCGACTCGAAGCCGCCGCTGGCCAGCACGACGGCGCCGCAGCGCAGCTCGCTGATTTCGCCGTTGCTCTTGACCCTGACGCCCGTCACGGCATGACCGTCGAAGATCAGGTCGACGACCCGCGCGCCATAGCGGATATCGATACCCATGCTCCTGGCCAGCTCGGTCTCGCGGTCTACGAGGCCCGGCCCGCCGCCCCATGATTCGACCGTCAACCCGCCCCAGAACTTGAACCTGCCGTCGATCTTGAAGGCCTGGCGGCCGTAGATCGGCACGAACCGCACCCCCTTCTCGCGCAGCCACGTCATGCCTTCGAAGGATCGCCGCACCAGTCTTTCGCAGAGCTCGGGATCGGTTCGAAACCGCGTCACCCCGAACATGTCGTCGAAGAACTGATCGGTCGTATAGGTGCCGAAGTCGGTGTTGGCGATCTCTTCTTCGGTGAGATCGGGCATCACCGCCCTCAGATCGTCGATGCCGTCATAGGCAAAGCGGATCGCGCCGGCCGTGAACCGGCTGTTGCCGCCGCTCTCGTCCTCCGGCGCGCGCTCCAGCATCAACACCGTCGCTCCGCTCTCGCGGGCGGTCATCGCCGCGCAGAACGCCGCGTTGCCCGCGCCGACGACGATGACGTCGTGATCCTGTGCTGTCATGTCTTTCGCTCTCCGTCGGCTGGCCTCGCTGGGGCGCCCTGAATGCGCTGCCGTCGCGGGGATGTCAAGATCGACCCGGATTCCCGCCTTGACGCGACCGCGGCGGCTGCACTAAATAGGCGCGCGGCGGGGCGCTTCGATCGCCCCGCGACCCGTTTGCCATAGACTTGAGGATACCCGATAGATGGCCCGACGCTGCATCATCACGGGCAAGGGTGTGCAGGCCGGCAACAATGTCAGTCACGCACACAACAAGACCCGGCGCCGCTTCCTGCCCAACCTGCAACGGGTATCGTTGCAGAGCGAGGCCTTGGGAGAGGCCGTGCGCATGCGCATCACCACCTCGGCCCTGCGCAGCATCGAAAAGAACGGCGGGCTGGATGCCTGGCTGCTGGGTACGCCGAACCGCAAGCTGTCGCTTGACGCGCGCCGCCTGAAGCGCCGCATCGAGCGCAGGGGAACACCGCCGGCCTGAGCCCCGATCCGGGGCGATCACGACACCGTCCGACGTTACAGGCGGGCCATCGCTGCACGGGCGTGCCGCCTCGCCCGGGGCCGGTGGCGGCATTTTGCGCCTTGCGTTACTATCGGTCGGCGAGAGATGCAAGCGCACGGGAGAGGGCGGTGTTCGGACGCAGGGATGTCCTGAAAGGCATGGCAAGCGCGCCGCTCGCCGGGCTGTCGCTGGCCACGGTGCTGGCCAACCCCGTCCTGTGCCGGGCCGCGGCGTCGGGGCTTCACGATTATACGATCAACACGCCGCAGGGCCGGCGCGTCCGCGGCGCGCTCGCCATGCCGTACGGCGTTCCGGCTCCGACCGTGCTGCTGATCCACGAATGGTGGGGCCTCAACGACCAGATCAAGGCGGTGACGGCCGAATTCGGCAGGCTTGGCTATCTTGCCGTCGCCGTCGACCTGATGGACGGCCAGGTGGCGAACACGCCGGATGCGGCGAAATCCCTGGTCGCGGCGGTCGATCCGGCGGCCGCGACCGATATTCTGGCCGGCTGGATCGAATGGTTGCGGGTGCACGATGCCTCGAACCGCAAGATCGGTACCGTCGGCTGGTGTTTCGGCGGCGGCTGGTCGCTGAATGCATCGATCGCCGTGCCGATTGAGGCGACGGTCGTCTACTACGGCCGCGTCAACCGCACGGTAGACGATCTTGCCCGGTTGAAGGGTCCGGTCCTCGGGCATTTCGCAACGCGCGACCGGTTCATCGACGCGGCGATGGTCGCGGCCTGGGAAAAAGAAATGGACAAGGCCGGCCGGCCTTACACGACTCACTGGTACGACGCCGACCACGGATTCGCGAATCCGACCAGCGCCCGGTACGACGCGGCGGATGCGGCGCTCGCCTGGACGCGCACCCTGGCGTTCCTCGAGAGGTTCCTGTGACTCGCGGCCCGGAGCGCGAACGTGCTTAGCCGACTGGTGATCATAGCGGTCGGCCTGGCGATCGGGGCCGGCGCGGCCCAGGGGCCGGAGTTCATCCAGCAGTACACGCAGCGCCTCGGCGGCTGGCGCGATGCTTACGCACAGCAGCTCGCGGATCTCGATGCGCGCGCCGCCGAGGCGGGCATGAAGCGGGACGAGTATGTCGCGGCCCTGCGCGGCAGCGAGGATCCGAACGCGGTTCGCGAAGGCGATTACCTGGTGCTGCTGCCCGGCTACAAGGCGGCGCTGGACAGGGCATACGAAGACCTTGTCGGCGCGACCGCATGGTCGCGCCCGCTGGCCTTTGTCGGGCACTACAACAGCGAGCTGGCGAGCCGGGTGCTGCGCGATTTCAAGCCGGCGATACCGACCACGCTGGAAGGCGCGGCCTATGGCGGCACCGGGTTTCTTGTCGGCTGGTTCGCGATCGCATTGATCGGCGTGCCGTACCGGATCTGGCGGCGCCGGCGCGAGGCTGCCGCACTGCGCGCGAAACTCCATCGCTAGGCGTCATCGCTGCGAGATTGCGGATCGTCCGACGTCGGGTGTCCCGATGCGATGGCCGGTCCGGTCCGATGCGCCAATCGAAGGAAATGGTCAGATCCGCCGCGACCCCCTGGCGGCGGCGCGGGGCGATACCGGGCGCGGCGGGACGGTATCCTCCTCGAACAGCTCGGTCAGCTTCTCCATCATCGTGCCGCCCAGCTGCTCGACATCCATGATGGTGACGGCGCGACGATAGTAGCGGGTCACGTCGTGGCCGATGCCGATGGCGACCAGTTCGACCGGGGAGCGCGTTTCGATGTAGTCGATCACGTCCCGCAGATGGCGCTCGAGGTAATTCCCGGCATTGACCGACAGCGTCGAATCGTCGACCGGCGCGCCATCGGAGATGACCATCAGGATGCGGCGCTGCTCGACGCGGCCGATCAACCGGTTATGGGCCCACAACAGCGCCTCGCCGTCGATGTTCTCCTTGAGAAGACCTTCGCGCAGCATCAACCCGAGATTCTTGCGGGCCCGGCGCAGCGGCGCATCGGCCGTCTTGTAAATGATGTGGCGCAGATCGTTGAGCCGACCGGGATTGCCGGGCTTTCCCCCGGCGATCCATTTCTCGCGGCACTGCCCGCCCTTCCAGGCGCGCGTCGTGAAGCCGAGGATCTCGACCTTGACCCCGCAGCGTTCCAGCGTACGGGCGAGAATGTCGGCGCTCATCGCGGCGATCGCGATCGGCCGTCCGCGCATCGAGCCGGAATTGTCGAGCAACAGGGTCACCACCGTATCGCGAAACTCGGTGTCGTGCTCGCGCTTGAACGACAATGGGGTCAGCGGGTTGGTCACGATGCGGTCGAGCCGCGCCGTATCGAGCAGACCTTCCTCCAGGTTGAACTCCCAGGATCGGGTCTGCTTGGCCAGGAGGCGCCGTTGCAGCCGGTTCGCGAGCTTGCCGATGATTCCCTGGAGATGGCTAAGCTGCTGGTCCAGCATGTGGCGCAGTCGGGTCAACTCTTCCGGGTCGCACAGGGTCTCGGCGTCGACGACCTCGTCGAACTCCTCGGTGAAGATTCGGTAGAACGGCTCGCGCGGCAGGTTCGAGAGATCGCTGTCCTGCCGTTTCATGCCGGGATCGCCCGGCGTCTCGCCGCCCGGGGCGGCCATCGCCTCGCCGTCGCCGGCCTCGCCGGACTCCTGCAGGTCCATGTCCCCGGTATCGGCGGCCAGGCTGTCCGACAATGCCTGCTCCAGCTTGCCGCTGCCCTCAACCTCGTCCGACGCGGTCTCGGGGCTCTCATCCTCGTCACTGCCCTGTTCGTCGGTCGACTCGCTGGCTTCGCCGGGATCCTCCTCGCCGAGTTCGATGTCGAGGTCGGAGATCAGTTTGCGCACCGCCTCGCAATAGGTGGCCTGATCCAGCATGCTGCGCTCCAGATCCAGCATCGCGCGCTTCAGCTTGCGATCGAGAAGCGGGTGCCATTTCTCCCAGGCCTTGCGCGCCGCCGGCGGCGGTGGCGCGCCGGTCAGCGCCTCGCGGGCCATCAGCCGGACGACCTCCGGCATGGTTGCTTCGGTGGTATCCTCGATGACCCCGAACCCCTCGCGGCGGTAGCCTTCTTCGAGAGCCGCAGCCAGGTTTTCCGCGACGCCGGCCATCGATCGCGCGCCGATCGCCTCGACCCGCGCCTGCTCGAGGGCATCGTAGAGCACCGGCGCGACATCGCCCGTTGGCTTGCGCTGCGCATGCAGCGCCTCGTCGTGGAAGCGCAGCCTGAGGGCCGCGGCGTCGGCTTCGCCGCGGACGCAGGCGACCTCGTCAGGCGGCAGATCGCGGCTCGGCAGCGGCACGCGCACGCGCGGCCCCTCGCCACCGGGCGACTCCGTGCCGTAGGTCAGTTCGGCGTCCTCGCGGCCCGCGATCGCCCGGAAGGCCGCGTTGTTGGCGCGCTTGAAAACGTCGACTGGCGAGTCGTTCTCGGCCATGTCCGATCCGGTCAGACCAGTGACGCCTTGATCCCGGACTCGGGAAGGTCGGTGCCGAAACAGCGCTGATAGTATTCGGCCACCACCGGGCGCTCCATTTCGTCGCACTTGTTCAGGAACGTCACCCGGAAGGCAAAGCCTATATCGTTGAACATCTCGGCGTTCTCGGCCCATGTGATCACGGTTCGCGGCGACATGACGGTGGAGATATCGCCATTGACGAAACCGTTGCGGGTCAGGTCGGCGAGCATCACCATGGCCCCGAGCGTCTTGCGGCCGTCCTCGGTGTCGTATTGTGGAACCTTCGAGAGGACGATGCGGACCTCCTCGTCGTGCGGCAGGTAATTCAGCGTCGTGACGATGTTCCAGCGGTCCATTTGGCCCTGGTTGATCTGCTGGGTGCCGTGATACAGGCCCGTCGTATCTCCCAGCCCGATCGTGTTCGCGGTCGAGAACAGGCGGAACCAGGGATTGGGCCGGATCACCCGGCTCTGGTCGAGCAGCGTCAGCTTGCCCTCGACTTCGAGGATACGCTGGATGACGAACATGACGTCGGGACGACCGGCATCGTACTCGTCGAAGCACAGGGCGCAGGGATTCTGCAACGCCCAGGGCAGGATACCCTGGCGGAACTCGGTGATCTGCTGGCCGTCGCGTATCACGATGGCATCCTTGCCGATCAGATCGATACGGCTGATGTGACTGTCCAGATTGACGCGCACGCAGGGCCAGTTCAGCCGCGCCGCCACCTGCTCGACATGGGTCGACTTGCCGGTGCCGTGATAGCCCTGGATCATGACCCGCCTGTTGTAGGCGAACCCGGCCAGGATCGCGAGCGTGGTGTCGTGGTCGAAGACGTATGCCTCGTCGATCTCCGGGACGAAATCGGACGCGCTGGAGAAGGCCGGCACCTCCATATCGGACTCGATCCCGAAGGTCTGATGCACCGACACCTTGATATCCGGGGCGTCCAGTTCGTGTGCGCGTTGCAGATCGTGCTCGCTCGAGGTCGTCATCTATCAGTTCCAGTCATGAGAAGGTCGGGTGCACAGCCGGCCATCCGCCGGCGCGGCCGAGTCAATCGCTCAACAGTTTCCTTAGCATGGCGTAGGCTTCATTGATGCCTTTGAGCCGTTCCTCTGCCAGCTTGTCGCCGCCGTTGGCGTCAGGATGGTTCAGCTTGACGAGTTCCTTATATCTGGCCTTTAAGCGGGTCAAGGTCAACGGTGGTTCGATATCCATGACGACGAGCGCCTGCGCCTCCGCGCTTTCGGGATGCACGCCCGCCATGCGGGCGCGGGACTCCCGCCTCGCGCCGGCCGCGTCGCCGTCGCCAAACATGCCGAACCCGTCGTGAATCGAGGTCGTCGAGTGCATGAAACGCCGATAGCCGCCGGCCTGCGCGCCCAGCGGCCAGGTTGGACGGTGCCAGGTCGTATCGCGCCGGGTCTCCGCCTCGACCTCTCGTTCGGTCATCCCCGCGTAATAGTTCCAGGCCTTGTTGTACTCGCGCACGTGATCGAGACAGAACCAGCGATATTCATGCAGCCGATCGCGCGACACGGGCGCACGAAATTCGCCCGGCTCGCCGCAATCCGGGTGATCGCAGTCGCGGAGCGGCACGCGTTCCTTGTCGTCGTGCCAGGTCCGATGATCCTTTCTCATCCGCTAATTATGGGTTTTGTGGCCGCTTGAAGCAAGCTTGTGCGGCTTGACGTGGCCGCCTGCAAACTGCATATGCGCAGCGGATCCGCATTTGCGATTGCGGCACCCGGGTCGAGACCGCGCAGCAACAGAAACGAGGAGCCGGAATGAGCGTTGCAGAGACCATCGAGCGAAAGCTGACGGACGCATTTTCTCCGACGCGCCTTGAGATCGAGGACGAATCCGCCAGGCACCAGGGCCATTCCGGGTGGCGGCCGGGCGGAGAAACCCATTTCAACGTGACCGTCGTCTCCAAGGCGTTCGAGGGAAAATCGCGCGTCGAGCGACAGCGCCTGGTGTATGGGGTCCTCGCTGAGGAAATGGCCGAGCAGGTGCATGCTCTGGCCCTGACCACCCGCACGCCCGCCGAAGATTAGGCCGCACGCGCAAACCCTTGCCCGCGTATCACCTCGTTGTCTCGCAATCGCGCGGACCGTCTGCATTTCCGCCGCCGTGAATGATCCGTCGGCGGCGTGCCCGGGCGCCGCTATCCGCGCACGTATTCCACAAGGCGTTCGATGATGAACTCCTGATCGGCGATCTTGCTCTTGACCAGGTCACCGATCGAGACGATCCCGATCAGCTGTTCGTCCTCGAGGACCGGCAGGTGCCGCACGCGCTTGTCGGTCATGACGGCCATGCACTCTTCGACGGTTTGCTGCGGCCGGGCGCAGACAACCTCGGTTTGCATGACATCCCGAACCTGCGTCGTCGGCGACGACCGGCCCTTCAGGATCACGTTGCGCGCGTACTGACGCTCGGTGAAGAGTCCGACGAGCCTGCCTTCTTCGAGCACAACAACGGCACCGATATTCTTATCGGCCATCTTCTTGATGGCGTCGAACACCGTATCCTCCGGCGCGACGGCACAGACTGCGCCGGCCTTGGTGGTGAGCAATTGGCGTATCGTCGTCATCGGCCATCTCCCGGTCTCAACCAGAATCCAAACGATGCGCGGGTCGCGGGCCGGAAATGCCTTCGAACGACGTGACGGGACGATCGGTGGCCGTGACCCGCGATTTCCCGTGTTCACCGCGCCCGGTAGGCGGCGGCTGCCAAGTCATCGTACCACAGATCGGGTCGAATTCGCCGGGTATTCTGAGATTACGAGGGATTGTCGCGCTCTCCGGTATAGAACTCCGGAAAGTGCTCCTTGACGATCGGACCGTCGGTGCTCAAGGCGTGGCAGCTATCGAGATGGCGGGGCTTCTTCTTCGGATCACGCTGGGTCGTGCTGCGCACCTTGGTCTGATAGGCCACCGTCGCGATCGGACCGAGAAGCTCGAACAGATGGGTGCATCCGTGCACGCCGCCGACCCGTTGCCTGGCGGCGCGCTGCCAGCCGGGACCGATGGTCAGGCCCTCGAGCTTCGAGAGGGACGGCACGACATCGCCGCAAATGCCGAACGGGCTGGCGTCGGTCGCGGCCTCCGCGGCGCGAATCGTCATGCCATCGTCGATCGTCAGCCGCAGCCACATGTCGTGAATCGGCTCTCCCGCATCGATGGTACCGCGCTCGCGGTTCGGAAAACTGTATGTCTTCACGTCACGCATATGGGCCTCGATATCCCACAGGCCATCCGCCCGGTGGTAACCTCTCAACTCGATATCGCGGGTGTGCAGGTGTTCGCGCGGTTGCGGTGGCGACAACGGCATGGATCCTCACTTTTTTGGCGCTGGGAATGCCAAGTCAATATGGCGGCACCGGGGAGCCGGTCAAGGCCGCACCCCGGGGGCGAAAGATCACTCTGCCTCGTCGAGCGACTCCAAGGCTTCGGCCGTGCTGGGCGGCGTGAGGCGGAGGGAAGCGATCTGGTTGCGGACCCGGCGCAGCACCTCGAAGCGGAAACCATAAAACACGAAGACCTGGCCCTTGTCGGGGATCAGCCGCGCCTCGTGCAATACGAGGCCGGCGATCGTGGCCGCCTCCTCGTCCGGCAGATTCCAGTCGAATTCGCGATTCAGATCGCGAATCGTCACCGTGCCGTCGACGATATAGGTGCCGTCGGGCTGCGGCCGCACGCCCCTTACCGGGGTGTCGTGCTCGTCCTCGATCTCGCCGACGATCTCCTCGAGGATGTCCTCGAGTGTTACGATGCCCATCAACGAGCCGTACTCGTCGACGACAACCGCGAAATGCTCGCGACGGCTGCGAAACGCCTGCAGCTGGTCGAGAAGGCTCGTCGTGTCGGGAATGAACCAGGGGGCCGACGGGAGCTCGTCGAAACTGATCTTCGAGACGTCGCCCTTTTGCCGCCGCAGCTCGCGCAGCAGCTCCTTCGTGTGCAGCACGCCGACCACGTTGTCGGAATCGCCGCGATAGACCGGGATGCGGGTGAACTGGCTTTCCAGCACCTGGTCGACGATCTCGTCCGGCTTGCTGTCGAGATCGACCATCGACACGGTCCGCCGATGGGTCATGATCTCGCCCACCTCGACCTCGTCGAGGTCGAGAATCGAATGCATCATCTGCCGTTCGTGGCGGGTTTCCGGTTCCTCGCCCTCGTGCAGGTCGATCGCGCCTCGAAGCTCCTCCTCTGCCTCGGCGCGACCGAGTTCGGCGCCCAGCTCCAAGCCGAACAGCCGCAAAGTTGCCCGGACCAGGACATAGATCGCGTGCGTTACCGGTCCCAGCAGAAACACCAGGATTCGGACCGGCGTCGCGACCGCAAGCGCCGTCCGGTCGGCATGGTTGAGAGCCCAGGTCTTCGGCAGCACCTCGGAAAAGACGACCACCAGCAAGGTGACGATCAAGGTGGCGTAGACGACGCCCGCTTCACCGAACAGCGTCAGCAGCAAGCCGGTCGCCATGGCGGACGCCATGATATTGACGAGATTGTTGCCCAGCAGAATCGCGCCGATCAGGCGCTCGTTGCGGCTGTGCAGGTCGATCACGGTCTGTGCCCTGCGATCTCCTTGCTTGGCCAGCGAATGCATGCGGTGCCGCGAGGCCGCGGTAAGGGCGGTCTCGGAGCCGGAGAAGAACCCCGAGAAGATGAGCAACAGGAATATCGCGCCCGATGTGATGATCCAGTTCGTCGTCATGCCGCGACCGCTCCTTCCAAGAATGCCGACACTTCTTCCGCCGGGACATCGCGCGAGACGAACGCATCGCCGATCCCGCGAACCAATATGAAGGTCAGCGCCCCGCCCTTGACCTTCTTGTCCCGGCCCATATGCATCATCAGGCGAGACGGATCCCAGAGGACCGAATTGGTGAAGTTCGTCCCGGTCGGCAGCCCGACCGCCGCCAGATGCCGGCGCACGCGGGCCGCGTCGTCCGGCGGACAGAGGCCAAGGCGCGCCGACAGGTCGAAGGCCATGACCATGCCGATGGCCACGGCCTCGCCGTGCAGCAGCGTATTGCTGAATCCGGTCTCCGCTTCGAGGGCGTGGCCGAAGGTATGTCCCAGGTTCAGCAGCGCCCGGACACCGCCTTCCCGCTCATCCGCCGCGACGATGGCGGCCTTCGCCCTGCAGCAGGCGACCACCGCGCGGCGAATGTGATCCGGATCGCCGTCGACGAGGTCGGCCCCGTGTCCCTCGAGCCAGCCGAAGAACGCCGTATCGCCGATCAGCCCGTATTTCACCATCTCGGCGTAACCGGCCAACATCTCGCGGCGCGAAAGGGTGCGCAGGACCCGGCTGTCGGCCAATACCAGGCGCGGTTGGTGAAATGCGCCGATCAGGTTCTTGCCCTGCGGCGAATTGATGCCCGTCTTGCCGCCCACCGAACTGTCGACCTGAGCCAGCAGCGTCGTCGGAACCTGAATGAAATCGATCCCCCGCAACGCCGTAGCCGCGGTGAAACCCGTCAGATCACCGATCACGCCGCCCCCGAGTGCGACGAGGGCCACGTCCCGGTCGATATCGAGCGCCAGTATGGCCTCCATCAATTTCCCGAAATGACCGATCTCCTTGGTCTGCTCGCCCGCCTCCAGCACGATCGGTTCTGCGTCGATGGCGCTGTCCGACAGAGACCGCAGCAGCGTTTCGAGGTGCAGATCGGCGACGTGGGTGTCGGTCACAACGACGACGCGCGGGCGCCGCAGCACCGGCGCCATCATCTCGCCCGCAATGGCCAGAACGTCATCGCCGACGACGATGTCGTAGCTCCGGGGTCCCAGCTCGACCCTAACCGTCTCATGCGCCGTCAATCTCCGGTCTCCTTCGACAGGTATGTCGCCAATGCAGCGATCACCCGGTCGACCATTACACCGATCGGACCGGCGCTGCTGTCGACAATGATATCCCCCTCGGCATAGATCGGGTAGCGCTGGGCCATCAGTTCCGCCAACTTGGCCCTGGGATCCGCCGTTTTCAACAAAGGCCGGTGACTGCGGCGGCTGACGCGCTCGAAAAGGACGTCGAGCTCGGCCCGAAGCCAGAGGGATATTGAACGTTCCCGGATCAGCGCGCGGGTGTCGGGGTCGATGAAGGCGCCGCCACCGGTCGCCAGCACGTGTACCGGCTCGGTTTCCAGAATTCGGGCCACGACCCGCCGCTCTCCGTCGCGAAATGCCGGTTCGCCGTGCCGGGCGAAGATTTCCTCGATGCTGCAGCCCGCCGCCGCCTCGATCTCGCTGTCGGCGTCGATGAACGGGACGTTCAGCCGCGCCGCCAGGCGCCGCCCCACCGCCGATTTTCCAGCGCCCATCAGCCCGACAAGGACGAGCGGCTTCGGCAGGGTGATAGGGGGGGCGTCCGCCATGTGGCAAGTTCCCTCAGGCAAACGACCACGGGCCGTTGCGATGCGGCCTTCAGATAATTAGACTGTCGCAGAATTGCCATAGTCGAGGACTAGCGTAAACCCCGAACCGCGGCGCAGCCGCCGGACCTGCGCGCCTGCCTTCGCCTGCAGTGGCCCACATAATCCTGTTTCCGCAGTGACCGCATGAACAAATATGTAGCAACCGGCATTATCGCGGCCGTCATTCTGGTGCTCGCCGGGATTCTCGTTCTGGGAACGATGGACCTACCGGCGCCGAGCGGGACGGTCGAAACGGAACTCGATGACTCGCGCTTTCCTCGTTGAGTCTCTCTTGATTTGCGGGATCGCCCTGGCGATTCCGGGGTCTTCCGCCGTGGCCCTGGCATCGCCCGGTCTCCGGTCGCCGCCGCCGACGGAACTGGCGCAGTTGGAGTGGCCGGACGCGGTGCCGCCGCCGCTGCCGCCCGAAGCCGGGCCACGTCCGCTCGAGGCGCCGCCCCCCGCCGGTCCACTAACACCCGATGCGGCGGGGCCCGACGCCGATACCCCTGAGACGGGCATCGAGATTCTCGAACTTCGTGCCGTCGACCCCGACTCCGGGGGCCTTCTTGAACCGTCGATGGGCGGTCTGGGAATCAATATATGGGAGGGAACCTCCCGCGCGATGCTGCTGCGTCTGCTCCCGCAACTGCCGAACCGGTATGACTCCCCGACGCTGCACGATCTCGCCCGCCGTCTGCTGTTGTCCACCGCGATAATTCCGCCGCGCAGCCAAGCGGAGCCGGCGGGCGGCGTCATGGCCGCCCGTATCAAGAAGCTCGAGGCGATGGGATTGTCAGGCGGGGTCGCCGGAATGCTGGACCTGGTCCCGGAAGGCGGCCTGGATGCGGAGTTGATGCGGGTCCTTGCCGACAGCCGCCTGCTCTCCCGGGACGACGAGGGCGCCTGTGCGGCCGCGGCCGCGGCGGATGGTCCACCCGCCGGAACCTATTGGGAGCAGTTGCTCGTGTTCTGCCAGGCGCGCGCCGGAGACGGCGCCGCCGCGAATTTCGGCCTTAATCTCCTCTCGGAGAGCGAAAAGTTGGATGACCCCGCTTTCTTCTCGATGACCGGGGCATTGCTGACCGGTGGCGAGGCAAGCATAGAGTCGCTGCCGCAGCCAACGCCGCTGCATTTGGCCTTGGCACGCGCGACGGGGACGCCGCTGCCGGCGGACGTGCTGGACGATCCGCCGCTGCCGGTTCTGCGTGCGCTGGTCGACGAGACGGCGGCGCCCGAAGCGGTCCGGCTCGAAGCCGCCGAAATGGCCGTCCAGGCGGGGATACTCGGCGCCGCGCGTCTCGCCGATTTGTACAACGCCATCGAGGTCGCCGATGATGAAATCGCGCGGGCCCTGACATTGGCGGAGGAGGACCACTCGCCGCGCCACCGGGGCCTTGTGCTTCAGGCCGCGATGAGTCACGAGCTGCCGGTCGGCAAGGCGGCGGCGATGCAGAAGGCGTGGCAGCTGGCCGCCGAGGACGGGTTTCTCCGCCTGAGCGTCGCGGTCTATCTGCCGATGCTGGAAGATTTGCCGCCCGGAGCGCTGACTTGGTTCGCCGCAGACGCGGTGCGCGCCTTTTACGCTTTCGGCCGGTTCGATAAGGCGGCCCCATGGTTGGCGGCGGCGGGCCGCATCCCCGACGAACCGGAATACATGGAACGGGCGGCCTTGCTTTGGCCGCTGGTGGCGCTGGTCGAGGGCTCGGCACGCGCGCCGGGACACGATGCCTGGTTGGCCGCCCTGCGTGCCAGGGACGGGGCCGACGCCGCGCTTCACGCGGGTCTCGCCTATTCGCTGTTCGAGGCGATGGGCGAGCGCGTCCGTGAGGAGGACTGGTTGGCGTTACTCGACGGTGTGTCCCGCGCGCCGGCGCTCGCTGCCGATCCGGCGTATCTGCGCCAGTTCCGGGGCGCGGCGACGGCCGGACGTAAAGGCGAGACGGCGCTGCTGGCACTGCTGATCCTTGGCCGGGGCGGCGTCGCCGATACGGGACCCGGCCTGATGTCCGAGATCATCATAGGGCTGCGCATGGTCGGGCTGGAGGAGGAGGCGCGCCGGCTCGCCCTCGAGGCCGCGCTGGAGGGCGGGCTCTAGGGGTGACGGCGGGCGGCGACCAGGAAACGTTCCTCGAGATGCTCTCCGCCGAGCGGGGTGCGGCGGCCAACACGCTCGCATCGTATCGCCGCGATCTCGACGCCTATCTGAAGCATCTCGCGCGGCGCGGGCGCACGGCGCGGACCGCGACGGCGGCCGACATCCGGTCCTGGCTGGAGGCGATGTCGCGGGCCGGGGCCGCGGCCAGCAGCAGCGCCCGCCGCCTCTCGGCGGTCCGGCAGTTCCACAAGTTTCTGTTCGGCGAGGGCCTCCGCCCCGACGACCCCACGGCGACGATCGACCATCCGCGCCGCGGCCGCGCGCTGCCGCGACTGTTGAGCGAGGCGGAGGTGGCCGAGATGCTGGCCCGCGCCGGCGACGCGCCGGGTGCCGCGGGAATCCGCATGAAGGCGTTGATGGAACTGCTGTATGCGACCGGCATGCGGGTCTCGGAGCTGGTCGCGCTGCCCTATGCCGCGGTGGCAAGGGATCAGGAGTTCATTGTGGTGCGCGGCAAGGGCGGCAAGGAACGGCTGGTCCCGCTGACCGCGAAGGCGCGCCGCGCGCTCGCGGCGTACAAGGCGGCACGGACGGACTTCCTGTCGCCCGGTGTCAACGAGTCGAGATGGCTGTTTCCGTCATCCGGCAACGCGGGTCACCTGACGCGCCAACGCTTCGGCCAGATGCTCAAGGAGCTGGCGGCCGCCGCCGGCATCGACCCGACAAAGGTCAGCCCGCACGTGCTGCGCCACGCCTTCGCCAGCCACCTGCTGGCACATGGCGCCGACCTGCGCGCGGTGCAGCAGATGCTCGGTCATTCCGATATATCGACGACCCAGATCTACACCCATGTGCTCAACGAGCGCCTCGCCCGGCTGGTCGCCGAGAAACATCCGCTGGCCCGCAAGTAGGGGCCGCCATTCCGGAACGCCTGTCAGGTCTCCTCCAGATGGACCTCGTGTTCCTCCGGAGGCTCCAGCTTCCAGCCCTTGCGGTGGCGGCTGAATAGGATCCAAGCTCCGGCTGCGACAAGTATGCCGCCGACGGCCGGTCGCGGCACCCCGCCCATCATGAACAGCGGCGGCGCGATGGCAAGGAACAGGACCGGCAGGAACAGCAGCGTCCAGGTCTTGCGGCCACGCGCCTTTTGGTACCATGGGAAGATTGCCGAAAACACGGCGATGGTCAGGAAGAACAGCGACCAGGGCCGGGTCAGGAACAGCGTAAGGTCATCGCTGATGGCCACGGCGCGTGACAGGTTGACCTCGGCGATGTCGCCCAGCACCACGCCGAGGATCATCGGCGCCAGCGGGAACCCCAGCACCCGCATCGTGTAGCCCAGCACACCGAACCAGAACAGCGTCCAGATGTCGAACTCGACATTGTGCAGCGCGAACACGCCGATGGCGCAATAGGCGAGGATGACGCCGGCCAGCATGTACATCGGGATGCGGGTGACCAGCAGGAAGGCGCGCAGGGCCACCGCCTGGGTGCCCAGCATCAGGAAATTGGCGAGGAAGAAGGCAAGGAAGATGCTGTACGCCAGCACCGGCTGGTCGCCGATAAAGGACGGGCTGGGCACCACATCGTGGATCAGCAGCGCGCCCAGCATGATCGCTGTGACAATGTCGCCGGGGATGCCGAGCGCCATCATTGTGATCAGGGCGCCGCCGGCGGTGGCGTTGTTGGCCGCCTCCGAGGCGACGATACCTTCCGAATAACCGGTGCCGAACTTCTCCGGCCGCTTCGATGCCTTCTTGGCCTGGTCGTAGGCCAGGATATTGGAGATGGAGCCGCCGGCCGCCGGCAGGATGCCGGTGAAGACGCCGATCAGCGACGAGCGGATCAGGTTGATCCAGTTCCCCGCGATCGCGCGGATGGCCGCGAAATGCTCCACCCGCACCGCCTTGGCGCCTTTTTCCATCAGCGGTTTGCGCGCGGATTTCGTGTCCTGCACGTCGCTCATCAGCTGGCTGAAGGCGAACAGGCCGACCAGCACGGGCAGGAAGGCGAAGCCCTGCTTCAGCGCGTCGGTGCCGAAATTGAACCGCGCGACACCGTTGATGTCGTCCTCGCCGATGGTCGCGACCAGCAGGCCCAGCGCCCCCGCGATCAGCCCCTTGACCAAATTCTCGCCGGCCAGGCTCGCGGTGATTGTCAGCGCGAACAGGACCAGCGCGAAATAGTCCCACGGCCCGAATTCGAGCCCGATCCGGGCCAGCTGCGGCGCCAGTGTCATCAGCAGGACGGCGCTGATGATGCCGCCCATGAACGACGACCAGACACCGATGCCGAGGGCCAGGCCGGGCCGGCCTGCGCGGGCCATCGGGAAGCCATCGAACGTTGTCGCAACGGAGGACGGCGTGCCCGGAATGCCGGTCAGGATGCCGGACATCAGCCCGCCCGACAAGCCGCCGACGAAGACTCCGATCATCGTCGACAGGCCCTCGATGGTCGACAGGCCGAAGGTAAACGGCAGGGTCAGCACCACTGCCATGGTGATGGTGAACCCCGGAATGGCGCCGGCGATCAGCCCCGCCAGCACACCCAGCGCCATCAGGCCGAGGATCTTCAGCTCGAAGACGGCAACGAAGGCATCGGCGACGTTCTCGATCAGCACGGCTCCCTCCTACCAGACGCTCAGGATGATACCCGGGGGCAGGATGACCTTGAGGGCGAAGGTGAAGATCGACCACATGGCGCCGACCGAGACGATGGCAACGACGGCATGGGTTGCAAGCATCTTCGGGCTGCGCTCGCCGAGGACGCTAAGCGCGAGGAAGACAAAGGCGATGCCGCCGAGCAGCATGCCAAGCACGTCCAGCGTCAGCAGGAAGGCCAGGAACAGGAGGTAGCACAGGATGGCGTTGCGGTAGCGGCCAAAGAACCCGCCCGAGGGCCGTTCCGCGACCGGCGGCCCCTTGCGCACCGATTGCACGAGGTAGATCGCCGACAGCGCGAACATCACGGCAAGAATCAGGCGCGGCCAGACCTCGGCCCCGATGGTCGCGTAGGTCGTCTCCTCGATCCGAAAGCTGGCGGCGTAGAACGCGCCGCAAAACAGCAGCAGGATCACCGCAACGATGGTATCGCGGTTGAGGGCCTTCACCGGTCGCCTCCCAGGATCGTGATGGCGGTCAGGATACCGGCCCGGGCTTTCGCGCCCGGGCCGGGCCGTCCTATGTGCCGTCAGCCCTTATACATGCCGACATTCTTGGCGATCTGCTTCCACTTCTCGAAGGTCCGCTCGAAATAGGCGCGGTAATCGGCGCCCGCCATGAACGGCATCGACGTGCCCTTGGCCTCCATCTGCTTCTGCACGTCGGCATCGTTGGCGACGGTGCGGAAAATCCCGATGTAGTGATCGATGACCTCCTTGGAGGCGCCCTTCGGCAGCACGATACCGCGGTCGACGCCGATGACCAGGTCGTAGCCCTGCTCCTTCGCCGTCGGCATGTCGGGAATCTCGGGGTTGCGCGCCTCGGTCGTGATGGCCAGGGCCTTCAGCTCGCCGGTCTGGATGTATTTCTTGGCCGCGGCCAGGTTGATCTCGCCGATATGGATGTTGTTGGCGAGCAGCGCCGTCATGCGCTCGCGCGTGCCGTCATAGGAGATGTGCTTGAATTCGACACCCGCCGCGTCCTGCAGCTCCAGCATCGCGAAATGGCTGGTCGAGCCCAGGGTACCGCCGGCAAGAACCTCATTCGGGTTCTCCTTCGCATAGGCCGCCAGCTCTTTGAGATTGCTGTACGGAACCTTGGCGTTGGCGCCATAAATCGTGGGCGTGCGGGTCATCAGGGCCACCGGCTCGAACGAGTCCCAGGTGAAGTCGACGCGGCCGGTCAGGAAGCTGCTGATCGCGCTCTGGTGGATCGCGAAGATGGTGCAGCCGTCCGGCTTCGCCTTGACCGCTTCCTTGGCGCCCTTGTTGCCGCCCTGCCCGCCGATATTGACGACCTGGATCTGCGGTTTCGCGCCATGCTTGTTCGCCGAATCGACGAGGATCCGGAAGATCACGTCGGTGCCGCCGCCGGCGCCCCAAGGCACGATCAGCTTGGCGGTCCCGCAGGGGATGTCGGCCGCCATCGCGCCGGCCGAGCCCAGCGTCATCGCCGCAGCCGCGGCAACCCCGAAGAAAGTTTTGCGAATCATTTGGTCTTGCTCCCTAGTGGTGTGTTCGCTGGCGCCGGCGACCCGCCGGTCCAGGATTGTGATTTCGTCACCGCAGCCTGGCTTGATCTGCGGGGCGGCGCTAACCTAGCCTACCGGCGGCCAGTTTGCCAACCGGCGGGACACCGAATTCGGGGGAGCTTTGTCGCGATGCCAAAATCCTTAACCGTTGCGATCGGGGGCTTCGGGGCGATCGGCATGACCGTCGCGCGCAAGCTGGACGCGGGCATCGACGGATTGCGCCTTTCCGCGGTGTCGGCGCGCGACCGCGACGCCGCTTCCTTTCGCATGCAGAACTTTCGCGAGAGCGTTCCCGTGGTCGCCGCTGGGGAGCTTGCGGCGCATGGCGACATCGTCGTCGAATGCGCGCCGGCCGCCGTGTTCGTCGAGATTGCCGAGCCGGCGCTGAAGGCGGGACGGATCTTCATGCCGCTTAGCGTCGGCCAGCTGCTGTTCCATCCCGAATACGAGGATCTGGCGCGGGCGAATGGTGCCCGGATCATCGCCCCGACCGGCGCGCTCCTGGGGCTCGATGCCGTCCGGGCCGCCGCCGAGGGGACCATCGAATCGGTGACGATGGTGACCCGCAAGCCGCCGCGCGGCCTTGCCGGCGCGCCTTATCTGGAAGAAAAGGGGATTTCCCTCGAGGGCCTCAAAGAGCCGCTGAAGATCTTCGACGGCACGGCACGCGCCGGAGCGAGAGGCTTTCCCGCCAATGTCAACGTCGCGGCGGCGCTGAGCCTCGCCGGCATCGGGCCGGACCGCACGCGGCTTGAGATCTGGGCCGATCCGACGGTCACCCGCAACACGCATACGATCCGCGTCGAGGCCGACAGCGTGCGGTTCGAGATGACGATCGAGAACGTGCCGTCGGAAGAGAACCCGCGCACCGGCAAGCTGACGGCGCTCAGCGTCATCGCCGCGCTCAGGGGGCTGGTGGCGCCGCTCAAGATCGGGACGTGACAGCAGGGTGAACGCGGCTGCGGAAGAATGCCGGGTGCGATCCAGATTCTCCGGATCATGTCCGCTCTCGGCGCGACCGCAGACCTCTGTGCGTGGCTAATCGCACGACCGCTCGTGACCCGGAGCGGCCATCACGTCACAACCACCTGACCGACAGGGCGGTAATCAGAGCCCAACCACTGGGATAGACTCTCTTTGTTCAGGGCATTGTTGTGGCCCGAGTACCGGCATGACAGACCAGGGCTCGCCTATTGCTCAAAGAAACCAGCAAACCGCAGGGGCGAGGCCCTTCAGTACATCCCTGGAATTAACCGATAGCGCACGCGCTGTGCATAGTCTCGATAGCCCGGCAACTCTTCCTGAAGAGTCCGGTCTTCCAGTGCGGTTCTGGTCACTGCGATAATCAACGCCACCGCAGCGGGAATAAGTGTCCACACCGAGCATAAGGCCAGGACAATACCCGGCAGTGACAGAATACTTCCTGCATAGCCTGGATGCCGCACAATCCGGTATGGGCCGCTGTCACACACCACATGCCCGCGATCCGTCTGAATGCGCACCACGCTGGAAAAAAAGCGGTTCTCTGCCAATGCCCACGTTGCGAAAGCGTATCCGAGCGAGAGCAAGACGAACCCGAGCACGATGAGCCATAACGGAAATTCGGGGGACCAGCCATAGCGGTGATCCAGCCCTGCCACAATGACCAGTGGGAACCCAAGACTCAGCGCCATCAGCGGAGCAAGCACTTTGTCCCAAGCTTTCGCGCTTTGGATATTGTCAGTATTTTGTCGTTCGGCCATCAAGCCCGGATGCCGCTGTTCCGCCCAACTACGCCCCCCTATGCCTGCGGCAACCAACAGCAGGGAATAGATCCACGCCTGCCACCAACCGAAATCCCCTCCGCATAGCAATAAAGCCAATGGGATAGAGAGATACACCACAACTATACCGACCCATTGGCGAGGGGAGCCTCGTTGAACTGCTTTATGAGGAACCTTATTCGATGACATGCCATTCCCCATAATTACGCGACCGGCTTGGACATATCTTAATGTCCAAGCCGATTTTCTTGGTAGGGCCTATGTCTGCTTCTGGCTATGAGCACCCGTTCGGCGTGGCGTTAGACTGGTTCTGCTTTCGGCCCCTAAACCGACCTCAAATCCCTGGGCGTCTGCTATGACCCGCGGAGCGGAAGCTCCTAAGGCACGCCCGGGAAGATCGCTCGTGACGCTGAGCTGAGTTTCAGTCCGACCATAAATCAGAACGAAGTAGCAGCGGAGGATTTCCAGTTCCTAACCATTCCCGTCAACGAATTTGACCGGCGGCATGGGACGGCGATCGACCTTGAGATGAAATATATCTGAGCGTCCGTAATGCCCTGCTACGTCGAGGGATTTCCGTGAATTGCGCGCCGCCTCCGGATCGACAGTTCCATACAGTATTCCCTTTTCCTTATGGAGCGGCCCGGCGACGATACCGCCAAATGGCTTGACGACAATCGCATCGCCTGCGTTCACCCATTCATCTTTCTTGAACAGCCTGTCTCGTTCAGGGAATGTTTCGGGTATATCGGATCCCTGAAGTGCCGTTGCCGTACTCAGAACCCAACATCCGCCCTCGCGAGCAATATGGTTCATTGAAGCTTGCCAAGTCTCGCCGCAATCCCAAGTCGGCGCTACGTAGATATCAATGTTCTGCGCATAGAGAGCACTGCGCGCTAGCGGCATATAACTCTCCCAGCAGATAAGGCAGCCGATCCGGCCGACCGGCGTATCAACCACCCTCAAGCCGCTAGCATCACCAAAGCCCCAAACCATCCGCTCGGGGTTCGTAGGCATTAACTTGCGGTGGCGATTTAAGATCGAGCCATCGGGTCCAATAATCACGACGGTGTTAAACAACGTCGTGCCGCTGAATTCCGAATCAATTTCGTGGAGTCCAATTACCACAACGGTTTCGTGTTTCGAGGCGAATTCACAAATCGGATTGAGGTCACCTGCGGAGATATCGACCGAATTGTTTCGCAATTCAGTATGAATCGCGTTGCCGAGTTCCATATCGCCCCCCGGGCGCAGTCGCCATATCCACGTCGGGTATCCGGGAAGATAAGCTTCAGGAAAGACAACCAGCTTTGCCCCCGCATTTGCCGCCTCATCAAGTGATTGAAGCGTTCGTTCGATTGTTGCCCTCAGGTCGAGAAGCACCGGCGGTTTTTGGCAAATGGCAATTTTCGTATCCATGGCGCCCTATTCTGTTCGATGAAGAAGAGAACTAACTCAACAAGTGATGTCGGGATAGCAGACAACGACAGGAAGAGGCAAAAACCATAAGCCAAAAAGCGAAAGGCTCGGGTGAAAACAGGCCCGATAGGGGCCTGTGGCTATTGGCTGAATTCGCGTCGGTTCTGATCGATCTATGCTGTTGCCCGGGAAAATAGTCGAAGAGTCATCAGTCAAGGCGTGAAGAGCCTGTTTGCGGCTAACTACCGCCAATCGACTTCATAAATGTTGACCGGGTCGATGAAGCCTTTGAGCTTTCGAGTGCCCAACTCAGACAGCGCGAATCCACCGGATAACAATCCTCGAACCTTTTCAGAAATCACGATGGTATCCGGTCTGGCTTCAGCGCAAAGTCGAGCGGCCATTTGGACGGTCGCCCCGAAAAGGTCGTTGCTGTCTTCAACGGGTTCGCCCGCATCCAGCCCGATACGTACACGTAGCTTTTCAGCGCTCGCAAGATTGAAGGCGTCGAGTGCCAACTGTATCGATTGCGCGCACTTCACCCCCGCGTCGATATTGTCGACTGACGCCATGATGCCGTCACCTAAGTGCTTCACCTCCCGCCCTCCAAAGTCTGTCAATGCGCGGCGCACGATAGCATCATGCGCTCGGACCATTTCAACTGACCGGTCATCACCGAGCCTTTCGGTCATGGCGGTGGAGTCGGCGATGTCTGTGAACATGATCGAGCGGAATGCCGCGTCAAGTTTCTGCGTATTGTCCGCTGCGGATGGAGGATCGGCGACTCGGCCGAGAAATGCTTCAACGGCGGAAAGATCAACCTCGATGACCTCGACAGCCACATCACCATGGGCCTCATCGTGTACGCGCATGGCCGTTTTGATATCAGGAGCGTCGATGAGGCAGAATCCAGTTCCGCGCTCCTCATCAAACCAATAGGTCATAAACTTGACACCGTATTTTTCCTGTACCTCTAGGTCCCTGCGGTGAGCTTCGGCGATATCCGCGGCCGTGAGACCACTCAGGTCATGGCGATCCAGAAATATTGGCATTTTGAGACCAAATCAGATTTGCGTGTATTGGTTTTCGGCGAGGATGTTAGGGCTGTCCGGGCAGAAAGTATATCGATCTGGTGCCAGGAGACGCTCTCAAGGTCATGCGCGTCTTCAGAGACCAGCTGAGCTTGCTTGATTGCCGATGCCTTATTCTGGCTATGAGCACCGATTCGGCCAGGCGCTAGATGGGTTCCGCTTTGTGCCTCTAAACCGACATCTCAAGTCCCGGTGTCCGCTCAACGCCGCTTAGCGGACTAGTTTCGGTTTGACGCTTGGGGTCCGCTCGTGACCCTTAGCTGACTGTTTCCACGGCGGCGGGCGAACCGGCACCATCGGCGCTTTTTCAGATACCCTCGATATCACGCATAAGACGAGAATCGTCGCTCTCACAGCGCTGCCATCAGTCCTACCGTCGACGAATCCGTGTTGGGCGGATCGCCACCGTTTCGTGTCAGCGCTTCTAACGGGGGCAGAGCCAATCTCTTAACCGCCCCAGCGCAGATACAGTATAAAACACTGCGTTACCGGTCACTGGCGGGAAACCCTCCCTGCCGTCGGCAAGGCGTTGGGAAATCATATCGATGAGGGCTCTGCCGCAACACCGGATCATTGGTCCGTGAGCCAGTTTTCGTAATCCGAGACCAATAAGTGCAGCGGATCTTCGTCTTCCTCGATTTCGGAAAACCGGCCGATCGGTTCACTGAAGACGTTATCCGTGCGGTCGTCGTTCACCGTGGAGACCTCGCCGACCAGTGTGTCTCCCCCCTCGCCCCAGAAGGCATGCCAATCCCCAGGCCGCAGCGTGACGCTCTCGCCAGGTTCCAGGAGAAGAACGTCTCCGCCCGCCACGGTCCGCGCGATCCCGTCACTAAGAACCGTCACCCGCGCGTCTGGATCGCGCCCACCATCCGGGCCCGAGCCATACATCTTTATGGCCAACCGGGCGCCACCCCGGTTGATGATATCTTCCGTTTTGACCATATGGCGATGCATCGGGCAGAGTTGATCCTTGCGCGAAATCATGATTTTTTCCGCATAGCACATGCCCATGCCGTGTTTCAGGTCCTCGAGCGAGCCGTTGCGTAGTGTGAATAGAAACAAGCCTGTTTTATCGAAATCGCCGACGCCGTAGTCGGTGATGTCCCACCCCAGCCGGGCTTCGACGATAGCATCGATCTCCGTTCGCCGACGCTGCATATCGTCTACAGAATAATAGGCGAAGGGTGGCAGTAAGAACCCGAAAGACCGCATAAACTGGTCTGCTTCGCGGATGATGTCATTGACTTCTGATCGCTTCATTGAAGGCTTCCTCGTCATGCATGTTTCCGAGACCCTATCCGGGGTCAACGGATTGTGCGCTCCTCATCGTCGAATAAGTAGGTTTTCGGATCGTCGATCCTGAGCCCGACCACTTGGCCGCGTCGGTCTCCTTCGCTGCCGTCGGTTCGAACGATCAGGGTGCGAAGACCCGCGGAGTCGACGTAGGAGAAAGTATCCGCGGTGAGGTATTCGGCGACCTTGATCTTCCCGGTGCAATGGCCCTGATCCGCGTCGACAACCGCGATATGTTCGGGGCGGATGCCGAATTGGGTGGCAACGTCGCCGCCGCCGAAGGCGCCCGCGCCATGGCCGGGCAACTGGAAGGTCGCGCCCTCGGTGGCGCGGCTCAGGACGTTCATCTTGGTGCTACCAATGAATTCGGCGCCAAACAACTTGTCGGGCCGGTCGTATAGGCGGCGCGGACTGCGCACCTGCATGATCAGCCCATCCAACAGTACCACGATCTTGTCGGCCAAGGTCATGGCCTCAACCTAGTTGTGGGTCACGTATTTCACGGTGGTTTCCAGGTCCGCGCCCAATGAAGAGCGCTTTTTCAGCGCTCCCAAGTAGGAGGGCGAGATCTCTTCGGAGTCAAGACGTGTGCTTTCCGCCTTGAGGCGGGTTCAGTCTTCAGTCGGCGGGCGAAGAGCACGTAGTTGCCTTCCACCGATTTGCGTTCCTTCACCTCAGTATCGGGAAGATTCTACGAAAACCGGCTGATCGCGCCAGGGACGGTCCTTGACCTTCAAGCGCAGTCGGCGGAAGGCAATGCCCCGATTATCGATCCCGGGTCGGGCAGGAAAACCGGTTACTGTGAGAGCTTCAATGGTAACTGGCCACCCGCAACTGAGGCGACCAACTCGATGGACCAGATTTCGTCAATGCACTAACAATGAAACTGGATCGATTGGTGGGGACTGATCAGTGGAAGAAGAAGTTCGGCCTCAGGCCGGTCCAACCTGGGGGCAAGATCAGGTCGTCAGCACACTAAATGAGTTGCTCGTAACAGACCCCACACAAGTCAACGTGAATGATTTTCGTGGAATTCTGATCAAGTCAAATGACGAAAACAGAATAGAGCCCGCAAGGGAATATATCGATGGCTTCACCTATAAACACAATCCTTTGGGATATCGATGGCACGCTGGTAGATAGCGAGCCACTTCATGAATGCGCGATAGAATGGGTTTTGCGCAACAATGGATTTTCCCCGCCGCATAACCTTCACACGGCAACACTGGGATTGGGCACTGACGAAA
Source organism: Rhodospirillales bacterium (assembly GCA_020356105.1). Lineage (GTDB taxonomy): Bacteria > Pseudomonadota > Alphaproteobacteria > UBA8366 > JADFVY01. The sequence continues at coordinate 1,603,951 of CP070634.1, read as the reverse complement.
CCCATGGCTGGCTGCAGAGTGAGATGAATCTGCCGATTTCCCTGGAAAGCTGGAAAGCACAAAAGCAAGACTATTACCTCGCCCATTCGGCGCAGCTTAGGTTCAGGAACGGCGCTCAAAGCTTATGGCGTGAGTTGAGCTTGCGGGGCTTTCAAATGGGGCTCGTATCCAATTCCGAGCGAATTCTTGTTGATGCCAATATTCAAGCTGTATTTCCTGATGTTGAGCCACCATTCAGTATTAGCCGTGATGATGTCCAGAACCCTAAACCATCTTCTGAACCATATCTGAAATGCGCCCAACATTTCGGGGCCAACCCAAGCCAATGTATTGTGATCGAAGACAGTCCGAAGGGTGTGCAAGCTGGTCTTTCTGCCGGCATGAAAACCTTTTTCATTCCGGAAAATGTTTCGGAACCGGCCCCCAACGGAGCCATAAAAGTCTGCGATTTCAGAGAGCTTGGCACCAAAATATCTGAATTTTGAACCTGTTCAAACCTCGATGGGCACGGCGTTCACGATTGTTAGCAATGCCGAGTTCCGGTTTCCGCTCTGGTCAGATCTAAGAATTGCCGGATAATGCGTCGAGGTGCCCCGCTTCCGAATTTCGGTTCGTGACCCGCTTCGGAAATTCTCTGTGACGTTTAAGCGCGACCTGGTCACCAACTCGAAGTCGTTGGCTGGGCGGAACGGATGAACGACGCTTGCCGCCATTTCCCCGACTGTCGACTTGGGATTTATCAAGACCACGCGAGAAGGGGGCGCTTCATAAAAGATCAGCATCGGAATAACCCGAGCGCGCTGCGACATTCAAAAGGCCCGTACCTTGTGGGTTCGAAACCCGCGTTTGACCCGCGCAGGAAACCGAGTGACTTCATATTGCGATGATGGGAGTATCCCGTTTCGCTTTGGCGGCGAACTGCACGGCCACGCTATTTCGGCGACGAGGCCCACCGATTGATTGAATAGCAAGGACGCGCGAATGGGGTCGAGAAGCGACAAGAAGCCCGTAGGCCAAACGGACGGCGAGGTGATCGGATCTCCGCTGCTGCCGCCGATGAGCCGCGTTGCGAGCAGGCTCGGCAAATGGTCGGTCGACCTCTATATCGGCAACAGGGTTGCGGCAGGTGATATAGACCTGCTGCGCCACCACGGCATCACCTCGGTCCTGAACTGCTCGGTCAATTTGGACGTGAATTACGTCGACCAGCCGCTGGCCGGCCATCCCGGCGGCAGCGTTCGGATTTTCGGATTCGCTCCCGTCCGGGTCGCCAAGGTCGGCATGATCGATGGCCCCGGCAACCATCCGAGTCTTCTGCTGGCGGCCTGTCACGCGCTGGAGGGCATGCTCCACCAGGACAGCCCGTCGACCCCCAATCATCCGCCTCACCAGCCGGGAAACGTTCTCGTCCATTGCCGTGCCGGACAGAGTCGTTCTGTTACGGTCGCAGCGCTCTATCTTCACGGAAAATTCCCCGAACGCTGGTCGACCTTCAAGGCGGCTCTCGATCACGTGCGGCGCGAACGCGGAATGTTTGGGAAAGACATGGTCGACGGTCCCACTCAATGGATGCTCGAACTCGCGCGCGAACTGCTCGACCAGCTTGCGGCGAGCGGTCGTTCGTTGTTCCCCTGAGACCGGGACCCCGCGCAACCCGTCCTTCGCCTCACATCACACAGCGAGGCTGCGGCCTGTCTCGGGGTCGAAGAGATTCAGCGACCGGGACTCGATGCGCAGCCAAACGTCGTCGTCGAGGCGGGCCTGAAAGAATCCGGACTGCAGCACCGTGAAGCGGCAATGCGCCGACTCGGTTTGAACGATTGTTTCCGATCCGGTCGGCTGTATCGAGGAAATGCGGCCCTTGAGCCAGCCGGGTTTTTCGACTTGCGAGATCCGGATGTCCTCCGGACGCAAGGTGGCTATGACGTGGTCAAGCTTGGTCGCAGGTTCGCCGGCCAGCGGGACCGTAAGGTCGCCGAAATCGGCGACGGTCTCGCCATTCATTCGACGCAGTCGCGTTTGAAAACTGTTGATCCGCGGGTTCCCGACGAATTCTGCGACGAACAGTGTCGATGGGTGGTGGTAAATGTCGAACGGCGTCGCTTTCTGGAGAACCACGCCCCTGTCCATCACCACGACCGTATCGGACAATGTCAGCGCCTCGATCTGGTCGTGCGTGACATACACCGTCGTCGCGCCGAGATCGCGATGCAACTGCTTGAGCTCGCTGCGCATGTCGATGCGCAGCATGGCATCGAGATTGGACAGCGGCTCGTCCATCAACAAGAACGACGGTCTCAGCGCGATGAGGCGCGCGACCGCTACGCGCTGCTGCTGCCCGCCGGACAACTCCGAGGGGTAGCGGTCGCGAAACGCATCCATCTGGACCTTTTCAAGGGCAGAGACAAGGCGCTCCTCGATCTCCTGGCGGCTCAGGCCCTTTTCCCGAAGGGCGAGCGTGATGTTGCGCGCGACCGTCATATGCGGCCACAGCGCATAGCTCTGAAAGATCAGCCCGAGATTGCGCCGCTCGGGCGGCACGATCACACCCCGCTCGCGCGAGAACACGACCGTGCCGCCGAGGTGGACATCGCCCCGGTCCGGATCCTCCAACCCTGCAATGATGCGAAGGGTCGTGGTCTTGCCGCATCCGGACGGGCCGAGAATGGTCAGGAACTCGCCCGGTTCGACCCTGAGATCGAGGTCTGCGACGGCGACTTCCCGTCCGTAGGTCTTGCGCACCCCTTCGAGTCGGATCTCCTCCACACGCGCCTCCACACGTCGGCGGTCAGCTCTGCGACTCCTGGATCCAGAAATCTCGCACTTTCGGTCCCTCGTTCCACAGGAAATCGGGATTTGCGGTCCATCCCTTCATCTTGCCCCAGACTTCGCCACCTGCCGGAAACGGCACGTCATCACGCGGGCTGACGGAACCTGCGTCGAAATACGGCGCGAGGCCCTGTAGCAGCTCGAGGCTCCTACCCTCGCTGTAGGGCTTCGAGATCTGCGTGTCGGCGCTGAGTTCCGTGCTTCCCAGAAGATAGGCGGTCAGGAGCTTGGCGGCATTCGGATGCGGCGCCTGGCGGGCGATCGCCGTGTATGTGGGATAGATGATCTTCGCGACCGGGTCCAGCTCGACGAAGAAGCGGCCGACATAACCCTTGGCGTCGTTGTCCGCGATGCGCGTCATGTTGTTGTAGCCGATCAGAGGCTTGTCCTGGCCCGGCTTGCCGGATGCGCCACCAAGCTTCGAGCCCGACTTGAAGATCACCAGATCGTTGCGGAGCATGCGATAGATGAACTCGTAACCGGCATTCGGCACACCCTCGTGCAGTTCGATATCCTTGCCGGTATGGCGCTTGTAGGCCGCCGCCATCTCGTCGGCGTGCTCGGCGAACGTCGCCCAGCCCATGAAGGTCGAGAGCGACGACAGCGGGTTCTTCGTTCCCACCCGGCCTTTCCATTTGGGCTCGGTGAATTCCCAGATGTTCGTTGCCGGCTGCCTGTCGGGATAGGCCTCGCCGTTGTAAAAGAAGACCATCGCCTCGTTGATGCGGACGAGCAGCGGCTCACGGTTCTCCGCCGGGATACGCGCCTTGTAATGCTCCGGCACGTAGTTGACGATCCTGTTCTTGTTCAGCATTTCATGGATGACCTGTCCCGACCCGCCGGTCGTGACGATATCGGCGTTGTAGAGTCCCGCGTCCTGCTCACGAACGGTCTTTTCGACCGACTGGACCGAGCCGAGATCGAACGAGGTCACCTTGATCTCCGGATAGATCGCCATGAACGCATCCGCGACCTTGGCAATCCGCGAAGACGACGAATAGACGACGACCTCGCCCTCTTCCTTG
>CP070634.1:1592981-1599997 GCA_020356105.1 Rhodospirillales bacterium | reverse complement strand
GCCCGTCGAGCGGGCGTGCCGGCCGCGCGGCGCAACAGAAAACCGCCCGGGGCGTTCCCCGGGCGGTCTTGCGTTCGCTTCACCGGTTCGGTGCTGCCGGCTATTCCCTGTTGCCGAACAGTCGCAGCAGGAACAGGAACAGGTTGATGAAATCCAGGTAGAGCGTCAGCGCGCCCATGATCGCCTTCTTGGTCATCACTTCATGGCCGTCCGCTTCGTAGTACATCATGCGGATCTTCTGCGTATCGTAGGCAGTCAGGCCGACGAAGATCAGCACGCCGACGATCGACAGCGCCCAATGGAAGGCCGCGCTCTGCAGGAAGATGTTCACGATGCTGGCAACGATCAGGCCGATCAGCCCCATGATGAGGAACGAGCCGACGCCCGACAAGTCGCGCTTCGTGGTGTAGCCGTAAAGGCTCATCCCCGCGAATGTCGCGGTCGTGATCAGGAACACGCGGGTAATCGAAGCGCCCGTATAGACCAGGAAGATATAGGCCAGCGAAAGCCCCATAAGCCCGCTGAAGATCCAGAACGCGAGCTGCGCACCCGCCGCGCTGATCTTGTTGATCCGAAAGCTCATGAAGAACACCATGCCCAGCGGGGCCAGCATGACCACCCACTGCAGCGGGGTGCCGTAGATCGCGTTGAGCATGGCTGTCGACTGGGAGGTCAGGTAGGCGACCAGGCCCGTGACCGCGAGGCCCAGAGACATATAGTTATACACGCGCAGCATGTAGGAGCGCAGACCTTCATCGATTTCGCCTGCACGTGCTCCGGTCGGTGTTACAACCTGTGTACGCGGATCGAGTGCCATGTTTCCTCTCTCTCTGTGCCAACCACCAAAGCGGTTGTTCCGTCTGGGGTAATATTGGCATATCGCGCACGTGAATCAACAGCAACCGTTGAGAATTCGTCGCAATCGACATGTCCTCGAAAAAGGGAGGCCGAATTGGAGCTCAGACTTGACGGCAAGCGCGCGCTGATTACGGCCGGGGCTGCAGGAATCGGCCTTGCGATCGCCGAATCGATGACGGCCGCCGGCGCCCGCGTGCACATCTGCGACATCGACGAGGCGCGGCTGGCCGCCACCGCGAAGGCCTTGCCGGGGACTGGCCGCACGGTCGCCGACATCGCGGATGCCGCGTCGGTCGACCGGCTGTTCGACGAGGCGCTCGACTCGCTTGGCGGGCTCGACATCCTGGTCAACAACGCCGGGATCGCCGGCCCGACCGCGCCGGCCGAACAGATCGCGCCGGCGGATTGGCGCCACACCCTCGCCGTCGGCCTTGACGGCGCGTTCTACTGTGCGCGGCGGGCGATCCCGCTGCTCAAGCGGGCGGGCGGCGGCGCAATTGTCAACATCGCCTCGACGGCGGGGCTGATGGGCGTTCCCAATCGCAGCCCCTATGCCGCCGCGAAATGGGGCCTGATCGGCCTGACCAGGACGCTGGCGATGGAGCTGGGGCCGTTCGGTATCCGCGTCAACGCGATTTGCCCGGGAAGTGTCGACGGCCCACGGATGGATCGGGTCATCGCCGCCGACGCGGCGCTCCGGCAGATCGATCCGTCGGAGGTCCGCGCCGCCTATCTTGCGCAGGTCTCGATGCGCACCTTCGTCGATGTCGCGGATATCGCCAGCATGGCGGTGTTCATCTGCTCCGATGCGGGGGCGCGGATCTCCGGCCAGGCGCTCGCGGTCGACGGCCACACCGAAACGCTGGCCGTCTAAGACCCTATTCGTTGCGCAGCAGCGGCGCCGCCTTGCGCCCGAGCGCCCGCCACGCGCCGATCGCCCCGAAGACCAGGGTCGCGCCAACGCAGACCAGCGTGGTCCAGATCATCGTGCCGGGCGCGAACACCCAGTCGACGCGCATCAGCCCCGCCGTCACCGCCCAGGCCGCAAGGCTGCCCGCCAGCGCACCGATCGCGGCGGTCACCAGGCCGAGCAGGGCGAACTCGATGAGATAAGCGACCAGCACGTCGCGTCGCGTCGCGCCGAGCGTCTTCAGCACCACGGCATCGTAGATCCGCTGCCGGCGGCCGGCCGCGATCGCGCCCGAGAGAACCAGGATACCGGCGACGATCGCCACCGCGGCGATCGACTTTGCGGCGATGTCGACCGACCCCATGATACGGTTCACGTCGGCCAGGACATCGCGCACGCGGATCGCCGAGACATTGGGAAATTGCTTGCTGACCGCGGCCTCCAGCGCCGTCTCCGAGGCCTCGTCGATGTGCACCGTCGCAATGCTGATCTGCGGCGCCTGCTCCAGCGCACCGGGCGAGAAGATCACGACGAAGTTCATGCCGAGCGACGCCCAGTCGATCCGTCGCAAATTGGCGATGCGGGCAACGAAGGGCCGGCCGAGGATGTTGAAACTCACCTCGTCGCCGATCGCAAGGCCGAACGACTCCGCCGCCTCCGCGTCGAACGAGATCAGTGGCGGCCCGTCGTAATCGGCCGGCCACCATTCGCCCGCAACGATGCGGCTGCCCCTGTCCGGCGGCGTGCGCGCCCAGGTCAGGCCGCGGTCGCCGCGGATCACCCAGGCATGATCCGGGGGCGGCGCGAGCTGCGAGACCGGCACACCGCCCATCGCCGTGATGCGCCCGCGCAGCATCGGCACCTGCCGCACCGCGCCGGCCCCGGGAAACGACCGGACCAGCGCCTCGAACCCCGCTCGCTGATCCGGCTGGATGTCGAGAAAGAAGAACGCCGGGGCCTTGTCCTCGATGATTTCGGCGATGCGGTCGCTCAGGTTCCGTTCGACCATCATGATCGCGACGAGAACGGTGATCCCCATGCCGAGCGAAACCACCACGCTGCCGGTCGGCGCCCCCGGGCGATGCAGATTGGCCAGCGCCAAGCGGATCTGCGGTTGCGACGGTCGCGGCCATGCGGCGGCGAGCCGGGTCACGGCGGCGGCCGCCAGCCGAAACGCCGCGAACACCATGATCGCGCCGGCGACGAACCAGACCGCAAGCATCCGGTCTTCGGCGCTGACGACCGTGAGCAGGGCGAGCGCAAGGACGATCGCGGTCAGCGCCGCGAGGTCTTGCGGCGACAGCCGTCGCGCCGTCGGTGCCACGGCCTTGCGGAACAGCGCCGCCGCCGGCACGTCGCGCGCCATCATCAGCGGGCCCAGCGAAAACAGCAGCGTGGTCAGGACGCCGAACGCGGCGGCGAGGGCGAGCGGCCCCGGATAGATCCCGGCGCGCGGGCCGACCGGCAGCAGATCGCCGAGCAGGGGCGCGGCGGCCAGCGGCGACGCGGCGCCCAGCGCCAAGCCGGCCAGGATGCCGGCGAGCGCAAGCAGCAGGATCTGCGCGAGATACATGCCCAGCACCAGCCCGGCCGATGCGCCAAGGCATTTCAGCGTCGCGATCGTCGGACGACGCTGGGTCAGAAAGGCATGCACGGCGTTGCCGATGCCGATGCCGCCGATCAGCAGCGCGGACAGGCCGACCAGCGTAAGGAACAGTGTCAGACGGTCGATGAAGCGGCGCAATCCCGGCGCCGCCCCGGCCGGATCGCGCACCCGCCACGCGGCGTCGGGAAAGGCGCCGGCGAGCCGCTCCTTGAACGCCGCGCCGTCGGTTCCCGCCGGCAGCAGCAGGCGATAGTAGAAGCGGGACAGCGCCCCCGGCTTGAGGAGCTGGGTGGCGTCCAGCGCGGTGCGCGAGATGATCACCCGCGGCCCCAGCTGGATGCCGCGCGTGGCGCGGTCCGGCTCGCCCAGCAGGACGCCGGTGATCCTGAACCGCGCGGCGCCGATGGTCAGGGGGTCGCCGACCGACACCTTCAGCCTTTCGAGGAGCGGTTCCGCCGCGACCAGACCGAATACCCCGTCCCGGGCCGCCAGCGCATCGGGCAGCGGCGCGGCGCCCCGCAGCACCACGCGTCCGACCAGGGGATAGGCTTCATCCACCGCCCTCAGCTCGACGAGGCGGCGATCCTGCCCGTCGGTTCGGCTGGCCATGGCGCGCAAGGCGACGATCTCCGACATCATTCGCGCCGACGCGCCCAGCCATTCGCGCTGCGCCGCCGTCGCCGGCCGGTGCTGAACGCGCAATTCGATGTCGCCGCCGAGCAGGACCCGGGCATCGGCCCGCAACCCTGCCTCGATCGAGGACGAGACGGACCCGATGCCGGCGATCGCCGCCGTTCCCAGCACCAGGCATGACAGGAAGATCCGAAAGCCACGAAAGCGGCTGCTGAGGCCGCCGCGCAATTCGCGGCGCGCCAGCCGCCAGGTCAGGAGGAAGCGGGTGGGGCCGCGGCGCGAGGGGGTCATCGGGCCACGGTCGCGCGGGCGACATCTGCGACGATCCGGCCGTCCGCGATCCGCAGCTCGCGCGCGCAGCGCGCTGCCAGGGCGGGGTCGTGCGTGATCAGCAGCAGCGTTGTTCCCTTTTGCTCAGAGAGGCGGAACATCAGATCGATGATCTGCGCGCCGGTGTCGCCGTCGAGATTGCCCGTGGGCTCGTCCGCGAGCAGCAGCCGTGGTTCCGTGACGAACGCCCGTGCGAGTGCGACGCGCTGCTGCTCACCGCCCGAGAGCTGGCCGGGATAGTGGCCCGTACGGTGGCCCAGCCCGACCGCCGCGAGCTCGTCCGCCGCCTGCGCGAAGGCATCGGTGTGTCCGGCGAACTCGAGCGGTATCGCCACGTTCTCGAGCGCGGTCATTGTCGGGATCAGGTGGAACGACTGGAACACGATGCCGATATTCTCGCGCCGGAACAGCGCGAGCTGATCCTCCGTCATCGCGCCGAGATCACAGCCCGCGACGCGGACCGACCCGGCGGAGGGCCGCTCCAATCCCCCGACGACCATCATCAGGGAAGATTTCCCGGCGCCCGATGCGCCGACCAGCGCGACCTGCTCGCCCGGCGCGATTTCGATGTCGACGCCGCGCAGGATCGGCACCGGGCCAGCGGCGCTGGCCAATGTCAGCTCGAGCCCCGAAAGCGCGACAATGGGCCGCTCCGGGTGCTCGGGGGTTGTCGATCGATCATGCATCGCCACTTAGATAGGCGCCTGGCCGTACAATTCCCGTTCGAGACAAATCAGCGCAGAACTGCCATACCGATGAAACAGAAACCGCGCAAAGGTGCCACCTTATATCGAGCTGCCGGCGCAATATTCAATCGGCGCCGTCTGGTGGCGCTGCCGTTCGTCGCGCTGGCGATGGCAGGCTGGGCGGCGAGCCTGCAAGCAAAGCCGGATCTGGTGATCCTGGCGCTGGGCGACAGCCTTACCGCCGGCTACGGGCTGACACTCGAGGACAGCTTTCCGGCGCAGCTCGAAGCCGCATTGGCGCGAAGCGGGGTCGCCGCGCGGGTCGTGAACGGTGGTGTCTCGGGCGACACCAGCGCCGGCGGACTAGCACGGGTCGACTGGTTGCTCGCGGACCGCCCCGATCTGGTGATCGTCGCGCTCGGCGCGAATGACGGGCTGCGCGGCCTCGAGCCCGCGACGACCCGCGGCAACCTCGATGCGATCATCACGCGAATCCGCGCGACCGGCGCAGACGTCGTGCTGGCCGGGATGCGCGCGCCACCGAATCTGGGTGCCGCGTACGGCGAGGCGTTCGCCGCTCTCTACGCGGATCTCGCGGCAAAGCACGGCATTGCCTATTATCCATTCTTCCTCGAGGGCGTGGCCGCGAACCCGTCCCTCAATCAGGACGACGGCATTCATCCGACCGCCGAAGGGATCGCCATCATCGTCGAGAATATGCTGCCGGTCGTGAACGATGCGCTGACACGGGGCGGTCGATGACGGGCACGGCCCCGTTCAGGGCCGCCGCCGCTGTCGCACCGCGATGGCAGGACGCCGTGCACGAGATACTGGCCGACCTCGGCGAGCTCGGTCGCGAGTACCGACTCGGCTTCGTCTTCGTGACCGAGACCTTCGCCGGCGCGCTGACCGAGATCGAAGCGCTGCTGCGGCAGCGCACGGGGGTCCCGCACTGGGTCGGCGGGGCCGGCATGGGTGTGTGCGGGTTGCGCGCCGAGTATTTCGACGAGCCGGCGATCTCGGTGCTTGTCATGCCGATCGGCTCCGACGCGTTCCGGCTGTTCGGTGGCATCGAGACCGGCGTTCGCGACGTCGTGGAAATGAATGCGGACTGGCTGGCCGCCAACGACCCGCCGCTTGCCGTCGTACACGCCGACCCCGCGAACCCGCACATACAGGATCTTGTCTCGGCATACGCGGAAGCGACCAATGCGTATCTGGTCGGCGGCATGACCTCCACGCGGGACGACGCCGTCCAGCTGGCCGGAAGCGGCTACGCCCGCGGGCTGTCCGGTGTCATGTTCTCTCCCTATGCGCTGCCGGTCGCCGTTGGCCTGACCCAGGGATGTTCGCCGATCGGACCGGCGCACACCGTGACGCGGGCAGACGGCAACGTGCTGATCGAGCTGGACGACGCGCCGGCGCTGAACGTCTTCGAGGGCGATATCGGAAAAGATCTGGCCGCCGATTTGCGCCGGGTCGGCGGGCATGTTTTCGCGGCGCTGCCGGTGACGGGATCCGACACCGGCGATTATCTGGTCCGCAACCTCATGGGTGTCGACCGCGAACACCGGTTGCTGGCAATCGGCGACGTCGTGTCGGCAGGGGATAAGGTCATGTTCTGCCGGCGCGACCGGACGACGGCCATCGAAGATTTGCATCGCATGCTGGGCCGCCTTCGGCAGCGCGCGGCCGGCGGCATTCGCGGCGCGCTGTATTACACCTGCGTCGCCCGCGGGCCCAACCAGTTCGGGCCGGGCAGCCGCGAGATGAAGATCATTGCGGACGAGCTAGGCGACATCCCGATCGCCGGCCTGTTCGCCAACGGCGAGATCAACCACGATCGCCTGTACGGCTATACCGGCGTCCTGACCCTGTTCCTCCGGCCGGGTTTCGACTAACGTGGTGCCGGCCGGGTAATGTCCCGGCGCCGCTGGCCGGCGGGCCGGCCGGTCCCGTCGCAACCGTCCCGAACCGAACGCATCATGATCCG
>CP070634.1:1586950-1592881 GCA_020356105.1 Rhodospirillales bacterium | reverse complement strand
CGAGGCGCCGGTGACCAGGTTGACCGCGAACTTGCCGGGCATGCCGCTGGTCTCGGCCACGGTCGTTTCGGTCTTGATCGTGATCGCCTTGTCGCCCTGCACCCGTTCGATCAGCGCCGCGACATCGTTGTCCTGCGGGTCACGATAGGGCGGGCGGTACGGCATGCGCTTCGACCATTTCGCGCTCCAGCCGCCGAGCTTGCCGGATTTTTCAACGAGCAGCACTTCGTGGCCCGCAGCCGCCGCCTCGAGCGCCGCGGTGAGCCCGGTGGTGCCGCCGCCGACCACCATGATCCTGGTGTTCAGCCCCTTCTCGATGCCGGGTTCCGGCGGCGTCATCTTCGAGGCCTGCGCCACGCCCATGCGAATCTGGTCGGCCGCCGCCATCTGGGTGTCTTCCTCGCCGGCGGGACGGGCCCAGGCGACCCACTCGCGCAGGTTCGTGCGCACACTGGCGGCGCCGTCGAAGTCGAACCGGTCCGCCATGACCCGTTGCGAGCAGGCGGCGATGATCGGCTGGTTGACCGCGCCGTCCGCCACGTCCTTGGCGATCAGCGCGACGCCGTCTTCGCCGCAGAGGAAATCATGCTGCCGGCAGACCGGCACTTTGAGGTCGCCGGAGGCCAGCGATTCCAGGGCATCGCAATCGATCGCCTCGCCGATGCCGCAGCCCTTGCAGATATAGACGCCGGGTTTCCGTTCGCTCATCGCTCGCGCCCCCTCAGCTCTTCGGTCCGACGGCCTGGATGGCCTTGAGGGCCGCCGCGGTCGCGGATTGCACCGACATCGAGACGTCCAGCGGACCGGCGGCGACGCCGGCCGGGAAGATGCCGCCATCGCCGTTCAGCGACGGCACAAGGAAGCCGTACTCGTCCTGCTCTACCGACATCGGCGGGGCGCAGCCGTCGGCCGCCGCCGGCTTCATGCCGGTCGCCAGGACCACCAGGTCGTACGGCCGGTCGTACAGCTCCCGGGTGATCGTGTCCTCGCCGTGCAGCACCGGGTATCCGTCATCGTCGATCTCGATCGAAGCCGGCTTGGACTTGATGAAGTTGACCTGGGGATCGGCAGCGACCCGCTGATAGAAGGCCTCGAGCTTGTCGTGCGCGCGCAGGTCGATGTAATAGATATCGACCTCGGCATCTGCGTACTGTTCGCGTACGTACGCCGCATGCTTGAGCGAGCCGAGGCAACAGATCCGCGAGCAGTAGGGCAGATGGTTGTGGTCGCGCGAGCCGGCGCACTGGATCATCGCCACCTTCTTGACCGGCTCGCCGTTCGACGGCCGCACGATCCGGCCCGCGGTGGGCCCGTCGTGATTGGCCAGGCGCTCCATCTGCACGTTGGTGATGATGTCCGGCGACAGGCTGTAGCTGTATGATTCCAGCTTGACCGGGTCGTACGGCTCCCAGCCGGTCGCCCAGATGACGGCGCCGCAGGCGACGTCGAATGTCTCGCCCTGATCCTCCAGATCCACCGCGTCATACTTGCAGGCGGCCTTGATCTTCTCCGCCGCCGGGGTGCCGATCGCTTCGGGTGCGACGATATACCGCATCGGGAAGGCATGCTCATGCGGCAGATAGGCGGCCTTGGTCTTCGAAAGCCCGTAGTCGAAGGCGCTGTCCACCTCCATCTCGGACGCCTCCGCGCAGGCGCCGCAGGCGGTGCAGTTCGCGGTGACGTAACGCGGCGCGACGCGCACCGCGACCGCGTAGTTCCCCTTGTTGCCCTTGATCTCCGCGACGCTCGCCATGGTGACGACGCGCAGATTCTTCAGCTTGCGGATGCGCTGGTAGTTGATCTCCAGCCCGCAGGTCGGATGGCAGAGTTTCGGGAAGTAGCGGTTGAGTTGCGCAACGCGCCCGCCGAGTGCCGGTCCGCGCTCCAGGAGGATGACCTCGTAGCCTGTCTCGGCCGCCTCGACCGCCGCCGTGATACCGGCGATGCCGCCGCCGACCACCAGGATCGTCTGGCTCGTTGGGCCTTGATTTGCCATGTCGAATCGCCTGTCCAGATGTTCCCGAAGGATACGGTTTTACTGATTTGGCGCCGCCCGGAACGGGCCGCAGGTCGACACATTCGCATATTAGAACATTCTTGTGTGAGAATGAAAACTCGTATTTTCTAAGGACGTTCCGAAACGACGGTCCCAGCGCTGCGCCGCTGGTTGACCCAAGAGCGAAGCTGCAAGGGAGATGATGCCATGTCGAAGCTGGTGCCACCGCATGGCCGAGCCGGATTGAAACCGCTGTTGGCGCCCGAGGCCGAGCGCGCCGAAGAGTTGAGCCGGGCCGCGCATTTGAAGCAGGTGCCGATGTCGAGCCGCGAGACCTCGGACCTGGTGATGCTGGCGATGGGTGCCTACACGCCGCTGGACGGATTCATGGGCGAGGCCGACTGGCGCGGATCCTGCGTCGACATGAAGCTGTCGAACGGCGTTTTCTGGCCAATTCCCATCACGCTGTCCGCTACACAGGACCTCGCCGATACGATCGGCGTCGAAGAGGAGGTGGCGCTGGTCGACGGCGAGTCGGGCGAGATCATGGGGATCTTGGAGGTCACCGAAAAATACGCGATCGACCGGACGCTCGAATGCGAGCACGTCTACCGGACGACCGACGAGAAACACCCGGGCGTGCAAAAGGTGCTCGAGCAGGGGGCGGTCAATCTTGGCGGCCGGGTGACCGCGCTGTCCGAGGGCGTCTACCCCGCGCAGTATCCGGGGCTCTACATGCGCCCGGCCGAGACCCGCGCGATGTTCTCCGAGAAAGGCTGGTCGCGGGTCGCCGCCTTCCAGACCCGCAATCCCATGCACCGCAGCCACGAATACCTCGCCAAGATCGGCATCGAGATCTGCGACGGCGTGCTGATACACCAGGTGCTGGGAAAGCTGAAGCCGGGGGACATCCCGGCGGAGGTGCGGGTGAACGCGATCAATGCGCTGGTGGAGAATTACTTCGTGCCCGGCACCGCGATCCAGTCGGGCTATCCGATCGAGATGCGTTACGCGGGGCCGCGCGAGGCGCTGCTGCATGCCTTGTTCCGCCAGAATTTCGGCTGCTCGGACCTGGTGATCGGCCGCGATCACGCGGGGGTCGGCGACTATTACGGCCCGTTCGACGCCCAGCACATCTTCGATACGCTGTGGGACGGCGCGCTGGAGACCAGGCCGCTGAAGATCGACATCACGTTCTATTGCCGGCGATGCGACGGCATGGCGACGGCCAAGACCTGCCCGCATGACAATACGAACCGGCTGAACATCTCGGGCACCCGCCTGCGCGAGATGTTCGCGAACCGCGAAGAGGTCCCGCACGAGTTCAGCCGGCCCGAGGTGCTCGAGGTCCTGCAGGCCTATTACGACAGCCTGGGCTAGGCGGGCGATCGCGCAACACGCGCGGCGGGATGCGCCTGGTGCGGTGGCGCCGGGCCGGCTTGCCGGCCACGGCCGTCGTGGCATATCCATTGGGGCGCAGCTCGAAGGATGATCCGATGGCCGCTCAACCGCATCGCTACTACGTCCGCTCGCCGGACGGACGGATGATCACCGGGTACGACCGTCCGGACGCTGCCAGGACGGTGGCGCTCGACTACGGCGAGGGCGCCGTGGTGGTCGATACGCTGGCCCAGGCCTACTATCCGGTCGCCGAGGAGGTGATCGGCGGCGAATTGCTGCATGCCGGTGTCGGCGGCTGGAACGCCGGGCGGCAGGATCCGGGCCGGGATCTGATCGAGGCGATCCGCAAGGGGCATCCCGCGGTGGTGCATGCCTTCCTTGCCAAGGGGTCGAACCCGGAGACCCGGGACGCCAATGGCGGAACGGCGCTGCACTGGGCGGCGTCGCGCGGCAATGCCGAGATCGCGCGGCTGTTGCTGGATGCGGGCGCCGACCCGTCCGCCATCGATGACGAGGGCCATACGCCCGCGCAGGTGGCCGAGAGCAAGGGCCGCCCCGGGCTGGTCACGCTGCTGCGCACGGAGGACTGATCGTCACGCCGCGGACCGGGGCCGGCTCCGGTCACTCGTCCGCCACCCCGGATCGAAAAATCAGGCACCCGGCTCTGCGGGTGTCTCAGAGTTCGGTGTACTTCTTTGCCGTCCCCCTTGCCTTTTCAACCGGGTATTTCCGCTCGTTGAGGTCGATCTTGGCCGTGGCCGCCTCGCCCAGATCGATGCCCGCGCGCTCGCAGATCAGCAGCAGGTAGAGCAGCACGTCTGCACATTCCTCGGCCAGCCTGGCGCGGAATTTCGGATCGTCCTGCGCCGCCTGTTCGACCGCGCCGTCATCCTTCCATTGTACGAGTTCCATGATCTCGGCGGCCTCCAGGCTGGCGCTGAGAATCAGGTCCTTCATTGCATGAAACTGCCGCCAGTCGCGCGCATCGCGGAACGCGATCAGGCGACGGGTCAAAGCATCCAGTTCAGAGTTCATGTTCCTCCAGCCGGCTGCCGGGTTCACAACATCAGCGCTCCATTGCACAGGACGGGGGCGGGCGTTTCAATGAAATTCGCGCCAACCCGCCGCGGCCGCATATGGGCGGCGGCCGACGACGGCTTTTTGACTCGCCTTCACAAGTCCGAATATGATAAATCTCGAATATACGATCGGAACGGTGGGGCCGCCGGTCCGGTTCGAGACACGGCTAAAAGCAAGCGCTCACCGGCCGCCCGGCCGGACACCAGGGGCAGGCGCCGCAATGTCGCCCGCCGGCAACCAAGGGAGATACATATTCATGCCCACCTTTGTGCACACCGAGAAGTGCGATGGCTGCAAGGGCGGCGATGTTACCGCCTGCATGTATATCTGCCCGCACGACCTGATGACGCTCGATACCGAGCGGATGAAGGCTTACAACCAGGAACCGGACCAGTGCTGGGAATGCATGTGCTGCGTCAAGGCGTGCCCGAGGCAGGCCATCGAAGTCCGCGCCTATGCCGACTTCGTGCCGATGGGTGGCGCCGCGATTCCGTTGCGCACCGATACCCATATCATGTGGACCATCAAGTTCCGCGACGGTGAGATCAAGCGCTTCAAGTTCCCGGTCCGCACGACGCCCGTCGGCAGCATCGACCCCTACAAGGACAAGCCGCCCGCAGGCGACATCAATAGCCAACTTCTGTTCACGCAAGCAAACAAGCAACTGCCGACCATCTGATCGGCGGTCTCGAGGGGACGAGCCCCGCGGCGGCATCCCCATGGCTGAGAAACCTTATATTTTAGGGGGGTATAGCACCCATGAGTGAAGGTACGTTCGGTAATCCCGAGATCGTCGAAGTCGAAACCGATCTGCTGATCATCGGTGGCGGCATGGCGGCCTGCGGCGCGGCCTTCGAGGCCAAGCGCTGGGCCGGCGACGATGTCAAGATCACCCTGGTCGACAAGGCGGCGCTCGACCGCTCCGGCGCGGTGGCGCAGGGCCTGTCGGCCATCAACACCTATATCGGCGAGAACCAGCCGGAGGATTACGTGCGCATGGTGCACGCGGATCTGATGGGCATCACCCGCGACGACCTCGTGTTCGACGTCGGCCGTCATGTCGACGACAGCGTCGAGTTGTTCGAGGAATGGGGTCTGCCGATTTGGAAGACCAAGGAGACCGAGGGCGTGCCGTTGAAGGATGGCGGCAAGCCGGTCCGCTCGGGCCGCTGGCAGATCATGATCAACGGCGAGGGCTACAAGACGATTGTCGCCGAAGCGGCGAAGAAGGCCATCGGCATCGAGAACATCTACGAGCGTGTGTTCATCGTCAAACTGCTGCTCGACGCCAATGAGGAGAACCGGATCGCCGGCGCGGTCGGCCTGTCGGTGCGGGAGCACAAGCTCTACGTCTTCAAGTGCAATTCGGCGCTGCTGGTCGCCGGCGGTGCGGTCAACGTGTTCCGTCCGCGGTCGACCGGCGAAGGCCAGGGCCGCACCTGGTATCCGGTGTG
>CP070634.1:1578953-1586850 GCA_020356105.1 Rhodospirillales bacterium | reverse complement strand
GGTGGAACGCGACGAAGATGCACCTCTGGACCCGGATCAAGGACGAGATCCGGGGGGTCTCCGGTCAGGGTGAGTACAACGACGCGATGGTCGACCACGATCGTCAGGTGGGCGAGCTGCTCGACCTGCTCGACGAGCTCGGCATCGCCGACAACACGATCGTCTTCTATTCGACCGATAACGGCCCGCATTACAATACCTGGCCGGATGCCGGCACGACGCCGTTCCGCAGCGAGAAGAACTCGAACTGGGAGGGCGCCTATCGCGTCCCCGCCTATATCCGCTGGCCGGGCAAGTTCCCTGCCGGCAAGGTGCTCAACGGCATCGTCGCGCACGAGGACTGGCTTCCGACCTTCGCCGCCGTCGCCGGCGCACCGGACATCAAGGAACAGCTGCGTGAAGGCGTGACGCTGAACGGCCGCCCCTATCGCAACTATATCGACGGCTACAACATGCTCGACTATCTGGAAGGCAGGAGCGAGCAATCGCCGCGCCATGAATTCTGGTACGTCAACGACGACGGCCAGATCGTTGCCGCGCGCTATGACGACTGGAAGGTCGTCTTCCTCGAGAACCGGGGCCAGAGATTCGGCGTGTGGCGGGAGCCTTTCGTCGAGGTCCGGGTGCCGTATCTGTTCAATCTGCGTCGCGATCCGTTCGAGAAATCCCAACACAATTCGAACACCTACGAGGACTGGTTCCTCGACCGGCCCTTCGTCATCGTGCCGATCCAGGCGCTGGCGGCGCAGTTCCTGCAGACGATGCAGGACTACCCGCCAAGCCAGACTCCAGGATCGTTCAACCTCAGCAAGATCGAGGAGAAGCTGAGGGCCGGCATGGGCAACTGAGGGACCTTTCGCGCTGGAAGTGGGACCGGGGCGTTCTTGGTCGCCCCGGCTTCCCAACAACGGATCGAACGGGCCGGACGAACCTCCGCACCGAGGCCAGAATGAGGCACATTTTGAACCGTATCGCGATGTCCGCGATGCTTGGGCTGCTCGGTCTGACACCGGCCGTCTCGGCGGACCCTGCCCCGAGACTCGTGCTCCAGATCACCGTGGATCAGCTGCGCGGCGACCTCATCGCCCGCGATCTCGACCGCATGGGGAACGGCGGCTTTCGATACCTGCTCGACGAGGGCGTCGCCTACCTGGATGCCCACCACGCGCATGCCAACACCGAAACGATCGTCGGGCATGCCACGCTGGCGACCGGCGCGCATCCCGCGGCGCACGGGATGATCGGCAATGTCTGGTTCGACCGCGGCCTGGGCCGTCTCGTCTACAACGTGGAGGACGGCGATTTTCCGATCCTGGGCGCCGGCGCCGGCGTGGACAAGAGCGGCGAGATCGATCCCACGCAAAAGGCCGCGGGAACCGACGGCCGGTCGCCGCGGGCGATCATGACCTCGACCTTCGGCGACGAGCTTGCGATCGCCCAAGGCGGAACGGCGAAGATCTTCGGCGTGTCCGTCAAGGACCGCGGGGCGATCTCGATGGCCGGCCACGCGGGCAAGGCGTTCTGGTTCTCCAAGAAGATCGGGGAGTTCATCACCAGCAGTTACTATTACGACCGCTACCCGGGCTGGGTGACCGCGTGGAACGCACGGCGCTTGCCTTTCGATTATGCGGGCAAGAGCTGGGAGCTCCTGTACGACCGGGCGAGCTATCGCAACGGCGATCGCGACGACCTCGATTATGAAACCGCTCTTCCCGGATTCGGACGAGTCTTCCCGCACCCGTTCGGGCCGGCCGACGGCAAGCTGTTCACGACGCTGCTGACGACCAGCCCGGCCGGCGACGCGCTGACCGTCGACTTTGCCAAGACCCTGATCGATGCCGAGGAACTCGGGCGGGACGCGGTGACCGATTATCTCTCGGTCAGCCTGTCCTCGACCGACTATGTCGGCCATCTCTTCGGCCCGTCCAGCCTCGAGACGGAGGATCAGATCCTGCGCCTCGACCGGCTCCTCGCGGATCTGTTCGCCTTCGTCGACGACCGGGTCGGGCTGGACCGCACCCTGATCGCGCTGTCCGCCGACCACGGCGCCGCCGACCCGCCGGGTTATCTTGCCGAGCTGGGCGTGCCGGCGCGCTACCTGGACCCCGCCGCGTGGAACAGGGAGCCGGGGCTGGCGCGCCTGCGCGAGCGGTTCGGCCTCGGCGCGGAGTTGATCTCCGCCTATTTCCACCCCTATGTCTATCTCGACAGGGAGGCCATCGCCGCGGCGGATCTGGACCAGGAGGCGGTGGAGCGGGCCGTCGCCGAGGAGATCATGCGCCTGCCGGGCGTCGGGCTCGCGGTCTCGAGCAGCGCCCTCGCCAATGGCGACTACCCGGAAATGCCGATCATTCGCTCGGTCCTGAACAACTACAATCCGAGCCGCTCGGGCGATGTCTTCGTTGTTTTCGAGCCGCACTCCTTCATCAACGATTTTGACGGCCTGACCGTGGCCGCACACCATGGGTCTCCCTGGCGTTACGATACCTTCGTGCCGCTGATCTTCGCCGGTTACGGGTTGCAAGCGCGGAACGTCGCCCGGCGCGTCGAGACCGTGGACCTGGCCCCGACCCTGTCGGCCATCGTCGGATTGAAGCCGCCTTCCGGGGCCGCGGGGAGCCCGCTCGCCGAGGTGCTCGAGGCGGTGAATCCCTGATACCGGACATGGCCGTCAACCGAGCACGGGTATCGGATCGCGGGCTGTCCAGGGCTCCCGCGCGCCAGCCTTTTCGCGGGTCCGGGGGACAGGTATGCCGGTACACAGACAACCGGAAGTTCGTTCGATGAGCGTATCGGGCGCTTTGCGAATCCTGATCGGCCTGTGTTGCGCCGCAGGCGCCGTTACGCCCGCCCGGGGTCAACCGGCCGGCGACCCACCGGCCCATGTCGGCTCGGCCGCTTGCACGGCCTGCCATGCGGATCAGGCAGCGGCATGGCAGGGCTCGCACCACGCGCTGGCCTGGCAGCTGCCAACCGGAAAGAGCGTGCTCGGCGATTTCGCGGACGCGGTGTTCGAGCACAAGGACATCGTTATGCGCTTTCGGCAACGCGGCGACGAATTCGTGATCGAAACGCCCGGCAAGGACGGCAGGATACAATCCTTCCCCGTTGTCGGCGTCGCCGGTATCGCGCCGCTGCAGCAATATCTCCTCGACATCGGCGACGGCCATGTCCAGGCCTTCGACGTCGCCTGGGACGTCGCACGCGGGCGCTGGTACCACCTCTATCCCGACCAGGAACTGCCGCCCGGCGACGGGCTCTACTGGACCGGGCCATACAAGAACTGGAACGCGCGCTGCGCCGAATGCCACGCGACGGCGTTCGAGAAGAACTACGATCCGCGCAGCCGCCGCTACGCGAGTCGCCAAGCCGAGACCGGGGTCGGCTGCGAGGCCTGTCACGGCCCGGGCGGAGCCCATGTCGCCTGGGCGTCGGATCCCGACTCCTACGATCCGGCGAAGCGGCCGGCGCTGACGGACAAGGGCTTTACCCTCGCCTTCGCCGCCGGTGCGCCGGAGCGGGAGATCCAGCAATGCGCCGGGTGCCATGCCCGGCGCGAGCCCTTCCAGGACGGCAACCCCCTGCCCGGCACGCCGTTCCGCGACGCATATCGGCTGGCGCTCCTCAGCGCGGGACTCTATCACGCCGACGGGTCGATCGAGGACGAGGTCTATGTCTACGGCTCGTTCCTGCAATCGAAGATGTATGCGCGCGGTGTGCGCTGCACCGACTGCCACGACCCCCACGCCGCCCGGCTGCGGGCCGAAGGCAACGCCGTCTGCACGCAGTGCCACTCGCCGGCCGGCAACCCGCGCTTCCCGACCCTGCAGAAGGCGGCCTATGACGACCCGGCGCATCATTTCCACGCGCCGGGATCGCGGGGCGCGCAATGCACGCGCTGCCACATGATCGAGCGCGTCTACATGGGGATCGACGGGCGGCGCGATCACAACTTCCGGATTCCGCGCCCCGACATTTCGCAAAAGACCGGCGCGCCCAACGCCTGCAATGATTGCCATGCGGATCGCGACGCGGCCTGGGCCGCGGCAGAGATCCAAAAGTGGTTTCCAGACAGCAACCGGCGCGGCGCCCATTTTGCCGAGCTGTTCACCGCCGCGCGCAGCGATCCCGCGGCAAACGCAGAGGCGTTGACGGAGCTTGCCCTGAGCGACGACCTGCCGGGTATCGTCCGGGCTTCCGCGCTGGAAATGCTGGGCGTCGTCGCAACCGAGGACATCGCGGCACGCCTCGCGCCGCTGCTGGAAGATGCCGACCCGCTCGTGCGCGGGTCCGCGGTCGGTGTCCAGCGGGGCGCCCCACCGGCCGAGCGGGTCCGGCGCCTCTTGCCGCGGCTCGAGGACCCGGCGCGGTCGGTGCGGATCGCCGTGGCGCGGGAGTTCCTCGACGCGCCGGTGGCGCGCCTGCCGGCACCGTCCGCCCGGGCCTCCGAAAAGGTGATGGCGGAATGGCGCGCCTCGCTGCTCGCAAAGGCCGATTTTCCGGAAACGCACCTGGTCCTCGGCGGCGCGGCGCTGGTGATGCGTAGGCCACGCGCGGCCGAGGCCGCGTTCCGCGAGGCGGTACGCCTCGATCCGCAACGCGTCGAGGCCTGGCAGATGATCGTGCGGATTCGCAGTGCGCTGGGCGACCGCAACGGGGCCCTGAAGGCGGTCGAGGAGGCGCTGGACGCGAACCCGCAGGACTCCGCCCTGCGCTCGATGCGCAGCCAACTGGGCGCCCCTTAACCTCGGTGACGGCAGGCCGGGCGCCGACCTGACGGAGCGCCGGGTGCGCAGGTGTGCCGCACGATCGCCGGTTGACCGGCCTTGGCAGAGGTTTAAGCTGAGCCCCGGGGGTGATGGCCATGAGCGAGATCACGGAACTCAGTCGGACGGTTCTGCACGGCTGGCACGAGGCCGCCGGGGCCAAGATGGTCGAATTCGGCGGCTGGCACATGCCGGTGCAATACCCGACCGGGATCATCCGCGAGCATCTCGCGACGCGCCGCCATGCCGGGCTGTTCGACGTCTCGCATATGGGCCGGTTCCGCATCACCGGCGCCGCCGCCGAGGCGTTCCTTCTCAAGACCCTGACCAACAATGCCCGGGCCCTGCTGC
The DNA here is from genome assembly GCA_020356105.1 of Rhodospirillales bacterium. GTDB lineage: Bacteria > Pseudomonadota > Alphaproteobacteria > UBA8366 > JADFVY01. The sequence continues at coordinate 1,581,733 of CP070634.1, read as the reverse complement.
CGGGCGAGGCACAGTACACGCTGATCGCCAACGAGACCGGCGGCGCCGTCGACGACGCCTATCTCTACCGGCTCGGGCGCACGGATTACCTGCTCGTCGTCAATGCCGCCAACCGCGACAAGGATTGGGCATGGCTGTCCGGCCACAACGATTCCGGCGCGGCGATCGAGGATGTCAGCGCGGCGCTGGCGATGATCTCGCTGCAGGGGCCGCGCGCCTCGGAGATCCTCGAAGAGGCAGCGGGCAGCGCCGGGCAGATGCCCGAGAACAAGCGCAACCGCCTGTCCGTCATGCCGGTCGACGGCCAGGAGGTAATCGTCGCGCGCACCGGCTATACCGGCGAGGCGGTGTGCTTCGAGCTATTCGTCGACAGCGCCGGCGCGGTCGCGCTGTGGCAGCGCCTGGTTGAATGCGGCGCCGCGCCGGCCGGCCTCGGCGCGCGCGACTCGCTGCGGCTCGAGGCGGGGCTGCCGCTCTACGGCCATGAGCTGGGCCCCGACCGTGACGGCAACGAGATCCCGATCTTCGCCAATCCGATCGCCGCGATCGCGGTGCGCGCCGCCGACGGCGACTATGTCGGCCGCGCCGCGCTGGACCGCCAGCGCGAGGAATTCGTCCACATCCGCCGTGGCGAGCTCGCAACGCCGGTCGCCGACCGGCTGCTCAAGCAACTCGTCCAGCCGATCGCGGTATTCGGGGCGCAGCGGCCGCTTCGGGCCGGGTTCGACGTGTTCTTCGACGGCGCGCCGGCCGGCTACGTCACCTCGGGCACCAGCGTGCCGTTCGCCCGCTTCTACGGCGAGGGCGTGACCGGCGTGCCGTCTGAGGAGCACGAGATGCGACCGATCGGCCTTGCCCTGATCCGCTCTGACCTCGAGTACCGCACCGACCGGCCGGTGGCGCTGGAGATTGCCGATGCCCGCGGCAACCGCTTCGATGCCGAGCTGGTCGAGAAGAATTTGTGGCCCCTTCCCCCCTATACCCGACCCTATACCGGCTTTGCCGCGCCCAAGGCGCTGCGGCGGCTGGACGCGGCGGATATCACGGCCGCGGCGGTGCAGTTGGCCGAGGAGTCCGCCGCCAACACCGGCTGGCGGCGGCGCGACTGCATCAATCTCATTCCCTCGGAGCAGCCGACCTCGGCCTATGTCGACGCGCTTGTCACCGCCGACCCCGCGGGCCGTTATAACGAGCACAACCGGATCAGGGCGCTGGGCCCCGAGGCGCCGGATCTGCGTTACTACAAGGGCACCGACTTCATCATGGAGAAGGAGGACGAGCTCAAGGCGGCGCTGCGCGCGTTCTTCGGCTGCACCCGGGTCGAGCCGCGGGTGATCAGCGGCCAGATGGCCAACGATACCGTCTATGACGCCCTCAAGCAGTTCCGCAACCGCCATCGCGGCGGCCGCCCGGCCGAGCCGATCCGCCGCGTGCTGGTGCACGATCTGACCAAGGGCGGGCATCTGAGCGCGCAGCCGACCGGGGCGCTGAAGAACTACGTCGCGCTCGACCCCGAGAGCGGCCGCCCGGCGGTCGAGCATTTCCCGTTCGAGGCCGACAACCCCTACCGCATCGACGTCGCCGCGACGAAGGCGCTGATCGCCGAGACCCGGCCGGAGCTGCTGGTGTTCGGGCGCAGCGTGACCATCGAGACCGAGCCGGTGGCCGAGATCGCCGAGTTCATCCATGCCGAGTTCGGTGCCGACAACCCGGCCCGGCCGCTGATCATGTATGACGGCGCGCATGTGCTCGGCCTGCTCGGCCCCCATTTCCAGGCGCCGCTCGCGGAAGGCGCCGACATCGTCACCGGCTCGACCCACAAGACCTTCTTCGGCCCGCAGCGCGGCGTCATCCTCGCCGACATGGCGCCGGGCTCCGCCTTCGAGCCGTTGTGGCGCCAGATCGAGACGCGCGCCTTCCCCGGCCATGTCAGCAACCACCATCTCGGCACCATGCTCGGCCTCCTCGGCGCGACCTGGGAGATGATCCGCTTCCGCGACGAGTATCCGGCACAGGTGATCAGGAACGCGCAGGCCTTCGCCCGGGCGCTGCGCGAACGCGGCCTCGCGGTCGAGGGCGACCCGGCGGCCGGTTACACGCGCACCCACCAGGTGCTGCTGCGCACCGCGCGGGCCCGCGGCGAGTATGCGGCGAGCCGGCTGGAGGCCAACAACGTCATCACCAACCCGCAGGCGCTGTACGACGATGCCAGCTTCGCCGCCGCCAGCGGCATCCGCATGGGCGCGCAGGAGATGACGCGCTACGGCATGAAGGAGGCGGATTTTGCCGAACTCGCTGCGCTGCTGGCGGAGATCCTCGGCGCCCGCGAGGACGAACCTCCAGGTTCCCGGCGCGATGCGGTCAGGGCCTTGCGCGGCCGGTTTCTCGACATGCGATATTGCTTCTGATAACCAAGACCGCAGACTGACCCTTCGGCCCGATCCGCTGGCGCTTGGGAGACCTGCAATGCGACTGACCGACTTCAAGGCCCTGACTTTCGACGTCTACGGCACGCTGATCGACTGGGAGAGCGGCATGGTCGAGGGCCTGAAGCCCCTGACCGGCCGCGTCGACCGCACGCTTTCGCGCAACGAGATTCTCGAGGCGCACGCGCATTACGAATCGGAAACGCAGCGCCAGACGCCGGCCAAGCCCTATGCGCGGCTGCTCGCCGTCGTCTACAGGCGCCTCGCCGAGGAATGGGGCGTGCCGGCGGGCTGGGAGGAGTGCCTCGCCTATGGCCGCTCGGTGCGCGACTGGCCCGCCTTCGCCGACAGCGC
>CP070634.1:1575145-1578853 GCA_020356105.1 Rhodospirillales bacterium | reverse complement strand
CTGGTATGTCGAGCTGGCCAAGCCGCTGCTTGCCGGCGACGACGCCGCGGTCGTGGCGGAAACGCGTGCCACCGCCGCCTGGGTGATGAACCGGCTGCTGCGCCTGTTGCATCCGTTCATGCCCTTCATCACCGAGGAGCTGTGGGAGCTGTTCGGCGACGTCGGCCGGCTGATCAACGCGCCGTGGCCGGAATTCGAAGCGGGGCTGAGCGATGCGGCGGCCGATGACGAGATCGATTGGGTGATCGGCCTCGTCTCCGGCATCCGTTCGGCGCGCTCGGAGATGAACGTGCCGGCGGCGGCCAAGATCCCGATGGTGCTGATCGGCGCGAGCGAGGTGAGCCGCAAGCGACTCGACGCCTATGCCGGACTGGTCTCGCCCATGGCGCGGCTGTCCGATCTGTCGACCGCCGAGGCGGGGGCGACGCCGCCGGAAGGTTCGATCCAGCTCGTGCACCGCGAGGCGACGGTGGCGCTGCCGGTCGGCGACGTCATTGACATCGGCCAGGAGAAGGCCCGGCTGGAGAAGGAGATCGGCCGGCTCGACGGTGAGATCGCGAAGATCGAAAAGAAACTGGCCAACCAACAGTTTCTCGCCAAGGCCCCGCAGGCGGTCATCGACGAGCAGAAAGACCGCCGGACCGACCATGCGGTGCGGCGCGACGCCGTCGAGGCGGCGCTTGCCCAGCTCGAGGGTATGTAGATCCGTGTGATCCCCTGCAGGTTGGGGGCAGCGGCCATCTCACATCACGGCGTTTTGCCGCAGGTTATCTACTAGTAGATGACATGAGCACCTATATTCTCTAGGCAGGCGCCGCACGCAGCGATATGGTGGCGCCCGTCCCGGAAAATCCGATAATCAAGCGCCGCAGGAGGAGGCATCCCCATGGCCATCGACAAGTCGAAACTGCCTAGCCGCTATGTATCCGTTGGTCCGGAATCGGCGCCGCACCGCTCCTATTACTATGCGATGGGCATGACCGACGCCGAGATCGCGCAGCCCTTCGTGGGCGTCGCCACCTGCTGGAACGAGGCCGCGCCCTGCAATATCGCGCTAATGCGCCAGGCACAGGCGGTGAAAAAGGGCGTCAAGGCGACGAAAGGCACGCCGCGGGAGTTCTGCACGATCACGGTGACAGACGGCATTGCCATGGGCCATGCCGGCATGAAATCCTCGCTGGTCAGCCGCGACCTGATAGCCGATTCCGTCGAGCTGACGATGCGCGGCCATTGCTACGATGCCCTTGTGGGCCTTGCCGGCTGCGACAAGTCGCTGCCGGGCATGATGATGGCGATGGTGCGGCTCGACGTGCCGGCAGTGTTCATGTATGGCGGCTCGATCCTGCCGGGGCGGCTGCGCGGCAAGGACATCACCGTGCAGGACGTGTTCGAGGCGGTCGGCCAGCATTCAGCGGGTGCCATTGACGATGCCGAGCTGCACGAGATCGAGTGCCATGCCTGTCCGTCGGCCGGTTCCTGCGGCGGCCAGTTCACCGCCAACACCATGGCCTGTGTCTCCGAGGCGATCGGCCTTGCGCTGCCGGGCTCGGCCGGGGCGCCGGCACCGTATGAATCCCGCGACGCCTATGCGGAGGCCTCGGGCGAGGCGGTGATGAACGCGCTGGAGAAGGGCATCCGGCCGCGCCGGATCGTCACGCGCAAGGCGCTGGAGAATGCGGCCCGTGTCGTTGCGGCGACCGGCGGGTCGACCAATGCGGGCCTGCATTTGCCGGCGATCGCAAACGAGGCGGGTATCGATTTTGACCTGCATGAGGTCGCCCGCATCTTCCGCGAGACCCCCTATATCGCCGACCTCAAGCCCGGCGGCAAATACGTCGCCAAGGATCTGTTCGAGGTCGGCGGCGTGCAGGTGGTGATGAAGGCGCTGCTCGACGGCGGCTTCCTCGACGGCGACTGCCTCAGCGTCTCCGGCCGGACGATCGGCGACGAGCTGGAGGCGGTAAGATTCCCCGAGGACCAGGACGTGGTGCGGACCACCACCAAGCCGCTCAGCACCACCGGCGGCGTCGTCGGGTTGAAGGGCAACCTCGCGCCGGAGGGCGCGATCGTCAAGATAGCCGGCATGGACGTCCTCAAATTCACCGGACCTGCGCGCGTCTTCGATTGCGAGGAGGCCGCTTTCGAGGCGGTGCAGAAGCGGCAGTACAAGGAGGGCGAGGTCATCGTCATCCGCTACGAGGGGCCGAAGGGCGGGCCCGGCATGCGCGAGATGCTGTCGACCACGGCGGCGCTCTATGGCCAGGGCACGGGCGGCAAGGTGGCACTGATCACCGACGGGCGCTTTTCCGGCGCGACGCGCGGCTTCTGCATCGGCCATGTCGGGCCGGAAGCGGCGGTCGGCGGGCCGATCGGCCTGCTCGAGGATGGCGACATGATCACCATCGACGCCGAGGCGGGGACCATCGACGTCGACCTCGGCGCCGACGAGCTGGAAGCGCGCCGTGCGGCTTGGACACCGCGCCAGCATGACTACCAGTCCGGCGCGCTCTGGCGCTATGCTCAGACCGTGGGATCGGCCGAAAAGGGCGCGGTGACCCATCCGGGCGGCAAGGCGGAGACGCACGTCTTCGCCGAGATCTGATCGGCACCGGCCCGAGGATGTGGGGATGGCGGATCAGGCGCCGGATACGCGCCTGCGCCTTGGCGTGCTTGCGATTCTCGGCGCCGCCTTCTGCACCAGCCTGTCGGGGATCCTGATCCGCATCGTCGACCAGGCGGATGGCTGGCAGATCCTGTTCTGGCGCTCGGCGAGCTGCGCCGGCGCGTTGCTGCTGTTCACGATCTGGCGCCATGGCGCCAGGGCGGGGGACGCCTTCATCAGGATCGGCGGCGCGGGGGCGGGGGTCGTGATCGCGCTGACCGGAGCGTTTTCCTGCTTCATCTTCGCGATGCTCCACACCACCGTCGCCAACGTCGCCTTTACCGTCGGCCTCGCGCCGGTGTTCGCGGCGCTGCTGGCCTGGCTGCTGCTGCGCGAGGCGATCGGCCTGCGAACCGCGGTCTTCATCGCCCTGTCCCTGATCGGCATGGCGCTGATGTTCGGCGACGGCGTGCTCACAGGCAGCCTTGCGGGGAACGTCCTCGCGTTGCTAACGGCGCTCTTCTTCGCCGCGGCGATCGTGCTGCTGCGCGGTGGCCGGTCGGTCGACATGATCCCGGCGGTAATCCTGGCGGCGCTGGTCTCGGCCGTCCTCGCGGTCTTTATCGCGCCGGCCGGGATCACCGTCGGCGGCCGCGATCTTATGATCCTCTTCCTGATGGGGGCGGTACAGCTCGCCCTGCAATACATCCTGTTCACCTACGGCATCCGCCATCTCCCGGCGGCGCAGGCGGCGCTGATCAGCCGCCTTTCGGTCGTGCTGACGCCACTCTGGGCCTGGCTGGGCGTTGGCGAGATCCCGAGCCTGCTGACGCTCGCCGGTGGTGGCTTCGTACTCGCCGCGGTCGCGGGGCAGGGCCTCAGCGCCCTGTGGGCGACGCGAACGAGAGTTTAGAGCATCATCACGTCGTATATAGGCAATCGAGAGCAAGCCCGATCTTAAGGGTTTCGCAGGGGCTTTCCGCGAATAATGCCGGCGCGGCAAGCTCTTGGCGGGTCCGATGCTGTTCAATTCGCACGAGTTCCTGTTTGTCTTCCTGCCGGCGGTGCTGGCCGGCTACTGGTGGCTGAACGGCTCGGCCGCGCCG
>CP070634.1:1560762-1575045 GCA_020356105.1 Rhodospirillales bacterium | reverse complement strand
GCGAACATGTCTGGGTATCGGTTCGCGACGAAGATAAGGTGGTCGTCTACAATACCGCGACCCTTGAGCCGGTGGCCGAGCTGGCGGTCGAGAAACCGAGCGGGATCTTCCTGACCGCACGGGCGCACAAGACGGGATTGTGACGATGAATGTGGGGCGGTTCGGTGATCTGGAACGGCGGCTGCTGGACGATTTCCAGCGGGACTTTCCGCTGGAGCCGCGACCCTACAAGGTCATCGCCGAGCGTCTGGGTTGCGACGAGGAAACCGTGCTCGATCTGCTGTGCGGCATGATCACGGCCGGATTGATCTCCCGGATCGGTCCGGTGTTCGCGCCGCATCGGGCCGGCGCCAGCACGCTGGGGGCCATGGCGGTGCCGGCGCATCGGCTGGACGAGGTGGCCGCGCTGGTCAGCGAGTACGACGAGGTCAACCACAATTACGAGCGCGAGCACGAGATCAATCTGTGGTTCGTGGTCTGCGCGCCGGCGCCGGCGCGGGTGGCCGAGGTGATGCGCGACATTGCCGATCGCACGGGCCTCGCGGTGATCGATCTTCCGCTCGAGCAGGCCTTTCACATCGATTTGGGGTTTCCGCTGCAATGGAGCTGACGGCAACGGAGCGCGACCTGATCGCGGCGGTCCAGGACGGCCTGCCCGTCGATCCGCGTCCCTATGCCGCCGTCGGCCATATGATCGGCCGCTCCGAAGCCGAGGTCATCGCGGGCTTGCGACGGCTGATCGAGCGCGGCGTCATCCGGCGGTTCGGGCTCGTCCTATCGCACCGCCATCTCGGTTACAGGGCCAACGGCATGGTCGTCTGGGACATTCCGGACGTGGCGGTCGGCGAAATCGGCGACCGGCTGGCCGCGTTTCCGTTCGTCACGCTCTGCTATCGACGGCCGCGGCGGCCGCCGGACTGGCCCTACAATCTGTTCTGCATGATCCACGGCCGCGACCGGGGAGTCGTCGAGGCGCTTGTCGACCAGGCCGCCCGCGCGGTGGGCGCCACGGATTGCCCGCGCGCCGTGCTGTTCAGCGCGCGCCAATTCAAGCAACGGGGCGCGAGATACGCGAACTGCGCGCCGGCGGGGAAGTGAGCGGATGGATGCCCTCGACCGCAAGCTGATCGATGCGCTGCATGGCGGGTTTCCCGTGGTCGAACGACCGTATGCCGCTGTCGCCAGGCGACTTGGCCTGGCCGAGAGCGAAGTGATTGCGCGCCTGTCGCGGCTGCTGGAGGACGGTGTCCTGACGCGGTTCGGCCCGCTGTTCGACGCGGCCAGGCTCGGGGGGGCGTTCACGCTTGCGGCGATGAGCGTGCCGGAGGACCGGTTCGACGCGGTGGTCGAGATCGTCAACTCGTTTCCGGAGGTGGCGCACAATTACCGGCGCGATCATCACCTGAACATGTGGTTCGTCATTGCAACCGAGAAGGCCGACGACATCGCGAAGACCGTTGACCGGATCCGCGAGGGGACGGGGTTGGAGGTACTGGATCTGCCAAAGGAACAGGAATATTTCCTCGAGCTGAGGCTCCCGGCATGAGCGCCTCGGCGACGATGACCGGTGCTGCGGCGCTGGGCCCGGTCGATCGCAGCATCATCGCGGCGATCCAGGCCGGCCTGCCGTTGACGGCGCGGCCCTATCATGCGGTGGCGGAACGGCTGGGTCTCGCCCCCGAGGAGGTCATGCGCCGCATCGCACGGCTGCAGGCGACGGGTGCGATCCGGCGCATCGGTGCGGTGCCGAACCATTATGCGCTGGGCTGGACGGCCAACGGCATGTCGGTATGGGACGTCGAGGATCACCGGGTCGACGAGGCCGGGCATCGGGTTGGCGCGTTTGCCTTCGTCAGCCACTGCTACCGTCGCCCGCGGCGGCCGCCGCAATGGCCCTACAATCTGTTCGCCATGGTCCACGGGCGCAGTCGCGGCGAGGTCGAGGAGAAAGTCATGCTGATCGCGGCGGAACTGGGGTATTGGAGCCGCGGGCACGACGTGCTCTACAGCACCCAGATCCTCAAGAAGACCGGTCTGCGGATCGCCGGGTAGGAGGGGCGACGATGTTCCGGCTGACCCGTTTCATGCAGGAGATCAGAACGCCGACGCCGGTGCGGCACGGCACGCCCCCGGGGCCCGTCGTGATCTGGAACCTGATCCGCCGCTGCAATCTGAACTGCCGGCACTGCTACTCGCTGTCGGCGGATACGGATTTTGCCGGAGAACTGAGCACCGGCGAGGTGTTCACGGTGATGCAAGATCTCAAGGCGTTCGGGGTGCCTGCACTGATCCTGTCCGGTGGCGAGCCGCTGCTGCGGCCCGACATTTACGAGATCTCCATGCACGCGAAGGCAATGGGATTCTATGTGGCGCTGTCGACAAACGGTACGCTGATCGATGCCGGCGCCGCGGATCGCATCGCCGGTATCGGGTACGATTACGTCGGCATCAGCCTCGATGGGCTCGGGCCGGTGCACGACCGGTTCCGCCGGCAGCAAGGCGCGTTCGATGCGGCCTTGCGTGGTCTGCGACTGTGCCGCGACCGCGGGATCAGGGTCGGCGTCCGTTTTACCATGACCGAGGGCAATTTCGGCTCGCTGGACGGATTGCTCGACCTGGTCGAGCGCGAGCGGATCGACAGGTTCTATCTCTCGCATCTGGTCTACGCAGGACGCGGGAACCGTTACCGGGACGACGATGCGCATCACCGGACCACCCGACGCGCCATGGATTTGTTGTTCGAGCGCTGCTGGGATTACATCGAACGCCGCGAGCCGAAGGAGATCGTCACCGGCAACAACGATGCGGACGGCGTCTGGTTCCTCAAGTGGGTTGAGAGCAAGTTTCCCGATCGGGCGGAACACATGCGCAAAAAGCTGGAGGCCTGGGGCGGCAACGCATCGGGCGTGAACGTCGCCAATATCGACAATCTGGGAACGGTCCATCCCGACACCATGTGGTGGCATCACGATCTCGGCAACGTCAGGGAGCGTCCGTTTTCAGAGATCTGGACCGACCTTTCCGACCCGATCATGGCCGGATTGAAGGCGCGGCCGCGCCGCATCGAGGGCCGTTGCGGCGCATGCCGGCATTTTGCCATCTGCGGCGGCAACACGCGGGTACGGGCGCTGCAGCTGACGGGCGATCCGTGGCAGGAGGATCCCGCCTGTTACCTGACCGACGAGGAGATCGGGGTCGGCCACGGCCATCGCGTGGCCGATCACCGGAACGATGGCAGTAGCGATGAAACGGCTGCTGTGCGCTAGCATCGTGCTGGTCGCGACGGCGGCGCCGGCGGCGGCGGCGCCCGGCGAGGCCGCGGCTCTCTATGCGGAGCATTGCGCGTCCTGCCACGGCTCCGATCGGCTGGGCGGCATGGGACCGGCATTACTGCCGGAAAACCTGAGCCGGCTTCGCCGGGCGACCGCGCGCCAGGCCATCGCCGACGGACTGGCGGCGACGCAGATGCCGGCCTTCGGGGACCGGCTCGGCGCCGGTCAGATCGATGCCCTGGTGGCGATGATCTATACACCCTTGCCGGAGATCCCGGTCTGGGGCATGGCGGAGACGGCCGCCACCCGCATCCGGCATGTCGATCCGGCAAACTTGCCGGCCGCGCCGGTACATCGGGCGGACCCGATGAACCTGTTCGTCGTCGTGGAGGCCGGGGACCATCACATGACGGTGCTGGACGGCGACCGGTTCGAGCCGCTGGCCCGGTTCCCGACACGCTATGCGCTGCACGGTGGTGCTAAATTCTCGCCGGACGGACGGTTCGCCTATCTCGGCTCGCGCGACGGCTGGGTGGCGAAATACGACCTGCACAGCCTGCAGCTGGTGGCCGAGATCAGGGCCGGCATCAACACGCGGAACATCGCGATTTCGGGGGACGGGCGCACCGTTGCAGTCGCCAATTACCTGCCGCACAACCTGCTCCTGCTGGATGCCGGCGATCTCTCTCCGATCAGTATGATCCCGGCGAAGAGCTTGCGGGGCACGTCGTCCCGCGTTAGCGCGGTCTATGCCGCCGACCCGCGCGGGAGCTTCATCGTGGCGCTGAAGGACGTGCCGGAGATGTGGGAGATTTCCTGGGAGGACAAGCCGCCCAGCCGTTTCTCCGGCTTCGCACACAGCTATGAGAAGGGGCATGAGGAGGCCCTGATCGCCGACCGCTTTCCGGTGCGCCGCATCGAACTGTCCCGGCCGCTCGACGATTTCTTCTTCGATCAGCCCTATCGTCATGTGTTCGGCGCGGCGCGCGATGGCGGCACGGCCGTGGTCGTGCATTTGGACGTCGGACGCGAGATCGCCGAAGTGCCTCTGCCGGGCATGCCGCATCTCGGCTCCGGTATCACATTCGATCATGACGGCCGGCGCGTCCTGGCGACGCCGCATTTGAAGGACGGCAAGGTGAGCGTCGTCGACATGACGTCCTGGGAGGTGCTGAGCGTCATCGAAACGCTTGGCCCGGGGTTCTTCATGCGCAGCCATGCGAACAGCCCGTATGCGTGGGTCGACGTCTTCTTCGGGCCGCATCGCGACGCCGTCCACATCATCGACAAACGGACGCTGGAGATCGTCAAGACCGTGCGCCCGGTCCCCGGCAAGGTGGCCGCCCATGTCGAGTTCACCAAGGATGGCCGCTACGCGCTGCTCAGCATCTGGGACAGGGAGGGTGCCGTGATCGTCTATGACATGGCGACGCTGGACGAGGTCCGGCGCATCCCGTTCGTCAAGCCGGTCGGCAAGTACAATGTCTGGAACAAGATCACCCGCGACGAGGGCACGAGCCATTAGCGCCCTGCCGGACCGCACGCTTCGTGCTATGACGGACGATCGCAAATCCGATGCGCGACGGGAGGTTCGAGATGCCATACGCCGATGCCGACGGGGTGAAGCTCTACTATGAGGAGGCGGGCAGCGGGACCTCCATCGTGTTTGTCCACGAATTCGCCACCGACCATCGCGGCTGGGAGCCGCAGATGCGCTATTTCGCGCGGCGCTATCGCTGCGTCGCCTTCAATGCGCGGGGCTACCCGCCGTCCGACGTGCCAGAGGACCCCGAGGCCTACTCGCAGCAGATCGCAACCGACGACATCGCTCATGTCATGCGGCATCTGGGACTCGAGAAGGCCCATATTGTCGGCCTGTCGATGGGTGGCAACGCGACGCTGCAGTTCGGCCTGGACCACGCGGAGATGGCGCTGTCGCTGGTGGTGGCCGGGGGCGGCTACGGCTCGATCGCCGAAAACACCGAGCAGTTTCGCGCCGATGCGCGGGGCATGGCCGAACGCTACGAGACGGAGGGGGCACGCGCGGTGGCCGCGGTCTACGCGCAGAGCGCATCCCGGGTCCAGTTTCGCGACAAGGACCCGCGCGGCTGGGCCCAGTTTCGCGAGATCCTCGAGAACCACGACGCGAGGGGCGCGGCGCTGACCATGCGCGGCGTGCAGGCACGGCGGCCCTCGTTCTGGGAGTTCGAGGACAGGCTCCGGCGGCTCACCGTCCCCTTGCTTGTGGTCTCGGGCGACGAGGATGACTGGTGTCTCGATGCCAGCCTCTACCTCAAGCGGACCGCGCCGTCGGCGGCGCTCTGGGTGCTGCCGAAGACCGGCCATACGATTAATCTGGAAGAGGCGGATGCGTTCAACCGCGGCCTCCAGGATTTCTTCGACACGGTGGAGGCCGGCCGCTGGATCAGCCGCGATCTGGACGTGCTCGGCAAGTCGGCGTTCTTTTCCGGGGAGGAGTGAGCGAAAGGAACGCGCTCGGCCGGTCAAGGCCGGAGTGCAGGGCCCGCGACGGGTTGGTCGGCCGAGGACGATCGGAATGTCGTCTCCGGGATGGCCGAGGGGATCAGCCGCAGGCGGCGACGGCGCGGCGCGCCATCACGCCCACCAGATGCGCCCGGTATTCGGCGCTGGCGTGGATATCGCTGTTGAGGTCGTCCTGCGGCACCGCGATGCCCTCGATGGCACCGGTCGCAAAATCCGCCGCCAGCGCGGCTTCCATCTCCGGCACGCGGAACACGCCGCTGGCCCCGGCGCCGGTCACGGCGACCCGCACACCGTCCGAATTCTGCGCGACGAACACGCCGACGATAGCATAGCGGCTCGCCGGGTTCTTGAATTTCATGTAGGCCGCCCTGACGGGCACCGGAAAACGCACCGCGACAACCACCTCGTCCTCGACCAGCGCCGTCTCGAAGAGGTCGGTAAAGAAATCGTCCGCGCCGATCTCGCGCCGGTCGGTCGTTATGGTCGCGTTGAGCCCGAGGCAGGCGGCCGGATAGTCGGCCGCGGGATCGTTGTTCGCGATCGAACCGCCGATCGTGCCGCGGTTGCGCACCTGGCGGTCGCCGATATCGCCGGCCAGCTCCGCGAGCGCGGGAATCCTTGCCCTGACGTCGGGGGATGTTGCGACCTCGGCGTGCCGCGTCATCGCGCCGATCACAAGCGTGTCGCCCTCGACCGAAATTCCCTTCAGATCCTGGATGTGCGCGAGGTCGATGAGGTCGCTCGGGTTGGCAAGGCGCTGCTTGAGGGTCGGCAACAGGGTCTGGCCGCCCGCCAGAAGCTTGCCATCCGGCGCCGTCCGCAAGGCTTCGAGCGCCTCGTCCAGCGTGTTGGGGCGGCGGTAGTCGAACTCGTACATCGTCCGCGATCTATCCCTTCATCGCCTGCGCGCCGGCTTTGATCGACTTGACGATGTTGTGGTAGCCCGTGCAGCGGCACAGATTGCCGTCGATCCCCTTGCGGATTTCGTCTTCGGTGATGTCGGGCCGGTCCCGGACAAGGTCGATCGCGCTCATCACCATGCCGGGCGTGCAGTAGCCGCATTGCAGGCCGTGATTTTCGCGGAACGCCTCCTGCATCGGGTGCAGCCGCTCCCCGTCGGCCAGCCCCTCGATCGTGGTGATGGCGGCGTTCTCGGCCTGGACCGCAAGCATCGTGCAGCTCTTGACCGATACACCGTCGACATGCACCACGCAGGCGCCGCACTGGCTGGTGTCGCAGCCGATATGGGTGCCGGTCAGCCGAAGCTGATCGCGCAGGAACTGAACGAGCAGGGTGCGGGGCTCGACTTCCCCCGATACGACCTCGCCATTCACCGTCATGGAGACCGTGACGGTCATCAATTCGGTACTCCCAATTCTACCCGCCGTGATCCGACGCCGCGCTCGCCCGTCGGACCGTAGCGCGGCGGCAGTTTGGACAGGGACGTGGCGAAGGTCAAGCGCGGACTCGACGCGATGCCGGGTGCGCCCGGCTGCGTGCGCGGCATCGTCGATATAACCGAGGAACCGGCATCGATGCCCGGTTTCGCCATGTTGCTCGGATAGCCGGCAGTCCGATCGTCGACCGCGCGGTGAGGCGGATCATGCCAGGCAGGGCGGCACCCCGGCGCTCGCGTCCCGCAGCGCTATCCGGGTTTCCCGGTCGAAACCGTGCCGGCCGCGGGTCGCCTCGTAAACCTTGCTCGCAATGACGGAGAACCGGCGTTCGGCCATCCCGGTGGCGAACAGGGCATAGGCCGTCGCGCCCGATCGCCAGCGGAAGCCACGCAGGCTGTCGATCCGCGATTCGTCCAGTGCCGTGCCGAGCCCGTCAGGCGCCGGGCTCGCCCACAAGGTCACCTTGCAACCTCGTCGACCCGTGTATCCGAGATGCAGGGCCGCGGGTTTCGCCGCGCTCGGCGGGACGTAACGCAGATAGGTGAGCCGCAGCCCGGCGCTGGTCAGATCGGGGGCCTGCACGGGCAGGCCGAACCGCTCGAGGCTGGCGAGGAACAAATTCGCGTCGACCTCTGGCGCGGCGCCGGGAACCGGATCTTCGACCCAGGCCGCATGTTCCGCCAGCGCCTCCTGGTACCAGGCGTCGTCCGTCCACTCGAACGCGCCAATCGTCAGCAGCAGCAGGATTCCGATCGCCGCCACCAGGCCGATTGAAGCCGCGCGCGCGATCCATCGGCTCGGCCGCAAGGGAACCGGAACGGTGACCTGTTCCGGCAGGTCCTCGCCCAGATCACAGAGCGCGGATTTCACGCGGGTAAGGCACGCGACCCGTGCCGCGATCGCCGGATTACGGGCGATCGCCCGCGCCACCCGCGCACCCTCGCCGGGCGAGAGCTCGCCGTCGATATACGCGTTCAGGTCCTGGTCGGTCGGTTGGCTTGTCATGATGCGCCGCGTCCGCGCCGCTCGGCGGGGAACTGGCGGACATTGCTGTTCGCCAGATGGGCGAGCATCGCGCTGCGGGCCCGGGCGATCCGGCTCGTCACCGTGCCGACCGGCACTTCGAGGATGTCGGCGGCTTCGACATAGGAAAAGCCGGAAATGTCGACGAGGCCGAGCACCTCGCGATGGGCCGGGGACATCTTCGTCAGGCACAGCCGCACGGTCAGCGCGGAAATGATCGAGTCATCATGGGTCCAGACGGGTGAGCCGATTTCCGCGTAATCGGGGTCGTTTTCGACCACCGCCAGCCGCCGACTGCGGCGGCGGATGACGTCGAGCCAGGTGTTGCGCAGGATCTTGAACAGCCATGCGCGATAGGCCGGTTCGTCTTCGGGGACCCTGTGCGATTTCAGAGACTTGACCGCGGTTTCCTGAACCAGGTCGTGAGCATCGTGCACATCTCCGCACAGACTGAACGCGTAACCGTACAGACGCGGAATGTAGTTTTCGAGAAGCTGCCTTTTGCCGCGAACGCCCATCCGGTCTCCAGCATGGAGCGGTGTTATTGCCGTCTTTCTACGCGTATGCAAACACAAGCAGAATTATTATCACAATCGCGACGAGACCACCAACCCACAGATAGGCGGGGAGTCCTTTCGCCTCCTCGGCGGCGGGCGCCGGCGCCGCCGCGACCTCTTCGGCCGGCCCGCCGACGAGGTCGGCGAAGCGCGAGAAGAAGTCGTCGGCGAATTTTTTCGCCGTGGCGTCGATCAGCCGGCTGCCGATCTGGGCCAGCTTGCCGCCCACAGTGGCGTCGACGGTATAGCTGAGCACCGTGTCCGCGCCATCCTCGGCCAGCTTGACCGTCGCGCCGCCCTTCGCGAATCCCGCGGCGCCGCCCTGGCCCTGACCGGAGATGGTGTAGCCGTTCGGCGGGTCGATATCGGACAGCTCGACGGCGCCGCCGAACTTGGCGCGCACGGGGCCCACCTTGGCGACCACCTTCGCGTCGAACGCGTGCTCGCCATTCCGCACCAGCTCCTCGCAACCGGGAATGCACTGCTTGAGCACCTCGACGTCGTTGAGGGCGTCCCACACAGCCTGGCGCGGCGCGGGAATACGATATTCGCCGGACATCTGCATGGATCTGCCCTTCCTTCATTGAAGTGCGCGTGGCCGTTGGACGCGCCAGGACGAGCCTAGTCGCCCTTGGCTGCTTCGGCAAGATTGCTGCGGGACGATCCGCGCGCGGCATAACGGCGATTGACGGGCTACGCGGGGACTGCCTATAAACGGCGGCGAATCGCCGCGACAAGGCGAGCGCATCGGGAGGCAGACGCCGGGGGATTTCGTGCTGAGAATCGTGTCTTTGGGAGGGGCACTGGTCGTCGCCTGGCTCCTGCTGTCGGGTCATTACACGCCGCTGATTCTTGCATTCGGGCTTTTCTCGGTGATCGCGGTCGTGGCGATCGCCGTGCGGATGGACGTGGTCGACCACGAGAGCGTTCCGATCCACATGACGGGCCGGTTCCTGAGCTACTGGATCTGGCTGGCGCGGGAAATCGTCAAGGCCAACATCGACGTGGCCAAGCGCGTCTGGTCGCCGGCGCTGCCGATATCGCCGACGCTGCTGTGGCTGAAGACAAGCCAGCCCGGTGAGCTCGGCCAGGTGATCTACGCCAACTCGATCACCCTGACCCCCGGTACGGTGAGCGTCTCCCTCCAGGAAGACCGAATCCTGGTTCACGCCATCGCGCGCGAGGTCGGCGACGATCTCGCCGCCGGCGAAATGGATCAGCGCGTCACGCGGCTAGAGGCTTCCGGCATTCCGGCGCCGGCCCAGGGGGGGCAAGGGGCATGATGTTCGCCGTCGCCGCGGCTGCGTTGTTGGTCACGATGCTGCTGGCCTTGCTGCGCGCGTATGTCGGACCGACCCTTTACGACCGGATCCTGGCGGTGAACACGTTCGGCACCAAGACGGTGCTGATGATCGCCGTGCTCGGCTTCCTGATGGGCCGGCCGGATTTTCTCGATATCGCGCTGGTATACGCGCTGATCAATTTCATCGGCACGATCGCGGTGCTGAAGTTCTTTCGGTATGGCGATCTCGGCCGCGCCGGCGAGGGAGATTCCTGATGGGCGTCGTCCTCGATGGCCTCAGCTGGGCGCTGCTGCTGGCCGGCTCGTTCTTCGTGATCACCGGCGGGGTCGGATTGCTGCGTTTCCCAGATGTGTATTCGCGCATGCATGCCGCGGGCATGACCGACACGCTGGGCGCCGCGCTGTTCATCGCGGGCTTGGCGGTGCAGGGCGGTTTCACGCTGATCACGGTGAAGCTGCTGATGATCCTGCTTTTCATCTTCTTCACCAGCCCGACGGCGACCTATGCGCTGGCCAATGCGGTGTGGTCCAGCGGCGTCCGGCCGAAACGGCGCGACGGAACGGCGTGCGAGGCAATCGACAGGAGTGACGAGCCATCGAAGAGCTGATCAACATCGTGCTGCTGTCATTCATGGGCTTCACCGTCTACATGGTGGTCCGGCTGCGCAACCTGTTCGCGGTCGTCATGCTGGGCGGCATCTACAGCCTGCTCGCGGCTTCGCTGTTCGTCGTCCTAGATGCGGTCGACGTCGCCTTCACCGAGGCCGCCGTGGGTGCCGGGATCTCCACGGTTCTGGCGCTCGGCGCCCTGTCGCTGACGACCAGCGAGGAGAAGGACAGCAGCCGCAACCCGATGTATGCGGGGCTGATCGGCTTCGTTGCGGTGGCGACCGGTGCGGCCCTCATCTACGGCAGCCTGGACATGCCGCTTTATGGAGATCCGTCGGCGCCTGTCCACCAGCATGTGGCGGATCGATACATCGCGGAGGGCGCGCGCGAGACCGGCGTGCCGAATATCGTCACGGCGGTGCTGGCAAGCTATCGCGGGTTTGATACGCTGGGCGAAGTGATGGTGATCTTCACCGCCGGCATCGGCGTGTTCCTGGCCTTCTCGGCCGCCAAGCCGAGGCGTTCCGGCGAACAGGGGCGGGACAACAGCGAGGGCGATCGATGACGCATCATCTCGTCCTCAGGGTGATCGCGAAGCTGCTCATCCCGTTCATCATGCTGTTCGGGCTCTATGTCCAGTTCCATGGCGATTACGGCCCCGGCGGCGGCTTTCAGGCCGGCGTCATCTTCGCCTCGGCATTCATCCTGTACGCGCTGGTGTTCGGTGTCGAAGTGGCGCGCCGGGTGGCGCCCGACTGGGCCGTGCGCACCGGCATCGCCGTCGGCAGCCTGCTCTATGGCGGCACCGGGCTGGTGGCGATGCTGAAGGGCGGCAATTACCTCGACTATTCGGTGCTCAGCGGCGATCCAGTGGCGGGCCAGCATCTCGGCATATTGGTCATTGAACTCGGCGTCGGCATCACCGTGGCTTCCGTGATGATGGCGATCTTCTTCGGGTTCGCCCGGCGCGGGCGATAGCATTATGGACGTCCTCGGCCTGTATAACTACTGGATCGTCATCTTTCTGATGATGTCCGGCTTCTACATCATGATCGCCCGGGGCAACCTGGTGAAGAAGGTGGTCGGCCTCAACATCTTCCAGGCTTCGGTCTTCGTCTTCTACATCACGGTCGGCAAGGTTTCCGGCGGTACCGCGCCGATCATCGCCGAGGGGATCGAGCGTTACTCCAACCCGCTGCCGCACGTCCTGATCCTCACCGCCATCGTCGTCGGCGTCGCAACGACGGCGGTCGGCCTCAGCCTCGTCGTGCGCATCAACGAAGCCTACGGCACGGTCGAGGAGCAGGAACTCGGCGCGATGGACGGCGACGCCTGATGCTGGCCGTCCACTTCCCGGCCTTGCAGGTGGTGCTGCCATTGCTGGCGGCGCCGGTCTGCGTCCTGCTGCGCGGCGCACGGCTCTCCTGGTTGGCGGCGCTGTCGGTCTCGTGGGCCGCTTTTGCGATCGCCGCCCTGCTGTTGGCCGAAGTGCTGGCCGGCGGGCCGCTCTCCTATGCGCTGGGCGGTTGGGCGCCGCCCTGGGGCATCGAATTCCGGGTCGATGCGCCCAACGCGTTCGTCCTGCTGATCGTCGCCGGCATCGGCGCAATCGTGACGCTGTACGCGCCGAAGAGCGTGGCGCGCGAGGTCGGCGAGGAGCGGGCCCACCTGTTCTACACCGCCTATCTGCTCTGCCTCGCGGGGCTGCTCGGCGTCACGATCACCGGCGATGCCTTCAACCTGTTCGTCTTCCTCGAGATCTCGTCGCTGTCGTCCTACATCCTGATCAGCCTCGGCCAGGACCGGCGCGCCCTCTACGCGGCGTATCAGTACCTCATCCTCGGGACGATCGGCGCCACGCTCTATTTGATCGGCGTCGGGCTTCTCTACCAGGCGACCGGCACGCTCAACATGGTCGATTTGGCGCAGCGCCTTGCGAGCCTGCATGACGTCCGCGGGGTGCGGGTCGCCTTCGCGTTCCTCGCCGTCGGCCTGTCGCTCAAGCTCGCGCTGTTTCCGCTGCATCTGTGGCTGCCCAACGCTTATACCTATGCGCCGTCGGCTGTGACGGCGTTTCTCGCGGCGACGGCGACCAAGGTCGCGGTCTACGCGTTGTTGCGGTTTCTGTTCACCGTGTTCGGAGCCGAGTTCTCGTTCTCGGCGCTGCCCATGGGCCCGCCGATCGCGATGTTGGCGGTCCTCGCGATGTTCACTGCCTCCATCGTCGCCATCTTTCAGGAAAACATTAAACGCATGCTGGCCTATTCCAGCGTCGCGCAGATCGGCTACATGATGCTGGGCATCAGCCTCGTCACCGTTGAGGGACTGACCGCATCGATCCTGCATGTGTTCAACCACGCGCTGATGAAGGGCGCGCTGTTCCTTGCGATGGGCTGCATCTACTATCGCATATCCTCGGTGCACATCGCCGATTTCGCGGGGCTGGCGAAGCGGATGCCGTGGACCATGGCGGCCTTCGTCGGCGGCGGGCTGAGCCTGATCGGCGTGCCGTTGACGGCCGGTTTCATCAGCAAATGGTATCTCGTCCTGGCGGCGCTCGACCGTGACCTGTGGCCCGTGGCGGCGTTGATCGTGCTGTCCTCGCTGCTCGCGGTGATCTATGTCTGGCGGGTCGTCGAACAGGCCTATTTCCGGCCGCCGCCGCCGGGCCACGACACGCGCGAGGAGGCGCCGCTGGCCCTGTTGATTCCGACCTGGATGCTGGTCGCCGCCAATGTCTATTTCGGTGTCCATGCGGGGCTTACCGTCCGCGCCGCCGGGCGGGCGGCGCAGACCCTGCTCGGAGGCGCGCCGTGAGCCCGGCCGACGCCATCATCGCCGCCGTCCTGGTGCCGCTGGCGGGCGCCGTGCTGATCGCCCTCTCGGGCCGCTGGCCGAACCTGCGCGAGACGATGACGCTGGCCACCGCGGTCATCCTGTTCGCGGTCGTGCTCAGCCTGGTCCCGGGCGTTGCGGCCGGTGAGCGGCCGACGGCGGTTCTCGTCCAGACCTTGCCCGGCGTGCCGCTGGCCTTCGAGGTCGAGCCGCTCGGCATGCTGTTCGCGCTGATCGCGTCCGGGCTGTGGATCGTCACCTCGGTCTATTCCATCGGCTACATGCGGGGCAACAACGAGCACAACCAGACCCGCTTCTATGTCTGTTTCGCGATCGCGCTGTCGAGCACGATGGGCGTCGCCCTGGCCGGCAACCTGCTGACGCTGTTCGTCTTCTACGAGGTCCTGACGCTGTCGACCTATCCCCTGGTCACCCATCACGGCGACGAGGAATCGGTCAAGGCCGGGCGAACCTATCTCGGCATTCTGATCGCAACGTCGATCGGCCTGCAGCTCGTCGCCATCCTGTGGACCTGGGTGGTCGCGGGCACCCTCGACTTCCGGCTGGGGGGGATCCTCGCGGGCCGCGCCGACGGCCTGACCACGGCCGTCCTGCTGGCGCTCTACGCGTAGGGCACCGGCAAGGCGGCGGTGATGCCGTTCCACCGGTGGCTGCCGGCGGCGATGGTGGCGCCGACCCCGGTGAGCGCCCTGCTCCACGCGGTGGCGGTGGTCAAGGCGGGAGTGTTCACCGTCCTGAAAATCGTCGTCTACATCTTCGGC
>CP070634.1:1554160-1560662 GCA_020356105.1 Rhodospirillales bacterium | reverse complement strand
TTGTCGAGGTTGAGGTCGATATGCTCGTAGATCAGCCCCGGCTTGTAGACGATCGCATAGCGATCGCCGTAGCGTTTTTCGAACTGCAGCGCCTGGTCCAGGGTCAGCCCCAGCTCGCCGGCGATCATGTCGACATCGCCGGACAACAAGTTGGCGGTCAAGGCGGCGGTGTTCTCCACCGCCCGCACGACGATGCGCTCAAAATGCGGTTTCTCGCCCCACCAGGTCGGATTCGGCTCGAGGATGATGTGCGAGCCCGAGGCGACCTCGGTAACACGGTAGGGGCCGAACCACAGGCCGGGATTTGCGGTGTCCGTCTCGTAGGCGCTGCGCGTCTTGTATTCCGCGGGATCGGCGAAATTGGCCCGCTCGATATGCGCGGGCAGGACATCGAAATCGTTGATACCCTGGTAATCGCAGGTGCGCTTGTTGAGGTGCATGGTGAAGGTCCTGTCGTCCTTCACGTCGATCGCGGTGATCCGCTCGTAGAGCTCGGCGCTGGCGACGCCGGTCTTTGGATGCCGGCCGACCTCCCAGGTGAAGACCACGTCCTTCGTCGTCACCGGCACGCCGTCGCCCCATACCGCGTCCGGCCGGATCGTGTAGGTCAGCGCGATGCCATCCTTGCCGTCGGCGGTCTTCTCCGGCACCGCGGTGCCCCTGGCGATGTCCGGCAGCTCGGTGCACAGCATGCAGATCAGATTCCAGTCCGCGTCGTAGACCGTAAAGGGGCGTCGCGCCATGGCCAGGACGTACGTCTTGGCCATCATCGAATCGATGTTCGGATTGAAGTTGGCGGGGAACTGGCTGATCCCGATCACCAGCTGGTCCTTCGCGGCCTGGGCCGGCGCGGCGAAAATGCCCAGCAGCAGCGCCACGTAAATGGCCGCGGTTCGCAGGCGCATCATGATGCCTCCAAGCTCGTAACCCTCACATCCGGAAATGGTAGCACGCGCGGCCGCGATTGCCAGGCGCGATGCCTGCGGCGGGCCATCGGCCGGACCGTCCGGTCAGGCGGCCGGGGCCCAGCCTTCAGGGTCCTCGAGGAAGGCGCGCACCGTCTTCAGCCCGTCCCGGTCGAGCGCCCCTTCCGACTCCG
This sequence comes from Rhodospirillales bacterium, assembly GCA_020356105.1. Classification (GTDB taxonomy): domain Bacteria; phylum Pseudomonadota; class Alphaproteobacteria; order UBA8366; family JADFVY01. Next base: position 1,559,563 of record CP070634.1, on the reverse strand, counting down.
CGAGCGCAATTACGTCCCACCAGGTGGCCAGCGCGTGCAGGGCGACGCCCGCCTTGCGCAGCTTCTCGATGCCGGCCGGGAAGATATCGTAATGAAAGATGACGAAGGCGTGCGCGCAGTCGGCTTCCGCCTCGCGTAGCGCCTCGATGAAATCCAGCTTACTGCCGCCATCGGTGGCGAGATCCTCGACCAGGATCGCCCGCTGTCCCGGCGCAAGGTCGCCCTCGATTCGCGCGTTGCGGCCAAAGCCCTTGGCCTGCTTGCGCACGTAACACATCGGCAGCATCATGAGGTCGGCGATCCACGCGGCGAACGGGATACCCGCGGTCTCGCCGCCGGCGACGACATCGAGCGCCTCGAAGCCGATCCTCTCCTCGATCAGCGCGGCCGCCATCGCCATCAGGCGCCGGCGCGCCCGTGGAAAAGCGATGAGCCGGCGACAATCGACATAGACCGGGCTCTTCCGCCCGCTGGTCAACGTAAATGGATTGTCCGGCCGCATCAGAACGGATTCTGTCTCGAGAAGAATGCCCGCGGTGATGCGCGCGGCGTCGGAGTGCATGGCGCGGCTCCCCTCGGGTTGTGCTCGCCGGATCCGGCCTTCTGTCTAACGGATCGCGCCAGCCCTCACAAGCCGCAATGCCGCTGCGCCAGGGGAAGCATGGAAAATCGACGGGGTCAGTTCGCGACGCGACGCGGCGTGTAGTGGCTACCCTCGAAGCTGGTAAAGAACAGGCTGAGCGACGGATGCGTCACCGGCTTGCCGCTGTCGTCGGCGGTCAGCATGGTTTCGCAGACATAGGTAACGTGATCGCGCCCGTCCGCCAGGACATGGTACCAGGGCCGCTCTAGCGGCTCGTCGTCGCTTACCGCAAGGGCCGCCGTCTCGCAGTCACCCAAGAACATCGGGTCGACGTCGACGATGACGCCGCGATAGCCCAGCTCGACGTGGTGAACGATCTGGCCCAGCGAAAATTCCGCAAACATTCGATCCGCCATTGTTTTTCTCCGTTATCGCACTGCAAACCCTGCCTCGCCTCGAAAAGAAGCAAGAGTCATGCCATGCCGCATGCCGCCGGGGCGTGAGACGTTGCCCCTGGCGCCGCCGCGAGCGATATCACGGGCCGCTCGCCAATCGGTTCCAAATTGCAACGCAAATGCGTAGGGTGTTTCGGGGCGACGCTCACGCCCCTTGGCGCTGAGGGTTAACGATGGCAACTGAGTCTTCCTGGCGGACACCCGCGGTCATTCTCGTCGCGGGCGTGCTGGTCCTCATCCTCGCATTCGGGATTCGCACGAGTTTCGGCATCTTCATGGTGCCGATCAGCGGTGATCTCGGCTGGGGGCGAGAGATATTCGGCTTCGCGCTGGCGCTGCAGAACCTTGTGTGGGGCGCGTCGCAGCCTTTCGCCGGGGCGATCGCCGACCGCTGGGGCTCCGGCCGGGTGATCGGTGCCTGCGGTGCGATGTACGCGGCCGGGGTGCTGGTCATGGCGGGCGCCGCGACGCCGCTGGGGATGACGGTCGGCGCCGGAATCATCGTCGGTGTGGCACTCAGCGGCACCAGCTTTCCGGTGATCTTGGCGGTGATCGGCCGTGCCGTGCCGGAAGAAAAGCGGAGCTTCTATCTGGGGCTCGGCGCGGCCGGCGGCTCGTCTGGCCAGCTCCTCATGGTGCCCGCTGCCCAGGGCCTTCTTCTCAGCATGGACTGGGCGATGACGCTGGTCTGGCTGGCGGCGATGTCGGCCTTGATGGTGCCGCTGGCGGTGGCGCTGGTCAGCGACCCGCGACGGATGGTTGGAATCAGCGAATCGGCAAAGCAGCAGAGCATAAGCCAGGCGATCCAGGAAGCCGGCGGTCACCGGGGCTACTGGCTGCTCAACGCCGGCTTCTTCGTCTGCGGCTTCCACGTCATGTTCATCGCCAGCCACCTGCCGGCCTTCGTCGTCGACAAGGGGCTGGCGCCCGCGCTCGGCGCCCTGGCGTTGACCCTCGTCGGCCTCGCCAACATCATCGGCTCGTATCTCTCGGGCGTGCTCGGCGGCCGTTACAGCAAGCGCTACCTGCTCAGCTTCATCTATTTTGCCCGCGCCGTCGCCTTCCTGTTCTTCATCCTGCTGCCGGTCACCGAGGTCTCGGTCGTCGTGTTCGCGTTCGTGCTCGGCCTGCTGTGGCTGTCGACCGTGCCGCTGACCAGTGGGCTCGTGGCGCAGATCTTCGGGCCGCGCTACATGGCGACGCTGTTCGGCATCGTCTTCTTCAGCCACCAGGTCGGCAGCTTCCTCGGCGCCTGGCTCGGCGGCTACTTCTACGACCTGACCGGCTCCTACGACGTGGTCTGGTGGGCCAGCGTCGCCCTCGGCGTGTTCTCGGGCCTCATCCACTGGCCAATCGACGAGCGCCCGGTGGCGCGCCTCGCCGCGCCTGCGGCGGAATAGGCGGATGGCAGAGGCCACAGGCGACGCGGGCCGGTTCAGCATCGTCACGGTGCACCGCAACGGGGCGGAGACGCTGCTGCGCACGCTCGATGCGCTGGCCGGTGCCATCGATCCGCAGCGCGATGCCGTTCTTGTGGTCGACAATGGCAGCACCGATGATTCGCTGGCGCGCCTGCGCGCTGCCCATCCGCGGGTAAACATCATCGAGAATGGCTGCAATCTGGGCTATGCGGGCGCGGTGAACCGGGCGGTCGCGGCCGCGCGCTCGGATTATGTACTGGTCCTCAACAACGATGCCGTCGTGCCGCCCGGGCTGCTGGAGCGTATGGCGCAGCTGTTCGCGGCGCATCCAGAGGCGGCGGTGATCGGCCCGCTGCTGGTCGCGCGGGACGGGGCGCCGCAGCGCTGCTTCGGCGTCGAGCCGACGGTGTCGGGAGAGGCGGGCTTGCGCCGCTCCGAGCGCCGCCGACCGCCGCTGCCGGTCGCCGAGGTCGCACCGGTCGACTGGATCAGCGGTGCCTGCATGGCGGTGCGCCGCGCGGCGATCGACCGCGACGGCAGCATCGACGACGGCTTCTTCTTCTACTTCGAGGACGTCGAATGGTGCGTGCGGTTGCGCCGCGCGGGCTGGCGGGTGCTGCTCGACCAGAACAGCCGCGTCGTGCATGAGATGGGTACCAGCACGAAGGGTGTGCGCCGTGGCGCCCAGATCGAGCAATTGCGCTCGCGGCTGCGGCTCTATCGCCGGATCTTCCCGCCCGGAACGGCCGTGGCGCTCGGCGCCTGGCGCATCGTGCGGCTGGCGGTCAACACCGCCGTCTGGGGCGTGCTCGCCATTGCGACCCTCGGCCTCGTCCGATCCGTGCGCGAGCGCTTCCTGACATACGCATCGCAGGCGCTCTGGTGCCTTGCGCTCATGCCGAACAGCTGGGGTCTGCCGGACAAATGTCCGGCGGGTCGGGGCCGGCCCGCCCGCAGATAAATTTCGACGGGCACGCCCATGGCAGACAAATTTCTGTTTCCGCCTCTTTGGCATTGTTACACTCTGGCCGGATGGTGGATGTTGACGGGTGCGGCGCGCCCGGGGCACTGCAGTGATGGACGTTCTGACCCAGATCGAGATGGGAAAACTGGTTGCGCCGGGCTCGGGCGAGCCGCTCGCGCTTGCACCGGGCGGAGACCACCTCGTCGGCCGGAACAGTGGGGAGATGTTCGATCTGTTGTACGGGCGTGTCCCGATCTTGCTTCGCGACGCGGAACGGGCGGCGCGGTATGTCGAGAAGAGCCCGCAGATGCTCACGGAGTATGAGGGCGCTTCCACAAGTGACAGTCAGGCGCCGGCCAGCGGCAAGGCCGAAAACGTGTATACGGCGATGGCCACCCGGGCTCTTGCGAATTTGCTGGATCCGCTTCCGCCAACAGCGTTCTGCCTGGCCGTGGGTGGCGGGCCGACTCGCGCACATCCGAGGCTCTGCAACCTGAATATCGGTCCGTTTCAGAACGTAGACGTTGTCGGCGATGCGCACGAGCTGCCATATGCGGACGAATCGGTAGATGCGATCTACTGCAGCGCCGTCATCGAACATCTTCACACGCCCGATAAGGCCGTGCAGGAGATGTTCCGTGTTCTCAAGCCGGGTTGCGGAGTCTTTTCGTCGTCCCCGTTTATTTTTGTCTATCACGGCTATCCCGATCACTATCAGAACTACACTTTGTCGGGTCATCGGCGGCTTTTTGAGCGCCAGGGTTTCACGATAGCCGAAGATGGCGTCAGCACGGGGCCGGCCTATGCGATAACGCAACTCGTGGATCAGTTTATCTTTTATTACCTGACCGGATTTTCGCGCTGGGCATTCAAACGCATGTGGCGGCTTGCGGTGCCGTTCATCCGGCGCGTGGACCGTGATCGCAAGCATATCGACAAGGCCTATCTGATGGCCTCGACAACATATGTCATAGCCCTAAAGCCCTGAGCTCACCCTTTCCGACACAACGGGCCAGTCGCATTCAAGAAACACAGCGAACTACGGGGCCGAGATTGCGCAAGCTCTGAACTCCCCGGCTGCCGTTCCGGGTTCACAGCGCCGGCAACGATTGGCTAGCCCGCGGTGCCATCTCCGCCCTTGCGCAGCACCAGTATCACCTCATCGCCTGTCGACAGTATGGCCTCGGGCATCAGCGGCAGGCCGAACCGCTCGCGCACCTTGAGGACGAGATCCATCACGGCGAACCTGTCCCACACGTGGAAATGGATGCTGTAATCCTGGTCCATCAGCGTCTGCGCTCGGGTCTCGCACTCCGCCTCGGTGGTCCACGATTCCGCCCCGACGGGAAGCTCGGCCAGCTGGACGAATTCCCGGTAATGGGCCGCGCGGGAGATTTGCGCGCCATTCTCGAAATCCGATACCAGATGGTCGAACGGCGTGACCGGCCGGTTGCGGTCGAAGGTCCTCTCCTTGTCGGGTATCGCAAGGAACAGGATGCCGCCGGCCTTCAGGACGCGGCAGGCATTGTGCAGGAAGCGGATCGGGTCCTCGAAATGCTCGATCACGTGGTTGGCGACGACGAAATCCTGCGAGACGTCGGGAATGCTGGCCAGCGTCTCGCCGTCGTCGACGATATCGGGCGGACGCACATGCCGCTTCTTCGCCATCGCCGGGTAATGCGCCGACATGTCGTCTTTCGACAGGCGGTCGACCTGCCGCGCCCGCGCGCCGGGCGGCAACGGCAGCGGCCGTCCCAGCGCGCCGATCTCGATGCCGTCGCCGTGCAGATAGCGGGTCGCCAGCAGCGCCCGGTTGTGCGCTACGCTGCGCCCGGGCCTGCGCCCGTCCGGCATGAGTCCGAACAGGGTGCGCATGAAGAACATCGACACCCTGCGGGGAATGAAACGGCGAAATCGTCCGGCGATGTCGACCATGCCAATCCTTGCGTTCGCGGTGTTGCGTCGCGGGGCAACATTCCA
>CP070634.1:1541399-1554060 GCA_020356105.1 Rhodospirillales bacterium | reverse complement strand
TCGCTGTTCGTCAACGCCTCCACCTTCGCGCTGATGCTGACCGGCCGCGTCGTCAACCTCGACAGCGAACAGGCGGCGAAGGATTTCACCGGCACGCTGGGCCGGCTACTCGCGCGCAGCGGCGAGCCGGTGATCCGCCAGGCCGTCGTCCGGGGCATGCGGATCCTCGGCCGCCAGTTCGTCATGGGCCGGACCATCGCCGAGGCGCTGGACCGCGCGGGCACGGCCGAGAAGCGCGGCTACCGCTACTCCTACGACATGCTGGGCGAGGCGGCGCGGACCATGGACGACGCCGACCGCTATTTCGAGGCCTATGTCCGCGCCATCGAGGCGATCGGCGCGCGGGCCGCCGGGCGCGGCCCGGTCGCGGCGCCGGGCATCTCGGTCAAGCTGTCGGCCCTTCATCCGCGCTATGAGTTCGCCCACAGGGATCGCGTGATGGCGGAGCTGGTGCCGCGGCTCAACGACCTCGCCGCCCGCGCCAGGGCCGCCGACATCGGCTTTTGCGTCGATGCCGAGGAGGCCGACCGGCTCGATCTCTCGCTCGATGTTATCGAGGCGGTGTCCGGCGACCCGGCGCTCGGCGGCTGGGCCGGCTTCGGACTCGCCGTGCAGGCCTACCAGAAGCGCGGCCTGCCGTTGATCGACTGGCTCGCCGACATGGCGCGCCGGCACGGACGGCGGCTCATGGTCCGGCTGGTGAAGGGCGCCTACTGGGACAGCGAGATTAAGTGGAGCCAGGAGCTGGGGCTGGCCGGCTACCCGGTGTTCACGCGCAAGGCCTCGACCGACGCGTCCTACATCGCCTGCGCGAAGCGGCTGTTCGCCAACGCCGACGCCTTCTACCCGCAATTCGCCACGCACAACGCCCATACGCTGGCCACCGTGCTCGAGCTGGCGGGCGCCTCGAGGGATTTCGAGTTCCAGCGCCTGCACGGCATGGGCTCGGATCTCTATGACCAGATCGTCGGAGAGGCGGGCAGGGGGCAGGCCTGCCGCATTTATGCGCCGGTCGGCAGCCACGAGGATTTGCTCGCCTATCTGGTCCGCCGCCTGCTCGAGAACGGCGCCAACACCTCCTTCGTCAACCGCATCGTCGACGCCGAGACCGATATCGACGAGATCATCGCCGATCCGATCGCCGCGGTGGGGCGGCTGGCCCACAAGGCGCATCCGTCGATCCCGCTGCCGGTGGCGCTGTATGGTCCGTCGCGCCGCAATTCTGCCGGTGTCGACCTCAACGACCCGACGGTGCTGACCCGCTTTGCCGCCGACATGGCGAAGGCCGCCGAGGACGCCTGGCGGGCCGGGCCGATCGTTAACGGCGAGCTGCGCAGCGAGGGCGGCCGCGCGGTCAGCGATCCGGCGGACCGCCGCCGCGATGTTGGCGTGGTGGCCGAGGCCGCCGCGCGGGACGTGGCGGAGGCGCTGGATGGCGCGGTGGCGGCGCAGCCGGCATGGGACCGCACGCCGGCGCCGGACCGCGCCGCAATGCTGGAGCGGGCCGCGGATCTCTATGAGGCGCACACCGCCGTGCTGATGGCGATCGCCTGCCGCGAAGCCGGCAAGACCGCGAATGACGGCATCGCCGAGGTGCGCGAGGCGGTCGATTTCCTGCGCTATTACGCCGGCCGGTGCCGCGCGGAATTCGCCGGTCCCGTGGAGCTTCCCGGCCCGACGGGAGAGCGCAACGAGATCGCGCTGCACGGGCGCGGCGCCTTCGTGTGCATCAGCCCCTGGAACTTCCCGCTGGCGATCTTCACCGGCCAGCTCGCGGCCGCGCTGGCCGCCGGCAATACCGTACTGGCCAAGCCGGCGGAGCAGACGCCGATCATGGCGGCTCGCGCCGTTGGACTTCTGCACGAGGCCGGCGTGCCCGGCGATGTCCTGCACCTGCTGCCGGGCGACGGCGCCACGGTCGGCGGCGCCCTGGTCGGAGACCCGCGCATCGCCGGCGTGGCGTTTACCGGCGGCACCGACACGGCGCGTCTGATCAACCGGGCGCTTGCTGCGCGCGACGGGCCGATCGTCCCGCTGATCGCCGAGACCGGCGGCCAGAACGCGATGATCGTCGATTCCTCGGCGCTGCCGGAACAGGTGGTGCGCGACGTGCTGGCCTCCGCATTCCGCAGCGCGGGACAGCGTTGCTCGGCGCTGCGCGTGTTGTTCGTCCAGGACGATGTGGCGGACCGCACCATCGAGATGCTGTCTGGCGCGATGCGCGAGCTCAAGGTCGGCGATCCGGCGCTGCTGTCGACCGATGTCGGGCCGGTGATCGACGAGGAGGCGCGAGGCGTGCTCCAGGCCCATGCCGACCGCATGGACAGGGAGGCGAGGCTCCTCTGCGCGGTGTCGCTCGGCGCCGACTGCGAGCACGGTTGCTTCTTTGCGCCGCGTGCCTACGAGATAGACTCGGTCGCGATTCTCGATCGCGAGGTGTTCGGCCCGATCCTGCACGTGGTGCGGTACGACGATGCCCGGCTTGACCAGGTGCTCGATGATATCAACGCCACCGGTTACGGTCTCACGCTGGGGGTGCACAGCCGCGTCGACTCGACCATACGCCGCATCGTCGAGAGGATTCGCGTCGGTAATGCCTACGTCAACCGCAACCAGATCGGCGCCGTCGTCGGGGTACAGCCGTTCGGCGGCGAGGGTCTGTCCGGCACCGGCCCGAAGGCGGGCGGGCCGCACTACCTGCACCGGTTCGCCACCGAGCGGGTGGTCAGCACCGATACGACAGCCTCCGGCGGCAACGCCTCATTGATGTCGCTGGAGGAATAGATCCGCCTACTCGGCGCCGCCCGGCCTGATGGCAACGGGAGGTGGCGACGGATTATCGATCCGACGCCCGCGGCGCCGGGCGGCCCAAGGAGGTCGATCGCAGCGGCCGGACAGTTCCCCGTCGGCCCGGCTCAGATTGGGGAGGCCATACCGTGACCGTCTTCATCGAATTGCTGCTGCTGCTGTTCCTCGCTCGCAGCTTCGGGGAGGTCGCCGAGCGGATCGGCCAGCCGGCCTCGGTCGGTGAGATCCTCGCCGGAATCGCGCTTGCGGCGGCGGCGCTGGTGTTCGGCACGCAGATCCCGTTCCTCGCGCAGCTCGCGCACAGCGAGGTGCTGGATTACGTGGCCAATGCGGGGATCTTCTGCCTCGTCCTGCTGGCCGGCATCGAGCTGGAGCCGCGCGAGCTGACCGAGCGCCAGGCGGGATCGCTCGCCGTCGCGGCCGGCGGCGTCGTGCTGCCGCTGGCGGGCGGGTTCGCGCTGGCCTGGGCGTTCCTGCCCGACAGCGGCCACAAGCTCGTTCTTTGCCTGCTGGTCGGCGTCGCCCTCTCGATTTCGTCGATCCCCGCGACGGTGAAGATCTTTGAAGAATTCGGGGTTCTCCACACCTGGTACGGCCGCGCGGTCGTGTCGGCCTCGATCATCGACGACGTGATCGGGCTGGTACTGCTGGCGATCGTATTGGCAATGATCCAGACCGGGAACGCCCCCGGTCTTGCGGATCATTTCTGGCTGCTGGCCCGGGTCGCCATCTTCTTCGGCGTGACCGTGGCGCTCGGCGCGCATGTGTATCCGCGTGTCAGTCGTCGGCTTAGGGCCATGCAGGCGGCGTCGTTCGAGTTCAGCGTGCTGTGCGGGGTCGGCCTCGGCTATGGGCTATTGGCCGAGGCGCTCGGGCTGCACTGGATCCTCGGCGCCTTCATGGCGGGCCTGTATTTCGAGCGCAGCCGGGTCGGGCCGCTGGCCTATAACGAAATGCGGCTGGTCTTCGGCGCCGTGGCCAGCGGTTTTCTGGGCCCGCTGTTCTTCGCCTCGATCGGGCTGCGCGTGGAGCTTGGCGCGGTGATCGAGATCCCGCTGTTCCTCGGCCTGCTAATTGCGGTCGCGTTGTTCGGCAAGTTTTGCGGGGCCGGCGTGCCGGCGTGGCTGACCGGTGGCGACAGGCGCGGCGCCATGGCGGTGGGCGCCGGGATGAGCGCGCGCGGCGCGGTGGAGCTGGTTGTCATCAGCATCGCCGCGGAGGGTGGACTGTTCGAGGCGGTGAACCGGGACGATCCGGTCACCGCCAACCTGTACTCGGCGCTGATCCTGACAGGCGTGGTCACGACCCTGCTGACGCCGGTTATGCTGCGGCGGATCCTGCCGCGCGGGCCGAATTGAGCGTGCTGACCGGCCGTTGACTCCGGCAGCGGCCGCCCCGCCGTTTGGGCCAAGAGAGCCACCAAGGTGAAATCCGGAATCTTGTCGTGTTCGCGATTCCGTTGCACGTCGGGCATCTCGCGCGCGATGCCGACGACGCGGCGGGGGTCTCGCGTCCCGCGCGCCATCCGCGCGCGACAAAACGCTGGCCACCGGATTTTGGAATGTTATAACGTAACAATTCACGGGGCGCGCGGCGTTCGGCCCGAGCCCGTCCACCCCGGGGTGAGCCAAGCATGGGGATCCGGTGACGCCTGCCATCGACATTCAGGAACTGACCGTCTCCTATGACGGCGCCGATGTCCTGCACCGCGTGTCCGGTGCATTCCCGGGCGGCGCGCTGTGCGCCGTGATCGGCCCCAACGGCAGCGGTAAGACCACCCTTTTGAAGACCATCGCCGGCCTGCTGATGCCGAAATCCGGTCGCATCCGCCTGCTCGGCACCGCCACGCAGAGGATCGCGTATATGCCGCAGCATGCCGGTTTCGACCGTACCTTCCCGATTGTCGTGCGCGATGTCGTCGCGATGGGGCTGTGGCCGCGCGGCGGGCGGGTCCGTCGGTTGACCGGAGCGCAGCGGGACGAGATCGAGGCGGCGATCGCCGCGGTCGGGTTGACGAACGTGGCCGACTTGCCGATCGGCGCCCTGTCGGGTGGGCAGATCCGGCGTGTGCTGTTTGCCCGTGCCATGCTGCAGGATGCCGCGGCGCTGCTGCTCGACGAGCCGTTCGCGAATGTCGACTCCGACACCACGGCTTTTCTGGTGGAAATCATGCGGCGCTGGCAGCAGGAGGGCCGGATCGTCGTCACGGTGCTGCACGATTTCGAACTCGCCCATAAGCATTTCGGATGGACCATGCTGCTCGCCCACGAGTCGGTTGGTTGCGGTCCCACGGCGTCGGTCCTTACCTCCGAGAATCTGGGCCGGGCCCGCGATCTTTGCGACCGCTGCGCCGCCGACCGCAATTTCTGGGCCGCGGCCTGAGGCCGCCAGGTCGCATGATTTACGACCTGCTCGTTGCCCCGTTCGCCGAATTCACCTTCATGAAGCGGGCGCTGGCGGCCTGCATTGCGCTGGCGCTGGGCGGCGCCCCGATCGGCGTGCTTCTGGTGCTGCGGCGCATGAGCCTGATGGGCGACGCGCTGGCCCATTCGGTGCTGCCGGGCGCCGCGCTCGGTTTCGTTGTCGGCGGATTGTCGCTGCCCGCGCTGGCGCTGGGCGGCGTCGTCGCGGGGCTGGTGGTGGCGCTGCTCGCCGGCATGGCCTCGCGGGCGACCGGTTTGATGGAGGATGCGAGCCTCGCCGGGTTCTTCCTCATTGCCCTGGCCGCCGGGGTGCTGATCGTCTCGCTTGCCGGCAACAGCGTCGATTTGACCCATGTGCTGTTCGGCAACGTGCTCGCGGTGGACGCCATGTCGCTGACGTTGGTCGTCGGCATCGCCGGTCTGACCCTCGCAGTGCTGGCGCTGTCCTGGCGACCGCTTATCGCCGAGAGTTTCGACCCCGAATTCATGGCGCAGGTCGGCGGCGGCGGGCGTTGGCACATGCTGTTTCTCGTCCTTGTGGTCCTGAACCTTGTGGCCGGCTTCCAGGCGCTTGGCACGCTGATGGCGCTCGGACTGATGGTGCTGCCGGCGGTGGCGGCGCGGCTGTGGGCGCGCAGCGTCTGGCAGATGGTGGTCGCGGCCGTCGCAATCGCCCTGGCAACGGGCTATGGCGGCCTTCTGATTTCATGGCACGCCGGCGTGCCCTCCGGTCCCGCCATCGTGCTGACCGCGGGCGTCGCCTATGGTTGTTCCCTCTTCATTGGGTCGCAGGGCGGCGTCCTGCGGCGCCGGCAACAGGTTCCGCATCGACATGGATAGCCTTCTTACACGCGCACTGTTCCTGCTCCTCCTGGTTGCCGCGGCGTTGCCGGCGCGCGCCGAGGATCGCCTCGATCTGGTCGCCAGTTTCCCGGTCGTCGCCGATATCGCCCGCCAGGTCGGCGGCGACCAAGTGACCGTCACCAGCCTGGTCCCGCCGGAGACCGATCCGCACGCATGGCAACCACGGCCGCACGACATGCGCCAGCTCGCCGGCGCCGACCTTGTCGTCGTCAACGGCTTGGGCCTTGAGGGCTGGCTCGACCGCGCTGTGGCGGCGTCCGGATATCGCGGCGCGGTGGTGATCGCCAGCCGCGACGTTACGCCAATTGTGGATGCCGGCGGCATGCCGGACCCGCATGCCTGGCACAGCCTCGAGAATGCCGGCCTTTACGCGCGGGTCATCGCCGAGGCCCTGGCCGCGTCGCTGCCGCGTCATGCCGGCGCGTTCCAGGAAAACCTCGCCGCCTTCGAGGCCAAGCTTTCGGTGTTGCAGGAGATGATGGACACCGTGCTGCCGCTGATCCGCCCCGAGGACAGGGTGGTGGTGGCCACCCACGATGCCTTCGCCTACCTCGCGCGGGACTATGGCATCCGCATTCTCTCGCCCCAGGGCTCCGACAGCGCGGCGCAGGCCTCGGCGCGGCGCATCGCGGGTCTCGTCGGCGAGATCCACGCCGCCGCAGTGAAGGCGGTGTTCGTCGAGAACGGGACCGACCAGCGCCTCGCCCGGATGATCGCGCAAGAGGCGGGGGTCGGCATCGGGGGCGAGCTCTACCCGGGCAGCCTGTCACGGCCCGGTGGACCCGCGGACGATTACCTCGCCATGTGGGAGCATAACGTGCTGCTCATGCTGCACGCGATGAATTGGTAGGGCGGGCCGCCGGCGCCGCCGACCGTTATGGAGCGGTCGGGGCGGTCGCCGACTGCCATGGACGGTCTGCGACAATTTGCCCGGGACCCATATCCATCTGACGAATAAGGTATTTTTCCCGAACCTACTGGGGCGCAACCATTTTTCTATTGCAATTGAGAATTATTCGCAATTAAATGGCGCAGCGACAGCTTTCTGGTGCAACATCCGGGGCCGCGGCGGCCGATCCGCCGGCGCGCCGGGCAGTTCGAACGGAAGACAACATGACGATACTACAAAAATCCACAAGTCTGGCGGCCGCTGCGACCGTTGCGGTCGCAACCTTCGCCGGGCCGGCCGCGGCGAATGGCGGCGAGGTCAATCTCTATTCCTACCGCCAGGAATTTCTGATTCGCCCGCTGCTCGACGCCTTCACGAAAGACAGCGGGATCAAGGTCAACGTGCAATATGTCAAGGGCGGCATTCTCAAACGCATGCAGGCGGAAGGCGAGGACAGCGCGGTCGACGCCGTGCTGACGGCGGATATCGCAACCCTGCGTCAGCATGTCGAGGCCGATACCTTCCAGGCTGTGAAATCGGACGTTCTTGCCGCCAACATCCCGGCGCAGTACCGGCACCCGGACGGCAAATGGTTCGGATTGACCGTGCGGGCCCGGGTCATCGTGCATTCGAATGCGCGCGTGAAGCCGGGCGAGATCACCCGCTACGAGGATCTCACCGATCCGAAATGGAAAGGGCGCATCTGCACCCGCTCATCGGGCCATGTCTACATGAAGTCGCTGCTGGCCTCGATCATCGCGGCCAAGGGCGAGGACGCGGCGCAGCAATGGGCCAGCGGCGTGAAGGCCAATCTTGCACGCAAGCCCCAGGGCAACGACCGCGCCCAGGTCAAGGCGATCTGGCAGGGCGAATGCGACGTCGCGCTGATCAACACCTATTACATCGGCGCCATGCGCCATAACGAGGCCGAGCCGGTCCAGAAGGAATGGGCCGCCGCGATCGACGTCGTGTTCCCCAACCAGGACGACCGCGGCACGCATGTGAACATCTCCGGCGCCGGCGTCGCCAAACACGCCAAGAACCGCGCGAACGCAATCCGCCTGATCGAGTTTCTCAGCTCCGACAAGGCGCAGAGCTACTACGCCGCGAGCAATTACGAATATCCGGTTAAGCCGGGCGTCGAATGGGACCCGGAGGTCGCCTCCTGGGGCAAGTTCAAGGCCGACGACACCGATCTGTGGAAAATCGCCGAGCTGGTGCCGCAGGCGGTCCTGATCTACGACCGCGCCGGCTACCGGTAAGAGATCATGGACCCGCGCCCGGCCAACCGGGCATCGAGCGAGAGGTAACGCCGCATGGCGGCTGTGGGGGACATCCAGGGACCCGAATGGCGGGGACGGCGCTGGCGCCGTCCCCGTCTCGATGCCTGGACGGTCGGCGCGGTTATCCTCGCGGTGGTCGTCGCGAGCCCGGTGCTCGCCGTCTTCGCGATGGCGCTGGCGCCGGATGACGGTGTCTGGACCCACCTCGCCTCCACCGTTCTGCCCGAATATCTCTACAATACGATCCGCCTGTTCATCGGAGTTGCCGTCGGCGTGCTGCTGGCCGGGGTCGGGCCGGCCTGGCTGGTCTCGATGTGCCGTTTTCCCGGGCGCAGGATCTTTGAATGGGCGCTGCTGCTGCCGCTGGCCGTACCGGCCTATGTCATTGCCTTCGTCTACACCGACCTCCTGGAATACGCCGGGCCGGTGCAGATCGCGCTGCGCGAGCTGTTCGGCTGGACCAGTGCCCGCGACTACTGGTTCCCCGACATCCGCAGCCTCGATGGCGCGATCGCCATGATGTCGCTGGTCTTCTACCCGTATGTCTATCTCCTGACCCGCGCCGCCTTCATCTCGCAGTCGGTCTGCCTCCTCGAGGCTAGCCGGATCCTCGGCCGCGGGCCATGGGAGAGTTTCTTTACCGTCGCGCTGCCGCTGGCCCGCCCGGCGATCGCCGCCGGCCTGTCGCTGGCACTGATGGAGACCCTGGCCGATTTCGGCACCGTCCAGTATTTCGCGGTCGACACCTTCACCACCGGGATCTACCGGGTCTGGCTTGACGTCAACGAGCCGGCGGCGGCGCAGATGGCGGCGACGCTGTTCGTCCTGGTGCTGGCGCTGATCTGGATCGAGCGTCGTTCGCGTCGCGACCAGCGCTACCACCAGACCACCACCCGCTACCGAGAGCTGCCCGGCTATCACTTGTCCGGCTGGCGCAAATGGGCCGCGGTCGGGGCGTGCGCGGCGCCGATCATCCTCGGCTTTGCGATCCCGGCGGCGGTGCTGGGCGACTACGCCCTCGCCAACCTCGCCGGCGGGCTCGACGCCCGTTTCGCAACCGATCTGTGGAACAGCCTTATGCTGGCGGGGCTGGCCGCCTTCGTCTGTATCGCGGCGGCCGTGTTCCTCGCCTACGGGGTGCGGCTCAACGGCGGCCGCCTGCTGGCCGGGCTGACCCGTTTCGCCAGTATCGGCTATGCGATCCCCGGCTCGGTCCTTGCGGTCGGCGCGGTGCCGCCGCTCGCCTATCTCGACCATGCGATCGACGCCGTCATGGAGGCGACGTTCGACATCTCCACCGGCCTCGTCTTCAGCGGCACCGTGGCGGCGCTGATCTTCGCCTATGTCGTACGCTTCATGGCGCTGGCCAACGGCGCCGTCGACTCGGCGTTGACCCGCGTGACTCCCAGCATGGACGGCGCCGCCCGCACGCTGGGCACCGGGCCGGCGGGTACGCTGTGGCGGGTCCACCTGCCGCTGATTCGTGGCGGCGTGCTGGCTGGTGCCACGCTCGTCTTCGTCGAGGTCCTAAAAGAGCTGCCCGCCACCATCCTCCTGCGTCCCTTCAATTTCCAGACGCTCGCCACGCGCGCCTACGAGTATGCCAGCGACGAGCGAATCGCCGAGGCCGCGTTGCCGGCCCTGACCATCGTGCTCGCCGGCATCATCCCGGTGATCATCCTCTCCCGCGCGATCCGTCGCTCGCGCCCGGGACACGCCGCCGGGGGCTAGCGGACGGGCGGCCGGCGGTCGCCAGGTACCGATGAGCGCAGGCCGCGATACCGCCCGCCGGTGCGACCGGAACGGGCATTGTTTACTTCGGTTTCGTTCGCAGATAGAGTGGCGTCATTGCTTCCTCAGTCGAAAAAAAGCAGGGTTACGGCGGGTCCGGGACGGCGACAAACCTGAATCAGGAGGCGATTTCACCATGACTCGATTTGTTTCCCTCCTCGCTGTCGGCCTGCTCGTAGCGCTGACAGGGTGCACCAAGGTGGTTTTCGACTCGGAAAACGGCGGTGCGCGGCAGCTGCTTCAACTCGCGCGGCCCGGCAACTCGATCACCACCATCACGGGCCCCGAGGCCATGCAGCCCGACGTTTCGTTCGACCGAAACAGGGTCGCATTCGTTCGGACGGTCGGGACACCGCCGGTCCGGCAGGTCTTCGTCATGACGATCGGTGACGCGGGATCTCTGCAGCAGGTCACGAGCGATCCCGTCGACAAATCGTATCCCCGGTGGTCCACGCAGGGACAGCTTGCGTTCCGGGCCGGGTCCGACCTCAGGGTCCTCAACCCCGACTTCACCCCCTTCGACCTGGGAACGCCGACGCCGCAGGCCGATGGCGGCCTGGATTTCTACGACAATGGCAACGGGCTCGTGTACCAGCGCAATGGCAATCTCTATGTCTTGCCCGTCGACCGGAGCGTCCCGGAGACCCCGATCACCAACTGTCCGCCGCCGAACACGCGCTGCGGCAGTCCCGTCGTCTCGCACGATCAGACCAAGCTGGCCTATCGCAGGACCGTCATGCTTGCCGCGGGATATCCGGAAGTGATCCATGTTATCCTTACGGGAAGCTGGAGCAATCTCGGCTCATTCATGATGGGGCCGGCCCTGGGCGGCAGCGGCAAGGTCCACAGTTTCGACTTCGCCCGGTCGGACAACAAGCTTTACGTGGCCGCCAAATCGTACGATGCGGCGACGGGAAGCTACGGGAACGATCTGCTGCTGTTCGAGGTGAACCTCGACGGTTCGGACAAGTCCCAGCTGGCGCCGGGCCCGCAGGTCCGCTATCCGAGCGCACGGTAGTCGCCGGCCCATCTGATGGCGTAAGGCCGTTGCGATGGCAACGGTCCGGCGTCGCGTGGCGCCCCGAACCATGCGTGCAGCCGCGGCGCTCCAGTCGCGTTGCGCGTCGGCGCGACCTCGGGGTCGCGGCCGGCTTTGGCCCGTTTCACCGCCGGCGCGGGCCAATCCGCGGCATTTTAATCAAATGATTTGGATCAATGACGGCCCGCGCCATCCCCGCCGATGCTTATCCCATCGCACCGGTTTCTCCGGACCGTGCCATTGCAATCCAGGATGGCAGCATGACGATCAACAACGCCACGACGCCGCAGCGCTTCATCGGCCTTGACGTCGGCGCGGAGACCATCAAAGCGGTCGAGCTGACCCGCCGCAACGGCGTGCTGGAGCGCACCCGCCAGCAGCTGGTCGAACACCGCAAGGCACCGGGCCCGGCGCTCGCCCGGCTGCTCGGGGACTGGGCGTGGGACGGCCTCGCCGGCGCGGCGGCCTGCGGCCGGATCAGCCGCGAGCTCCGCCTGCCGCGCATCCCGATCAAGCAGGCCCAGGTCTCGGCGTTGCGCCGGTTGCGGGGCGAGCGGGCCGGCACCGTGGTGTCGATCGGCAGTCACGGCTTCTCGGTGCTGGAACTGCGGGACAGCGGTGCCGAGGTGTTTCGCGAGAACTCCCGCTGTTCCCAGGGAACCGGCAATTTCCTCCGCCAGCTTGTGGAGCGCTTCGATCTCGGGATCGCCGAGGCGAGCGCCCTGGTCGAGGGCGAAGCCGAGCCCGCCGCCCTGTCCGGTCGCTGTCCGGTGATCCTGAAGACCGACATGACGCATCTCGCCAACAAGGGCGAGAGCTGCTCGCGTATCCTCGCAGGCCTGTACGACGCGGTCTGCGAGAACGTGCAGGTCCTGATCAAGCCGCGTCTCAGCCCGCCGGAGGTCATGCTGGTCGGCGGGGTGAGCCGCTCGCGACGGATCAGGGACAATTTCCGGGCCTTCCTCGAACGGCACGGCATGAGCTTCGTCGAGATCGAAGAAGAGGACGCGCTCTTCTTCGAGGCTCTCGGATGCGCTTTGATGGCGGCCGAGCGCCCCGGGCCGCTGCCCGCCCTCGATGCGATCATGGCGCCGCAGCAAGCCCACCACCTGGAGACGGTGCCGGCCCTGTCCGATTACCTCGGCCGGGTCGGGCGCATGACCCGGCAGGCGGACCCGGCGACGGCCGCGGTTGGCTCCGGGGGGCTGATCCTCGGCTTCGACATCGGCTCGACGGGCTCCAAGGTCGTGGCGCTGGACTGCGAGAGGCGGGAGGTCGTCTGGGAGGCCTATGTCAACACCAACGGCCAGCCGGTGGCCGCCGCCCAGGCGCTGATGGCACGGTTCGTCGACAGCGCGGCCGGCGCGTTTCCGGTGGTTGCGTTCGGCGCGACCGGCAGCGGCCGGGAGATTGTCGGCTCCTTGCTGTCGACCTGTTACGGCCCCGAGAGCGTCTACATCCTCAACGAGATTGTCGCCCATGCCGAGGGCGCGCTCTATTACGATCCGCGCGTCGACACCATCTTCGAGATCGGCGGGCAGGACGCCAAATACGCGCGCCTCGC
>CP070634.1:1537740-1541299 GCA_020356105.1 Rhodospirillales bacterium | reverse complement strand
GCGGCAAGCGCCGACGAGATCAAGCCCGCCGTCGTGTTCGACATGGGCGGCAAGTTCGACAAATCCTTCAACCAGGGTGTGAATGACGGCGTCGTCCGCTTCAACGAAGAGACCGGCATTTCCTATCGCGAGTTCGAGGTCACCAACGAGACCCAGCGCGAACAGGCGATCCGCAAGATGGCCCAGCGCGGCGCCGACCCCGTTCTGGGCGTCGGTTTCGCCCAGGCGCCGGCCATCGAGAAGGTTGCCAGGGAATTCCCGAACACGCGCTTTGCCATCATCGACGGTTTCGTCGAGGCGCCAAACGTGCAAGCGATCCTGTTCAACGAGCATGAAGGATCCTTCCTGGTCGGCATGCTGGCCGCAATGGCGTCGAAGTCCGGTAAGGTCGGTTTCGTCGGCGGCATGGACATTCCGCTGATCCGCCGCTTCGCCTGCGGCTACGAGCAGGGCGTCAAGCACGTCAACGCGAATGCGGAAATCATCCAGAACATGACCGGGACCACGCCATCGGCATGGAACGATCCGGGTCGCGGGGCGGAGCTGACGCGCAGCCAGTTCGATCGCGGCGTCGACGTCGTCTACGCGGCCGCAGGCGGCACCGGCGTCGGCGTCTACCAGGCGGCGAAGGATGCCGGCAAGCTTGCGATCGGCGTCGATTCGAACCAGAACTACCTGCATCCGGGCACCATGCTGACCTCGATGCTCAAGCGCGTCGACGTCGCCGCCTACACGACCTTCATGGAAGCCAAGAACGGCACCTGGAAGGGCGGTATCAAGGTGCTCGGCCTCAAGGATGACGGTGTCGGCTGGGCGCTGGACGAGCACAACGCGGTGCTGATCACCGACAAGATGAAGGGCGCGGTCGAGACCGCCCGCGCCGACATCATCGCCGGCAAGATCACGGTCCACGACTATATGGCGGACAACAAGTGCGTGTATTGACGGCCGGCCTCCGTTAGCCCCGAGGGGCCGGCATGACGGCAGGGCAGCCGCCAGGGTCCGGGGGAACGGACGGCACCGTTCCTCCGTCCGCCCCGGCCATCGAGTTCCGCAACGTCAACAAGGCGTTTGGCCGGGTCCAGGCCAACCGCGACATAAGCCTTGCCGTCGCAAGGGGGGAAATTCACGGCATCGTCGGCGAGAACGGCGCCGGCAAGTCGACGCTGATGAGCATCCTTTACGGTTTCTACGAGGCCGATTCCGGGGACATTCTCGTTAACGGCACGCCGGCGTCCATCCGTTCGTCGCGGGACGCCATCGCGCGCGGCATCGGCATGGTGCATCAGCACTTCATGCTGGTCGACACGTTCACGGTGCTCGAGAACATCGTCCTCGGCGCCGAGGAAGGCGCGCTGATCGAGAGCTCGATCGAGAGGGCGCGGGCGGATCTCGAGCACCTCGAGCAGGAATATGACCTGAAGGTTGACCCCGACGCCGTCGCCGGCGACCTGCCGGTCGGGCAATTGCAGCGGGTGGAGATCCTCAAGGCGCTGTTCCGCGGCGCCGCGGTGCTGGTGCTCGACGAGCCGACCGGCGTGCTGACGCCGCAGGAGACCAACCAGCTGTTCCGGATTCTCCGCACATTGCGCGACCGCGGCACGACGATCGTTCTGATCACCCACAAACTGCGCGAGATCATGGCGGTCACGGATTCGGTCTCGGTGATGCGCGCCGGCGAGATCGTGGCGGTGCGCCGCACGGCTGACACCAACGAGGAGGAACTGGCCGAGTTGATGGTCGGCCGCAAGGTGGGAATGGGACGGCGCCAGCCCGGCGCCGGCCCCGGCGCGCCCGTCCTGACCGTGCGCAATCTCGTGGTCCGGGACGTCCAGAACGTGCCGCGCGTCGACGACGTCAGCCTCACGGTGCGGCGCGGCGAAATCGTGGGCATCGCCGGGGTCTCGGGCAACGGCCAGGGCGAACTCTTGCAGGCGCTGGCGGGGATCATGCCGTTCGACGCCGGCAGTATCGACGTGCACGGCACGAATTTCTCGCCGGACCGCCGGGCCGATCCCAGGCGCATGCGCGAGCTCGGCGTCGCGCATGTGCCCGAGGACCGCATCCGCATGGGCCTGATCACCGCCTTTCGTGCCGAGGAATCGGCGATCCTCGGCTATCAGCGGGATCCGGCGCTGATGTCCCGCATGCTGTACCGGATGGACCGGATCGCCGCCCATTGCCGGGGGCTGATGGAGAATTTCGACGTGCGACCGCGCGACCCGTCGCTGCGCTCGGCCAATCTGTCGGGCGGCAACCAGCAGAAGCTGATCCTCGCGCGCGAACTGGAAAGACGCCCGGATCTGCTGCTCGTCGGCCAGCCAACTCGCGGCGTCGATATCGGCGCGATCGAATTCATACACCGCCAGCTGCGCGAATTCCGCGACGGCGGCTGCGCGATCCTCCTGGTCTCGGTCGAGCTCGACGAGATCATGTCGCTGGCCGACCGCATCCTGGTCATGTTCGAGGGCCGGATCGTCGGCGAGGTCGACGGGGCGCGGGCCGATGAGCGGACGCTCGGCCTGATGATGGCCAACGCCCATGAAGGGGCCACGCAATCGCCTCGCCGGGATGCGCCGGCATGAGCACCGCGCCCTACGTTCCGCTGCCCCGCTGGGTCGATGTCGGTGTCCTGCCGATGATCAACCTCTTGATGGCGCTGGTGGCGTCCGGCCTCGTCGTCCTGGTTGTCGGCGAGAACCCGTTCGAGGCGGTGCGATGGCTGCTCATCGGTGCCTTCGGTTATGAGGAGGCGCTGGGCTACACCCTCTATTACACAACGAATTTCATCTTCACCGGGCTCGCGGTGGCGGTCGCCTTCCATGCCGGTTTGTTCAACATCGGCGGCGAGGGCCAGGCCTATATCGGCGGGCTCGGCGTCGGCCTCGCCTTCCTCGCCTTCGATGCGATCATGCCGGGCTGGCTTCTCGTGCCGATCGGGATCGCCGCGGCCGGCCTGTTCGGCGCGGCATGGGCCTTCATACCCGCCTGGCTGCAGGCCTATCGCGGCAGCCATATCGTCATCACCACCATCATGTTCAATTTCATCGCGGCGGCGCTGATGGTCTACCTCTTGGTCAACGTGCTGATCATGCCGGGCCAGATGTCGCCCGAAACGCGGCCCTTCGCCGAAGCGGCCCTCCTGCCGAAGGTGCACGAGGTGCTGGGATGGATCGGCATCGGCACCGCCGCCTCGCCGCTCAACCTGTCCTTCGTGCTGGCGCTGGTGGCCTGCGTCGGGGTTTGGGTCTTCCTGTGGCGCACGCCTTGGGGCTACGAGCTGCGCGCAGCCGGCCACAACCCGACCGCCGCGCTCTATGCCGGCATCGGCACGAAGCGGCTGATCGTGACCACCATGTGCCTCTCCGGCATGCTGGCGGGCCTCGTTGCGGTCAACGAGATCATGGGCGTGCAGCACCGGCTGATCCTGAACTTCACCGCCGGCAACGGTTTCGCCGGCATCGCCGTCGCGCTGATGGGCCGCAACCATCCGATCGGCATCGTGCTGGCGAGCTTCCTGTTCGGGGTCCTCTACCAGGGCGGCGCGGAACTGGCCTTC
>CP070634.1:1530383-1537640 GCA_020356105.1 Rhodospirillales bacterium | reverse complement strand
GGGTGTTGGTCAGGTACATATGCGGAAGTAGCTGTAGCGGCTCGTATTCATAGGATGGATATGGCTCCATCTGCAAATCAGGTCAAATGGTCTTGTGATAATTCTGACGTAGACACGTCGGCTCTGCAAAAAGCAGCGGACACAGGCGGGACGCCATCCTAACGACGGCAAATGACCCGAATCGGTCATCGTAAAATGCCTATTGCGGTCGGAGCGCAGTGGGCTGATGAGCTGAGAGCGGACGCTAACGAAACGGGCGGGCCGCATGTTCGGCCTGTCCCGAGTCTGGTTGATTAGAGGCGGCTCCTCGATGGTCGCTGTTGGTCAAGAAGTGATCACCTAAGAAAGTAGCGACATCGAGGGTAACTTTTGCTTAATTGCCGTGGCCAACACATTCCAACAAGTCATTGGGAGAAAAGCTGTGAAACTTGGCAAAACCCTCGCTGTGCCTGTCAGCGTTGCTTTGACGATTGCAGTTGTGGCGCCCTCACTCTCTCAGGAGCTGCCGCCAATCTTCCCAGGCGTCACGACGCTGGGCGAGCGCACCATCCCCGCCCCCGTCGGCCTCTCTCCGGAGATGCTCGAAGTCGTTAAGGAGCGGCAGATCCCGCCGTTCATTCCTGGGCCCGAGACGACGGAGGCTTGGCTGGAATTCCAGGCGCTGTTCGACGTGGCGGGCGAAAAACTCGGTCGTGCGGCCGCCGCGCACAACGGGGCGAGCTATGAAGTCACTGAAATCGCTGGCGTTCGGACCTACGTTGTGACGCCCAATGAGATCAACGAGCGCTGGGGCGACAGGGTATTTATTCACACACATGGCGGAGCATGGGTATTTGGCGGTGGAGATAGTGCTTTGCGTGAAGCGGTCTGGATGGCCAGTGGGCTTGGCGTCAAGGTGGTGTCAGTAGACTATCGGCGCCCGCCGCTGCATCCTTTCCCGGCAGCTATCGACGACGCAGTGGTCGTTTGGCAGGAGGTAACCCAGAATCAGGACGCATCAAAAACTGCGCTGTTCGGCACATCTGCTGGTGGAAACATCGCCCTTGCAACGACCCTGAAACTCAAGGCTATGGGAGCCCCGCTTCCGGGAGCAGTCTTTGCCGGTACGCCAGCAACGGACGTGGAGAACGTCTCCGATACATGGCATACGATGGCTGGTCTTGATCCCTTGGGTGCTCGTGAGGAAGGCTCGATGATCGCTGGCACCATTGAACAGTACGCCGGTAATGCGGATCTATCGGACCCGCTCCTGTCACCGGTAAACGGCGATCTCGTTGGTTTTCCACCGACCATCCTGATCTCTGGAACACGGGATCTTTTGCTAAGCGATACCGTGCGAATGCACCGGGCACTGAGAAAATCCGGTGTAGAGGCGGATCTTCATGTTTATGACGGCCAGGTTCACGGAGACTACATGCAGAACTTGCTGCGTCCCGTGCCGGAAGCGGCAGACGCTCAGCGCGAGCTTTACGAGTTTTTTGACGCGCACTTGGAGTAGCAGGAGCTGAGCTGCGGATTTTCAGTAACGTCCGCTTTATCCGTATTGCGAACGTTGCTGACCGGTGCGCTTGACGACCGCTTGTGATGCAGCGGACGGCTCCCATCCAACGGCATCGCAATGTGCCAAAGTGGGTTTCTCCATGAACCATCAATGTCGCCTTCTGGCTAGGACCGGCGGTTCAGGGCTGCGTTCTCACTCGTCGGCTTTCAGTCCCTAACCGGACATTTCGAGCTACGGCGTCCGCTCAACCCCGCTTAGCGGACTAGTTTCGGGCGAGCCTCTGACTACCGGTCGTGACCCAGAGCGGACAATTGCCAACCATCTTCCATAGACATCGAAAGTTGCCATCCGTAGAGTGATGCCAATGCGCGCCTAACAACGTGCAGAAGGCTTGAGATGTATATCGGCCACTACGGCGCTGCATTGGCGCTCAACAGCGTGGAGAGAAAAGCCTCTCTGTGGTTGCTCTTCTTGGGTGTCCAGTTCGTCGACATTCTTTTCTTTCCCTTGGTATTGGCGGGGGTCGAGCGAATGCGTATCGTTCCGGGCTTTACGGAATCGACTCATTTTAGCCTTGACTATATGCCCTATACCCACAGTCTCCTTGCGTCGTTGTTGTGGTCGGCTCTCGTCTTTGTACTGGCACTCTTCGTTCTCGGGACCAAGCGACCGCGGAAGATATCAATAGCGCTAGTCTTTGCCGCCTCGGTTTTTTCGCACTGGGTTTTCGACCTCATTGTCCATACGCCCGATCTTCCGCTATCAACAGATGCCTCAATTAAGGTGGGTTTGGGTTTTTGGCACAACGCGCCCATCACGTTTGTGCTCGAAATGGTCCTTCTGCTTGGTGGCTTGTGGCTCTACATGCGGGCGACCAAGCCACGACACGGTTTCAAGCTCGCCAGATACGGAATGCCGCTGTTTGTGATTACTCTCTTACTGATCA
This sequence comes from Rhodospirillales bacterium, assembly GCA_020356105.1. Taxonomy (GTDB): domain Bacteria; phylum Pseudomonadota; class Alphaproteobacteria; order UBA8366; family JADFVY01. Next base: position 1,535,193 of record CP070634.1, on the reverse strand, counting down.
ATCTCGGCAATTTGTTCGGCCCGCCACCACCGAATTTTCATAGCTTGTTTGCGTTCGCCATGGTGACATATCTTGGATTTGCAGGTGTAGCCTATTGGCTGGACAGGGCCAGAACGGATAGGTAGCCTTGCTCGCTATTTGTCAACTGGAACCGGCCGCGCGGTTGAAATTCTTTGTATAGACCAGTCATGCGGCCACACATGGTCGCTCAAACGATATCGCACGAGTCCGGTCCTGGCTAGGACCGGCGGTCCAGTCCGGCTTTCTCACGCGTCGGCTTTCCATCCCCATCCGGACATTCCATGCTTGGGTGTCCGCTCAACCCCGCACGGCGGACCCCTATTGCCAAGGTCTCTGACTCTCGGTTCCGACCCGGAACGGTCACCGGGGACACGATATTTCGCCAGGGCCGCTCACCCTCTCTCTCGCGTCGGACCTTGCCTGGCTGAACCCGGCAACCGCCACGGAGAGTCCTTGCTGATTTCCGATATGCGTAGTTTCGGCTAGTATTGCCTTGCACGCGGGGACAACAATGAAAGAGGGGGGCTTCTTCTTTCAATGAGGCACCCTCATGGTTTTGCCTTTTGAGGGGAACGACCTGCCTCCCGGTAAGGGGAATGGCAAAGCAGTCGGGAAAGAAGGTGAGACGTGCCTGGCACGCGTCCATGTCGGTCGCGCTCGGCCTTGGGCTCGGTTTCTTTGTGCTCACGGCTGTCGCCGGCGTGTTGGGCATCGGTCTCATCGTCGGCTATCAGAACACCGCGGAATTGCTGGCGCAAAAAGCGGAATTGATAATCAGTTCCCAGCGCGGGCAGGCGGAGCAATTCTTCAGGTCGGCGCAGAATCAGGTGGATCACATTTCCGGCCAGATCGCCAGGAATGAGGTTGAACCGGGTCGATCGGTCGAGTTCGTCAGCCTGCTGTTCGGAGCCGTCACCTCGGCGCCGCAAATCCTTCGCATTCAGTATATCGACCTGGACTACGAGCTGACCGGCGTAGAGCGCCGCGAGGACGAGACTCTCCCGGTATTTCAAAGGGTGGGTGACGACCAGGATTTGCGGCAGCTACTGGATGTGGCTTTCGATGGCGGCAAGCCGTATTGGGGCAAGATCCTGTGGCGCCAGGAATACGACCAGGCAGTTCTCAATTATCAGAAGCCGGTCACCCGATCGGGAGAGCTGCTGGGTGTTGTTTCCACCTGGATATCGACGAAGCAGATGTCCGACTTTCTCTCGGAGTTCGAGGCGGAGCTTGGTGCCAACGTGTTCATTCTGCATGGGCGCGACCAGGTCTTGGCGCATCCCTACATGGCGTTCGGCTATCCCGGGTTAAGTCGATCTTCGCCGCTTCCGAGACAGGACAGTTTTTCCGACCCGATCGTCTCGGCAATGTGGGACAAGCGCAAGCGCTCGACTTTTGCGGAGCGCATTCTTGCCGGCCCGCAAGTGAGGTTCGTCGGGTTTGGCGAGCTTGAGTATGTGGTCCTCTACAATGAAATGTTCGGCTACGCGGAAAAGCCTCTCCTGATCGGAACATATTTGAAATCCTATGATTTGACGGCCGAGGTAACGCGCATGAGATGGGCGTTCATCCTCTGTTTCTTGACGGCTGCCCTTTCGGCGATTGTCGCGGCCCTTATCGGCCGTCAGATCGCCCAGCCGGTAAGGCGGCTGGCAGATGGCGCCAAGAGAATCCATGATCTGGATCTCGCCAGCGTGAGCCGCATTCCGCGCAACTTCTTCCGCGAACTCGATGATGCCGGGCGTTCGTTCAATGTGATGCTGGACGGCTTGCGCTGGTTCGAGCGATACGTGCCCAAGGCCCTCGTCAAGAAGCTCATACACCAGAACCCGGATGGCAAGATCGAGTCCTCTTACCGGGAGGTGGTGGTCATGTTCACCGATATCGCGGGCTTTACGACGCTGTCGGAAAACCTGACCGCGCCGGCCACGGCCAATTTCCTCAACGAGCATTTCGCAATGATCACGGAATTCGTGGAAGCAGAAGACGGAACCGTCGACAAGTTCATGGGGGACAGCGTCATGGCCCTGTGGGGGGTGCCGGAGCCGCAGGTCGATCCTGCGGACCGCGCGTGCCGTTGTGCACTGAAGATATCGCGTGCCATCTCGGAAATTAACCGGAACCGGCTGTCGGCCAACGAGGAAGAGCCGAGGCTGCGCCTTCGCATCGGCATTCATTCCGGACGGGTCGTGGTCGGCAATATCGGCGGATCGGACCGGATCAGCTACACGGTGGTCGGCGATACCGTGAATGTCGCGCAGAGGCTCGAAGAGCTCGGCAAGACGCTCAGCGTGACCGACAGCGACGTCGGCATTTTCATTTCCGGCGCCGTAAAGGGAAGTTTCGTCAAATCGTTCGACGTTGTTCATCTGGGGCCGCAGGAGCTGCGCGGGCGCGAGGAGCAGGTCGAGGTCTATCTGCTCGGCCGCGAAGCTCTGTGAGCCCGGATGGGCGCGGAATTTAGGTCGTTGGCTCAGATTCCTCATGCGGCCGGGCCCTGGATGGACTCCGCTTTCCGCTCCTGAGCCGAGCTGGGTCGACGTGCTTCAGCGCAACATCTCGTCCCGAAACCTCGCATCCATGGCACGCCTGCCTCCATAGCCGGTCGGTCGCGACCCCGGGGCCTGGCCACCCCCCCACAATTGAGCTGCGTCATGGGGGTGCGGCCCGTTGCCGGCTATAGTGCAGGGCATGAGCGCGCCCGCCGAACAGGACGATGTGGGCCGCACGCTCGGCCTCGCAGACTCGTCGCATCGCAGCCGCAGGATCCGCCTCTGGGCGGCTGTCGGGCTGCTCGTCGTTGCCGCCGGCACCGCCGGCGTCTGGCTCGTCCTCGGCCGGGGGACGGACGGGGCGGCGACCTTCATCACGGCGCCGGTCGAACGCGGCGGCCTGGTGGTCACGGTCACCGCGACCGGCACGCTGGAGCCGACGACCGAGGTCGAGGTGTCGAGCGAGCTGTCGGGCATGATCCGCAAGGTGCTCGTCGACAACAACGATACGGTCAGCGCGGGCCAGGTGCTGGCGGAGCTGGACACCGACAAGCTGGAGGCGCAGGTAACGCGCGCGCGCGCGACGCTGGCCGCCGCCGCCGCCCGCGTGAAGGAGGCCGAGGCCGCGCTGAACGAGGCGCGCCGCAGCTTCGAGCGCAACGCTGAGCTCGCCCGCAAGAGGGTCGTCTCCGAGCACGAGCTGGACGTCGCCCGCGCGGCCTTCGAGCGGGCCGAGGCGGCGCTGGACAGCGCCCGGGCCGATGTCGAGGTGGCGCGCGCAGACCTGCAGCTGCGTGAGACCGACCTCGAGAAGGCCTGCATCTGCTCGCCGATCGACGGCGTCGTGCTGCGACGCGCCGTCGACCCGGGGCAGACCGTCGCCGCGACGCTGCAGGCGCCGACGCTGTTCACGCTGGCCGGGGACCTTGCCGCGATGGAGCTGCGCGTCGACGTCGACGAGGCCGATATCAGCCTCGTTGCGGCGGGGCAGGACGCGAATTTCACGGTCGATGCCTATCCGGACCGGGCGTTCCCCGCGCGCGTCACCAAGGTGCGCTTCGCGCCCGAGACCACCGAGGGCGTCGTGACCTACGAGACCAGCCTTGCCGTCGACAATGCGGCGCTGCTGCTGCGGCCGGGCATGACGGCGACGGCGCAGATCACGGTGAAGACCGTCACGGACGCGCTGCTGGTGCCCAACGAGGCGCTGCGCTTCTCGCCGCCGGCGACCGAGGCCGAGGACAGCGGCGGCCTGCTCCGCCGCCTGCTGCCGCGCCCGCCGCGGCGGCGACCGTCGGCCAACGAGGCGGAGGGCCGGAGCCGGCGCGTCTGGGTGGTTGAGGCCGGCGCATTGCGCGCGATCCCGGTCGAAACGGGCCTCAGCGACGGCCGCATGACCGAGATCCGGGGCGGCGGCGTCGCGGCGGGGATGGCGGTCGTCACCGACCTGCGGGCCGCCGCAAGATGAGCGCGGCGCTGCCCGCGGACTCTGCGGACCTGCCGCTCGCCGAGCTGTCGGCCGTCACCAAGGTGTACGGGACGGGCGCCGCCGCCATGCATGCCCTGCGCGGCATCGACCTTGCCATCGGCGCGGGCGAGTTCGTCGCCGTCATGGGCGCCTCGGGCTCCGGCAAGTCGACCTGCATGAACATCCTCGGCTGCCTCGACACGCCGACGAAGGGCGCCTATCGCTTCCGGGGCGTTTCGGTCACGGCGCTGTCGCGCAACCAGCGGGCGCGGCTGCGGCGCCATTACCTCGGCTTCGTGTTCCAGGGTTACAACCTTTTGAAGCGCACCTCGGCGCTGGAGAATGTCGAGCTGCCGCTGCTCTATCGCGGCATGGCGGCGGCCCGACGCCGCGCGCTCGCGCGGGCCGCCCTCGCCGATGTCGGGCTCGCCGGCTTCGAGGACCATACGGCGAGCGAGCTGTCGGGCGGCCAGCAGCAGCGGGTCGCCATCGCCCGTGCCATCGTCACCCGCCCGGCGCTGCTGCTCGCCGACGAGCCGACCGGCAACCTCGACAGCGCCACCAGCCGCGAGATCATGGAGCTGATCGCGGCGCTCAACCGCGAGCGCGGGATCACCGTGGTGATGGTGACGCACGAGCCCGACATGGCGGCCTATGCCGGCCGGCATGTGCGCTTCGTCGACGGCGAGGTCGAGTCCGACACCGCGAACAGGGACGCGGCCTGATGCTGTGGAACGCCTTCCTCCTGGCCCTGCGCGAGATCCGGCGCAACGCGCTGCGCTCGTTCCTCACCGTGCTCGGCATCGTCATCGGCGTCGCCGCGGTGATC
>CP070634.1:1509666-1530283 GCA_020356105.1 Rhodospirillales bacterium | reverse complement strand
CTGTCGGAGTTCCCAGGCTATTACGCCACCGGTGATGCCGGCTACATGGACGAGGACGGCTACGTCTTCATCATGGCTCGCACCGACGACATCATCAATGTCGCCGGGCACCGCCTGTCGACCGGCGGCATGGAGGAGGTGCTGGCGCACCACCCGGATGTCGCCGAATGCGCGGTGATCGGCGTTGCCGACCAGCTCAAGGGCGAGTTGCCGCTCGGCTTTCTGGTGCTGAAATCGGGAGCGAAGAAATCCGAAGAGGAGATCGTCAGGGACGTCGTCGCCATGGTGCGCGAGCAGATCGGCCCGGTCGCCGCGTTCAAGACCGCGACCGTCGTCAAGCGCCTGCCGAAGACGCGCTCCGGCAAGATCCTGCGCGGCACGATGAAGAAGATCGCCGACTCGCAGGCCTACAAGACCCCGGCGACGATCGACGATCCGGCGATCCTCGAGGAGATCAGGGAGGCCCTGCAGGGGGTAGGGTACGCGAAGTAGGGGGCGGTCCGCCCCTCACATCTCCGGGTCGAAGGCCAGCTGCTGCGGGGTCTGCCATTCCTCGCCGACCGCGACAACGCAGCTCGCACCGTCCGGCGTGGTGATCACCATCGTCCAGGTGGCGCCGCCGTCCGCCGCGAACACTTCGAACAGGCGGCCGCTCGCTTCTAGGCCGAAGGCTACAGGCCGCTCCGCATACTGACCGTCGAGCATCTCCGCCAGTTTGTCGTGGGCAAGGCAGGCAGATCGGGCCGACTGGGCCGATACCGGCGCGGCAAAACCGGCGGCAAGGCCCGCCGCAAGGCCCGCGATACAAGCGAGACGTCGCACCGGGCCGCGGGGGCGCCGCAGAGAAGGGGATTGAAGACTCATCTCTAACTCCTTCATCCATGGGGCCGCGGCGATCCTCTGGACCCCGCGGCAGGCGGATATCGAGTGCGCAGCCTGCCGGGCCGCGGCTTCATTTGCCCCCTTGCACCCGGCCGCACGTAGGCGGCGGCCATGGCTTCCGGTCCGCGTCAAATAGACGGCATTTTAATGAAATTATTCTTAATGCCATATTCTCCAAATTTTACAATTGCCTAGGCCACAGCTTGAGGCTCTTGAGCAGTCTGTGACGCTGTGTCCTGCAAGATTTGATCGGCACGACGTACCCCTGCCTTGCGGAGCTTCCGCGGTCATGGCAGCCTTGCACGATTCCATCAGCAGCGGAGGACGGGACGATGCGGCTCGACGGCAAGGTGGCGGTGGTGACGGGCGCGGCCCAGGGCCTTGGGCGGGCCTGCGCAGAGTGCATGGCGGCCGAAGGCGCTCGGGTGATCGTCTCGGATGTGAACGCGGACGGGGGATCGGCGGTCGTCGAAGCGATCCGCGCCGACGGCGGAGAGGCGACGTTCATCGCCTGCGACGTCGGCGACCGGGCCGAGGTGGATGCGCTGATCGCCGGCGCCGTCGACGCCTATGGGCGCCTTGACAGCGCGGTCGCCAATGCCGGGATCGTCAGGTTCAGCGATTTCCTCGAGCTCTCGGAGGAGGATTTCGACGCCGTTCTGCGCGTTAATCTGAAGGGTGTCTTCCTGACCGGACAGGCGGCAGCCCGGCAGATGGTTAGCCAAGGCACGGGCGGCACCATCATCAACATGTCGTCGATCAACGCCGTCGTCGCGATCCCCAACATCGTTCCGTACGTCACCGCCAAGGGTGGCGTCAATCAACTGACGCGCGGCATGGCGCTGGCGCTGGCCGACAAGGGAATCCGCGTCAACGCGATCGGCCCGGGCTCGATCATGACGGAGATGCTCAGATCGGTGGCCCATGACAAGGAGGCGATGCACAAGGTGCTTGCCCGCACGCCGCTCGGCCGCGCCGGTGAGCCGGCGGAGATCGGCAAGGTCGCCGTGTTCCTCGCCTCCGCCGATTCAAGCTACATGACCGGCGAGGTCGTCTATGTCGATGGCGGCCGTCTGGCCCTTAACTACATGGTTCCGGTCAAGGAGGTGCAGGACTGAGCGGCCGGCCGGGGGAGGAGATGCCGCAGGTGACGAGGATTCCGGGGCGCATGATCGCCGTGCTCCTCAAAGGGCATGGCGGATTCGAACAGCTTGAGTATGTTGAAGACGTTCCGGTTCCGGACCCCGGGCCCGGTGAAGTGCTGGTTCGCGTTGGCGCCGCCGCGGTGAACAACACCGACATCAACACCCGCGTCGGCTGGTATTCGCGAGGAGTCAGCGAGGGCACCACGGCGACGGACGGGGCGGCCGGGCTCGGACATGCAGAGGCCGAGGATGCCAGCTGGTTGGGCACCGCGCTGGTCTTTCCCCGAATCCAGGGCATCGATGTCTGCGGGCGGATCGTCGCGCTCGGCAAGGGGGTCGATGCGCATCGCCTTGGCGAGCGGGTACTGATCGAACCGTGCTTTCGCCGACCCGACGGGCGGGCGGGGTTGCAGGCCGTCTTTCTCGGCTCGGAATGCGATGGCGGCTTTGCCCAGTACGTCAGGGCGCCGGCGGTGCATGCCTACAGGATCGAAAGCCCGCTATCGGATGCGCAGCTGGCCTCGTTTCCCTGCTCGTATTCGACGGCCGAAAACATGCTGACCCGCGCGCAGCTCGAATCCGGCGAGACCGTGCTGGTGACCGGCGCCTCAGGCGGGGTCGGCTCCGCGGCGGTTCAACTCGCGAGGCGGCGCGGCGCGCGGGTGATCGCGGTCGCGGCGGCGGCCAAGACCGAGGAGGTGAGGCAACTGGGTGCCGACGAGGTCGTCGCGCGCGACGCGGATCCCGGCGACGTGGTCAGTGAGGATGCGGTCGATGTCGTCGTTGATCTCGTCGGCGGAGCACGGTGGCCGCGCCTGCTTGAGCTTTTGCGACGCGGCGGGCGCTATGCGGTTTCCGGGGCGATCGCCGGGCCAATCGTCGAGCTGGATCTCCGCGTCCTTTACCTGAAGGACCTGCGGCTCTTCGGCTGTACCGTTCTGGAACCGGACGTATTCGGCAATCTCGTCGGCTATATCGAGCGCGGCGAGATCAGACCGGTTGTTGCCAAGACCTATCCGCTGGCCGAGATCGTGGCCGCACAGAAGACGTTCCTCGAAAAGCGGTTCACCGGCAAGATCGTGCTGCTGCCGCCCGGCTAGGAGCCTGGCCTAAAACCCGGATCAGTCGAATTTCGGTTCGTCGAGCGGCGACTGCATCGGCTCCGGGTCCGGTGGGGTCGCCATCGGCACGGCCTGGGCACCGCGCCCCGTCTTTCGTGCCCGCTGGACCGCCTCTGTCAACTCCATATGGGTACACAGTCCGAGCTCGACCGGACTGCGGGGCTGCAAGTTTGCGATGTTCCAGTGGCTGCGGTCGCGAACCGAATTGATCGTCGGTTTCGTAGTACCGATCAGTCGCCCGATCTGCGCATCGCTGAGCTCAGGATGGTGCCGCAACAGCCAGGCGATCGCGTCCGGTTTTTCCTGGCGCTTGGAGACCGGCGTGTAGCGCGGCCCCTTTGGCCTGGATACCGGCTGCGGTATATCCGATTCGGCGAGTCGGAGCCGATGGTTCTCGTCCGCCTCGCCGAGCGCGATCTCCTCTTTCGTAAGCTGGCCGTTGGCGACCGGGTCCATGCCGGCCATTCCGCCCATGACTTCGCCATCGGCGATGGCGCGGACCTCGAGGATATGCAGGCCGCAGAACTCGGCGATCTGCTCGAACGAAAGCGTCGTGTTGTCGACCAGCCAGATGGCGGTCGCCTTGGGCATAAGTGGCTTCGGCATTCCTACTCCGGGATCGGTTGCCCGCGCCGGCGGCGACCGGACGCGGCATGGTCTCACGTTCTGATGATGCCTTATATAATGTGCCAGCCGGTCTGCGCAATTGCGCTGCTTCGGATCGGCCGATTTACCGGTTCCCAAGGCGGCATTCACAGCGGCCGGGTTGGTCTTGCCCAGAACGGGCTTGCGAGGCGGCGCATCTACCGCCAAACTTTACGGGCAGATGGTCCAACGGATGGGAGCGGCGGATGGATGACGAGGAATTGCCGCCGCAGGCGCGGCAACCCGATCTTAAGAATCTCGAGATAATGTCAGTGGAGGCGCTCGAAGATTACATTGGTGAGCTGGAGGCCGAAATCGCGCGGGTGCGCGCCGAGATCGCCAAGAAACAGCAGGCCAAATCGGCCGCCGAATCAGTTTTTCGCAAGTAATCGCGAAAAATCTGGGATTTGCACCGCCGCCTAACCATTTGAAATTCCGCGTCTTTCCAAGCAACTCCCAAGAAAAATGATCAAATCCGATATTTTTTTCGGAATTATGCCGTCGCGTTAACCTTTTGTTAGTAGGGATCGCCTTATGTTGAGTACGCCCTTATGAGGCCCCTAGTTAGCATACTCTGGGTATTCGATCCCCCGTTTATGCCTCCCTGTCCAACTTGAGCCGCTTCGCGCGGCTCATTTTTTTTTGACGACACAAAAATTTAACGCTAGTTTAACGCCCGTGGGCAAGTTGGACAGGTAGGCAGACCAGCGGCCCGGCAAGGTCCGCACGCATACGAATGCGACCGGTAAAATGTTGGGGTTGCGAGCCGTGTCTGCTCGAGCTGCGTAATAATAAGTTGGGCCGTCCTTCGGGACGGCCCTCACATTTGCTGCGGGACGACCCCGAAATGCCGCCGGATTGGACGAGGCCCATCGATCGAACGTGAAGGATATGTCGTTACCCGCGCGGGGCGATTTCCCCTATTTCATGGCCATCCCCACGCGCTGGATGGACAACGACATCTACGGTCACGTCAACAACGTGACCTATTACTCATACTTCGATACCGCGGTGAACCATCATCTGATTACGGCGGGTGGGCTCGACATCCATGCCGGCGCGGCCTTTGGTGTCGTCGCCGAAACCAGCTGCCGGTTCTTCAGGGAATTGCAGTTCCCCGACATCGTGCACGCGGGCGTCCGCGTGGTCGGGATTGGACGCAGCAGCGTGCGTTACGAAATTGCACTGTTCCGCAACGATGATCACGAACCGGCTGCGATGGGAACGTTCGTCCATGTCTGGGTCGATCGAACCACGCGGCGACCCATTCCCGTTCCCGACGCGATTCGTGCGGCGCTGACGGCTCTCGAGGGATCGGCCTCACCGTAAATAGATCGGGGGCGCGCCCCTGCGGGCGCGCCCCCTTTCAATGCCGCTATATTCTGTCCCGCGGCCGGTCAGGCAGCCTTCGCGCCGGTCAGCGCCTTTCGGCCCGAACCCTTCGAAATCGCGATGGTCCGCGGCTTCATGGCCTCCGGGACATTGCGGACGAGATCTACCGTGAGCATGCCGTTGTCAACACTGGCGCCGGCCACCTCGATGTAATCCGCAAGGCTGAACCGCAGCTCGAAAGCGCGCCGCGCAATGCCGCGGTGGATGTATGTCACGTCCCCCTCAGCCTTTTCCGGCTTGCTGGTGATCGTCAGCTGGCCGTCCTGCACCTTGACCTCCAACTCGTCCTCGCCGAAGCCGGCAACCGCAACTGTAATGCCGTAACGATCATCGCCGTGCTTGACGATATTGTAGGGCGGGTAGCTGGGGGCGTCGCCCGTCCCCGACATGCTGTCAAGCAGTCGGAACATCCGGTCGAACCCGATCGTGGAGCGTGTAAATGGGGAAAGATCAAACGCCGTACGCATAGCCACATCCTCCTTCTCAAGCGATATGGTGGTTTGGGCTCGCCACCATGGCCAAACCCCGCCGGGACTGACCCGGCCTCGTTAACGTTCCGACCCGCGTGCGGCATCGGAACACCCATCGATTTAAGAAACTGTCTTTTGTTTTCAAGGGGTCATATGGTTAACGGCCGCGAAATTTGTAAGCCACTAAAAAATCAAGTATATTAAGGGCTTAGGCGCTTCGGCAGAAATAGCCTTTGGGTGCGTCGTAAGGAGGGAGGTTGCGATGACCGGCGAGCGCGACAAGACGGATCAGGGCGGTGCGGGTGCCTCATTTTACTTCAGAGGCACTTACGACGAAGCCTTCGATCTTCTGGTCGAGGCGCGCAATTACGTCGAGCACCATGTACCCGCCTTTCGCCATAGCAAGAACCCACCCGACCCGGCCGTGATGACCAAGGAGACGATGCGACTGACATCCCGTCTGACCCAGGTCATGGCATGGCTGATGGCGCAGCGTGCGCTGCAGGAGGGCGAAATCGAGGAGGACGAGTTCGTCCAGGACAAGTACCGGCTCGAAGGGCACGAAGTCTGCCTCAAACGCGTGATCGAAGATATGGATGACTTGCCCGACGGACTCAATGATCTGATGGAGCGCAGCTACGATCTGTACAACCGCATCATGCGGCTGGACAAACAATACATCGATCCCGGTAAGAAGAACTGAAACGCCGATCGCCCGCGAACGGGGCCCGCATGCGTCGCAAGAGGCGTCCGTCGGCGTCGGTCCGCTTGATTCGCAGCACGAAACGGCCGCTGCCAGGGCAGGTCCGACCGTGCATTTGCGTCACGAAAGGCGACGCAGCCTGACCGGCGCCGCTCTTATTTCTTGAGACCGAAGCTTTCGAACCGCTTATTGAACTTGGCCACCTGACCGCCGGAGTCAACGAGCCGGTGCACGCCGGTCCAAGCCGGGTGCGATTTCGGATCGATCTCCAGCTTCAGCGTGTCGCCTGCCTTGCCCCAAGTCGAGCGGGTCTTGTATGTCGTCCCGTCTGTCATCTCGACGGTGATTTCGTGGTAATCGGGGTGGATATCCGCCTTCATTGCCCGGCCCTCTTGCTGAACAGCGCGGCTGTATACAAGAGACCGCCTGCCATTGCAAGTCCGGTTGCCGTGTGTCGCCCAAACGTTGCCATCGTCTCGTCGGAATCTATGTCTAGCATCGGGTTTCCGTTAACGCCGTCGGAGCCCCGGCACAGTGAAGGATTAGGACATTGCCGCTCATCACATTCTCGAGGCGACTGATCGTAATCGGCGCGTCGTTGAACGCCTTCGCGCTGGCCCTCGGTTTTGCGGCGCCGTTGCTGCCGCTCGGCGACTCGTTTGCCCATTTCCGACTTCACCTGACCGCGACAATGTTGCTGATGGCCATCCTGCTGCTGATCCTGCGTCACTGGAAGACGGCCGGCGCCGCCGGCATGATCAGTCTTGTCGGCCTCATCGGGCTAAATCCCGCCTACTCCGCCCCGGTGCCGATCGCGAGCGCCGCCCCGGCGGCGCCGATCACGCTGGTGCAACTCAACCTCTCGTTCCGCAACCGCACGCCCGAGGCGGTGGCCGATTTCGTGCGCGCGGAGGGCGCTGATATCGTTACGCTCCAAGAGGTGACCAGCCAGACCGCGCGGGTCATCACATTGCTCGAGAAGGAGTATCCGCACCGCGTGCTGTGTCCGTTCGCCCGGGTCGGGGGCGTTGCCGTAATCTCGCGACTGCCGACCGGTGCTGAGCCCTCCCGCGGCTGCATCGGGGGGCAGGGTCTCGCCTGGCTGCGCGTTGTCGCGGCCGGGCGGGAGATCAGCGTCGGATCGGTGCATCTGCACTGGCCCTATCCATTCGACCAGTCGCGGCAGATCGACCGGCTGGAAGACCGGGTCCGCAGCATTCCGCGTCCACTTGTCCTGGCCGGCGACTTCAATGCGGCGCCATGGAGCCATGCGGTCGGCCGCATGGCCGAAGCTAGCGGCACCGAAGTAGCCGGTGGCCTGCGTTTCACGTTCGACCTCCGGCCAATCAGCTGGGCACCGGCCATACCCCTGCCGATCGATCATGTCCTGCTGCCGGCGGGCGTGTCCCCGGTCGGGCTCGGCGTCGGCCCCAAAGCTGGCTCGGATCACCGGTCGGTCGTCGCCCGCCTGTTGGTGTCGCCGAGCCAGAGTCCTCGCCAACCATCGCGCAAGTTGGCCGGGCGTCAGTAACGCGAGCGCATTGCTGCAGCTTGGCGCTTGCCCTTGTCCTCGCCATGTGCATTTCTGGCGCACGCGACTGAGAAGGATTTGAGCCCTGCGCCATCCCAGCTACATGGACGCCGCGCTGAAAGAGGATCGCGGCACGGCCGGCGATCTGCGCGCCCTTGCCACATTGCTGCGCTATGTACGGCCATACCGGCGCGCCGCGCTCGGCGCGGCGGTGGCACTTGTCGTGGCCGCCGGCACCGTGCTGGCCCTCGGTCAGGGTTTGCGGGCGCTGGTCGATCAAGGTTTCAGCAGCGGCGATGCAGGTCTGTTGGATACGGCGCTGCTCGTGCTGCTGGTGGTGATCCTGCTGCTGGCAGCCTCGACCTATAGCCGTTTCTACCTGGTTTCGTGGATCGGCGAGCGGGTCGTCGCGGATCTGCGGCGCGCGGTGTTCGATCATGTGGTCGAGCTCAGTCCCGGATTCTTCGAGATGACCCGCACCGGCGAGGTGCTGTCGCGACTGACCACCGATACGACCCTGCTGCAGATGGTGATCGGCTCTTCGGCGTCGATCGCGATCCGCAATTTTCTGCTGTTTTGCGGGGCCACGGTGATGCTCGCGGTGACCAGTCCGAAACTCACCGGCCTGGTCTTCCTGTTCGTGCCGGTGGTCGTCGCGCCGATCGTCATTTTCGGGCGCCGGGTGCGGCGCCTGAGCCGTGCCGCGCAGGACCGGATCGCCGATTTATCGGCCTATGGAGACGAAGCCCTGCATGGCATCCGCACAATGCAGGCCTATACCCATGAAGATGAGGATCGCCGCCGGTTTCGGGAGGTCGCCGAAACCGCATTCGAGGTGGCGGTCCGGCGCATCGGCGCCCGCGCCCTCCTGACGGCGATTGTCATCATGCTCGTGTTCGGCGCCGTCGGCACGATTCTGTGGATCGGCGGCCATGACGTGATCGCCGGGCGGATCACGGCCGGCGATCTGTCGGCGTTTGTCTTCTATGCGATCGTCGTTGCCGGATCCGTCGGTGCGATCTCGGAGGTCGTCGGCGACCTTCAGCGGGCAGCCGGTGCGGCCGAGCGGCTGCTCGAATTGCTCGACACCGCGCCGCAGATCGCGGCCCCTGCGAACCCGGCTGCACTGCCGGACCCGCCTCATGGGGCGGTCGCCTTCGAAGACGTCACGTTTCACTATCCCTCCCGGCCCGAGATCGCAGCGCTCGACGGGTTCGATCTCGCGGTATCGCCCGGCGAGACCGTCGCGCTGGTTGGCCCGTCCGGTGCGGGCAAGACCACCGTCGTCCAGATGTTGCTGCGGTTCTACGATCCCGAAAGCGGCGCCGTGCGGCTTGACGGGGTGGATCTTCGGGACGCGGACCCGCGGGACGTGCGCGACCGCTTCGCGCTGGTCGCGCAGGAGCCGGTGATCTTTGCCGACAGCGCTCTGGAGAATATCCGTTACGGCTGCCCCGGGGCAAGCGACCAGGCGGTCCGGGTCGCCGCCGAAGCCGCCGCCGCTGCGGAATTCATCGATCGCCTGCCCGACGGTTTCGACAGCCATCTGGGCGAGCGCGGCGTCCGCCTCTCGGGTGGCCAACGACAGCGCATTGCCATCGCCCGTGCGATTCTGCGCGACCCGGCGGTGCTTTTGCTCGATGAGGCGACCAGCGCGCTCGATGCCGAATCCGAGCGACTCGTCCAGCAGGCCCTGGAGCGACTGATGCGGGGGCGCACGACGATCGTGATTGCGCACCGTCTCGCCACCGTAAGAAAAGTCGACCGCATCATCGTGATGGACCACGGTCGCGTCGTCGCCGAGGGCACGCATGAAAGCCTGAGCCGCGCTGGCGGCCTGTACGCACGGCTGGCCCAGCTGCAATTCGACCAGGGCCGGGCGCTGGCCGGAGACGACGAGGAGATGGCGGCCGGATATCGATCGAAACCGCTCTAAGACTCGGGAAGCCCGGTTCCGATCGTCCCGCCGTTCCAGCCTCTAGGCGGCCCTGCCGTCGTGGACGATACGCGAGTCGGCCGGCGCCTGATCGCGCTCGCGCATGCCGTAATCGCGTATCACCGAGGCGACGCGGAGCTTGTAGTCGCGAAAAATGCCGGCGCGGCCCTGTTCCTGGGCGCTGCGGTGCTCGGCGACTTGGCGCCATGCCGCAACCGCCGCCTCGTCGCGCCAGTAGGACAGCGACAGATACTTGCCCTTCTCGGTCAGGCTTTCGAAACGCTCGATCGAGATGAACCCGTCGAACTCGGCGACGAGCGGCCTCAGATCCGCGGCGATGTCGAGATAGTCCTGGGTGCGGCCCTCGGTGGGCCAGACTTCGAAGATCACGGCGATCATCACGCGGTCCCCTCATCCCCGCCGGCCAGTGCCGACACTGTTTGTCAGCCTAGCGCAGACAGCGGCGGCGCGGAAGGGCAGGAAACCTCCGCCGAATCCCGGAATCCGGCCCTCGATCGCCCCGGGGTGCCCGTATCCGCGTTGCCGCCATCCGGGCTCCTCACGGTCTCGGGTGCCGCCTCCTACGGCGCCGCGCTCGGTTCACGCTGCTGCGAGATGGCGGCCTCGCGCGCCGCGCGCTCCTCTTCCAGGAGTTTGTAGGCGATATAATACTTGTAGATGTTGCGCACATAACGCACGGGCTCGCGGCTGACGATCCGTGACGTCGCCACCTCGACGTTGCCAAACCATGTTTGCGAATCGAGGCCCATCGCGGCTGCCTTCTTTCGGGCCCGGGCTATGTTGCGCGGACCGGCATTGTATGCCGCCAGCGAGAACAGGACGCGATCGAGCGGCCCGATTTCTGCGCCGTCGAAGTATCTGTCGCGCAGGAAGCGCAGATATCGCACCCCCGCGTGGACGTTGTTGTCAGCCGTTTCGATGTCGGCGATGCCGACATTCGGATCCGCGGCCGTGCTCGGCAGCACCTGCATGATCCCGATCGCCCCCGCCCGGCTGCGCTTGCTCTGGTCCAACTTCGATTCCTGATAACCCTGAGCGGCGATCATCAACCAGTCGAAGTCGTATGCGGCCGCGTGGCGTTTTATGATCTCGATTATCTGGCCATAGCGTTCGCGCGCCTCGCCCGAGCGGGCGTTATCGATCCACACAGTGTTCTTCAGATAGCGCAACAGGATCGTATTCCCGAGCAGCGTCCCCTTGCGCGCCGTCTTGACGAAGCCGTTGATGGCATCGAGCAGTCGCGGATTGTTCTTGCGTACCGCCCAGGCGATCTTGCCGCCGGTATTCACCGTCAACGCGTCATGCACCGTAATTCGGTCGAATATCTGGGCCCAGAAGGCCGCCTTGTGACTATCGACGATGATGGCGGGCAGCAGGCCCGCATTCACCAGATCCAGGAGATCGTGATCTTCGAGGCGCTCGTCCACCGTACGGACGGGGATCTCCGGCCGGCCAGCCCGGGCGCGCCGTCGGTTCAGGGACGTGAGGTGTTCGAAGTAACTGCTCGACGGCCGCACGAAGAGCCCGGTGGCGACGAGATCGTCAAGCGACGCCACCGGCGGTGCGGCCGAGCCGGTGACGATGACCTCGTCGACGCCCGGGTAGAGCGACGCCGAGAAGTCCACCAGTTGCTGCCGTTCCGACGTGATCGTCAGATTGGCGACGGCGATGTCGCCCCGGCCCTCGACGAGCCACGGCAGCAGCTTGTCACGCGATGTCGGAATGATGATCGCGTAGACGCGACGACCTCGTCGACCCTCGTTGATGTGAGCTTCGAAGGCCATTGCCGCTTCATAGGAAAGGCCGAATTGCCGCGGCCCGTCATTGAAGAACAGCAATGGATTGTAGGTCGTCAGAATGCGGATGAAGCCGCGTTGCAGCATGTCGTCCAGATCGCCGGTGCGAGGCGCCCGCGCATGTTCGACGATGATCTCCTCGTCGAACGCTCGCTCTTCCCGGCCCGCCTCGGTCCGCCAGGGGCCGAGCAACGACACCGCCAGGGCGAGAGCAAGAATCCTCGGGGCGCGGCGCAGCACGATCCGCATCAGAACTCAAACCCAACCATCACATAGCTGCCGGACAGCGAAGCGTCGACAACGAATCCCCCATCCTTGAAATCGAGATCGAGGTGCCGGTAGCCGAACGATACCGATATCGTCTGGTTGAACCGGTACCCGAGAGCGGCGTTGGCTTCCCACTGAAAATCAGAGCCGACCCCGAAACCGCCGGCATCGAGAAGCCCCGTCAGGAAGAGCCTCTCGGTCAGTCCGATGCGACCGCGCAGGCCGACGACCGGATCGACCCAGCTGCGCGATCCCCGCGCCGTTTTCGCCGGCAGCGATCCGGCGCGATAGTCGATCTTCAGATCGAGGCGCCAGCCCCGGGCGCCGGCCAGAATGTCGAGACTGGTATCGCGTCCCTCAAGAACGCGATAGCTTCCGGTCAGCGCGCCCATCACACCCGTCAAGCGCGCCTTGGCCCCGAGATAGATGAGGCCGTCGGTTTCGGCGCTGTGCGACAGATCGAGGTAATTGAACTCGCCCAGAAGCCCCCATTTGTCCTTCCGCGCTTCGCCGATGATCAGGAATGCGAAATCGAGCACATCGAGGAAGCTGGTATCGACGTCGGCCGGCGGATCGCCAGTATCGACCCGCAGCGTTCCCGAAAGGGCAGGCAGCCAGATATAGGGCGCGAGACGGTATGACCATTCCTGCGTGTCCGTCGGCTGTGGATCCTGCTGCGCCCGGGCCGCACCGCTCCATGAGGAGTGGGCCGCGAACATGCCCGCGGCAAGCATCAACGCCCGAAATGCCCGCCTGTCGATCATTGTGGTGCGTCTTCCGAGACCAGGCCGAGGGAGGCGAGCCTGAAATGGCGAACCCTCGGCACCGTCGGGGTCGCCGCCATCGGCTCCGTTGCCCGCCGCCCGGCGAAGCGCACGGTCACGCGCCGTTGATCGATCGACATTTCTCCCGGGGCAATGCGATCGCCGACCAGCACACCGCTCGTGCCGCGAAACCCGCTCGTCTCGTTAATCGCCGCGGCGATGTAATGGAACGTGCCGCTGCCGCCCGGATCGTGCACCAGCCACAGCACTGCGTCGTCGTCGCCATCGCCGTCGAGGTCGCCGAAGGCGGGTGATCCGAGGACATGTGTTCTGATCTTGGTGGCGGAGCCTGGCGCCGCCGGAGTCTCGGCCTTGCCGCGATCGAGTTGGACAACCGTCCCCGCGATCTCATACCGCGCATCGGTGGGAGCGGCGGGCAGGATATCGGCGGCGAGTCCGGCCCGAACATATGCGCTCGCCGCCGTGATCCCCGCGACTGGGGCCGCGAGACATGACAGAATCAACATTTGCCGGAGACCGTCAAGGCGTGACGATCGCGGCGGAAACGTCTCGCTAGTCTGCATCGGTCTGGATCAGCCGGGCCAGCGGCGTTCCTTCGGCATCGGTCAGCACCAGGTCGATCCGGCCACGCTGGAACCGTTTGGCATCCGACAGCGCCTCTAGAAACCGGGTCTCTTGATCCATGACCGGCGCGGGGCAGGCCATGCGGGTCGCGCCGAGCGGTCCGATCTCGATCTGCGCGGCGCTGACCTCGTAGCTGCCCAAGAACCGATTGCAGCCGCCATGCCCCTGAAGCTTGCCCGCGCCGCCGAACTGGACGAACAACCCTGCATCTGAGGGAACCTCCGTGCCGGCGATCTCCAGTGGCCGCCACTCGCTGCCCGCAAGTCCACCCGCGGCCGTGGGCTGAGCCGTGCACGAGATCAACGCCAGAACGCCGGCGCATATCGCACAACCGATCCATCGCATCGTGTTTCGATCCCTTATTCGCGGTGGCGTCGTCGATCCGCCCGTCGCCTCGGGCCTTGAGCCGGCGTCAAGCTCGGCACTTCCTTCGCCCGCACGGAAGGCAAAGCAGGCAACGAGTTTACGGCCGCCCGGACAAGCTGTCCATCGCGGTCGGTGTGCCGACAACACGGGAGCCGAGACGATTACGTCGCGGGGTGTGGCGTGACCGGCATGCGGCGCCGAGTTCGCCGCGGCTGCGACCGGGGCGGCGGGCCGATCACGTCTTCTTTTCGGCGGCCTTCCTCAGGAATGCGGCGGCGGTCTCGCGGCCGAGGATCTCCATCTCTTCCAGCGGCGTCGCATAGTCGTCGATACGGGTCCGGGCCTCGAGATCGGCGCCATGTGCCAGCAGGATCTCCATGGCGCCGATATCCTCGAGGCTCGCGGCGTAGTGCAAGGGCGTGTAGTCGTTGTGGCCGTGCTGTTGCACATCGGCCCCGAACGACAGCAGCAACTCGAGGATCTCATACCTGTCGCGCCGGTCGTTACAGCTGAGCGTTGCGATCAGCGAGGGGAACCCCGCATGATCGCCGTAATTCGGATCGGCGCCGTTTTCCAGCAGTTCGCGAATGAAGGCGATCGGACTGTGGTAGATCGCGTATTCGAGGATGATCTCGCCGACGCCGGCATAGCCCCGGCAGTTCGGAAAATCTGGCGGGTTCCCCAGTAGCGTCTTCAGCGCCTCGAGATCGCCGCGCAGGAAAGCATCATGAATGGCAATCGATTCATGCATCGAAATCGCCGTGTGTTATTGCCCCGCCGACCGCCCGAAAAAAATACGCCCATCTGGTGTCGCAACCCCTAACGCGGGCCTCGACGGCGCACCTTCGGCGATTGTGCGGCGGGGGCAAGACGGCGCCCTATGCCGCCTTGCGATTGCCCTCGAGCCAGAGATCGACCAGTCCGACGGTCTCGTCGACGATATCGGACTGCATTCCCTTTTGCGCCGCCAGGGTGCGCACCAGGCAATCGACCCGCTCGATATTCGGCGCGCCGGCGGCGAGCGCCCGTGCGGCCGAGGAGGGCTTGACCAACCCCTGTGCCGCGTTCGCGTATTTCTCGAACGGCACGAGGTCGTCCCGCGCGGCGCCCAGGGCGACGCACAAATCGGCGACCCAGTTGTAGACCGAGCGCGACAGCTCGAGATCGCCGTGCACCGCCTCCTTGATCGAGCGCATCGAGCCGCTCTGGACGCAGCGGTAATTGCCGGCCAGCAGCATGCTCCACTTGGCCAGCGGCACGAAGATCGACTCGTGTACCTTGAGCTTGACCGGAAGCTCGACCGGCCCGTCGCCGGGGTCATATCGGATGGCCTCGATGTCCACCTGCATCTGCCGCAGCATGTCGGTGTGCGCGTCCGATTCGAAACGCGCCGCCTTGAAGTTGGTCGGCAGGGCGACCTGGAGGACGTAGATCGGCTCATCCGGCGGGCGGAAGGCTTGCGGATCGGGGCTGCACAGGGTCATGAGCGCGGGATCGAAGCTGTCCCAGACGCCGGCATCGGTATAACAATGCTTGATGGCGCCGGTATCGATGCCGGGAATGCGCGCAAGATAGGGCGGCGGCGGCATGTTCATGATCGACATGCAGGGGACCTGCGATCTTCCCACCGAGTCCAGCAGCTCGCGCACCCCGGCAGAGCGGTACTGCGGCTCCTGCATGGCCAGTGTGACGAGGTCAAATTCCTTGGGGTCGACGGCGTCGGTCGTCGTCGCCTTGAGCGTGCCCGGGCACTGTCGCGAATCGATTTCGACGAGGCCCTCGCGGCCCTTGACCGGCAGGCGCACGCGCGCGCCGTTCTCGTTGATGGCCTCGGCCTCGTCGGGCAGGCACACCATGGTGACGTTGTGGCCCGCAAGAATCAGCTTGGTCGCCAGGAGCGAACCGTAGGACGCCCCCATGCTCATTACGTTGTAGGTGGTCGTCATGACGAGCCCGTCCGTTTCATTGGGTGGTACGCCGGAATGGCGAGTGTATACAATTTTTCGAGATTGCGGCGACCCTATGCCCCGTAGCACAACCGGTCAAGCCCTGTTGACCGACACGCGCCCGCGCGGCATCGCGATTGCACCACCGACGGACTGAGAGCCTCTTCGATGTCAGCGAACCTATCCCGTGACGCAGGCAAAGGCCGTGTCAGCCTTGCCTTCCGGCTCTACGATCTTGCGACCGGGGACGAAGACGCACGGCTGTGCCGCGACATCGCCGACGAGCAGTGCCGCGAGCAGCCGCGCAACTTCCTGATCCAGGTGTCGGCCCAGGCGCTCAGCAAGGCCGGCGACGTGCTGGCCGACAGCAAGGTGGTGCTGCCCTGGCTTCTCGGCGCGGTCGGCGCGCCTGTTCACCTGGTCGGCCTGCTGGTGCCGATCCGTGAATCGCTGGCGCTGATGCCGCAGATCCTGATCGGCGGCGTGATCCGGCGCATGCCGGTGCGCAAGGGCTTCTGGGTCGCGAGCAGCCTGGTCGAGGGGATCTGCGTCATGCTCATGGCGGCGGTCGCGGCGGCCGGACTGCGCGGCGCCGCCGCCGGTTGGGCGATCGTTGGCCTGCTGCTCGTTTTCAGCCTGGCGCGCGGCGTCGCTTCGGTCGCCGCCAAGGACACCATGGGGAAGACCGTCTCGAAGGGCCGTCGGGGACGGGTCAGCGGCTATGCCGCCACGGCCTCTGGCCTCGTTGCGGCCGCGGTCGGCCTCTATTTCGTGCTGAGCCCGGAGCGGGCCCGGCCCGACTGGCTCCTCTATGCCGTCGTTGCGGCCGCCGGCCTGTGCTGGCTGCTGGCCGCGGCGACGTTAGCGCGTATCGCGGAACATCCGGGCGCGACCGAAGGCGGCCGCGGCCTCGGCGACCTGGTGCGCGACCAGGTCCTGCTGCTGGCGCGGGACCGCGAGCTGCAGAAGTTCCTGGCGGCGCGCACCTTGATGATCTCGACCGCCCTGATTGGCCCGGTCTATGTCAGCCTCGCCCAGCGCGAGACCAGCCAGACGCTGGACGGCCTTGGCTGGCTGGTCATCGCATCCGGCCTCGCCAGCGCCCTCAGCGCTGCGTTCTGGGGGACGCTGGCGGACCGCTCCAGCCGTCTGACGATGGCGCTTGCGGCGGGCCCTGGCCGGGCTATCGGGTGTCGGCGTGCTGGTCGTCCTGGCCGGTGTCCCGCTGCTTGCCGACAACATCCTGTTCTACGCGGCGGTGCTGTTCATCCTGGGCATTGCCCATGCTGGCGTGCGGATCGGTCGCAAGACCCATGTCGTCGATCTTGCCGGCGGCGACCGCAAAGCCGAGTACGTCGCGCTCAGCAACACGCTGATCGGCGTGCTGCTGCTGCTGGTGCTGGGGGCAGTGCTCGGACTCGCGCTCAGCTTCGGCCTCAAGGCCGGGATCGCCGTGCTGACCGTGCTTGCCCTCGTCGGCGCGGCGATGGCCCTTACGTTGCGGCACGTCCAGGGTTGAGACGCCAGATGCTCAAATTCAGCAGCGCAGCGAACCCCACCCAAGCCGCATAGGGGATGAGGAGCCAGGCCGCGATCGTGTCGATCGGGTGGAACAGGGCGATGGTCGCAAGGATGCTGAGCCACAGGCCGATGACTTCGACGAAGGCCAGGTCCGGGCGGCGCAGGCCGAAGAACAGCGTCGACCACAGCCCGTTGAGGACGAGCTGGACCGCGTAGACCGCAAGCGGCAGGGCGGCCCCGTCCAACCCCGCCCGCCGCCAGACCAGCCAGCCGGCGACGGCGACCGAGAGGTAGAGGACCAGCCAGACCGGCCCGAACAGCCAGTCCGGCGGGCACCAACGAGGCTTTGCCAGCGCCCGGTACCAGGCGCCGGGACGAAAGGCGATGCCAGGCGTCGCCGCCGCCGCGCAGGCGATCACGAAGAGCAGAAGGGAAAGCGCGGGCTCCAGGCTCATACCGCAGCATATAGCGTCCGGCCGCGTCGGGACAATGCGGCGGTCCCGCCGGGGCCGACAAGATGCCGCCGCGATCGCACGGATTTTCGAATCATGTGATCCGCCCGCCGCGTCGCCGCGTAGACACTTGCATCAGACCCTGTTCAACAAGGAGTGCATCATGAAATCGCTGACCCGCATCCTGTCCTCCGTGGTCGTCGCCGGCACCCTGGCCGTGACCGCGACCGCCGCCACGGCCAAGGACATCGTCGATACCGCCATGTCCAACGACCAGTTCTCGACCCTCGTCGCCGCGGTCAAGGCGGCCGGCCTGGTCGAAACGCTCAAGGGCGACGGCCCCTTCACCGTGTTCGCGCCGACCAACGAGGCCTTCGCGAAGCTCCCCGCCGGCACCGTCGAGTCGCTGCTGCAGCCGGAGAACAAGGACAAGCTGGTCGCGGTCCTGACCTACCACGTTATCCCGGGCAAGGTGATGTCGGGCGACGTTTCGGGTAAGCAGCTCAAAGCCGCCACGGTGCAGGGCGGCTCGGTCGAGATCAAGGGCTGGGGCGGCGTTAAGGTCGACGACGCCAGCGTCATCGCCGCCGATATCGAGACCACCAACGGCGTGATCCACGTGATCGATACGGTCATCCTGCCGAACTGATCCCCTCGGGGGCGCGTCTATTCGCGCTCGCCTCAAAGGGACGGGCCGGGCTGCGCTCCCCCCGCGCAGCCCGGCTCATATGTTTCCGGCCTCCTGGGTTGATCCGTCGACCTGAACCGAGCAAGCCCTCGACCGTCAGACGCCTTCCTGCCGTGTCCGCAGCACAGTTTCCGACGGGCGTTCGCCGAACAGTGCCCTGTACTCCGCGGAAAAACGTCCGAGCTCGGAAAAACCGGCACCGATCGCCGCCCATTTGACAGGACTCGCGCGCCCCGGCGAGGCGAGAAGCGTCTTCCGGGCCAGCCCCAGGCGCCGCAGCTTCACGTAATTCAGCGGCGACATGCCGTACAAATCCTGAAACGCATACTGCAGGGCGCGGGCGCTGACCCCAGCGGCGCGGCACATCTCGGCAAGCGAGACCGCGCGGGGCAGGGCCTCCAGCGCGAATTCCTCCACCTTGCGCGTGATGCGGAGCCGCCGCGGCAGCGAGGGCGGTGGCTCATCGAGCGCGCCTCCGGCCGCAAGCAGGACATCGACACAACTTGCAAGGATGCGATTGCGGGCCGCGGATACGAACGACTCGTCTTCGATGCTCCGCGGCGAAATTCTCAGCTGAGACGCAAGGCCCGAAAGCGCCTGCCGCAAAGCGGCGAACCCGGGCAATTCGGGCGGCAATATCCCGCTGCGCGGGGCGACGTCCTCGGGCTCGCGGCCGCCCAGGACGGCCAGTGTCCCGGTCAGCTCATGGTGCGAAACGGCAAACGTAAAGCCGTTCAGCGACGTCGCGCGTCGTGTGTACTCGTCGCCGCCCGCCTGAACGATCAGGGTCGGCGACTCGACCGGCCGCCCGTTCCACAGAAGCTCTCCGTGCCAGCGGATCGGGACGAGAAAGAAGACGCTGTCCGGATCGGGATCGACGCGCGAGAAGGTGGTCGGACTCGACCAGGTGTGGTGGATCTTCAGGTCGCCGAACAGCATCCGCGTCGTCCCGCCGGCAAACAGGCCGGCGCTCAACTGCCGAAACACGACACCGGCCTCGCGCACCGGTTGCGCCATCTGATCCACATCCGTGAACCGGTATTCGATAATATCTGGGGTCATGGACGCCGGTCCCGGCAGCGGATTTCCCTTATGCGTACGATGCGCCGTAGGCCCACCCAACGCCGCGTCGCTGGCACAGGCTTGCGTTTTTTGCATAGCGAATTCGGATCGACACCGCCAACCATCCAGTTTTAGGGTAGTAGAAAATATCCCTTGGTTTCAAGGCTTGGAAGAAGTGGCACTTGAAGCGGGCCGCGCACATGCGCGGCTGCCGATTCGTTCGACTCGTCGCAGAGGGCGACCGGAATGTTGTCCGACAGCACAGGGGAAAGCCATGAAATTAATGGCATACACAGGAGCGCTGGTCACGATGGCTTCATTGATCGTCGGAGCTATTCCAGCAGCCGCACAGGGTTATGACCTCGCCATAATCGGCGGCCGGGTGATGGATCCGGAAACGAATTACGACGCCGTCGCCAATGTCGGCGTATCGGATGGCCGCATTCAGATCATCACCGATCTGCCCATATCCGGCACGCGCGTTATCGACGCGAAGGGCCTCGTCGTCGCGCCGGGATTCATCGACACGCATTTCCATTCGGTCGATCCGTTCGCAACCAAGCTGGTCGTCGCCGACGGCGTCACGACGGGCATGGACCTCGAGGCCGGCTCCGCTCCCGTTGGCGAGTGGTACGCGCGCAAGGACGCGTCGGGCTGGCAGGTCAATTACGGCACGACGTCGGGCATGATGGCCAACCGATTGTTCGTCCACGATCCGGAAGTCCGGATCGACGAGCCGATGGACGCGGCGAACGGGGGCGGCTATTTCGATAAGGCTGCGGCGGACGGTGTGGCCGGTTGGTCGGTCACCCGCTCCAGCATCGAGCAGATGAACGATGTCATGGCGCTCATCGACGAGGATCTCCGCCAGGGAGCGATCGGTCTTGGCGTTGGCGCTGCCTACATGGCGCGCGGCCTCACCAGCTACGAGCAGTTCCTCGGCCAGAAGGTGGCAGCGAATTATGGGCGCATGACATCGGTTCACACCCGGTTCCACCTGAGCACCGAGACGCCCACGGAGGCACCGATCGGGCTCAGCGAGGTGCTTGCAAACGCCATGGCACTGAAAGCGCCCCTGCTTCTCGCCCACGACAATGACTACGGATGGTGGGAGAACGAGGAAAAGCTCCGCCTCGCGCGCGAGCAGGGATACAACGTCTGGGCCGAGTACTATCCTTTCGAAGCGGGCTCGACCTTCATCAGCGCCGACTTCCTGCGCCCGGAGCTCTGGGAAGAGGTGCAGGGCTACAAGTACGAAGAAACG
>CP070634.1:1492115-1509566 GCA_020356105.1 Rhodospirillales bacterium | reverse complement strand
CCTTCCGACGGGGGCGAAACAGGATCGACGCGCGTGGTAAAGACATGGTTTTCGCTCGGCATGGTACCACCGTTACCGGGCCATTTTCACAAGTGCCAACGATAATGAGATGGCGCTCGCTGCCTAATATCAACAGGTAAGCGCGGTCCGGGGGGCACCGGGCAACAGAAGCCCCCCAATCTGGCCGCTTCCCAGGAACACGCGTTCCTGCTAACCAGTGACCGAGCGTTATCCCGGTGATCACATGATCGGAACCATGTCCGACGATCCTCTGCCATACGGGCTGTACTATCTGGACGCGCTGCGCGGGATCATGCGGCGGGCGCTGGACGTGGTCGCCGAGCAGGGACTGCCGGACAATCACTATTTCCATATTACATTCCGCACCGATCATCCCGACGTCGTGATGCCAAAGGTCCTTCGCCTGCAGTATCCGACGGAAATGGCGATCATCCTGCAGCACGTGTTCCAGGACCTCCAAGTGAACGATCACGACTTCTCCGTCACCCTGTCGTTCAACCGGGTGCAGCAGCGGCTGACCGTGCCGCTGGAAGCGGTCACGATGTTCCAGGATCCGCCGGCGAATGTCGTTCTTACATTCGCCGAAGCGGAACAGGCAATCGCAGGCGAGGCGGTGACGGACGCCGATGGCTCCGAGGAGGGCGCGGCGGAGGCCGGGCCGGACGAGGACGGCAGCGATTCCGGCGTTGAAAGCAGAACCGAAAAGCGCGGCAACGTGATCGCGTTCGACAAT
This sequence comes from Rhodospirillales bacterium, assembly GCA_020356105.1. Taxonomy (GTDB): domain Bacteria; phylum Pseudomonadota; class Alphaproteobacteria; order UBA8366; family JADFVY01. Next base: position 1,508,812 of record CP070634.1, on the reverse strand, counting down.
TTTCGCAAGAGTTAGGATCCGGGCGCGACCGGCTCGCGACGCCGCTCGTCGGACCGGAGGATCCGATCACCTGATCTCGTCGTGCCGCTGAGCCCGCCGCGTCGGGGACCCGCGACGATCTGTCGCATTTGACGGATATTTATGGTAAACTGCCGGCAATGCTGCAGCGGTGGGTGAGAGACTGTTGTGGCGCTCAAGTCAGGGAGTGACGAAAATGCGAGCAATTGCTGGGATCGTGGCTGGCGTGGTGTTGCTTGCCGGTTGTTCAGGCCACCAGCTCGGCAGCGCCCAAAAGGTTGAGCCTTCGGGCTCGGAATTCAGTCAGAATCTCTACCGTGGCTATATCGGGCTCGCCGAGAACGAGTATGCCGAGGCGGACTACAAGGATTCGGATCGTTTCGCGGTCCGTGCGACCGAAGCCGGCAGGGGCGGCGCCATGCCGCCCGAGGACATCGGCGCCAGGAAGCTACCGGCGGAGAACATCGCCGAAATGACCGACGCCCGGGCGGGCCTGGTCGCCGCGCTGGAGGCGGGCGCCGCCGAACAAAACCCGGCAGGGGCCGCCCAGGCGCAGATCATGTTCGACTGCTGGATGCAGGAGCAGGAGGAGAACCGGCAGCCCGGAGACATCGCACGCTGCCGGGACGGGTTCTATGTCGCGTTCGAATCATTGAGCCCCCCGCCGGCGCTGTCCGAGGCGGTCCGGTTCATCATCTATTTTCCGACCGACAAGGCGGTTCTGGATCCGCAGGCGGAGCGGGTGATCGCCGAGGCACAGGCCGCAGCGGCCAAGTTGGGCGAACCCGTCGTCAAGATCTCGGGTCACACCGACACCGTCGGGACCGCGGCGTACAATCAGACCCTTTCGGCGCTCCGGGCGGACGCCGTGGCCAAGATTCTCGCCTCCGGTGACATGCCGATCCGGGAGTTGATTACAGAGGCCCACGGCAAGACCCAGCCAGCGGTGCTGACGGCCGACGAGACCGCCGAGCCGCGCAATCGACGCGTCGAGATCATACTGGAGCCGTAAACCGACGTCGGGCGGAGGCTGATGCCCGACCACCTCCCGGCGCGGCGCGACCAGCGGGTGCCGGCTCGCCTCCGCAAGCCGGGGACGAAGGGCGTGTCGCGGTCCGGGGCTAAGCCTTACCCTTTGGGCTTACTGGACGTTTTCGACTTGCCGGCGGCCTTCTTCTTGCCGGTCGCGGTCGACTTGCCGCGCGGCTTGGCCGGTTTCTTGGCCTTGGCGGGGTTGCTCTTGGCCGTCGCTGTCTTCTTGGCCGGTGTCGCCGATTTGTCCGGCTCGTCTGCCGCCGCTGCATCGGGCGGCGCCGACTCGCTGTCTTCGCGCACGCCGGTCCTGGCGCGAAGCTTGTTCCACCAGCCGCCCGTTATGCCGCCGACCTCCCGCGCGGATGGCGCGGTCCCTCCGGTCTCGGGGTCGGGCGACGATCTTGTCGATTCCGTCTCTCTCGAGTCGGCCGGCAATTCGGGCAGGTTGTCCGGCGGAGGCAGATCCGCGGCGTCGTGATCGACCGCATCTCCCGACGTTTCACCGGCCATAGCGGTATCCTGCGGCATCACACCCTCGGCCTCGGGTTCGTCGGCGGCCAATTTCCCGGTCGGCTCCGACTCGGCCGGACCCGACGGTACCAAACCGATATCGTCGGCGGGACGGGAGGGCGCCGCGCCGAGGTCCAGCGGTTGCTTTCGTTGCGTTCCGCTTGTTTCCTTCGGGGGTTCCGGCCCATCGTCGGGGGTCGCATGGGCATCCAGCGATCCCCGGGGACGCTCTTCCGGCGCGATTGGCCCGGTGTCGGCCGGCGCCGGAATGTCGTCGGGGGGGTGGGGCAACCCGTCCTTCATGTCTGACGTGTCCTGCTGCGGGACAACCGGCAGTTGCTCATCGCCCGCCGCTTCGGATGCCGGGACGTCGTCGGCACCTTCGGGTAACAGCTCGCTCGAATCCAGGACCCGGGACGCCCATTCGGCATCCTCCTTTGCCATCTCGCTGCGGGCCTGCTCGATGATCTCTTCATGCGGTTCGCGCATCCGATAGGTCGGTTGGCCCATCTTGCGCGCCTTCTCTTCCAGAACCTCCTGCCAGCGTTCGGCGATCGGGCGGCGCTGCCGGTTCGCCTGTCTGCGTGCCTTCATATCGTCGTCGCCGGCATCCGATGCCGCTCCGAGGGTTCCATCGGTCTCGGACTCGTATGCATTAAGGTCGCTCATGAGCGTGGACAGTTGATGTCCGCGCGAGCTCGAGCCATCCGACTGCGCCATTGCCGCGCTCTTGCGATTGCGGCGCTCCTCGACCGTGAGCATCGGCGTGGCCTCTATGATCTCGGTCTGCAGGATTCGTGCGACGTCGAGAACGACCAGGAGGTTGTTGCGCAGGCGGTAGATTCCAGAGCACAGCCGCCGAATATTGTCGTGCATGGTCGACGGCGCCTTGTCGAAATCGTGCTTCGGCAGTGTGCGCACGTCGCCGATCGCGTCGACCAGAAGCGTATAGAGGTCGCCCTTGTAATCGACGGTTACACCCATCTGGCTCTCCCAGGGCACCTCCTCGTCATTGCCCAGGAGCTTGCGCAGATCGATGACCGTCACGATCCGGCCGCGCAGGTTCAGAACGCCGGCAATCGCCGAGGGTGCCAGCGGTACCGGCGTAATTTTCGATGCTTCAACGATGTCCTGGACCTGCAAGATCGGGATGCCGAACAACTGGTCGTCGACGACCATCGTCACCAACTGATCTTCGTTGTCGCCCACAATCGCGGTATCCGCGATGGTCGCCACCGTAGCCATGAATCCCAACCTCGTCGTCTTCGTTCCGTCACGATAACGCCGGCGTGCCCCGGGACAACGCCGACTGAAACTTCCAGTTTTCAGGGTGAACGATATTTCATTTTCATTAACACCGCGTTTAAATCGGTAGCGAATGGCCCGCGTCAGATGGTTTCGGGTCGATATCGCGGGCTCGAGAATATGGATGGGAGGGGACGGTGAATCGGGCGCAAGATCCCCCGGCGTCGACTGCCGAAACGCCGACCAGGCCGGATCCGTTGTCCCAGGCGATCCGGAAGCACTCGATAACGGTTGCAGGGCACAGAACGAGTGTATCGTTGGAGGACGCGTTCTGGATCCTGCTGGGCGAGATCGCCCAATCGCGACACCGCAGCGTGTCGGATCTGGTCACCGAGATCGACCGCGATCGCAGCGGCAACCTCTCCAGTGCCATCCGGGTCTTCGTGCTGCGGGAAGTTGCTGCCGGGTTTGATTCCGGCGTGGCGTCCTCTTAGACCCTCACGACAGCGCCGAGAATACCCCTAGGGATCGTCCGGCTCGTCCGCGGCAGACGGTGTCGCCGGTTCGACGGGCAGGACCGGCGCCGCCTGGGGCGCCGGCGCGGCGTCGCGAATGTCTTCGATGGCGCCCGAAAGCCGAAACGCGGGATCATCGAGTGGGCCATCAACCTCGATTATCGCCTCCCCCGGTCGCTGGCCGTCCCGGAAACGCAGCAGGGTAGTTGTCCAGTCGATGCGCCAGCCCGCGATATCGACCGCTCCCCGGGTCAGCGACCGCGCGGCCTCGCCGCTGACCGCGAGATTTCCGACTTCCAAGTGACCGTCAGCGATAGGGAACGCACCGCTGAGCGCCGCCGGGGATGAAGCGAACGCCTTGAGGAGCAGATCCAGGGCGTCGCCCGCCGGCCCAACCGGAAACGGCCGGACGCCGTATTGTTGCGCCTGCAGGTTGCCGGAGATTGCCGCGTGGCCGGTCAACGACGATACGAGCCCGTATGGACTTGACCCCGCGGCCGACAGCGACAGGGAGAACGAGATCGGCCCCGCCAGTCTGTCGAATTGCGCCATCGTATCAAGCGCTTGCGCGGCCGCGATGTCGCGACCCGCTATTGTCGCAGAAACCAGCGGATCAGATCCTCTTGCGTCGAGCCGACCCGCTGCTTCAACGCGACCGCCGAACAGGCTTCCGGTCAGGCGGTCAATTGTCACGACAGCGTCGGTCAGCGATGCGTGCAGGTCGAAATCGCCGAATTTAGCTCCGTGACTGACGATCCCGTCGGCGCGGACAGTGACGTCGATGTCGAAAGATTGCAGGCCCGACAGATCGGCTGACTGGCGCGACCAGCGGGCGCTTCCGCGGACGGACGGCAACGTCGCGTCTCTCGGGGACATCCATGGGCGCGGCAGGAGTTGATCCAGATCGAGGACTCCGGTCACCAAATCCGCCACCACCGAAGGGCGCACTCCGCCAAACCCGATGTCCACGCTACCGGCAATCTGCATGTCGCCGAGATCGGCCTTCAGGTTGCTCAGTTTTACGGCTTGGGCAGTCCGCGTCAGATCAAGTGCCAACGACATTGCGCCGATGCCGCCATCGGACCGATTCGGCGCCAACAGCCGCAGCAGCTCATCGGCGTCCCCGTGGCGCGCGGTCACAGCGAGTTCGAGCCGCGCATCCGGGCCCGTGCCGGCGAATGTGCCCTCGGCGCGCATTTCACCGGCACCGAATATCAGGGTCCCCCCGACGTCGGCTGCTCCTGCCGAGCCTTTTGCGTGTCCGGTCAGGTGGATCCGGCCGATGCGCGATGCGACAGGAACCGGATGAGCGGTCATGAGACCGAAGAATCTCTCTGCATCACGGACTTCGGCGGTCAGTGTGAGATCGCCGTTCGGCGAACCCGGCACATCGGTGATCGTGCCGGATACCGTAACGGCTCCGCCGCTGAGATCGCTCGCCGACAGTTTGCGCAGGAGAAGGTCTCTGTCGAAGAGTTGCGCATCAAGGAGAGCCTGCGACGCGGTATTGCCCGCAAATGTAAGAGTTTCTACCGACAAGAGCAGATTGGCGTCGAAGAGAGCGGCTGCGTCGAATCCACCGCCGCCATCCTCCGTACCCGGTGTGCCGGCGGGATGCCAGGACTCCGGCAGATAGGCATCCAGTTCCAGTCGGTCGAGCGCGAGTCTCAGCCCGAATGAGGGGCGGGCCTGCCGGGCGATCGTGGCGGCACCGGTCAGTCGCGTTGCATCCAGCCTTGCGGCAATGTCGGCGAGATGAACCGCATTCGATGTCACCGCGATCCTGCTGGTCAATGAAAAGCTGCGCAACCGGTCGCCGGGCATCGCGTCATCCGGCGCGCCGGCCCAGAGCAGGGTGGCTCGAAAATTGTCTGCGATCACCGCAAGATCCCCGTGCATCCGCGCATCGGGTTCATGCTGGGTCTCGAAGCCCGTCAAATTGACGTCGGTTCCGCCCGGCAGTGTCATCGCCAGCCGATCGATCGACAAACCCTGTGGCCGCTGCCGGATGGTCGCTCCGACGTCACGTATGACACCGTCCCTCCAACGGGCGGCCCTGATCGAAAGATCGAGGTCAGCGGTGACATTCGATGCCCAACTGGTGGTATCGCCTTTCCTGGCGGGTTCCGCAGTCGGCTCGCCGGTCGATCCCTCGTCACTTGTGGCCGTGAGCAGGTGGTCGAGGTCAAGCACGGCGACAACCAGCTCCGCGGATAATGCAGGAGAGCCACCGACCTCGAACCGGGCGCGCCCGGTTCCACGAACTTCGCCGTATGCCACCGCGATCTCCGGAAGCTCCACGGACGATCGATCGACAATCAGTGGCGATTCGGCCTCTATTTTCCAGGCCGGAATCGGCGGCGCCGGATCCGCTGAAAGGGCCCGCCCCAGTGTTCTGGCATTCGGTACCGTGACCTGGACCGTGCCGTCGGCCAGCCGTCGCGCCCAGTTCACCCGGCCCGTCGCCGCCAGACGCGCAAGGGTGCCGCCGAGATCAATCACCGCCGAGACCGCAGACAGACCGTCAGGCCCGGCGGCGCGCGAGCTGGCCGCGACCCGAACCGGCATGTCTTCGAAGACCGCCGTCCCCTGCAACTGGATCGGGCCGGTTCCGCCGCGCGCGGTCAGCGTGGCCTCGATCGCCCGCAGCTGGCGTCGTTCCGCCGTGCCGGTTCGCCAGGCGATCGTTCCATTCGAGATCGACACCATGTCGACGGGGATTGCGGATTTGACCCGCTCCGCTCCCCAGCCCGGTTCGTCTGGCGCGAGATCCCAGCTGTGCCGGCCGTCGGCAAGTGTTTCCAGCGTCAGCACGGGGTTCATCAGGGTCAGCGATCGCGCCGCGATCCTTCCCGTTAGCAACGCCCCGAGCGCTGGTTCCAGGCGAAGCTCGCGAATCCACAACAAATCGCGATCGATGGCGCCGTCGACGCTGGCGATGCCGACCTTTCGGACCGTCAGGCGGGGCAGCGGCAGGATCGACAGCTCCAGATCGCCGGCAATGGTAACCTCTCGTCCCGTGGCCTGGACGATGACCGCGGCGACATCCCGCCGATATGCATTCCAGTCGATGAACTGCGGCACGATCAGGATGGAGCCGGCCAGAGCCGACACCAGGACAAGAGCAGAGATTAGGAATTTCCTCACGAACGGCTCCAGACCATTCTCGGCCCCGGGCCCAATGTCCGGCGCCGTTATTGACGCTTGCGGAAAGCGCCGCAACACGTAAGGTAGGTGATGGCCCGACCGCGATCAAACATGCCCGCACGCGGGCAGGAGTTGACCTAGAATGGCGGAGATTGTCAGCCTGAATCAATATCGCAAATCGCGGCGGCGCGAAAAAGCGGCGGCGCAAGCGTCGCAGAACAGGGTGCGTCACGGCCGCACCAAATTGGAACGGCAACGTGATGCGGCCGATCGTGATTCGCAGGCCAAGTCACAGGACGGAAAGCGGCTGGAGCACCCGGAGCGTTCGCCCGGCGAAGACTGATCGGAGTCGACTGGGACGTCGCACATGCGCCGCCTGGGGCTGAACGGGATCGCGACGAGTGCGAATGCAGGCGTGAGCGGAAGGCGGTTGCAGTCCATGGAGAACCGAAACACCTCGAGTGCGGAGCCGGTCCCCGAAATCCGCCAGGTTGCGGTCGATCGGCCCTGGGCGTGGCTGGCGGCCGGGTGGCATGATATGACCCGCGTGCCGGGCCGCAGCCTTCTGTATGGCGTTGTTTTTGCCGCAGCGGGGTATGCGTTGACCTACTGGCTGAATGCGGCGGGCGCAATCTACCTGATCCTTCCCGTTGCTGCCGGGTTTGCCCTGATCGGCCCGGCCGCCGCCGTCGGCCTCTACGATGTCTGCCGGCGTCTGGAACAGGGCCAGCCGGTTCCGATCGGGTCAGTCTTCCCGACGATCCTGTCGCGCGCCGATACCTTCGGTGCGATGGGGCTCGTGCTGGTGCTGTTCTTCCTGGCCTGGATGGAAATCGCCCTGCTGATGTTCGCATTCTTTTTCAGCGACCGGCCGATCAGCAGCGAGGATTTCATAGAGCACGTGTTCTTCGCGCCGGAGAGTTTGCCGTTTCTTGTCTCGGGGACGGTCGCAGGCGGAATCCTGGCCGCGGCGGTGTTTGCTATCAGCGCAGTGTCGCTGCCCTTGCTGCTGGACAGGAATGTCGGGGTGCCGACGGCGGTGATAACGTCGTTGCGCGTGGTGCGCCGAAATTATAGGGCGCTTGCCTTGTGGGCCGCGTTGATCGCCTTCTTCATCTCGCTCGGCGTTGCCACGCTTTTCCTCGGACTCGTGATAACCCTGCCCCTCATTGGCTACGCGACCTGGCACGCCTATCGCGATCTGGTCGAACCGGCCGGCGGCGATCGGGCGCCGGCTCCCGGAGCGACGTCATAGACTTGCGGCTCGCGGGTGTCCCGCCCCACGCTCCGACAGTCCGCAAAAACTGCCCTAGACCCGCAGGATCTTGTCCGGGTTCATGATGTTATGCGGATCAAGCGCCAGCTTGATCGTGCGCATCAGGCCGACCGCCTCGCCATGTTCGGCGACAAGGAAGTCCATCTTGCCGATCCCGATGCCGTGCTCGCCGGTGCAGGTTCCGCCCATCGCGAGCGCCCGGTGCACCATGCGCTCGTTGACTTGTTGCGCACGGCGCGTCTCCTCGGGATCATCCGGGTCGATGACGAAGAGAACATGGAAGTTTCCGTCGCCGACATGGCCGACGATGGGCGCGACCAAGCCACTCTCGTCGATGTCCGAACGACTTTCCATGATGCATTCGGGGAGCCGCGAAATCGGCACGCATACGTCCGAAGAGATGCCCCGCCGCCCGGGTCGAAGTGCGCAGGCCGCGAAATAGGCATCATGGCGGGCTTGCCACAGGGCATTGCGATCCTCCTGTCTGACAGCCCAGCGGAACTCGCCGCCACCATTGTCACGCGAAAGTTCGCCGACTGTCTCGGCCTGTTCCGCGACACCGTTTTCGGAGCCGTGGAATTCGAAGAAGAGTGTCGGCTTGCGTTCGTACCCCTGCAGTCTGGAGTAGATGATGCAGGCCTCCAACTGTACCTCGTCGAGCAGTTCGATGCGGGCCACGGGCACGCCCAGCTGGATCGTCTGGATCACCGTGTTGACCGCGCCCTCCAACGTCTCGAACTGGCACACGGCCGCCGAAATCGCCTCCGGGATCCCGAACAGCCGCAATTGCACTTCGGTAATCACGCCGAGGGTCCCTTCGGAGCCGACGAGCAAGCGGGTCAGGTCGTAACCAGACGCCGATTTGCGGGCGCGGCCGCCGGTGCGCACGAGGCGACCATCGGCCATGACCACCGTCAGGCCCAGCACCGCTTCGCGCATTGTCCCGTAACGGACCGCATTCGTTCCCGAAGCGCGGGTGGCGGCCATCCCGCCCAACGACGCATCGGCCCCGGGATCCACCGGGAAGAACAGGCCGGAGTCCCTGATATGGTCGTTCAGCTGTTTGCGGGTGACGCCCGCCTGGACACGGCAATCCAGATCATCGGAATTGATTTCCAGGATGTTGTCCATGCGGCTGAGATCTATGCAAACCCCGCCCCTCGGCGCCAGGACGTGACCTTCCAGTGAGGTTCCGGTGCCAAAGGGGATCACCGGAGTTGTGTGTTCGGCGCATAGTCGGACGATCGCCGCGACCTCTTCGTTGCTATTCGGAAAACACACTATATCCGGCGGCACCGGCGAAAATCCGCCCTCGCCCCGCCCGTGCTGTTCGCGCACCGCGGCCGATGTCGTCGCACGATTGCCGAGCAAGACCTCGAGTGCCTTCGCCAGGCACTCGGGAAGCGGCGCCTTGCGCACGTTCAGCGAATGCACGTTCGTGATAGACATATTTACAAGCCCGACTGCCTCTTCCTCTGTGGCCGACCCCGGCCTCGACAGGATCAGACTATACTGCATTTCCCGCCGGTCAATGGTCGGCAAGGCAACGCGCGGACCGCAATGCCGGTTGATCGATCACTGGCTGCCGGCGCAAGCTGTCCGTTCGGTGCGCCGCCGGTCGAGATTTACGTGAAGTTGTGCTAGGCTTGATCCTCTTGCGGGACGCTGCGAACACCAAAACTTGGGGGGACTGAGTATGGACGTTAGGGCAATCCTGAAGAAGAAAGGTGACAGGGTCGTCACCATCAACCCGGAGGCGACGATTGGAGAGACGGCCCAGGTCTTGAAGCGTGAAGGAATTGGCGCGCTGGTGGTCAGCGACGACAGTGGCGCGATTCTCGGGATCGTGTCGGAGCGCGATATCGTTGGCGGGCTCGGCGATCCGAAGCGGCGCGCGGGTCTCCTGGAGGCGCAGGTCAGTGCGCTGATGACGCGCGATGTCGTGACATGTTCGCCGGCTGATCAGGTGCAGAAATGCATGCTGCTGATGACGGAGCATCACATTCGTCATCTTCCCGTCACGCAGGACGGGGCGATGGTCGGCGTGGTGAGCATCGGCGATATCGTAAAGAGCCGGCTCGAGGAGCTGGAGAGCGAGGCGGGATTCCTGCGCGATATGATCGCGAGTTAGCGGCGGCGAGAGGCCCTGTACCCCCGTTCAGAGGCTGGTGGCCGCGCGCGCGGCCTGATCGTACAGACCCGACAGCGCGCGCAGGAAGCGGGCGATCGACTCGATTTCCCGGTCGCCAAAATCGCCCAACGCCCTGACGCTGTCGACGAGACACGATTCGCGAACCGCGCGGTACCGGGCGCAGGCCTCGGCCCCCTCCGCCGTCGTCCGGTAGACGGTCTCCTTGCCGCGCTTGTGGCCTTCGACCAGCCCCGCCCTGGCGAGCTTCTTCAGGGCGTAGTTCACGAGATGCGAATCCTCGATGTTGAGCACGAAGCAGATATCGGCGAGTCGCTTGTCGCGTGCGCGGTGGTTCACCGAATGGATCACCAGAACGTCGAGCGGGTTGAAGTCCGGATAACCGGCTGCGGCCATGCAGCGCACGATCCACCGGTTGAAGGCGTTGGTGGACAGGATGAGGCCGTATTCGAACTCGCTGAGCGCCGGTACCCCGCCATCGGCCAGGTGGGACGACGAGACGATCCGGTCGCCCGAGGGGTCGCCCGATGTGCCGCGGCTCACGGCGCGCCTCCATCTCCATCTTCGCGCGCTTCCCGCGCGCCGGCTTGCGGTTCGGGGGCGCCGTATCCCCCGCCGCCGGGTGTTTCCAGCACCCAGACATCGCCGGGATGAATCGGTCGTGTGTCCGTGCCGCTCATCTCGTCGACCGTTCCATCGGCGCGTTCGATCCAGTTGCGACCCGTCGCGCCGGGCTCACCGCCGGCCATGCCGTAGGGGGCGACGGTCCGGTGATTTGACAGGATCGAGATCGTCATATCCTCGAGAAACCTGATGCGCCGCACCGTGCCGTCCCCGCCGCGATGCCGCCCGCGGCCGCCGCTTCCCCGGCGGACCGCATAGCTTTCGAGAATCACGGGGAAACGCATCTCCAGGACTTCCGGGTCGGTCAGGCGGCTGTTCGTCATATGGGTGTGCACCGCGGCGGTCCCGTCGAAGTCCGGCCCGGCGCCGGATCCGCCGGCGATTGTCTCGTAGTACTGGTAGCGATCATTGCCGAAGGTCGTGTTGTTCATCGTTCCCTGCGCCGCCGCCATCACGCCCAGCGCGCCGTACAGCGCATCGGTAATGACCTGCGAGGTTTCCACATTGCCAGCGACCACCGCGGCTGGATAACGGGGCGCCAGCATCGAGCCTTCGGGGATGACGATCTCGAGCGGCTTCAGACAGCCTTCGTTCATCGGAATGTCGTCGCCAACGAGCGTACGGAACACATACAGGACGGCAGCCCTGGCGATCGCGCTCGGCGCGTTGAAATTGTTGTCCAGCTGCGCGCTGGATCCCGAGAAATCGACGCGGGCACTGCGTGCCGAGCGGTCGATCGAGATCGCCACGCGCACCGTGGCGCCATTGTCCAGCGGGTACGCGAATTCGCCGTCCTTGAGGACGTCGATGACGCGGCGGACCGATTCCTCCGCGTTGTCCTGTACGTGACCCATATAGGCGCGCACGACGTCGAGCCCGAAATGGGCGACCATGCGACGCAACTCGACCACGCCCTTCTCGTTGGCCGCGATCTGCGCCTTGATGTCGGCGACGTTCTGGGACGGGTTGCGGGCCGGCCAGTCGCCGGAGCCGAGCAACGCGAGCAGCGCCGCCTCGCGGAACTCGCCGCGGTCGACGAGCAGGAAATTGTCGATCAGCACGCCTTCCTGCTCGACGACCCGGCTGCCCGGCGGCATCGAGCCCGGCGTTACGCCACCGATGTCCGCATGGTGGCCGCGGCTTCCCAGATAGAAAAGAATCCGGCGCCCCGCTTCGTCGAAAACCGGCGTGACCACCGTGACGTCCGGCAGATGCGTACCCCCGTTGTAGGGGGCGTTCAGCATATAGACGTTGCCGGTCCGGATCTTGCCGCGATTGTTGCGGATCACGGCGCGAATGCTCTCGGCCATGGAGCCGAGATGCACGGGCATATGCGGCGCATTGGCGATCAGCGCGCCGTCGGCATCGAAGATGGCGCAGGAGAAATCGACGCGCTCCTTGATGTTGACGGAATAGGCGGTGTTCTGCAGGGTGACGCCCATCTGCTCGGCGATCGACATGAACAGGTTGTTGAACACCTCCAGCATCACCGGATCGACGCTGGTGCCGATCGCCTGATGTCGATTCAGCGGCACGACCCGGGTCAGGACGAGATCGCCGCCCGTATGCATGCGCGCCTGCCAACCGGGCTCGACGACCGTGGTCGCCGTGGATTCGCGGATGATTGCCGGCCCGTCGACGGTCTGACCCCGGGCCAGGGAATCGCGCTCGTAGACCGGGGTCTCGCGCTCCTCGCCCGCCATATATGCATGAATGGTGGCGAGCGGCGCCGCGGGCTCGGCGATGTCGGCGCCGGCAGCACCGGAGTCCGCATCGACATCCGCGGTCGCGCCGATCGCTTCGACCGCTGCGGTTTCGACGACGAGTGCCTTGTCCGGCATGGTGAAACCGTAACGCTGGCGATGCGCCGACTCGAACGCGTCCTTCATCGCCGGGAGCGGGCCGAAGGAAACCTCGAGCGAGGTGTCCGTCCCCTCGTATTTGAGATGCAGTCGGCGCAAGATCGTGCGGCGTTCGGCCGGGATATGCTGTTCGGCGAGCTCGCCGTCGGCCTCGGCGGTGAGCCGGTCCAGAGCCGCCGTCACCTGTGACAGCAGCTCCTCCGACAATCGGGCCTCGATCGAGACCTCGCGCAGCGCGCGAATGTCGGCGAGCCCCATGCCGTACGCGGACAACACGCCGGCAAAGGGATGCAGATAGACCTTCGTCATGCCCAGCGCGTCGGCGACCAGGCAGGCATGCTGTCCGCCGGCGCCGCCGAAGCAGCAAAGCGTGTATTCGGTGACGTCGTAGCCGCGCTGGACCGAAATCTTCTTGATCGCATTGGCCATGTTCTCGACGGCGATCTTCAGGAAGCCGTCGGCGACCTCGACCGGGGCGCGCTGATCGCCCGTTGCCGCCCTGATCCGCTCCGCCAGCTCGGCAAACTTGAGACGCACGGTCTCGATGTCGAGCGGCGCGTCCCGGGTCGGTCCGAAGACGCGGGGGAAGAAGTCCGGGTGCAGCTTGCCGAGCATGACGTTGCAGTCGGTGACGGTTAGCGGGCCGCCACGGCGGTAGCACGCGGGCCCCGGATTGGCCCCCGCGGATTCGGGGCCGACCCGGTATCGTGCACCATCGAAGACACACATGGAGCCGCCGCCGGCCGCGACCGTATGTATGCGCATCATCGGCGCGCGCATGCGTACGCCGGCCACCAGCGTATCGAAGGCCCGTTCGTAGACGCCGTCGAAATGCGCTACATCGGTCGAGGTGCCGCCCATGTCGAAGGTGATCAGCTTGTCGAAACCGGCCCGCTGCGCCGTACGTACGCCGCCGACGATGCCGCCGGCCGGGCCAGACAGGATCGAGTCCTTGCCCTGAAACATGCGGGCGTCGGTGAGCCCGCCGCTCGACTGCATGAACATCAGGCGGGCATCGCCGACCTGCCCGGCGACCTGGTCGACGTAACGCCGCAGGATCGGCGAGAGGTAGGCGTCGACCACGGTGGTGTCGCCGCGGCTGACCAGTTTGACCAGGGGGCTGGTCTGATGGCTGGTGGACACCTGGCGGAAGCCGACCTTTCGGGCGAGCTCCGCCACCGCGCGCTCGTGCTCGTGATGCCGGTAGCCATGCATGAGGACGATGGCGATGGCCCGGAACCCCGCGGCAAACGCATCCGCGAGAGCGGCGCGGGTCGCCGCCGCGTCGAGCGGCGTCAGCACCGAACCGTCGGCCGCGATCCGCTCGTCGATCTCCACGACCTGCGCGTACAGCAACTCGGGCAGCAGGATGTGCCGGTCGAACAGGCGCGGCCGGGCCTGGTAGCCGATCCGCAGCGCATCGCCGAACCCGCGCGTGATCGCCAGCACGGTCGGCTCGCCCTTGCGCTCGAGCAACGCGTTGGTCGCGACGGTGGTTCCCATCTTGATGGCGCCGATCCGGGCCCCCGGAATCGCGTCGCCGGGATCGAGCTCGAGGAGCTCCCGCACCCCGTGCACCGCCGCGTCGTCGTAATGCTCGGGATTCTCGGACAGCAGCTTGTGGGTCAGCAGCGCGCCGTCGGGCCGCTGGGCGACGATATCGGTGAACGTGCCACCGCGATCGACCCAGAATTGCCAGCGAGAGGCGGTCGCGTGCATGGTTGGATCCTTCGGACGTGGTGCGAACAAGGATCATTTATTGATAAGTTGCCGATAAATTGTCAACGTTTTGTTTTTCTGCCCGATCCAGCCACATTGGCGCCCAAATCGGACGGTAGGGCTACCCCATGATGCGACCCCGCAGATTTGCACGCAAACGCTGGCGGCTGATCCTCTTTGCACTTCTCCTGGTCCTGCTGTCCGCCGGCCCGGCCTGGAACCTGGTCAGCGGCAGGGCCTCTTTGCGCGGCGACTGGAGCACCGCGACCCGCCAATCGTCCGGGCTGGCGCCCAGCCCGGACGTGATGCGGGAGGCCGTGGTCCAGGTCTATGCCGCGCCCGCCTTTTCGTGGCGTGGGGCGTTTGGCGTGCACAGCTGGATCGCCGTCAAGCCGTCCGATGCCGAAAGCTGGACGACCTACCAGGTGATCGGCTGGCACGTCCGGCGTGGCGGACGCGCCGTGGTGATCCGCACGGAGCGACCCGACCGCTATTGGTATGGCGGGCGCCCCGACTTGCTGGCCGAGCTGCGCGGCGAAGGCGTCGATGATGTGATCGCCCGGATCGATCGCGCCGCCCGTTCCTACCCGTGGGCCGACACCTACACCGCCTGGCCCGGGCCCAACAGCAACACCTTCATTGCCTGGATCGCGCGCCAGGTGCCCGCGCTGCGGCTGGACCTGCCGCCGACCGCGATCGGCAAGGACTGGCTGGGCGCGACGACCTTCGTCGCCACGGCCCCCAGCGGCACCGGCTACCAGATCTCGCTGCTGGGCCTGTTCGGTATTCTCGCCGCCGTTGAAGAGGGGCTCGAGGTCAACATCGCGGGGCTGACGCTGGGCGTCGACCCGCTGGACCTTGCCGTCAAGCTGCCCGGGTTCGGCCGGCTCGGTGGCCGCGGCGCCGGTGCCATGGCAACCGAAAGGCTTGGCACGAGCCCGACGAGCGAATAAGAAGCCGGGTTATGAGTATCTGGGGCAAGATCCTCGGCGGGGCCGCCGGCTTCGCGCTGGGCGGGCCGCTGGGCGCGCTGATCGGCGCGGCAGCCGGACATGCGGTCGACGCGATGCGCCGGCCGCATGGCGAGGAACAGACCAAGTCGATCGCCTTCACCATCGCCGTGATCGCGCTTGGCGCAAAGCTGGCCAAGGCGGATGGCGTGGTCACCCGCGATGAGGTCGACGCGTTCAAGAGGGTCTTTCGCATCCCGCCGGGCGAGGTGAAGAACGTGGGCCGCGTCTTCGACCAGGCGCGCCGGGATCACCGGGGATTCGAGCCCTATGCCGAGCAGGTTGCCCGCATGTTCCGGGACAATCCGGCGGTGCTCGAAGAGATGCTTTATTGCCTGGCCTACGTCGCCCGCGCCGACGGACAGGTGCACCCGAACGAGCTCGAGTTCCTGAGCAAGGTGGCGGCGATCTTCGGCCTCGACGATCATGCCTTCGAGCGCGTGACCAGCCTGCGCGCACCGGATGGACAGGCCGATCCCTACCGCGTCCTGGGGGTCAGCCCCGAGATGTCGGACGACGAGCTGAAGACGGCCTACCGCAAGCTGGTGCGCGAGAACCACCCGGATGCGCTGACGGCGCAAGGGATGCCCGAGGAATTCGTGCAGCTTGCCAACGAGAGGCTGGCGGCCATCAACCACGCGTGGGATGTGATCAGCAAGGAACGGTCGATCCGCTAGGTGCGGCGGGGCGCCGCGCCGCTGCGCCATGGCGCAGCCATGTGCTTTCCGGCGCGTCGCGTGTAATATTGCGGGGCCATGATTCATCGCCCTTCTCCCAATTGCGGCCCCCGGCCCGACGGCGTTGCAATCGACATGCTGGTGCTCCACTACACCGGCATGCGATCCGCCGAGGCGGCGCTCGAACGCATGTGCGATGGCACCGCCAAGGTCAGCGCCCACTACTGCATCGACGAAGACGGATCGGTGACCCGCCTGGTGTCCGAGGCGGAGCGGGCCTGGCATGCCGGCGTCGCGTCATGGCGCGGCGCGACCAACATCAATGATCGCTCGATCGGCATCGAACTGGTCAATCCCGGGCATGAGTTCGGTTACCGGCCGTTTCCCGCGGAACAGATCGACGCTCTGACGCTGCTCGCCTCGGCGATCCTGCGACGACATCCCATCCCGCCGCGAAACGTCGTCGGCCATTCCGATATCGCGCCCGCGCGCAAGCGGGATCCCGGCGAGCTTTTCGATTGGTCGCGTCTTGCGCGGGTCGGCATCGGCCTGTGGCCGCAACCCCTGCCCGCCGCGCCGGCCGATGTCCCGCGGATGCTCGAGGCATACGGCTACCGCGCCGACGAAGAGGGCGTCGTTGTCGCCTTCCAGCGGCACTTTCGGCCATCCCGGATCGACGGTGTGGCCGACGACGAGACGGCGGCCCTGCTGGCCGGGCTGCTGGCAATCGCCGATTGAGCCGCCGATCCGGCTTGCCTATATATAAGGAGCGCCAGACGGCCGGATGGCCGCCTTCCGCGACGGGGAAACCCTGCGGGGGGAGGAAAGTCCGGGCTCCACGGAAGCACGGTGCCGGGTAACGCCCGGCGGGGGCGACCCCAGGGAAAGTGCCACAGAAAGCAAACCGCCG
>CP070634.1:1485540-1492015 GCA_020356105.1 Rhodospirillales bacterium | reverse complement strand
GTGGGCCGTCCCAGGTCTGGCCGACGATGACGCCTTCGTTCATCAGGCCGTTCTTCTGGGTATCGCCGTCGTTCCACAGGATCTTGACGTTCTTCTTGTTCTTGATGCACCAGGCGGTGACCTTCTCCCAGGCCTTGCGCATGGCGTCCTCGCTCTTGTAACCCGCCCACATGGAACCGGGGGCCAGCTCGCCGACGGTCTCCATATAGAGGCCGGCGCAGAGCATCATCGAATGGGGACGGCCCATGGTCTTGCCGGAGTTCTCGTCCGACCAGACGTCGCCATAGCTGGGGAACATGCCCTTCGGCGACCACTTGTCGGTGCGCCAGGCAATGCCTTCGGTGCCCCAGATATGCGGCAGCCAGTGCGAACCCTTTCCGCCGAAGTTCCAGAGATCGTCGCCGATCTTGGCCATGGCCGGGTTCACCTTGTCGATCGGCACGCGCTTCATGTCGATTGGCTGCAGCAGCTGCTCGACCTCCCACTGCGGGGCCCGATCGTTGGTCGGGCTGACGATGTCGTAGCCCTGGCCCTTCGAGGCCTTGAGCTTGTTGAGCAGCTCCTCGTTGGAGCCGATGCCGGTGAAGTTGATCTTGATGCCGGTCCGGTCCAGCACCGTCTTGGTAAAATCGGGGGGCAGGTAATCGGACCACATCATGATGTTGATCTCGCCCGAGGACGAGAGCGCATTCTTCACATGGAACGGGCCGACCGCCGCAACGGCACCTGCAGCCGCCGCACCGCGAAGCACCGTCCGCCGCGTAAAGGCCTTTGCCGCGCGCTGCGTGGCGGCACTCGATTCTCTTGATCTGCTTGTCATTTCCAACGTTCTCCCTGGTTTCGCGGGGTCGTCGCGGGCCCCACCTCTTGCCCGGCGCCGTTCGCCGATTACGGCCATGTTAATGCCGGAAATTCCGGTACCGCAAGCGTGATCGCCGCCGGCACGCCGCCGACGGCTGCGGCCCGGCGCCGACCGCAGGCCCGCGATTCCGCCACAACCCTTTGAAAAACTGGCCTTATTTGCGCCATGTGACGGTTTCGTGATGTTTCACGCAACGCTGCGGGTCCGACGCCGTGACCGGCCGGGCGGCGCAGCGCGCCGCCAGCCGTCACATCCTGCCCTTCCAGGGGACCACCGTCCCTTCGAGCCGACGCATCAGGGAGTCGAAGATAAAGGCGACAAGACCGATGACGATGATGCCGAGGAAAACGATATCGGTGGCAAGAAAGCGGGCCGCGTTCAGCACCATGACACCGATTCCCGCCTTGGCGGCGACCATTTCGGCCGCGACCAGCGTGGTCCAGCCGAACGCGATCGAAATTCTCATCCCCGTCAGAATCTCGGGCATAGCCGCCTTCAGCACGACATGCCAGATGACCTGGTTGTGGGTCGCACCCATGGAATACGCCGCGTGGATCTGCTCGATCGAGCAGGAACGGACCCCGGCACGCGCGCTGATCGCGAGCGGCGCGAAGCAGGCCAGATAGATCAGGAAGATCTTGCCGGAATCGCCAATACCGAACCAAATGATCGTCAACGGAAGATAGGCGAGCGGCGGGATCGGCCGATAGAATTCGATGGGCGGATCGAAGATGCCGCGCGCGTACCGGTTCATTCCCATGGCGATACCGATCGGAATGGCGGTCACGATGGCGAGGAAGAACGAGGTGAAGACGCGGTACAGGCTCCAGAATATATGCATGTGGAGGGGGTTCTCACTGAACCCCTGACACTCGGCCGTGACCTCGCCCGCGAGACCCAGCCCCACGAGGGCGGACTGCCAGTAATGATCGATGCAGGAAATCCTGACGAATTTCGACATCACCATCTCGGGTGACGGCAGGAACAGTGGCGGCACCAGCTCGAGAAATGTCGCCAGCCACCAGCTGAACAGCATCACGACGATGGTGACAATGCTGATATGGGTGCTCTTGCCGGTGCCGGGCTGGCCGTAAGGATCCTGGTACTCCTCGGTCGCACCGCCGAACCATTCGCGCGGGTTGAGCTTGAGCTTCATGGGACCCGCGCCTCCAGCTCGTCGATCTCCTCGCCATGGATGATCGACAGGATCTCCTCACGGATTTTGATGAACTCGGGATCCGACTTGATGCGCCTTGCGTTGCCTTCCTCGAGGAATTGCCGGGAAAACTGCAGATCGTAGGAATGGGTGACGCGCCCCGGCCGCGGCGACATGACGATCAGCTTGGTCGCGAGGAACAGCGCCTCCTCGACGCTGTGGGTGATGAAGAACACGATCTTCCGGGTCCGTCGCCAGACCTTGAGAATCAACTCCTGCATGTTCTCGCGGGTAAACGCATCGAGCGCCCCGAGGGGCTCATCCATCAGCAGAATCTCGGGATCCGAGGTCAGCGCGCGCGCCAGGCCGACCCGCTGCTGCATGCCGCCCGAGAGCTTGTAGACGGGATAGGTGAGGAACTCGCTGAGGCCGACCAGGTCGAGATTCTCGCGCGCCACGGCGTGGCGGTCCCGCTCGCGCACGCCCTGAAGCTTGAGGCCGAAGGCCGCGTTCTCGATCACGTTCAGCCATGGCAGCAGCGCATGCTTCTGGAAGACGACGCCGCGGTCGGCGCCGGGCCCCGTGATCGACTTGCCGTGCAGCGTGATGCGGCCCGACGTCGGCTGCAGGAAGCCCGCCAGAAGATTCAACAGCGTGGTCTTGCCGCAGCCTGAAGCGCCGAGGGCGACGACGAACTCCTCCGGGTGAAAATCGAGATCGACGTGATTAAGGGCCGTAACGCTCCCGCCCTCATGCGATGGGAACACCATCGATATGTCGTCGACCTTGAGGGTGACTGTCATGACGATCTGGACCCCCTGCCGTTATCTGCAATCCGCCGGCAGTGCCGTTCCGTCGGACGTCAGTTCCAGGAAACGAGGGGCGATGGTCCCGGGCCCAGCAACCCGGGACCATCGCAACCTCAGGCGATCAGCATCCGCCCTCGAGAGCCATCTTCGCGAATCTGGGGTTCGACGCGTCCTTGTAGCTGTCGAGAACCCTGTCGATCTTGCCCTGCGACTTCAGGAATTCCGATGTCGCCTTCAGGGCGTTGGCAACGCCGCCGCCGAGCCAGGTTCCTGAAACCTGCTCCTCCAGCGTCGGGTAATCGTAAAGCGCGAGCACGCCGCCGACCTGGTCGGCCTGGCCGGACACCGCCTTCGCGATTGCCGCCGCCTTTGCCGTGCCGGGGCCATAGTCATTGGGGTTGGCCCTGTAATCGGCGTCCGCCGCAGCGACCATCTTGATCCACTGGCACATGAACTGCGGGTTCTCGTCGGTGAACCCCTTGCGCGCGACCATGGCATCAAAGGTCGCCTTGCCCCAGTTCGACAACAGACCGGAGGACAGCAGCACGTGGCCATCGGCCTTCATCTTGCCCAACGCCGGATCCCAGACGAAGCCGCCATCGATGTCGCCACGGGTCCAGGCCGCGACCATGTCCGGCGGCGACATGTCGATCACGTTGACCTTTTTGGCGTCGAGTCCGAGCTGCTCAAGCGCGAACATCATGTGGAAATGCGTGGTCGAGCCGAACGGAACGGCGATGGTTTTGCCGACCATGTCCTGCGGCGCCATGATGTCCTTCCTGACGACCAGCGCCTCGGCATTGTTGATGTTGTCGTAGATGTAGACGACCTGCATGTTGACGCCGCGGCTGAAGCCGGCAGCGGTCGGCGACGATCCGTTGAGCGAGATATCGATCGAGCCGGACGCCATCGCGTTGATGACCTCGGTTCCCGAATTGAACTGGAAGAACTCGATGCTCTTGCCGCCCAGCCCTTCCTTCTTGAGTTTTTCCATGTTCGCCTTCCAGGGGCCGTAGACCAGCTGGTAGCCGATATTCACGTCCGCCGCGTAGGCGCCGCCCGCAAGAAACACGGCCAGAACCGATAGAACAGCAGTTATCGTGCGCATGTCTTGTCTCCCATAGTCCAAGTTGTTGCGTCTGCCGGCAACGCCGGCTCGATTGTCTGCGGCGCGTTGCCGCCAACCCCCTGTTCCCCGAAACCGCGGCGCCGTCCAAACGGATCGTCCCGCGTTTCGGCCCGCCGAGAACCGGCCGCGGCCCTCCTCCTGCGAGGGACGACACCGCGGCGCGCCATCCGGCCATGCGGAGGATTATCCCGCGCGGCGGATGCTACCGGTGTGTTCGGGTCTTGGCGAGGCGTTCTCCCTGTTCTCCTCGAGCGGGCGTGGCGATCACCCTTCTTGGATCGGCACCGCAGCCGACTAAGGCCATGTTAGTGCGGAAGTTTCGCCGACTGCAAGGGTTGTGAGCGACGCAACGCGGCGCAGATGGCCTGCCGGCGGGCATCGCCTCGGCGGGCGGCATGACATAACGGGCTGAATTCCATGGTCCAATCGGGCCGCCGAAAAGATCCGCGAATTCCCTGAGGGCCGCACAAGCGCGCCGCCGACGCGGGTTCTGGCGACGAAGCCGCCATTGAAGTTTTTTCATCCAACCTTCACACGAGTGTGCTTTACTTGTCCGGCCGGGCGCGGGGGAACAGCGAGAGAGGCCGCCCTCGAAGGGGTGGTGTGCGACGGCCCGGACGCGATAGGAACGAGGAGGCACAAAAACATGACGTTCAAACGATTGGCCGCCGGCGCCGCAGCGCTGGCGATTTCCCTTATGATGGCCGCACCATTCGCGGTACGCACTGCATCGGCGGCGACCGAGCTGACCGTTTACACCGCGGTCGAGGCCGAGGATCTGAAGCGCTATGCCGCGGCGTTCAACGAGGACCATCCCGATATCACGATCAGGTGGGTCCGCGATTCGACCGGCATCATCACGGCCAAGCTCCTGGCCGAGAAGAACAATCCGCAGGCCGACGTGATCTGGGGCCTGGCGGCGACCAGCCTGTTGCTGATGAAGGGCGAGGGCATGCTCGAGCCCTACGCGCCCAAGGGGCTCGAGAAGCTGGACGCGAAATTCCGTGACCGGGACAATCCGCCGACCTGGACCGGCATGGACGCCTGGATCGCTTCGATCTGCGTCAACACGGTCGAGGCGCAGAAGAACAAACTGCCGATGCCGGCATCCTGGGCCGACCTGACCAACCCGGTCTACAAGGGCCACATCGTGATGCCGAACCCCAACTCCTCCGGCACCGGGTTCCTCGACGTCTCGTCCTGGCTGCAGGTGTTCAAGGAGGACGGCGGCTGGGACTTCATGGACAAGCTGCACGAGAACATCGCCTGGTATACGCATTCCGGCTCCAAGCCCTGCAAGCAGGCGGCGGCCGGAGAAGTGCCGATCGGCATCTCGTTCGCGTTCCGTGGCGCCAAGTCGAAGGCGGCGGGTGCGCCGCTCGAGATCATCGTCCCGAAGGAGGGCGTCGGCTGGGATATGGAAGCGACTGCCATCGTCGCCGGCACCTCGAAGCTCGAGGCCGCCCGGACCCTCGTCGACTGGTCGATCACCGAGAAGGCCAACCGGCTCTATAACGAGGGCTACGCGGTGGTCGCCATTCCCGGGATTGCCAAGCCCGTGGAGCATTTCCCGTCGGGAATCGTCGACGCCATGATCGACAACGACTTCCTGTGGGCGGCGCAGAATCGCAAGCGCATCCTCGCCGAATGGCAGAAGCGTTACGATTCCAAGTCGGAGGCCAAGTAACATCTTGGCACCAGCGCGGGCCGGCCCGGCTCCCCGTTCGCGGGAGGCCGGGCCGTCTTGCGAGGGCATCGGCGGTTGAGGCATAGTCGCGGCGGGCCGTGACCGCGGTTGCAGTCGCGGAAGCCGGCCCGAGGCGGTCGACGAGACAGGGGGGAGGTTGCGCTTCCCCGGGAGGTCCCGTGTCAACAGGAACGCAGGCCGGCGCGCCCTATCTGCGGATTGCGAACGTCACCAAGAATTTCGGTGACTTCACGGCGCTGGACGACGTTTCCATCGACATCAACGAGGGCGAATTCGTCTGCTTCCTCGGCCCGTCCGGCTGTGGCAAGACGACGCTGCTGCGCGCCATCGCCGGGCTCGACATCCAGACCTTCGGCCGCATCGACCAAGGCGGGCGGGACATTTCCGCATTGCCGCCGGCGGAGCGGGATTTCGGTATCGTCTTCCAGTCCTATGCCCTGTTTCCGAACCTGACGGTCACACGCAACATCGCTTACGGGCTCGAGAACCGCAAGCTGCCGAAGGATGAGGTGCGGGCGCGGGTTGATGAGCTGCTGCAACTCGTCGGTCTTAGCGGCCAGGGCGACAAATACCCCGCCCAGCTCTCCGGCGGGCAGCAGCAGCGCGTGGCGCTGGCACGCGCGCTCGCGACCTCGCCGGGCCTGCTGCTGCTGGACGAGCCGCTGTCGGCGCTGGATGCGCGGGTCCGCGTCCACCTGCGGCATGAAATCAAGCAGCTGCAGCATCGCCTTGGCGTGACCACGATCATGGTGACCCACGACCAGGAAGAGGCGCTGACCATGGCCGACCGGATCGTGGTGATGAACCACGG
>CP070634.1:1473476-1485440 GCA_020356105.1 Rhodospirillales bacterium | reverse complement strand
GTGGAGAGCCTGATGGGCCGCAAGCCCGAACTGCGCCTCGCCTTCATCCAGGAGCATGCGCGCTTCGTCGAGGACATCGATATCTGAGATTTGACGGCCGCCCGTAACCACGCATCGCGACTGCCGTCATGCCGAGCGATGCGGGGCAAGCGCACGGACTGAGCCCACTCGATAAACGATCGATACTGAGAGTCTTGCCAAGCGGCGCGGGTTCAACTAGTTCAAGTGCTGTAAGAATGCAGGTATCGCTCGAGATTTGGTCATGCGCACCACAATTATCCCGATTGCGTTGATGATGGCATTGGCGGGCTGCGCGTCGAGCGGAGTTACGCTTTCGCAGCAGGCCGTGAGAGCCGCGTACAGCCCGGGACAGTTCGCGCTTGCCTCGGCGGGGCGGGATACGCGCGTCGTGATCATCGGCAACCCGTTCGGCGGTGATCAGGGCGCCTTCGAAGTGGCGGTCACCGACGCAATGCAGGGACAGCATTTCGGCCAGCCCACCAACTTCACGACGACACCGGGTGAGGACGCGCGTCTGACGCACCGTGTCGTGTTCCTGTTCGATCCCGCGACCGCCGTCAATCCGGCGCGGCTGTGCCGCCCGGAAATGACAGAGGTCGCAACGGCGCCCGATGCCAACCGGATCACGTTGTTCGCCGCCTTCTGTCTCGAAGAGAGACTCCTGACCCACATCGTCGGGCGGGCGCCTACGGCCGCCAATGCGCGAGACCCCGCGTTCCGCGATTTGGTCGGTCAGGTCACTAACGGCCTGTTTCCGCCCGAGCGCGACCGCAACCGGGGGCGGCGCTGCCCGCCGATGATGAACTGCTGACGGTCCGGGTCATTTGACGAGCGCGAGCAGATCGCGGAATTCCGCCCGGTCGCACCGACGCAGCCATTCGAACACGACCATCTCGGTCGACAGGATCTCGACGCCGGCCCGCATCAGGCGTTGCAGTGCAATACGGCGATTTTCGTCACGCCTGCTGGCCGTCGCGTCGGCGGCAAGGAAAACCTGCCGGTCAGGCTTTGCCTGAAGTTCGGTCGCGGTCTGCAGTACGCAGACATGCGCCTCGGTGCCGCAGATCAGGACATGCGATCGTCCCGACTCCTCGATTCGGCTGCCGAGGGCGGGCTCCGCCATTCCGGAAAAATGCGTCTTGGCGTGGATGCATTCTCCCGGAATTCTTGCGGCGAGCGCCTCGACCGTCCGGCCCAGTCCTTCCGGATACTGTTCGGTCGCGATGATGGGGATCCCAAGCCTTTTCGCCGCCTCGACCAGGATTTCGATATTCCGGAGCACGGCCCGGGGCTCGCAGACCGCCGGCAGGAGGCGCTCCTGGACATCGACGACGAGCAGCAGGCTGTTTTTCGAGTCGATCAGCATCGCGGCCCCTTTCCAATGATCCCGCGAGCGACCATATATCGGGCGGGATCGCGCAACAATGCTCGGCGCGATGTGGCAATTTGCGGCATCGCGGAAAGATTGACAGCCGGATACCAGACCCTATGATCCGGCACCGATGCAAACGTCCGATGATCCCGGCGCCGAAACTGACGGCGAGAAACAGCAGGGTATATGAGCTTTCCCGAACTGGGCCTTAGCGAGGGCGTGCTGCGTGCGGTAGCCGAGGCCGGCTACGAGCACCCGACACCGATCCAGAAACAGGCAATTCCGCAGATCCTCATGGGCCGGGACGTTCTCGGCTGCGCGCAGACGGGAACCGGGAAAACCGCCGGGTTCACCCTGCCGATGATCGATATCCTCAGCCAGGGCCGGGCCAAGGCACGCATGCCGCGGTCGTTGATCCTCGAGCCGACGCGCGAGCTTGCCGCGCAGGTGGAACAGAACTTCGAGACCTACGGCAAGTATTCGCGACTGACGACGGCTCTGCTCATCGGCGGTGTTTCGTTCACCGAGCAGGAAAAGAAGCTGGACCGAGGGGTCGATGTCCTGATCGCAACGCCCGGTCGACTGCTCGACCATTTCGAGCGCGGCAAGGTGTTGATGAACGATGTTGGCTTCCTCGTCATCGATGAGGCCGACCGCATGCTCGATATGGGTTTCATTCCGGACGTCGAGCGCATCGTCGGGCTGATCACGCGAAGCCATCAGACACTGTTCTT
This sequence comes from Rhodospirillales bacterium, assembly GCA_020356105.1. Taxonomy (GTDB): domain Bacteria; phylum Pseudomonadota; class Alphaproteobacteria; order UBA8366; family JADFVY01. Next base: position 1,483,313 of record CP070634.1, on the reverse strand, counting down.
CTCGGCGACCATGCCGGCCGAGATTCGCCGCCTTGCAGACCGGTTCCTGCGCGACCCCAAGGAAATTTCCGTCACTCCACCGGCTTCGGTGGCCGAAACCGTTGAACAGGCGATGGGGGTGATCGAACCACGCGACAAACGCGCTGCGCTGCGCGCGATCCTGCGCACACAGGTCGTCAAGAACGCACTGCTGTTCTGCAACCGAAAGCGCGACGTCGGTGTCCTCCACCGGTCGCTGACGCGCCATGGATACAATGCGGGTGCGCTGCATGGCGACCTGGAGCAGTGGCAGCGCATGGAGACCCTGGACAGGTTCAAGAGCGGGGACATCCAGTTGCTGGTTTGCTCGGACGTGGCGGCGCGTGGGCTCGATATCGCGGCGGTCAGCCATGTCTTCAATTTCGACGTGCCCACCCATCCCGAGGACTATGTGCACCGCATCGGACGAACCGGCCGGGCCGGACGGCAGGGCCACGCCTTCACGCTGGCGACGCCCGACGATGGAAAGTACATTGCGGCGATCGAAAAACTGATCGGCACGCGCATCCCGCGGGTAGAGATTGAGGAGATCGCGGCCGCCGAATTCGGCGAGGAAACCAAGAAGAGCAAAAGGCGTGGGGCGCGGCGCAAACCCGCCGGCCAGAAAACGTCGGAAGCGCCCAGCCGCACGCGGGACGCCCGCAGGAAGGATCAAGGCGGCAAGCGCGATTCGCGGCGCAGACGCGACCGGATCGAGGATGCGCCGGATTACGGCGACACTCCGTTCGGCGAGACCGATCAGGTTCCCGCCTTCCTGCGCCGCTCGACGGGCTGAGGCGCGACCGGCCGCGTCGAGCCAGGAGATACCGCGATGCAGACCATATTTGTTCAAGTCAAATGCGAGTTGGGCAAGGCCTATGAGGTGGCCGATTCGGCTGTCCTGAATGTCGAGGAGGTCTCGGAGGTCCACTCGATTTCGGGAGACTACGACCTGCTCATGAAGTGCTTTCTGCCGGCCGACACGGATATCGGACATTTCGTGACCGGCAGGCTGCAAACCCTTCCAGGCGTGAAGGACACGTACACGATCATCGCCTTCAAGGCCTTCGCATAAAGCCGCCGCGTCGACCGACCTGCACGGGCAACGCCGGCGCGCCGTAGGTTGGCTGCTCGTGCAGTCGAAACGGGATCTGCGAGACAGGTGGCAACGGACCGGCTTCGTCAATGACATTCCACGACCCACGCCTCCATGCCTACCGGCCCGATCTCGCGGACGAGCAACTCCGGGGACGGGTCGAGGCGGATCGTTACGTTGTGGGCCGACCATTCCACATCCGCGTCGGCACGCTACCGCTTCGCAGCGAACCGTCGCCGGAGTCGCCCCAGGCGTCGGAGTTGCTGTTTGGGGAGCCGGTGTCGGTGTTCGATATCGCCAACGGTTGGGCCTGGGTCCAAAACAGTGTTGACGGTTACGTCGGCTACGTGGAGGCGAAAGGTCTCGCATCCGGACAAGATATTCCAACTCACCGCGTGAGCGTGCTGCGCACGTATCTCTATGCCGAGGCAAATCTCAAGTCGCCCGCACGCGAGCTGCTGAGCATGAATTCCCCGGTCTCCGTGGCATCCATTGACGGGCCGTTCTGCCGGGTCGCCGACGGCGGGTGGATCTGGGCCGAACACCTCGCTCCGGCGGACGTATTCGAGTCGGACCATGGCGACGTCGCATTTCGCTTTGTCGGCACGCCCTATCTATGGGGTGGGCGCAGCAGCGTCGGGCTGGATTGCTCGGGCCTTGTCCAGATGGCATTGTTGCGTTGCGGCACCAGCGCGCCGCGTGACAGCGACATGCAGGCACAATCGCTTGGCACCGCAGTGCCCTTCGGCGGCGAACAGGCGGTCCTCGCGCGGGGAGATCTGGTGTTCTGGCCCGGACATGTCGGAATCTGGTTGTCGGCGGACCAGTTCATGCATGCGAACGCAACGCACATGCTGACCGTCGTCGAACCCTTCGAAGATGCCGATCGTCGAATCCGCGAGGCGACCGGGGATCGCGTGTCGGTAGTGCGGCGACCGTGACGGACGGATGGTGATCGGTCATGGCTGCGCTTCCCCTCTCCGTCTTCATCATCGCGAAGAACGAGGCCGACCGCATTCCGCTGACCATCAAGAGCGTGCGGGATTGGGTCGACGAGGTAATCGTCGTCGATTCGGGAAGCGACGACGACACGGTGCAGCTGTCCGAATCGCTTGGCGCGCGAACCGTGTTCAACGAGTGGCGCGGCTACGGGCCACAGAAGGTTTTCGGCGAGAGCCTGTGCCGAAACGACTGGCTCTTGAACCTCGACGCCGACGAGGAAGTTTCTGCCGAGCTCGCACGTAGCATTCAGCAATTGTTCCAAGCGACGCCGGATTGTTCGGCCTACCGGTTGCGGATCTTGCCGCTGCACAACTTCCAGACCCGTGGACATAGCTGGACAGCGGTGCAGAAACCGGTGCGCCTCTATCTTAAGGACAAGGCCGGTTTCAAGGATAGTCCGGTGCACGATTCCGTCATGGTGCGGGCGGGACGCATCGGCACGCTGCGGGGCATGGTGATCCACCGCTCGTTCCGCTCGCTTGCGCACCATGTTGACAAGGTCAACAGCTATTCCAGTGCGCAAGCCGCAGATCTGTTCGCCAAGCGTCGAAATCCGTCGGCCATCGAGCTGATCCTCGTGCCACCGCTCGCGTTCTTCAAACAGTTCGTGTTGCGTGGCGAATTCGTGAACGGCGTCGACGGTGTCATTATCAGCTACATGTATGCGTTCCAGCGGTTCATTCGGCTCGCAAAGACGCGTGAGCGGTTTCGCGAAGAACAGCGAAAGCGTGATGCCCGGTAGAACCATCCTGTGGTGGGGACGCTCCGATCCGGAGTATTCGCGCAACCGGATTATCTGGCAGTTGCTGGGCGATCTCGGTTGGCATATTCTCGACTTCCGCCCCTATCTCAGTGCAGTGGGCGATATCGAGGCATCGCTGCGCCGGCTGCCGACGCCCGATCTCGTCTGGGTCCCCTGCTTTCGGCAGCGCGATGCGGCAGCAGCCGCCCGGTGGGCCGAACGGCGCGGCGTTGCGATGGTATTCGACCCGTTGATCAGCGCTTGGGACAAGCAGGTCTTCGAACGTGAAAAATTCGGCGAGAACGATCGACGCGCGGCGCGGCTGCGCGACGAAGAGCGCACACTGTTCGCGGCGGCAGACCTGGTGCTGGCCGACACCGAACCGCATCGCGAGTTCTTCGTTCATACATTCGGACTGGATCCGGGGCGCGTCGCCGTGGTGCCGGTCGGCGCCGAGGAGAGCCTGTTCCGGCGATTGGCGCCTCAGACTCCCCGCAACAACGCGGTCCAAATCCTCTTCTACGGCAGTTTCATCGCACTTCAGGCGCCGCAGGTGATCATCGAGGCGGCGCGACTTTATGAAGGGCCGCCGGTACGCTGGCACTTGCTCGGCGAGGGTCCCCTGCTGGAGACGTGCCGCGAACGGGCGCGCCAAGCGCCGAATGTGATCTTTGAGCCGTGGCTCGCCTATGACATGCTGCCTGCCCGCATCGGTGACGCCCAGATCGTGCTGGGGGTATTCGGCGCTTCCGAGAAGGCCGGTCGCGTGATTCCGAACAAGGTGTTCCAGGCACTGGCGTGCGGTCGACCTGTGATCACGCGTACGGGACCCGCCTATCCGCAGGCACTGGACCAATCGGACGGGATCGCCCTCGTGCCGCCAAACCGCCCGGACGCTCTCGCGCAGGTCGCCGCAAACTGGGCGAGCGATCCCGAGCGCCTGGCGGCCCGGGCCGAAGCGGCGGCTGCGATCTATCGGAAGTACTTCGCGAGCGAGACGATCAGGGCGTCGCTGCGCGATGCGCTGTCGCGGCTGGACGAGATTGGTCAGGCCGGAACGCGCAGCACGCCGATCCCGAAGCCGCACTGATTCGGGTTATCGACGATTTCCTTGACGTCGGCCCCGACCCGCACCTTCTTCCAGAAATGGTGGACTTGGTTCGTCGCCAGCGGCTGGTGGTCGACGATGTCGTGAAACGCCACCAGGCCGCCGGGCCTGACCAGCGGCGCGTACATCGCGTAATCCTGCGCCACCCCCTCCTCCGTGTGGTCGCCGTCGATGAACAGGAAATCGACCGGGTCGCCGTCCAGTGTCCGCTTGACGGTTTCCGCGAATTCGGACGCGTGCGAATCGCCGATCAGAACGGAGACTTCACAGGCGGACCCCGGCGGCGGAAACGCGCGGACGAGATCGGCAAAACCGCGCTTGTCGAGCAGATCACACGTGATCAGGCGTTTCTGCGCCAGGTACGCCCAGATCAAGGCCGTGCCGCCACGCGCCGTACCGATCTCAAGGATGACCTGCGGCCGGAGCGCCTCGACTTCGCGGGCAAGCGCGGTGATTTCGGACAGAACTTGCAGCGAACGGACCCGGTACCAGCCGTTCGAGCCGAGCCGGATCGCCCGCTCGACGACCTTCTCCAGAGGCAGGTTGGCCTGATGCAGTTCGGTCAGCAGTCGGAACGCTTGCTTGCGGTGAACTGGCGCGCGAAAATCCCGCAGAAGAGTCTGAAGTCTGCCCGGCATGAATGCACCCCCAAGACGGCAAGGTACTAAAGCCCGTTTGATACTGGCCCGGCGATGCGCGCGCAACACCCGCGCAACTTTGCGTCCCCGCACGACCCGCGTCGGTTCGGCTCACCGGGGGCAGTCCGTGGCCGGCGACCAGGCCTCCACGCGACGCGACGCCGCCGCAAGCTGCGGCGCCGTCAAGACCGAAGCGAGGCGTCGCCGATTCGCGTCCGCCCAGCCGTTGCCGGTCCGCGCGGCCAGCGCGAGCCAGACATAGCCCGCAACCCGGTCGCGCCTGGCGCCGACACCCCGCTCACGGAGTTCACCGAGGTTGAGTTGTGCCACAGCATGGCCGCATCGGGCCGCCTGCTGATACCACCATACGGCAGCGGCTTCGTTCCGATGCTGGGCGTTTGGCCCGACCGAGCGCGCCACCAGGCCGGATAAATAAAGGTCGGCGACCGCCGCCTGAGCATCACCCTGTCCCGATCTTGCAAGCGGCAGCCAGGCTTGGTACGCCGCCTCATAGTCTCCGGCATCGTACGCCGCAAGCCCGTCGGCGAAATCGGCCCTGGCGGGTACGGCCGTCAATATCAGGAGCGCCAGTATTGCGGCTGCGATCCGGACTGCGGAACCTTGCCGAAACCGTGCAGAAAAGAAGGGGCGGCCCGGGCAGAGTTCCGCCCCCAAACAGAGATTCTTCACTGCACCCGATATTCTTCGGGCAGCAGCATCATGCTGTCCTGATCGTCGCCGACGGCAATGTGGCAGTCGACGCAGAATTGCATGCCCGCGGCGTTCTTGCCTCCGGTGACGCCAAACACCGCGCCGTTGGGCATGATCATGGTGTACTTCCAGTCGCCGCCGTCGGGATTGAAGCCGGCGGACATCTTTTCCATGATGAAAAGCGGCCCAGGGGAGACCTGCCCCTTGGCACCAACCGTAAAGCTGTCCTTGGCAAGCGTGGAGCCGACCGGCATCCGACCGGCCTTTTCGAACGCCCCGTAGGCGCGTCCCTTCGAATTGGCGTAGTTCTGCACATAGCGTCCGCCATGCGTCGCCGATTGATAGGCTACCCTGCTGTAACGCTGCCAGCCCTGGTAATCGGCTGCAACGGCATTTCCGGATTTGCCATACGCGGCACGCAACTGTCCGATCACGCAATCGTAGGCCATCGCCGCTTCGGCGTCGGTCAACGCGACCTTCGTACCGGGACCGCAAGGATTGCCGGGTTTCGCCGCACATGGATTGCACGGGTTGGCCGCTGCACACGGGTTGCACGGGTTGGTCGCCGCACAGGGGTTGCAGGGGGTCTTGGCCGCGCACGGGTTGCAGAGGCTGGCCGAAACTGCCTGTGCTGCGCAAGGGTTGCACGGATTGGCCGCCGCGCAGGGATTGCGCATCGAGGTGCCATACAGCCGGGGGATGACGCAGTTGCTGGCAGTCGCCGCGCACGGGTTGGCAGCGCACGGGTTGCATGGATTGACCGCCCTGCAGGGGTTGCCGGCCGCACAGGGATTGCACGGACTGGCCGCCGCACACGGATTTTTCGCGGCGCAGGGATTGCACGGGTTCTTGGCCATGCAAGGGTTGTTGGCCGCGCACGGGTTGCGGGCCGCGCACGCCGCATTGGCCGGACCCGCCGCGATCAGCAATCCGCCACTGATGGCAATACTCGCGCTGGCGCCGGGGCCAAGAACCATTGCCACCGGAATCACCGTGGATGCCAGAATTTTCGTCTTGAACGGGATCATCGAGTCCTCCCTGTTAAGCCATTGAAACGCCGTTGCCGGCAACGGACCGCCGGCTCGTGACGCGCGGTTGCCGCCGATCCGACAAACAGCGGCTATCGGTGGAACCAGCAGGCACGTTCATTTCTTCGCGGCGCAGGGATTGCAGGGATTGCACGGGTTGGAGATCAACTTCCGCGCCGCGCACGGGTTACACGGGTTGGCTACTGCGCAGGGGTTCTTGGCCGCACAGGGATTACACGGATTCTTGGCGGCACAAGGGTTCGTGGCTGCACAGGGACTGCACGGTGCGCATGCCGCAAACGCCGGCGCGCTGACGACCGTCGCCGAAACGGTAGCCATCGTCATACCCGCCCCGACAGCCAGCGCCAGCGGGATGACGGTTGAAGCGAGCAGCTTCGATTTGTACTGCATAGGGATCCTCCCAGTTTTTCTTACCGGCCCTTGCCGCGGCCAAGCGGACAGGGCGAACTGATGAGCCCGACCCTAACGCGAGTTGCAAGGGGGGTCGTATCAAGCCTGATAACAGTGCTGTGAAATTTCGCGAGCCGGGCGCCGAGGCATCGGACAATTTGCGCATACTCGCCCGTGCGGTCACTCGGTAGCGCTTGCGTACCGTCCGATCGGTCCGGAGCCGTGGATCTGTCAGGATTTGCCCGCGACTGGCCCCGTCGACATATGCTTGGTGATCACGGTGCCCATTGCGTCGCCTTGCAGCGTGGGGGCCGGGTCTGCAGATCGCACTTCCGCGTGACCAGAGACGGCAGGGTCGGCGACCAGTTCGGCCGCAGCCAGAACCGTCTCGACGCCGGCATCCACCCTACTGCCTTGTTCGCTGAGATAGCGACGCCACGATCGCGCACCGGGCACGCCATTGAACAAGCCCAGCATATGCCGCGTAATCCGCGCCAGCGGGACGCCGGCGCGGCATTTCGAATCGATATACGGCAGCATGGAGTTGACGACCGCATGCCGTGAAGACGGGCCCGACCCGCCGCCGAAGATACAGCGATCGGCATCGCGCAGGAGCCAAGGATCCTGGTAGGCGGCCCGACCGATCATCACGCCATTGACGTGATCGAGGTGCGAAAGCGCTTCGCCGATCGACTGCACGCCGCCATTCAAGATGATCTCGAGGTCGGGAAAATCCGACTTAAGGCGCATCACGCGGTCATGTTCGAGCGGCGGGATCTCTCGGTTCTGCTTCGGCGACAGGCCGGATAGCAACGCCTTGCGGGCATGAATGATGAAGGTCTTGCAGCCGCTTTGCGCAACCGTGGCAACGAAACCGGCAAGTTCCTCGTAGGAATCCCGATCATCGATTCCGATGCGCGACTTCACCGTGATCGGCACGCTTACCGCCTCGATCATAGCGCCGACACAGTCGCGGACGAGCTCCGGTTCCGCCATCAGGCACGCGCCGAAACGCCCCGCGCTGACCCGCTCGCTCGGGCAGCCGACATTCAGATTGATCTCGTCATAACCGAATGATTCCGCCACCCTGGCCGCCGCCGCCAGTTCATCAGGAATGGAGCCGCCAAGCTGCAGAGCCAATGGATGCTCAATGGCGTCGTGGCCGAGATGACGCTCCGCATCGCCGTGCACCACGGCCCCGCAATGGACCATTTCCGTATAGAGCAAAGTTCGCTGCGTCAGGCAGCGCAAGAACACCCGACAGTGCCGATCAGTCCATTCCATCATCGGCGCCACGCAAAGCCGATGGTCGGTTCCGATTGAATTCTTCATTTTACAGTCAATTCAAAGACATGAATGGCCAGCTTCGATCTGTAGATGGGCATGGATGCCGGTCGAATCAAACCGGGCCGATCGATGAGGGCACAGATAACATATCCCGGCGGCGCGCCGAAACGCGTCTGCCGCCGTTGCCGTTTGCGGCGTCATTCGCGTGGCAAAACCGGATCGGCGTTGTAGGATCATTGAAGTCGAGCAGAGAGGAGCGCCGATGAACGAGACCGACGGCCTGCTTTACGCATTTATTCTCGACGGCAAGGGCGGTGGCACAGCCGTCGGATGGCCGGAGATCGAAGCCTGGACGCCAAACCAGGGAATCCTGTGGGTGCATCTCGACCACAAGGGCAGCTACACCCGGCGCTGGCTCGAGCGGAACAGCGGAATCGACCCGCTGATCTGCCAGACCCTGCTGCAGGAGGAGGTGCGCCCACGGGTGCTGCCGCTGGACGACTCGATGCTTGTTGTGCTGCGCGGGGTGAATCTCAATCCGGGATCGGAACCCCAGGACATGGTCGGCGTCCGTGTCTTCCTTGCCCCGGACCGTATCGTCAGCCTGCGGCACCGCCGCCTGATGGCGGTCAACGATCTGCGCGAGGCGATCGAGGTCGGCACCGGCCCGGCCGGCCCGGGCGATTTCCTTCACCGCCTGGCGGACCGGCTGATCGATCGCATGGGCCCGGTGATCAACGATCTCGACGACCGGGTCGACGAGCTCGAGGACGAGGTCCTGACCGAGCACAACGCAGCTCTGCGCGCCAAGATCGGCGAGATCCGCCGCGAAGCGATCTCGCTGCGCCGCTACCTTGCGCCGCAGCGTGACGTCGTCTCGCGCCTGCCGATGGAGCAGGCGAGCTGGCTCGACTCGACTCACAAGGCGCATCTGCGGGAGATCGCCGACCGCACCCTGCGATATGTCGAGGACCTCGACGCCGCCCGGGAGCGCGCGGCGGTGACGCAGGACGAGCTCAACAGCCGGCTGTCCGACCAGATGAACCGCACCATGTATCTCCTGACCATCGTCGCCGCCATTCTCTTGCCGCCAAGCCTGATCACCGGCCTGTTCGGGATAAATGTGGGCGGCATGCCCGGGGTCGAGAATATCTGGGCTTTCACCGCCGTCGTCGTCGGGTTGATCGTCATCGCCGTGATCGAGGTGATCCTGCTGCGCCGCCTGAAGTGGATCTGAGTCGTCCGGGATCCGTCCGGCCATGCGTTGAGAGAGTTAGATGCAAAAGCTGATCGATATCCAGTCGCTTGAAGCCTATTACGCCGAGCTCATCCGCTGGGTCGTCGAGGATCTGTTGGTGCTCGCCACCCTCGGCCAGGCCGCCGTCATCCTTGCCGCGATTCTCGTGGCCCTGCCGATCGCCCCCGGCTTCCGGCGCCTGATCGAACGGCTGGGCCGGATTCGATGGCTGGAAAAGGGCGGCGAGCGGGCGGTCAAGATCATCGCACCGCTGGCCCTGCCGATCGTCTGGCTGATCCTGCAATGGATCTCGGTCATCGTCGCGGCGCAGGCCGGTTGGCCGCATCACATCATCCAGATCACGGTCAGCCTGTTGACCGCCTGGGTGGTGATACGATTCGCTTCGCAGCTGGTACGCGATCCGACCTGGTCGCGGATGATCGCAATCGTCGCCTGGGCGGTCGCAGCGCTGAATATCGTCGGCCTGCTGGACGATACCATCCTCCTCCTCGACAGCCTCGCGCTGCAGCTCGGGGAGCTGCGCATCTCCGCCCTGACC
>CP070634.1:1459210-1473376 GCA_020356105.1 Rhodospirillales bacterium | reverse complement strand
GCGCAGCGCGATGGCGACGGCGCGCTTGGCGTCGTTCTGGCCGACGATGTAGCGGTCGAGCTCGGAGACGATCTCGCGGGGGCTGAAGGCGGTCATGACGTCACAGGGTCTCGATGGTGATGGACTGGTTGGTGTAGACGCAGATGTCCGCGGCGATTGCCATGGCGCGGCGGGCGATCTCCTCGGCCGAAAGCCCGTCGATCCCGGCCAGCGCGCGTGCCGCCGCCAGCGCGTAAGGACCCCCGGAGCCGATGCCGATCAACCCGTCCTCGGGCTCGAGCACGTCGCCGGTGCCCGAGACGATCAGCGAGACTTGCCGGTCGGCTACCGCCATCATCGCCTCGAGGCGCCGCAAGTAGCGGTCGGTGCGCCAGTCCTTGGCGAGCTCGACGCAGGCCCGGGTCAGCTGTCCGGGATGCTGTTCCAGCTTCGCCTCGAGGCGCTCGAACAGGGTGAACGCGTCGGCCGTCGCACCGGCGAAGCCGACGATCACGCCACCCTCGCCAAGCCGCCGCACCTTGCGGGCGTTGGATTTGATGACGGTCTGGCCCATGCTGACCTGGCCATCGCCGGCGACCACCACCGAATCGCCCTTGCGGACCGAGAGGATCGTCGTGCCGTGCCACTGTGTCAGATCGGACATCGGGGGCCCCCGCCTGGAAAACACAAAGACGCCGGCGTGGGCCGGCGAACGCCGCGCACCGCGCGACCTGGTCGCGCGAACCTATCCCATGTGGCGTTTTCGTGCCAGCAATCAAGAGTCGTGCGGCGGCGCTGGCATTTGCGCCGCCGTGCTGCTAAAAGGGCGCCGTTTTCGGGGATGTGGAGAAAGCGATGCGGCAGGCAAGCATAGAGCGCAACACGCGCGAGACCGAAATCACGGTCACCGTCGACCTCGACGGCACCGGGCGCTCCGATATCGCCACAGGGATCGGCTTTCTCGACCATATGCTGGAGCAGTTGTCGCGCCACAGCCTCATCGACCTCGTGGTGCGGGCCAAGGGCGATCTGCACATCGATTTCCACCACACCACCGAGGATATCGGCATCGCGCTCGGCCAGGCGGTGGCGGCGGCGCTCGGCGACCGCAAGGGCATCACCCGTTACGGCGATGCGCTGATTCCGATGGACGAGACGCTGACACGGGTGGCGCTGGACTGCTCGAACCGGCCCTGGCTGGTCTGGAATGTCGCCTTCACCCGGCCCAAGCTGGGTGAGTTCGACACAGAGCTGTTCCGCGAATGGTTCGGTGCCTTCGCGCAGCACGCAGGGCTGACCCTGCATGTCGAGAATCTCTACGGCGAGAACAACCATCATATTGCCGAATCCTGCTTCAAGGGGCTGGCTCGGGCGCTGCGGACGGCGGTAGCGGTCGACCCGCGCGCCGCGGACACGGTGCCGTCAACCAAGGGCACGCTCGGCGGCTCGGCATGAGCATCGCCATCGTCGATTACGGCTCCGGAAACCTGCACTCGGCCGCCAAGGCGTTCGAGCGCATGGCCGGCACGCCGGTCGCCGTGACTTCGGAACCGGAGGTCGTTGCAGCCGCCGAGCGCATTGTGCTGCCCGGGGTCGGCGCGTTCGGCGATTGCTGGAGCGGGCTGAATGCGCTCCCCGGCATGGTCGAGGCGCTGGAAGAGGCGGTGCTGCGTGGTGGACGACCGTTCCTCGGGATCTGCGTCGGCATGCAGCTGATGGCGAGTCGCGGACGCGAGCACGGCGCCCATCCCGGCCTCGGCTGGATTCCGGGCGAGGTGGTGCCGATCGAACCGGTCGACCCGACGCTGAAGATTCCCCATATGGGGTGGAACGAACTCGAGGACCTCAGGCCTCACCCTGTGCTGGACGGGCAGCGGGCCGGGACCCACATGTATTTCGTGCACAGCTTCCAGTTCCACTGCGCGGACCCGGCGCACGTGCTGGCGACCGCGGATTACGGTGGGCCGCTGGCCGCGGTGGTCGGCCGCGACAACATGCTGGGCAGCCAGTTCCACCCGGAAAAGAGCCAGAAGGCGGGGCTCGCCTTCATCAAATCCTTTCTCGCGTGGCGGCCATGAGCGGCGCCGCGGAAACCAGCGTTGCCATCGTTGGTGAGCTCTCGGGGCGCGACCTCGACGAGCTGTGCGATGCGGCCGAGGCGGCGATCAAGGAGGGCGGCGGTTTCGGCTGGCTGACCCCGCCGCCACGCCAGGTCCAGGAATCCTACTGGAAGGGCGTCGTGCTGGTGCCCGGACGGACGCTATTCGTCGGCCGGCTCGACGGGGTGATCGCCGGCTCGGCGCAGCTGTTCCGGCCGACCCGCAACAACGAGGCGCAGGCGGCGGCCTGCACACTGAAGAGCGCGTTCGTCGCGCCTTGGGCGCGGAGTCACGGGCTGGCGCGGATGATCGCCGAGGCGGTCGAGGCGACGGCGGTCGCCGAGGGGTTCGGCATGATCAACCTCGATGTCCGGGAGACCCAGGGGGCGGCGATCGCGATGTACGAGTCGCTCGGCTACATGCATTGGGGCACCCACCCGCTCTATGCCCGTCTGGCCGACGGGACCTGGGTTCCCGGCCGCTACTACTACAAGATCCTGGTCGGCGAATCGCCGATGGTGGCGCGGCCGGGAGGCGGGCGATGATCTTGTATCCCGCGATCGACCTGAAGGAGGGGCGGTGCGTGCGGCTGGTGCGCGGTGACATGGCGCAGGCGACCGTATTCAGCGACAATCCGGCCGCGCAGGCGCGAACCTTCCGCGACGCCGGAGCCCGCTATCTGCACATCGTCGATCTCGACGGCGCCTTCGCCGGTGCGCCGATGAATGCCGGCGCGGTCGAGGCGATCGTCGACGCCGTCGACATCCCGGTGCAGCTCGGCGGCGGGATCCGTGACATGGCAACGATCGCAAGCTGGCTCGAGAGCGGCGTTGCCCGGGTGATTCTCGGCACCGTCGCGGTCAAGGATCCGCAGTTGGTGATCGACGCCAGCGGCAAATGGCCGGGACGCGTTGCCGTCGGCATCGATGCCCGCGGCGGCCGGGTCGCCGTCGAGGGCTGGGCCGAGGACACCGATATCGAGGTTGCGGCGCTGGCGCGGCGATTCGCCGATGCCGGTGTCGCCGCGATCATCCACACCGATATCGACCGCGACGGCGTTCTGCAGGGTGCCAACGTCGCGGCAACGGCGGCGCTGGCGCGCGCGGTGCCGGTGCCGGTGATTGCCTCGGGCGGGATCGCCTCGCTCGACGATATTCGCGCGATCGCCGCCGAAGGGAGCATCGCCGGCGCGATCGTCGGCCGCGCGCTTTATGACGGCCGGATCGCGTTGAAGGAGGCGCTGGCGCTGTGCTGAAAATCCGCATCATCCCCTGCCTCGACGTCAAGGACGGGCGCGTCGTCAAGGGCGTCAACTTCGTCAACCTGGTCGATGCCGGCGATCCGGTCGAGCAGGCGCGGATCTACGATGCGGCCGGCGCCGACGAGCTGACCTTTCTCGACATCACCGCATCCTCGGACAACCGCGACATCATCCTCGATATCGCCGCCAGCACGGCCGAGCAGTGCTTCATGCCGCTGACGATCGGCGGCGGCGTGCGCACGCCGGATGATATCCGCCGTCTGCTGCTGGCCGGCGCCGACAAGGTCTCGATCAACACCGCCGCGGTCAAGCGCCCCGAATTCGTGGCCGAGGCAGCCGAGCGCTTCGGCGCGCAATGCATCGTCGTGGCGATCGACGCGCGCCGCTCGGGTCCCGGGGCGTGGGAAGTTTTCACCCATGGCGGCCGCGAGCCGACCGGCATCGAAGCCGTCGCATGGGCGAGGCGCATGGCGGCATCGGGTGCCGGCGAGATCCTGCTGACCTCGATGGACCGGGACGGCACCAAGGAGGGCTTCGACTGTGAACTGACGCGGGCGATCGCCGATGCGGTGCCGGTGCCGGTGATCGCCTCGGGCGGTGTCGGCACGCTCGACCATCTCGTGAAAGGCGTGCGCGACGGCCACGCCGCGGCGGTGCTCGCGGCCTCGATCTTCCATTTCGGCACCTATTCGATCCGCGAGGCCAAGGAACACATGGCGAAGGCCGGCATCCCCGTGCGGCTGGACATCTAGGGACCCTTGCGTATGGCTCGACTCGACCCGGACCGAACGGCCACAACGCGATCTCTCCCTTCGAGATGGCGCGGCGCGCCTCAGGATAAGGCTCGAAAGACCGTGTCCTCATGCTGAGGAGGGTCGCAAGGCCCGTCTCGAGACATGAGGTCGCGCACTCGCGCCGGCAAGAACACGTGTCGGCCTTCACTGTTAGGCCTTCCAAACGAAGGCGGTCTTCTGCTAGGCAGGCGACATGAGCCACAGTGACGCCACTATCCTTGATCGGCTTTTCGCGGTCATCGAGTCGCGCAGGACGGCCGACCCGGCCGCTTCCTGGACGGCTCAGTTGCTGGCCGGCGGTCCGCCGGCGGCGGCCCGCAAGCTCGGTGAGGAATCGGTCGAGGCGATCATCGCGGCGCTGGCCGAAGACCGCGAGGCGCTGGCCGCGGAGAGCGCCGATCTTCTCTACCACCTGCTGGTGCTGTGGGCGGCGACGGGGGTTGCGCCGGCAGACGTCTGGCGGGCGCTCGAGGCGCGCCAAGGCACCTCCGGCGTCGCGGAAAAGGCGGCACGGGAGAAATAGAGGTAAGACAATGGGTTACGATGATTCGAACGTGTTCGCGAAGATCCTGCGCGGCGAGGTCCCCTGCCGCAAGGTGTATGAGGACGACTGGGCGCTGGCGTTCCACGACATCGACCCGCAGGCGCCGGTCCACTTACTGGTGATACCGAAGGGGCAATACAGCTCGTCCGACGATTTCGCGGCCAACGCGACGGGCGAGGAGATCATCGGCTTCTTCCGCGCCGTCGGCAAGGTGGCGCGCGACCTCGAATTGGTCGAGCCCGGCTACCGGATCCTCTCCAATTGCGGGCCCGACGCGCACCAGGAGGTGATGCATTTCCACATGCATATCTTCGCCGGCAAGGACCTCGGCCGCATGATCAAGCCGATCGACAAGTAACACCCGGCGCCGGTTCTTTTCAGCCGGACCGGGTCCGGAATGGGAGAAACGGTTATGACGCCCAGGTTTGCTTCGGCTGCAGCGGCGCTATGCATGGTGGCGGTGCTCGCCGCCGGCGTCGCGCTGGCTGCCGACAGGCTGCCGATCATCGACGCGCATAGCCAGGCCGAGGACGCGATTGCGCTGGAGCGCATCCTTGAGCTGATGAACGAAGCCGGCGTCTCTCGCACCATCCTGGCGGCGCGCCGCAAGACCACCATACACGATATGGTGCAGTTCGCACGGGCCTATCCGGACCGCATCACCGCGGCGGTCCGCAGCAAGGGCGGCGCCTATCAGGACAAGACCCCTCAGGCGTTCCGCCAGTTCCTCGCCAAGCAACTGAAATTCAAAGAATTTACGGCGATGGCGGAGACCCTCATCTACCATGCGGAAAAGACCAATCGGCAGGGCAAGACGATCGCGCCGCAAGTGGCCTTCCCGCCGCGTCACGAGAAGGTCACGATCGCGCTGAAAGCGGCGCTGGACAAGGGCTGGCCGTTCATCCCGCACATCGAGTTCGCTAGTCTTGGCGGCGCCGAGCGCGACCGCTACATGCGCGAGTTCGAGCGCATGTTGCGGGCCTATCCGCGCCATCCGTTCCTGCTGATCCATATGGGCCAGCTCGGCCCCGACGACGTGGAACGCCTGATCGCCGCGCATCCGAACATTCATTTCATCACCGCGCACACGACGCCGGTCACGCTCAGCCGATCGCGCGAGCCGTGGACCGCGATGTTCGAGGGCCGCAGCCTGGCGCCCCCCTGGCGTGCGTTGATCCTGACCCATCCCGACCGCTTCGTGCTGGGATTCGACAATGTCTGGGCCAATCACTGGGAAACGTTCTATCTGCCGCAGGTGCGGCTGTGGCGGGAGGCGTTGGCGGAGTTGCCTGACGCGGTCGCGCACGCGGTCGCGCACGGCAATGCCGAGCGGCTTTGGGGTCTGCCGCCGGCAAGATGACGGCGCGGTACGCTCGCCGAACGGCGGCCCGGTCACCGCCCGCTACCAGTTCCGCTCCTCGGGCGGCTTCAGGGAGACTTCAGCGCCGGTGATCAGTCGCTTTCCGGTTTCAGGCCGGCGTTCAGGACGGTCGTGCGGCCGGCATTCGTTACCGTCTCCGCCGCATCTACAGGTTTCCTGATTCGCTTTGCCTCGGCCTTCGCGGCCTTTCTTGCGGCCCTGGCGCGCTCGCGCTCGCGCCGTTCGAAATCGTAGTTCGGCTTGCGGGGCATGGCGTCTCCTTCGTGTTGCGGCGTCGCTCCACCGATGAAAAAACAAAATGGCCGGCCCCGTCTGGGACCGGCCACGTATTTGGGTCTGAATGGCCGCTCAGTCGGCGACCAGATTCTCGGCCGAACTCTTGCCGTCGCGGCCGGGGACCACCTCATAGGCGATCGTTTGGCCCTCGGAGAGGCCGGAGAGGCCGGCCCGCTCGACGGCGGAGATGTGGACGAACACGTCCTTCGAGCCGTCGCTCGGCTCGATGAAGCCGTAGCCCTTGACAGCGTTGAACCATTTGACGGTTCCTTTAGCCATAGTCTTAGTCCTTGGTAGTAGTTTACGTCGCATCGCCGCGCGAAAACGCCCAGCGTCGCCAGGTTCGTGGTCTCATAAGGTCGAGGGGTAGATAGCTAAGCGCGAAAGGCGTCTAGTTGGATACGCCAGGACGTCATGGTACCGGTTGCTAATAGATGGGGCATGCGAGGCGGAATTGCAAACGAAATCGATGATGGCGGTAGCCCCGACGCCCTCACCGACCCGGCACCACGCGCCGGTAGCTCAGCGCCTCGGCGATGTGGATGCGACGTACCCCTTGGACGCCGTCGAGGTCGGCGAGGGTGCGGGCGACGCGCAGGACGCGGTGATAGCCCCGGCCGGTCAGCCGCAGCGCCTCCGTCGCCTCCGCGAGGAGCTTGCGGCCCGGCGTGTCCGGGGCGGCGACCTCCTCCAGGAGCTTGCCGTCGGCCTCCGCGTTGCTGCGGATGCGGCGGTCGTCCGGCAGATGGGCGTAGCGCTCCGCCTGTATCTTGCGCGCGGCTGCGACGCGCGCCGCCACCTCCCCGGAGCCTTCCGCCGTCGGCGGCAGCGAGAGGTCTGCGGGGCTGACCGCCGGCACCTCGACATGCAGATCGATGCGGTCGAACAGCGGGCCGGAGATCTTCGCCTGGTAGTCCTGGGCGCAGCGCGGCGCCCGTGCGCAGGCGATCGAAGGGTCGTCGAGATGGCCGCATCGGCATGGGTTCATCGCCGCCACCAGCTGGAAGCGCGCCGGGTAGGTGACATGGGCGTTGGCCCGGGCGACGACGGCCGCGCCGGTCTCGATCGGCTGGCGCAGCGCCTCGAGCGTTGCGCGCTGGAACTCCGGTAGTTCGTCGAGGAACAGCACGCCATTATGTGCCAGACTTACTTCTCCAGGCCTGGCACGTACGCCGCCGCCCACCATCGCCGCCAAGGAGGCGGAATGATGCGGATCCCGAAACGGCCGCCGGCGCGACAGCCTGCCGCCCTCCAGCAGCCCGGCGACCGAGTGGATCATGCTGATCTCGAGCGCCTCGCGCGCATCGAGCGGAGGGAGGATGCCGGGCAGGCGTTGCGCCAGCATCGACTTGCCGGCCCCGGGCGGGCCGACCATCAAGAGGTTGTGGGCCCCGGCGGCGCAGATTTCGAGCGCCCGTTTTGCCGTTTCCTGCCCCTTGATGTCGGACAAATCTGGCGCCATGGCGCCATTCTCGGCCATCTGCGGTTCGGGCGGGGTGAGCACTTGGGAGCCCCTGAAATGATTGATCAGTGCCAGCAATGTCGCCGGCGCCAGCACCTCGATGCCGTCGGCCCAGGCTGCCTCGCCGCCGGTGGCCGCCGGGCAGATGATGCCGCGCGCCTCGCCCGCGGCGGCGATCGCGGCGGGGAGGACGCCCGCGACCGGGGCGATCGCGCCGTCCAGCGCCAGTTCGCCCAGTACCGTGTAGCGGGCCACCTCCTCGGCCGGCAGCACCCCCATGACCACCAAGAGGCCGAGCGCGATCGGCAGGTCGAAATGGCTGCCCTCCTTGAGCACGTCGGCTGGCGAGAGATTGACGGTAATCCGCTTGGGCGGGAGCGCGAGCCCCATGGCGCCGAGCGCGGAGCGGACCCGCTCGCGGCTCTCGGCCACCGCCTTGTCCGGCAGGCCGACCACGGTGAAGGCCGGCAGCCCGCCGGACATCTGTACCTGGACGTCGATGCCCAGCGTGTCGATGCCCTGGAACGCCACCGTGCCGACGCGTGCCACCATGGGGTTGGTCCCCTTTCCCGTTCCTGCGGTTAGACCACTGTAATAAGAACGAAAGCAGAACACCAGCGCGAATCGGTACCGACGACTCTTTTTACGTGTGTCGGCGCGCGAGAATTCGAGTCCCTCCGGGACTCGCTGAATCCCCTCTGGCGGCCCCGCCGCACCCGTCGGGCCGCGATTCGCCACCGCGCATCAGCGACCACCGGAGCCCGTTTTAGGGCATATGCGGTATTTTCTATCAAGTTATCCACAAGATGTGGGGGAGTTGGGGCCGTCTTGCGTTCTAGATCGGCAGAACGGTCTTCCCGTCCCGGTCGCGCCGCGCCATATATGCCGCCATGGCACGCAAGTTCCATGAACCGAAACTGGTCATCGCCAGCCACAATCAGGGCAAGGTGCGCGAGATCGCGGATCTCCTGGCCCCGTTCGGCGTCAGCGTCGTCTCGGCCGCTGTGCTCGGCCTGCCGGAGCCGGAGGAGACCGGGGCGACCTTTATCGAGAATGCCGAGTTGAAGGCGCTGGCGGCCGCGCATGGCTCCGGCCTGCCGGCGCTGGCCGACGATTCCGGCCTTGCGGTGCACGCGCTGGGCGGCGAGCCGGGCATCCATTCCGCGCGCTGGGCCGAGACCGGCGCCGGCCGCGATTTCGGCCGCGCCATGGAGAAGGTTGAGGCGGCGCTGGCGGGCAAGTCCGACCGCGGCGCGCATTTTGCCTGCGTCCTCGCCTTGGCGTGGCCGGACGGCCATGTCGAGAGTTTCGAGGGCCGCGTTGACGGCACCCTCGTCTGGCCGCCGCGTGGCGATAAGGGCTTCGGATACGATCCCGTCTTCCAGCCTGACGGCCGCGCCATCACCTTCGGCGAGATGGAGCCGGACAAGAAACACGCGATCAGCCACCGGGCCGACGCGTTCGCCAAGCTGGTCGCCGCCTGTTTCGAGGGCGGCGAGCGGTGAGCGGGCCGCCGGCGGGCGGGTTCGCGCTCTATGTCCACTGGCCGTTCTGCCTCGCGAAATGCCCCTATTGCGATTTCAACAGCCATGTCCGCGATACGGCCGACGACAACCGCTGGCGCGCGGCGCTGCTGCGCGAGCTCGACCACGCCGCCGATATCGAGGCTCCGGGCTTCGGACCGCTGACCAGCATCTTCTTCGGTGGCGGCACGCCATCGCTGATGGCACCGGGGACGGTCGCGGCGATCATCGAGCTTGCCGCCGCGCGCTGGGGCCTCGCGCCCGAGGTCGAGATCACCCTGGAGGCCAACCCGACCTCGGTCGAGGCGGGGCGGCAGGCCGACTTCCGTGCCGCCGGGGTGAATCGCGTCTCGCTCGGCGTGCAGGCGCTGGACGACCGCGCGCTGCAGGCACTTGGCCGCGGCCACAGCGCCGCCGAGGCTCTCGCCGCAGTGCGACTAGCGTCGCGGCTGTTCGACCGTTATTCCTTCGATCTGATCTATGCCCGCCCGGGCCAGACAGCGCCGCAGTGGACGGCCGAGCTGCGACGCGCCGTGGCCGAGGCGGGCGACCACCTGTCGCTCTACCAGCTGACCCTCGAACCGGGAACCGCCTTTTACGCGCGCCATAGCCGTGGTGAGCTTAACGTGCCAGATGAAGATAAATCCGCAATGCTTTATGAAATAACGCAGAATATTATGGAAAAAATCGGCCTTCCGGGCTATGAGATCTCCAACCATGCGGCGCCTGGCGCCGAATCCCGCCACAATCTCGTCTACTGGCGCGGCGGCGACTACGTCGGCATCGGTCCCGGCGCCCACGGTCGCATCACCAGGGACGGCGAGACCGTGGCGGTCGCGCGGCATCGCGCGCCGGAACGCTGGCTCGCGCGGGTCGAGGACGACGGTGCCGGAACCGCGGCGGCGGCGCCGGTGGACCCCGACCGGCGGATCGCGGAAATCCTGATGATGGGACTCCGGCTCGCCGAGGGCGTGTCCGCAGAGCGGTTTCGGGCGCTGGTCGGGCGCGACTTGGACGACGCGCTCGACGCGCAGCGGCTTTGCGATCTCATCGATGCCGGCTACATGACGCGCGAGCCGGATCGGCTCGTCGCCACGCCAAGCGGGCGGCAGCGCCTCGATGCGCTGCTCGCCCATCTGCTGGGATGATCAGTTGATCGGCGGCTGGAAGCTTTCCGTCGCCGGCTGGATGACGCGGAACCCGTCGGGCGTCACTTCGTAGATCGCGTAATTGCGTTCCACCGTGCCATTTGCGGTCAGCCGGAAGACGCCGTCCACGCCGCGGAAGCCGTTCGGATCGGTCAACGCAGTGGCCGAGAAATCGGTCGCCCGCGGCGATTGCGCCAAGAGCGCGGCGAGGGCTGTCGCATCGTACGCCAGCGAGGCGAGGCGCGGCGGATCGTAGCTGAACGCGGCGCGGAAGCGGATCTCGAATTTCTCACGCTCCTCGACCGGCGGCGCCGCGAACCACCCGCCCTGCAAGGCCCGCTCCGCGGCCACTTCGGGCGTGCCGTCCCAAGCGCGCAGGCCGAGGAATCGCGCCGTCGGTTGCTCGACGTCATAGAAATTCATCAGCGCGGCCAGAGTGCGGAGGTTCTGTCCGGCATCCGGCAGCACCACAGCGTCGAACGGTGGGTCGCCGATCGTATCAAGAACTTCAAGCCGCGCCAATGCCTGGCGCGAAACCTCGTCGGTCCGGCCCTCGAGCGCTGCCATCTGCTGCAGCAGCTCCTCGCGCCGCAGGTCGTAGTCGGTCAGCGCCCGCGCCGCCTCGGAGAAGTCGCTCGCCGCCGGGTCGTAATAGCCGACCTTGGTGACCACCGCGCCGCGGCTTTCCGTCGACCCGTAAAGCGACTCCACGACCACCTGGCCATAATCGTTTGACGGGGCCAGCACGGCGAAGCTGGTCAGCCCCTGCGCGGCGGCGTAGTCGACGATCGCGTCGACCTGTTGATCGGGCGCGAAGCCCAGGATGTAGACGCCGTTTCCGGCGACCCGCCGGGAATTCGAGAAGGCCACCACGCTGATATCCGAGATTCGGGTCTGCCGCGCCACCGCTTCCACCGAATCGGCCAGCAACGGGCCAAGCACCAGCTTGGCGCCGCGACCAAGTGCGCGGGCGACGGCGTCCTCGGCACCTTCCGGCGTCCCCTTGGTATCGAAGGGGAGCAGGACGAAATTCTGACTGGCGATCTCGAACACCGCCAGCTGCGCCGCGTCGAGCATCGCCTTGCCGAGCTCCGCGCGCGGACCGCTGAGCGGCAGCAGGATCGCCACCGGCACGCCGGCCGTCGCGGCGAGCTGATCCGCCGGGAACTGGGCGCGGCCGCGCGGTGTGATCTCGATCTCCAGATCGGCGAGCGGCGGCAGTGACGGGGCCGCCGGCCAGGGCGGGACCGCCTGGCGCGCCGGTGACACTTGCGTGAGGTCCCGTGGGGACCCTACAGTCCCCTCCGACGGGGCCGCACAACCCGACAGGACAATCGCGAGGCCGGCGGCGCCGGCAACGAGCAATGGCGTCAAGGAAGAACGACGAAAACAGGACAACATCTACTGACGGCTCCGGCCCAATAATTGCCAGTGATCGACGGCGGTGGCAGCCTATCTGTATGTCCAACCAAAGTAAACTCTCGCCGGGGCTGTACTTGGTGGCCACACCGATCGGCAATATTCGCGATGTAACGCTACGCGCCCTCGATGTCCTCGCCTCCGCCGATATTCTTGCCTGCGAAGACAGCAGGGTTACCGCAAAGTTACTTCGCGTCTATGGCATTACTGCGGCACAAACCTTTCCATATCATGAACACAACGCAGAAAAGATGCGCCCGAAGCTTCTTGCGCGTCTGCGCGCGGGCGATTCCGTGGCGCTGGTCAGCGATGCCGGGACGCCGCTGGTATCGGATCCGGGCTACAAGCTGGTCCGCGAGGCGGTGGCCGCCGGCATAGCGGTGCAGGCAGTGCCCGGGCCCTCCGCCGGCATCGCCGCGCTGGTGTCGGCCGGCCTGCCAACCGACCGGTTTCTGTTTGCCGGGTTTCCGCCACCGCGCCACGCCGCGCGAATCGCCGTGTTCCGCGAGTTGAGCGAGGTTCCGGCCAGCCTGGTGTTCTTCGAGTCGACGCGGCGTCTGGCGGCCTGCCTGGCGGATATGGCCGACGCATTCGGCGCCCGCGAGGCGGCGGTCGCGCGCGAGCTCACCAAGCTGCACGAGGAGGTCCGGCGGGACCGCCTCGATGCGCTGGCGCAACACTATGCCGCGGCCGGCCCGCCAAAGGGCGAAGCCGTGATCGTCGTCGCCCCGCCCTCGCCCGATGCTCGCCCCGTCGAGATCGATTCGCTGCTGCGCGACGCGCTGGAGCGCATGAGCCTCAGAGACGCCGCCGCGGCGGTCAGCGCGGCCACGGGTGCGACGCGGCGCGAGGTCTACGCCCGGGCGCTGGCGATGACCGACGGTCGCCGACGGGATGAGGACGGTTGAGCGCCCCGGCGCGGCGTCGCGCGTGGCGGCGGGGCCGCTGGGCCGAGACGGCCTGCACCGCAACCCTGCTGTTGCGCGGCTACCGTATCCTCGGGCGACGCCTGCGCAGCCCGGTCGGCGAGATCGACATCGTCGCCCGGCGCGGCGCCGTGCTGGCGATCATCGAGGTCAAGGCGCGGCCGGATCGGGCGGCGGCCGCGGAGGCGGTCACGCCGCGACAGCGCGACCGGCTGCTGCGGGCCGCCGGCTGGCTCGTCGCCGGCCGGCCGGATCTCGCCGCCCTGCAGGTCCGCTTCGACGTCATGCTGGTGACGCCCTGGCGCTGGCCGCGCCATATGGTTGATGCTTGGCGGGCCGACCCGCAGCGGATAAATTCCCCGCAGAAGGGAACGAATTGGTGACCACCACGACAGGAAACGCGATGCCGCGTGCCCGCCGAAGCCTCTGGCAGGGGCGATCCGCCGCCATCCTGCTGCTGCTGGGGATACTGCCGCTCGGCGGCTGTGAAGCGCTGGTGCTGGGCGGGGTGGTGGTCGGCGCGACGGTGGCCGCGCAGGACCGCCCGGTGAAGACGGCGATCGCCGACAGCGCGATCCAGGCGGATGTCGGGCGCCGCTTGATCGAGTTCGACGTCGACGTGTTCCGGCGGGTCGATATCGAGGTCGTCGAGGGCAAGGTGCTCCTCAACGGGGTCGTACCGAGCCCGGAAGATCGCATCGATGCGGCGCGTATCGCCTGGCAGGCGGATGGCGTCGCCGAGGTGATCAACGAACTCGAGGTGCAGGACACCAGAAGCCTGTCCGACGCCGCGCGGGATTCGTGGATCACAACCAAGCTGCGCAGCGCGATTCTGTTCGACGGCGAGGTCCAGAGCATCAATTACTCCATCGATACCGTCAACGGGACGGTGTATCTGATGGGCATCGCGCAGAATCAGGGTGAGCTCGACCGGGTCGTCGGACACGCCCGGAACATCGACTACGTGCGGCGTGTCGTGCCCTATGTTCGGATCGCATCACCGGCCGAGGGAGGGTGAACGTTGAAGCCGGGCGAGGATGCCGAAACCCTGTTGCGCCGCATCGGCCGGGATGCGGAGAGCAGGATCGATATCGCCGGCGTGGCCCTGGTGCTCGCCGGCCTCGACCGGCCGGGCGTACCGCTGGCCCGGTACCGCGACCACCTCGATCTGCTGGTCGACGATCTGCGCCGCGCCGCGGCCGACGCCGAGTCTCTCGAGGCGCGCATCCTCGCGGTGCGGGAGATCCTGTTCGCCGCCTACGGGTACGAGGGTGATCGCCGCACCTATGACGATCTGCAAAACGCCAATCTGATGCGGGTCATCGACCGTCGCCGCGGCTTGCCGGTGGCGCTC
>CP070634.1:1453179-1459110 GCA_020356105.1 Rhodospirillales bacterium | reverse complement strand
TCGTCGCTTATAGCGAGCTGGCCCGCGTCCAGGTGGCGAATGGTGACCAGTCCGGTGCGCGGGACACGGCGGAACGTGCCGTTGCCGCCATCACGAGCACCGACAGCGCGGACGAACGGCTGTTCGGCATCCCGGCCGCCGCCATTGCCCAGATGCGGGCCGGTGACCTGGATGGCGCCGCAAAAACTGTGGAACTTGCCGAGAATGGCGATAAGCGCGTGCTGGCGCACACGGCGCTTGCCGTCGCGCTTGAGCGGGCCGGCCATGCTGCGCTGGCGCGCGAGGCGGCCGCGCGGGCCATGGAGTTAGCCGTTGCCGGCATCGACGAGCCCGATCGCGGCGAGATGATCGTGTACGCCGCCTGGGCGCAAGCGGTCGTCGGCGATCCTGCTGGTGCGCGGCGCTACGCGGAGCGTTTAGGGCGGCCGGAAGATCGGGATGGACTGCTGGCTCTCATCGCCGAAATCCAGCTGGAGGCAGGCGACATCGCCGGGGCGCGCGCCACAGTTGATACGATCGGCGACAGTGGCGAGCGCTCTGACAACGAGGCGTGGTTCTTCGGTCGCATGATTCGGGGCATTGCCGTCGACCCGATTGCCGTGTTCGATGCCTTCCTGTTCGAGGCGGAAACGCCGCTGCGCGCGATCCTGATGAGGCGGATTGCGTTGGCGCGGGCGCATGCCGGCGAAGTCGACGGCGCCCGGCGGTCATTTGAGGCGGCCATGCAGTTTGCGGCCCAAGCCGCCACTGGAGACCCGGTTCGGGGTCTCAGCGACATCGCGGTGGCGCGTGCCAGCGTCGGCGATTTGGCGGGAGCGCTCGAATCTCTGGATCAGGCGGAACAACTGGCCGCCGACCGCGCGTCCAATGAAGGCGACGGAACGATAGAGGAGGCGAATTACGTAGTAGCGATGCGGTCGGCGATCAGCGACCGCGATTCGGCCATGCAATTGATCGGCAAACTGGGTGGCGCCGAGCAAGCGGGCGTCGAGCTGCTGGTCGCCGTGGCACTCGCCAAGGCGCGGCTGCATCAGGACGAACTGGCCGCCCAATATCTCGATGCCGCGGCCGCAAGCTTGCCCGAGGACGACGATCTATCGCTGGTGGCCGCAGCCTATGCCAGCCTGGCAGAGACGCGGCTTCGGGAAGGGAACCGTGCTGCCGGGCGAGCGGCGGCCAGTCGCGCCCATGCAATTGCGGACAGCATCACGGCGGAGTCGAAAGACCGGGCAATCGGCATGTTCTTTGCGGCCATAGCACTGGCCAGAACAGGCGATGTCGAGCGCGCCCGCGATGTTGCGGATCGTATCGAGAAACCAGCCCGGTAATAGCGGAAGTTCAGGCCCTCTTCCGCTCCTGCGGGGCGCCGCCGGGCTCCAGGTGAGTGGCCAAGAACCGACCGGTATAGCTCGCCGGTACCCTGGTCACCTCTTCCGGCGTGCCCGCGGCGACCACGCGACCGCCCCCATTGCCGCCCTCCGGGCCAAGATCGATGATGTAGTCGGCGGTCTTCACGACCTCCATATTGTGTTCGATCACCACCACCGTATTGCCCTGATCGACCAGCCGTTGCAGCACCTCGAGCAGCTTCTCGACATCCGCGAAGTGAAGACCCGTCGTCGGCTCGTCAAGAATGTACAAGGTTCGTCCGGTCGCTCGTCGCGACAATTCTTTGGCCAGCTTGACCCGCTGGGCCTCACCGCCGGACAACGTCGTCGCTTGCTGTCCGACATGAATGTAGCCAAGGCCCACGCGATCGAGCGTCTGCAGCTTGTCGCGGATTGCCGGAACGGCCTTGAAGAACGCGGCTGCTTCCTCAACCGTCATATCAAGAATATCGGCGATTGATTTATTTTTAAATGTTATTTCGAGTGTTTCTCGATTGTACCTCTTGCCCTTGCAATGATCGCACTGAACATAGACGTCGGGCAGGAAATGCATCTCGATCTTGATCACGCCGTCGCCCTGGCAGGCTTCGCAGCGGCCGCCCTTGACGTTGAATGAAAACCGCCCCGGGGCGTAGCCGCGGGCCTTCGATTCCGGCAGATTGGCAAACCAGTCGCGGATCGGCGTGAAGGCACCGGTGTAGGTGGCGGGATTGGACCGTGGTGTGCGGCCGATCGGCGACTGGTCGATATCGATGACCTTGTCGAGAAATTCGGCGCCCTTGATGGCGTCATGTGCGCCCGGGTGCAGGCGTGCGTTGTTCAACTGCCGGGCCAGCGCCTTGTATAGCGTTTCGATGATCAGCGTGGACTTGCCGCCGCCGGATACGCCGGTCACGCAGGTGAAGGTTCCGAGCGGAATATCGATGGTCAGGTTCTGAAGGTTGTTGGCCCGCGCGCCCTCGATGCGCAGGGACTGGCCCCGTCGTCCGGGCCGACGGGTGGATGGCAACGGGATCTCGCGCTTTCCGGTCAGGTATTGCGCGGTCAGGCTGTCCGGGTGGGCCATGACTTCTTCGGGCTGGCCGGCCGCGACCACCTCGCCGCCATGAATGCCCGCGCCCGGACCCATATCCACAAGATAGTCGGCCGAGCGGATCGCATCCTCGTCATGCTCGACAACAACAACGGTATTGCCGAGGTCGCGCAGGCGTTTGAGGGTCGCCAGCAGCCGCTGGTTATCGCGTTGGTGCAGGCCGATCGAGGGCTCATCGAGGACATAGAGCACGCCGGTCAGGCCCGATCCGATCTGCGATGCAAGCCGGATGCGCTGGCTCTCGCCGCCCGAAAGCGTTGCCGAGGCCCGCGACAACGTGAGGTAATCGAGCCCGACATTGTTCAGAAATCCAAGACGCTCGCTGATTTCCCTCAGAATCCGCTCGGCGATCGTCCGTTGCCGCACGTCAAGCCTCTGCGACAGCTCTCCGAACCAAGCATCGGCGTCGGCGATCGTCATATCGGCCACCTGGCCGGCGTGAAGTCCGTCGATCTTCACCGCCAACGCCTCCGGCTTGAGGCGGTAGCCGCCACACGCCTCGCAAGGATGAACGCTCTGATACTTGGACAACTCCTCTCGCACCCAGGAGCTGTCGGTCTCGCGCCAGCGGCGCTCCATATTCGGTAGAACGCCCTCGAACGGCTTCTCGATGGCATAGCTGCGCAGGCCATCATCATAGGACATTCGGACTTTGGCCTCGCCGGTGCCGTGCAGTATCGCCTCGCGCACCGCTTGCGGCAGATCGCAAAACGGCTCGCGCATACTGACCTTGAAATGGCGAGCAAGACTCTCGAGGGTCTGCCGGAAATAGGGCGACGATGAACTGGCCCATGGCGCGATGACGCCGTCGGCAAGCGTCTTGCGCTCGTCGGGCACGACAAGTTCGGGATCGAAGTACATCGTCGTGCCAAGCCCGTCGCAGGCCGGGCACGCCCCGTAGGGATTGTTGAACGAGAACAGCCGCGGCTCGATCTCATCGATCGTAAAACCGGATTGCGGGCAGGCGAACCGCTCAGAGAAGATTGTCCGCTCGCCTGAATCGGCGTCTTCCGCGATCGCGAGGCCGTCCGCGAGATGCAACGCCGTTTCCAGCGAGTCGGCGAGACGCTTGGCGATGTCCGAGCGTACAATGAGGCGGTCGATCACAACGTCGATGTCGTGTTTGCGCTTCTTGTCGAGCGTCGGCGCCTCCTCGATCTCATAGAGCTGACCATCGATCTTGACGCGCTGGAAACCGCGTTTCTGGAGATCGGCAAGCTCTTTGCGGTATTCGCCCTTGCGGCCGCGCACCAGCGGTGCCAGCAGGTACAGCCGCGTGCCTTGGGGCAACGCGAGAACCCGGTCGACCATCTGGCTGACGGTCTGGCTTTCGATCGGCAGGCCGGTCGCCGGAGAGTAGGGGACACCGATGCGAGCGAAAAGGAGACGCAGATAATCGTATATCTCGGTGACCGTGCCGACAGTCGAACGCGGGTTGCGGCTGGTCGTCTTCTGTTCGATGGAAATCGCTGGCGAGAGGCCCTCGATCGAATCGACATCCGGCTTCTGCATCAACTCGAGGAACTGCCGCGCATAGGCGGACAGGCTCTCGACATAACGTCGCTGGCCTTCAGCATAAATCGTGTCGAATGCAAGCGAGGACTTGCCCGACCCGCTGAGACCGGTGATGACCACGAGCCGATCGCGGGGCAGATCGACGTCGACGCCCTTCAGATTGTGCTCGCGGGCGCCGCGAACGCTGATTGTCTTGTGCATGAACCCGTTGCTTCGTGACCCGATCGCTGACCATCAATATAGGCGCTGACATCCGGTCGACAAAGCCCGGAAATCCAGTCCGGCGCGATTGGCAGAGGCGCTTCCGTGGCCTGCGCCACAAGGCCGGAGCAATTCGGAAACCGAGCGCCGGCCAAATCGCCGGCAGTTGAGACAGTTCGCGCCGTATCCCGCCTGCTGTGGTGGTCCACGCCCCGATGAAGTCTAGGAGACGTCACCCTATGGGACTGAGTCCCCCCACTTTGCGGGGGTGGTTTCCTGACGCGGAGGGCAGCACCGCTTGCCCTTGCGGCGTGACGGCATCCGCTGAGATTGACAGGCTTGGCTTTGCGGCCGGTGAAACAGTTTGGCGGCGTAGCGACACAGCCGCTATAGTTGCGCGAACTCCGCCTGACGCTGCCGAGCGGCCGCGGATCGCGGGAACATGACGGGATCAACGAGAGAGTCAGGACGGGACGTTATGGCAGGCAGCGTCAACAAGGTCATTCTGGTCGGCAATCTGGGCCGCGACCCCGAAGTGCGGACGATGCAGAGCGGCGGAAAAGTATGCAATCTCTCGGTCGCAACGTCGGAGCGCTGGCGCGACCGGAACAGCGGCGATATGCAGGAGCGCACGGAATGGCACCGCGTGGTGATTTTCGATGAAAAGCTGGTCGACGTCGCCGAGCGGTATCTGAACAAGGGCCGGAAAGTCTATCTCGAAGGCCAGCTTCAGACCCGAAAATGGACCGATCAGAGCGGCCAGGAGAAATATACGACGGAGATCGTGCTGCAGCGTTTTCGCAGCAATCTGGTCCTGCTCGACGGCCGTGGCGAGGGGTCGGGCGACTTCGCGGGCGACGGCGGTCTTGAACAGGGCGCTGGCCAGCCTGCGGGCGGATCCGGCGCCGAACTGGACGACGAGATTCCGTTCTGACGCGATAACACGACGCCATGCCCGGCAATTCGAGCTGCGGTGCGGCGATCGCGGGGCTGATCGAGGCCTACGGGGTCGATACCGTCTTCGGCATTCCGGGTGTCCACACACTCGAGCTCTACAAGGGCCTCGCGAGCTCGTCCATGCGTCATGTATTGCCCCGGCATGAACAGGCCGCCGGCTTCATGGCCGACGGCTATGCGCGTTCCAGCGGCCGTCCAGCGGCATGTTATGTGATCACCGGACCCGGCGTGACCAATATCGCCACGGCTCTCGGCCAGGCAATGTCCGATTCCGTCCCGATGCTGGTGATCTCGTCGGTCAACGCGCGCGCGGATCTGGGCCGCCGCCGGGGAAGACTGCACGAGATCACCGACCAGCAGGCCGTCATGGCCCGCTGACCATGGCCTGCGGGACCGCGATGGACCCGCAGGGCGCTGCCGCGTTCATTCGCGAAGCGTTCTCCTTATTCGCGTCGGGTCGCCCCCGACCGGCCCAGCTCTCGATCCCGCTCGACGTTCTTGATCAGCCGGCCGAGGGGGACTGGTCGGTTGGCGCCATGGCGCCACGGCCGCGCCCCGACGACGATGCGATCGCCGCAACGCGTGCATTGCTGGCTGAGGCTCGCAGGCCGGCCATCCTGCTCGGCGGCGGTGCCGTCGACGTGCCGCAGGCGCGGATCGTGCAGCTTGCCGAGGAGATCGGTGCGGCCGTGGTCACGACCACAGCCGGCAAGGGACTCTTCCCTGATTCGCACCCGCAGTCCTTGGGCGCGACGCTGTCGCGGGCACCGACGCAGG
>CP070634.1:1442746-1453079 GCA_020356105.1 Rhodospirillales bacterium | reverse complement strand
CCGATCCAGGACGAGGTGCCGCCGATCATCGGCATGGCGATGGCGTTCACCGCGACGATCAGGTTGAACGCCGAGAGCGGCTCGACGAAGGTCACGAAGTACGGGTACAGGCTGCCGGCGACGCCCATCATCGCGCCCATGACCGTCGTCGAGATGAGCTTCAGCCGCAGCGTCGGCACGCCGGCGCATTCGGCGGCGACCTCGTCGTCGCGGATGGCGGCGAGGCCGCGGCCGATGCGCGAATGGTTCAGATAGCGGGCCAGCCCCACCGAGCCGATCGCCAGCGCCAGCATGATGACGAACAGGAAGGCGTTGTAGGACGTGAAGAACGGGGCGTCCGGGGTGATGATGAAGGCGCCGGTCGCGCCGCCGACATATTCCCAGTTGACCATCAGCGTCTCGAGCACGATGGCGAGGGCCAGCGTGGCGATGGCGAAATAGACCCCGCGCAGCCGCAGAGTCAGGTACCCGGCGCCGAGCCCTAGCAGCCCGCAGACGACCGCCGCCGCCGGGATCACGACGAAAAGCGGCGGGTCGATCGCCGTGTACAGGACGACCGAGGTGTAGGCGCCGAGGGCGAAGAAGCCGGCGCTGCCGAAATTCACATAGCCGGTGAAGCCGCCCAGGATGTTCCAGGCCGTGGCCATGATCAGCCCCTGCAGGACCATATAGCCGGCGACGACGTAATATTCGTTGACGAAGAAGGTCGCCGCCGTCACGCCGACGAAGATCACTGCCGAGGCCGGCCAGAAGGACAAGAACCGCATTACAGCCTCCCGAACAGGCCCTGCGGCCGCAACACCAGGGTCAGCAGCAGCACGCTGAAGGCCACCGCGTCGGCCCAGGACGGCCCGATGAAGGTCTGCACCAGGCTTTCCGATACGCCGATCAGCAGCGCCGCCAGCAGCGTGCCCTTGATGCTGCCCATGCCGCCGAGGATGACGATGGCAAAGACACGGCCGATATAGACGCGGCCGAAGGACGGCTCGACCGGCCCGATGATGATCAGCAGCGCGCCGGCGACCGCCGCCGTCGCCAGGCCGATGCCGAAGGCGAGCGACTTGATGCGGATCGGGTTGGCGCCCATCAGCTCCAGCGCCAGGCGGTCCTGCGAGACCGCCAGGATCGCCCGCCCGGTGAAGGTGCGCGACAGGTAGAAGGCGATGCCGGCGGTCATCGCCATCGCGGTCAGGAACGGTACCAGCATACGGTAGGGCAGGTCGATGATGCCGATACGCAGCGTCTGGCCGATATAGGCAGCGTTTACGAGGCGGTAATCGACTCCGTAGATGAGGATGATGGTCACCTCGAGGATGAACATGATGCCGAAGAAGAAGGCGAGGCCGGCCAGGGATTCCCGGCCGGTGCGCTCGAAACCGCTGTAATAGATGCGATAGACGAAGACGCCGAGGACGAAGAACAGCGGCGTGAACAGGAGGCCGGCCAGCACCGGGTCCAGGCCGAGGGCCGTGTTCGTCATATAGACGACGTACGAGCCGAGGATGACGAAGGCCGGATGGGCGATGTTGACGATGTCGAGCTGCCCGAAGACGATCGACAGGCCGAGCGCCACCGCGGCGTAGAACCCGCCCAAGAGAAGACCCGCGACGAGCGCGTTCGACAGAAGATCGATCGAGAACACGGTCGCGCGGGTCCCTGTCCTGTTGACGTACGGCGGGCCTTGCCGGCCGCTTATCTGGCGCTGGTGTACGGGTACTTGAACTCGCCCGATTTGACGTCCCCGGGATAGAGGACGACGCGTTTGCCGGGCTTGTGGAACTGCTCGATATTGCCGTCCTCGATGTTCTGGAACTGCACCATCAACACCCGGCTCTTCGCCCACTCGCCGTTGTCGGCGAAGCTGACCGGCCCGACCACGGTATTGAAGGTCGTCTTGTGGATGTACTCGGCGAGCTTGCCGTGGTCGTCCAGGCTGCCGACGGCCTCGACCGCCTGGGCGAGGATTTCCAGATAGGCATAGGCGTAGGGCGGCAGGTAATGGCCGAGCGGGTCGACCCCGGCTTCCCCGGCCTTGGCCTGGTACTTCTTGAGGAACTCCTCGATGCCGGGGAAGTTCAGGGTCGGCTCGGGCGCCCAGAAATCGTAATTGACCATGCCGTTCAGCTGCGGGCCCAGCTTGGTCAGCAGCGCCGCGTATTGCAGGCCGACCATGCCGCCGCCGAACATCTTGACGTCGAGGCCGAGCTCGTTGGCGGCGCGCACGATGCCGGCCGCGCCCGGCGGGTAGCAGCCGACATAGACGAGGTCCGGCCCGGAGGCCTGGATCGCGCGCACGATCGGCGAGAAATCGGCGGTGCCCGGCTTGAAGGTCTCGTCATAGACGATCTTCAGACCGGCCCTCTCGGCGTTGGTGCGCGCCCCGGCGACGGCGTTCTTGGCGAACTCCGAATCGGTGGCGAGCAGCGCGATCGAGGTCGGCTTCGGGCTCTGCGCCAGCGCCAGCTCGAAGAAGCCGCGCGACCAGTCCTCCTTGGGCACCGGGCCCGAGGGCATGATCTGGAAGTAGCGGTCGTAGTTGAAGCGGTCGTTCACCGCCAGCCCGAACAGCGTCATGAAGACCATCTTCTTCTTCATGATGATCGGCATCGCCGGCGCGATCAGATTGGTGCCGTAGCTCGAGACCACGAGGTCGACCTTGTCGACGTTGAGAAGCTTGGTGTAGATGCCCGGAACGTTCGCCGGATTGGTGCTGTCGTCGTAATAGACGAACTCGACCTGGCGCCCGAGCAGCCCGCCCTTCTTGTTGATGTCGTCGCGCCAGATCTCCATCGCCACCAGCGCCGCCTTGCCGTTCGCGGCGAGGCCGCCGGTCAGCGTCATGCTGAAGCCGATCTTGATCGGGTGCGAATCGGCGCGCGCCGTCGAGGGCAGCGTCGCCACCGCGGCGAACAGGATCGCAAACACGCCCGCGAACACCCATACGCGCAAAGGTTTCGTCCTGATTGGAACCATCTTGGAGTCCTCCCTGTCTTTTTGCTTGGAGCGTCCATAGGACGCCTATCCGATGGGACGTTCTGAGCGTCCGCTCGGACCTCTTTAGCATATTCTGCCGCGCTCACAAATATGTTATCGGGCGCTCAACGTGGCGGCGCGGGCGGCATCCTCCTCGACCCGGAATGCCTATGAATGTCGATGCCCGCGGCCGTGGCACGGGCAGGCGCCGGAGCTCATGTCGATAACGCGGCCGCGCCGCTGATTGGCGCCGCGCACCGCGATGCGGGAGACGACCTGGCGCACCACGCGCTGCGAATCGCAGGCGGCACAGGCGACCGCGTCGTCGCCGGGCAGGGTCAGGTGCTCGAACGTCCGGCCGCAGGCCTCGCAAAGGTAGTCGTGAACCGGCATGGTTTCCCCCTTGTGATCGGCGCCGCCGCCCGGCCGCGTTGCCGGGCGGCGGCCGATGCGACCGCCATCACATCGGAATGACGGTGATCTCCTTGATCGGCCATTTCGAGAGGATCTCGACGCCGGTCGAAGTCACGTGGATCACCTCCTCGATGCGCACGCCCTGGCCCTCACCGTCGCCTTCCTGGGTCTCGATCGCGAAGCACATGTCCTCCTCGATGACCATCGGATGGTCGAGCGAGCAGCCGCGCCAGACCAGGGGCGGCTCGTACAGCGTCAGCCCGATGCCGTGCGCCCAGTTGTTGCCGGCGGTCTGCTGCTCGCTGACGACGCCGATATCGGCCCAGACGTCGGGGCCCGCCGGCCATCTCTCGGCGATCTCCTTCGAGGTGATGCCCGGCTTGATGACGCTGATCGACTCGTACAGCCAGTCATAGGCGCGCTGGTACGCCTCGAGCGTCGCCTTGGACGGCTCGCCCATGCTGAACGTGCGGTAGTAGCACGTCTTGTAGCCGTTCCAGGAGGTGTTGTAGACGTCCATATAGATGACGTCGCCCGGGGCGATGCGGCGGCCGGTCCAGTGCCGCAAGTTCGGCCAGGAATACGGGCCCGAGGTGCAGAACACGCCGGAATGCACCTCGCCGCCATTGGCGTAGCAGGCCTTGAAGGCCTCGCCGAGGATCTCGTGCTCGCTGACCCCCGGGCGGGTGGTGCGCAACAGGGCATCGAACATGGCATCGCCGATCGAGCAGGTGTTCTTCAGGCAGTCCACCTCCTCCGGCATCTTGTGCTTGCGCGCGTCCAGCAAGGCCATGTAGCCGTCGCCCGACGTCTTCACGCCCTTGGCCTCGAAGGCCGCGCTGATCACCGGGTCGGCGAAGTCGAGGGCGAGCACCTCGTTCTCGACGCCGCCCCGCTTGAGCTCGTCATAGATCTGGTTGACGAAGTTCCTCACCCCCTCCTCATGCGCCGACTCGCCCATGCAGCGGGCGATCCAGCCCATGCCGGTGATCGCCCATTTGACGTTGCCCGGCGGCAGCCACGGCGCGTTGCGCTCGGTGTGGTAGCCGATGTCGCCCTGCTCGTAGATGATCGGCTGGTCGTCGCCCTTGACCAGCAGCGAGTAGCGCAGGCCCGAGCTCGGCGTCGTCCATTGCGGCGTGTAGGTGCTGGTGATGTAGCGGGTGTTCCACTCGTTGAGCGACAGGAACGCCCCGAAGTCGCGTTTCTCGAACAGCTCCGTCTTGGCCTTCGCAAGACGGCCGGTGCGGAGCCGGTCCATGTTGATCCCGTCGATCCAGTCCGTTGCCTGGAACGGAAAGGACCGGCCATAGGCGTCGGTCATGGCGATACCTCCCTGTTTCGCGATGGCCGTCCGCCGGTTGGCATGCAGTTGCGCCGGGTCCGGGGTATGGCTTCTGCGGCGCGCGCCCCGGGAACCGCGCGGCGGCCGAATGCGCGTCTGATGACAGCGCCATAACAATGTCAGATCGATTTTTCTTTTAGAAATAACGTTTTCTTATGGGAGGTATCAGCAAATCGTTTGGCCCCGGGTCAGCCGGGCCGGGCCGGATCCGCGTGCCGCAGGACGGTCGAATCCCACGCGTCGGTATTGGCCCGGGCGGCCGCCTTGAGGGCGTCGACGAAGCTCTGCGTTGCCGCCGAGAACGGTCGCTGCGTCAGATGCACGAGATAGAAGTCCGACTTGATCGCCGGCTCCGCGATCGGATTGAGGCAGAGCTGCTCCGAATCGAGGTCGTTGAGCACCGCGGTCAGCGGCAGGATCGTCGCCCAGTCGGTACGCTTGATGAACTCGAAGGTGCCCTCCATGGCGTCCATCTCGAAAATCCGCTCCAGCGTCACGTTGCTGGTCTTGATGCTGCGCTCGATGTTGCGGCGCAGGCCATGGCGCATCGTCGGCACCACCAGCCTGAGCGGCGGCAGCGCGGCCAGGCGGACCGGGCGCCAGGGCTTCAGCCCGAGGGCGCGGCCGCTGATCAGCACCATGCGTTCCTCCGAGAAGCGGACGATCTCGAGCCCGTCCTGCACCGCCGGCTCGATGACCAGCGCGAAGTCGAGCTTGCCGGCGTGCAGCCATTCGATCAGCGTGCCGCTATAGGCCTGCATGATCCGCAACTCGATCCGCGGATGCGCGTCGAGAAAGGTCGGCAGCATGGCCGGCAGCAGGCCGCGGACGGCGGACGGGATCAGCCCCGCCCGCACGGCGCCCGAAACCTGGCCGCGCATCTCGGCGATGTCGAGCTCGGCGCCGCGCACCGCGCGCAGGATGCTCACCGCGTGCCCGTAGAAGCGCCGGCCGGCGGCGGTCGGCGTGACCCCGCCGGCGGAGCGCTCGAACAGGGTCTGCCCCAGGTTTTCCTCGAGGTTGCGGATCTGGACGCTCAGCGCGGGCTGGGCGCAGTTCTCGCGCGCGGCGGCGCGGCTGAACCCGCCTTCCTCGAAGACTGCCACGAAATAACGGATCTGCCGCAGGCTGGTCGATGCCATCGCGGTTCTCCTCCCTGCCGTCATCCTGCCGGAGGGCGGGGAGGCGATCAACGCCTCTGATGCCGGCGCCCGGCGGCGAATTTCGATTGGACGGCGCCGCGGGCCGGGTATATGCATCCTGCCCGACACAAGACGAACCCCAGGAAGCACGGACTTTCATGAACAGCTCTCTCTCCAGACCGGCCGGCGTCCTATCGGTGGCGGACATGCCGGTCAGCCTGTTCGGCGCGGTGATGGGCATCGCCGGCCTCGGGCTCTTGTGGCGCGACGTCGCCGGTGTCTTCGGGGTCCCGCCCGCGATCGGCGAGGCGCTGGTCTTCATCGGCGCGGCGGTCTTCGTCGTCGTCGGTGTGTCCTATGTCCTCAAGATGCTGCGCCACCGCCCGCGGGTCGCCGCGGAATACGCCAATTCGGCCCAGGCCGGCTTCTTCTCGACCGTCCCGATCGGCGGGCTGTTGGTCTCGGCGGGCATGTTTCCCTATTCCGCGGCCCTCGCGGACGCCCTGTGGTGGCCCAGCACGGCGCTGATGTTCGCGCTCTCCCTGCTGATGGTCGCGCGCCTGCTGGCCGAGAGCCACCCGGTCGACAGCGCCAACGGCAGCTGGCTGATCTGCACCGTCTCGCCGATCATCGTGCCGCTCGCGGGGCTGCCGCTCGGCCATCACGAGCTGTCGCATTTCATGCTGTCGATCGGACTGTTCATGTGGGTGGTGATGTTCGCCATCGTCCTGAACCGGACGATCTTCGGCAGCGAGATGGAGCTCGGCCTGCGGCCGACCTGGTTCATCTTCATCGTGCCGCCGGCGATCACCTTCCTCAGCTATCTCGAGATCACCGGCGGGCAGCTCGATTTCTTCGCGCGCAGCCTGTTTTACCTCACGATGTTCCTGACCGCGGTGCTGCTCTATGTCGCCCGCGGGTTCCTGAGCTGGCCGTTCACGGTGGCCTGGTGGGCCTTCACCTTCCCGCTGGTCGCCATGGCCTCGGCCGCGGTGACCTATCACGCGGCGCAGCCGCGCCCCGTCACCGCCGTACTCGCGCTGGCCGCCGTCGCGCTCACCACCGCCATCGTCGCCCTGGTCGCCTGGCGCACCGCACGGAACCTCCTCACCGGTAAGGGCTTCGGCGGCCCGCCGCCGAAGGGGTAGGGGCGAGGCAACCGGGCCCCGACGGTATGACATCCTCTCCACGCACGCCTCATCCTGAGCCTGTCGAAGGATGTGGTTGAAAGTTGCCGCCATTGGCGGAAGCGCATGGACAAGACCGCTTCCGCCAACGGTGCCTTTGCCCGGGAACGCATCCTTCGACAGGCTTAGGATGAGGCGTATTTGGTTAGTGGGAGACGGCCGCTATCGCCGCCAACGCCCCCTCAGAACGCCACCTGATCTCCGCCCTTGAGCGCCAGGATCTCCCTTGCCTCGTCGGGTGTGGCGACCGCCATCCCCAGCCCCTCGATGATGCTGCGCGCCATCTTCACCTGCTCCGCGTTCGATTCGGCGAGCCGGCCGCGGCCGGCCCACAGGCTGTCCTCGAGCCCGACCCGGATGTTGCCGCCCATCGCCGCGGCTTGCGCTGCGATACGCAACTGGCTCGCGCCGGCGCCGAGCACCGACCAGCGGTAGTCCGAGCCGAACAGCCGGTCCGCCGTGCGCTTCATGTGGATCACGTCCTCGGGGTGCGTGCCGATGCCGCCGAGGATGCCGAACACCGACTGGATGAAATAGGGCGGCTTGACCAGGCCGCGGTCGGCGAAGTGCTTTAGATTGTAGAGATGGGCGATGTCGTAGCATTCGAACTCGAAGCGCGTGCCGTTCTCGTAGCAGGTCGTAAGGATGTACTCGATGTCCTTGAAGCTGTTGCGGAACACGAGGTCCCGCGTCGCCTCGAGGTGCTGGCGCTCCCACTCGTGCTTGAACTCCGTGTACTTGTTGAGGAGCGGATAGAGCCCGAAATTGATCGAGCCCATGTTTAGCGAGGCGACCTCGGGCTTGAACTGCGAGGCCGGCAGCACCCGTTCCTCGACCCGCATATAGGGGCTGCCGCCGGTGGTGATGTTGACGGCGGCGCCGGTGCCCTGCTTGATGCGCGGCAGGAAGCGGGCGAACGCCTCCGGCGTCTGGTCGGGCTTGCCGGTTTCGGGGTCGCGCGCGTGTAGATGCAGTATCGCGGCGCCCGCCTCGGCCGCGGCGATCGCCTCCGATGCGATCTCGTCCGGGGTGACCGGCAGATGCGGCGACATCGTCGGCGTGTGGATCGAGCCGGTGATCGCGCAGGTGATGATGACTTTCCCGCTTGCGGACATTTCTGTTGTCTCCCTGTTCTGTCGTTGCGCCCGTGCACCGGGCCTCAGTCGATGATCGCCGTCGCCTCGATCTCGACCAGCCAGTCCGGATGGACCAGCCGCTGCACCCCGAAGGTCGTCGAGACCGGTTTGGCGTCGCCGAAGAAGCGCAGCAGCTCCGGCGTGCCCTCGGCGAGGTAGCGGTCGAGATCGACTGCGTAGACGCAGATCCGCACCACGTCCGCCGGCCGCGCCCCGGCCGCCGCCAGGGACTTTTCGAGATTGTCGAGCACCGTCCGTACCTGCGCCGCCATGTCGCCGATTCCGACGACCTTGCCGTCGCGGTCGAACGGCACCGTGCCGGCGACGTGCACCTGGGTCGCGCCGGTTGCCCGGATCACCTGGGTATAGAGGCCCCTATTGGGACTGTACGTGTCGGCCGGGTTGATCCGCTCGATCGGCATGCCGTCCTCCGCGGCGGTTCGTACGTGTCTCAGTACGGGTTGGCGATCGGCAGCTCCTGCGCCGGGAACAGGGTGATCACCCGGCAGCCATCGTTGGTGACAACGACCTCTTCTTCGATGCGCGCCGCCGACATGCCGTCCGTCGCCGGGCAGTACGTCTCGAGAGCGAACACCATGCCTTCCTTGATCTCGATCGGGTCGTCGAAGGAGACCAGGCGCGAGATGATCGGCCGCTCGTGCAGCGAGACTCCGAGCCCGTGTCCGAACTGCAGGCCGAACGCCTCCATCTCGGTGGAAAAACCGAATGCCTCGGCCTTGGGCCAGACCGCGGCGACCTGGTCGGTGCCGACGCCGGGCCTGATCATGGCGATCGAGGCGTCGATCCATTCCCGCGCCTTCTTGTAGGCATCGTTCTGCGCGTCGGTCGCGCGGCCGATGTTGAAGGTGCGGTAATAGCAGGTCCGGTAGCCCATATAGGCCTGGATGACGTCGAAGAAGGCCTGGTCGCCGGGGCGCAGCACCCGGTCCGTGAAATTGTGCGGGTGCGGGCTGCAGCGCTCGCCCGAGACGGCGTTGATCGCCTCGACGTCGTCCGAGCCGAGCTCGTAGAGCATCTTGTTGGCCTTGGCCACGAGGTCGGATTCGCGCACCCCCGGCTTCATCTCCTCGAACATCATGTGATAGGTGCCGTCGACCATCGAGGCGGCGACGTTCAAGAGCATGATCTCGTCCATGCTCTTGATCTCGCGCGCGTCCAGCATCACCTGCTGGCCGTCGCGGACCTCGAGATTCTGCTTCTGCAGCTCGAACATCATCGGCGGCTCGACGATGTCGACGCCGATCGGCTGGTCGGCGACCCCGGCCTCGACCAGCATCGCCTTGATCTCCTTTGCGGCCTGCGCCATCAGCCCGGCATCCGGCGGCACCGCGCCGCGCAGGCCGAGCATGCCGGCATGGCAGTGATGCTGCGGCAGCCACGGCGCGTGCAGCCGGTGATGCGCGGCGGCCGAGCCGAAATCCCAGACATGCGGCTCCATGTCGCCGGCCAGGAGGCAGTAGCGGGCGATCTTGTCGCGCGACCACTCGCCGATCGTGGTGCTGGAGATGTAGCGGATGTTGTTGTTGTCGAAACACAACAGCGCCCCGAGATCGGAATCCTGCATCGCCTGGCGGGTGCGGGCGAGGCGGTAGTTGTGCAGGCGCCGGAAGTTCACCCGCTCCTCGAAATCGACGGCGCTGTTGCCCGGCGACGGAATCGCGCGGTCCCAGTTGTAGCGGGGGTCGATATCCTCCGGCTTGATGATGGTCGGTTCGCTCAATGTGGCCTTGTCGCTCATATCTCCGTCCTCTCCGGTTTCGTCCATTATAGCCCCGATCGCGGCGCCGCGAAGTCCCCTCAGGCCGGCGCGGCCTTGAGCTGTTCCGCCATCCAGTCCGCGGTCAGCGAATCGTAGCAGTGGCGCCGGTTGTTGGCGTTGTGGCCGCCGCGCGGGACGACCAGGAACTGCGTCGGCCCCGACGCCTCCTTTGCGATGCGCGCGGTCGAATCGGGCGGCACGATGGAATCGTCGTCGCCGGTCACCAGGAACAGGGGGCAGGTGATCTGCGATGCGACCCCCTCCATCGACAGCTGCCTCGAGGCCTCCTCTGCCTCTGCCATCGTCGTCGCACCGGCGCGCTGCATGAAGGCGGCCTTGGTCAGCGGCGTCGAGTT
>CP070634.1:1437307-1442646 GCA_020356105.1 Rhodospirillales bacterium | reverse complement strand
TGATCGACACCGGCAGCCGCATGGACGAGGTCATCTTCGAGGAGTTCAAGGGCACCGGCAACTCCGAGATCATCCTCGACCGCAAGCTCTCGGACAAGCGGACCTTCCCGGCCATAGACATCACCAAGTCGGGCACCCGCAAGGAGGAGTTGCTGGTCGACAAGGGCACGCTCAGCAAGATGTGGGTGCTGCGCCGCATCCTGATGCCGATGGGCGTCGTCGATGCGATGGAGTTCCTGCTCGAGAAGCTGAAACACGCGAAGAACAACGCCGATTTCTTCGACAGCATGAATCAATAGGCCTGAGGCCTGGTTTCAGCGGGAAAATCCGCCCGGCACCAAGCAGCCGGGCGGTTTTTCATATCCGCCGCGCCGATTCCGCCGTCGCCCGCGCTCGCCAAGCGGTGGCAAGACGGTGGTGCGCGTTGTAGGGTTGCGGGGGCAGCCGAAGACGCAAACAGGTCAACACGGATGAGCGAACCGCCGCATTCCCTGGAGCTCGAGCAGGCGCTCCAGCATATGGAGAATGGCCGCATCGCCGCCGCCGCCAAGGCGCTGGAGACGGTGCTCGAATCCGATCCAAAGCTCGCCGCCGCCCATGCGTTGCTGGCCGAGTGCCATGTCATGGCCGGCAAGCTCGAAGAAAGCGTGGCGGAGCTCACCCTGGCCGGACGGCTTGCCCCCGACGATCCGGGTATCTTGTGCCAGATCGGCTGGACCCACGCGAATTCGGGACGCCTGTCTGCAGCGCGCGAGGATCTCGAAAGATCTCTGTCGCTGGCCCCGGACCTGACCGAATCGCATGTCGGCCTCGCGTTCGTCGCCTCGAGGACAGGCGACGCGAAGGCGTTCAGGCGGCATATCACCGAAGCCCTGGCGCTCGAGCCGGAGCATGAGATGGCCCGGCAGCTGCTGGCCGAATACAAGCGCGAACATGGCGATTTCGGCGGCGCAGGGGACGAGTTCGCCGCCCTGCTGGCGCGCGATCCCGACGATCCCGATTACCTCGTGGCGATGGCAGCGCATGAGTTTGCCCGCCGGAACTACGCCGCGGCATTGGATCTCGCCTCGCAAGCGATGCGCCGACAGCCAAATGATCGTCAGGCCCTGTGGCTCTGCCTCGCGGCCAGTATGGCGCAGAGAAGCTTGCTGAGGCGCATCTTATCGAGGCCCATCCTGTGGCTGCTGCGGCTGGGCACAGCGGGAATGAATGCGTATTTCTTGGGGTGGATGGGGCTGTGCCTGATCGGCGTGCCGCTTGCCATCGGACTGGGATACGGCGGGCTGGCCGTTGTGATGCTGAATGTCTTTGTCGTTTGGCTGATCCTGGGCGGGTTCTTTCTGTTCGGCTGGGTCGACCGCAAGGCGCGGAAAGAGGCCCGGGCGATCCGGTTGACTGACGGCGATTGATCCGCTGGCAGCGAAGCGGGGCTGGAGCCACTGCGCCACCGTGATATGAACTGCGAGAGGAAAACTTGGCGGGCGGCGCCGAATTTGGGCTTGTGAGTCGGATTCGAGGCGCAGGACACAGTCTGTCCGCTCTCCCGCGGGTATGGCCCCGTCGCTCCTGGTCATATGGAGGAAGACCGCCCGGAAACGGTTCGGGCGGTCTTTTCCTTGCGATGCCTCGCGTCTTACGGCAGCAGCACCGTCGAGCCCGTGGTCTTGCGGGCGACCAGCGCCTTGTGCGCCTCGGCCGTGTCCTTGAGCGCGAAGGTCTGGTTGATCTCGACCTTCAGCCCCTTGTCGACCGCGGCGAACAATGCATTGGCGCTGGCCAGCAGGTCGTCGCGGCTGGCGACGTAGTGCAGCAGCGTCGGCCGGGTCGCGTAGAGCGAGCCCTTGAACTGCAGATCATTGATCGAGAAATCGGCCGGGGTGCCCGAGGAGGCGCCGAAGCTGACCATCAGGCCGCGCGGCTGCAGGCAGTCGAGCGAGCCCTCCCAGGTGTCCTTGCCAACCGAATCGTAGACCACCGGAACGCCGGCGCCGCCGGTGACCTCTTTGACGCGCTCGACGAAATTCTCGCGGCTGTAGACGACGACGTGGTCGCAGCCATGGGCGCGCGCGAGCTCCGCCTTCTCGTCGCTGCCGGCGGTGCCGATCACGGTGGCGCCGATCTGTTTCAGCCACTGGCAGGCGATCAGCCCGACGCCGCCGGCGATCGCGTGGAACAGCACGGTCTGCCCCGGTTTGACCTCGAAGGTGCGGCGAATGAGGTATTCCGCGGTCATGCCCTGCAGCATCATCGCCGCGGCGTGCTGATCGTCGATCGAGTCCGGCAGCGGCACCAGGCGGGCGGCCGGCATGATCCGCGCCTCGGCATAGGCGCCGGGCTTGTAGCCGGCATAGGCGACGCGGTCGCCGGGCTTGAGATCGGTAACGCCGGCGCCGACGGCCTCGACGACGCCGGCCGCCTCCATGCCGAGGGCGGTCGGCAGCTCGGGGAGCTTGTAGGCGCCGCTGCGGTGGTAGATATCGAGGAAATTGAGGCCCACGGCGGTCTGGCGCAGGCGCACCTCGCCCGGGCCGGGATCGCCGATTTCGACCTCTTCCCAGCGCAGGACCTCTGGGCCCCCCTGTTCGTGAATGCGGATTGCGTGCGTCATGCGGACCTCCGTTACGCGAGATGCTGGTTGAGGAACTCGTAGGTGCGAGCGTTGGCCTCCGTCGCTTCCCGTTCATGGTAGTGAACACCGTCAACGCGGGCGAAGGCGTGCGGCATGCCGGGGTAGCTGTGGATCGTCACCAGCGGGTTGCCGCCGAGGGCCGCGGTGACTTTCGCCTGCGCTTCCTTGGGGCAGAACTCGTCCTCTTCGGCGATGTGCAGCATCGTCGGATGGCTGATGTTGCCGGCCTCGCCGAGCAGCTCGTCCAGGCCGACGCCGTAATATCCCACGTTGCAGTCGGCGTTCGAGCGCGTCGCCATCAGGAAGGCGAGCTTGCCGCCGAGGCAGTAGCCCACGGTGCCCGCCTTGCCGGTGCAGGCCGCGTTTTGGCGCAGGGCGCCGAGCGTGTCCTTGAGATCCTCTATGCCCTTGTCGACGTCGAAGCCCTGGAACAGCTCGAAGGCGCGCTGCCATTCGGCTTCCGTCTTGTCGGTGATCTGGATCCCCGGCTCCTGGCGCCAGAAGATGTCCGGGCAGATCGCTACGAGCCCCTGCGCCGCGAAA
This sequence comes from Rhodospirillales bacterium, assembly GCA_020356105.1. Lineage (GTDB taxonomy): Bacteria > Pseudomonadota > Alphaproteobacteria > UBA8366 > JADFVY01. Next base: position 1,439,474 of record CP070634.1, on the reverse strand, counting down.
TCATCGCACATTCTGCGCATCGACTGGTTGACGCCGAAGATTTCCTGGATGACCAGCAGACCCGGGCCGGATCCACCGGGCGGCAACGAAAGATAGGCCGAGAAATCCCCGTCTCGACCGTTGATCGTAATGTCGGGCATGGCTCCGTTCTCCCTGTCGGATGATCCGCCGTTATGACCGGCGCGCCGGAAGCGGCGGAGGCGAGACTATCGCCCGACGCGACGCTTGTCACCCGGCAATGGTGCGCCCTCGAGCGCCAGCAGAAACCGTTTCGTGGCCAGGCCCTTGCCGCCGGAATAGCCGCCGAGCCCGCCGGCTGCCACCACGCGATGGCAGGGGACGACCAGCGGCAGGCGGTTGGCGCCGCAGGCCTGGCCGACCGCCCGCGGCGCGCCGCCGGCCTCGTGCGCGAGCTCGCCATAGCCGCGGGTCTGGCCGTAGGGGATCGCCTGCATGGCCCGGCGCACGCGGGCCTGGAAAGCGGTCGGCGCCGGTGCCAGCGGCAGATCGAAACGGCGCCGCGTGCCCGCGAAATAGGCGGCGATCTGGTGTTCCGCGCGGCGCAGCAGCGGCGTGTCGTCCCGATCCGGCTCAGTGCCGGCTGCGAAACGGATTTCCGCCAATCTACCGGCGGTCTCGATGATCAGGACGGGACCCACCGGGGTGTCGATCAGGCGGGCCGGCACCGCTCTACCCGGCGGCGAGCGCGGCGGCGAGCTCGTCCGGATCGGTGATCGGCAACGAGCAGGCCTGTCCGCGGCAGACATAGATCGTGGCGACGCCGTCCTTCTGCGTCTTGCCGGCGGCCGGGTGCCCGGCGGGCAGGTGATCGCCCGGGGCGACGGTCTGCAGCACCCCGTTTGGCACCGATTGGCCCGCCAGTGCCTGCAGCAGGGCAGCGGCCGCGGCATCCGCGCGGTCGCCGACCAGGACGACCTGGACCGGTGCGAACAGGAACTCGGCGGCGTTCAGCAGGGTCGACAGCGGAAAGAAATTGCGCGCGACCTCCCCGGAGAATGCGTGCATGGTGGCCTCGGCCGCGGCGCGATAGGCATCCTTTCCGGTCAGCAGCCACAGCCGCGCCAGCACCTCGACCATGACGCCGTTGCCCGACGGGGTCGGGTTGTCGCTGGCTGTTCGGTTGCGCACGATCAGCCCGGGCGTATCGTCGGCGGCAAAGAAATATCCGGCCTGTTCCGGGGCGCCGTAATGGCGGTCGACAATTGCGACCCAGCGCTCGGCCTGGGCGAGATAGGCAGGGTCGCCGGTCGCCTCGAGCAGCAGCAATGCGGCGCGGGACATGTTCGCGTAGTCGTCCAGCGTTGCCGGGTGCTGCAGTTTGCCGGCGCGCCAGGAATGGCGCAGCCGGCCGTCCTCGGTCATCCGGTCGCGCACGAAGGCGAAGGCCTGAGCCGCCGAATCGATCCAGTCGGGTCGTCCCAGCGCCTGTCCGGCGACCGCGAGCGCGCCGATTATCAACCCGTTCCAGTCGGCCAGGACCTTGTCGTCCTTGCCCGGCGGGATCCGAGTCGCGCGCGCCTCAAGCAGGATTGCGCGGGCCTTCGACAGCGTGGCCTCGGTCGTGGGGTCCGCCAGCCCGGCCTCGGCGAGCCGGTTGAGGATCGTCTTGCCCTCCCAGTTGCCGGAGTCGGTCACGCCGTAGTGCCGCTTGAATACCGGCGCCGTGGCGCCAAGCAGCGGGTCGAGCTCGGCCGCGGTCCAGACGTAGAATTTTCCTTCCTCGCCCTCGCTGTCGGCGTCCAGCGAGCTCGAAAACCCGCCCTCCGGCTGGACCATCTCGCGCAACAACCAACCCACCGTCTCCTCGATTCGCGCGGCGAAGAGCGGATCCCGCGTTTCCTGCCACACGATCGCCAGCAGTTCGAGAAGCTGGGCGTTGTCGTACAGCATCTTCTCGAAATGCGGCACCAGCCACAATTCGTCCACCGAGTAACGGGCGAATCCGCCGCCGAGATGGTCATAGATGCCGCCCTGGCAGATCCGTGTCAGGGTGACGGTCACGGCATCGCGGAATTGCGCGTCTCCGGATCGCTTCCAGGCCCGCCAGAACTGCTGGAACAGGGATGGTTGGGGGAATTTCGGGGCACCGCGCAGCCCGCCATGCACCGGGTCGACCTGCGTGACCAGGCGTTCGGCGAGCTGGCCG
>CP070634.1:1432923-1437207 GCA_020356105.1 Rhodospirillales bacterium | reverse complement strand
CATCGTCACCAACCTCGTCGGCGGCAATGTCGACGTGGCCCTGCTCAATTATGCCGAGGGCGAGTCGCAGTTCGAGGCCGGCGAGTTGCGGCCGGTCTGCTCGCTGTCGCGCAACCGCATCGAGGCCCTCGGCGGCGCGCCGACGGCGCGGGAGGCCGGCATCGACAACGTCGCATCGACGGTGCGCGGCTTCGCCTGTCTCTCGGGCGTGCCGCAGGATCGCGTCGATACCCTGGCCGAAGGCCTGGTCAAGGCGATGGAGCATTCGGTCTACCAGGGCTACCTGTCGAACGGCGGCATGCCGGCGGACAGCGTCATCGGGCATGAGGAGTGGACCGCCGAGATCCGGCGGATGCACGACGACAGCGTCGGCGCGCTGACCGATCTGGGCCTGCTCTGACGGGCGGTTTCCGCCGGGGGATAACATGCCCGACAGTCCGCAATCGGGGGAACGGGCGGCGAAGCAGCGATTCGCCGCCCGCATCCCGGGTGACGCCATCGCGGGCGCCGCGGTGCTGGCATTCTGCTTTGCTGCCTATCTTGTAACGCTGACCTTCCGCGAGGCGCCGGCGGCGATCGCCCAGAACGTGCAGCCGGCGACCTTCCCGCGCATGGTGCTGGCGGTCATGGCAGTGCTGGCCGGGGTCATCATATTCCAGTCCTTCCGCACCGCCGACAAGAAGCGCAAGCCGCTGAAACCGATGGTATGGTTCTCGGCGCTGGTGATGCCGGGTTTCGTGATCGCGTTCTATCTGCTCGGCATCCTGCCGGCGATGACCCTGTTGTGCCTTGGCCTGCCGGTCCTCTGGGGCGAACGACGCTTCGCGATCATCGTGCCGTACAGCATCGTATTCCCGGTTGCGATCTACCTGCTGTTCGCAGTCGTCCTGAAGGTGCATTTCGAACCCAGCCCGCTGGCATTCTGGCGATAGCGCTATGGAAACCTTTCTCAACGCCGCCGCCCAGTTCACGGATCCCTTCATGCTCTTCGTGATCCTCGCCGGCACGGTCGGCGGGGTCATGGTAGGCGCAATGCCGGGCCTGAGCTCGACGATGGCGACCGCACTGCTGCTGCCGTTCACCCTGACCATGGATCCGATCCCCGCCATCGCGCTTCTCAGCGCCCTGTATTGTGCCGGCACATTCGGCGGATCGATCACGGCTATCCTGGTCAACGCGCCGGGGGCGCCGCCCGCCGCCGCCACCGCGTTCGATGGCTACCCGCTGGCGCAGCAAGGCCGAGCCGGGCTCGCGCTTGGCATCGCCACCGTCAGCAGTACCATCGGCGGAATCTTCAGCATCATCGTGCTGATTGTCGCGGCCCCGATGCTGGCCCGGGTCGCATACGATTTCGGACCACCGGAGTATTTCGCGCTGGCGCTGTTCGGACTGTCGATGCTGGCCTCGATCAGCGGCGAGTCGGCGTTCAAGAACCTGCTGGGGGGCGCCTTCGGGGTGCTGCTTGCAACGATCGGCATGGATTTCACCACCGGCGTCGACCGCTTCACCTTCGGCTTCTACGAATTGACCGAGGGCGTCCATTTCATCCCGGTGATGATCGGCCTGTTCGCCGGGGCGGAGTTCCTGACGCAGGCCAACAGCCTGGACCGCGTTACCGTGCGTGCCGCGCTGGAAGCGGTCAAGCTGCCACGCTGGGCCGATTTTCGGCAGACCTTGGGGACTGTGGCACGATCCTGCGGGATCGGCGCCTTCATCGGTGTGCTCCCGGCAGAGGGCGGCACTGTCGCCGCGATGATCGGCTACAACGAGGCCAAGCGCTGGTCAAAGGACAAGTCGAAGTTCGGCAAGGGCGACATCCGCGGCATCGCCGGACCCGAGACCGCCAACAACGCCGCTACCGGTGCGGCGATGGTGCCGACCCTGGCGCTGGGCATTCCGGGCAGCGCGACCACGGCGGTGATCCTGGCGGCGCTTCTGGTGCACGGGCTGCGGCCGGGACCGCACCTGTTCAACGAAACGCCGACCCTTCTGTACGGGATCTTCATCGCCATGCTTCTGGCCAATCTGATGTTCATGGGGCTGGGCCTTCTCGGGGCCAAGCTGTTCGCGCGTGTCACGCTGATCCCCACGCGCTTCCTGTGGCCGGCGGTGTTCATCCTCGCCTGCATCGGCTCCTATGCGCTGAACCAGTCGATCATGGATGTCTCGATCATGGTGATTTCCGGGGTCGGCGGCTTCTTCCTGAAGCGGTACGGATTCTCGGCCGCGCCGATCATCATGGGTCTGATCCTCGGCGAGCTGGTGGAAAGCAGCCTGAAACAGTCGCTGATCATCTTCGACCACAACTGGCTGCGCTTCTTCGAGAGGCCGATCGTCGTCGTCTTCGTCGTGCTGACGGTCGTCAGCATGGCGATGCCGCTGATCGGCGGCTACCGCGCGCAGCTGCGTGCCAAGATGCCCCCTTCGGCCGATGTGCCGGGCGATTGACCGGACGGGATCGCGCGACATGGATGACGCCGTCAACGTCCCCGATATCGGGGCTTTCGGTCGGATGCTGGGCTTTCGCGTCACCGAGTGGTGCGACGGCCATGTGCGAATGGAGATGGACATACGGCCCGAGCACCTTAACCGGAGCGGCGTGTTGCATGGCGGGATCATCTCGACGTTGCTGGACACAGCCTGCGGCTACGCCGGAACCTGGTGCGGCACGAAAGGGCACGTCCGCTGGGCCGTGACGGTGTCCCTGACGACCCATTTCACAGGCCAGGCCCGGAGCGGGACCCTGATCACCATCGGCCGCAAGCGCGGCGGCGGCCGTAAGATCTTCTTCGCCAGCGCCGAGGTGCAGGATGAGAACGGCCAGGTTCTGGGTTTCGGCGACAGCGTGCAGCGCTATCGCAGCGGCAGCGAGGACCCTGAGGGGATTCCCTACAGAGCGCCGACGTGATCGGCCATGAAGATCGCGCAGATTCGGGCGACAATTCACGCCGCTGCCAGTGCTGCGCCGTTGCTGCGGGAGCCGATCGAGGATTACCGTGGCGGTCCGCCGCGACCCTTCGTTGCCTGTCGGGTCCGCACCGACGCGGGTCTGATCGGCCACGGGTTCACCGGTCGCTTTCTCGCGCCACAGGTCGCCGACCTGCTCGAAACCGCGATCTTGCCCGAAATCAGCGACATGGACCCCTGCGACCCGCCCGCAGTCCAGAGACGGCTCCGCGAGAGACTGAACCCGCGGGGGATGACCGGGGTCATCGCCAGCGCGATGTCGGCACTGGACATCGCGTTATGGGATATTCGCGGCCAGGCCGAGGGACGAAGCATCGCCGCCATGATCGGCGGTGCGCGTGATTCGGTGCCGGTCTATGTCACATTCGGCATGCCGCAATATGATATCGGGCGCCTGGTGGAAGCGGCACGCCGCATGGTTGCGGACGGCTATCGCATGCTGAAGATGGTCGTCGCCGTCGATCCCGGCGGCTGGCGTGAAGACGCGCGCCGCGTTCATGCGGTTTGCGATGCAATCGAGGGACGCGCACAGCTGATCGTCGACGCCAATGAGGGCTTCACCGCCAAGTCGGCCCGCAGGCTGGCGCAGGATATCAGGGACCGCCCGATCGCATGGTTCGAGGAACCTGTCGCCGGTAACGACGCCATGGAGCTTGCCCGCTTGCGCGACGAAACAGGTATTCGCGTCGGCGCGGGCCAGATGGAGGCCGACCCCCGAATTTTCGCCCTCCTCCTGGACCGTGATGCGGTCGACATCCTGCAGCCGAACGTCCTGTATTGCGGCGGATTCAGCGGTGGCACGGCAATCGCCGACGCGGCGGCACGGCACGCCATCCGCCTCGCCAACGGCGCCGGCTGGAGGCTCATCAATATGCATTTGCTTGCGGGCGTGCCCAATGGCTGGGTGCTCGAGCATCACATCGCGCAGTCCGGCGTCGAGGCCGCATTGTTCGTCGACCCGCCAAACCCGGTTGACGGGCGCGTGGCAATACCCGAAAACCCAGGGCTCGGACTCGAGGTCAGCCAGGAAGGCCTGGATGCGACCCAGCTCAGGTGAGGAACGAACGGACCGTGTCGGATAACCTTTACCATCTTTTCGCCAGCGGTTTCCCGGGAGACCGATCTGTTCGATTCATGGAGACGCTGTCGGGCGAGCGGTTCAGCTATGGCGACATCGAGGACATGACTGCCCTCTATGCGGGGCTCTTGATCGAACTGGGGCTGCAGCCGGGCGACCGGGTCGCGGTCCAGGTGGAAAAGAGCCCCGAGGCGGTCATCCTTTATCTCGCCACGCTGCGCGCCGGCGGCGCCTTCTTG
>CP070634.1:1400045-1432823 GCA_020356105.1 Rhodospirillales bacterium | reverse complement strand
ATGGCGGCGGCGGCAATAGCGGCGGCGGCAATGGCGGCGGCGGCAATAGCGGCGGCGGCAATGGCGGCGGCGGCAATAGCGGCGGCGGCAATGGCGGCGGCGGCAATAGCGGCGGCGGCAATGGCGGCGGCGGCAATGGCGGCGGCGGCAATGCCAGCGGCAGCAGTACCGGCCAAGGCAATACTGCGTCTTCGTCGCGCGACAATGGCCGCGATGACGTACGAACGGGACCGTCCGTCCCGACCGTGGCAATGGCGGTATTCACGACGGCGATCAGAAAGCGATATCCAGCGAATAACGTCGAAACGGTCGACGACCCACACCAAGCCGTCTCGTTCTTCAATGAGCTTCACGCCATGGCAGGAATGCGGATCACCCACCGCTGGGTTCACAACGACACGGTCATGTTCGAGGCGAAGTTCGACGTACTGGCGCCACGGTGGCGGATCTGGTCGACCCAACTTCTGCCCGCCGACCAGGCCGGCAAATGGACTGTCGAAGTCGTCGACGAGGACGGCAACGTCCTGGAGAAGAGAAGTCTCTTCTATAAACCGGAGGCGTCCGACGTCGTCGCACAAGGAATAAAAACAAGACAGGTCGGCCGCCTTTAGCCCCCGGCCAGACCTGACTTGGCGCGTCGTGCGAGTCTTCGTCACGGCGCGCTTTTTTTTGCGCCAGGGCTTTTTGGGCCCGACGCCGCCGGCACGTCCGTTGGTCCGCCGCCCGACGAAATGGTGGCTGGCGGGCGCAAACGCGTTATAGTTCTTGATCATGTGTCGATCACCCGCTTCCGTTAACATGCTTATCGTGGCGTTGTTGCTCGCAGGTGGGCCGGCGCCGCAAATGGCGCAAGCGGCCGGAGACCCGGAAAAGGGGCGCGCCATTGCGATCGAGCATTGCGCGCGCTGTCATGTGGTCGGGGATCACAACCCGATGGGAGGAATCGGCAGCACACCCTCGTTCCAAGTGCTGCGGACAATGAAGGACTGGCGCGATCGCTTCGAGAGCTTCTATGCCCGTCGGCCGCATCCCGTGCATGTCCGGATCGCCGGCCTGCCGTCGTTTACCCAGTTGCCGCCGAACGCAGCGCCATTTACGCTTACTCTTGGCGACCTCGACCATATTCTGGCGCTCGTGGAGGGAATGGCGCCGGCCTGGTAGCCAAATGATCCCGTTCGTCGTGCTGGCGGATCTCGGTTTCAGCCAATTTGCCCGACATAGCGTGATGCAAGCGCCAGATAGGCCTCGGCCGGCCCGTGCCAGCTGCAAGACGTGTCTGGCCAGCCCTTCGCGTTGCGCTTGACCGCTGAACTTGCGAACATCATGGCCCGGCGGGCCTTGTAGAAAGCAATCAACTCCGGCCTCGGAGCGTCGCCCAGCCGATCGCTGCAGGTTTCGAGGATCAGCTTGCCGGCGCCGGGCGCCTGCAGCACCTCGCAGTCAATGGCCAGGGCCGAGAGTTCGTCAACGAAATCCTGGACCCGCTTGTCGCGGTCGTATGCCGCGCAGCCGGTGACGGCCGATTTCGGGCCGAGGAACACATGCGCGGTGTGCAGATCGCCATGCCCCTCTCGAATACAGCCACGGCGCACACGCCGGTCGAAGAGCGACGCCTGGCCCATGATGAACTTGCGCAAACTTGCGGTGACCCTTTCAACCATGCGACGCGACAGCTGAGCTTCCGGGTCGGCCAGCGTGCGGCGATTTTGGGTCAGCGTATCCGCAAGGCGCCGGCGATACTCAGCCGGCGGCAGAGCGACCGGTACCGCGCTGCGGTAGAATCCGGCAAGCAGGCTAGCGACGATACGCAATTCGCGCGTCTTCACCGTGCCGGCGCGGATCGCACGATCCAGCATGCGCTCCGGTGGCATGCGACGCATCTTGATGAGCCAGTCGACGGGCACGCCTCTACCGCCGATGGCCAGGCATCCGTCGTCCTCCTTGGTCAGCGGAACCGTTCCAAGGTAGATGTCGGCCGCCAGGCGGCGGTTGAGCCGCACCTCCTCCTCGCAATGCTCATATCGTGTCGCAGGATCCCTCAGATCCAGCGCTCTATGGCATTCCGGCTTCTTGAGCTTGTAGGCATGACGCCGCGTCAGGAATACCCAGGCGGCAGGGGTTTCGGCGACCGTGACCGCCGTCGTCTCGTCCGCATAAGACTGAGGCCGCCGCAGAAAAGCCAGCTTTTCTTCAAGGCCCCGAGCATCTGAAGTGCGGGTTCCGTCCCGTGTCAAGCCAACATATCCTCGGCAATTCGTCTCTCACGCCCTGTACGGGCAACACCCCAAGGAGTTTGCCACGGGTTGGCTTGTGGCGTGGTTGACGTGCATCAATGCGCGAGCCGTCCGCGTTGCGCATGTTTGATTGCGCGGAACGGACACTCTGGGAGTGTTGAGCATGACCGAAGCGGAGCAAGACCAGAGAAGAGCCAAGGCGGGTGACGCCGTCGAAATCTTCGGGCCGCTGCCGGACGCCCGCATTGCGGCTATTCTCGCAACTGGCGCGACGGTGCAGCAACTCGAGGAGGCGGCAGCGTGGGCCGCCGGTGAAAGCGACGTGATGGGGCAGATGCGGCGTCCCGTCAGCGGACCGGTTGCCGCGGTGTTCGATATACTGACCGCGAACGAGGCACTCGCAAACGATCGCGACTGACGGTCCGGTCTCCGGCCGGCCAATGACCGGGCATCGCACCGGCGCTTGCCGGGCAGGTGGGGCCGGGGGGGGAGCTTGGCCGGCCGCCGGAAGACGAGAGCCCGGGCGCTGCCTGCGACCGAGTATGGATTCATGGACGTGTCACGCCGTCACGGCTGCGCTGCGGTAATGTGTCAGGCATTCCGCTTCGCGGCCCCGAACGACCCGACGTCCGCCCAGCGGCCCGTGCGTTTCGGTCACGACAGTGCGCTGTCCTTCCGGGCCGCTGTCCGTGTGGAAATACAGGACGACCCAGTCATCGGTCCGGCCAAGTTCATGTGCGCGCGCCGTGTTGGAGAACAAGACCGTGAAATGCCAGTGGCCGCGCTGGGCATGGAGGATCGGCAGCCACGACTCCCCCTTCGGGTTGAACCGCCGCGGCGCGATTTTCGGCAAGGCGCCGGCCGCGGCCTTCCGGCGGTATTCCTGGTCGACATCGAGCAGCATCGGCACCGCTGGCTCCGCACCGGTTCCGGACGCGCGTGCCGGACGGCGCTGCAGCATGTCCCCAAGGGTTGCTGCGATCATCCGGGCGCGGCGCGGCCCGATACCCGATACCCGCTCCAAGCGGCCGTCATGCGCGGCCACTTCCAACGCTTCGAGCGTGTCGACATGGAGTTGATCGTGAATACGGATGGCCAGGCGCGATCCCACGCCCGGGATAGAGCGAAACACCTGCTCGGGGTCCAACGCGCCACGCAGACGCTCAAGCTGCATCCAGCGACCGGTGCGCAGCATCTCGTCGATGGCCAACGCGATCGAGCGCCCCACCGTTGGCAGGTCCTGCAGCGCTTCGATACCGCCACACTGCCAGATCGCCACCAAAGATTCATCTTGGCCCGCGATGACGCCCGCGGCGCGCCGGTAGGCGTTGACGCGAAACGGATTTGCCTCTTGCTGCTCCAGGAGATCGGCCAATTCCAGCAGCTTCGCGGCGATGTCCTGGTTGTTCCAGCTGGCCATCGCAGACACCATTCGCAGTCCGTCAAGGGATATGCTCCCTGCAATATAACCGGCTCTGACCGTCCGACCAAAGGACGGCACGATGAAGAACGCCGATTGCACTGATCTCCTCGTCTGGGCGCTGCCGCGGCTTGGACTGTTGCCGGCGGCGTTTCGCCGGGTGCGCGGGCAGGTCTGCAAACGCATCCGCCGGCGCCTGCGGGAATTGGGCCTCTCGACCTATCAATCCTATCGTGCCCACCTCGAGGCCAGCGAAGGCGAATGGGCCGTGCTGGACGGCCTTTGTCGCATTACCGTGACGCGGTTTTGCCGCGAGCGCCCCGCATGGCTGCATCTGCGCGACGCGCTCCTGCCCGAGTTGGCCCTACGGACCCGACGATCCGGCCGAACTGTCGTGCGCGCCTGGAGCGCCGGCTGCGGCGGCGGCGAAGAACCCTATACGCTGCGGCTCGTCTGGGATTCCGCTCTCGCGCCGTTGTTTCCCGGGCTGCGACTGGAGATCGTGGCGACCGACGCGGATCCCGTCATGTTGCGCCGCGCCCGCGCGGCCCGATACCGCCCCGGCTCACTTCGCGAGCTTCCACCCGACTGGGTCGATCGGGCATTCGACTGGAATCGCGGTTTCCTTTACCTGCGGCCGCAGGCCCGCTGCGGTATCCAGTTCGTGCGGCAGGACATCCGCAAGGAAATGCCCGATGGCCCGTTCGAACTCGTGCTGTGTCGCTATCTCGCTTTTACGTATTTCGATGCACGGGGCCAGCATGCCGCGCTCGACGGTATCCTGGCCAGGCTTCGGCCAGGCGGGTTCCTGATGCTCGGCGGGCGAGAGGCTCCACCGCCCGGCGCGGCCCGGCTCACCCCAGAGTCACCGGATCTCGGATTCTGGCGTCGGCAACCTTGATCGTCGGTGCTGCCGGCGGCACCATGATCGTGAGGGTCCGGTTCGAGTGCATGAGAGGCAGTTTCGTCGCGTGCGGCCACTGATTCACAGTCGACTGATCAATTCGCCCTTCGGCGATCCCGGCGTCTATCTCGAGTTCATGTTCGAAAGACGCGGGATGCTGCTCGATCTGGGCGATCTGCAGCCTCTGTCCGACCGGCGATTGCTGCGCGTCAGCCACGTCTTCGTCTCGCACAGTCATATGGATCATTTCGCGGGGCTCGACCGGATCATCCGGATACTGCTGGGCCGCGACAGAACATTGCACCTGTTCGGCCCGCACGGTTTCATCGAGCGGGTCTGGCACAGGCTCGCCTCGTATACCTGGAACCTGGTGCGGAACTTCCCGTCGGATCTGGTCTTGATCGTCGGCGAGTATTCGGGCGGCGAGCAGCTGACCCTTGCCCGGCTGAGATCGAGCAATGCCTTCGACATCGAGGCGCTGGCGCCCGTCCCCGCACGGCGCGGCGTCCTGGTCGATGGACCGGACTACCGCGTGCGCACCGTCGTTCTCGATCACGGGATTGCGTGTCTCGGCTTCTCGATCGAGCAGAAGCAGCATGTGAATATCTGGAAGAATAGGGTCGAGGAGATGGGTTTTCGGGTCGGGCCGTGGTTGCGCGAACTCAAGCAGGCGATCCTTCGCAACGATCCGCCCGATGCAGCGTTCCGCGTTCGTTGGCACGACATTGATGGCGGCGATCGCGAAGAAGTGCATCCCCTTGGCGAACTGCGCGATCGGCTGACCAGTATCGTTCCGGGGCAGAAGATCTCCTACGTGACCGATGTTCGATGGTCCCAGTCGAATCGCGCGGCGATCGTCGACCTGGCGCGCGGCAGTGATCTCCTTTATATCGAGGCCGCCTTTCTGGACGCCGATGCGGCGATCGCGGCCAAGAAGAACCACCTGACCGCGGCACAGGCGGGGCAATTGGCGCGCGCAGCCGGGGTAAAGCGAATGTCGCCGTTCCATTTCTCGCCCCGCTACGCCGATTGCGAAGCCGACCTGTGGCGCGAAGCGGAAGCCCATTTCGGCAGCAAGATAGGAGCGAGTACGGAATGACCGGTCCGCTCGTCATCGACGGTGCGCACGGCGAGGGCGGCGGCCAGATCGTTCGTTCCTCGGTCGCCTTCTCGGCGATGCTTGCACGGCCCGTGCGGATCGAGAACATTCGTGCTGGCCGCAGAAAGCCGGGTCTTGCCGCACAGCATGTAACGGCGATACGGGCTGCGGCGGCGATCTGTGGCGCTCGGGTCTCGGGCGATGCCCTGGGCAGTCACAACCTGGAGTTTTCGCCCCGACATCGGGTGCGGGCAGGGCATTATGCATTCGACGTTGCCGAGGCCCGGGAAGGTGGCAGTGCCGGCGCGGCCGGCCTGGTCCTGCAGACGGTCTTGCTGCCCTTGGCGCTGACGACCGGCGACTCGCGTGTCGCGGTGGAGGGCGGCACGCATACCGCCTGGAGTCCGCCCTTCGATTACCTCGACACCGTCTGGCTCCCGGCCCTGCACCGGCTGGGCGTGACAATCGAACTCAGGCTCGAATCCTGGGGTTGGTTTCCGCTTGGCAAGGGATGCATCGAGGCGATGATCCGCGGCCGCGGGCCATGCCGCCTCGCGCCCGTCGACTGTCTCGAGCGCGGCGAGCTCGTCGAGATCCGCGGCCGCGCAGTGGCCGCCAACCTGCCGGCCCACATCCCGCAGCGCATGTCCGACCGGGCGCGCGCCCTGCTCGAGGACCTTCGGGTGCCGATCCGAATCGCGCCGTTGCGCGTTCGCGCGGCCTGCGCAGGGGCTGGAATCTTTCTGACCGCAGTTTACCAGCATGTGAGATGCGGATTCAGTGCGCTCGGCGCGCGTGGCAAGTCATCGGAGACCGTGGCGGAAGACGCGGTGGCGGCGCTGCTGTCACACCACCGGTCGGGCGCCGCTCTCGACCTGCACCTCGGCGATCAGATTCTCGCGGCACTCGCGTTCTCGCACGGTCCATCCTCCTTCAGCGTGGAGTCCGTCACGCGTCATCTTCGCACCAACGCTTGGCTGATCGAACAGTTCGGTCTGGCCCGCACGGTGCTCGAGATTGCAGATAACGATGTCGGATTTGTGCGGATATCGCCCCAGCCGGACAGAGCCTGAAGCTCAATCGACCCGCAAGAACGGGTAGCGCTGCAAATCCTCGCGAGTCCAGCAGGACAGGCCGGCGCGATTGTCGACGGTCTCTATGTCGATTACCGCGTCCGGATCATCGAAATTGATGCATCCGGGCGCCCCTTCATCCTCGAGCCGGCGCAACAGAGCCTCATCGAGAAACCTTTCCTCGTGCTGGCTCGACAGGCGGCCCTTGAAGCCCCGCCGGTGCATCCGGACGTGGAACGATTTGCCATGAAACCGCCCCGCCCAGCCGAGCACGATATCCCGCGCCCTGGCTTCGAACTCTTGCGGGCTCGCGAAGCTGAAATCGGCTTCGGCCGGCACCACCCGCGACAATGCCTCCATCACGTGCGGAACATTCCTTACCATGGCTGCGAAACGGTCGAGGAATGTCTGGGGCTCATCGGGGACCAGCAACAGAACATTGAAATAGTCCGTTCTGAACACGCGGCCGAACTGGCCCAGAAGTTGCCGGGCGCGGTCGAATCCCTTTTCGCGGGTCGTGGCGAGCACCATCGAGTTCGACACAGCGAGCCTCCACGCGAAACGACGAAAATCTCAAGGTCGCACGACAAGCTGATTCAGGACCTGGTCGACTCCGAATACGTACCATGCATCGCGTTCGGCCATTCGCCTCTCGATGTCGCTCGAAACCTGCCCCTCCAAGGTGACCTTGTAGTCCCTGACGGAAGCGCGAACCTGGCTCGCGTTGACAAACACGTCCTTTTCAAGCGCCAGCCGAACGGCATCGGCGACCTCTGCGTCGTTGTCCTGTTCCGTCGGCACCTCGGCGATGCCGTTGACGACGTCGCGGCTGCCCGGAATCCACCAGGCTAGAATGCCGGCGAGTCTCTTGTGACCAAGTCCAGGAACCTCGCCATTCAGGGTAACGACGCCGTCACCCACTTCATATTCGATGAAACTGCCTTGGCTATCCGGCTGCCGTATGACGTCGGTTCGATCCCCCCGCCTCTCCCGGATCGCGAACGCCGCGAAAGCGGGCTCCTGCAGAAACGACGTGCGCAAAGCGTCGCCGATCGCGCCGTCGCCCATGCGTTGAGCCGGCATGACCCGCAGCCGGTCGACAACGCCATCAACCCCCGCCACCGCAGCGGCGCGTTCAAGCGCCAGCTTCTTGGCGGAGATATCGGGCAGTTCGCCCTCCATGATCAGGATGTTTCCGGCGACGAGTTCAAGCGCCAGAGGATGCCTGGAAATGTCGACCTTTGCCTCGCTGCGCAAAGCTGCACGGACCGCATCGAGAATCGTGCCATTACCTGGCATCATCGGTCTCCCTTTTCAGCGGTGCGGGATAGCCTAGCCAGCCTCGCGCTGCGGGGCATTGACCTGCGTCAACACGCCGCGCCCATTCCTCCATTAAGGTTAGGACACCGAAGCAGGAGAGCGTCGCTCAACGCGTGTGGATCGCGGCGGCACAGCCCGCGTCATGGAACAGAAACGGGACTATTACGAGATATTGGGGATCGCCCGTGATGCCGACGTAAAGGCGATCAAGGACGCATTCCGACGGCTCGCTCTGAAGTACCATCCCGATCGCAACAAGGACCCCGGCGCCGAGGAGAGGTTCAAGGAGATCGCCGAGGCCTATGGCATCCTGTCCGATCCGCGGCGCCGGGCAAATTACGATGCCCGAGGCCATGTCGGCGTGTCCGGCGTGGCACCCGAAGATCTGTTTGGCGGGATCGATCTCGACGAGGTGCTCGGCGGATTGGGCTTTGATTTCGGCCATGAACTGTTCGCGAGGCTCTTTGGGCGCCGCCGCCCCGACCGGCAACGAGGAGCCGATATCGAGGTCACCCTCGAGGTACCGTTGGAGCGCATTGTATCCGGCGGGGACGAGATCGTGCGGTTCGAGCGGATTCGGCCCTGCGAAAGCTGCGACGGAACGGGCGCGAGGGCCGGGACGGCCCCGCGACGATGCGAGTCGTGCGGCGGCACCGGAGAAGTAACAAGAGAGAGCCAGCGCGGATCGATGAACATTCGTCAGATCTCGACCTGTCCCGACTGCGACGGTCACGGCAGGGTGATCGACACGCCGTGTCCCCAATGCGCGGGACGTGGACAGACGCCGCGATCCGAGCAGTTGAAGCTGACAGTACCCAAAGGTCTCGAGGACGGGGCGGCGCTGCGCATTCCGGGACACGCTACCGCGCCGGCCGCGTCGGGCGGCCGGCCGGGCGATCTCTTCGTCCGCGTCCATACCGCTCCGGATCGTCGCTTCGCGCGCAAAGGGGCCGGTCTTTGGCGGACCGAGACGATCGAAATTCCAGACGCGGTGCTGGGCACGCACCTCCTCGTCCCCACACTGAGCGGCACCGCCGACACGGTGGTTCCCCCGGGCACGCAGCCTGACACCGTCCTGCGCTTACGCGGCGAAGGGCTGCCGCGATTCGGCTCAGACGTCCGCGGCGACCTGCTGGTCAGAGTACGAATACACGTACCCGAGCATGTCACGGGACGGGCACGCGCGCTTTATGAGGAACTGCGCGCCGCCAGCCAGGTCCAAGAGGCCGGGCGTTCACGCAAGGCAAAGCGGACACAGAAGGCCTGAGCCATGTCGACGGGGATCAACATTTGCGGTTCTTGCGCGCTGCTCACATCGATTGCGCTGGGATGCACGGTGTCGACGACATACGCCCTTGCGGCCGAGTCAGGCGACGATGTCATCGGCCGGCTTGAGTATCACACGGTCCAGTCAGACGAAAATCTGCTTCTGATCGCCCGTCGACATGATCTGGGCTACATAGAAATCGTGGCTGCCAATCCCGGGATAGATCCGTGGCTGCCACCGCCGGGACGCACGGTCATCTTGCCGAAGGCACATATCTTGCCGCACGCGCCGCGCACCGGGATGGTCATCAACCTGCCGGAACTTCGCTTGTATTATTTCGGAGACGGCGCCGGGACGGTGATCACGCATCCGATTGGCGTCGGCCGCAAGGGACGCGAAACACCTATCGGCACGACGCAAATCGTGCGCAAGCGAGAGGCACCAACCTGGATCCCGCCGGCATCGATTCGCGCAGAACGACCCGAGCTTCCGATATCGGTGCCGCCGGGACCCGATAATCCGTTGGGCGCATATGCGCTCGACCTTGGTTGGCAAAGTTATGTCGTTCACGGGACCAACCGGCCCTTCGGTATCGGCCGCCGCGTCAGCGGCGGCTGCATTCGGCTCTATCCGGAGGATATCGAGCACCTGTTCGCAATCGTTTCGGTCGGCACACCGGTCACCGTCGTCGACCAGGCCGTGAAGCTCGGTTGGTCGGGCGGCCATCTATTCATGGAAGTTCATCCCGACGCCGTCGAGGGCGACCAGCTCGAACGCACAGGCTGGCTCATCCCCGCGCCGATACCAGATCTCGAGCGTCGGGTTCGCTCCTTCGCCGGTGCGGCAGCCAAACGTGTCGACTGGCCGAGCGTGAGAGCCGTTGCACGCCACAAGCGCGGCATCCCGGTGCAGATCACCAAATAGACGGCTCGCAGTGCCCGGCCGTCCACCGGCACAAAGGTTGCCTATTTGCGCAACGACTGCCTGTAGATTCGATCCGCCTTCTCGCTCGCGGCCTTCGCCTCGCGTGCGGCCTCGTCCGCGCGCGCGGCGGCAGTGCTGGAACTCTCGGCAGCTGCCTCCGCCGTCCTGGCGACACTGTCAATCCGGGCGCGAAGATCGGCGATCTCGGATCGCAGCGCTTCGATGTCGGTTTGCGTCGCGGCTCCTTCAGGTGTCGCGCAACCGGCGAACAGCAACGCCGCCACAACCAACGATCCTGCACCGAACTGGCTCTTGGTAAGCATCGTCGTGTCTCCTCGGATCATGGAACGTGCACCCGCAGCAAGAACATGCGTCGAGCACAACGGAAATCCGGGTAACACAAACTGCGAGAGCGCGCCTTGATCCTGATCACAAGGCGCGCTCTCGACGTCCTCCCCGTATGCGCGTTAGATGGACTCGCCTGCGATCTTGGCCGGCTCGTCCTGCTTGTTCTTTTCGGCAGCCCCTTCCTTGTACTGCTGAACCGCCGTGGTCAATTCGTTTCCTGCCAGTTTCGGCTCGTTCCGCGGATTCCCGGGTCCGGGGACATAGAAATGATGCCGTCCGATCTTTGGCCCGCGGGTCAGTTTGCTACCCCAATACGGCATCGTGTAATCGGCGTGATACCAGAGCGCGCCACCCGTGGGGTCCTCTGCGTAGCCCCAGAAGACCACCCGAGCCAGCACCTGACTTTCGCGCCAAGCCTGGAGGTCGCGGGGCCGGTCACTGCGCCCGTCGCACCACCAGGAAAACTGGCATTTGTGCTTCGGCCGGGGACCGCCCTGCTTGACGACGTCACAGATCTTGTCCGGGTAGCGATCGTCTGCAACCCGGTTCAGAACCACGTGACCAACCGCGATGCGGCCGTCGACCGGCTCGCCTCTCGCCTCAAAATATATATTGAGGGCAAGACATTCGATTTCCTCGTTGAGATCCGCCCTGCCCTCGCCCGGAAAAACGAGAGCCATTAGAACCGTCGCGATGGCGATCGTAGTACCCATTTTGAGCATAGCATCCACCCCAAAATCGCTTCTTTATGTCTTTTGTCGGCCGGCTCGCGCCGTGTCGCTTCTATTGTCTTGTTTTCAGTTTCCGGAGAAATATGGCGGCTGAGACCTCCCCGACCCAAGCACCGCCTCCCCGAAACTGTTTAATGATTCGTTAATACCAGATACTGTTGGGCCAATCAATTGAATAGATGGATCTAATTCAATTTTTTATATAAAATGTATTTATTAACCAACTTTGTTTACTAATAATGTTAACCATATATATCTTTCTTACTAAGAATTTCTCGTATTTATTTCAAGCTCAGTCCACGTATACGTCGGGATAGGTCGCCGGCTCCGGTTTGGTCGCGCGTTGCGCCCCCTCTCTGCGTGCGCGATCCCCAGACATGGTGCGTAATCCTGCGACAGCTGATCCAATGTGCATATTTCGGTTTGCGGCCACGCCCGTTCACCTCAAGTAAACTCTTTACCATTTAAGCTCCCCAACGAGGGTTAGCTCCAACAACCAGACATTACCAAACGCCATGACAGCCATCACCGCCGACAGCCTGGGACGCGCCGCGATTCGTCTGCCAGCCGCCGTATTCTGGCCTGCCGTACTTCTCGCCGCGGCGTGGGGAGCCATGCTCTATTCGACACGCATTCCCGGCGCCATCGGTGCAATCCTGCCCTATCTGCCGTACGGGCTTGGCCTTGTCGGCGCCATCATCGGCTGGCGATTCAATCGGAGCCGGCTGGTGTTTTCGATGGGCATGCTGGTGGTTGGGCACTGGCTTCTGCTGGGCCCTGCGAGCAAGATCCGGCCGGGGACCGCCGCCGAGATCGGTTTCATGATGTATGCGTTTCTGTTCCCGATCGGCTTCGTCGCCCTGTCGCTACTGCAGGAACGCGGACTTCTTTCCCGGCCCGGACTCCTGCGAGCATTGCTGCTCGGCGGCGTCAGCGGTATCGCGGTAGCCGTGGTGATGGCACATTTGTGGTTGGGCAGCGATGCCGCTGCCAGCTTGCATGGCTGGGTCAAGCTCGTCCTGTCCCTGCAACTGCTGCCTCAGTCCTATCTTCCGGATACTGCCGTCCCGACGCTTGCCTTGGTGGCGTTCGGCGCCGCGGCGTTGTACTTCGTGCTGCGGCTGGTTGCGCTCGGCAATCCGCCGCTCGAGAGCGGCGCGCTGGGTGCGCTGGTGGCCGTGGCACTGGCTCTGCACTTTGCCGACAGCGGGCCGACCGCCCCGCTATTCTTCAGCACTGCCGCGACGACCCTCTTGATTGCCGCGATTCAAGACGGCTATCGCCTGGCGTTTCACGACGAGCTCACGGGACTGCCGGGTCGGCGGGCATTGATGCACGAGACCATGAAGCTGGGACCGCGCTATGCAATCGCGATGCTCGATGTCGACCACTTCAAGAAGTTCAACGACACCTACGGCCACGATGTCGGCGATCAGGTGCTGCGGATGGTGGCAAGCCGCATGGAAGGCGTCGGAGGGGGTGGTAAACCGTTCCGCTACGGCGGAGAGGAATTCACAGTGGTCTTCTCCGGCAAGTCCAGTGAAGAAGCCGTGCAGCACCTCGATGCGCTGCGCCGCAACATCAAGGAGTCCGGGTTTATCATCAGGGCCAAGGGCCGAAAGAAGAAGAGCGCCGCGAACCGGTCGAAATCCGGCCCGAAGAACAACAAGAAGGTGACGGTGACCATCAGTATCGGCGTTGCGGAACGTTCGGAGACCAACGGCTCACCCGATGCCGTCATCAGGGCCGCCGACCAGGCGCTCTACCGGGCCAAGAAGGACGGGCGCAACCGGGTCAGCGTCTAGCGGGGCTCACGCCAGGGACTTATTCGAACAGCTGGCGAATGACATCCCCGAGGTCTTTCAGACTCATGGGGTCCCTGCCGTCCTTGGCGGAAACCGGCACGTGCTTGGTTGCCGCATCCGCAATGAACGGATCCTTCCCTTCGACGCCCGGCGCCGCGTAGACCGCGGTCATAAAATCGCGCCATATGCGCGCCGGTACACCGCCGCCCTCCAGACCGTCCACAGGTTTGTTGTCATCCCGGCCAACCCAGACACCTGCCACGAGATCACCGGTGAATCCGATAAACCAGCCGTCGCGATTGTCCTCGCTGGTGCCGGTCTTGCCCGCGGAGGGCCGGCCAAAGGCACTGGCACGGCCGGTCCCCGTCTGCACGGCGGCCATGAGCATGTCGACCATGGCATCGCGCTTCCAAGGTATGGCGCCCCTGCTGCCGCCAGCCGCGAGCTGATGCTGGTAGAGTGTGCGGCCGCGACCGCGGATCTCCCGGATGACATAGGGTTCAATTCGTTTGACGTCCGCTGCGATCGCGGCATAGGCCCCCGTCAATTCGAGCAAAGTCGTCTCGAAGCTGCCCAGCGCCAAGCTGGGCGTCGGCCGCAGCTCGGATGTCAAGCCGAGCACCCGCGCGACACCGATGACCTTATCGCGACCGACATGTTCAGTGAGCTTCACCGCCACCGTGTTGATCGATTCGGCAAAGGCGGTGCGGAGGGTTACCTGGCCCCGATATATCCCGGAAGCGTTGCGGGGGCTCCAGCCGTCGATCGTGATCGGCTCGTCGACCGCCAGGCTGTTCGGGCGGAATCCCGCATCGAGAGCAGCAAGATAGACAAACAACTTGAACGCGGAACCCGGCTGTCGTTTGGCCTGCGTTGCGCGATTGAACTGACTGTTCTGATAATTCCGCCCACCGACCATTGCAACCACAGCGCCGTCGAGCGTCATCGCAACGAGGGCCGTCTCCACCGCATCGTCCCCGCTGCCGAGAATACCCGACCAGCGGTTGACGGTATCTTCGGCCAGATCCTGGATCTCGGGCACCAGCGTCGTCTGGATCGAAAGATCGGCGGCCATCGGGCCGAGCAGCCGATAGGCATCCTGTTCGGCCCGGTCAGCCAGGTAATTCCAGCCCGGATGTGCGTCCGGCGCGATTGCTAGGACGGCCGGATCGGCGCGCGACGCAACGGCTTCATCTTCGCTGATATATCCCTCGTCCTGCATCAGGCCCAAGACGATAGACGCACGGGCCTGGGCCGTTTCCAGATCCTTGACCGGCGAATAGCGCGAGGGCGCACGAATGAGCCCGGCAAGCATGGCCGACTCCGCGAGCGTCAGCGAGCGCGCCGACTTTCTGAAATACCGCCAGGCCGCGGCATCGACGCCATAGGCGCCAGCACCGAAATAGACTGCGTTGAGGTAATTGGCCAGAATCTCGTCCTTGGACAGCCTGTTCTCAAGCCACAGCGCCAACATCATGTCCTGGATCTTGCGCTTGAAGGTACGATCCGGCTCCAAAAAATAGGTCTTGGCGAGCTGCTGCGTGATCGTGCTGCCGCCCTGGCGAATTTCGCCAGCCTCGAAGTTCGCTGCAAGCGCACGGCCAATACCCCGAAGATCGATGCCGGCATGCGCATAGAATCGGCGATCCTCCGCCGCGACCACCGCGTGGCGAAGCGTCTGCGGCAACTCTCCGGGCGACAACCACTCTCCGCGAAACTCGCCTCGACTTGCGAAAACTTCATCATTCTCCGCCTTCAGCAGCATCGAAGGCCGATCCGGCGTTTCCCCGAAACCGTCGGGCAACGGCAATGTGTAGGCGAAGTAAGCCAATGTCGCCATGATGGAGACAGCGCCCGCCAATAGCATGATGGCGAGGTCCCGCCATCCGAGACGACGGCGCGTCCGTCCTGTGAAACTCGAACCCTTGAATCGGCCCATGATGCCCATGCCAGCGGCAATTGCGATTTCTTTTGCGATCACCTGCCGGCCGATCGCATCGCAATAACGATCGCCGGAATTTCAAGGGACTATGGTCGGCAATTGTGGCGACCCGATGGCGCGCCCTGGCCGAAAGCAAGAAGGCCCCGCTCGAAACGGGGCCTCCGCGACCAACGGCTCACGCCATCGGTGTCGCGCTGCGATCAGTGCTCGATGTTCAGCAGCTTCATCGCCTGGTGAAGCGCCTCGATCGACTCCTTGTGCTTGCCCGCGCTATGCAAAGCCATACCCTGTTCCATCAGCGCCTTGGCTTCAGCGTTGTTCTGGCTCTCAAGCGCTTTGCCGATCAGCTGGCCGTCCTTCGGACAATGCGCCGCCAGTACCGGGGTGGCAAAGCCGAAAGCCAATATCGCGGCGATAATCAGGTGTCTCATATCACGATAGCTCCCTCTCTTGGGTGTCTGCATGTGTCGCTGTGTTCGGAATGCATACACCTCGGCTCCGATGGTTATTCCGGAAGCGTGTGACACGTGACCCGAGACAGTCTAATCGCGATCGCTGCCTGCGCTGCGTTGTCGGCGCAGCCGGTCCCAATAGTCCAGGCGCTTGGCAATTTCCCGCTCGAAGCCGCGTTCCGCCGGCCGGTAGAATTTCCCCCGCGGGGCCGCCTCGGGAAAATAGTCCTGGCCAGAAAACCCGTCCGGTGTGTCGTGGTCGTAGGCGTAGCCCTCGGCGTAACCGAGTTCCTTCATAAGGGTTGTCGGGGCATTGAGAATGTGCTTCGGCGGCATCAGCGAGCCGGTATCCTTTGCGCTCCGCGTTGCCGCACCCAGCGCCTTGTACACGGCGTTCGACTTTGGCGCGGTCGCCAGGTAGATGACTGCCTGGGCAAGCGCCAGTTCCCCTTCGGGCGAACCCAGCCGCTCGTAGCAGTCCCAGGCGGCGAGCGCCTGAAGCGCCGCCTGCGGATCGGCCAGACCAACGTCCTCATACGCGAAGCGTGCCAAGCGCCGCGCGATATAGCGCGGATCCTCGCCACCGGCGAGCATGCGGGCCAGCCAGTACAGCCCGGCATCGGCGTCGGAGCCGCGCAGCGATTTGTGCAACGCGCTGATCAGATTGTAATGGCCTTCCTGGCTCTTGTCGTAGAGCGGCGCCCGGCGCTGCACCGCGGCGGCCAGCGCCGCGGTATCCAGCGGCGCCTTGGTGTTCATCGCGAACAGCTCCTCGGCGAGATTGAGGACGAAGCGGCCGTCGCCGTCGGCCATCGCCCGCAGCGCGGCGCGCGCATCCGCATCGACCGGCAGCGGCGCGTCCTCGGCGGCCTCAGCCCGCTGCAGCAACTGCTCCAGCGCCGAATCGTCGAGCCGGTTCAAGACGAAAACCTGGCAGCGGGACAGCAACGCTGCGTTCAGCTCGAAACTGGGGTTTTCCGTGGTCGCACCCACCAGCACGACCGTCCCGTCCTCGACATAGGGCAGGAATCCGTCCTGCTGGGCACGGTTAAAGCGGTGAATCTCGTCGATGAACAACAATGTCCCTGTTCCGGCAATCCGTCGCGCCTTGGCCCGCTCGAAAACCTTGCGCAGGTCTGCGACCCCCGAGAAAACGGCCGACAACGGCTCGAACTCCAGCGCCGTCCGATCCGCCAGCAATCTTGCGATGGTTGTCTTGCCGCAGCCGGGGGGACCCCAGAGAATCATCGATGCAAGACGCCCCGCATCAATCATGCGGCGCAACGCACCTCCCTCGGCCAACAGATGATCCTGACCGACGATCGCCGTCAGGTCCTGCGGCCGCAATCGATCCGCAAGCGGCCGCGGGGCCGACGATTCAAACAAGTGCTGCTGGCGCGATTCGACGGTCATCTGACCTCGACCTTAAGCAACCGGTCACCACGGCGAACCGCTATCCGCCATGAGTCCGGCAGGCTCGAAGCAATCTTCGTGACGTCCCGCACCCGCTGAATATCGACCCCATTTATCTCGACCAGAATGTCGCCGGGACGCAGGCCAATGCGTGCCGCCTGCGATCGGCGAACGACGCCAATTACGATGACGCCCCGCGGTTGCCCCGTTAACTTGAGCTCATCCACCAGCGCCGGCGAGAGATTCGCAATGCGCGCGCCGGCCAAGGGCTGACTTCCCTCCAGCAATACCTCATTGCGAGGTGGATCTTCGGGGGGCGCGATCAGCTTGAACTGAACACGTTGCTCGGTTTTCTTGCGCAAAACCGCCATCTCAATCGACTCGCCGATCCGGCGTGTTGCAAGCCGGAAGCGGAGCGCCTGCATATCCTCTACATCCTGGCCGGCAACGGAAACGATAATGTCTCCGGGCCGCAAACCAGCCTCTTCCGCGGGTCCGTCTTCATACACATCCTCAACGATCACCCCGATCGGCCGTCGCATACCCATCGCATCGGCCAGGTCTGCGGTCACGGCCCGGCCGTCGAAACCAAGCCAGGGACGCACCAACGGCCGGCCCTCTATGGCCGAGTCGACGATCGCCCGGACCATGTTACTGGGAACGGCGAAGCCGATCCCGAGCGAACCTCCATTGCGTGAGAAGATCGCCGTGTTGATACCGACGAGCCGACCATCCATGGATACCAGCGCGCCGCCCGAATTGCCGGGATTGATCGCAGCGTCGGTCTGGATGAACGAGCGGTAGTCGGCGACGCCGACCCGCGTGCGGGCCAGCGCCGACACGATGCCGCTGGTCACCGTCTGTCCCACCCCGAACGGGTTGCCGATAGCCAGCACGAGGTCACCCACGGCGAGTCGGTCCGAATCGCCGAACGCCAGCGCCGGCAGGTTTTCGCCCTCGGGATCGATGCGCAATACGGCGAGGTCCGTCTGCGAATCGGCGAGCACGATCTCCGCTTCAAATTCACGCCGATCGCTGAGGATCACAGTAATTTCTTCGGCCCCTTCGATGACATGATTGTTGGTCACGACAACCCCATCGGGCCGCACCACGACACCGGACCCCAGAGAATTCTGAACGCGCTCCCGCGGCGCGCCGCCAAACGGAAAGTCATCGCCGAAGAACCGCTTGAAGAACGGGTCGTCGAAGAGTGGTGAAAAGGCACGCTGCTGGATCTTCTTCTTCGTGTAAATGTTGACGACGGCTGGCGCCGCTCTGCGCACCACGGGAGCAAACGACAACGTAATCTGCTCGCGCGAGTCGGGGATTGCAGGCTGTGCCGGCGCGACACACGGCATTAGCGCTAGCGCGAGGCCCACCAGCGCTGCGGCGCAAGTGCAGTGCCGCAATGTCGTTCCATGCATGCCTGTCAACTTAAGCGCCGGCATGCGGTATCACAAGATGCGTCGCGCGGCGCCCGAAAAGCAGAAGGGCGACCCAACGGCCACCCTTCCACAAACAAATCGCCGACGAACTGGCCCGCTATTCCTCGTCTGCGCTGGCCGCTGCCGCCTCCTGGGTCGGGCCGGAATCCTGGCCCTTGGCGTCGGTGTCACGCTCGACAAACTCGATAACCGCCATGTCGGCGGCATCGCCGTAGCGGTGACCGGCCCGCAGCACGCGGGTGTAGCCGCCCGGACGCTCGGCATAACGGCCGGCCAGCGTATCGAACAGCTTGGCCGTCATCGCGTCGTCGCGCAGCACGGCAAATGCCTGGCGTCGCGCGTGGAGACCGCCGCGCTTGCCCAAGGTGACCAGCTTCTCGACGAAGGGGCGCAACTCCTTTGCCTTCGGAAGCGTCGTTTTGATTTGCTCGTGCTTGATCAGCGCGTTGGCCATGTTGGCCAGCATCGCCTTCCGGTGGCTGCTGGTGCGGTTCAGCTTGCGGCCGCTCAATCCATGTCGCATCGCGACGGCTCCCTCTTATACGTCTATGTGCCCTGCGGCCGGTCAGTACGGCTCGTCCAGCCGGCGGGCCATCTCCTCGATGTTCTCCGGCGGCCAGTTGGGGATTTCCATGCCGAGATGCAAACCCATCTGGGCCAGCACCTCCTTGATCTCGTTCAGCGACTTGCGGCCGAAATTCGGGGTGCGCAGCATCTCCTGCTCTGTCTTTTGCACAAGGTCACCGATATAGACGATGTTGTCGTTCTTCAGGCAGTTGGCCGAACGGACCGACAGCTCTAGCTCGTCCACCTTGCGCAGCAAGTTCTTGTTGAACGGCAGCTCGGACGGCCGTTCCTCGACGATCTGCGCCTGCGGCTCCTCGAAATTGATGAATAGCTGCAACTGATCCTGCAGGATACGGGCGGCCAGCGCCACCGCATCCTCCGGCGTCACCGAGCCATCGGTCTCGATGGTCATCGACAGCTTGTCATAATCGGTGACCTGGCCGACGCGGGTGTTCTCGACCTTGTAGGAGACCTTGCGGATCGGGCTGTACATGGCATCGACCGGGATCATGCCGATCGGCGCATCCTCGGGACGGTTCTGGGTCGCCGGAATATAGCCCTTGCCGGTCTCGACGGTCATCTCCATGGCCAGCCGCGCCCCCTCGTCGAGCGTGCAGATGACCAGCTCCGGATCCATGATCTCGATGTCGTGGCCGGTCTCGATCTGCCCCGCCGTGACCTCTCCGGGGCCCTGCGCCGTCAGACTCATCCGCTTGGCACCCTCGCCATGCATCCGCAGGCCCAGCGACTTGAGGTTGAGAACGATATCGGTGACATCCTCGCGCACACCGGGAATCGAAGAGAACTCGTGCAATACGCCCTCAATCTGAATTGACGTGATCGAAGCGCCTTGAAGGGACGACAGCAAAACCCTCCGCAAGGCATTGCCGAGCGTAAGCCCAAAGCCCCGCTCGAGCGGTTCAGCAACAATCGTGGCCATGCGCCCCGGGTCGGCCCCACCCTCTATGTTGAGTTTCGTGGGCTTGATCAGCGTCTGCCAATTCTTCTGGATCACGGTCGTAACCTCTTGGTGGTGTCATTGGCGCCACATCGCCGGCTCGGCGGTCGCGCGTCGATCTTCAGAGAAGGCTCCATCGAAGCCGGCAGGATGTCACATCACACACGGCGCCGCTTCGGCGGCCGGCATCCGTTATGGGGAATCGGCGTAACGTCACGAATCGCCGTGATCGTAAAGCCGATTGCCTGCAGGGCCCGCAACGCCGACTCGCGTCCCGATCCCGGTCCCTTGACCTCGACGTCCAACGTCTTCATGCCATGGTCCATCGCCTTGCGTCCGGCGTCTTCCGCCGCCATCTGCGCCGCATACGGGGTCGATTTGCGGCTGCCCTTGAATCCCTGGCTGCCTGCCGACGACCAGGATATCGCATTGCCCTGCGCGTCGGTGATCGTGATCATCGTATTGTTGAACGTGGCATTCACATGCGCCACGCCTGATGTGATGTTCTTACGCTCGCGACGCCGCGGGCGCGCCGTTGTCTGTTTCGCCATGTCTTATCACGCCTTCTTCTTGCCGGCGATCGGCCGCGCCTTGCCCTTGCGCGTCCGTGCATTGGTGTGGGTTCGCTGGCCGCGCACGGGCATGCCCTTGCGATGCCGAAGGCCCCGATAGCAACCAAGGTCCAGCAACCGCTTGATGTTCATCGCCACCTCGCGACGAAGATCGCCCTCTACGATGTAGTCACGATCAATGACCTCGCGGATCTGGATAGTCTCCTGATCGGTCAAGTCCTGTACGCGGCGGTCTGATGGGATGTTGCACTTGCCGCAAATCTCCTGGGCCTTGGTCCTGCCAATCCCATGGATATAGGTAAGGGCGATTTCAACGCGCTTCTGCGTCGGGATATTCACGCCTGCAATGCGTGCCACGCTGCCTGCTCCTCGATGTCGTTAGAGTTGGCGTCCACCACCGGAATACCGTTCCGGAGCCTCACGCACGCCCAACAATCGGTCCGTCGCCGGACCGAGCGGGCGGATTATAGTTTTATCGACCGCCGTGTCAATCACTGCAGGGACTCCAGAACCTGCTCGATTTCCTGCGTGACGTCGTCGATCGCAGCCATTCCGTTGACGGTGTGCAGTATGTTCTTCCGCTGGTAGTAGGGCACGATCTGTTCCGTCAGCTGGTGATAGGCGGAGAGACGTTCGCGCACGGTCTGCTCATTGTCGTCGGCTCGGCGCTTGAATTCGGTCGAGCCACATTCGTCGCACACGCCTTCCTGCCTCGGTAAATGGTGCTTGTCGTGGTAGCCCGCTCCGCAACGGCCACATGAGAACCGACCAGTGATGCGCTCTGTCAGCAGATCGTCATCGACCTTCATCTCGATCACGCCGTCCAGCTTCATTCCCTTTTCCGCCATCAGGTCATCGAGCGCCCTGGCCTGTTCTTCGGTGCGCGGAAACCCATCCAGCGTGAAACCATACTCGCATTCGTCCCGGCACAGCTGTTCCGAGACGATCCGAATCATGATGCTGTCCGGCATCAGCCTGCCGCTTTCTATGATCGCCTTGGCCTGCCGCCCCAGTTCACTTCTCGACGCCACCTCGCTGCGCAGCATGTCCCCGGTCGAAAGCTGGACCATGTGGCGCGACTTCTCCAGTCGCTCGGCCTGGGTACCCTTCCCGGCTCCCGGCGGCCCCAGCAGGACGATGTTCATCCACGTCTCCCGCGCAGCTTGCTCTTCTTGATCAGACCCTCGTACTGGTGTGCCAGCATATGCGCATGGATCTGGCCAACCGTATCCATGGTGACGCTGACCACGATCAACAGGCTTGTGCCGCCGAAATAGAACGGAACAGCGTATTGCGAGATCAGGATTTCCGGCAGGATACAGACGGCCGACAGATAGGTCGCGCCGACGACCGTCAGCCGCGTCAAAACGAAATCCAGATACTCCGCCGTGTTCTTGCCAGGCCGAATACCCGGCACGAAACCGCCGTATTTCTTCAAATTATCGGCCGTGTCGGACGGGTTGAAGACAACAGCGGTGTAGAAGAACGCAAAAAAGACGATGAGCGAGACGTAGATCAGCAGATACCCCGGCTGGCCGCGGCCCAGATACGCCGTGATATCGGTCATCCAGCCCGGACCCTGGCCGCCGCTGAACCCGGCGAATGTCGCAGGCAACAGCAGAAGCGAGCTCGCGAAGATCGGGGGAATGACGCCGGACGTGTTGAGCTTCAGCGGCAAATGCGACGACTCGCCGCCGAACATGCGATTTCCAACCTGCCGCTTGGGATACTGGACGACGATCCGGCGCTGCGCGCGCTCCATGAAGACGATGAAGGCGATGACCGCGACCACCATCAGCAACAGGCCGACGATGAGGGCGGTCGAGAGAGCGCCCGTCCGGCCCAGATCGAGGGTCTGTGCCAGTGCCGCCGGCAGGTTGGCGACGATGCCGGCAAAAATGATCAGCGAGATGCCGTTGCCGACGCCGCGCTGGGTAATCTGTTCGCCCAGCCACATCAGGAACATCGTGCCGCCAACGATGGTAATTACGGTGGTGATCTCGAAAAAGAAGCCGGGATTGATCACGACCGATCCGACCGAACTCGTGCTGCGTTCCAGACCGACGGCGATGCCGTATCCCTGGACCGTCGCCAGCAGAACCGTCAGGTAACGCGTGTACTGATTGATCTTCTTGCGGCCGGTTTCGCCCTCTTTCTTCAACTCCTCCAGTGTCGGCACCACGGCCGTCATCAACTGCATGATGATCGATGCCGAAATATAGGGCATCACGTTGAGCGCAAAGATCGTCATGCGGCTCAGCGCCCCGCCCGAGAACATGTCGAACATGCCGATCAGGCCACCGCCCTGGCGCGAAAAGATATCGTTCAACGCGACCGGATCGATGCCGGGGAGCGGCACATAAGTGCCCAGCCTGTATACGATGAGAGCGCCAAGCGTAAACCACAGGCGCTTCTTAAGCTCGGTGGCCTTGCTAAAGGCGCCGAAATTGAAATTCGCGGCTAATTGTTCAGCGGCAGATGCCATGGCACAGGTCCCCGCCGGTCGGTTCCGGCTTCAGATTTCACGTGTCCCCGGCTGGCACATCTTCTGTACCCGGGGCTGGCTCGCCCGTGCTCTCGTCCGTTCCCGTCTTGGACTTGGTCCCGGCAGTTTGCACGGGCGCCTCGGCGAGCACGACCTTGCCGCCGGACTTCTCGACCGCGGCAATGGCGGCCTTTGATGCGCCGGCGACATGAATGGTTATCTTTGTCTTGAGGTCGCCCTTTGCAAGCAGCCGCACACCCGCCCCGATGCGGCGACCAACCAGTCCCGCCGCAGCCAGCGCGGCGGAGTCGACCGCCTTGCCCGCGTCCAGCTTCTTGTCGTCGATCGCCTGCTGCAGCCGGCCGAGATTGACCACTGCATACTCCCTGCGGAACGGATTCTTGAACCCGCGCTTCGGAACGCGCCGGTAAAGAGGCATCTGGCCGCCCTCGAAGCCCTTGATCGAGACGCCACTGCGGGATTTCTGTCCCTTCATGCCGCGCCCGGCCGTCCGGCCCTTGCCCGACCCGGCACCCCGGCCGACCCGGCTGCGCGCCTTGCGGGCCCCTTGATTGTCGGCTAGCTCGTTCAATTTCATCGATCGAATCCCCTGTTGCGGCGCGAATGCCCGCTCAACCCGCGCCCTCGACGCGGACGAGATGCTTTACCTTGTCGATCATGCCGCGCACCGCAGGGGTATCCTCGAGTTCGCGGCTCCGATTGATCTTGTTGAGCCCCAGCCCCTTGAGTGTCGCCAGCTGATCCTTGGGTCGGCGAATCGCGCTGCGGATCTGGGTCACGCGGACGGTGCCGCCCTTCTTGTCAGCCATTGGCCGGCTCCTTTGCAGCTTCCGCATCGCGCCGGCCGATGATCTCGCTCACCTTCTTGCCGCGCTTGCCCGCGACCGCGCGGGGTGACATGCAATTCTGCAATCCGTCAAAGGCCGCCTTGATCATGTTATGGGGGTTCGAGGATCCGACAGATTTCGCGACCACATCATGCACGCCCAGCGCCTCGAAGACGGCGCGAATCGGCCCACCGGCGATGATTCCCGTGCCCGGGGGCGCGTTGCGCAGTACGACGCGACCGGCACCGTATCTGCCCTTGACGTCGTGGTGCAACGTCCGGCCCTCTCGCAGGGGAATGCGCACCATCGATTTGCGTGCGTTTTCCGTCGCCTTGCGAATGGCCTCGGGCACCTCGCGCGCCTTGCCGGCGCCATAACCGACTCGTCCCTTTCCATCGCCAACAACCATGATTGCGGCGAAGCCGAAGCGGCGTCCTCCCTTAACAACCTTGGCCACCCGGTTAATCCCGACCAGCTTTTCGATAAACTCCGATTCCTCGCGCGGGGCGCGATCATCCCGGGGTTTGCGTGGTGTCCGTGCCATTGCTTCCGGCCCTCGTCAAAAGTTCAATCCGCCCTCGCGGGCCGCTTCGGCCAAGGCCTTGACCCGGCCATGAAAGGCATAGCCACCGCGGTCGAACACGACCTCGGCAACGCCGGCCTGCTTGGCCCGCTCGGCGATCAGCTTGCCGACTTCGGTGGCAGCGGCAATGTTGCCGCCCGTCTTCAGGTTCTTGCGCATGTCCTTCTCAACCGACGAAGCCGCAGCCAACGTGCGCCCCCCGGCATCGTCGATGACCTGGGCATAGATGTGCAGACCCGACCGAAACACGGACAGGCGCGGGCGTCCCTTGGCGCGCTTGCGTAACTGGTAGCGGGTTCGTCGCGCGCGGCGCGCGAACAGTTGCTTCGAGTTCAACATTGCTTGACCCTATTTCTTCTTGCCTTCCTTGGATCGGACGTATTCATCCGCGTATCGCACCCCCTTGCCCTTGAACGGCTCGGGCTTACGGAACGCACGAATCTCGCTTGCGACCTGTCCGACCTGCTGTTTGCTGGCCCCGAACACCTCGATCAACGTCGGCCGTTCGCACTGGATCTCGATGCCGTCCGGAATCGGGTAGTTGACGTCATGGCTGTAACCCAGCTGCAAATTCAGGGTTCTGCCCTGGACTGCCGCGCGATAGCCGACGCCGCGAATTTCCAGCCGTTTGGTAAATCCCTCGGACGCACCGACCACCGCGTTCTTGATGAGGCTGCGCATCGTCCCCCACATCGTCAGGGCGCGTTTCGACTCGTCGCGCGGCGCAACAATGACCTTGCCATCCTCCTGGCTCACCGTGACCGCGTCGTTCAGCGGCACCGTCAGCGTGCCCTTGCCACCCTTGGCCGTCAGGACCTCGCTGGCGATCATGACCTCGACGCCACTGGGGATCTCGACCGGATGCTTGCCGATACGCGACATCGCCCCCTCCTAAAACACGCGACAGAGCACTTCGCCGCCCACATTTGCGGCGCGCGCTTCGCTGTCCGACATCACCCCGCGCGGGGTCGAAAGAATTGAAATTCCCAGCCCATTGTACACCGGCTGGAGCTTCTTGATGCCGGCATAAACACGCCGACCCGGCTTCGAAACGCGGTCGATTTCGCGGATCACCGGTTCGCCGTCGCTGTATTTCAACTCGACGGTCAACTCGGCCACTCCGGGTCGCACCTCGGCCCAGCTGAATCCGCGGATATAGCCCTCGCGCTGCAACACCTCGAGCACATTACTCCGCAACTTGGACGCCGGCACCGTCACGACAGACTTGCTTGCCCTCTGTCCATTCCGGATGCGGGTGATCATGTCGCCGAGGGGATCAGACATTGCCATGAACCAAAACCTCCGCTACCAACTCGACTTGACAAGGCCCGGGATCTGGCCTTCCGACCCCAACTCACGCAAGGCGATGCGGGACATCTTGAACTTGCGGTAATAGCCGCGCGGCCGACCGGACACCTCGCAGCGATTGCGCACCCGCGCGGGCGCGCTGTTGCGCGGCAACTCCGCGAGCTTCAACTGGGCGGCGAACCGCTCCTCCGGCGGCAGCGAGCGATCGCTCACGATCTCTTTCAGCCTGGCACGCTTGGCTGCATGCCTGGCGACCAGCCGTTTCCTCTTCATGTTCTTCTCGATGGCGCTCTTTTTTGCCATTTCGTCGCTCCGCTCCGTCGCTCAGTTCATAAACGGCATATCGAAGCCCTTGAGCAGGGCCTTGGCCTCTGCGTCGGTCTTCGCCGTCGTGACGATGGCGATGTCCATGCCGCGGATGGCATCAACCTTGTCGTAATCGATCTCCGGAAACACGATCTGCTCTTTCAGGCCCATCGCGAAGTTGCCA
This sequence comes from Rhodospirillales bacterium, assembly GCA_020356105.1. GTDB lineage: Bacteria > Pseudomonadota > Alphaproteobacteria > UBA8366 > JADFVY01. The sequence continues at coordinate 1,406,635 of CP070634.1, read as the reverse complement.
TGGCCGTCAAAGCTGTTGCCGGGAATGCCGCGAAAATCACGAACCCGCGGCAAGGCGATCGTGATCAAACGGTCCAGAAACTCGTACATACGGTCACGCCGCAGCGTCACCTTCACACCGATCGGCATGCCTTCGCGCAGCTTGAAGGTCGCAATCGATCTCTTGGCGTGCGTCACGACCGGCCTCTGACCGGTAATCGCCGTCAAATCATCGACGGCGCTGTTGATCTTCTTCGCGTCGCCGACCGCCTCGCCCAGACCGACATTCACCACGACCTTCTCGATGCGCGGTGCCTCCATCGGATTCTTGTATCCGAATTCCGAAATGAGCGACGGCCGAACCGTGCTATCGTAAAGTTCCTGCAGCCGGGTCATTTTGCCCTCATTCCTTCGCTCAGGTATCGATAATCTCGCCGGAGCGACGGGCAAACCGCACCTTCTGCGGTTTCTCTCCCTTGCCCTTCGGCTCGATCACCCGGATCCCGACGCGTGTAGGCGCACCGCTCTTTGGATCGATGTGCGCGACATTCGAAATGTGCACCGACGCTTCCTTCTCGAGAATTCCGCCGGCATCAGTCCGACTGGGACGCGTATGGCGCTTGACGACGTTCACACCCTGCACGATGACCCGCGACTCCTTCGGCATCACGCGGATGACTTCACCCGCCTTGCCCTTGTCCTTTCCGGTCAGGACGACGACGCGGTCACCTTTCCTAATCTTCAGTTTGGTCGCCATCTCACAGCACCTCCGGCGCCAGGGATATGATTTTCATGAACCTCTTGGCCCGCAGTTCGCGCGTCACCGGGCCGAAGATACGGGTACCGATCGGCTCACCCTGCTTGTTGATGAGCACGGCCGCATTGCGGTCAAACCTTATCGAGGTACCGTCCTGCCGGTGAATTTCCTTTGCGGTGCGCACCACCACCGCACGCAGGATTTCGCCTTTCTTGACTCGACCTCGGGGAATGGCCTCCTTGACCGTCACGACAACAACGTCGCCAATTCCCGCCGTGCGACGCTTGGCACCGCCAAGCACCTTGATGCACTGCACGCGCCGCGCCCCGGAATTATCGGCCACGTCCAGATTCGTCTGCATCTGAATCATGGCGTTACTCCTTGCTCTTCGCCTCTGCCCCGGTGACCACTTCCCAGGACTTGTGCTTCGAATGCGGGCGGCACTCCTGGATCTGGACGACGTCGCCCTTCTTCGCCGAGTTACCTTCGTCGTGGGCCATGTATTTCTTCGACCGGGTTATGAACTTCTTGTACACTGGATGACTGACCCGGCGCTGGACGCTCACCACCACGGTCTTGTCGGCCGCGTCGGACACCACTGTCCCCTGCAATACTCGCCTCGGCATCGTCCCGTAACTCCTAGGAAGCCTTGCGCTTCGCGTTAAGAATCGTCTTGATCCGCGCGATATCGCGGCGCACCTCGCGAACTCGTGCGGTATTTTCCAGCTGTCCGGTCGCCTTCTGAAAGCGCAGGTTGAAGGCCTCCTTGCGCAACCCAAGCAGCTGATCCTTCAACTCGTCCGGACTCTTCTGGCGCAGATCGGCGGTCTTCATGGGGTCAACCCTCCAGGCCAAGACGCGCAACGAAGCGCGTCTGCACCGGCAGCTTGGCTGCCGCCAACTCGAATGCTCGGCGGGCCGTGCCCGTGTCGACCCCCTCCATCTCGAACATGATCCGGCCGGGTTTGACGCGGCACATCCAGAACTCGGGCGACCCCTTGCCCTTGCCCATTCGGACCTCGGCAGGTTTCGAACTGACGGGCACGTCGGGAAAGACCCGAATCCAGACCTTACCGGCACGCTTGATGTGACGCGTGATGCTGCGTCGCGCGGCTTCGATCTGTCGTGCAGTCACGCGCCCGGCTGTCGTGGCCTTCAGCCCATAGCTGCCGAAGTTCAGCTCGGTGCCGCCCTTGGCTGCGCCGTGGATTCGGCCTTTTTGCTGCTTGCGGAATTTCGTTCGCTTTGGACTCAGCATATCTCGCGTCTCGTCTCGTTATCCACAACAGCCCTCTTAGCGGGCCTGCTGTTCCTGTGCCCGTTTGTCCTGGGCCATCGGATCATGACCCATGATCTCGCCCTTGAAGATCCAGACCTTCACACCGCAGGTACCGTAGGTCGTCTTGGCCGTCGCCGTTCCGTAATCGACGTCCGCACGCAGGGTGTGCAACGGCACCCGGCCCTCTCGGTACCATTCGGTTCGGGCGATCTCCGCGCCGCCCAGCCGACCGCCGCAGTTGATGCGGATGCCTTCGGCGCCCAGCCGCATTGCAGACTGTACCGCGCGTTTCATGGCCCGCCGGAACGCGACTCGGCGCTCCAGCTGCTGGGCGATATTCTCGGCCACCAGCTTGGCGTCGATCTCCGGCTTGCGGACCTCGACGATGTTAAGGCTGACGTCCTCGCCGGTCAGCTTGATCAGGTCCTGCCGCAGCTTCTCGATATCGGCGCCCTTCTTGCCGATCACGACACCCGGGCGGGCGCTATGGATGGTCACCCGCGCCTTCTTGGCCTGCCGCTCGATGACGATGCGAGAAATACCGGCCTGACTGAGGCGCTTCTCGATATATTCGCGCAGCTTGATGTCGTCGTGCAGCTTGTCGCCATAATTCTTGTCGGCGTACCAGCGCGAATTCCATGTCCGGTTAATTCCCAGACGCAAGCCGATCGGATTGACTTTCTGCCCCATTATTCGGTCTCCTCACGCTCGCGCACAACCACGGTCAGGTTGCTGAACGGCTTAATGATCCGGCTGGCACGACCTCGCGCGCGGGCGCGAAAGCGTTTGACGACGAAAGTCTTTCCCACGCTTGCTTCCTTGACGTACAGGCGATCGACGTCGAGCTGATGATTGTTCTCCGCATTCGCGATCGCCGACTGAAGCACCTTGCGAACCTCCCGTGCGATGCGCCGCTTGGAAAATGTCAGATCCGCGACGGCGCGATCGGCCGGCTTGCCCCGAATCATCTGGGCGAGCAGGTTCAGTTTCTGCGGGCTTGTCCGCATGAACTTGCCGTAGGCTCGGACCTCATTGTCCGCCAGGACTCTCTCGCGTGCCGGCTTACCCATGTTTCAGCGCCTCTTCGCTTTCTTGTCGGCCGCGTGCCCGTAATAGGTCCGCGTCGGTGCAAATTCGCCGAATTTGTGCCCCACCATGTTCTCGGTCACGAGAACCGGCAGGTATTTCTGACCGTTGTACACGCCGAACGTCAGACCGACGAATTGCGGTAGAATCGTCGAACGCCGCGACCATGTCTTGATCACCGTGTTGCGCCCCGACGCATGCGCGGCCTCCGCCTTCTTCAGCAGATGGCCGTCAACGAACGGTCCTTTCCAAACCGAGCGTGCCACTGTGCCGCCCTCCAGCTACTTCCTACGATGCCGACGCCTGATGATCAGAGAGTCGGTTTTCTTGTTGTGCCGCGTCTTGCGGCCCTTGGTCGGCTTGCCCCAGGGCGTCACCGGATGGCGTCCGCCCGAGCTGCGGCCCTCGCCGCCGCCATGGGGATGATCGACCGGGTTCATCGCAACGCCGCGGACGGATGGCCGCTTGCCCAGCCAGCGCTTGCGGCCCGCCTTGCCCAGCTTGATGTTCGACTGGTCCGGGTTGGACACGGCACCGATCGTCGCCATGCACTCACCGCGCACCATGCGCAGTTCACCGGATGACAGCTTGATCTGGGCATAGCCCGCATCGCGGCCGACGAGTTGAACATAGGTTCCCGCGGAACGCGCAATCTGCCCGCCGCGCCCGGGCTTCAGCTCGACATTGTGGACGATGGTGCCGATCGGAATACTGGCCAGCGGCATCGCGTTGCCCGGTTTCACGTCTGTCCGTTCGCCGGCGACAATCGTATCTCCCACCGCGAGCCGTTGCGGCGCGAGAATATACGCCAATTCTCCGTCCTGGTATTTCAATAGCGCAATGAAGGCGGTCCGGTTCGGGTCATACTCGATCCGCTCCACGGTCGCCGGGATATCAAATTTCCGACGGCGGAAATCAACCATGCGATACCGCCGCTTGTGGCCGCCGCCGCGCCGCCGCGCCGTGATATGGCCCTGATTGTTGCGGCCGCCCTTTTTGGTCAGACCCTCGGTCAAGGCCTTGATCGGCCCACCCTTGTACAGGCCGGAGCGATCCACCAGGACAAGGTTCCGCTGGCTCGGAGTGATCGGGTTGAAGTTCTTGAGCGCCATGGTCCTAGAGTCCCGTCGTCACGTCGATGGACTGGCCCTCTGCCAGACGCACCATTGCTTTCTTGTAGTCGTTCCGCTTGCCGAGACGTCCCCGGAACCGCTTGACCTTGCCTTTGACCCGGATCGTGTTGACCGCCTCGACCTTGACCTTGAACAGGCTTTCAACGGCCGCCTTGATCTCGGTCTTGGTCGCGTCGAGCGGCACCCGGAAAACCACCTGGTTGTTCTCGGAAGCCAGCGTTGCCTTCTCGGTAATGACCGGTGCGCGCAGCACTTCATAAGCCCGCTCGCTGCTGGGGCCGGTCTTGTCGAAGTATTTCCAGCTCATTTCAGCCGCGCCTCCAGGTTCTGCACCGCCTCCCTGGTCAGGACCAGGGTGTCGCGCCGCAGGATGTCGTAAACGTTCGCACCCTGACTGGGGAGAACGTCGAGATCCGGAATGTTCGCCGCGGCCCGCGCGAAGTTGCCGTCAATTTCGGCGCCACCGACAATCAGCACGTTACGCCAGCCGAGCTTGTCGAGCCGTCCCGCCAGCTCCTTGGTCTTCGGTGCCTTGAGAGTCGCGTCGTCGAGAATGATCAGTTTGCCGTCCGCCTGCTTTGCGGAAAGCGCCGACTTGAGCGCCAGCTTGCGCACCTTCTTCTGCAACCTGTGGGCATGGTCGCGCGGCGTCGGGCCGAAAACCGTCGCGCCGCCGCGGAACTGCGTCGACCGCAGCGAGCCCTGCCGTGCACGCCCTGTACCCTTCTGGCGCCAAGGTTTGCGCGTCGAACCGCTGATCTCGCCGCGGGTCTTGACCTTATGGGTCCCGGCACGGCGTTTCGCCAACTGCCAGTTGACGGCCCGCGCCAGCAGATCCTTGCGCACGTCCACACCGAATACGTCAGCGGACAGCTCGATTTCGCCTGCCGCCTTATTGTCGAGATTGATGACCTTGCTCTTCATCGCAGTCATTCCTTGGCCTCGGCGTCCTTGCGCGCGTCTTCAGTCTCCTCACCCGCGTCGTCCTCCGCGGGCTCTTGCGGTGCGACCGCTTGATCGGCAGGCGCCGCCTCGGCAGACGACTCCGGCGCCGCTTCGGCCTCGGCGGGTGCATCAGCCGACGGCGGCGCCTCGGCCGGCGCCTCGGGCTCCGCGGCCTCCGGCTGCTCTGCCGGCGCGCCCTTCACCGCCGCTGGAAACGGCAATTCAAGATCGGTCTTGCGCTTCTTCGCATCGCTGACCAGGACCCAGCCGCCGCGGGCGCCGGGCACCGCGCCCTTGATCAGGATCAGCCCGCGATCCTCGTCGGTCGAGACAACCTCCAGATTCTGCACCGTGACCCTCGCATCACCCATGTGGCCGGCCATCTTCTTGCCCTTCCACACCTTGCCCGGTTCCTGGCTGTTTCCGGTGGAACCGTGGCTGCGATGCGAGATCGAGACGCCGTGGCTGGCCCTAAGCCCGCCAAAATTGTGACGCTTCATGGACCCTGCGAAGCCCTTGCCGATGCTGGTGCCGACCACGTCGACGAACTGCCCGGCCACGAAATGCCCGGCCGACAACTCGGCGCCGACATCGAGAATCGCATCGCCGCTGACGCGAAATTCGGCCAGCTTGCGTTTCGGTTCGACCTTGGCCTTGGCGAAATGACCGCGATTGGCGCGGGTCACGTTCTTGACCTTGGCAATTGCCGAACCCAGCTGGACCGCGCAGTACCCATCCTTCTCGTCTGTCCGCACCGCCACAACCTGGCAATTGTCGACCTTCAATACGGTCACCGGAACATGCTCGCCGGTCTCGTTGAAGACCCGCGACATGCCGAGCTTTTGAGCGATCAATCCCGTGCGCATCACGTCTGCATCCTCAGAGCTTGATCTCGACGTCTACGCCGGAGGCGAGCTCCAGCTTCATCAGCGCATCGACGGTCTGCGGCGTCGGGTCAATGATGTCGAGCAACCGCTTGTGCGTACGAATTTCGAACTGCTCGCGGCTTTTCTTGTCGATATGCGGACCGCGCAGCACGGTGTACTTTTCGATCCGCGTCGGCAGCGGAATCGGACCACGGACCTGCGCCCCGGTGCGCTTCGCAGTGCTGACGATCTCGCTCGTCGACTGGTCGAGCACGCGATGATCGAATGCCTTGAGGCGGATGCGTATGTTTTGACTGTCCATGCGGTCCTCCAACGGATCCGGCGGCGCCTTCGCGCCGCCGCCCGGGTCTTCCTTCGACCTATTCGATGATGCTGGTGACGACGCCGGCGCCGACGGTGCGGCCGCCCTCGCGGATCGCGAAGCGCAGGCCCTCGTCCATCGCGATCGGCGCGATCAGCTCAACCTCCATCGCGATGTTGTCGCCCGGCATCACCATCTCCGTGCCGTCCGGCAACACAACCGAT
>CP070634.1:1396719-1399945 GCA_020356105.1 Rhodospirillales bacterium | reverse complement strand
TTGCAGCGCACAATCGATGAAGGGCTGGGCCATGGTCCCGCACGCATACGGCTTGAAGGCCAGGTTCGCGAGTTCCCATCGGCTGCCCCAGCCCTCCCGCAGATGCCCGAAGTCGGCCGCGATCTCCGGGACCGCGAAAGCCTTGAAGGCGCCGTGGGTTCCCTCGAACACGCTGCGCGGTCCGCGGAACCCGCATTCGGCGAGACGCGCGGCGCGCCACCCCGCCTGGGCCGCCCATCCCGGATGCATGCGCTTCGTCCAGGTGCCCTCGGCCAGGTATTCGATAATTCCGGAAGCCATGCTGCCGGCAACGCCCAGCGCCGAGGTGATCTGCGCCGGCGATAGGCCGAGCGCGACCGCAACCCCGGCGGCCGCACCAAAGGCGCCGCAAATGGCGGTCGGATGAAAGCCCTGACGGTGCATGGCGGTCGGCGCGACCAGTGCCAGGCGACAGATCAGCTCCGAGCCCGCCGCCAGTCCGGCCAGCACCGACGCACCGGACAGTGCGCGCTGCTCGGCCGCGGCGAGCAGGGCCGGCATCATGACCGCCCCGACATGCACCGGCGTTCCCTCGAACGTATCGTCGAAATCCTCGCCATGAATCGCGGTGCCATTGATCAGAGCGGCGGCGGCGGCATCGAACTCGCCGGCATGGCCGATCGCCGTGCATCGGCCGGCACCGTCGCTGGCCGCAACGGCCGCCTGCACATACGCCTCGTTGCGCGCCGCAACCATCAGCCCCATGCAGTCGAGAAGCCCCCGCTGCAGCGCCCCCTCAACCGACGGCGGAAGTTGATTGGGCCGCAGTTGACCGGCCCAGTCGGCGAACAGTTCGGCCAGAGCCGGCTGCGACGCCGTCACGGCAGGTATGCCCCGCCGCTGACGTGGATTGCCTGACCGGTGATATACCCCGAGTCGGGACCGCACAGCATGGCGACGACCGCCGCCACCTCGGCAGGCGTGCCGCGCCGCCCGACCATCGGCCCACCCTTCCCCGCATGATGGCCGCGCGCGCCGGCAGCGCCGCCGCGCTCGGTCTCGATCTCGCCCGGCACCACGCAATTGGCGGTGATGCCGGAATCGGCATATTCCGCCGCCAGCGCCTTGGTCAGCCCGACGATCGCCGCCTTCGAGGTGACGACATGGGCGCGCCCGCTGGCCCCGGTGTGGCCGGTCAGGCCACCGATATTGACGATACGTCCCCAGCCGGCGGCGACCATGTCACCGATGCACGCCTTCGCGCACAGGAACGCAGCATCGAGATTGACGGACAGGATCGCCCGCCATTCCTCCAGCGTCATCTCGTCGAACGGAACGCCTCGTCGCACAGCGGCGTTGTTCACGAGCACTCCGATCGGGCCCAGCTCGCGGGCGGCATCGGTCAGCTGCGTCGCGGTCCGCCCGTCCGTCAGGTCGCCCAGCACCGTGCGGGCCCGGACGCCCTCTTCCGTCACCTGTCGGGCCGTTTCCTCGGCGCCCTCGCGGTTGCCCTGAGCATGGACGACCACGTCGAGGCCGGACCGCGCCAGGGCCACGGCGGTGGCGCGACCGATGTTGCGCGCCGCACCGGTGATAATGGCGACACGCGCGCTGTTTCCTGCGCTCATGAATCCGCCGCGCCGGATGCCTGACGCGCTAGAGCCCGCTTCACGAACGGTCCCGCGAACGGCCAGAACAGGCTGAAGAAGGTGAGAACGAAGAACCCGATGACGATCGGGCTCTCGAAAAGGCCGAGAAAATTGTTGTTGTACATGATCATGGATTGCGAGAAGGCTTCCTCAACGAGGGGGCCGAGGATCAGCCCCATGACCAGCGGCGCCAGGCCGAAGCCGTGTCGGCGCATGATGAAGCCGACGATGCCGGCAATCAGCATGATCGAGACGTCCAGCAGGTCGGAGGCGGCCGCGTAAGAGCCGATGATGGAGAAGGTGACGACCGCCGGCCACAGGATGGTGCGCGGGATCAGCGTGACCTGCGAGAACACCTTGGCGCCGACCAGGCCGATGCCGAGAAACATGAAATTGGCCATCAGCATGGCACCGAAGATCGCGTAAATGAACTCGGGCGTCTGCTGGACGAGATAGGGTCCGGGACGGAACCCGTGCATGACCAGCGCCACCAAGATCAACGCGGTCGAGCCGCTGCCCGGGATGCCGAGCGCCAGCGTCGGCACCATCGCCCCGCCGGTCGCCGCGTTATTGGCCGATTCGGGCCCCGCGATGCCTTCGGGACACCCGGTGCCGAACTGCTCCTTGTTCTTCGACCAGCGCCGGGCCTCGTTGTAGCCCATGATCGCCGCGACGGTGGACCCTTCGGCTGGCAGGATTCCGATGAAGGTGCCGAGCCCGCTTGAGCGCAGGATCGTCTTCCAGATCAGCCGCAGATCCTCCCGGCCCGGCAGTTTCGTGACATGCGCCCTGATGCGCTCGTAATGGCCGGTCAGCGCCTGCGACTGGTTCAGGAGCTCGCCGATTGCGAACAGGCCGATTAGCACGGGCACGAAGGCGATTCCTTCGGTCAGCTCGGGGAACCCGAAGGTGAAGCGCTCGACGCCGGTGGTCAGATGGATGCCGACGGTACCGATCAGCACGCCGAACGCCCCCGAAATGAGGTTGCGCAGCGACGACTTGCCGCTGATCGACGCCAGCATCGACAGCGCGAAGACGGCCAGCGCGAAATACTCCGGCGGCCGGAACTTGAGCGCGACGGCGGCCAGCGCCGGCGCTGCGACGATGAACACGAGCAGGCTCAGCACGCCTCCCGTCACGCTGCTGAAGGTCGCGATACCGAGCGCCCGGCCGGCCTCGCCGCGCTTGGCCATCGGGTAGCCGTCGAGCGCCGTCGCCACCGCCGGCGGCGCCCCCGGCGCGTTGATCAGGATCGCGGTGATCGACCCGCCGAAGGTCCCGGCGCAATAGAGCGCCGCCATCATGGCGACCGCCGGAACCGGGTCGAGCGTGATCGTGAAGGGCAGCAGCAGCGCAATCGCCATGGGCGAGCTCAGCCCCGGCAGCGCACCGACCATCACGCCGATCAGCACGCTGCCGAAGATCAGCAAAATGTTGAAGGGGTCGAGGAAGATGAGGCTCAGGCCTTCGATCACGGGTTCCATGTCAACTCACAGGGCGATGCCGAGAACGCCGGGCTCGAAAAAGACCAGCAGGATCTTGTTGAACAGATACGCGACCGCCAGCGGAAACAGGATCGCGAACGGGATGATCAGCTT
>CP070634.1:1389908-1396619 GCA_020356105.1 Rhodospirillales bacterium | reverse complement strand
GCCGGCGGACCTGCTCGGCGCGCTCGACCTCGGCCTTCTCCAGCGCCGCGCGCTCGATCTTCTCCTCGAAGCTGTCGGAGTATTTCAAATCGTACAGCTTCGCGTCCTCGACGATCGCGCCGTAAGGGGTCAGCAGTTCCTGCAGGCGCTCCTGCGCCGCCGTCGCGACTTCCGCGCGCTCCCTCGCCAGCATGATCGTGTTGACGTCGCCCATCACCGAGCGGAAGGTGCCGATCGCCAACTCGCGCATCAGCCGCTGCTCGAAGTCGCGGCCGTACTGCCGGTAGATGCGCTCGAGCTGCGCCGGATCGAGGTGGTAGGCGATCAGCAGCGTCGAGGTGACGACCTGGTTGTCGCGCGTGTAGGCGTCGACGCCCTCGTAGCTGACCTTCTGGGTGCGAATCGAGAAGGTCACCAGATCCTCGGCGAACGGGATCTTGGCATGGAAGCCGGGCTCGAGAACCCGGTTGATTTTTCCAAGTCGAAGCACAATACCGCGGTCCCCTTCATCAATAATGAAGAGATTAGATATGCCAATCGCACCAATTGCGATGCATAAAATCACAACGATAGCGGCTTTTATTTTCATCATTATTCCACCCCCATTTCGTTTTCGCGATAAGATTCTATATATGGGGATGCGATAGCGGTTTTTTAATATCTATACTTCCGATTTTCGGTCGAAATCGGATTCTACACTTGAAAATCTGTTGTGAAAACCGGGAGGAATCTCCCGCAAAACAGGGTTAACCGCGGCCGGCGAAAATCGTTGCGGGGCACTCCATAGGGTGTCTCCGATCGTACACCATCAGCACTCGACGACGTTGACCGCGAGTCCCCCTTGTGAGGTTTCCTTGTATTTGGCCTGCATGTCCTTGCCGGTCTGGTGCATGGTGTCGATCACCTTGTCCAGCGAGACGAAATGCGTGCCGTCGCCCTTGAGCGCCAGGCGCGCGGCGTTGATCGCCTTGACCGCGCCCATGGTGTTGCGCTCGATGCAGGGGATCTGCACGAGCCCGCCGATCGGATCGCAGGTCAGGCCGAGATTGTGCTCCATGCCGATCTCGGCGGCGTTCTCGACCTGCTCGTTGCTGCCGCCGAGCGCCGCGGTCAGCCCCGCCGCGGCCATCGAGCAGGCGACCCCGACCTCGCCCTGGCAGCCGACCTCGGCGGCCGAGATCGAGGCGTTCTTCTTATAAAGCATGCCGATCGCGGCGGCGGTGGCGAGGAAGGTGACGATCCCGTCCGGGTTCGAGCCGGCGACGCAGCGGTCGTAATAGGCGACCACCGCCGGGATCACGCCGGCGGCGCCGTTGGTCGGCGCGGTCACGACGCGGCCGCCGGCGGCGTTCTCCTCGTTGACCGCCAGGGCGTAGAGATTGACCCAGTCGAGCACCGCGAGGTGATCCTTCAGCGAGGCCTCCGGCCGCTCGGTCAGCTCGCGGTAGAGACAGGCCGCGCGGCGCTTGATGTCGAGCCCGCCGGGCAGGACGCCGTCCTGCTGGCAGCCGCGGCGGATGCTGCCCTCCATCGCCGCCCAGATGTCGCGCAGCTTCTCCAGCGTCTCGTCCTCGCTGCGCCAGGCGGTCTCGTTCTCGATGACGATGCGGGCGATCGACAGGCCGGTCGCCTGGCCGATCTCGAGCAGCTCGGCCGCCGAATCGAAGGGGTAGGGGACCTCGATGTTGACCCCGGCCGGCGCGCCGCCCGCCTCCGCTTCCGCCTCGCTGACGACAAAGCCGCCGCCGATCGAGTAGTAGATGTCCTGGTGGATCGCCCGGCCGGCGGCGTTCAGCGCGACGAAGCGCATGCCGTTGGGATGCTTGGGCAACAGCTTGTCGACGTGGAACAGCAGGTGCTCCGGCTCGCGGAAGGGGAGCGGCTTGCGGCCGCCCAGCCGCAGCGTGCCGCTTTCGCGCACGCGGTCGACCAGCGCGTCGGCCTCGTCGGGATCGGTCGCATCCGGGGTCTCGCCGGACAGGCCGAGGATGATCGCCTTGTCGGTCGCATGCCCCCGCCCGGTGAGCGCCAGCGACCCGTAGAGGCTGACCTCGACGCCGTCTGTCGCGTCGATCAGCTTGCGCGATTCCAGCTCAAGCAGGAAGCGGTTGGCGGCCCACATCGGACCGACCGTGTGCGAACTCGACGGTCCGATTCCGATCTTGAACAGGTCGAAGATGCTGAGGCTCATGGCAGGCGTCCCGCGACCGCGCCGGCAATCTGCTGGACAGGCGGATGAATTTCCGATAGGAAACATACTCCAAGATCAGGTTCCGTGGAAGACATGTTCATGATCGGAAATATCTTCCTCGAGATCGCCGGGCCGCGGCTGCGATGAGCCGGGTCCGGGAGGCAGCCGGCAACGGACGGATGATCCGTCCGCTCTCGGGTGGCGAGCCGCTCAGGCTGGAGCCGCTGAAGCTGGGCGAGCGCATTCGGGATATTCGGCGCCGTCACAGCTGGACGCTGGAGGAGGCGAGCCGGCGCACCGGGCTGGCGCGCTCGACCCTGTCGAAGATCGAGAACGAACAGATGTCGCCGACCTTCGAGGTCGTGCAGAAACTCGCGGCGGGACTCGAGATCGAACTGCCGCAGCTGTTCGAGGCGACCGCGGCGGGCGGCGCCACGGGCCGGCGCACGATCACGCGCCAGGGCGAGGGGCGGCCGCGGGTCACCGCGACCTACGAGCACGAATTGCTCAGCGTCGAGCTCGCGCAGCGGAAGATGGTCCCGTTCAAGACGCGGGTGCGGGCCCGCTCCTTCGACTCGTTTTCCGACTGGGTGCGTCATTCGGGGGAGGAATTCCTTTACGTGCTCGAGGGCCGCATCGCCTTTTATACCGAGTTCTACGAGCCGGTTGTCCTCGCTGCCGGCGACAGCGTCTATTATGACAGCGACATGGGACACGCCTGCGTTTCGGTCAGCGATGATGATGCCCTGATCCTCTGGGTTTCGACGGCCTGAACGCAAGAGTTGCCCGCGCCCGCCGATGAAGCAAGCCCCGTTGGGGTAGTCTTCGCCCCACCCGAATCACCGGGTATTCGGGGCTTTGAGACTTGTACCGGCCGCGTGTTTCGTATAAGAAACCGGGACGCCCGCGAAGATGATCCGGCCCCCGGCGGCGCCCCGCGCGATGCCAGGTTTGCCGCCAACCTGCGAACGGGATGCTCCCATGTCGCGCACGACCCGCACGAATGAGACGGACCGGCTGGCGCGGACACCGCTCCATGATCTGCATGTCGAAGGCGGAGCCCGGCTCGTTCCCTTCGCGGGTTATGAAATGCCGGTCCAGTTCGCCGGAATTCTCGAGGAGCACAGGCATGTCCGCGCGGCGGCCGGGCTCTTCGATGTCTCGCATATGGGCCAGCTGCGACTGCGCGGCGAGGGCGCCGCGGCGGCGCTCGAGACGCTGGTGCCGATGGACATCGTCGATCTGCCGGCGGGGCGCCAGCGATACGCGCTGTTCACCAATCCGAAGGGTGGCATACGCGACGATCTGATGGTCACCCATGCCGGCGACCACCTGTTCCTGGTCGTCAACGCCGCTTGCAAGGCGCAGGATCTGGCCCTGCTGCGAGAGAGCCTCGGTGATCGCTGCGAGATCGAGGAAGCGGACGATCGCGCCCTGATGGCGCTGCAGGGCCCGGCGGCGGCCGGGGTGTTGGCGGCGGCTGCACCGCAAACCGGTGCGATGCCGTTCATGTCGGGGGCGCGTCTCGATCTGTTTGGAATCGACTGTTTCGTCACGCGCTCCGGCTATACCGGCGAGGATGGCTTCGAAATCTCGGTACCCGCGGGGGACGCGCAGGCACTCGCCCGCCGGCTGCTGGCGCATGACGAGGTGCGGCCGATCGGCCTGGGCGCCCGCGACACGCTGCGTCTGGAGGCGGGACTGTGCCTCTACGGCAGCGATATCGACGAGACCACGACGCCGATCGAGGCCGGGCTTTCCTGGGCCATCCAGAAGGTCAGGCGACGCGGCGGAGCCCGCGAATTCGGCTATCCCGGCGCCCGGGTGATCGACGCCGAGATGCGTGACGGCCCGGCACGGCGGCGGGTCGGCCTGCGACCCGAGGGGCGCGCACCGGTGCGCGCGGATGCGAACCTGACCGACGGGGACGGCAGGCCGATCGGGCGGGTGACCAGCGGCGGATTCGGGCCGACGGCAGAGGGCCCGGTGGCGATGGGCTATGTCGCGGCGGACCACGCCTCCGTCGGAACGCGGCTAAATGCCATGGTGCGCGGCAAGGCTCTGCCGGTTACGGTGGCGCCGTTGCCGTTTGTCGAGCACCGCTATTACCGCGGATAATGCAATGCATGGCCGGCGGTCGTATCGGCCAACAAGGTCTGGAGCACAGCAACATGAGCAAGGCCCGTCCCACACTGAATGAGCTGAAGATGAGGGATGATTTCGCCCGCCGGCATATCGGGCCGGGCGATCCGCAGACCGCGGAGATGCTGAAGCTGTTGAAGCTTAAGTCGCTGGACGAGCTGGTCGACAAGGCGATCCCGCAGGCCATCCGCTCCGATGACCAGCCTCTGGCGCTGCCGCCTTGCGGGACGGAACGAGAGATCCACTCGGTGCTGCGGCGGATCGCCGGCCGGAACCGGGTGTTCACGTCGATGATCGGCATGGGATATCACGGGACCATCATGCCGCCGGTGATCCAGCGCAACGTGCTGGAGAACCCCAGCTGGTATACCGCCTACACCCCCTATCAGGCGGAGGTCAGCCAGGGGCGGCTGGAGGTCCTGCTGCTGTTTCAGCAGATGGTCATGGATCTGACCGGAATGGAGTTGGCAAACGCGTCGCTGCTCGATGAGGCGACCGCGGCTGCCGAGGCGATGACGATGTCGCATCGGATGGCTAAGAATGGATCCGATGTCTTCTTCGTGGACATCGAATGCCACCCACAGACGATCGAAGTCGTGCAAACCCGCGCCCGCCCCCTGGGACTCGAAGTGGTCGTCGGCGATCCCTGGGTTGAGCTGGACCGCCACCATGTCTTCGGTGTTCTCCTGCAGTATCCCGGAACGTTCGGCGACATCAAGGATTTAGGTCCAATTATCGACAAGGTGCATGAGCAGAAGGGGCTGGCAACAGTGGCCGCCGACCTGTTGGCCCTGCTGCTCCTGAAGCCGCCGGGCGACATGGGAGCCGATATCGTGGTCGGCAATTCGCAGCGGTTCGGCGTGCCGATGGGATATGGCGGCCCGCACGCGGCGTATTTCGCCACCCGCGACGCATACAAGCGCCAGACTCCGGGTCGGATCATCGGCGTGTCCGTCGACTCCGCTGGCAATCGCGCGTTGCGCATGGCGATGCAGACCCGCGAACAGCATATCCGGCGGGAAAAGGCGACCAGCAACATCTGCACGGCGCAGGTGCTGCTGGCCATGCTGGCGGCGCTGTATGCCGTCTATCACGGTCCGGCCGGTTTGCGGCGGATCGCACAGCGCGTCCACCGGCTGACATTGATCCTGGCCGAGGGTCTGCGCCAGCTCGGATTCGAGACGATCGGCAAGGCGTTTTTCGACACAGTGACGGTCGAGGTGCCCGGCCGGGCCCGGCGAATCGCGGCACGGGCGCGCGAGGCCGGGGTCAATTTGAGGGTCATCGACGCGGACCGGCTCGGCATGAGCCTTGACGAGACGACGCAACGCAAGGATTTGCTCGCGGTGTTCCGGGTGTTCGCATCACAGGCCGACGAACACCTCGATATCGATGAACTTGACGGAAGCGTTGCCGATTGCATCCCGAAGACTCTGGCCCGGTCCGATGATTATCTCACGCATCCGGTTTTCAGCCTTTACCACTCGGAAACCGAGATGATGCGCTATCTGCGCTTCCTTTCGGCCAAGGACATCGCGCTCGACCGCTCGATGATCCCGCTCGGCTCGTGCACCATGAAGCTGAACGCGGCGAGCGAGATGATCCCGGTCTCATGGCGTGAATTCACTCATATACATCCCTTCGCGCCGCTCGATCAGACCCAGGGCTATCAGCAACTGTTCGAGGAGCTCGAGGCGATGCTCTGCGAGATCACCGGGTTTGACGCGGTCTCGTTGCAACCGAACGCCGGCAGCCAGGGGGAATATGCGGGCCTGCTCGTGATCCGCAGATACCTCGAAAGCAAGGGGGAGGGATCGCGCGATATCTGCCTCATCCCGGCGTCCGCGCATGGCACCAACCCGGCCAGCGCGACGATGGCGGGGATGCGGGTGGTCGTAGTCAAATCCGATGCGCGGGGCAATGTCGACATGGACGATCTGCGCGACAAGGCGGTGGCCCATGCGGCCGAGCTTGCGGCGCTGATGATTACCTATCCCTCGACGCATGGCGTTTACGAGGAGACGATCGTCGAGATCTGCCGTTTGATCCATGATCACGGGGGTCAGGTATACATGGACGGCGCCAACCTCAACGCCATGGTCGGCATCGCGCGGCCGGCCAGGATCGGCGCCGACGTCATGCACATGAACCTGCACAAGACCTTTGCCATTCCGCACGGCGGCGGAGGCCCGGGCATGGGGCCGATCGGAGTGGCCGGTCATCTCGCGCCGTTCCTCCCCGACCACCCGGTCGTGCAAGGTATCAATCCCGCCGCACGCGGGGGCGAGACCATCGGGGCGGTATCTGCTGCGCCATGGGGTTCGGCCAGCATCCTGCCGATCAGCTGGGCCTACATCCGCCTGATGGGCGCCGCGGGC
>CP070634.1:1385701-1389808 GCA_020356105.1 Rhodospirillales bacterium | reverse complement strand
CCCCCCCCCCCCCCCCCCCCCCCCCCCCCCCCCCCCCCCCCCCCCCCCCCCCCCCCCCCCCCCCCCCCCCCCCCCCCCCCCCCCCCCCCCCCCCCCCCCGCCCGCCCCCCGCCGGCGCGCCCCGACCCCGGCGCGTGCAGTTCGCGGGCGCGGTAGACCCCGGTCGCGATCAGCACCGCGTCGTGCCGCTGCCTGAGGTCCTCGAGCGAGGCATCGCGGCCGACCTCGAACTCGAGATGGAAGACAACGCCGCTGTCGGCAAGCAGCTTGGCGCGCCGGGCGACGATGTCCTTTTCCAGTTTGAAGTTGGGAATGCCGTAGACCAGCAGGCCGCCGATGCGGTCATAGCGGTCGTAGACATGCACCTGATAGCCCTTGCGACGCAGTTCCTCGGCCGCGGCCATGCCGGCCGGACCGGCGCCGATGATGCCGACCGACGATTCGCGCTCGCACCGGGGCGATCGGTTGGACCCAGCCCATCTCCCAGGCGGTGTCGGTGATGTATTTCTCGACCGAGCCGATGGTCACCGCGCCGTGGCCCGACTGCTCGATGACGCAATTGCCCTCGCACAGGCGGTCCTGGGGACAGATGCGGCCGCAGATCTCCGGCATGTTGTTGGTGGCCGAGGACAGGGCATAGGCCTCCTCGAGCCGGCCCGCCGCCGTCAGCATCAGCCAGTCGGGAATGTTGTTCTGGAGCGGGCAATGGACCTGGCAGAACGGCACGCCGCATTGCGAGCAGCGCGACGCCTGCTCGGCGGCGCGCGTCGGCTCGAATTCGCGATAAATCTCGTCGAAATCCTTGCGGCGCTGCCCGGCATCGCGTTTTTCGGGCATTTGCGGGTCGGTCTCGACGAACTGCAGCATGCCCTTGAAGTCGAGTGCCGGTCCCTTTGGCGGGCGTTTGCTGCTCGCCTTGCGTTTCGTAGTCATATCCCGTTCCGGTTGGTTATACGGCAACGTGAGTCGCCGCCGCGCGACCCGCGCCCGTTGTTGCTGGCCCCCGTGAAAGCCGGTTTCCTCCGCCTGACGGAGGCCTAGCTATAGACCATAAAATCCGGGCAGGCGAGGAAAAAACACATAACATGTCAGTATTAGTGACCTAAATAACAGGCTGCAATGGCTGCGACCGCTATCGAATTCACCAATAAGAAGATCGCACTTTAGAGAAAGTTCCGATTCGGACCTTTCATGCCGATCGGGGAGTGCTGGATCACACCTATCGACTGTGGCATAAGCGGGACGGCAAAAACGAGGTCGAGGGACGAGTCGCGGGGCTGCACAGCGTGACGCTAATCCAAATCGTGATTCTGGCGATCGTCCAGGGGCTGACCGAGTTCCTGCCGATCAGCTCGTCCGGCCATCTCGTCGTAACCTCCCAGGTCATGGGCTGGCCCGACCAGGGCGTCATCATCGACATCGCCGTCCATGTCGGCACGCTGCTGGCCGTCGCCGTCTATTTCCGTGCCGACCTCATGCGCATCCTGCGCGGCACGCTGCGCCTGCTCACCTTCCGGGGCGGGCCGGACACGCAGCTCGCGGCGATCCTGCTGGTGGCCACCCTGCCGATCGTCGGCGCCGGCTATTTCGGGCGCGAAACCGTGATTCCCCTGCTGCGCAACGTCGAGGTCATCGCCTGGGCGACGGTCGGGTTCGCGGTGCTGCTCTGGATCGCCGACCGCATCGGCATGACCGTGCAGCGCATCGAGCATATCGGCTATTTCGGCGCCCTGGCGATCGGCCTGGCGCAGGTTCTGGCCCTGATCCCCGGCACCAGCCGCTCGGGCATCACGATGACGGCGGGGCGTTTCCTCGGCATGGAACGGGTCGAGGCGGCCCGGTTCTCGCTGCTGCTGTCGATACCGACCATCGCCGGCGCGGGCGTGCTGGCCGGCTACGAGCTGTGGCAGGGTGGCGATATCCGGCTCGGCTACGATGCGGCGCTCGCATCGGGCATGGCGTTCATCGCCGGCATCGCGTCGATCGCGGTGATGATGCGCTGGCTGCAGAGCTCCGGCTTCACGCCCTTCGTCGTCTACCGCCTCGCACTCGGCGGGGCGCTGCTCTACTGGGTGTACATCTGACCGGGGCCGGCCAGGACATTCGCGCGGCGATCGAGGCCGAGCTGCTGAAACGCGGAGATCCCGAGCGCGCGCAGAACTTGCAGCGGTTCTTCCAGACCGGGCCCGGCGAATATGGCGAGGGCGATCTGTTCGCCGGCCTTAGGGTGCCGCAGGTCCGGGCCTTCGCCCGCGCTTACAGGGACATCTCGCTCGACGACATGACGGCGGTGCTGCAGTCGGGCTATCACGAAGCACGGTTCCTCGCGCTGGTGCTACTGGCCGACCGCTTCCGGCGCGGCGACGAGGCCGAGCAAGCGGAAATCTACCGCCGCTATCTCGCCCATACGCGGTTCATCAACAACTGGGACCTCGTCGACTCCTCGGCCCGCCATATCGTCGGCGCCTGGCTGGCGCAGCGGGACCGCGCGCCGCTGTACCGCCTGGCGCGCTCCGCCGATCTGTGGGAGCGCCGGATCGCGATCATCGCAACGCAGGCCTTCATCCGCGACCATGATTTCGCCGACACGCTGAAGATCGCCGAGATGCTGCGCGACGACCCGCACGACCTGATCCACAAGGCCGTCGGCTGGATGCTGCGCGAAGTCGGCAACCGCGACCGGGCGGCCGAAGAGGAATTCCTGGAGCGGCACTGTCGGCAGATGCCGCGGACGATGCTGCGTTACGCAATCGAGAAGTTCCCGCCGACGCTACGCCGGCGCTATCTCGACGGTACGGTCGGGCCCTAGGGCGCCGCGGTCAGGCCCGCAAGGCGCGCCGGAACCGGCCGCCCGGGTGATAGCGGTCCAGATAGACCGGCACGATCGCCTCGACGCCGGTCGGCTCGATGCCGAGCTCGGCCAGCCCGGGCAATTTGCCGGACACGACATTATCGGTCTTCAGCAGCGTGACCTGGTCGGTGGTCAATAGCGGTTTCGGCAGGAGCTGCAGGAAGAAGGCCTCGATCGAGGCGATGAAATAGGGCAATGGGACCAGCAGCCGCTTGCGGCCGGTCTCGCGCAGGATCAGCTCCATGATCGCCTTGAAGCTGTACGCGGCGGGCCCGCCAAGCTCATAGGTCTGGCCAGCGCAGGCGCGCTCGGTGAGCCCCTTGATGACGGCGTCGGCGACGTCGCCGACATAGACCGGCTGGAACTTCACCCCGCCATCCCCGTAAATGTCGAGCCTGCCGCCGCGGACCCGCGGCCAGCCGCAGCCGAACACCGGCAGCACCGGCGTGAAGCGGGCCAGCGAAGCGAACAGGTTGAAGAAGCCGTCCTGGGGCCCGAACACGACGCTGGGCCGCAAGATGACGGCCTCCGGGAAGGCGGCGCGCACGGCCTCTTCGCCGGCCGCCTTGCTGGCCGCATAGCGGGACCGGGAATCGGGGTCGGCCCCCAGCGCCGACATGTGGACGAGCATCGCGGCGCCGGCCTCCTTGGCCGCGCGGGCGACGATGCCGGCCCCGTCGCGATGTATCGCATCGAAGCGGCGGCGGCCTTTTTCGTAGAGGATCCCGACCAGGTTCACGACCGCATCGGCATCCGCGACCGCCGCGCGCACCGAGGCCTCATGCGTGACGGAAGCGCGCACCGGCACGATCTGCGCGACATCGCCCATCGGCTGCAGATACGCCCCCTCGCCAGGGTGGCGGATGGCGACCCGCACCCGCGCGCCGGCCGCGGCGAGGCGCTGCACCACGTGACGGCCGATGAATCCGGAGCCGCCGAAGACCGTAACGAGCTTGTCCTGCATTGTCCTTCTCCGCAAAACCCGGCGGTGGTCCGCCGCCGCTCAACGGGAGCGAACCTACACCCGTCGGCCGGCCAGAGACCAGTCGAAATCGGCCCCGTGTGACGGCAAAATGCCACAGCCGGCCAATTAAATACCGGTCTGCCGGCAAAAGCCGTTGACAAACCGTCCCGCATTCACAAGATTCCGCCGGACCCGGAGCCCAGGTGGCGGAATTGGTAGACGCGCAGGTTTCAGGTACCTGTGGCCGCAAGGCCGTGGAAGTTCGAGTCTTCTCCTGGGCACCATAACCGCT
>CP070634.1:1380085-1385601 GCA_020356105.1 Rhodospirillales bacterium | reverse complement strand
TCACTCGCCCGCTCTCGCCCGTCTGCCCCGCCGGCCGTTGCGGCCCTCGCGCCGCGCCGGCTTTGCCTCGGCGCCGGGGAACTGCACGGCCGTAACGAAGATCTCCTGAAAGGCGGGGTCGGTCGCCAGCGAGACGTGCTCGATGCGGCGCGCGAGGTCCGACGCCCGGGCGCGCTCGGTCTCGGACAGCAGCGCCATCTGCGCGCCGAGCGCCGCGGCGTTGCCGAAATAGGCGATGCGGTCGGCCGGCAGCGGGGGCAGCAGGCGGATGCGCACCGCGCTGTCCGTATCGAGGTAATTGCCGAAGCCGCCGCACAGCATCAGCTCGGCGATCTTCTCGTCCGGCAGGCCCATCACCCGCTGCAGCAGCATCACGCCGGCGCAGATCGCGCCCTTGGCCAGCTGCAGCTGGCGGATGTCGCCCTGGCTCAGGCTGATATCCTCGTCGATCCCGGACTCCGCCGCCCGGGCGAGCGCGAAGGAAACGCCGGCCTCGTCGCGGGAAAGGCGCGCGGCCAGCGCCGGGGCGAGGTCCGCGCGGTCGTCGCCGCGCAACAGGCCGGAAGGGTCGAGCACACCCGATTCCAGCATCTTGGCAATCGCGTCGATGAGGCCGGAGCCGCAGATGCCGACGGGTTTGACCTCGCCGATGACGCCCAGCGAGACGTCGTCTTCGATCGACACCTTTTCGATGGCGCCGACGGCACCGCGCATGCCGTGGCGGATCTGCGCGCCCTCCAGCGCCGGGCCGGCCGGCGCCGAGCAGGCCATCAGCTTGTCTCGCGAGCCCATGACGACCTCGCCATTGGTGCCGATGTCGACGAGCGCCCGGATCTCCGCCGACTCGTCGAGGCGCGTCGCCAGCACGGCGGCCACCGTGTCGGCGCCGACGAAGCCCGCGATCAGCGGCAACAGGCAGACGATCGCATTGGGCACGGATTTGAGGGGCAGCTCGGCGGCCGGCAGCTCGATCGCATCGCGCACCGCCGGCGCGTAGGGCGCAAGGCCGACATGGGTCGGATCGATACCGAGGAAGACGTGGTGCATGACCGTGTTGCCGACGACGACGACCTTATGGATATGGGCAGCGTCGATGCCGGCCGCTTCGCAGGCCTCGGCAACGAACCCGTTGACCGCGCCCAGGACCTTGGCGCGCAGGGTCTGTAGCTTCTTCGGCTCGAACTGGGCATAGGCGATACGCGACATCAGATCCCCGCCATGGACGGCCTGCGGGTTGAGGCCGCCGACGGCGGCCAGCTCCTCACCCGTTTCCAGGTCGATCAGCGAGCCGACGATGCTGGTGGTGCCGATGTCGAAGGCCATGCCGTATCTGTGGGCCGCCGTGTCGCCGGCCTCGATGGCGATGACGCGGCCGTTGAAGGTGGTGACGGTCAGCGACCCGCCTTGTCCGCGCAACAGCGCCGGCAGGCGGCGCAGGATCTCCACCGGCGGCGTGTCGGTGAGGCCATCGCCATACGCCGTGTGGACCGCGTCCCAGTCGGAATTGCGCTCGTTCTCGTCGGCCGGCGCGGCGGCGCGTATGTGGCGCTTGTCGATGCCGCAATCGAGGGAGAGGCCGGCGGCGCGGCCCTTGGCGGCGAGGATCTTGTGGCCGGTCTCGGTCTTCGGCGGGGCGATCAGGATGGCGCTGTCGGCGATCACCTTCGTCTGGCAGGCAAGGCGGAAGCGCTCATGCACCTCGTCATGGCCGAGCTGGACGCGGTCTGAGATGCCGGGCGGCGGCACCGCGCCCTCGAGGATTTTGATGCGGCAGGACCGGCAGCGCCCGCGCCCGCCGCAGGTAGCGGCGATCTCGAAGCCGGCGCGCTGCGCGGCCTCGAGATAGGTCTCGTCGGGCGCGGCCCGCGCGGCCTTGCCATCCGGCGCCGCGGTCTTGTCGGTGATCGTGACCGTGAGTGACTTCGCCATCGCCGTGTTCCCGCACCGCCGGCGCGACCTCATGCCGGCCTCGTCAATCTCGAAATGCTCCTAATGCTTTTGCGGCGTGCCGTCGAGCGATAGTTTCGCGCCCGCCCGATTGCCGGACCGCCGGTCGTAGCGTATACCCGGGTGACGCGGCGTAACCGGGAGAAGGCCGGCAATGGCGGACTACACCATCCTCTACTGGCAGAACATCCCGTCGATGGTCGAGGCGCGGGAGGGCCGGGCGAAGAAGAAGCTGCAACTCAGCGACCGCTTCCAGGTGCTGATCGACGCCGTCGCCATGCGCAAGGGGCTGGTCGGCACCGACGCCTATATCGAGCAGTGGCGGCGCGGCGCACCGCAATCCCGCGCGGGCGACGTCGAGGAGGTGGCGGCGGCGGTGGCGACCGAGCTCGAGCAGCAGTACGACGCGATCAAGGCGGCCGCAACGGCGGATGAATGACAACGCCGCCGGGCTGGCGCACGTCGGGCGGATCGCGAACACGATGCTTTCCGTTCGCGCGACCTGCTTCTAAACTCGCGATCAGCCACACGGGAGAGCCGAAATGAGCGCAATCGGAGGCGGCATCGGCGCCGCATCACGTCGCATCGAGGATGCCCGATTCCTCAAAGGCGAAGGGTGCTTCACCGACGACCTGGTGCCCGAGAACGCGGCGCGCGGCTACGTGCTGCGCTCGCCCTATGCCAACGCGCTGATCCGCGGCATCGACACGAAAGCGGCGCAAGCAGCGCCCGGCGTGATCGCGGTGCTGACCGGCGAAGACGTGGCCGCGGACGAGCTGGGCGATATCCCTTGTGCGCGGCAGATGAAAAAGCGCGACGGCGCGCCCATGTACCAGCCGCCGCGACCCGTGCTGAACCGGCATTCGGTTCGCTATGTCGGCGACCATGTCGCCTTCGTCATCGCCGAAACGGTGAACCAGGCGAAGGACGCGGCCGAGCTGATCGAGGTCGATTACGAGGCGCTGCCCGCCGTCACCTCGCTGCGCCAGGTGCTGGCGCCGGGCGCACCGGCGATCCGCGCCGACTGCCCGGACAATCACTGTTTCCATCACGAGGCCGGCGACCGCGATGCGGTCGACGCCGCCTTCGCCGAAGCCGCGCATGTCGTCCGCCTGGAGGTGCCGATCTCGCGCGTCCAGCCGACCCCGCTGGAGCCGCGCGCGGTCATCGGCGAGTACGATCCGGCGCGCGACAGCTACACGCTGATCACCGGCACCCAGTCGCCCAACCGGGCGATCAACTTCCTCGCCGAGCCGGTCCTGAAAATCGAGCGCGATCGGCTGCGCGTCGTCTGCCACGACATGGGCGGCGGCTTCGGCAACCGCAGCGCCCCCTATCACGAGCAGGTGCTGGCGATGTGGGCGGCCAAGCGCATCGGCCGGCCGGTCAAATGGACCTGCGAGCGCAGCGAGAGCTTCCAGGCCGACGACCAGGGCCGCGACAATCTGACGATGGCGGAGATGGCGCTGGACGGGGACGGGAATTTCCTCGCCATCCGCGTGCGCACCGCGACCAACACCGGGGCGTATGTCTACGGCAACGGCCCGAACCCGATGGTCGGCAACATCGGGTGCCTTGCCGGCGTCTACCGCACGCCGGCGATCCATGTCGAGGTCGACGCCTATTTCACCAACACCAACGGGACGTCGGCGTACCGCGGCGCTGGCCGCCCGGAAGCGATCTACGTGCTGGAACGGCTGATCGACGCGGCGGCACGGCAGACCGGCATCGACCCGGTCGAGCTGCGCCGGCGCAACCTGATCCGGCCGGACGAGTTTCCCTACCAGACGGCGCTGACCTTCAACTACGATTCCGGCGATTTCGCGGGCAACATGGACAAGGCGCTGGCGCTGATGGACCACGCGGGATTCGCGGCGCGGCGGGCGGAGTCCGCGTCCCGTGGGCGGCTGCGCGGCCGCGGCGTCATCAACGCCATCGAGAGCGCCGGCAAGATGGAGCGGGGCGAGGAGGCGGTGCTGGATCTCGGCGCCGACGGGCGCGCAATCCTCAAGGCCGGCACCTGCGCGCATGGCCAGGGGCACGAAACGGCGTTCCGCCAGCTTCTGACCGAATATCTCGGGCTCGGATTCGACGATGTCGATTTCCAGCAGGGCGATTCCGCCGTCCTGCCGACCGCCGCCGGCACCTTCGGTTCGCGCTCGATCACGATCGGCGGCGGCGCCGTGCGCATGGCGGCCTTCGATGTCATCGAACAGGCCAAGTCGGTCGCCGCCGACGCGCTGGAGGCTGCCGCGGCCGACATCGTATTCGCCGAAGGCGTCTTCACCGTCGCCGGGACCGACCGGACGATCGCGCTCCGCGAGGTCTGCCGCCACGCCGCGGAGACCGGGCGCACCCTCGAATCCCATGCCGAGTACGCCCCCGACGCCACCACCTATCCCAATGCCTGCCACATCTGCGAGGTCGAGATCGACCCGGAGACCGGCCGCGTCGAGATCCAGGGCTACGGCGCGGTCGGCGATTTCGGCGTGGTGGTGAACCCGATGATCGTCGAGGGGCAGATGCATGGCGGCATCGCCCAGGGGGCAGGCCAGATCCTCCTCGAACAGATCGTCTGGGATGCGGATTCGGGGCAGCTGCTGACCGGCTCGTTCATGGACTACGCGATGCCGCGGGCGGACGACCTGTCGGAGATCCGCATCGGCATGAACCCGCAGCCGACGACCAAGAACTCGCTCGGGGTCAAGGGATGCGGCGAGGCCGGCTGCGTCGGCTCGCTTGCCGCCGTCATGAACGCGATCATCGACGCGCTGGCGCAACGCGGCGTCACCGACCTCGAGATGCCGGCGACGCCGCATCGGGTCTGGCGGGCCCTGCACGGCGCGGCGGCGTAATTCCGCCGACGGAACGCGCCCGGCGCGGTGGCGTTCGGGGGCTGGATCGGCTCTAATGGCGCGATCCGGGCACCGCCGAGGAAAGGGACGACAGACGATGAGCGATGCCGACGTTACCGTCATCGACCACCCGCTGGTGCAGCACAAGCTGACCCTGGCGCGGCGCAAGGACACGCCGACCGCCCTGTTCCGCGAGCTGCTGCGCGAGATCAGCCTGTTGCTGCTCTACGAGGTGTCGCGCGACCTGCCGGTCGTCCCGGAATCCATCGAAACGCCGCTCGAGACGATGCAGGCCCCGGTGCTCGGCGGCAAGAAGCTGTGCCTCGTCTCGATCCTGCGCGCCGGCGACGGGCTGCTGCAGGGCATGCTCGACCTCATCCCCTCGGCGCGCGTCGGCCATGTCGGGCTCTACCGCGATCCCGAGACGCTGGAGGCCGTGGAGTACTACTTCAAGGTCCCGCATTCGATCGGCGAGCGGCTGTGCATCGTCGTCGACCCGATGCTGGCGACCGCCCATTCCGCGATCGCCGCCGTTGCGCGGCTGAAGCAGGCGGGGGCGAACAAGATGAAGTTCGTCTGCCTTCTGGCGGCGCCGGAAGGCATCGCGGCCTTCACGGCAGCGCATCCGGACGTGCCGGTCTATACCGCGGCGATCGACCGCGAGCTCAACGACCACGGCTACATCCTGCCCGGCCTCGGCGATGCCGGCGACCG
>CP070634.1:1361399-1379985 GCA_020356105.1 Rhodospirillales bacterium | reverse complement strand
CTGCCCAAGACGGTCGGCCGCGTCGGGCTGTGCCACGCGCTGAACCGACAAGGCGGCGTGCGCTCGGAGTTCACCGTCACCCGCGACGGACCGGACGACTTCTACCTCGTCTCGGCCGGCGCGCTGGAGCGCTTCGACTGGGATTACCTCTCCAAGCAGGTGCCCGATGACGGCTCGGTCCGGCTCGAGAAGATCACCACCCAGCATGGCGTGCTGGTGGTGGCCGGGCCGAAATCGCGTGAGCTGATGGGCCGCGTCTCGGACTGCGACTTTTCGAACGCGGCCTTCCCGTGGCTGTCCTCGCAGTTCAGCGACGTCGGCGTCGCCCGCTGCCGGCTGGTGCGGGTCAACTTCGTCGGCGAGCTCGGCTGGGAGATCCACCATCCGATCGAGATGCAGAACCATATCTTCGATGCGCTGTTCGCCGCGGGCGAGGATCTTGGCGTCAGGCCTTTCGGCATCCGCGCGATGAACTCGATGCGGCTGGAAAAGTCGTACCGGCTGGTCGGCACCGAGCTGTCGATCGAGTACGCGGCATACGAATCGGGTCTCGACCGCTTGGTCCATCCGAACAAGGGCGATTTCATCGGGCGCGACGCGCTGGTCGCCTGGCGCGAGAAGGGCTTCGCGAACCAGTTCGTCACCCTGGAGGTGCATGGCGTGACCGACGCCGACGCGCTGGGCAACGAGCCCCTCTTCCTCGGCGGCGAGATGGTCGGCCGCGCCACCGCCGGCGGTTATGGCTGGCGGGTCGGCAAGAGCCTCGCCCTCGGCTTCCTGCGCCCCGAACACGCGGCGGTCGGCACCGAAGTCGAGATCGACGTGCTGGGCGACCTGCTGAAGGCAACGGTCATCGAAGAGAGCCCCTACGATCCCGAGAACGCGCGGCTCCGGGCATAAGGCTCAGGGCGCGGTCCGGCCGCGCCGATTCGCGGAGCACATTAGGGCATGGGGTCGAATGACGCCGTTCGCAGACGGCTGGCGGGCCCTGCCTCGGCGAACGCCGCGACGTCGCGATATGCAATGCGAAGCTCTTTCCATTTCGCACCCTCTATGGTTCTATCGGCCCGTTGGCGGTGCCGCCGGGCAGATCACCGGACCGTCGCGGCGCCGTTCCCTCGGGATGTACGGCGGTGGCGACACAGAGGAGTCACGGTCATGGCAGAACCACGTGATGATGGATTGTTGCGAGGCCTGATCGCCAGGCTGACCGGCCGCGATGTGCGCGCGCTCAGACCGGGCGACAGTCTACGTCGGGTCCTAGGGCTCGACGGGGTCGACCTGCTGCGCGTCGTGATCGCCGCGGAAGAGCTGTACGGCGTGATCGTGAGCGACGAGCAAATCGACCGGATCCGGACCTACGGCGATCTGCTGCGAAGCCTCGAGATCCGTGGGCCGAGCTGCGAACCGAGCCAGCCCGGCTGACGGTCGGGCCCAGTGACGGGCCGCCGCCCGCGTCCTAGGCCGGTTCACCTCGGTCTTTGCGCTGGATCATTGCCGACGCCGTCGCGTCGGGCCACTGTCGACGGTCATGGCCGATCACGCGCACGCCCCGCTCAGCCGCCGCCTCACACTGCCCCTGCTGACCTTCTATGGGCTCGGCACGACGATTGGCGCCGGCATCTTCGTGCTGGTCGGCAAGGTGGCGGGCCGGGCCGGGATGTGGGCGCCGATCTCGTTCCTGATCGCATCGCTGCTCGCCGCGTTTACGGCGTTCTCGTTCGCCGAGCTGGTGGCGCGCTACCCGCGCAGCGCCGGCGAGGCGATCTACGTCCGCGAGGGCTTCCGCTCGCACGCCCTGGCATTGACCGTGGGCCTGATGGTGGCGCTGGCCGGCACCGTATCCTCCGCCACCATCGTCGCCGGCTCGATCGGGTATATCAACGTCTTCGTCAAGCTGCCAGCGGTGCCGGGCATGATCCTGGTGCTGGCCATTCTCACCGGCCTCGCCGCCTGGGGGATCCGCGAATCGGTAACCGCGGCGGCGCTCTTCACGGTGTTGGAGATCGGCGGCCTGGTGCTGGTGATCTGGGCAGCCAGGACCAGCTTCGGGGAGTTGCCGGCCCGCGCCGGCGAATTCATCCCGCCAGCGCATGGCGCTGTGTGGGCCGGGATCATGGCCGGGGCAATGCTGGCCTTTTTCGCCTTCCTCGGCTTCGAGGATCTGGTCAACGTGGCCGAGGAAGCGCGGGACGTCACCCGCAGCATGCCACTCGCGATCCTCCTGACCCTGGCGATCTCGGCGTTGCTCTATATCGCGATCTCGTTCGCGGCGGTGCTGACCGTCCCGCCGGCCGAACTTGCCGCGAGCGCAGCACCGCTGGCGACCATCTACGAACGGGCCACAGGAGGCGGCTCGGACATACTCAGCGCGATCGCCGTCGCCGCGGTGCTGAACGGCGCGCTGATTCAGATGATCATGGCCTCGCGCGTGATCTATGGCCTTGCCGATCAGGGCGAATTGCCGGCCGTCCTTGCCCGGGTCCACCCGCGCCTGCGCACGCCGCTGCCGGCGACCGGCCTGGTTTGCGGGGTGGTCCTGGTGCTGGCCCTGGGCATCCCGCTGGAAGGGCTGGCGGAGTTGACCTCGGTCATCGTGCTGGTGGTGTTCAGCCTGGTCAACCTGGCGCTGGCGCTGGTCAAGCGACGGCGGGAGCCGGCGCCGCCAGGGGTGCGTGTCTATCCGATGTGGATCCCCGTCGTCGGCTTCGCCATCAGTGTCGGCTTCCTTGCCGTGCAGCTCTTTCGGTAACCCCTTGCCGGCATGCCGGGCTGCGCCTAGCTTGTCGGAGGATCGCGGGAGACGGGAGCGGATGCGAGACCGGTTGGAATCATTGCGAGAAGAGTTGGCGCGGCAGAAGCTGGACGGCTTCGTCGTTCCCCATTCCGACGAGTTCCAGAACGAATATCTGCCGCCCTCGGCCGAGCGGCTGGCCTGGCTGACCGGCTTCACCGGCTCGGCGGGCGTCGCGGTCGTGCTGGCGGATAAGGCGGCGGTGTTCACCGACGGGCGCTATACGCTGCAGATTCGCGACCAGGTCGACGAATCGCTGTTCGAGATCCGCCACATCACGGAACAGCCGCCGAAGGACTGGATCGCGGAGCACCTGCCCGAGGGTGGCCGGCTCGGCTACGATCCCTGGCTGCACACCGAGACGGCGCTTGAAAGCTGGCGCGCGGCGGCCGAGAAGGCGGGCGGTGAGCTGGTCGCGGCCGAGACCAACCCGCTGGATTCGGTCTGGACCGACCGCCCGGTAGCGCCCGCGGCGCCGGTCGTGCCGCACGACCTCGCCTTCGCCGGCGAGGCATCGGATGCGAAGCGCAGGCGCGTCGGCGAGGCGCTAGCCGAGAAGGACACGGACGCCGCCGTAATCACGGCGCCTGATTCGATCGCATGGCTGCTGAACGTGCGCGGCGGGGACGTCAGCCACACGCCGCTGCCGCTGTCCTTCGCGACTGTCTATGCGGACGGCCGCGTCGAATGGTTCGTCGATCCGGCCAAGACCGGCCCGGATCTGGCCGCCCATCTCGGCGACGAGGTTACGATCCGCCCGCGGGACGAGTTCGAGCCGGCGCTGTGGGCCCTCGGCAATTCCCGGGTACTGGCCGATCCGGCCGCAACATCCGCGCTGGTGTTCGATCGCCTCGGCAAGGCGGGCGCAAAAATCGTCAAGGAGGCGGATCCCTGCCAGCTGCCCAAGGCCTGCAAGAATGCGGTCGAGATCGAAGGTGCGCGGGCGGCGCATCGCCGCGACGGCGGGGCGCTGACGCGGTTCCTGTGCTGGCTGACGACCGAGGCCCCGAAAGGCGGCCTCTCAGAGATCGCCGCCGCCGACCGGCTGCGCGCGCTGCGCTTCGAGGGCGAGAACATCCGCGACCTGTCGTTCCGCACAATCTCGGGGTCCGGCCCCAACGGTGCCATCGTCCACTATTCGGTGACGCCCGAGAGCGACCGCGCGCTCAAGCCCGGCGAGCTCTATCTCGTCGATTCCGGCGCCCAGTATCTCGACGGCACGACGGACGTGACCCGCACAATCGCCATCGGCGAGCCGACACCCGAGATGCGCGACCGCTTCACCCGCGTCCTGAAGGGCCATATCGCCATCGCCACGGCGCGCTTCCCCGAGGGCACCAGCGGCGCCCAGCTCGACGCGCTGGCCCGAACCGCGCTGTGGCAGGCCGGCCTCGACTACGACCACGGCACCGGCCACGGCGTCGGCAGCTACCTTTCCGTCCATGAGGGCCCGCAGCGCATCTCCAAGATCCCCAACACGGTGGCGCTGAAGCCCGGTATGATCGTCTCCAACGAGCCCGGCTATTACAAGGAAGGCGCCTACGGCATCCGAATCGAGAACCTGGTCTGCGTTGTGCCGGTCGAGATCGACGGCGCGGAGAAGACGATGCTCGGCTTCGAGGCCCTGACGCTGGCGCCGATCGACCTGAAACTCGTCGATACGTCCCTCCTGCTCCCCGCCGAGATCGAATGGCTCGACGCCTACCACACGCGGGTGCGCGAGGCGCTGACGCCGCTGTTGGACAAGGAGACGGCGGCGTGGCTGGCGGAGGCAACCCGGCCGGTCACTTGACTTCGAACTCGATCCTCCCCAGTTCCCCGAACTCGGCGACATAGCGGCCGGGCTCCGATTCGATCCGCTTGCCGATGACGCCGGTGGAGAGGTAATGGCCCGGCTCGATGACGCGGCCCTGCCGGACGGCGACGTTGACCAGCCACAGCGCCGCGGTCCACGGATCGCCCATGGCATCGGCGCCGGTACCCTTGCTGACCTGCCGGTCGTCGCGGGACAGGGTCGCCGTCAGCTTCTTGAGGTCCAGACCGTCGGGCGAATGCTCCTTGCCGACGATCAGGACATGCGCCGAGACGTTGTTGGCGACGATGTCGGCCACGGTCAGCTTGCGCGCCTCGCTCTTCGGGAAGCCGCCGGCCGGCGCCTCGATCACCGGCGCGACGCCGCGGATCAGCGGCTTCAGCGCCGCCACGTCGGCGACCGGCCCCTCGATCCGCGCCCCGGCGACGAAGGCGATCTCGGCCTCCAACAACATGTGGCGCCCGGCGGGCTCGCCGATCGTCGCACCGTCGTGGCGCCGTCCGCTCGCCAGCAACACGCCGAAGACCGGGTCTTCGATGTCGAACCACCAGCGCGCCAGCTTGCCGGTCAGCCCGGCCTTGTAGCCGATCACCGCATCGCCCGCGGCGAGCTTGCGATCGACGACACGCTGCTGCACCCGGTAGGCGCCGTCGAGGTCGATGGCCGGATCCAGTTCCGAGACGCGTGGCGTTGCCGCGCCGCTGGCGTCGGCCCGTAGGATGGCGTCGGCCAGAACGGTCGCGTCGGCGGCCAGGAGCGGTGCCGCAAGGGCCAGCCCGACGAGGCCGGCGATGAAGCCGGATGCGCCGGCGATCGGTGTCGCTATAGTCTTACGCGCCATGCTTCCTCGTTTCGCGCTGCAGTCGGGCCGCGGGACGACGGCATCCTATCGGACCGGCCCGGGCTGCGCACGTGGCCCCCCTGGCAAGCACAAGGAGATCGCCATGCAGGCACCGAAGATCCCGATCGATGTAGATCCGCAGACCGGCCACTGGATGACGGACGGCGTGCCGATGATATATACCCCGCGCGCCTTCTTTGTGAATATCCAGAAGGCGATCGAGGAGGCCATTGGCGTCGATGGCTATCGCCAGAGGCTCTACGGCGCCGCCTACGATGCGACCTATGCTTGGTGCGAGGTTCAGGCGAAGCGCCACGCGCTTGAGGGGATCGAGGTCTTCCAGCACTATCTCGACCGGCTTTCCGGGCGCGGCTGGGGCCGGTTTGCCCTGATCACGATCGACGCGGCCGCCGGCACCGCCAGCGCGCGTCTCGACCATTCGGCGCTCGTCGCGGGCTTCGGCAAGACGGGTCGCCGCGTCTGCTACATGTTCGACGGCGCGTTCGCCGCCGCGATGGACTGGGTCGGCGCGGCCAGCGGCGCCGATTACCGGGCGACCTGCCGGGAGACGCGATGCGCCGCGGAATTCGATGCGGATCACTGCCTGTTCGAAGTGTCTCCCCGTCAGGCTTGCGACGCGCCGGTCGGATAGGCCTGGGGTCCGGGATCGGCGCGGCCAGCCGCGGCGCGTATCAGTGTGGCAGCAGGACCCCGATCAGGGCGAGCGACAGGGTTGCCAGTACCAGCGGCCAGACCGCCCTACCCGCCGGATCCTCGACTTGAACGCCGGGTGGCGCGCTGAGGATCGACCGGGTCCCCGGATCGAAGCAGACAAGGCCGTGCCGCTCGGCCAGATTCATGATCAGATCGACCGCCTCCGCGCACTTCCGGCCGTTCAGGGTGATGACGGCCTGGTCGCCGTTCACATCGAACCGGCGGGCCCAAGGAGACTGCTCGCGTTGGTCCGCGGTCAACGAGTCCAGCGCGGGGTAGCGCTCGGTCAGATCGTCGAGGAACGGATCGAGGTGTGGTGCGGATACCGGCTCTTCCGGCTCGGCCGCGATCCCGGCGCAGCAGGCGCGATGCCTGCGCAGCGCATCCTCTTCGGTGAGGGGGCCCTCTGCGAAAAATACGCCAATCTCCACGCGCATGGTGGACTCCACTGAACCTCAGCCCCGTACCGATGATACGGGATCCGGGTTGCGATCGGGTTAACGCCGATTGGACGCGACGCGCGGGACGGCCCGCGGATCAGTCACCGAAATACAGCAACATGACCGCGGCGATCGGCATGCCGATCGCAGCGAGCAGCATCAAGGCGATCATCGGCCAGTACCGTCGCAACAGGCTCTTCGGCCTCGGCTTGGACTCCGTGGCATCGCGAAAACTTATCCTGAGCTCCTGGGCCGCCCTTGCGGTCACCTCATCGAATGCGGAAACCGCCGCGGCTGCCGGCTGGTCGCGGAAGCTGATCCCGAGTTCCTGCGCCGCGCGAACCGTCTCGTCGTCCTCGCCATCGAAATCGCCCCGACCCGACCTCGGATCGTCGCGAAAGCTGATCCCGAGTCGCTTTGCCGCGGCGGCGAGTTCGTCCCCGGTCTCCGGGAGGTCCTCGGCCGACGTTATGGCCGGACGCCGCGCCGCATCATCTTCGCGCGGGCGCCCATCCTGCTCCCGCTCGCTTGCCAATCCTGCCCGCGGCCCCGCGGTTCCGGAGCTGGGCGCCTCGACCGCCGGCTCGTCCGCGGTCGCCGGCAACGCCTCGTCGCGGCGCCGATCACCGTGTCGAGGCGTGCCGCTGCGGCGGCCGAACCCGCGCCCCTGTCGCGATTGTCGGGATGGCCGGCCGGCTTGCGCCTCGAGTTCGCTGGTCCGGGCGTCCGCGGGGTCGCCGGCCGACGCTTCATGCGCATGGTCCGCCGGTGCGTGCTCGTCGTCCGCCATCTCGGATGCCGCGCGGTCGGGGTCGTACTGCATCGTCGCACCCTCGTCCGAATCCGGGTCGGTCATGCGATCGCCCGAGGTCTCGACCCGGTCGAGCTGTTCGTCCATGTGATGCGATTCGACGGGGACGACCGGGTCGGCGATCCCGGCTACCGTCGCCGGTTCATCGGCTCCGGCATCTTGCGGCGACCGACCCGGCGGCGTCACCGCGGCACCGTCGGGCGCAGCTTCGGCCGGATCTTGATCGCCACCCGCCAGGTCGTCGTCGACATATCCGTGGAAGGTGGGGTCCGGACGGTCCTCCGGGATGTCGGTCCCGCCGCGAGCCGACGCGGCCGGCGCGACGGCCGGTTGCTGGGGCGCCGTCTTCCCGCGCGCCGACACCTCGGGTCGGGCGGGATCCGGCGCTGGCGGTGCGGCAGCAACGTCCCCGGGCGGCCGCGGCCTGCCGAACAGGCTCGACGGTGGAGGACGGGACGGACGCGTATCAGGGTGCTTTAGGTCTTGACCGGCCTCGCCCGGCGCGAGCGCCGCGGCACCCGACGGGCCGGGGACCTTCTCCGCCGTGCCGGCGAGTTGCGTTCGCGGCGTCTCGCGTTCCGTCGCGAGCGGCGCCTCGCTCGCCATCTGCGGCGGGGCCTGGTCTTGCGTCGATCCGGGCGCGGCAGGCGGTATTTGCGCTTGCGGGAGCGCGGCTTCCTCGGGCCGGCCGTCCGGCGCATCGCCGGCGGATTGCACGGCTCCGGCGGCCGTCAGGATGTCCACGACCATATCGGCGCTCACGCCCTCCGACTGCATCCAGGCGGCAAGCTCATTGCTTGCCGCGCCTCTTGCGAGGTGCTCGCGGCACCGGTCGACCCACAGGTCGTAATGCTGGTTCGCTTCGAGTCCGGTCATGGCTCCTGGCTCCAGACCTTCGAAGAGTATCCGCGAATCTTAACCAGTTCCTTAATGGGTCGCCGCGGCCCGGAGACAGGCGCGCGCATCCGGCGAGGCGCACGCTTGACGAGGGTCGATACGGGCTTGCATCAACGTACCGGCTGGTGGCAGATTATATATTCGATTTCTTGCAACTGATAAGACGGACGCAATCCGCCGCCCGCCGACCCGCTGGGACACGGCGGGCTTTGGCTTAGAATGTGGCGAAGAGAGGAAGTCACCTATGGAAGAAATGCCCACCGGCACGATCGTAGCCCTCTTGGGATTCGGCCTCGGCGGAATCTTCGGCGCGACGGCGCTGCGCACGAATTTCTGTACGATGGGTGCCATATCCGACATGGTCCTGATGGGGAATTGGAGCCGCTTTCGTGCCTGGATGCTCGCGGTCGCGACGGCGATGCTGGTCAGCCAGGTGATGTATGGGCTCGATATCGTCGACCTGAGCGGTTCGATTTACCTGACACCAAATCTCGGCTGGCTCGGCGCGGTCATCGGCGGTCTCATGTTCGGCTTTGGCATGACGCTGTCGGGGGGCTGCGGCAACAAGACATTGGTGCGGCTCGGCGCGGGCAATCTCAAATCCCTGGTCGTCGCCATCGTGCTCGGCATTTTCGCCTATATGACGCTGCGCGGACTGATCGGAATGGGGCGGGTGGAAATGGAGGCCGCCACCAATATCGATCTCTCCGCGTCGTTCGAAACGCAGGGTATCCCGGACCTGCTTGCGGGCGCCACCGGTGCCTCGGCCGGCGGAATCAGATGGGTCGTCACCTTCTTGCTGGCCGGCGCGTTGCTGGGCTTCTGCTTCAAGGACGCGCAATTCCGCGCCTCGAAGCGGGATGTCGCCGCCGGCCTTATCATCGGCCTGCTGATCCCAGCCGGCTGGTATGCGACCGGCGTGGTCGGCTTTGACGATTTCGAGCCGACGCAGCTGTCCTCGTTGACCTTCGTCAGCCCGACCGGCGAGGCTCTCGTCTACCTGATGACGTTTTCGGGCGCGACGATCAATTTCGGCATTGCCGTGGTCGGCGGAGTGATCGCGGGATCATTCGTCATGGCCATGGCGACACGGACGTTCAGCATCGAGAGCTTCAACGACCCGAAGGACATGATGCGTCACCTGCTGGGCGGCGCGCTGATGGGTACCGGAGGCATCCTGGCGCTGGGCTGCACGATCGGACAGGGCATCACCGGCACCTCGACGCTCGCCATCGGCTCGATAATCGCGTCGGTCTCGATCATCGTCGGCGGGATCTTCGGTATGAAATACCTTGAAGAGGGGAGCTTCGGCGGCGCCTTGACCGCGATGTTCTCGGGCAGCTGAGACGACGGGGCGGCCGGCGGCGGATTGACGGCGTCAGTCGGATGCCGTCCCGCCCTTGCCCGCGGGTTCACCCCAAACCACATGAACGGGTTGTGGGCGCCGCGTGGACGCCGGCACCAGGATTCGCCAACCGGAGGCAAGAAGCACCTGGCCGAAGACCGCAAGACCCTATTTATGCGCCGGTTGCGCCGCGCGTTCGCGTGGGGTCGGTTGAAGCTACCTTTCGGCTTGCGGACCGTCGTCGGACTTTTGCTGATGGCGGGCGGTGTCTTCTGGTTTCTTCCCGTTCTCGGGTTATGGATGATTCCACTGGGTTTGGTCTTGGTCGCGCTTGACGTCCCGCCGCTCAGACGCCGCATCCGCTCCTGGCTTCACCCGGCTCCGCGAACCGGGGAAACCGGGCAGCCCGACCGGCACCATGAGGGCAAACAATGATTCGGTACCGTGGGATAAGGGAAGCCTAGGCGATGTTCGGACGCAGCATCAGGCTGTTCGAGATCTTCGGTTTTGCCGTCAAGGTCGACGCCAGTTGGCTGATACTGGCGGTTCTGGTGACCTGGTCACTGGCGGGCGGGTATTTCCCGCAGGCGCAGCAGGGCCTGTCGCCGGCCACATATCTCTGGATGGGCGTGGCCGGGGCCGCCGGTCTGTTCGCCTCGATCATATTCCATGAACTCAGCCATTCCCTGGTTGCGCGTCGTTACGGCATGCCGATCAGAGGAATCACGCTGTTCATTTTCGGCGGCGTCGCCGAGATGGAGGACGAGCCACCAACGGCGCGGGCAGAGTTTCTGATGGCCGTCGCCGGGCCCATCGCAAGCGGTCTGCTTGCCCTGGCGTCCTATGTGCTTGTCCTGCTCGGTGAGGGCACCGGCGCCCCGGTCGCGCTCCTCGCCGTAATCGGCTGGCTCAGCTTCGTCAACACGATGCTGGCGGTGTTCAATCTGGTACCTGCATTCCCGCTCGACGGTGGCCGCATGTTGCGGGCCGCCTTGTGGCACTGGACGGGCAACATTCAGTGGGCGACGCGACTTTCGGCCAATGCCGGATCGATCTTCGGCTTCGTGCTCATCGCGCTGGGATTGCTCAATCTTGTCTCGGGCAACGTGATCGGCGGGATCTGGTATGCGCTGATCGGCATGTTCCTGCGGGCCGCCGCCGCAAGCTCCTATATGCAACTGCAGACACGCCGCATCTTTGAGGGCGAGCCGGTCCGGCGTTTCATGGTGCGCGATCTGGTCACCGTGCCGCGCGATATTACGGTCCAGCGGCTGGTGAACGATTTCGTCTACGTCCACTATCACGAAATGTTCCCGGTGGTCGATGAATCCGGTGTGCGCGGCGGCGTCGGCATTGCCCAGATCAAGCAGGTGCCGCGCGAAAAATGGGACGTCGCGCGCGTCTCCGAGATCATGTCGCCGACCTCGGGGGAAAATACGGTCACGGCGGATCTCGATGCGGTCGATGCACTCAAGCTGATGCGGCGGACTGGCAACAGCCGGCTGATGGTTCTCGAGAACGGGAAGCTGGTCGGACTGGTCACCCTCAAAGACCTGCTTCACCTGATCAGCCTGAAGATGGATCTCGAAGGACAGCAGTGAGTCCCGCCGTCACGGCCGGAGCCGATGCCGGTGCAGGGTCTCGTACAAACCCTTCAACTCGTCGAGCAGCGGCCCGACCCTGTCCGGCAGCGGCTCGCTGCGCGCGGTCCAAGGCCGGAAGCCGGTGGATGCGTTGACCCCCTGGTACCAGTGCCTACCCCAGACCCCGTCGGTCGGGCGCGGCCCGGCCGGCCAGGACAACATGGCGATGTCGAACGGGACCGACAGCGCGTCGCACAGCGCCCGCAACGTCCCCTCGGCATCCGTGCCGATGTCCCGCGCATCGATGACCGGCGGAAGGGCGCCGGTGAGCGCGCGGACCCGATCGAACAGCCGAAGCTGATCGGGAAAGCCCGTATCCTGCAGCGTGACCGCGCGCATGGTCTTCGACATCGACAGCAGCACCTCCGCCGGATCGCGGATCAGGAACGCGCTGGACAGCTGCTCCAGCCATGCATCGTCGATGTGCGGCAGCATGTGGTGCGCCATGTGCTTTTGATAGAAGATTCGCCGTCCGCCGGGGATCGGACCCCGCATCGCCGCAACGATCTTTCGCCAGTCGGTCTCGTGCGCGGCAATGACTTCGTCGATGCCCGGATGGTCGGGCGTGCAGCGGGTCAGGTAATGGGCGTAGAGCGGCTCATCCCATACCGCCGTGTCGGCCCGGTTGCCCCAGGATCGCAGCAGCGCGGTGGAGACGTTGCGCGGCCCGGACCACATGGCAATTCGGACTTCCGTCACGCCGGTCAGGCCTGCCGCGGCGCCGGGCATTCGCGCTCGATCAGCGCGCCGTACAGCGCGGTTAAGCGGCGCGTCACCGGACCCGGAATTTCGGCGCCTATGGCCCGGCCGTCGATCTCGCGTACCGGGGTCAGTCCGCCGAACGTGCCGGTAACGAATGCCTCGTCGGCGCCGTAAACCTCGGTAAGCGAGAAGTCCCGCTCTTCCGCCGAGATCCCGTTCTGCCGCGCCAGCGCCAACACGTTCGCCCGGGTGATGCCGTTCATGCAATATCGGCCGGTCGATGTCCACACCGCGCCCGCGCGAACGATGAAGAAGTTCGTCGAATTGCAGGTGGCGACAAAGCCGTGCGGATCCAGCATCAGCGCTTCGTCGGCGTCGGCCTTGTCCGCCTGTATCGCCGCCGTCACGCAGTTCAGCTTGGAATGCATGTTGAGCTTGGGGTCGAGGACATCGGGCGCGCCGCGGCGGACATGGACCGTGAACAGGCTCAGGCCCCGCGCCACGACCGCCTGGTCG
Organism: Rhodospirillales bacterium; assembly: GCA_020356105.1. GTDB lineage: Bacteria > Pseudomonadota > Alphaproteobacteria > UBA8366 > JADFVY01. The sequence goes on along the minus strand of CP070634.1, from coordinate 1,367,469 downwards.
GCCGATTTGTGCTCGGCGACGATCACCACAGTGGGTCCGCCGATATTGACTCGAGGGCTCTGATAGGGAGTCGACTTGAGCCCGCGCGTCACCATCAGGCGGATGTGAACACCCGACTCCATGCCGTTCGCCGCGACAGTCGCATACAGCGCCCGGCTTAGCTCCGCCCGATCGAGATCGATGTCTAGATCGATCGCCTTGGCACCCTCGTAAAGCCGATCCAGATGCCGGTCCAGGAATGCGACGCGCCCGTTGTGAAGCCGCATGCCCTCCCAGACGCCGTCGCCCATCAGGAATCCGCTGTCGAAGACCGAGACAACCGCCTCGCTTCGCGGCACCAGTTCGCCATTGACGTAAACCGCAACCGAATCGTTGCGGGGATCATCGACGAATGCATGCGCACCGCGTTCCATATACTCGCTCTCCCCGGGCTAGCCGGCGGGCAGTACGGGATCGCCCGGCTTCAGCCCCAGCACACCGGCCGCGCTGCCGCGATTGACGGCAATTTCAACAAGGCCGATCGAGTTCTCGTACCAGAAGGCCTCGCCCGGCGCGACCTCCGAGAATGTTCGGGCATAGCGTAACACCCGACCGGCCGCTTCGAAACGCGCCTGGCGGCGAAACCCGGACGCCCTGAGACCGCTCATGACATTGCCGAAGCCATCCACATAGATGGCCTCGGGTAGGTCGTCGGGCCAGGAAGCGAAGTGTTCGCTCCAGGCAATCTCCGTCGCCTCCGGAAAGACCTCGGTGTGCAGCATCGCCGCAACGGGCGCAAACAGATCGCGGCCGTGAAAGCTGCTCGACAGTTCTTCGGGGCGCCAGTCGATGGTCCAGACCCGACTGGTGCCGGCGCGGCGCCGCAGAATTTCGAACAGACCATTGCCCGGCCCGACGAAGAACCGGGTATCCGCTTCGACGATCAGCGGCGGCCGGGCGCCGCCGACGCCCGGATCGACAACCGCAAGACACACGCAATCGCGCGGCATTCGTTCAGCCAGGGCGGCGAGAAGGAATGCGGCCGCGCGCGGATCGCCGCGCGGCGCATCATGCATCAGGTCGACGATGTCGGCCGCCGGATCGCACGCCAGGATCGCCGTCCGCATCTGCCCCAGATAGGGCCCCGCATAGCCGAAATCGCTGAAAAGAAGGATCATGCCCCACTAATGCATCGACCGAAGAAACCTGGCAAGCAACCTGTCTTCCCTTGACGCGTCGTCCGATTTGGGGGACAGGATTGCCGGTGCAGGCCCGGTGGGTGGGTATCCCATCGTCGCAAGCTCGAGGAATCAACGGTTTGAGAATTCGGGTGTTATTGTTCGCCGGTCTGGCGGTGCTGTTTGTCGCCTCTTTTGCGGGGCTGGTGGGCCAGTTTGTGGTCGTGCCGGATCCCGTCGAGGAGATGCCCGTGCCGGTGATCTGGATCGGTCTGGTCGTGCTGACGGCGGCAGGCCTCGGCTTTCTGGCGGCGCACCGCTTCCCGATGGCCCGGCCCGACACCGCCGGCGCCCCGCCAACGATGGCAGCCGGCCGCTCTTTCATGGAATCGCTGCCGCTCGGGCTCGCGATATATGATGCGACGGGTCGCCTTGAGTTCTTCAACGATCGCTGGCGTGCGATGTTTGCGGATGTCGAAAAGCTCACGACCCCGGGCAGCCGTCATGCCGACGCAGCCATCCTGGCGGCCCCCGAGACGCCGGCGGAGGCCGCGGCGGACGGGTATTCGAAGCCGCGGCAGCTGGACAGCGGAACATGGGTGCGGTTGGCACGTACGGGGCTGCCGGATGGCCGGAGCGCTGTCACCGCGTTCGATGTAACGGGCGATCATGCACGCTGGGTCGATGCTGAATCCGAGCGGGACAGATCGCGGTTGATCATCTCCGCTGCCGGGGCGTGGATATGGGAAACCGATGTACTGCACCGGTTCTCGCTGGCCACATCAGTTCGCAGCGAGGTCAGCCAGGAGGATCTGGGCTGGATGATCGGTCGTAGCGTCGATGAACTGGCGTCGGCGGCGGGAACCGAAGACGAGGAGGGCCTGGCAAAATGCGTCGACAACATGCAGGCGCATCGTCGGCTGACCGATGCCAGGCTGATCCTGCATGATGGCGCGAGGCGGCGGGCGATTCGCCTGAGCGGGGTCCCTCGCATCGACGATGACGGCGTGTTTCTGGGCTATTGCGGCGTCGGCCTATTCGAGGCAATTCCGGCCGACACCAGCCGGGAGGATGAGGCGCCGAAAACGGTGGCGCTGCCGAGACGTGATACTGCGCAGGCGCGCGGACAACGTGTACTGCTGGTCGATGACAGTCAAACCAATCGATTGCTCGGCGTGTCGATACTCAAGAAGATGGGGTATGAGTGCGACGCGGTGGAGAGCGGACAGCAAGCCGTCGATGCCGTAAACGGCGGATTGTACGGCATCGTGCTCATGGATATCCGGATGCCGGGCATGGATGGCTTCGAGGCCACCTCGCAGATCCGGGATTTGCCGGCGCCGGATGGTTCGATACCGATTGTCGCGATGACGGCACATATGAATGCCGAGGATCGGCAATTGTGCCTCGATTCGGGGATGGATGAGCATGTCTCCAAGCCCGTCGACCGGCGCATGCTCTCGTCGGTGCTGGAGCGCCTGATCGGCCCACCCGTTGCCGACGATGCCGGCACCGCGGAGGACGCTGCGGGAGGAGCCGGGCCGAACACGGAGGATGCCGGTCCAGCGGACGGCGACGATGGCGGGGCGGAGGACCCGGCCTCGCCGCCCGGCGACGCCGCCCTTGCCGACCGCGACACGCTCGAACAACTTCGCAACGATGCCGGCCCGGAGCTGTTGGGCGAGCTGATCGCATCTTTCATGACGGAAACCGACGAGCGACTGAAGCGCATGCAGACCGCCACCGAGGCGGGGGACCTCGACTCGGTCTCCGCCGAAGCGCACGCCCTGAAGAGCAGTTCGGGCACCTTTGGCGCGCTGCGGCTGCAGCGTCTGGTGGAGCGTCTCGAAGCCGCCGCCGCGCAAAGTGATGCAGGCCTCACGACGGCGCTGATGACCGAATTGCCCGAACTGGTGGCCGAGAGCTGGCAGGAATTTAACCGCGCAGGCTATCCGCCACCTGGCTGAGGGAACCAACGGGATATCGGGGGTTGCGCTACCGGCACGGGGAGGCGAATCATGGCCGTGTGAGTGCCGGCGACGCGAGGGCCCCGGCGCCGTCCCTGCCGGCCGTTCAGCCGCCCGAGCTCGACTCCTCGGCTTCCCAGTTCAGTTTCTTTCGGTAAATGGTCGAAGGCGAGATTCCCAGCTTGGCAGCCGCCTTGGGAATGTTGCCATCGCACGCCTCTATCGCCCGCTCGATCACGTCGCGCTCTACCCTCCATAGCGGCATGATTTCGCCGTTGTCGGCATTTGCGGTGTGCGTCTCGATGACATCGGCCTCCGCCGCCTGTCCGGGCGGCGCGGCCGGCGTCGCCTCGACCGAAAGGCCGTTGAGCGGCGGCGGCAGCATCTCGGGCGTTACGGTCTCGCCCTCGTTGAGCACCACGATGTTGCGGATCACGTTCTGGAGCTGGCGGATGTTGCCCGGCCAGTTGAACTGGCCGACGATCTGCTCCGCTTCCGGGCTGAAGCTGGTGAACGACTTGCCCTCCTCGCCCGCGTATGCGGTCAGGAAGTGCCGCGCGATCTCGACGACGTCGCCGTTGCGATCGCGCAGCGGCGGAAGATGAACCGGAATCACGTGCAGCCTGTAGTACAGGTCTTCCCGGAAATTGCCGGCCTCGACCTCGGCCAGCGGGTCGCGATTGGTGGCGCAGACGAAACGGACATCGACCTTCTCGTTCTTCGAGCCGCCGACCTTCTGGAACGTGCCCGTCTGGATGAAGCGCAGCAGCTTGGTCTGCAGGGCCAGGTCCATCTCGCAGATCTCGTCGAGGAACAGCGTGCCGCCGGAGGCGCGCGAGGCCGCACCGTCCCGATCGGCATGCGCCCCGGTGAACGCGCCCTTGACGTGGCCGAAGATCTCGGACTCCATCAAATCCTTGGGGATCGCGCCGCAATTGATTGCAACGAAGGGACCGTTCTTGCGCGGGCTCTGGCGATGGATCGCCTCGGCCGCCACCTCCTTGCCGGTGCCGGATTCGCCGGTAATGAACACCGTCGCCTTCGACGCCGCGGCCGCATCGACGGTGCTGTAGACCGCCTGCATCGCCAGAGACGATCCGATGAAGCCGAAATAGCTGTCCCGAGAACCATCCTTGATCTTCTTGACGATGGCGGACAGCGATCGGTGTTTCAGCGCATTGCGCACCGTGACCAGCAGCCGCTCGGCGTTGAACGGTTTGACCAGGAAGTCGTAGGCCCCGTTGCGCATCGCCTCGACCGCGACATTGATCGAACCGTGCGCCGTGATCACCACGACCTCGCTCGGCAGCTCGCGCGAATGGATTTCCTTGAGGATATCCAGACCGTCCATATCCGGCAGGCGGAGGTCGAGCAGCACCACCGACGGCACCTCAGCGCTCAACGCCTTCAGTGCCTCTTTGCCGGTGCCGACCATCGTAACGTCGACATCCTCGTCATCGAGATACTTCTTGTACAGGCGCGCCAGCGAGGGCGTGTCTTCTACCAGCAATATGGAACCGCCACTCATTCCTTGACCTTCACTCCCGAATTCGGGGCGCGGGCGGACCGCGCAACACCCCCGGCGGGGTCGACATACTTCATCGTGACAACCGCGTGGCCTGCCCCGCGACGATAGCAGACTCGGTCGACGCATGTTCAGGCATTTTTGGTCGCCAAAGTGTTAACTTAGACTAAATGCGTTAAAATAATGATACGCTCCGCCGGTCTTTTTTCCACCCGGCAAGCGCAAGACTGCGTCGTCTTCGATTCAACTGTAATGGAGAAGCAAGAGATGCGGCTTGGCGGAAAGATCGCGGCCGTGACCGGCGCGGCGTCCGGTTTCGGCGAAGGCATCGCCCGCAGGTTTGCGGAAGAGGGCGCCAAGGTCATCATCGCGGACATCAACGAGGCGTCGGGCCGGGCGACCGCCGATGATTTGGGCGATGCGGCCCGCTTCGTGCGCGTCGATGTGAGCCGCGGCGCGGACATGGCCGGCATGGTCGCGGCGGCGCTCGAGCATTTCGGCGGTCTCGACATTCTCGTGAACAATGCCGGCTACACGCACCGCAACGGGCCGATGCTGGACGTCCCCGAGGCGGAGATCGACCGGATCTACGCGATCAACGTGAAATCCCTCTATCATGCGGCGCAGAGCGCCGTTCCGGTCTTCCGCGATCGCGGCGGCGGCGTGATCCTCAATATCGCCTCGACCGCCGGCGTGCGTCCGCGACCGGGGCTCGTCTGGTACAACGGCTCGAAGGGGGCGGTGATCACGATCACCAAATCGATGGCGGTCGAACTGGCACCCGATTCGATCCGCGTCTGCGCCCTCAACCCGGTGGCCGGGGAAACCGGTCTGCTACCTCTGTTCCTGGGCGAGGACACGCCGCAGCGCCGCCAGGCGTTCGTCTCGACGATCCCGCTCGGCCGGCTCAGCACCCCGCGCGATGTCGCCGACGCGGCATTGTTCCTGTGCTCGGACGAGGCCCGGTTCCTGACCGGGGTCTGTCTCGAGGTCGATGGCGGGCGCTGCGTGTGAGCCGGCCCGTCGAGCGGGCGTGCCGGCCGCGCGGCGCAACAGAAAACCGCCCGGGGCGTTCCCCGGGCGGTCTTGCGTTCGCTTCACCGGTTCGGTGCGGCCGGCTATTCCCTGCTGCCGAACAGCTGCAGCAGGAACAGAAACAGGTTGAGAAAGTCCAGGTACAGGCGCACCGCGCCGAACACGGCGCTTCTCGTCGCCATTTCGGATGTCGCGGTCTCGTCGTAGGAGCGGCGGATCACCTGCGTGTCGTAGGCCGTCAGGCCGGTGAACACCAGCACGCCGATGACCGAGATCGCCCAGTCCAGAGCCGAACTCTGCAGGAAGATGTTGACGATCATCGCGACGATCAGGCCGATCAGCCCCATGATCAGGAAATTGCCGATGCCCGTCAGGTCGCGCCGCGT
>CP070634.1:1357905-1361299 GCA_020356105.1 Rhodospirillales bacterium | reverse complement strand
CGTACCGGATCTCGGGCTGGTCGGATGGCCCGGGTCGAGATATCGCCGCATGAACCCGCTGCCGAAGCTCCGGTAGCAACTCGGCCTCGAACCACGGGTTTCGCTTCAGCCAGGCCGTGTTGCGCCAGCTCGGGTGGGGCAGCGGCAGGTATTCGGGCAGGTAGTCGCGCCAGCCGGCCACCGTCTCGCTCAGATTACGCCGGCGCCCACGGTCGAGATAGTACGCCTGCGCATACTGCCCGACCAGCAGGACCAGCCGGATCCCGGGCATGTGCGGGATCAGACGACCGTGCCATGTCGGCGCGCATACGCTACACGGCGGCAAGTCGCCGCCGCGCGCGTGACGGCCGGGATAACACAGGCCGATCGGCAGGATTGCGATGCGCGACACATCGTAGAAGGTCTCGCTGTCGACGGCCAACCACTGTCGCAGCCGGTGTCCCGACGGGTCGTTCCACGGGATGCCGGTTTCGTGCACCCTGGTTCCCGGCGCCTGCCCGACGATCAACAGTTGTGCGGTGCGCGAGACCCGGAAGACCGGACGTGGGCCGCGCGGCAGTTGGCCGACGCAGAGCGTACAGCCGCGCGCGGCCCGAACCGCCCGCTCGAGTGTTTCACGCGGGCTCAAACCGACGCGTCTCGCGCCAGCTGTCCGAACCAGTCCGGAACCACGGAGCCGGCCGGACCATAGATCGCCTCCTCGAACAGGGTGGCGCCTTCCGAGGGCTCCAGATTCAGCTCGACCGTACGTGCGCCGGCCACGCGGGCCGACTGGACGAAGCCGGCCGCCGGATAGACATTGCCCGACGTGCCGATCGAGACGAACAGGTCACAGGCCTCGAGTGCCGCGTAGATGCGGTCCATCTCGAACGGCATTTCGCCGAACCAGACGACATGCGGGCGCATCGTTCCGAGATCGCTGCAGGCAAGGCACGGCGTTTCGACACGCAGATCCTCGCGGCACTCGATGACGTTGCCGCAGCTGTCGCATCGCGCTTTCAGCATTTCGCCGTGCATGTGGATCAGGTTGCGACTGCCGGCGCGCTCGTGGAGATCGTCGATATTCTGGGTGACCAGCAGGAAAGCGCCCGGCCAGGTCGCCTCGAACTCCGCCAGCGCCACATGCGCCGGGTTCGGCGCGATGTCGTCGCGCAACAGGTTGCGCCGCCGCGTGTTGTAGAATTCCTGCACGCGGACGGGATCGCGCCGGAAGGCCTCGGGCGTCGCGACATCCTCGATGTTCACGGTCGCCCAGATGCCGTCCGCGTCGCGGAAGGTGTGCAGGCCGGACTCGCGCGAGATTCCGGCGCCGGTCAGCACGACGATCGATCGGGGTTCTGCCATGTCGGTATGCATGCTAAACCAATCGTTGGCACGCGCAAACGAGAACCGCATGGTCCGCATCCTGTTCGTCTGTACCGGCAATATCTGCCGTTCACCGACCGCCGAGGGCGTGTTCCGCCATCTTGCGCATGCGGCCGGGCATCGCGATACCATCGAGACGGATTCGGTCGGGCTCGGCGGCTGGCATGTCGGCGACCCGCCGGACAGCCGCGCGATCGAGACGGCGGCGCGACGGGGCTTCGATCTGTCCGATCTGCGCGCGCGCCAGATCCGCGTGGCCGATTATGCCGAGTTCGACCTGCTGCTGGCGATGGATCGCGGCCATTACCGCGAGATGGTCGGGCGGGCGCCGCGCGAAAGCGTCGACAAGGTGCGCATGTTCATGGAGGCCGCGCGGGGCGAGTCCGCGCCATCGGTGCCGGATCCCTATTACGGCGCCCACGCCGGATTCGATCAGGTGCTCGACATGATCGAAGAGGGGGCCCGCGCCTGGCTGCGCGAGCTGGAGGAGAACTGGCTGTGACGCCCGCGGCATGCCGGGCCGTCGCGCGGGCCGGCGGCGCCGCGGTGGTCGACCTGCGCGCGGTCTCGGGCGGTTGCATCGGCGAGGTCTGGTGTGCCGCGCTGGAGGACGGGAGGCGTCTGGCCGTCAAGACCGGCGATGCGGCCGGCAGCCTCGATGTCGAGGGCTACATGCTGGACTATCTGGCGCGTACGAATACCGTACCCGTGCCGGAGGTTCTCCATGCCGCACCGGATCTGCTGGTCATGTCCTGGGTCGAGGCCGACGGCCGGCTGACCGCCGCCGCCGAGCAGCACGCCGCCGAATTACTGGCGGCGCTGCATGGCATTGCGGCCGAGGCATACGGGCATGAACGCGACACGCTGATCGGCGCGCTGCGGCAACCGAATCCGTGGTGTCAATCGTGGGTCGCGTTCTTCCGGGAGCATAGGCTTCTCCACATTGGGCGCGACGCCCTTGATTGCGGCGCGCTGGCACGCGATACGTACAAGCGGCTCGAGGATTTCTGCATCCGGAAGCTGGATGCGTATATCGACGAGCCCGACCGGCCGTCGCTGATCCACGGCGACATGTGGGGCGGCAATGTCCTGTGCGCGGACGGCCGGATTGCGGCATTCATCGACCCCGCGATCTATCATGCCGATGCCGAGATCGAGCTCGCCTTCTCGACGCTGTTCGGGACGTACGGCGATGTCTTCTTCCGCACGTACGATGAGCTCCGACCGATCCGGCCGGGTTTCTTCGAGGCGCGCCGTGACATCTACAACCTCTATCCCCTGCTGGTACACACACGGCTGTTCGGCGGTCACTACGGAACGCAGGTCGACCACATCCTAAAGCGGTTCCTCTAGAACGCCGGGTGTCAGCTCGTAACTCGCCTCCTCGACATAGACCGCGCCCTCGGATTTCAGAAAACTCGAGAACAGCGCGAAACGATCAACCCGGAATGGCGGGGAGCGGAAGCCGCCATGCACCGTCGCCCAGTCCTCGACCCGACCCCTGCGGGTGTCCTTGAGGCGCGCGATCGTGATATGTGGCGAGAACTTGCGGGTCTCGGGCGCGAGCCCGGCCCGCACCAGCCCTGCTTCGATCTTTGCCTGCAGGCGCATGAGCGGTTCCGACTTGGCAACCCCGGCCCACAGCGCATGCGGATGCTTGCCGCGCGCAAAATTGCCGATACCGTCCAGCTCGAGGTCGAATCCGGGGGCGGAAATCTGCGCCAGCGCCGTATCGATGTCGGTGGCGATATCGTTGCGCACCTCGCCGATGAAACGGAGCGTCAGATGGATGTTCTCCGGCTTGATCCAGCGGGCGCCCGGCAGCCCCGACTGCAGCAGCGACAGCTGCGTGCGGATTGCTTCCGGCAAGGGGATGGCAACGAAGAGACGGATCATGATGCGTTCGGTTCGGGACGGTTGCGACGGGACCGGCCGGCCCGCCGGCCAGCGGCGCCGGGACATTACCCGGCCGGCACCACGTTAGTCGAAACCCGGCCGGAGGAACAGGGTCAGGACGCCGGTATAGCCG
>CP070634.1:1343874-1357805 GCA_020356105.1 Rhodospirillales bacterium | reverse complement strand
TCGAGGCGACGTTGACGATGGCGCCGCCCTTGCCGCCCTGCATCATCGGCACCGCCGCCTTCATCGTCAGCACCATGGATTTGAGGTTTACGTCCATCACCCGGTCCCAGACCTTGAGGTCGATGTCGACGGCGCTGACATCCTCGCCGAACAGCAGCACGCCCGCGGCGTTGACCAGATGGTCGAGGTGATGCAGCCCGTCGAACACGTCCTCGATGAACGGCCAGTCGGTGACGTCGCCCTTGGCGAATTTCGCCCGGCCGGGGCCTTTCGGCAGCGCTTCCGGCTCCTTGATATCGATCATCACGACCTCGGCACCCTCGGCCACCAGCACCGCCGCGGTCTCGTAGCCCATGCCGCCGGCGGCGCCGGTCACCACGGCCACCTTGCCCTCGAACTCTCCCATAGCATGCCCCCGTTGCCGTTCCCAGCCGGTATTGCAGCAGGGAATCGGCGCAACTGGCAAGCGAAGTTTACGCAACGCGCCGGCGCGGCGGCCGCAAAGCGCCGGAGTCCGGGACGCGGGACGCCGGCGGCCAGGCCCGCGATTCCGGTCTCAGGCCTTGATGCGGGCCATCTTCGGATCGTAGAGCGGCGCCAGGAACACCTCGCAGGGCACGCGCTCGGTCGCGACCTCGAGCTCGTAGGCGCCGGACAGCACGTCCTCGAGGGTCACGCCGGCCGCGTTGCGGACATAGCCGTAGCCGATGTTCTTCTGCACGGTGTAGCCCCAGCCGCCGCTGGTCAGCCAGCCGACCCGCTCGCCGTTGCGATAGATCGTCTCGCGGCCGAGCAGGACCACATCGGGGTCGGCGACGGCAAAGCCGACCAGCATCTTCTTGACCCCGGTCGCGCGCTGCGCCGCCACCGCCTCGCGACCGAGGAAGGGCGTGTTGGAATTCAGCTTCACGGCCCAGCCGAGCCGGGCCTCGACGGGCGTGTGGTCGGGCCCGATATCGGCGCCCCAGGCGCGGTAGCCCTTCTCCAGCCTTAAGGATTCGATGGCCCGGTAGCCGGCGTTGACGATGCCGTGCGCGGCGCCGGCCGCCATCAGCGCCTCGTAGACCGCGGGCGCCTCAGCCACCGGCATGTGCAGCTCCCAGCCGAGCTCGCCGACATAGGTGATGCGCAGGGCGGTGACCGGCGCGCCGGCGATGGCGATCTCGCGCACCGCGCCGAACGGGAAGACGTCGTTCGAGAGGTCGGCGTCGCTGACCGTCGCCAGCACGTCGCGCGCCGCCGGTCCCATCAGCGAGAGCACCGCGTTCACCTCGGTCACGTCGGCCAGCCGCGCGTCGAGCCCGGCCGGGATGTTTTGTCGGATCCAGGCGAAATCATGGGTCGCGAAGCCGGTGCCTGTGACGATATAGAAGCGCTCGGGGGCGAGCCGGGCGACGGTCAGGTCGCATTCGATGCCGCCACGCGCATTCAGCATTTGGGTGTAGGTCAGGCGGCCCGGCGGCCGGGCGACATCGTTGGCGCAGATCCAGGACAGCGCCGCCTCGGCATCCGGACCGGTCAGCTCGAACTTGGCGAAGGAGGTCTGGTCGAACAGGCCGACCCGCTCACGCACCGCGCGGTGCTCGGCCCCGACATGGTCGAACCAGTTCTGCCGCCCGAATGAATATTCGTCGCGCGCCGCAAGGCCCTTCGGCGCGAACCAGTTGGGTCGCTCCCAGCCCAGCTTCTCTCCGAAACAGGCGCCGGCCTCCCGCAAGCGCTCGTACAGCGGCGAGCGTCGCCGCGGCCGGCAGCTCTCATGCTCCTCGAAGGGCCAGGCGATCGTGTAGTGCTTGCCGTACATTTCCAACGTACGCGTACGCACCCAGTCGATATCGTCATGCGGTTGGCCGAAACGACGGATATCAACGGCCCACAGATCAAAGGGCGGCTGGCCGCCGGCGATCCATTCCGCCAGCGCCTTGCCGGCGCCGCCGGCCGCGGCGATGCCGAAGGCGTTGAACCCGGCGCCGACGAAGAAGCCAAGGCAGCCCGGCGCCTCGCCGAGGATGAAATTGCCGTCCGGGGTGAAGCTCTCCGGCCCGTTGACCAGCTGCCTGATCCCGGCGGTCTCGAGCGCCGGCACCCGGCCCAGCGCCAGCGTCATCATCGGCTCGAAATGGTCCCAGTCCGCGTCCAGAAGCGAGAAGTGGAAACCCACCGGGATGCCACCTTCGGCCCAGGGAATCGGGTTCGGCTCGTAGCCGCCCATAACCAGCCCGCCGACCTCCTCCTTGTAATAGGTCAACCGGTCCGGGTCGCGGAGGGTCGGCAGGTCGCGGGGGATGCCGGCGATCGGCTCGGTGATCAGGTACTGGTGCTGGACCGAGACCAGCGGCACCGTCACCCCGACCATCCGGCCGACCTCATGCGCCCATTGCCCGGCACAGTTGACGACGACCTCGCAGGCGATACGGCCGGCATCGGTCACCACCGCAGTCACCCGACCGTCCTTTGTCTCGATGGCGACGACACGGGTGTCCTCGAGGATACGTACGCCCCCGGCGCGTGCGCCCTTGGCCAGCGCCTGGGTGATATCGGACGGGTTGGCCTGGCCGTCGGTCGGCAGGAAGGCGGCGCCAACCACGTCGCCGACCTCCATGATCGGCCACAGCGCCTGCGCCTCTGTCGGCGACAGCAGCGCCATTTCCAGGCCGAAACTGCGCGCGGTTGTCGCCTGGCGCTTGAGCTCGGTCCAGCGCGCCTCGTTGCAGGCCAGGCGCAGCCCGCCATTCATCTTCCAGCCGGTCGCTTGGCCGGTCTCGGCTTCCAGGCGGCCGTAAAGGGCGACCGAATGGCCGAGCAGCTGGGTGATATTGGCGTTGCTGCGCAGCTGGCCGACCAGTCCGGCCGCGTGCCAGGTGGAGCCGCCCGACAGCTTGCCGGCCTCCACCAGCACGGTGTCGGTCCAGCCCTCGCGCGCCAGATGATAGGCGGTCGAGCAGCCGACGATGCCGCCGCCGATGATGACCGCCCTGGCCTGGGTTGGAAATGCCGCCATCACATGCCCAGGAAATCGCTGTGCACCCGCTCGAACCGATCGAGATTCTCGGCCGTGTAGGCGACATAATCGAAATCGAGTTGCGAGTGGATTTCCGAGACCATGCTCCACATCGCCTCGCGCAGCAGCGAGGCACATTTCATCGCGGCGTAGCGCCGGCGCATCCGGTCGTCCGCGGGTCGGCCGAAATAGACCGCGAGCAACTCGCCCTCCATGTCGTGCGAGAACTCGTTGTTGGAGGCAAGGTTGGCGAGGTCGAACAGCGGGCTGTTGAAGCCGGCGTAATCCCAATCGACAAGCCACAGCCGGTCGCCGTCGTCGATGAAATTCGCCGCGAGCAGATCGTTATGGCCATAGACCAGATCGACCGGTCCGATCTCGCTCTCCAGACGCGCCGCAATATCCATCAGGCGCGGCAGTTCGGGGGCCATCCGGCTGTCGCCGTCGCGCAAGGTCGCGGCGTAATCGCGCAAGACGTGAAACACCCAGAACACCAGGGCCGGACCGCGCAGATACTTTGGCACCTCCTTGTGGACGCGCCGGATCAGCTCGACGATGCGCCAGAGATTCTCCTTCTTGCGGACGTCCTCGGCCCCGAAGGTCTTGCCCTCGATGAAGCGCAGCACCAGCGCGCCCGGCTCCCAATGCACCACCTCGGGCGAAACGCCGGCGGCGTGGGCGGCGCGGCTCGCCGCAAGCTCGTTGAAGCGCATCACCTGGTGCAGCGGGATGTCGCCGCCAATCCGCACGACGAATTTTTCGCCGGCGTCCTCGACGACGAAGTTGACATTGGTGATGCCGCCAGACAGCGGTCGCGGGTCCACCGTGCCGGTCCAGCAGGACAGACCCATCGCCGTCTTGCGCGCCGCATCGCTCATCGCCGGTCATCCGCTGCTGCAATGGCGGCCATTCAGTACCACCTGCGCAGGCCCAGCCCGTAGAAGTTCGAACCGCCGTCGTCGGTCCCCCACAGGCTCCAGGCGGCCGAGCGATGATGGAGCCGGAAGACCAGCGCCCATTCCGGCCGCTCGGGCCGGGCGAAATCGATCTCGACGGCCATGAACTGCAGCCATCGCCGGGTCTCCGGATCGACAGCCTCTTCCAGCACCGGCAAGCTGGAGGCATAGGAGATGCCGGTCGCGATGGCGGCGCTGCTGTCGAGGCTCTTGGGCCAGGAATAGCCGTCCCAGCGCAGGCCGACGGACAGATCGCCCTCCCAATGCGTCTGCCAGCCGAAATGCTTGTACAGCCCCGCCTCGACCTCCCAAACGAAATCTTCGCCGGTGCGGGCGAACTGCCGCGCCGCGCTGCCCCCGATGATCCAACTGTTCTCGAAGTCGGAGGTGACGCCGGGCACAGTGGTGATGTCGCCATTGGTGCCCCAATGGGCCCAGCCCGTCACCGCCCAGCGCAGGTCGGCCTCGGCTTCCTGGGCGTCGGCCGTGACCACCACGGCGAGCTTCATCACCAGCGTACACAGACTGGATGACAACAGTCCCCTCGCGTGCCGCGAGCACATCGCCACTCGTCCTCACATCTTCGGCCGATTAACTGCGCAACGAGGCCAGACTATTACAGATCGCCGGCGTGGGCAGCCCTGAAGACCGCCGTCATGTCGGCCGCGGTCACCGGTCGCGGATTGCCCCCGGCGGAGGGATCGGACGCGGCGAGCCGGCCGACCGCCTCGGCGTCCGCCTCGGGCACGTCGAGCGCCGCCAGCGTTTCGGGGATCCCGAGGTCGCGGCGGACCGCCAGCAGCCAGTCGAGCACCGCCCCGTAGCCGTCGCCGTCGAGTTCCAGCATCCGCGCCAGCAGCCCCATCCGCGATTCGATCGCGGCGCGGTTGAACTGCATCACATAGGGCAGCAGCACCGCGTTGGTCAGGCCGTGATGGGTGTCGTACATCGCGCCAACCGCATGGGCGATCGCGTGCACCGCGCCGAGCCCCTTCTGGAAGGCGGTCGCGCCCATCGAGGCGGCCACCAGCATCTGACTGCGCGCTACGAGATCGCTGCCGTCGGCATGGGCGCGCGGCAGGAACTCTCCGATCAGCCGCATGCCCTCGAGCGCGATGCCGTCGGCCATCGGGTGATAGAAGGGCGCGCAGTACGCCTCGAAACAATGCACGAAGGCGTCGAGGCCGGTGGCCGCGGTGATGTGCGGCGGCAGGCCGACGGTGAGCTGCGCATCGAGGATCACCACGCCGGGCAGCATCGCCGGATGGAAGATGATCTTCTTCTCATGCGTCTGCTCGTTGGTGATGACGCTGGCCCGCCCGACCTCGGAGCCGGTGCCGGCGGTGGTCGGCACCGCGACGACCGGCGCGATGCCGGCGGCGTTGACCCGCTTCCAGTTGTCGCCGACATCCTCGAATTCCCAGATCGGACGATCCTGGCCGACCATCAGCGCCACCGCCTTGGCCGCGTCGAGCGCGCTGCCCCCGCCGAAGGCGATCACCCCGTCATGGTCGCCCTCGCGAAAGACATGGACCCCGTCCGTTACGTTGCGGCCCACCGGGTTGCCCTTGACGTCGCTGAACAGCCCGCAGGACAGCCCGGCCTCCTCGCACAGCGCGATCGCCTCGACGACCATCGGCAGCGCCGCGATCCCGGGATCGGTGACCAACAGCGGCCGGCGCATGCCCTGAGAGCGGCAGGCGGCGGCCAGCTTGGCGATACGGCCGGGCCCGACGATCATCTTGGTGGGATAGTTCCAGTTGCCGGTCACCGCGGCGGCATCGATGGTCATCTCGGGACTCCCTTATATCAGGCCATCCGCCGCGTGAGCTTTCACCGGCGACGGCGTGACCTCATCCTTCGAGACGGGCCTTCGGCCCTCCTCGGGATGCGGTTCCAGGACATGCAATGACATGAGCCTCACGCCGAGGCGCGGCGAAGCCGCGTCTCGAGGCATGAGGTCGCTCGGTATTTGTTGCGTATCGCGGATCGCCGGCCTCTTCACTCATACCGCCACCCGCAGATGGAAGCTCTTCGGTCGGGTCAGCTGCTCGTAGCCGACGGTCGACAGGGTGCAGCCGCGCCCCGAATTCTTGACCCCGGTCCAGGCCAGCGCCGGGTCGAGGTAGTCGCAGCGGTTCATGAACCAGGTGCCGGTCTCGACCCGCTCGCCGATCGCGATCGCGGCATCGGCATCGCGCGTCCACACGCTGGCGGTCAGCCCGAACTCGCTGTCGTTCATCAGCCGCACCGCTTCGTCGTCGGACGCCGCCTTCATGATGCCGACCACCGGGCCGAAGCTCTCCTCGGTCATCACCCGCATCGAATGGTCGACATCGACCAGCACCTGCGGTGCCATGTAGGCCGTACCCGGCTCGTCGGCCGGGAACTCCGACGGGTCGATCAGCGCGCGCGCGCCGGTCTTCACCGCATCGCCGACCTGGCCGCGCACGAAGTCGGCGGCGGCGGCACGCACCATCGGCCCGAGGCTGGTGTCCGGGTCCAAGGGGTTGCCGAGCCGGTATTTGCGGGTGAGGTCGACAAAGCCTTCGACGAAGGCATCGTACAATTGCTCGTGCACGTAGATGCGCTCGATACCGCAGCACGACTGGCCGGCATTGAAGAAGGCGCCGTCGACCAGGTTCTCGACCGCGAAGGCAAGGTCGGCATCGGCGCGCACCCAGGCCGGGTCCTTGCCGCCGAGCTCGAGCCCGGCGCCCACGAAACGATCGGCGACGGCCTGGCTGATCGCATGGCCGCCGGGCACCGAGCCGGTAAAGCCGACGAAGGCGATGCGCGGATCGCGGATCAGCCGTTCGGTTCCCGCGTGGCTCATGTGCAGATGCTGAAACACGCCGTCGGGCAGCCCGGCCTCTGCCATGATCTCGGCGTAGCGCTCGGCGCATAGCGGCGTCTGATGCGAGTGCTTGAGGATCACCGGATTCCCTGCCATCAGAGCCGGCAGCACCGCGTTGACCGAGGTCAGGTACGGGTAGTTCCATGGCGCCACCACGGCGACGATCCCGAGCGGCTCGCGCTTGATGAAGCGACGGAAGCCGTCCTTCGGGCCGGCGTCGATCTCCGCCAGCGCCCGCGGCGCCACCTCGATCATGTAGCGCGCACGCTCCTCGAAACCGCGCACCTCGCCCGGCGTCTGCGAGGCCGGGCGGCCCATCTGCCAGGTCAGCTCCTCGGCGATCGCGTCAATCCGGTCGACGAAGACATCAACGGCGCGGCCCAGCATCGCCTGGCGCTCGCCGATCGGCGTCGCGCGCCAGCCGGGCAGCGCCGCCGCCGCGCGCGCCACCGCGGTCTCGATCTCGGCATCGCCGGCCAGCGGCCGTTCGACCAGCACGGTGCCGTCGACCGGCGAGATGCATTGCAGGGTCTCGGTCATGGCTGCCTCCCGTCATGCGCGCCGCTGCCGCGCCGCCCCCCGGCAGCGTGGCCGCAGATCGTGCGCCCGGTCCCGCCGACAAGGCGCGGCGCCCTTGCGGTCCCCGCCCGTCTTACGCCGCGGCGCGAACCGCCGCAAGGGCCAATTGCGGCAGCGGCGCGACCCCGGGGAGGTGCCGGGGCGCATCCGGTCTTTCGACCAAATGCATCGGGGATTCCGCGGATTCGCGGCTGGCTCCCGAGGCGCCCGGCGGTGGCTGCAAAACGCGCTACAGCTCGCCGGCCCCCTCGATCTTGCGACGCCATTCCTCGGCCAGCTTCTCGGCCTTCAGGATCTCCTCGGACGTCATCTTGGCGACGTAATAGACCCGGTTGTGCCGCGCGTAATCGCTGCCGCGCTCGGCCGCGAGGTTCAGGAGCGCCAACGCCATCACCCGATCCTGCCCGACGCCCTCGCCATGCCAGTACATCAGCGCGAGGTTGTTGAGTGCGCCGGCGTTGCCCTGCATCGCGGCCCGGCGAAACCAGCGCGCCGCCTCGGCATGGTCGCGCGGCACGCCGACGCCGTTGTCATAGGCGATCGCAAGGTTGAACTGGGCCGGCACGTAACCCTGATTGGCCGCGGTGCGGTACCAGCGGACGGCCTCGGCGCCGTTCTGCGGTACGCCCTCGCCGAACGCATAGGCGTAGCCCAGCGCGAATTGTGCGTTCGGCTCGCCGCGCTCGGCCGCCATCCGGTACCAGCGCACGGCCTCGCGATAGTCCTGCGGCACGCCCTCGCCCTGCCGATACATGTGGCCGAGCTCGGCCTGCGCCGTCTCCTCGTCCTGGTCGGCCGCAAGACGATACCAGCGCATCGCCTCCTCGTAGTCGCGCCGCACGCCGCGGCCGCTGCGATACATGTAGCCGATGTTCACCTGCGAGCCGGCCCGCCCCTGCTCGGCCGCCTTCAGAAACCATTCGGCGGCCTCCCGGTCGCTCTGCGGGACGCCCTCGCCCCAGTAGTAGGAGACGCCGAGATTGTGCTGCGCCTGGGCGTTGCCCTGGGCCGCCGCCTGGCGATACCAGTAGACCGCCGCCTGGTGGTCGGCCTCGACTCCCTGGCCGGCGTCGTAGAGGTAACCGAGCGCGATCTGCGCGTTGGCGTGGCCCTGCTCGGCCGCGAGGCGATACCAGCGCGCCGCCGCCGCTTCGTCGCGGGCAACGAGACCGCCGTCCTCGTGCAGAATCGCGAGGTCGTATTGGGCATCCGCATGCCCCTGCTGCGCCGCGCGCTGCAGCCACTCCAGCTCGCCCGCCGCGTCGGCCGGCACACCGCGTCCGTGCTTGTAGAGAAAGGCAAGGGTATACTGGGCGCCGCTGTGGCCCTGCTCGGCCGCGAGGCGATACCAGCGCGCCGCCTCCGCCGGGTCCTCGTCGACCCCATGGCCCGAATCGTACATGCGACCCAGCGCATATTGCGCGTCGCTGTCGCCCTGCGCCGCAGCCAGCCGGGCCCAGCGCGCCGCCTCCGCGAGATCCTGCCGGCGGCCCCGCCCGTAATAATTGAGACGGCTGACATAGAGCTGCGCCGTCGCATCACCGGCCTCGGCGAGCGGCAGCAGGATCCGCCAGGCGGTCTCGTAATCGCCTTTCGCGTAGGCAAGCGTGCCGGTTTCGAGCTGCGGCAGCCCGCCGCCCGATGCCTCCGCGACCGCGTTGTCGGCGGTCGGCGACGCGCCGCCGGCGCCACTCTGACAACCGGCAAGGCCGGCTGCGCCTGCGGCCATCAGGACCGCGACGATACTCGTCGTGATGGTTGCGCGGAACATGACTCCCCCTGTCCTTATTGATTCTTGTCTCGTGCTTAGCCCGCACCGGGGAGTGTATCAAATTTATCACGCATTTGTAAGGACATAGAGGTTAACGCGGGGCGCCGCGATGCCATGCGGCCTGGCGCGCATCGATGCGGCGTGGAGCCACTCCGCGGCCTTGCTAACATGGGGCGGGACCGCCGAGCGCCACGGGGCGGTTGGGCCGGCCAGCGCCGCAGGACGCCCCATCACAGATGCGGCGTCCAGCTCCCGCCGCCAACCCGCTGAGCGGTGTCAAGTGGGTGAAAATCCTAGCTCTGCTCGAAGCCCCGCAGGATCTCCCAGTCGGTGACCCTTCGGTCGTACTCCATCTGCTCCCAGCGTCCGGTGTGGAGGTAATGGTCGATCACCTCATCGCCCATCGCGGCGCGCAGGATCTTGCTCTTATCCAGCCGCGCCAGCGCGTCGCGCAGGGTCTTCGGGATCTCGCGCGCGGTTGCGCTCTCATAGACGTTGCCTTCCATCAGCGGCTCCGGCTCGAGGCGGTTCTCGACGCCATGGAGGCCGGCCGCGAGGATCGCCGCATAGGCGAGGTGCGGGTTGACGTCGCCGCCGGGAATCCGGCACTCGACGCGCTGGCCCGCGCCGTGGCCGAGCACCCTGAAGCCCGCGGTGCGGTTGTCCATCGACCAGCCGATGCGGGTCGGCGCGAAGCTGCCCGCCTGGAAGCGCTTGTAGGAGTTGACGTAGGGCGCAAGGAAATAGGTCATCTCCTCGGCCGCCGCCAGGAGCCCGGCGCAGTAATGCCGGAAGGTGTCCGAGAAGCCGTGCACGCCGTTGTCGTCATGGAAGGCGGTCTTGCCGGATTTCGCGTCCCACAGCGAGGAATGAATGTGGCAGGAATTGCCGGCGAGGTTGTAGTCCCATTTGGCCATGAAGGTAATCGCCTTGCCCTGGGCCCACGCGATCTCCTTGGCGCCGTTCTTGTAGATCGCGTGATTGTCGGCCGAGACCAGTGCCTCGGCGTATTTGAAATTGATCTCCTCCTGGCCCGGGCCCCATTCGCCCTTCGAGGTCTCGACCGGAATGCCCGCGCCGTCCATGGCGTTGCGGATGGCGCGGATCAGCGGCTCCTCCTTGGTCGTCTGCAGGATGTGGTAGTCCTCGATATAGGTGCCGGCGGTCCTCAGATTCCGGTAGCCCTTGTCGTGGCAGTCGCGGAAGGAGTCGTCGAACACGTAGAACTCGAGCTCCGAGGCGAAATTGGCGGTAAAGCCCATCTCCCGCGCGCGCGCCAGCTGGCGCTTGAGGATCGAGCGCGGCGCGTGCGGCAGGTCGTTGCCGTCATGATCCTGCACGTCGCCGATGACCAGCGCCGTGCCCTCGAGCCAGGGGATGCGGCGCAGGGTCGCCATGTCGCATTTTATGGTGAAATCGCCATAGCCCTTGTCCCACGAGGCAGCCTTGTAGCCGGGCACCGGCTCCATGCCGATATCGACCGCCAGGAGGTAGTTGCAGGCGTGCATCTCGTGCATGATCGAGTCGAGGAAGAAATGCCCGGTGACGCGCTTGCCGACGACCCGCCCCTGCATGTCGGGGAAGACGACGAGAACGGTGTCGATCTCGCCGTCGGCGACGCGTTTCTTGATTTCAGCCTCGGTCAGCATTCCGTTCATCGCAGTCCCCGTGAATTCAGAAAGATTATCGGTCCGGCCGGCGCCGGGCAGGCACCCGCGAGCGTAGCGCAATCCATGGCCTGCGCAAGCCGTTAACCGACCCGCTTGTCGAAGGCGCGCAGCTCGGTCGTCGCCCAGATCCCGGCCTTGTACAGGGGATCGTTGCGATGGAAGGCCTCGGCCGCCGCGCGGTCCGGCGCCTCGAAGATAAGCAGGCTGCCGACCGGCGCCGCGCCGTCATCCGAGACCAGCGGCCCCGACATCACCACCTCGATATCCGACGCCGCGACGTAGTCGATATGGGCCTGGATGTTGGCGCGGCGGATCTCGGCCGCGCCCTTGCGGTCGATGCAGAAGATCACGAACAGCATGGAGTCCCCCCCCTCGGATGGCGCCGGCTGTCCCGCCGACCATAGCATCGCAAAACCCCGTCCGTCATCGGCGCGGCCACCGGCGGTGCCGGCCGGGTTCGCCGGCTGCAAGTCGTGGAACCTCCGGGGTACAGGCCACGGAAGAAATAGAAATGGCCTGCCCGGGCCGCGACACGAACCGCAAACCGGGCAGGCCCTGCTCTGTACGGTCAGATACAGGTATAGAGACCCTTGGCCTTCTGGCGAATTGCGTCGTAATCCTTGAAGATCTGCACGACCTTCTGTGCAACCTCGCCTTCTTGGGCGATCTCGTCCCAGAATTTCGTGGCCGCGTTCTCGACGACGCGCCATTCGCTGGCCGGAATCGACTGAACCTTGAGCTTGGTGCCCTCGGCGCGAAGCTTCGCTTCGCCACCCCAGTACCACTGGTTACGATAAACGTGACTGGCCTCGACACACGACTTCACGATCTGCTTCAGGTGCGGCGGAAGATCGGCCCAACGCCTCTCGTTGACAAACCAGGAGCCGATCCAGGCGCCCGAAATATTGTTGGTCAGGAAGTAGTCGGTCACGTCCGCCCAGCCGACGGTGTAATCCTCTGTGATCCCGGACCATGCCATGCCGTCCAGTTCGCCGGTCTGCACCGCCACCTCGGCGTCTTCGTACGGGATCGAAACCGGCACGACGCCGAACTGCGCCAGGAACCGGCCCGCCGTCGGGAAGGTATAGAGACGCAGGCCCTCGAGGTCGGAGAGTTTCGTGATGCTTTTCTTCGTGTTGAAGTTACATGGGTCCTGTCCCGCTGCGGACAGCCAGACGACACCGCCGACCTTTTTGTAGGCATCCGACCAGATCTTGTCGAAGCCGTACTGGTTGAAGAGCGTCGGCACATCGAGCGCATGCCGCGTCGCCATCGGAAAATAGCCGCCGAACACGCGGACTTCCGCCGGCGAAGCCATGGAATCGTCGTCCGAATGGACGGCGTCGATCGTTCCTGCCTGCAGTGCCCGGAACAACTCGCCGGTCGGCACGATCTGGTCGGCGTAATACAGTTCGACCTCGAGTTCGCCCTTGGCAGCGACGTTGATGGCGTCGATGGCCGGCTTGGTCACATGCTGCGCCAGCGCCGTGCCGGCATAGGTCTGAAAACGCCATTTGATCGGGTCGGCGGCCCGCAGCACGGCCGGCGCCGAAAGGCTCGCCGTGCCAGCCGCCGCCACGACGCCAGCGCCCTTGAGAAAGCCGCGTCGATTGCTCGCGCGGATCTCTATATCTTTCTGTTTTTTCATAGATCTCTCCTGTTCTCACTCTTGGTTGCGAATTCGATCCATGTCCCGCTCAGTGTTGCGAAACAAGGAAGTTCTCCCTCAGTCTCCCTCTCTCCCTCTCTCGTCCGCCTTCCAAAAACGTTAATTCTATTTGCCGTAGTGCCATTCCGGCAGCCACAGCGCCAACTGCGGAAACGCCATGATCAGCGCCAGCCCCAGGGTCATCACCATGACAAACGGGATGATCGACCGGTAGATATCACCGAGCGTTATCTCCGGCGGCGCCATCGCCCTCATCAGGAAGAGATTATAGCCGAAGGGCGGCGTCATATAGGCGATCTGGCAGGTGATCGTGTAGAGCACCCCGTACCAGATCAGGTCAAAACCCAGTTCGCCTACCAGCGGGATGTAGAGCGGCGCGACGATGACCAGCATCGCCGTGTCATCGAGGAACATGCCCATGACGATATAGGAAATCTGCATCAAGATCAGGATTTCCCAGGGTCCGAGGCCGAGTTCTGCGACGAAGAAACCCTCGATCGCCTTCACGGCGCCCAGCCCGTCGAACACCGCGCCGAAGCAGAGGGCCGCCAGGATAATCCACATGAACATGCAGGTCACCTCGAGGGTCTTGCGAAGCGTGGCCTCCATGACCTTCCTGTTAAGGCGCCCCTTGACCAGCGCGGCAAGTGTGGCCGTGGTGGCGCCAACGGCCGAGCTTTCCACCAAGCTGGTGATGCCCATCACGAACAGTCCGGTCATTGAGAAGAAGATGACCAAGGGAAGAATACCGGCGCGCAGCAACCGGAACCGCTCCCCCCAGGTCACATTGCGCTCTTCCTTCGAAAGCGGACGCCCCAGGTGCGGCTGCAGGCGGCAGCGCATCGCGATATAGACGACAAAAAGTCCGGCCATCAGCAGTCCCGGAATGGCCCCGGCCAGCCAGAGCTGGCCAACCGGCTGGCGCGCGATCATGCCGTAGAGCACCAGAACGACGCTGGGCGGCACAAGGATGCCGAGCGAGGAGCCGGCCTGGATCACCCCTGTGACCATCACCTTGTCGTAGCCGCGGCGCAGCAGCTCGGGCAGGGCGATGGTGGCGCCGATCGCCATGCCCGCCACCGACAGCCCGTTCATCGCCGAGATGACGACCATCAGCCCGATGGTGCCGATCGCCAGCCCGCCATGCACCGGCCCCATCCAGACATGGAACATCTCGTACAAATCGTCGGCGATCCGCGACTCCGACATGATATAGCCCATGTAAATGAACATCGGCAGGGTCAACAGCGGATACCATTTCATGAGTTTGATGGCCGCGCTGAACGCCATCACCGACCCACCATCGCCCCACAGCCACAAGGCGGCAAACGCGCCGACAAAACCGATCGCGCCGAAGACGCGCTGGCCGGTCATGAGCATCAGCATCATGGTCGCGAACATCAGAAGGGCGATGAGTTCGTAACTCAT
>CP070634.1:1337094-1343774 GCA_020356105.1 Rhodospirillales bacterium | reverse complement strand
CTCAACCGCGTCAAGGGCCGTCGCTCGGTGGGCGTCGTGGTCTTCTGCCAGGGCATGCCGTTCTCGGCCGACGCGCTGGCCGCCGCGGTGGCCCGGCAGACCGGCGTCGAGGTCGTCGTGCCGCCCAGCCCGGGCACCGTCGGGGCGCTGGGCATCGCGCTGCTCGCGGTCGCCAACGTGAACTGGCAGGACCGGCCATCGCACGACCTGCAGCGCTTCCTCGACGCCGAGGTCGCCTGCAAGGACACCTTCATCTGCAAGTCGAGCAAGTTCTGCGGCGGCAGCGGCAATCGTTGCCGCATCGATCGCATCACCACCGTCGTCGACGCCGAGCGCCAGCGCTTCACCTGGGGCGGCAATTGCTCGCTGTGGGACCAGGGCACGGGCCGCGTCAAGCTCCCCGACATGGCACCCGATCCGTTCCGGGCCCGCGAGGAGATGATCGAGGAACTGGTCGATGGGCTGGGCCGGCGCGACGGCGGCAAGCGGGTCGCGCTCAGCGACGAGTTCATGCTGAAGGGCCTGTTCCCGTTCTTCGCCACCTTCCTGGACGAGCTCGGCTTTACGCTCGAGCTTCCCGACAGGGCCGGCCAGAAGGCCCTGAAGCGCGGCATCGAGGAGGCCAACGTGCCCTACTGCGCGCCGATGCAGCTCTACCAGGGGCTGTTCAGTGGCATGGCGGAGCGCGCGCCGGACCACATCTTCGTGCCGATGCTGCGCGAGGTGCCGCGGCTGGCCGAGGAGGACCATTCGGTGGTCTGCCCGATCGCCCAGGCGAGCCCCGACCTGTTGCGCTGGACGCTGGACGATCCGGACGGCGACAGGCTGGTCTCGCCGGTGATCGATATCGGCGAGGGGCGCCTCGACTCGCCGACCTTCCTTGCGAGCTGCCGGTCCGTTGCCCGGGCCTTCGGCGTCAATGGCGGGGCGTGGCGCCCGGCCTACGAACGCGCCCGCCGGGCGCAGCTGGAGTTCGAGGCGCGCTGCCTCGAGCTGGGACGCGAGGCGCTGCGCTTCGCCGCGGAGCACGGCATCGTCGCCGTGGTCGTGCTCGGCCGCCCCTATACGATCTATAACAAGGTGCTGAATTCGAACGTGCCGGCGATCCTGCGCGAGCAGGGCGCGCTGGCAATCCCGGTCGACTGCTATCCGGTCGCGGCCGAGGTCCCGATGATCGAGGGCATCTACTGGGGTTACAGCCAGCGCAACCTGCGCGCCGCCTGGCAGGCGCGCCGCACGCCGGGCGTCTACACGCTGTGGTGCAGCAACTACTCCTGCGGCCCCGACAGCTTCAATCTGCATTTCTACGGCGACATGATGGGCGGCAAGCCCTACGCGGTGATCGAGACCGACGGCCATTCCGGTGATGCCGGCACCAAGACCCGGGTCGAGGCCTTCCTCCACTGCGTCGCCGAGGATTTCGCGGCGGAGTCCCGACCCGAGGCCCCGGCCCCGGTGCGGCCCGACCGGATCGGCCTCGACGATATCCGCGATGCCGGCCGGCACGTGCTGATCCCGCGCATGGGCCCGAACTGCGAGGCGCTGGCCGCGGTACTGCGCGGCGCCGGGCTGGCGGCCGAGGTGCTGCCGAGGGCCGACCGGGTCAGCACGCGTATCGGCCGTCGCTACACCTCGGGCAAGGAATGTCTGCCGATGTCGGTTACCCTCGGCAGTTTGCTGCACCGCCTCGAGCGCGAGCGCGACAGCGATACCGACTTCGCCTTCCTCCTGACCACGGCGAACGGGCCGTGCCGCTTCGGCTGCTACCGCATCCTCGATAAGGCGATCCTGCAGCAGCTCGGCTGGGGCGAGCGCGTCCGGATCTGGTCGCCCGGCGAGGAGGAGTACACCGAGGGGTTGCCGCCGGGGATGGCGGCGCTGGTCATCACCGGAATCGTCGCCGTCGACATGCTCGTCGAAGGGCTCTACGACACAAGGCCGCGCGAGAGCCGGCCGGGCGCGGCGCAGGCAATCTACAACGACGCCGAGCGCGCCCTGATGCGCCGCATCGAGGCGGTCGACCAGAGCCGGCTCAGCCTCTCGGCGGTGCTCTGGGAGGTCTCCTCGGGACGGCTATTCGGCTGCGCCGACATCCTCAAGGACGCGGCCCGACGCTATGCCGCGGTGCGGACGGCGCGCGAGATGCCGACGGTGATGGTGGTTGGCGAGATCTATGTGCGCGGCGATCCCTTCGCCAACGATTTCTTGATCGACAAGCTCGAGCAGCGTGGCCTTAAAGTGCGCTTCGCCCCGCTGACCGAGTGGGTCGAGTATTCCGACTATGTCAACAGCGTCAGGGCCGGCCCGAACGGGGCCGGCGACCGGCTCAGCCGGCGCCTCACCGCGCGCATCCAGAACCACGCCTACCGGGTAATGGCGCGCGAGCTCGACTGGCCCGAGCGCACCCGCGTTGCCGACAGCATCGCCGCCGCCGCGCCCTATGTCCGCAAGGACCTGCTCGGCGAGGCGGTGCTCTCCGTCGGCGGGCCGGTGCACGAATGGCAGCACGGGCTGATCGACGGCGTGGTCAATGTCGGCCCGCTCGAATGCATGCCGAGCAAGATCGCCGAGGCGCAGCTGTTCTGCGTTGGTGAGCGCGAGGGCCTGCCGTCGCTGACGCTCTCCTACAACGGCGATCCGGCCGACCCCGAGGTGATCGACACCTTCGCCTTCGAGATCCGCCGCCGCTTCGAGGCGCGGCGCCGCGCGGCGGCGTTGCCGGACGCGCCGCAGCCCCCGGCCGCGCAACCGGCCCCCGAACCGGTCGCCTGAACGGCAGGTTGAGCGCCGGCGCGCGATCTTGATCCATGTCATTGGCCGCTGCGTGCGGCTGCGCCATGGTCGCGGTCGGAAGGGCCTGGCGGGGGCCACGGCGGATTGCCAGGGGTGCCATGCCGTCCACCGAGCAGAAACCGCGGCGCGGGGCACGGCGCCGGCATGCCGATGCGGCGCCGGCGCGGCCGTTCTCGCTGTCGGATTACTCGACCGGCGCGAGCACCGCCTTCATCCCGCTGCTTGCCCGCGCCCAGGCCCGCGCGCTGTTCCCCGAGCTCGAATTCGCCGATCCGGACGCCGAGCGGATCGTCAAGCGGCTCGGACTCCCCGCCGATCTGTTCGGCACCGACCCCGGCTGGATGCGCGGCATTGTCTGCCGCGCCGGCTGGTTCGATGTCTGCGCCCGGCGCTTCCTTAGGGCCCATCCGGACGGGCTCGGCATCTCACTCGGCGCCGGCTTCGATACCCGGCTCCGGCGCATCGGCGTGCGGGCGCAGCGTTGGGTCGACATCGACCTGCCCGAGGTGATCGCGGTCAAGCGCCGCCTCGTCCGGGCCACCCCGCGCTATCGCCTGCTCGGCTGCGATATCGCCAACCATGCCTGGATGGGCCGGGTCGGATGGCAGCCCGGCACGCCGCTGCTGCTGACCGCCGAGGGGGTGCTGATGTACCTGGCGCCGGACGCGGTGCGGCGCCTCTTCCGCGGCATCGCCGACTGGTTCGGCCGCGGCGGCGCGCCGGTCGCGGTGCTGTTCGACTACGCCGCGCAGGCGGCGGCGCTGCACAGCTGGCTGCACCCGGCGCTCGAATACACCTCGGCGCGTTTCCAGTGGGGCCTGCCCGCGGCCGAGGCGATCCGCCGCATCGACCGGCGCTACCGGGTGGTCGAGGACCGCGACATCGCGCGCGAATGCGGCCCCGCCGCCGCCGTCGCCGCGTCGCTGCACGAGCTGATGACGATGGGCCGATTCCTGCACGGCCTCGCCCATGTCGAGCTGGAGCGGGCATGAGGGGCGCCGCAAGCCGCTGGGTGTATCTGCACCGTTCGGATCGTAACCCGCGCGTTGACGTCCGCGCCCGGCGCGTGAAATACCGGGACCGGCCATGACAGGGATCCCGCTGCTGCTTGCCGGTCTCGGCGGCGTTGTCATCGCCGCCGGCCTCGCGCTGTTGGTCCGCACCCTCGTCGCGGTCCACCGCCGCACGCGCAGCGCCAACCTGGAACATGGCATCCTGCCGGGGATGGTGATCGCCGCCGGTCTCGGCCTCGTCGATCACGGCTTCGGCGGGCCCGGCTGGCCGTTGCCGGTCTATCTCGTGGTCGGGTTCGGCCTCGCCGCCGCCTTCGCCGTTCTCATCGTGGTCGTCGGCCGGCGCTAGCCGGACGCGTGGCCAGGTCGGCCGGCGCCCACGGGCCGGAGCGCCCCGTCTATCCCGCGAGGCGCTCGGCGAGGCTCTGCCAGACCGGGCCGATCAGCCCGGCGACATCGCCGCGGCTGTGCCACAGCCCGACCGGCACGCCGAACGCCAGGGCGAAGAAGGCGAGCCAGTAGAGCGCCGAGAACCGCCCGGCGAGGGGCTCGCTCTCGTCGCCCGGCCCGGCGCAGCGCTTGTCGACCCGGTGCAGAAGCTCGGTAAGCCAGCTCTCGTTCACGCCTGCCTCCTCATCGCTGCCATGCCCGCAGGATAGCATGGCGCCGCGCGATGTCATCCCGATCGCCGGCGCCGGCCGGCAGGTCGGGGCGGTTCGCCGGCCGATGCCGCGCCCCGGACGTCCGCGCCGCGGCGCCGGGCCGGCATATCGGCGCACGGCTCACCGAGTCTGGGTTTGACCCGATCCAGACATCTACCCCCAGATGTTAGAGCGAGAGGTCGGGTGTGCGGAGTCGCAGGCAGGGTAACGGAGACTGACGCGCATGGAACATCGCCGCTTCTGATCCAAGCACTGTGAGGCTTGATGCTCAGCCGACTGACTATTCTGTTTCCGCTCCCTTGCGGTCATAGGCGCCGAACAACGATGGGTCGAGACCCTTTCGATCGAACACACCCTTGAGCGCGATGTTCGCCATCTCGGGGCCGTCCTCGGCCATGGTCACCCACATGATATGATCCACGTTGCCCGGACCTTCGTGATGGAATGACGCACCGGCCGGTCCCATCGTAATATGTTCATAGCCATCGATGTTGTCGTAATCGTAATAGTGGAGATGGCCTGCAAAGAAAGTGTGTTTTCTGTCCTTGAGCAGTTGCTGGATCTCTTTGAAGTTTCCTGTCTCCTTTTCCCAGGCAGGTTCATGCAGGAAAAGGAAAGTCCAACGCACGTGGGGATATTGGGCGAGTGTCTTCGTGATAAAGGCCATCTGGTCCTTCCCGAAGACAACGGGCTTCGCCAGACCGGCGACGACGGATTCATCGGACATGAACTCGGCCAACATTCTCTTCGCCTTGGCCGGGTCTTCTGTCTGTAGCCGGTTGTACAGACTGAGTTTTTCCTTGATCCCAGGGGGCGCCTCGCGGGGAGGGTCTTCGCTGTCGAGGACCAGGAAAAGGGTGTTCTTGTAGAGGAAGTAGTAGTAGGTAGCGCCGTATCTCTCGCGCCAAACCTCCTGCGCGGTCTTGTTGGCAATATCGTGATTACCGGGCGTACGGAACAACGGTATTTTGAGGGCCTTTAGCTTTTCGTCGATCTCGTCCCATTCAGCATTTAGTTCCTTTTTCTTGTCGCTATAGCCCTCAATCATGTCGCCAACATTGATAACGAACTCCGGCTGCAGCAGCTTGAGTTGGCTGATCGCGATATCGAAGGTGCCCTCTTTATTGGCACCCCCAGTGCGATCGCCGATGATGACAAACTGAAAACTGTCGGGGCCACCGCTGAAGTTTTCGGATGTCCATGGCTTGCCGTCTTGAAGCGCCATTTCGTCAAAGCTGAATTCGCCAGCTAGCGTGGCAGAGGCGGCAAACCCCAGCGACATTGCAAAGAGCATCGAACAAACAGCACTCTTGCGTTTCCAGAGCATGAATACCTCCCGTGCATTATCAGCATGGTGAAATCTAAGGAGCGCGATGTCGTTCGTCGTTGACGTCGATCAACGAACCTTCGCGCGTTCTTACAACGCTGGCACAGTGATGAGTGCAGTCTGGCCATCTTGTGGCCAGCGTCGCCGTTCGGTAGTCATCCGGATCTCCTTGTGCCGAGAAAGACGGCCGCTTCTGGCTAATCCCGGACTCACTCCCCAAACCGAAACGACGACCGTTTTCCGACGATGAACCGACAGGGGACTCCGCCCCGCGCCGCCGGCGTATGAGATTGGACCGGATCTCACGGGGCCCGTCGTTGACATCCGCCGCCGCTCTGGCTAATGCTCCGCCACGCCTCCGGGCGGCCATCCGATTCGGCCCACGGGTAAGGGAACGCCATGAGCTTCACGATCGTCGAACAGGTGCCGGCGCGCATGAATCGCAGCGAGCTTGCGGTGCCCGGCAGCCGCCCCGAGCTGTTCGAAAAGGCCGCGAAATCGGCGGCCGACGTGATCTTTCTGGACCTCGAAGATTCGGTTGCGCCCGACGAGAAGGCGCAGGCCCGCAAGAACATCGTCGCGGCGATCGAAGAGGTCGACTGGGGCAAGAAGACCCTGTCCCTGCGTATCAACGGCCTCGATACCCATTACATGTACCGCGACGTCGTCGACGTGCTGGAAGCGACCGGCGAGCGGCTCGACCTGATCATGATTCCCAAGGCCGGCACCGCCGCCGACATCTACGCCGTCGATATGCTGGTCACGCAGATCGAGACCGCGACAGGCCGCAGGAAGCGCATCGGCTTCGAGATGATCATCGAAACGGCGCTCGGCATGATGAATGTGGAGGAGATCGCCGCGGCCAGCCCGCGCAACGAATCGCTG
>CP070634.1:1330577-1336994 GCA_020356105.1 Rhodospirillales bacterium | reverse complement strand
CTGGATGCTGCTGTTCACGCTGCTGGCGATGGCGGCGATGCCGTGGATCATGCTGGTCCTCGCCTGGGGCTGGACCGACCAGCCCGAGAAGTTCGACCTGACCGTCAACCTGACAAGGATCACCTTTCCCTATCTGCTGTTCATGGTGCTGACCGCGATGTTGAGCGGCATGCTGAACGCAGTCGGGCGCTTCGCCGCCGCCGCCGCCGCGCCGATCCTGCTCAACGTGATCCTCATTGCCATCCTGCTGCTGGTCGGCGCGGGCTGGCTCGAGCTGCCCGGCCATGCGCTGGCGTGGGGCGTTGCGATCGCCGGCATGGGCCAGTTCGTCTGGCTTGCCTGGGCGTGCCATCGCCAGAATATCCTGCCGACGCTGCCCCGGCCGCGGCTGAGCCCGGGCCTGCGACGCCTGTTCACCCTGATGCTGCCCGGCGTGATCGGCGCCGGCGTGGTCCATATCAACCTGCTGGTCGACGTCTTCCTGGCGACGCTGCTGCCGGAGGGATCGCTGACCTATCTGTATCTTGCGGACCGGATCAACCAGTTCCCGCTCGGCGTGGTCGGGGTGTCGGTGGGCGTCGCGCTGCTGCCGATGATGAGCCGCCAGCTGCGCGCCGGCGACGCCGCCACGGCGGCGCACAACCAGAACCGGGCCATCGAGTTCGCACTGTTCCTGACCGTGCCGGCGGCCGCCGCGTTCGTCGCGATTGGCGGGCCCATCGTCTCCGTGATGTACCAGCACGGCCAGACCGACGCGGCCGAGGCGCGCGCCATCGCGCAGGCGCTGGCGGCGTTCGCGGTCGGCCTGCCCGCGGCGGTGCTGATCAAGGCGTTTCAGCCCGGATTCTATGCGCGCGAGGATACGGTGACGCCGTTCAAGGTGACCCTGGCGGCGGTCGCGCTCAACATCGTGCTGGCGGTCGCACTGATGCAGCTGATCCTGCATTCCGGCATCGCCCTGGCGACATCCCTGTCCTACTGGTTCAGCGCCGGCGCGCTGGGACTGATCCTGCATCGGCGCGGCCAGCTGCGGTTCGACCATCGGGTCCGGCGCCGCGTTCCGATGATCGTCCTCTGCGCCGGCGTCATGGGCCTCGCGGTCTGGTGGCTGGGCCTGGCCCTGGCCGATCCCCTGGTCGGATCGCTGTGGCAAAGGGTCGCCGCGCTGGCGGCCATCGTCATTGCCGGCGCCGCGATCTACGGCACCCTTGTCCTGGTGACGGGCACGATGAAGCTCGCCGATCTCGCCGCGCTGCGCCGTAAGGCCGCGCCGCCCGCCGCTTGACCACCGCGACGTAAGCGGCGATAAACCGCTCGCGCCGGGTCTCGCCGGCCTGTTTCGTTCACGGAGTCCACACCCATGAACCGCATCTTCTCGGGCATCCAGCCCACCGGCAACCTGCATCTCGGCAATTATCTCGGCGCGGTGCGCAACTGGGTCGACCTGCAGCACGACTACGAGTGCATCTATTGCGTGGTCGACCTGCACGCGATCACCGTCTGGCAGGACCCGGCGGAACTCCGCGATTCGACCCGCGAGGTGACCGCCGCGCTGATCGCGGCCGGAATCGACCCCGAAAAGAACATCATCTTCAACCAGAGCCAGAACCCCGACCATGCGCAGCTGGCCTGGATCTTCAACTGCGTGGCGCGGCTCGGCTGGCTCAACCGGATGACCCAGTTCAAGGAGAAGGCCGGCAAGCATCGCGAAAACGCTTCGGTCGGGCTGTACGCCTATCCCAACCTGATGGCAGCCGACATCCTCGCCTACAAGGGCACCCACGTGCCGGTCGGCGAGGACCAGAAGCAGCATCTCGAGCTGTGTCGCGACATCGCCCAGAAGTTCAACAATGATTTCGCGGTCGATTTCTTCCCGATCACCGAGCCGCTGATCCTGGGCGAGGCGACCCGCGTAATGTCGCTGCGCGACGGTTCCGCGAAGATGTCCAAATCGGACCCATCGGATTACAGCCGGATCAATTTCACCGACGGGCCCGACGAAATCGCGTTGAAGATTCGCAAGGCGAGGACCGATCCCGAGCCGTTGCCGTCGGAGGCCGCGGGATTCGAGGGCCGGCCGGAAGCCGCCAATCTGGTCGGCATCTACGCGGCCCTCTCCGGCCAGGCGCTGGACGCGGCGCTGGCGGAGGTCGGCGGCAGGCAGTTCTCGGAATTCAAGAAGATGCTGTCCGACGTCTGCGTTGGCGTGCTGGGGCCGATCGGCACCGAGATGAGGCGCCTCGTCGCCGAACCGCACCATATCGACGCGATCCTGCATCGGGGCGCCGAGCGCGCCCGCGCGATCAGCCGCCCGATCCTCGACGAGGTCATGGACATCGTCGGATTCGTGCACCCGCTCGACGACTGACGGCATCGGCGCCACGCGGATGGCCTCGGGAAACGAGTCGACGGCACCGGCCGGCAGCACGGCGCGCGCCTATGCCCTCCTGATCGCAACGGCCCTGTTCTGGGGTGCCAACGCGATCTTCGGCAAGCTGGCGATCGGAGAGATCTCGCCGATGGCGCTGGTCGCCCTGCGCTGGCTGGGCGCCTCGCTGCTGCTCGCCTTGATCGCCCACAACCAGCTGCGACGCGAGTGGCCGCTGCTGCGGCCGCGCCTGCCGTTCCTGTCCGCCATGGGCATGCTGGGGTTCACCGCCTTCAATGCCCTGTTCTATGTCGCCGCGTATCACACGACCGCGGTCAATATCGGGATCATCCAGGGGGCGATGCCGATCTTCGTGCTGATCGGCGTCTATATCGCCTACCGCACGCGGGTGACCTTGCTGCAGGTCGCCGGCGCGCTGGCCACCCTGACCGGCGTCGTCATCGTCGGATCGGGCGGCGATCTTGCGCGTCTCGCCGCGCTCGCGGTGAATCTGGGCGATGCGATGATGGTGGCCGCCTGCGTGCTCTATGCCGGCTACACGGTGGGTCTGCGCACGCGCCCGCAGGTCTCGCCGCTCAGCCTCCTGGCGGTGCTGGCGGGCGCCGCCGTCCTGACCTCGGTGCCGCTGGTGCTGATCGAGGCGGCGCTGGGCCGGTTTCAATTCCCGACGGCAACGGGCTGGGCAATCGCCGGCGCGGTCACGCTGCTGCCGTCCTTCCTCGCGCAGCTCTTCTTCATCCAGGGCGTAACGCTTATCGGGCCCGGCCGCGCCGGCGTGTTCATCAATCTCGTGCCCGTGTTCGCATCGGTTCTCGCGGTGGTGTTTCTCAAGGAGCCGTTCGAGGCCTTTCACGCGCTCGCCCTCGGGCTCGTGCTCGGCGGCATCTGGCTGTCCGAGCGTGGCAGGGCCGGGTAGGGAGCGGGGCGTTTGTCCCATCCCGGCGCCGCGCGACCGGAGACCCGGGCGGGATTCGAGTGCCTTAGTCGAGCGAGGCGATGATCTCGCGATAGGCCGCCTCAGGGAACGCCTTCAGGGTCCGCGTCCGGATGTTGCCGAGCATGCCGACCTGCAGCGTGAACCGGGCCGCCACCGCGTCATCCGGCGCCTCGTACACGGCGACGATGTCGTAGTCGCCCATGGTCATGAAGAACGATTTGAAGGAACCGCCCATCTCCTCGAGCGCCGCCTTGGCGGCGTCGAGGCGGCGCGGGGAATCCGTGACGTTGCGCGCGCCCTGCTCCGTCCAGTTGGCCAGCATGATGTATGTGGTCATGGTGTCCTCCTCGTAGGTGAGCGTAGCGGCCGGGCGCCATGCCGGGACCGGCCGGCTTCGCCGAGTGGCCATCATAGCATGACGACGCGCCGAGGCCCTTACAGGGATGCCAGGCGTGCGGGAATCCTGTATGACGGGATCGGCGGAAACGCGGATCGGGGATCCCGAAAGACGGAGCAGGTGCGACATGATTTCACGACGGCACGACGACCACGCGATGACGCCGACGGCAGCCGAGCACCGTCTGCGACGGTCGGCCGTGCTCGCGGCAACGGTTCTGGGCGCGCTGTGGCTCGCCGGCTGTGCCGGCGACAGCCATACTGCCCAGGGCGCCGGGCGCGGCGCCGCCACGGGCGCGGTGTCCGGCGCGGTCGGCGGCCTCGTCGGCTCTCTGGTATTCGGCGGCAATCCGGCCGAGGCCGCCGCGCGCGGCGCGGTCTATGGCGGCGCGGTCGGGGCCACGGCCGGGGCGATCGCCGGCAGCGAGGCGGACCGCAAGATCGCCGAGCAGGAGGCGCAGGAGCTCGCGGCCCTGCGCGAGCGGATCGGTGACGATGCGTTCAGCGGCCTCGAGGCCCTCGCCGAATGCCGGCACGACGTCGCGCTCGCGCAAGGGGCGAAGGCGCGGCAATCGGAGAATCCGAATTACGCGCTCGCCGGGCTGTGGCTGGAGGTGCTGAGCCATGCCGACCGGCGGGACGAGGAGCGCGCCCGCGCCCTGTTCCCGACGGTGGTCGAGACGGACTGGGACGTAAACAGCGAGGCGCAGGCGGAGGAGACGATGCGCGACGCGCTCACCAAGCTGATGGATATTCGCGAGACCCATCGATTGCCGCGGGTTTGTCCGGCCTGATCCGGGAGAAACGGCGATGGTCGAAACACGAGGCGGCATCTCAACCGCGGAGCGGCTCGAACCGCCGCGCGGCCGGCTGTGGTTGGGCGGCGCCGTGTTCGTCGCCGGATTTCTCGCGCCGGCCCTGATTCCGCTCGTCACCACCTCGCAGTTGCCGGGCAGCGCAAAGACGGTGCTTGCCGGGCTCCTTGCCTTCGGCATTCCGGAGATCGGCATGCTGATCGCGGTCGTCATTCTCGGCAAACCGGGATACCAATACCTGAAGTCCAAAATCAAACAGGGTGTCGGCGAATTGCTGTTCCCGGCCGCCGTTGGACCGCTCCGACACGGGCTCGGCGTCGCTCTGCTGGCCCTGGTTTTGCTGTTGGCGTGGGTCGGGCCGTATTTCGCGCTGGTGAGCCCCGCGTTCTCGGCGAGGATGATAATATTCGCGCTGGTCGGGGATGGCATGCTGCTGGTCGCGCTGGTGCTGCTCGGCCCGCCGTTCTGGCACCGGCTCGCGGAACTGTTCCGCTATACACCGGCCGGTGACGCCGAGCAGACGCCGCAGGCGAAATAGATGCGCAGCAGGTCAGCATCGGACCGGGACCGATTCACGGCCGATCCGCGGTGAGGGGATGACATGAGCACGAACGCCGTCGCGAACACCGAGACCCAGCGCCGCCAGCTCCGTCGTCTCGCAACCCTGGTCGATGTCGTCTACGCGATCGCCATCGTCCGCGTGTTTCTCTTGCTGCCGCGCCCGGACGAGGGGGGCTGGCGGTCGCTCGGCGAGTTGTTCCTGGCCGAGTATTTCACGTTCCTTCTGGTGTTTCTGGCGGTCGTCATCCTGGCGATCTACTGGCTTCAGACCAACCTGCTGCTGGGCAGTCTGAGACGGAGCGACGGACGCCACAGCACGATCGTGCTGTTCCAGATCTTCTTCACTCTGGTCATGCTTTACGCCATTCGCGTCGGCATCGACCTCGAGGCTGGCCCGTTGACCCGGGCCTTCGAGAGCGCCACGGTCGGCATGGTCGGCGTGATGGCGTTCGTCGGGTGGCAGTATGCGATCACCGACCGCCGATTGCTCGATGACCGGTTGAGCGACGGCGAGGCCTTGCGCATCCGGGTCGTGATCCTCGCCGAGCCGCTGACGGCCGCGGTAACGTTCGGCTGCGCCTTCATCGGTCCGATCGCCTGGGAGCTGTCCTGGTTCAGCTATCCGGCGATCGCTCTGGTCCTGCGCCGCACCGCCCTGCTCCCCGAACGACATCGCAGGCCGTAGCGATGCGCCTTTCGCGGCCGACGGGGACGAACGGGCCCGAGGCACGGACCTATCGTACGCCGCTCCCGGTGCTGCCGGTTCCGATTGTTGGCCCTATAGCGCCGGCGCCTTGTCGCGCGCCGCTGCCAGTTCATCGAGGCAATCGTCGGTCAGCGGTTCGATCGGCGTGAAATCGCGATGGGCGATCCATTCGGCCCGCTTGAACCGACGAATGTGGTTGGAGACGGCACACAGGCTCAAATAGACGATGGTGCGGTTGAACGGGCTGATGTTGGGCGGGCTCGCATGCACGAGATTGCCGTGGAACATCACCACAGAACCGGCCGGCCCCATCGGCGCGACGATGCCGCCCGCCTCGGCGAGCCGGGTCACGGTCGCGCGGTCGAGCGTCCATAACGGGTACGAGGTCGTCTCCAGGTCGTGCCCGGCCTGCAGCACGCCCGATTTGTGGCTTTTCGGGATGAACAGCAGCGGCCCGTTGGCGGCGGTCACCTCCTCGAGGAACACGGCGATGTACATCTCCCGCGGCTCCGGCATGTCGTCGTCGCGGGCCCAGGTGCCGTACTCCTGGTGCCACTGCCAGACGGCGCCGTCGAAGGCCGCCTTGGCGTTGACCTTGAACTGGTGCATGTAG
>CP070634.1:1327400-1330477 GCA_020356105.1 Rhodospirillales bacterium | reverse complement strand
GACGCCGTGGTCTCGTCCGGCGAGCAGGTGACCGCCGGCCTGCTGGCGCTGTGCCTGCAGGAGCTGGGCGTCTCGGCGCGTTCGTGGCTCGGCTGGCAGATCCCGATCCACACCGACGAGGTGCATGGACGGGCGCGGATCACCGGGATCGAGCCGGAGCGCATCGTGCAGCGCTTCGAAGACGGCCAGGTCGCGGTGGTCGCCGGCTTCCAGGGCGTCTCGCCGCAGAACCGCATCGCAACGCTCGGCCGCGGCGGCTCCGACACCACCGCGGTGGCGCTGGCGGCGGCGCTCGGGGCGGAGCGCTGCGACATCTTCACCGATGTCGACGGCGTCTACACCTCGGACCCGCGGATCGTCGCCAAGGCGCGCAAGCTCGACAAGATCACCTACGAGGAAATGCTCGAGATGGCGTCCCTGGGCGCCAAGGTGCTGCAGACCCGCTCGGTCGAGCTGGCGATGAACACCGGCGTGCGCGTGCAGGTGCTGTCCAGCCTCGAGGACAGGCCCGGAACCCTTGTTGTCGATGAGGATGAAATCGTGGAGAAACAGGTCGTAAGCGGAATCGCCTACAGCCGCGACGAGGCGAAGATCACCCTGGCCCAGGTGGCCGACAAGCCGGGCGTTGCGGCCGGCATCTTCGGGCCGCTGGCCGAGGCCAGCATCAATGTCGACATGATCGTCCAGAACGTCTCGCCGGATGGCGGCAAGACGGACGTTACCTTCACGGTGACCCGCGCGGACCTCAAGCGGGCGGTCGCGCTGCTGGAGGCAAAGCGCGCGGCAATCGGCTACGAGAACCTGATCCACGACGACGGGGTGGTCAAGGTCTCGGTGATCGGCGTCGGCATGCGCAGCCATGCCGGCGTCGCCCAGTCGATGTTCACCGCCCTTGCCGAGAAGGGCATCAACATCCAAGTCATTTCCACCTCCGAGATCAAGATCAGCGTGCTGATCGACGAGGAATACACCGAGCTCGCGCTGCGGGCGCTGCACACCGCCTACGGGCTCGACGCCGAGTGACGGGGGCAAGGCCGGTGCGGCGGACCCCGGCGCCGACGCGCCGTCGGGTGATGGCGGGCCCGCGGCCGCAATAACGCAACACGCGACGACGCCGCGCGATGCGCGGCCGGAACCGGGATATGGCGGAGACGAACTGGGTCGGATCGAGACAGCTGCTGCGCCGCCTGCGCGATACGATGGCGGGCGGCGGCGACACGCAGGCG
Organism: Rhodospirillales bacterium; assembly: GCA_020356105.1. GTDB lineage: Bacteria > Pseudomonadota > Alphaproteobacteria > UBA8366 > JADFVY01. Next base: position 1,329,251 of record CP070634.1, on the reverse strand, counting down.
CGGCTCGACCAGATCACCAGCCTGATCGCCCGCGACATGGTCGCCGAGGTGTGCTCGATCTACCTCCTGCGCCCCGGCGACATCCTCGAGCTGTTCGCCACCGAGGGTCTCCTGAAGACCGCGGTGCACCGCACCCGGCTCAGGGTTGGCGAGGGGCTGGTCGGCGACGTCGCGGCGCATGCGCGGCCGCTGTCGCTCGACGAGGCGCGCGACCATCCGCAATTCGCCTACCGGCCGGAGACCGGCGAGGAGATCTACCATTCCTTCCTCGGCGTGCCGATCCTGCGCGGCGGCCGGGTGCGCGGCGTGCTGACGGTGCAGAACCAGACCCGCCGCACTTATACCGACGAGGAGGTCGAGACGCTGCAGACCGTGGCCATGCTGCTGGCCGAGCTGACGGCCGGCGGGGCGCTGGCGGCCGAGGCGGAATTCGCGGCGGCGGCCGACGGCATCGCGCTGCGGCCGCTGCGCCTCGAGGGAACGCGGCTCAACGGCGGCCTCGCGATGGGCCGAGCGGTGGTCCACGAGCGCCGGACCAGCATCCGCCAGGTGGTGGCCGAGGATGTCGGCGCCGAGCTCGAGCGTTTCGATGCCGCGGTCGCGAACATGCACCGTGCGCTCGACGCGATGATGGCGGAGCTTGGCGGTCACCGCGCGGGCAAGGAACATGTCGAGGTGCTCGAGGCCTACCGGATGTTCGCCGAGGACCGCGGCTGGCTGGCGCGCATCCGCGAGGGGATTCGCGGCGGGCTGACGGCCGATGCGGCGGTGGCCAAGACCCTGAACGATACGCGGGCGCGCATGGCCCAGATCGCCGATCCCTATCTGCGCGAGCGGATCCATGATTTCGAGGATCTCGCCTACCGCCTGCTGCAGCATCTCGATGAGGCCGCGAACGGCGCGGTGCGGCGGCCACGGCCGGCCAGCGGCGATACCGTGCTGGTGGCGCGCACGCTGGGCCCGGCGGAGCTGCTGGACTACGGCCGGCGCGGGCTCAAGGCCGTGGTGCTGGAGGAGGGCTCGACCATAGCGCATGTCGCGATCGTCGCCCGCGCCCTCGAGATCCCGGTGGTCGGACAGGTCGCCGGGCTGCTGGACCGGATCGAATCGGGCGACCGAATCCTGGTCGATGGCGACAACGCCATGGTCGTCTTGCGGCCGGGCGACGACGCCCGGCAATCCTTCGCGGAGACCATGCGGTTGCGCGCCGAGCAGCGGGAGATCTATGCGTCGCTGCGCGACCAGCCCTCGGTCTCGCGGGACGGTGTCGAGGTGGCGCTCAATCTCAATGCCGGGCTGCTGCTCGATCTGCCGCAGCTCGGCCAGACGAACGCCGCCGGCGTCGGCCTCTACCGCACCGAGATCATGTTCATGATGCAGGGCGGCCTGCCCGGGGTCGACGAGCAGGCCGCGACCTATCGGCGGGTGGTCGAGGCGGCCGAGGGTCGCGACGTCGTGTTTCGCACGCTCGATGCCGGCGGCGACAAGCTGCTGCCCAACATGCACAGGCCGTCGGAGGAGAACCCGGCGATGGGTTGGCGGGCGATCCGGATTACGCTCGACCGGCCGTTCATGCTGCGCCAGCAGCTGCGCGCGCTGATCCGGGCGGCGGCGGAACGGCCGCTCAAGGTGATGTTCCCGATGGTCGCCGAGGTTTTTGAATACGAGACCGCGCGGGAGATCCTCGAGATCGAGCTGGCCCGGGCCCGCGCGCAGGGCGCGCCGGCGCCCCGGTCGGTCGCCGTGGGCTGCATGCTGGAAGTGCCGTCATTGCTGTTCCAGCTGCCGCAGCTCGCGGCCGCGGCCGATTTCATCGCCATCGGATCGAACGACCTGCTGCAGTTCATGTAT
>CP070634.1:1320066-1327300 GCA_020356105.1 Rhodospirillales bacterium | reverse complement strand
TTCGAGATCCGCAAGCAGCTGCTGAAGTTCGACGACGTGATGAACGACCAGCGCAAGGAGATCTTCGAGCAGCGCAAGGAGCTGATGCGGGTCGACGACGTGCACGAGGACATCGTCGCGATGCGGCACGATACCGTCGAGGTGATCGTCGGCCGCTGCATTCCCTCGCACGCCTATTCCGACGATTGGCAGGTCGACTCGCTGCACGAGGAATGCCTGCGCGTGTTCGGCCTCGATCTGCCGGTGGCCGACTGGGCCAAGGAGGAGGGCATCGCCGACCAGGAGATCATCGAGCGGATCACCAGGGCGATCGACGCCAAGATGGCCGAGAAGGCGGCGACCTACGGCCCCGACCTGATGCGCTATGCGGAGAAGACCCTGCTGTTGCAGATCCTCGACCAGAGCTGGAAGGAGCACCTGCTGCAGCTCGATCACCTGCGCCAGGGCATTGGTCTGCGCGCCTACGGCCAGCGCGATCCCCTGAACGAGTACAAGCAGGAGGCCTTCGCGCTGTTCCAGGACCTCCTGGTCTCGCTGCGCGAATCGGTCACCCAGTATCTCGCCCACATCCAGGTCCGCTCTGAAGCGCAGGAACAGGAGCTCGCGGCGCAGCGCGCGCCGGCGCTGGCCCGGGCCCAGGAGACGCGGGCCGACCCCGCCTTCGCCGAGGCACAGCCGCAGCGCGCCGCGGCGGGCGGCGGCATGCCGGTGCAGACCCGCGCGCGCGCCGCCGGCGGGCTCGATCCGAACAATCCGGCGAGCTGGGGCAAGGTGCAGCGCAACGCGCCGTGCCCCTGCGGCTCGGGCCGCAAGTACAAGCACTGCCACGGCAAGGTCGCCTGAGGCGGCCGCCGGCCAGCCCCGTTCACGTCATAAGCCCCTCTCCCTCGCTCGCCGTCGGCGGGATCGCGACGCGGCAACACCGGGGGAGGGGTTGGGGGAGCCCCTCGCGCTTTCGTGCCACGCAAAGCCTCGATGCCCAGGAGGTCCGCGTCCGACAGGCGTCGTCAGCCGGGCGCGAGCGGCGCCGGCGCGTCGCCGTCGATCGCGGCGATGCGCTGGATCACCCGCGGCTTGGGGTCGTAGCGCAGGCCGCACTCATAGGCGACGATCTGCAGCCGATCGCCGAACGCGTCGATCAGCTCGCCCGGGCGCAGCAAATGGTCGGGGTTGCGCGGCCGGCTGTAGGCCTCGTTGCCCAGCCCGAAGGTCTCGTAGATCAGCACGCCGCCCGCATCCACGGCAGCGGCCAGCGCCGGCAGCAGCGGCCGCCACAGATAGTTGGTCACGATAATGCCGGAAAAACGCCGCCCGGCGAAGGGCAGGTCGGCGCCGGCCTCCAGATCCGCCTCGATGATCTCGGCCCGCTCATCGCCGGCAAGGTCGGCGACCAGCGAGACGTCGCGGTCGAGGAACACCACGCGATGGCCGCGCGCGAGGAACAGCCGACCGTGCCGGCCGGTGCCGCAGGCAAGGTCCAGCACGGTTCCGCCGGCGGGGGCCAGCGGCGCGAAGCGCACGACCCAGGGCGAGGGGTCGACGGCGCCGGCATGGCGCATGTCGCGGTCGGCTGGCGAATTGCCTGGCGTCATCTTCCTGCTGTCCGGTTCTCAATCCTCGAAGCGCCCCGAGTCTGACCGGATCGGGCCCGCCTGTCCATGCCCCCTCCCGTGTCCATCTTTCGTTAAGCAAAGCCGCCTAGTCTCGGGGCCGGTGCCCGCAACCATGCGACGAGACGAATGGCCGAGCTGTCACAAGCCCGCAATGCCGCCCCGGCGCCGCTCTTGCGCGCGGCCCGGCGGATCCCGCGCTGGCTCGCGGCGGCGCTCGCCCTCGCCGCCGGTTTCGGGCTCGTCGTCACGGGGCTGGGCTGGCTCATCGGTGTGCCACTAGCGGCGCCGACCGAGCGGGTCAGCCTGGCGCTCGGCCTCAACGCCGGGGTGCCGATCCTGCTCGGATTCCTTGGCTACGGCCTGGCCCGTACCGTCAACATGGCGGCGACGCGGCGCCTCGCGCTGGCGCCGGTGGGCCGCGCGGCGGCGGTCGACGCCACGGTGTTCGTCACCGTCATCCTGGTGATGTATTTCCATTTCAACCTGAAAATGTGGGTACCGCTGATCAACCCCGAGCGCTTCGATGCCGCCTATATGGAGACCGACCGCTGGCTCGCCCCCGTCATCGACCTCTTCCGGGCCCTGCGCGGCCTCGCGCCGGTCGACTGGGCCTGGTTCGACCAGCTCTACCAGCTCGGCTTCGTGCTCATGTTCGTCGTCTCCTTCGCCATCCTCGCGGTCTCGCGCGACCGCCACTATCCGCATTTCGTGCTCGGCATCATGCTGGTGCTGGTGCTCGGCGGGCTCGCCTACCTGATCGCGCCGGCGGTCGGCCCGTTCATCTTCGAGGACGGCATGAACCGGGCGGCGATGCAGGCCCAGGCCGGCATGTGGCGGGTCTACGGCACGGTGCTGCGCGAAGGCGCGCCCTGGATCGCCGCCAACGGCTCCGAATACTTCACCGGCGCCCTGGCGGCGATGCCCTCTTTGCACATCGCCCATGCCGCGGTGATGACCTGGTACATGCACCAGAGCCGGCTTGCCGTGCGCTGGCCGTTTCTTGTCATCCTGATCTTCATCCTGGTCGAATCGGTGGTGTCGCGCTGGCATTACCTGATCGACGCGCCGGCCGGGCTTCTCGTCGCGGCGGCGGCGATCGTGATCGCCAACCGGATCTGCGACGGTGCGGGCCCGGACCGCGCGGATGCCGTGGCCGGCTGACGGCGCCGATCGTTCCCCCGCGGGCCGGAATCTGGTAATATTGCAATCGCCTGCGGCCGGGGCCACATCATCGGTACCGGCCGGTGCGGCGCTGATGCCGCCCGGGGATACGGAAGGCGCGACTGGCGATGATCCTCTACAAGCTTCGCTGTTCCGGCGACCATCTGTTCGAGGCCTGGTTCAAGGACAGCGTCACATATGACGAGCAGGCCGCAAGCGGGGCGATCGCCTGCCCGGATTGCGGCGATACCGCCGTCGCCAAGGCGCCGATGGCACCGCGCATCGCCAGGGCCCGCGGCGACGGTGTTCGTGTCCCCGCGGACGGGGCCGCGGCCGGCGGCGAGGCGGGCGGTGGCGAGACGAGCGCCGGATCCGGCGCCGGGCCGAATGCCGCCATGTCCGCCCGCACCTTTGCCCATGCTCGCTCGGCCGAGATGCGCAAGGCGCTGGCCGAGCTGCGGCGCAAGGTCGAGGAGACCTGCGACTATGTCGGCCCCGAATTCGCCGAGGAAGCGCGCAAGATCCATTACGGCGAGACGGATGAGCGCAACATCTATGGCGAGGCCACCGACGACGAGGCCGAAGAGCTTGCCGACGAGGGCATCAAGGTCGGCAGGATCCCCTGGCTGCCCAGGACGGATTCTTAGAGCGGCCCGAAACGGGACCCCCGATAACCCCATAGAAGCCGGAACGTCCGGCGCCTCTTGCTTGCTGCTGTGGGACGCGGCGGGCTGGCGGGCACAGTGCGCTCGCGCGTAATACTTTTGTGGGTGGAGTCCGCAATGCCACGTAAGACAGGGTATTGGCGCCGAGCTTCATAATACGCAAGTCCTATCAGCTCCCAGCCGTCGGCCGGCCCTTGACGGACTGCACCCTCTGGTAGCAGACTGTCGCCTGAAATCTACCACAGGCATTGGTCGCACGGCTGGCGGGGCAGGCGCGCGGCCCTCGACAGGAAGGGGCTGCGTCATGTCGGCGCGCGATGCGGGCAATCGGTTCGTACCTTTGGCCGCCATTCTCTTCGTTCTGGCCATTGCCGTTGGCCCCGCACGGGCCGAGACGGTCGCCGGGGTGATACCGGGTGACCTGTCGGTCGGCGCCGACGGGCAGGCCAGCTATACGATCCCGATCGCGGTGCCGCCCGGAATCGCCGGCGTCGAACCCAACCTCGCGCTGAGCTATGGCAGCGGCGGCGGCAACGGCATTGCCGGGGTGGGCTGGCGCATCTCCGGCCTTTCGGCGATCGAGCGTTGCCACCGCACATTGGCGCAGGACGGCGCCTGGGGCGGCATCGAATACGGCCCGGACGACAGGCTTTGCCTCGGCGGCAACCGGCTGGTCGCGATCAACGGGGTCTACGGCGCCGACGGCACCGAGTACCGCACCGAGATCGACGGCTTCGCCCGCATCGTCTCGTATGGCAGGGTAACCTCGCAGAGCGGCGTTTTCGGCTTCAGCCCGCGGGAGTTCCGCGTTTGGACCAGGTCGGGCTGGATTCTCGAGTTCGGCACCACCGAGGATTCGCGGGTCGAGGCGGTGCGCGCGGTTGCCGCCGGTCCCGACATCCCGGTCGAGATCAGGCGCTGGGCGCTCAGCCGCATCGCCGATGCCGCTGGCAATTACCTGACGGTCAGCTATTTCGAGGACATGGCGGCCGGCGCCCACAGGGTCGAGCGCATCGATTACACCGCCAACGATGCCGCCCCGGTGGCCGCGCAAAGCTCAGTCCGGTTCGTCTACGAGCCACGGCCGGATGTGCGGCGCAATTACCCCGACGGCTCGCGCGCCACGCTCGATGTGCGCCTGAAGGCGATCCAGACCTACACGGACGGCGCACCGGTGCGCGACTATCGCCTTGCCTACGAGACCGGCGCCGCCACCGGCCGCTCGCGCCTCGTCAGCGTCACCGCATGCGACGGCACCGGGATGGCCGCCGACTGCCTGATGCCGCATACGTTCGAGTGGCAGCAGGAGACCCCCGGTTTTACGAGTGTCGCAGGGTACAAGGTCCCCTTTACGGCTCCGGAGATCGTGGATGATTTCGACGACGGGACCTTCGTCGATCTCAACGGCGACGGGCGCGAGGATTTCGTCGCCGCCGTCGACGACGGCGGGGGATATATCGACCCTGTTTCCGGACGGTTCGTAAATCTCGGTATCGAGGTTGATTATCAGAAGGCGTGGCTGAACACCGGCGCGGGCTGGGAGCCCAGCGCCGCATACCAGCCGGGCTTCTTCGTTACGGCAAAGAAGAACACCCCTATGGCGCGGCAGCAGGGCGAATTCGTCGACGTCAACGGGGACGGGCTGAAGGACTTCGTGCGTGCCGTACGATCCCGCCAAAGGACGACCTGGCTCAACACCGGAAGCGGCTGGGTGGAGAGCCCCGCATACCAGCCGCCGTTCGACATCTTCATCAGTTACGACAGGACATTCCATAGCTGTCCCGATTATCCGCGCGAGCCGTGTAGCGTCAGCGCCGTCCATTATTACGACGCCAGGATGGGCGACTTCGTCGATTTGAACGGGGACGGTCTGCTCGATTTCGTGCAGGCGGTGCAGATCGAGGAGGCCGACCAAACCGCGCGCCCCGATCGCATGTGGCGCAACGCGACCTACCTCAATGCATGGATCAACACCGGCAGCGGCTGGACGTTGAGCCCCGAATTTCTGCCGCCGACCGTTCTGCGCAGATACTATTCCCGAAAAGTCGTTGAATGCGGCGGCAGCGAACAGGACTGCACGACGTACTATGACCAGATCTCGGGGGGCGGCGCGACACTGGCGGATGTCGACGGCGACAATCTGCCCGATTACGTGGAATCCTGGCGGACGTTTCGTTCCGCTCGGCCAGTCGATTATCGCACCACGTGGCTGAATACGGGGGCGGGCTGGGCGCCGAGCGCCGCGTATGCGGCGCCGGTCGAGCTGTGGGTGCACGACGGCCCCAACGCCTACCAGGGCGGACGGCTGGCTGACGTCAACGGCGACGGGCTGGTGGATGTCGTCCAGGCCGGCGCCCGCGGCGGGCAGATCCAGCAGGCGACATGGGTCAATACAGGCGACGGTTGGGTCGAGGACCCGACATACAAGCCGAGTTACGTTCTCTATTCGGCCGGCACCACCCCAAGGCAATTCCACTGGGCCGGCAAGATGCGGCGCGTGACGACGGGGACCGAACTCTTCGACGTCAACGGCGACGGCCTGCCCGACGCCGTCTGGTCGCGCCAGAGCGGCGGCAGCGAGCACGAAACCTGGCTCAACACGGGAAACGGATGGCGGCTCGACGCGTCCTACAGACCGCCTTTCGGCCCAAGCAGCGAATATTCCTCCGTCAACGCGACCATCGACGTGAACGGCGACGGCGCCGCCGATATCGTCCGCTTCGGCAGGCAGCCGGACGGGAACGAGTGGTCCGAACCGACGAACCGCGAAACCTGGCTCGCCAACTCCGTCGAACCCGACCGGCTGCTTATGGTCACCGACAGCCTCGGACGGCGGGCGACCCTTGTCTACGCGCCGCTGACCGACCCCGGGATCTACGAGAAGCACGCCGATGCCGCCTATCCGGTGCGCGACGTTCAGACGCCGCAGCACGTCGTCGCCGAGCTCCTGCGGGATGACGGCGTCGGCGGGCTGTACCGCACCCGATACCGCTATGCCGGGGCCAAGATCGACCTGACGGGCCGCAGTGTTGGCGCCGGCATGGCAAATCTTCCGAACGCCAATGACGGGTCCTCCGATCTCGACAACGTCCATGTCGGCGGCGCCGCCGCGCAGTATACCTTCGACTGGGGAACGCCGCCCTCCGGTATGCCCGGCTCGCTTGGCTTCGGCGCCGTCTGGGCCACCGACCTTCAGACCGGCATCGTCACCGCACGGCGCCATTCCCAGAGCTTCCCCTTCATCGGTTGGGCCGACATTGCGGCGTCCTACTTTCCCGATTCGAGCGGGACGACCGACGGCACCCTGATCGAGCGCACGACGCATACATTCGCCGCAGAGGGGCTCCATTGGGCCGGCGATCCCGCCCGGCCCCGCACCGTCTTTCCCTATGTCGCGCAGACGGTCGCCGAGCGGGCCGAGCCGAATGACGGGCCGGGCAACGCGGCGATCGTCACGGAGACCACGACCCGCGAATACGGTGACGGGTTCGGCAACCCGAAGCTGGTGACGACGATAACGCAAGGCGGCGGCGAGACCTTCACGGCATCGATCAGCCGGCAATTCGCCAACGACACCGCCGGCTGGTTCATCGGCCGCCTGATGCGGGCCGAGGAGACCCGCACCCTGCCGGATTCGCGCAGCGCGACGCGGGTGCGCGCCTACGACTGGGATTTCCTGGGCACCGGGATGCTCAAACAGGTGATCGTCGAGCCGGACCGGCCGGACCTGTATCTGCAAACCGACTACGAGCGCGACGTCTTCGGGCATCTCAAGACGACGACGGTGAGCGGCCC
>CP070634.1:1310454-1319966 GCA_020356105.1 Rhodospirillales bacterium | reverse complement strand
GGAGGTCCTGGCACTCTGCCGGCCGGGTGACGCGATCGTGGTCAGACCGCCGGGCGCGGCGGACGCTCCCCGAAAATAGCCGTACCGATGCGCAGGTGGGTCGCACCGAAGGCGATGGCAATCCTGTAATCGGCGCTCATCCCCATACTCAGCCCGGCGAGACCGTTGCGGCGCGCGATTTCGCGCAGCAGCGCGAAATGCAGCGACGCTTCTTCGTCAACCGGCGGGATACACATGAGCCCGGCGACGGGTAACCCGAACTCGTCACGGCATTGCGCGATGAAGGCATCGGCGGCTTCCGGAAGCACCCCCGCCTTCTGTGGCTCCGCCCCGGTATTGACCTGGATGAAGCAGTCCGGCCGCCGCTCCGACCTGGCGAACTCGCGCGCCAGAGCGCCGGCCAGTTTGGGCCGGTCAACGGTTTCGATGACGTCGAACAGGCCGACCGCCTGACGGACCTTGTTGGTCTGCAACGGGCCGATCAGATGCAGCGCGAGGTCCGGGTAGGCGGCGCGCAGGGCCGGCCATTTTTCGGCCGCCTCCTGGACACGGTTTTCGCCGAACACACGCTGACCCGCCGCAAGAGCGGGGCGAATCCGCGCCGCATCGTGGCCTTTGCCGACCGCCACAAGCGTGATCTCGCGCGGGTCGCGACCCGCTTCCTCGGCGATTGCGGCGATATCGGCGCGCACGTCGGCGAGCCGCGCAACAACATCGGTGTCCATGTGCTGGGCCATCCCGGATTTCCCCTATCGCGCGCGGCGCACCCTATCAAACCGGCATCTTGCGGGAAAGTCCGGGAACTCAGCCGATAACGGGAATGACGGAAGCGAGGGCGCGTGCGGCGGGGGCCGGAGGGACGGGCCGTCCGGCCGGCATCGGGCCACGCCGGCCGGGATCTCGGATGCGCGCCGCAAGGACGTCTCAATCAGTTGAAAAATCTGCATTTTTATAAAGCATTGCGACGCAGGAGATGATATAGTCCGGGCTGACGCGATTTTGGTCGATCTCGGGGGTACGATGGCTTTGCCGACGGATGCCCCGATTTTGCGGATGCCCGGCTCGGCAGGCGGTGATGGTGATTTCGGCAAGGATCCTGGCAGGTGTGCTCGCGGCGGCGATGATTTTGCCGGCCTCGTTGCATGCCGAGGACGCGGTCGAATCCGGCGAGTATTATTTCGGACCCGACGAAACGCGTTTGCGGCGGGATATCGTCGACATCCGGTATTTGTATGCGCGGCCGGCGGGCCATGCCCTTGCGGCCGACGGCGCGCAGGACGGCTTCGTGTATTTCGGCGCCGATAATGCGGTCGGGGCGGATCGCTATTGGGTTTCGACGGCCACCGCCGTGCAGGGGATGGGCGGCGGCGCCACGCCGCCGGACCGCCCACAGGATATCGTGCTCTGGGTCGACTGGCGGCCGGACGTCACCACCGGTTATGACAGCGCGCAGAGACGCCAGGTCGGCCGAAGCCTGACCGGCAGCGAGATCGAGCATATCGGCGTGCGGGCCGACCTTACGGCGCTGCTCTTCGATCCCTCGGGGACGGAGACCACGGCATGGCACGTAACCGGTGCGCTCGGCTCTACGAGCCTGTCCCTGGTCGGCGAGAATGCCGCCATTGCCGGCATGCCGGACGCGAACCGCGGCCTGCTCTGGGATGTTGGGGTCGGCTGGTCGAGCGGCGCGATTTCGCTCAATGCCGGATATCAATCGGCGTCGCCCGTGTTGGAAAGCGGCGACAGCATCGCGGTGCTCTCGCTGGGTGCCGATTATGCCGTGATGCCAAATCTTTCGGTATATGGCGAACTCAACGTGATCGGTGATCCGGCGACGTTGGGCGAACAGCCCGTCGGGACCGTCTTCATCCTCGGAACCGGGCTGAGTTTCTGAGCCGGACGGCCGCAACGGGACCCCGCACACCCCGAGCATCGCGCCGCAGCGCCTTTTTCCTGTGCCGCTGCGAGTCTTTCCTCTTTTCCCGGGTGCCGGTTTCTGTATAGTCGGGGCCGGATTTTGCGACAAATCGGGAAAATCGAAGTTATGGCCCTTCAGCACGCCCTGCGCGCCGCGTTGATGATCGGCGTTTTGGCCGCGCTAAGCTCTTGCGGATCAGCGGAAAAGGTTTCCTCTGATGAGATGATGAACAGCGAGGAACAGCGCAAGGCACGTGTCGGAAAGTTCTTCGGCGAAGACGCCTTGCAGTACGGGCCCGGCACCGAGCGCGAGGAAGAACCGTCCGGCGGCGGGATCGGGGTCAACGGCTATCTCTGGCGCGCATCGCTCGATACGATGTCGTTCATGCCGCTGAGCTCCGCGGACCCGTTCGGCGGCGTCATCGTCACCGACTGGTACGTGACGCCGGAATCCCCGAACGAGCGGTTCAAGGTGCAGATCTACATTCTCGACCGGCAGCTGCGGGCCGACGGCCTGCGCGTTTCGGTGTTTCGCCAGATTCGCGATGCCAACGGCGACTGGATCACTGCCGAGGTCGAGCCCGATACGGCGCCGCAGCTCGAGAACGCCATCCTGACACGCGCCCGGCAGCTGCGGATCGACTCGGGAACATCGCTGTAGCGGCGGCCGCCCCCGCAACACTGCGCTCGGGAGACGGCTCGAGACACCGCGGCGAGCAGAACGACGACCGGATCGGGAATGAGTCGGTACAACTTCAAAGAAACCGAGGCCAAGTGGCAGGCCATCTGGGGCGAGCGCCGCACCTTCTGCGTCGACGAACAGTCCGACCGTCCGAAATATTACGTGCTCGAGATGTTTCCCTATCCCTCGGGGCGCATCCATATGGGGCATGTTCGAAACTACACGATGGGCGATGTTGTCGCCCGATATCGTCGGGCCGCCGGTTACAACGTGCTGCATCCGATGGGTTGGGACGCGTTCGGGCTGCCGGCCGAGAACGCGGCCATGGAGCGCGGCGTCCATCCTGCCGAGTGGACCTACTCGAACATTGCGACGATGCGCGGACAGCTGCAGCAGATGGGATTGTCGATCGACTGGCAGCGCGAGATCGCAACCTGTCACCCGGGCTATTACCGGCACCAGCAGGAGCTGTTCCTCGACTTCCTCGACTCTGACCTTGCCTACCGCAAGGAATCCTGGGTCAACTGGGATCCGGTGGACCAGACCGTGCTGGCGAACGAGCAGGTGGTGGATGGGCGCGGCTGGCGCTCGGGCGCCCTGATCGAGCGGCGCAAGCTGGCCCAGTGGTTCTTGCGCACGACCGCCTACAGCGACGACCTGCTCGACGCGCTGGCCAAGCTCGAGCGCTGGCCGGAGCGGGTGCGCCTGATGCAGGAAAACTGGATCGGGCGATCGCAAGGCGCCTATATCCGGTTCGAGTTGCGCGACCGAAGCTCCGGCAAGTCTCTTGACGACCGGCTGGAGGTGTTCACGACCCGACATGACACGCTGTTCGGCATGACGTTCTGCGCCCTGTCGCCGCACCACCCGCTGGCCGCCGCCCTGGCCGCCGAGGATGAGGCGGCTGCGGCGTTCATTGCGGAATGCGACCGCCTGGGAACCAGCGAGGCCGCGATCGAGGCGGCCGAGAAGACCGGCTACGATACGGGTCTTGCCGTGCGACACCCGTTCGACACGGACCGGGTGGTCCCCCTTTACATCGCCAATTTCGTGCTGATGGAGTACGGCACCGGAGCGATCTTCGGCTGTCCGGCGCACGATCAGCGCGACCTCGATTTCGCACGCAAATACGGCCTCGACGTGATTCCGGTGGTCGCGCCGCGCGATGTCGATCCCGCGGAATTCGCGGTCGCCGACGAGGCGTTCGTCGAGGACGGCGTGCTGGTCAACTCGTCGTTTCTCGACGGGCTCGACGTGCCGGGCGCCAAGGAACGCATGGCGGCGCGGCTGGAGGAAGACAGGATCGGCGAGCCGACCACGATCTACCGCCTGCGCGACTGGGGCATTTCGCGGCAGCGTTACTGGGGGTGTCCGATCCCGGTGATCCACTGCGAGGCCTGCGGAATCGTGCCGGTGCCGCGTGGCGACCTGCCGGTCGCCCTGCCGGACGACGTTGCCTTTGACCGGCCGGGCAACCCGCTGGCCCATCATCCGACATGGAAGCACGTCGACTGCCCGTCCTGCGGTGCCGGCGCGCAGCGCGAAACCGACACGATGGATACCTTCGTTGACTCCTCCTGGTACTTCGCGCGGTTCTGCTCGCCGCGGGCCGAGCGGCCGACCAATCGCGACCAGGTCGATTACTGGCTGCCGGTGGATCAGTATATCGGCGGCATCGAGCATGCCATCCTGCACCTTCTGTATTCCCGCTTCTTTACACGGGCGATGCGCCGATGCGGGCATGTGTCGCTCGACGAGCCGTTTGCCGGCCTGTTCACCCAGGGCATGGTGTGTCACGAGACCTATCGCGACCAGCGCGGCGCCTGGCTGTTTCCGAACGAGGTCGAGCGGCGCGACGACGGCACAATGGTCACGATCTCGGGCCAGGGCCCGGTGACCGTCGGCCGCTCGGAATCGATGAGCAAGTCGAAGCGCAATGTGGTCGATCCCGAACGCATCATCGACGCCTACGGGGCCGATACGGCGCGCCTGTTCATGCTTTCCGACACGCCGCCGGAGCGCGACCTGGAGTGGACCGATGCCGGCGTCGAGGGCGCCTGGCGCTACATCAACCGGCTGTGGCGCATGGTGGAAGCGCCCGCCGGCCCGCTGGCGCCGGGCGATGCGGCGATGCCGGATGCGCTGTCGGATGCCGCGGACCGGGCGTGGCGGCTGGTGCACAAGACGATCCATGGCGTGACCGACGACCTCGATAAATTCCGCTTCAACCGGGCCGTTGCCCGAATTCGCGAGCTCACCAACCTGGTCGGTGAGCTGGAGGGTGATGGAGACGACGTCGCCTGGGTGCGACGGCGGGGGCTCGAGGCCGTGGTGCAGCTGATCGGCCCGATGATGCCGCATCTCGCCGAGGAGCTCTGGCAGCGGTTGGGGCACGACACGTTGCTGGCCGACATCGCCTGGCCCGCAGCCGACCCCGCGCTGCTGGTCGAGGACACGATCACGATCGGCGTCCAGGTCAATGGCAAGCTGCGCGGCACCGTCGAGATGCCCCGCGACGCGGACCGCGAGACCGCGGAGTCGCTTGCCCTTGCGCTCGACGGCGTGCAGCGCGCGATGGATGGCAAGCCACCGCGCAAGGTGATCGTGGTGCCCAACAAGATCGTCAATGTGGTGGTCTGAGCGGCGGCGCCCGGTGTCGGCGGTGGCCCTGATGGTCGTCGCGCTGATCGTCGCCGGATGCGGGTTCGAGCCGCTCTATGGCGGGAAGCAGGGCGGCGCGCCGCACGGTCAGCTGGCGAGCGTCAAGGTGCAGACGATCCCCGGCAGGGTCGGCCAGCAGGTGCATAATTACCTGCTGGACCGCATCAACAGCGCCGGCCGGCCGGCGGTGCCGCTCTATCTGCTAGCGGTCGACCTGGATGTCCAGCAGGTCAGCCTCAGCATCGAACAGGACGAGACGGCGACCCGCGCCAAGGTCGTGTTTCTGGCGAATTTCGAGCTCCAGGACATTGCGACGGGCGACGTGCTGCTGAGCCGCCTCGCGCGCTCGACCAACACCTACAATATCGTTGATTCCGCGGTGCAGACCCGAAGCGCCGAACAGGACGCCATCGACCGGGCGGCGCGGCAGGTCAGCGACGAGATCAGCCTGATTCTCTCGCTCTACTTCCGCCGCCAGGCCGCGCAGACGAGCGCAAGATGAAGCTGAAAGCGCCGCAGATAGAGAGTTTTGTCCGCAAGCCGGATCCGGCGGTGCGGGCGATCCTCGTCTTTGGGCCCGATAGCGGCCTGGTGCGCGAGCGGGCGGAGCGGCTGGTTGCCCAGGCGGTGTCGGACCCGACCGACCCGTTTCTGGTGGCCGAATTGACCGGCGGCGACATCGCCGGCGATCCGGCCCGCCTGTTCGACGAAGCGGCCGCGATTCCGCTGACCGGGGGGCGGCGCGTCGTGCGCCTGCGCGACGCCGCCCCGTCGACGCCGCCCGGCGCCGCCGATGCCGTCGCGCGGGCCGCCGAGCGGTACCTCGAGGATCCGCCGGGCGATTCGCTGGTGATTTTGCAGGCCGGAGATCTCGCGCCTCGCTCGGCGCTGCGCAGGCTGTTCGAGAAGGCGCCGACCGGTGTCGCCCTGCCCTGCTACCATGACGATTCGCACCAGCTCGACCGCCTGGTCGATGACATCCTGGGCCAACATGGCGTGACGATGTCTCCGGATGCCCGCGCCTACCTGGCCGCGAATCTCGGTTCGGACCGCGGAGTCAGCCGGGCCGAGCTCGAGAAGATGGCCCTGTATGCCGGAGATGGCGGCCGCATCGAGCTGGCGGACGCCGAAGCCTGTATCGGCGATACCGGTCAGCGTGGTCTCGATCGGGTTGCCTTCGCCGCGGGCGGCGGCGATCGCCGGCGGCTCGACCGGGAGCTCGCCGCCTGCCTCGAGATGGGGGAATCGCCGGTCGGGATCCTGCGCGCGGCGGCCCGTCACCTGATGCGGATCCACCTCGCGATGGGCGAGCGCGCGGCTGGCGCCACGGCGCCACAGGCGGTGCGCAAGCTGCAGCCGCCGGTGTTCTGGAAGCAGGCGGGCGAGATGGCGCGGCAGGTCGAGACCTGGTCGCCGCGCGCCATTATCCGGGCCCAGGAGCTGCTGCTTGAGGCGGAACGCGACTGCAAGCGCACCAACATGCCCGACGCGGCGATCTGCGGGCGGGCGCTGCTGCAGGTCGCAACGCTGGCACGTCGACAGCGCTGACGCCTGTGATCCGTTGCATTGCGGCCGGACGTATCGGCGCGGCCGCAACGCGCCGACCCCCAATTGAACGGACAATTCGGCGGTCGCGAACGACGGCCCAGGTTCTGGGACCCGGCACAGCGGAGAAGATCGCGTGCTGCGGTGGCCTAATCGCGCTTCAGCCGGCGCAACACCTCGTCGAGCTGTTCCGGCGCGCCGTAATGGATCGCGATCCGGCCCGCCCCGCCTTTCCTGGCGCTGACCGTCACCTTGAGGCCAAGCGCCGCGCTCAGCTCGGATTCGAGGGCCGCGATGTTCGGATCGCGTGGCGCCATGGCGCCAGAGGAGACCGATGGCGCGCTGTGCCGCTTGCGCGTGAGATCCTCGGCCTGCCGCACATTCAGGTCGCGGCGCACGATCTCTTGGGCGAGGCCGAGCGGGTCCTCGCTATTGATCAGCGCACGCGCATGACCGGCTGAAATCTGCCCTTCATCGAGCATGCGGCGGACAGGCTCCGGCAGGCCCAGGAGGCGGATCATATTGGCGATGTGGCTGCGACTCTTGCCGATCGCCTGGGCCAGGACCTCCTGGGTGTGGCCGAATTCCTCGAGCAGCCGGCGATAGGCTTCGGCTTCCTCGAGTGGCGTCAGATCCTCGCGCTGCAGATTCTCGACCAGGGCGACCTCGAGCGTCTCGCGATCGGTCAGCGCCTTGACCACCGCCGGGACTTCGTGCAGCCGGGCCTGCTGCGCAGCGCGCCAGCGCCGTTCGCCGGCGACGATCTCGTAATGTCCCTCGGCGGTCGGGTCCTGGCGCACCAGGAGCGGCTGCAGCACACCCTTTTCCCGGACCGAGCCGACCAGGGCGGTGAACGCCTCGTCGTCGAAATGGCGGCGCGGTTGATAGGGACTCGGTTTCAGCCGGTCGACCGGGATCATCCGCGCGACCCGCCCGGATTCGGCCGCGGCCTCGCCCGAGGGCGTATCGCCGAGCAGGGCCGAAAGACCGCGCCCCAGGCCGCGCCGGCGGCTTTCATCCGGCGACATCATGCCGGCACCATCGCGTCGCGGCGCAGCAATTCGCTGGCCAGGTGGATGTACGCCTGGCTGCCGGCGGACCGCCAATCGTACAAGAGCACCGGCTTGCCGAAGGACGGTGCCTCCGAGACACGTACGTTGCGGGGAATCACCGTATCGTACACCTTCTCGCCAAAATGGCTGCGTACGTCGGAGGCGACCATGTCGCAGATATTGTTGCGCTTGTCGAACATGGTGAGGATCACCCCCTGAATCTCGAGGCGCGGGTTGAGCGACCGCCTGACCCGCTCGACGGTATGCAGCAGATGGCTCAGCCCTTCGAGCGCGTAGAACTCGCACTGGAGCGGGACGAGAACCGCGTCGGACGCCACAAATGCGTTAAGGGTCAATAGGTTAAGAGAAGGCGGGCAGTCGATCAGGACGTAATCCCAGGACCCCGGCACGGCGGCGAGCGCGGCGGCCAGCCGATGCTCGCGACGCGGCATGTCGACCAGCTCGATCTCGGCGCCCGACAGCTCGCGCGTCGACGGCACGACGAACAGGCCGGGCACCGGCGTCTCGATCGCCGCCTCGTCCAGCGCGACATCGCCGACCAGTACATCGTACGTGGTCAGCTGCCGGTCGTCGGCGCCGAGACCCAGGCCGGTGCTGGCATTGCCCTGCGGATCGAGGTCGATGATCAGGACCCGCTTGTGAATCGCCGCAAGGGCGGTGCCGAGGTTGACGGCTGTCGTCGTCTTGCCGACACCGCCTTTCTGGTTGGCCAGCGCGAGGATGCGCGACCGCCGGGTATCAGGTCTTTGGATGGGCGCGTAGAGCACGGGAAATAGCCTCCAGACGTAGAATCACTCCTTGCGGATCCGTCCGACTCGGAATTTGATCCACCCGCATATTCCACGCTTTTCGTGCCCGCGTCAATTCCTCTTCGACCCTTCGACCCTTCAAAAATAACAATATGCTGTATTCATTGCAGAATTTTTCCGCCATATCTAGTAGTTCGGGCAGCGGAGCGGTCGCCCGGGAAACGACCGTATTGGCGGTGAAAGGCGGAACCTTGTCGGCGCGGCGGGCATGGATCGTGACCCGCACGCCAATCACCCGTGCGGCCTCGGCAAGAAAGGCGCATTTCCGCTTGTCCGCCTCGATCAGATGCGCATTCGTCGCGCCCATCGCGGCCAGGACGAGGCCGGGAAAGCCGGCGCCGCTGCCGAGATCGACCAGGGGCGCCGACGGGTCGGCGATAAGTGGAAAGAGCTGCGCCGAGTCGAGCATGTGGCGATGCCACAATTGCGGTAGCGAGCCATGCCCGACCAGGTTGATGCGGCGGTTCCAGGTCTCCAGAAGGGCGGCGTAGCGTCGCAGCGCGTCCAGTGTTTCACGTGAAACATCGGCCGCCTCGGCGAACGCCTCCGGGGTCACCGCGGCCGCGCCTCCGCCCGCCGCACATGGCGCAGCAGCGCCACCAGGGCCGCGGGCGTCACCCCGGAAATACGCGAGGCGGCGCCCAGCGTGGCTGGCCGCGCCGCGTCCAGCTTCTGCCGCATCTCGTTCGAAAGGCCGCCGATCGTGGCATAGTCGAGATCGTCGGGCAGGCACAGCTGTTCGTCGCGGCGAAAGGCGTCGATGTCGGCCTGCTGGCGTTCGAGATAGCCGGCGTAAAGGGCCTCCGTTTCGATCTGGAACCCAAT
>CP070634.1:1307703-1310354 GCA_020356105.1 Rhodospirillales bacterium | reverse complement strand
GACGTCCCTTGCGGCGGCGAATCGTCAGGGCGTCGAGCAGGGCCTGGGTCGGATGCTCGTGGCTGCCGTCACCCGCATTCATGACGGCGCAATTGACCTTCTCGGACAAGAGCTTGACCGCGCCCGAATCGCTGTGCCGCACGACCAGCACATCGGTGTGCATGGCATTCAACGTCATCGCGGTGTCGATCAGGGTTTCGCCCTTCTTGATGGCGCTGGTTGCGACCGACATGTTGATCACGTCGGCCCCGAGCCGCTTGCCGGCAAGCTCGAACGACGTGCGGGTGCGGGTCGAGCTCTCGAAAAACAGGTTGATCACGGTACGACCGCGCAGGAGCGACAGCTTCTTGTCGGGCTTGCGGCTCTGCTCGACGTAGGAATCGGCGAGGTCGAGCACCATGGTGATGGCGTCCGCCGAAAGCCCCTCGATTCCCAGGAGATGCCGGTGTGGGAAGCGGAGCGTCGAGTCGGCGGCTGTGTTCATGAGCCGGCACTATATTTGCGCCCGCGCGCCGCGACAAGCGGTTGCTGATCTCAGACGATGCCGGCCTCGCGCAGGTCCGAGATCTCGGCATCGTCCATTTCCAGCAATTCGCGCAGGACCTCGTCGGTATGCTGGCCCAGCGTCGGCGGGGCGTGCCGGTATGCGGGCGGGGTTTCGGACATTTTGATCGGGCTCGCGACCAGCGGCACCGTTCCGGCGCCGGACAGCGGGTAGGGCATCTCGATCTGCATGCCGCGAGCCTTGACCTGCGGGTTCTCGAACACCTGGTTGACCTTATTGACCGGCGAGCAGGGCACGTGCCGCGCGCGCAAACCTTCCATCCATTGCCCCATGGTCTTCCGGCGCATCAGATCGCCGACCAGCGGGATCAGTGCTTCCCGGTTGCGGCAGCGCCCGTCATTCGTCGCGAAGCGCGGGTCTTCATACAGATGCGCCGCCCCCGCCATATCGCAGAATTCGCGGAACTGCCGGTCGTTGCCGCAGGCCAGCACCATGTGTCCGTCGGCGGTTTCGAACACCTGGTAGGGCACGATGTTGGGATGACCGTTGCCGCGGCGCGGCGGATCCTGGCCGGAAACGAGATAGTTCTCCGCCTCGTACACCAGCCAGGCCACCTGGGTGTCGAGCAGCGCCATGTCGATCTGCTGGCCTTTGCCCGTGCGGTCGCGGTGGCGCAACGCCGCCAGCATCGCGGTGGCCGCATACATCCCGCACATCAGGTCGGCGATGCCGACGCCCACCTTCATCGGTTCGCCGTCCGGCTCGCCGGTCAGGCTCATAATCCCGCCCATGGCCTGGGCGAGATAGTCGTAACCGGCATAGGGCGCATACGGGCCTGTCTGGCCGAAACCGGTGATCGAACAATAGATGAGTGACGGAAATTCGTCCTTCAGGTCGTTCCACGACAGGCCGTACCGGGCGAGGTCGCCGGTCTTGAAGTTTTCCACCAGGATGTCGCACCTGG
Source organism: Rhodospirillales bacterium (assembly GCA_020356105.1). Lineage (GTDB taxonomy): Bacteria > Pseudomonadota > Alphaproteobacteria > UBA8366 > JADFVY01. The sequence goes on along the minus strand of CP070634.1, from coordinate 1,308,885 downwards.
CGAGGAGGCGCTTCGCCAGCGCCTGCCCTTCGGGCTTCGCGATGTCGATCGCGACCGAGCGCTTGTTGCGGTTAGCCGAGAGGAAGTAGGCGCTCTCGCTCGTCTCGTTGTCGGCGGCATCGCGCACATAGGGCGGGCCCCAGCGCCGCGTATCATCCCCGCGGCCCGGCTGTTCGATCTTGATTACGTCGGCGCCAAGATCGCCAAGCACCTGGGTGCAACTCGGCCCCGCGAGGATTCGCGTCAAGTCGAAGATGCGAACGCCGCTGAGGGCGCCAGCGGTGGTCGTCATGGGCGGAGACTCCTTGCGCTGAAGCCGGGCGTCGCCGACTCAGCCCCGTCTTGCAGGCATCGCCGTCCTCCGCCGTGGATCACGGGGCCGACTATAGCAGACGCGTATGACGACGGGCTACGCAGCCTCTATCTTCGTGCGCTCGATCTTGTCTGTGTTCTGCCCCTCGATGCGGATCAGCCGGGTCGGCCCGTCGCGCAGCGGCGCGTGTACGTCGCCCGGCTCATAGAGATGCGCATCGCCGGGCCGCAGCCGGTAGGTTTGCGCCAGTTCGACCTTCGCGGGCGCGCCGTTGCCGGCGGGCGAGACGACGCGCCAATCAGTCATCTCGGTCTCGCCGTCGGCCTGGCCGTAGATCGCCCAGGTCGGCCCGTGATCATGCGGCTTGCCGCGCTTGGCGCCGCGGTAATTGTGGGCACAGATGCAGAAACCGAGTTCCGTATCCTCGTGCAGCACGTTGCGCTCTTGCGGCAACTCTTGAGGCACATATGTGGCGATGAATTCCTCATCGCGCAGGACCCGCTCCACGAGCGCCCGCACCGCCTCGCGTCCGCCCGGCCCGGAATCGGCACTGAGCGTCGCGCGGATGTCGGTGGCGAACTGTTCCAGCGTGTAGGCCATGGTCTCGACTGCTCCGTTTCGAATTGCTCCTCGCCTGGCCACGAGACTAACACGCGCGGGCCGTCCTGCGCAGCTTTCACTTTCGTCTTAGCGCCGCGCCGGTCACTCGGCCGGGATCGTGCTCCTACGGCATGAAGCCGTCGACGTGATCGTGACAGCGTGTGCAGGTGCGGCCGGTATTGTGGCCCGGATTCGGCTCGCTGCCGTCGTTGCGGTGATGGGTCGTGCGGGTGTGGCACACCTGGCAGGCGCCGTCGAACACCCCGTTG
>CP070634.1:1299663-1307603 GCA_020356105.1 Rhodospirillales bacterium | reverse complement strand
GTCCATGTCGGTGACCTCCTCGGGCCGCTCGTCGATCAGCAGCACGATCAGGTAGACCTCGGGGTGGTTGGCGGTGATCGAATGGGCGATCGACTGCATCATCATGGTCTTGCCGGTGCGCGGCGGCGAGACGATCAGGCCGCGCTGCCCCTTGCCCTGGGGCGAGACAAGATCGATCACCCGGGCCGAGAAATCCTTGGTCTTCTCTTCCGCGATTTCCAGGGTCAGCTTCTCGTCGGGATAGAGCGGCGTCAGGTTGTCGAAATTGATCCGGTGACGGACTGCATCGGGCTCATCGAAATTGATCTTGTTGATCTTCAGGAGCGCGAAATAGCGCTCGCCGTCCTTCGGCGCTCGGATCTGCCCCTCAACCGTATCACCGGTTCGCAGACCGAAGCGCCGCACCTGGCTGGGGCTGACATAGATATCGTCGGGGCCGGGCAGATAATTCGCCTCGGGCGCCCGCAGGAAGCCGAACCCGTCCTGCAGCACCTCGAGCACGCCATCGCCGAAGATCGCGACGTCGTTGGAGGCCAGTTGCTTGAGGATCGCGAACATCATGTCCTGCTTGCGCAGCGTGCTGGCGTTCTCGATTTCGAGCTCCTCGGCATAGGCTAGGAGTTCTGCGGGGGATTTCTGTTTCAGTTCCTGGAGGTTCATGGCTTGCTCTGGGTGGGATCGCCGCCGGGATATGACCCGTCAGAAGGGCCTCAGGCAGACACGTCGTGTGATGTCTCGGCGATCGGTAGATCCGGGAGGCAGGGAGGGAGCGGACCGGGCTGTTCGCCCCGGGCCCACGGTGCCCATGCCCTACACAAAAGCATGAATGCTGTCAATGACCGACTGGTCGGTTGTCCTTACCCTACTTCGAAAAACCTTAACAATTCCTTAGGTCGATGCAGTGTCCGGCCTGTTTCGGAGTTCAGGGAGACGATTTCCACGAGGTTGCAGGCGTTTCCTGCCGGGCCGTTCCACTGCTTTTCGATGGGTGGCGCCATGGCGCCTGATCGTATATGGGATCGTCGAGCTTTCCCAGCAAGGCCGGTCGCATCAATTTTCCCGGTCCGCTCCCTCCCACGGCTCGCAGCCCCGCGGCTTCAGGTAGGGCCGCCTGTCACCTCCACGGAACAGGGGCACTGGCTCCATTCGCCGGGACACAGCCGGCCATCGCCGCCGCTGGCGACCTCCGGCCCCGGCCCCAGGGCGTTGCGCACGAGTGCGGCGAGGCCGGCGATGAACGGCGCATCGTCATTGACCGTACGAACCCGCTCGTAGGCGGGCGAACCGCAGCTGGTGGCGAGATGCCGGTATTCGACATCGAGCTCGACCAGTGTCTCGACATGCTCCGAGACGAAGACGAGCGGTACCACAACCAGCGGTCGGCCTTCCCGCGCCGCCTGCTCCACTTCGGTTTCCGTGTAGGGACCGATCCAGACCAGCCGCCCGACCCGGCTCTGGTAGGTGATTCGCCAGTCCGGCTCGTACCCGAGGTCGCGGGTAACGGCGGCGGCAATCGCCACCGCCGAGCGCTCGACCTGCCATTGATAGGGATCGCCGGCGGCGATATTGCGCTCTGGCAGGCCGTGCGCGGACAACAGGATGCGCGGCGTGCCATGCGCAGAAGCCCGCTGCCAGGCCTCGACGGTCAGTTTCGCCATGGTTTCGATGAACCCGTCGAGGTCCGGGTAACAGCAGACCGTCCGCGTCGGCACGTCAAGCCCTGCCCGCTGCGCCATGTCTTGCCAGTCGGCGATCGAGGACCCGCTGGTCGCCGCCGAGTACTGCGGGTAAAGCGGCAACAGGACGACCTGATCAGGCGCGAACGCCATGACCTCGCGCACCGTTTCTCCGGCGAATGGATGCCAGTAACGCATGGCGATGAAACAACGGACCTCCCCGAGGTCTGCTAGCGCCGCTTCGAGTGCCGCTGCCTGGTGCTGCGTGTTCGGCAGCAGAGGCGACGCGCCACCCATCAGCGCATAGCTGTCGCGCGCCAGCGGTGCCCGCCGCCAAGAGATATACCGCGCCAGAAGCCAGCGCACCGGCCCCGGCGCCGGGATGATCGCCTTGTCGTTGAACAGGTTGAACAGGAACGGCCGCACCGCCTCTGGTCTGTCGGGACCGCCGAGATTGAACAGGATGACCGCTGTTCTCGTCGCTGCCTGCGCCATCTTCCCCACTCAGCCCCGGCCGTTGCCTCGGATGACCTCCAGCAGGCGAGCAACATGCTCCGGCGGCGTCTCTTTGATGATGCCGTGGCCAAGGTTGAAGATGAACGGCCCGTTGCCGAGCATCGTTACGATCTCCCGGGCTCGCCGCTCCAATGCCTCGCCGCCGGCCAACAATACCTGCGGATCCAGGTTGCCTTGCAGGGTCGCCTTCGGCTGCAGCCGCTCGGCCGCCCATGCCAGAGGCACGGTGGTATCGAGACTGACGGCATTGACCCCCGTCTTATCGATATACCGCTCATACAAGACCCCGGCACCACGCGGAAATCCGATTACCGGGACTTGCGGATATTTTTGTTTCACGATCGAAACGATCTGGCTGTTCGGCTCGATCACCCACCGTTCAAACGCGTCTTCCGGCAGGATTCCGGCCCAACTGTCAAACAGCTGCAGAGCCTCGGCTCCGGCCTCGACCTGGCGACACAGATATGCCGCCGTCGCTTTGGTGACGATCTCGATCAGCCGCCCGAAACCCTCCGGATCAGCGAGGCTCCATGCCCGGGTGGTGGCAAAATCCCGGCTACTGCCGCCCTCGACCATATACGTCGCAACCGTCCACGGCGCGCCCGCGAATCCGATCAGCGTGACCTCGGGCGGTAACTCGCGGGACAAGCGCCGTACGGTCTCGTAAACCGGTGCAAGGTGGTCATGGACCCCCTCCTCACGCAAAACCGCCAGGCCCGCTACATCGCGGATCGGCGCGAGTTTCGGCCCTTCCCCCTCGGCAAACCGCACCTCCTGGCCCAGCGCGTCCGGCACCACGAGAATGTCCGAGAACAGGATCGCCGCATCGAAACCATAGCGGTGAATCGGTTGCAGCGTCACCTCGACGGCCAGGTCCGGCGTATAACAGAGCTCGAGAAATCCACCGACCTGACGACGCACCTTACGGTACTCGGGGAGATAGCGCCCTGCCTGCCGCATCAACCAGACCGGCGGCGGACTGATAGTGTCGCCGTTGAGAGCACGAAACAGAGATTTGAGACCGGAATTTTGCACTGTCTTGGCTTGCCGGGAATATGCAGGGTTGGAGGAATGCGCGCTTTCAATACTATTATTTGATATAGAAAGAAAAGGTTTGTTGTAGATGTGGTCGCCGGAGTAATGGGGATTAACGTGTCGCCACAGCTTTTTCCCCAGAGGAAACGGCGCTGCTCGCGGCTGTGACTCAATCTCTGGACAGACCGGTTGGCAGCCAGCATCTCGGGCTCCCGATGTTGGATGGATAAACGGGGATATCTCTGTTGGCGGCTGGATTGTTCCCGGGATTATTGCGGTGTGAGATATCTTGTCGACAGGTGGAGAATCCGGGGATCGACGTCCGGTGAGGGTGAATTAAAATCGACGTGAGCGCGGTCAGGCGGTTTTATCCACAAAGTAACACGGTAGATTCAACAGCGGGGCACAGAACCGGTATCCGTTATGAAATTCCATCTCCATCTCGTATCCGATGCAACGGGAGAAACCGTTCACAGCGGTGCCCGCGCCTGCCTCGTTCAGTTCGAGGGGGTGGAACCGATCGAGCACAATTGGTCGTTGATCCGCACTCACGGTCAGATCGAAAAGCTGCTGGCGCGACTCGAGCAGGACCCGGGCGTCGTGATGTTCACGATCGTCAATCCGGAGCTCCGCAACGCACTCGTCGAGGGCTGCCGAAATCTGCAGATGCCGTGCATTCCGGTCCTCGACCCGCTGATCGCGTCGCTGGGCAATTTTCTCGGTGTCAAGGCGCGAGGCTTGCCGGGCCGCCAACACATCATGGATGCGGAGTATTTCGGCCGTATCGATGCCATGACCTTCGCCCTGCATCATGATGACGGCCAGTCGGTGCAGTCGCTCAAGGACGCGGAGATCATTCTCGTCGGCGTATCGCGAACGTCGAAGACCCCGACATGCATCTATCTTGCAAACCGCGGCATCAAGGCGGCCAATGTGCCGATTGTGCCCGGCGTTCCCGTGACGGAGGAGTTGACGCGCTTTCGCAACCGCGCCGGGGAACCGTTCATCATCGGCCTGACCAAGGATCCGGCACGACTCGTTCAGGTCCGGCGCAACCGCCTGCAGATGCTGGCGCAGGATCCGGATACCGACTATGTCGACCCTGAAGCCGTGCGCGAAGAGGTAACCGCCGCCCGCAAGCTGTTCAACAAGCACAATTGGCCAGTGATCGACGTAACGCGGCGTTCGATCGAAGAATCGGCCGCGGCGATCCTGCAACTCTACGAAGCGCGGGGATCGCAGGCCGGTGACCGCTGATCCCGCAGCGTCGCCACTGGTGCTCGCATCGGGCAGCCGGTTTCGGGCCGCGATCCTTGAAGCGGCGGGGGCAGACGTGAAGATTGATGCGCCAGCGGTCGACGAGTCTGCGGTAAAGGCGGCGATGCGCGCGCGTCAAGCGAATACCGGAGAGACCGCGGAAGCGCTTGCCGCGCTGAAAGCGCAGCAGATCAGCAACCGCCGGCCTGGTGCCCTGGTCATTGGCGCCGACCAGATGCTGGAATGCGAAGGGCAGTGGTTCGACAAGCCGGTTGATCGAACCGCGGCCCGTCAGACATTGTTGCAGCTGCGCGGCCGCACCCACGAGCTGGTTTCGGCGGTCTGCGTCGTGCGGGACGGTCTGGTTCTGTGGCACCATGTCGATCGTGCGCGCCTGACCATGCGGGATTTCAGCGACGCCTTCCTTGAATCGTACCTGGACAGGGTCGGTGCCGCTGCCTGCAATTCGGTCGGCGCCTATCAGATCGAGGGGTTTGGCATCCAGTTGTTCAGTCGTGTCGAGGGTGAACACTTCACCATCATCGGACTGCCGTTGCTGCCGTTGCTCGACTTTCTGCGTGGCCACGGAGTGATCGAACAATGATCCTTTCGGGAAAGGCCAGGCTCGCCGGCGTGATGGGATGGCCGGTGTCACACTCGCGATCGCCGCTGCTGCACGGACATTGGCTGGAACGATACCGCATCGATGGCGCTTACGTCCCGTTGCCGGTTCCACCCGGCCGCATCGAAACGGCGCTGCGGGCCTTGCCGGTGCTCGGGTTTCGCGGCGTGAACGTGACGGTACCGCACAAGGAGGCCGCGCTCGAGATGTGCGACGAGCTCGATCCCCTGGCACGCCGCATAGGAGCCGTCAACACGGTCGTCGTCGGCGAAGATGACCGACTGATCGGCAGCAACACCGACGCCTACGGGTTTATCGAGAACTTGCGGCGCAACAGCGGGTGGCGCACCGGCCCGGCGCCGGTTGTGGTGCTCGGCGCCGGAGGGGCGGCGCGTGCCGTCTGCGTGGCCCTGCTGGATGCCGGAGCCGCGTCGCTGACAATCGTCAACCGGACCCGGCTGCGGGCCGATTTTTTGGCCGACGAACTCGGCGCTGGCGTGGATGCGGTCGATTGGGATCAGCGCCACGCAACGCTGGAGGGCGCGATGCTACTGGTCAACACGACAAGCCTCGGCATGACGGGACAGCCGGCGCTCAATGTCGATCTGGCCGCCCTGCCCGCCGACGCCATCGTTTGCGACATCGTCTACGCACCCCTCGAAACGCCGCTTCTAGCCGCGGCGCGGGCGCGCGGCAATCCGGTGGTCGACGGGCTGGGAATGTTGCTCTACCAGGCGCAGCCGGGATTCGAGGCCTGGTTCGGCGTCCGCCCCGAGGTCGATCAGGCGCTGCGCCGCGTCATGCTCGAAGATCTTGCAGGTTGAACGCGAGCCATGATCGTCATCGGGCTGACGGGCTCCATCGCGATGGGAAAGACCACGGCGGCCGCCATGTTGCGCCGCATGGGGCTTTCGGTCCATGACGCCGACGCCGCGGTGCACCGGCTGTTCCACAGGAACGGCGCAGCGGTCGCGGCGATCGCCGAGGCCTTTCCCGGCGCGGTGCGTGACGGTGCCGTCGACCGGTCGGAGCTTGGTCGCCTGGTGTTCGGCGCACCGGCGGCTCTGCGGCGGCTGGAGGCGATCGTCCATCCGCTGGTGCGGGCCGATTCCGATGCCTTCTTGCGCCGCTGCGGCCGCCGCCGGGCAGCGATGGCGGTACTCGACATACCACTGCTGTTCGAAGTCGGCCGCGATCGCGATTGCGATGTGACGATCCTGGTCAGCGCGCCCGCCTTCCTGCAGGCCCAACGGGTGCTCCGGCGGCCCGGCATGACCGTGCGGCGACTTGCCGAGATCCGGGCGCAGCAGATCCCGGACCACGAAAAACGGCGGCGTTCGGATTTCGTTGTGAGGACCGGGCTGTCGCGGCGAGAGACCTTGCGTCAGCTCACGCACATCGTCAGACTGTTGCGGCGCCGGCGACCGCGTTGCGGGCGCGGCGGCGCGCGTCGAAAGAGGCGGAATAGATATGCGTGAAATCGTTCTCGATACGGAAACAACCGGGTTCGATCCGTCCGACGGGCACCGGATCGTGGAAATCGGCTGTGTCGAATTGTCTAACCACGTCCCGACCGGCGCGGTCTGGCAGAGCTATGTGAATCCGGAACGCGACATGCCGGATGGTGCGTTCCAGGTGCACGGCCTGAGTGAGACGTTTCTTGCCGACCATCCGGTGTTCGCCGAGATCGTTGCCGATTTCATCGACTTCCTCGGCGATTCGAAGCTGGTCATTCATAACGCCGCATTCGATCTCGGGTTCATCAATGCGGAATTCGCGATGCTAGGGATTGCGCCGATTGCGCCCGCCCGTGCGATCGACACCGTACAGATGGCACGGACCCGATTCCCGGGCGCCCAGGCCAGTCTCGATGCGCTGTGCCGGCGGTTCAATATCGACAATTCGGCGCGAACCCGGCACGGCGCGCTCCTCGATGCGGAATTGCTTGCCGAGGTCTATCTCGAACTGCTCGGGGGCCGTCAGCATGATTTCACGCTGGTCTCGGAGAACGATACCGCAAAGCCGGATCCGGTCGCGGACCCGCGGCCGACGCGCACACCGCGACCGCACGCCGTGAGCGCCGCCGAGCAAGCGGCCCACGCGGCCTTTCTCGAGCAGCTGACCGATCCGATCTGGAAAACCTAGGAGGCCGGACGCCTAGCTGGCCCCGTTGCCGTCCTCTCCGGCGCCGCCTGTCTGCTCCTGCTGCTTGGCGACCCGATTGCGGTACAGGGCGACGAAATCGATGGGACTGATCATCAGCGGCGGCAGACCGCCATCGCGTGTCAGACCGGCAACGATATTGCGGGCGAACGGAAACAGCAGCCGTGGCCCTTCGATCAGCAGAGCCGGTTGCAGCTGGTCCTGCGGCAGGCCGGAAACCTCGAGCAGGCCTGCATAGACCAGCTCGATGATGAACAGCGGTGTCCCGCTGGCGGTAGCGCGCGCATCCATGCGCAGCACCACTTCATATCGCGGCTCGCCGAGCGGATTGACCGAGACATCGACGTTTACGGCGACGTCCGGCGCCGCTGTCCCCTCGAAGCTCTGCGGAGCGCCAGGCACCTCGAAGGACAGGTCCTTGATGTACTGGTGGACAATGTGAAAACGTGGCGCGTCGGCAGCGGCGCCCGCCGCAGTCTCGTCGGTCATCGAAAGCTCCGTGAAATCGCTGGTCCGCGCGTGGCTAGCATGGTTGAACGATGGAAACAACCGTTACCGCGGATTACTCCGATGGGCCCCGATCGCGCGCCGCGGGATCGTTCCGCTCCGGGATCTCGGTATACTCGACATCGATCGCATCGCTCGGCGGGGGTTTCTTCTGCCGATCGGTC
>CP070634.1:1289912-1299563 GCA_020356105.1 Rhodospirillales bacterium | reverse complement strand
GAACACGTTGCCCACCGCCCGGTGATGCTGACCGAGGTGCTGGCCGTGATGTCCCCCCGCGACGGCGGGGTCTATGTCGATGGCACGTTCGGGGCCGGCGGTTACAGCCGGGCGATTCTCGAAGCGGCGGATTGCGTTGTTTGGGCGATCGATCGCGATCCCGATGCGATCCGCCGCGGCGAGGATCTGGCCGCCGCGTATCCGGGGCGGTTGCGGCTGGTGCATGGCCGCTTCGGTGAGATGGCGGCGCTGCTGCGCGAACGAAATGTCGCGCTGGTCGACGGCATTGCGCTCGACCTCGGCGTTTCGTCCATGCAATTGGACGAGGCGCCGCGCGGCTTCTCGTTCCGCGCGGACGGGCCCCTCGACATGCGGATGGGCTCAACCGGCCCGACCGCAGCCGATGCGGTGAATACGCTCGCGGAATCGGAACTTGCCGACATTATCCACCGGCTGGGCGAGGAGCGCTATTCGCGGCGAATCGCGCGCGCCATCGTCACGGCCCGTGAAGTCCGCCCGATTACAGGGACGCTGGGGCTTGCAGGGATCGTGCGGCAGGTAGTCCCGCGCTCGCGCGACGGCATCGACCCCGCGACGCGGACTTTCCAGGCCCTTCGAATCTATGTCAACGACGAGCTGGGCGAGCTGGACCGCGCATTGATCGCGGCCGAGTCCCTGCTCGCCCCCGGCGGCCGTCTTGCGGTGGTCGCCTTTCATTCGCTTGAAGACAGGCGCGTTAAGGCCTTCCTCCGGGCTCGAGCCGGAGCCATCCCCCGCACGTCGCGCCACCTCCCCGCGACGCAGGAGGAAGGCCGCGCGCCAACCTTTACCCTCGTCAAGGGCGGCGTCACAAAGCCGTCTGACCGCGAACTGAAGGCCAATCCGCGCGCCCGCTCGGCCCGCCTGCGGGCGGCCGTTCGCACCGACGCGCCCCCCTGGCCGGAGGAGTGCGCCGCATGAGACCCCTGATCCTCACGGTCTGGCTGCTCGGAGCCAGCATCACCGGAGCCGCTCTCTACGGTATCGCCTATGAGGTTGAACGCATGGAGGCGGAGCTCGCGGCGCTGGAGCTCGAAATCCTGGAGGAGCGCTCGGCGCTTCACGGCCTGGGGGCCGAATGGGCGTATCTCGGCCGGCCCGCCCGCATCGAAGAACTCGCCCGAACCTACCTGCCGGATCTGCAGCGCCTTTCGGCGAACCAGCTCGGGACGGTCGACCGGATACCCTTCGAGCCGCTCCCCGATGCGCTCGACGCTCTCCGGCCCGAAGACCTGGCGACATCGGCGTCGGTGGTGAGATGAGCGAGCGCAGCCAGATCGAACGGGCTTCGACCGCGGCCGGCTTGCGCCGCCGTCGAGGCCGCTCCTACGGCCCGTATATGCCGCCGCGGGTCGACGATGAGGTCCGCAGGGCGCTTGAGACCGGTCGGGCGCGGATGGTTGTCGCCGGGCTGTTCATGGTTCTCGCGTTCGCGCTTGTCGGCGGGCGGCTGACCGAGCTCGCCGTGCTCGGCGAGACGGGTGCGTATCGCGCAGCATCGCACAGCAACGCGGACTCGTCGCTCACGCGGCGCGCCGACATCGTCGACCGCAACGGCGAGGTGCTGGCGACCGACCTGCCGACCGCGTCGCTCTATGCCAATGCCCGGCGCTTGCTCGATCCCGAGGAAGCCGCGCGCGGTCTCGTCACGGTTCTGCCGGATCTCGACTACGACAAGACCCTCGCCAAGCTTCGGTCCGACCGCACCTTTGTCTGGTTGCGCCGCAACCTGACGCCGCGCGAGCAACTGGAGGTCACCGCACTCGGAATTCCCGGGCTCGATTTCATCCCGGAATTCAAGCGCGTGTATCCGCACGGACCGATGCTGGCGCATTTGCTGGGATATGTCGACAGCGACAACACCGGCATCGCCGGCCTCGAGAAGCGGTTCGACTCGAAACTGACGAGTGCCGCAGATCCGCTGCAGCTGACGATCGATCTTCGCGTGCAGCATATCCTGCGTGAGGAACTGCGCCGGGCCATGCTCGAGTTCCGCGCCAAGGCCGCCGCCGGCGTCGTTCTCGATACCCTCAACGGTGAGGTTGTCGCGCTCGTCTCGTTGCCGGATTTCGACCCGAATCATCCCGGCAAGGCCCGCGACGCCGCACGCTTCAATCGCGCTACCCTCGGGGTCTACGAACTCGGATCGACGTTCAAGGTCCTGACCGCTGCGATGGCGCTCGAAGCCGGCGTCGCGAAGATGAGCGGTCGATACGACGCGACCCGGCCGCTCCGGGTTGCCCGGTTTACGATCCGCGATTACCACGCAAAACGGCGCTGGCTTTCCCTGCCGGAAGTCTTCATCTACTCGTCGAACATCGGCGCGGCGCTGATCGCGCGGGATATCGGCGCGGCACGGCAGCAGGACTATCTGCGGCACCTCGGCATGTTGGATCCGCTGCCTCTGGAGATTCCCGAGACCGGTCGGCCCATCGCGCCATCGCCGTGGCGTGAGCTGAATACGATGACCGTCGGCTTCGGACACGGCCTTGCGGTCAGTCCGCTGCATCTCGCCTCCGGGGTTGCCGCGGTGGCGAATGGCGGCGTGCGACATCAACCAACCCTGATCAGGCGCGCCGGCGCAGCAGGCGAGCGGCCAGGACAGCGGGTCTTCTCCGAAGCGACCTCGCTGCAGCTGCGCAAACTGATGCGGCTCACCGTGCTGAACGGAACCGGCCAGAACGCGGAAGTCCCGGGTTATCCGGTCGGCGGCAAGACCGGCACGGCGGAAAAGCCGGGGCGTCGCGGCTATGCCGGCGCATCGCTGTTGTCGTCCTTTGTCGCGGTCTTTCCGATCACGGCGCCCCGCTATGTCGTGTTGGCGATCCTCGATGAGCCGCAGGGCAATGAAAGCACCAACGGCTACGCGACCGGCGGCTGGGTCGCCGCGCCCGTGGTGCGCAACGTGATCGGGCGCATGGCGCCGCTGCTGGGCATTCCGCCGGTACCCGCGGATGCACCGGAACTGCGCCGACTGCAACTGGATATTCCGATGGAGGGGCGCAGGCTTGCGTCTTATTGAACTGATCGGCGAGTCCGCATACCGGACAGCGCAGGCCGCCGGCGGGATTCCCCCGGATCTCGGCGGGGGGCCCGATATTTCCGCGCTGACCGCAGACAGCCGAGAGGTCCAGCCCGGCGCGCTCTTCGCAGCGCTGCCGGGCTCGGTCCACGACGGACGCAAGTTCATCTCCCAGGCGGTGGCGGCGGGCGCGGCGGCGGTGCTGGCGCCTTCCGACATTCGCCCCGATTCGGTGCGCCCGGCGGTGCTGATCGCCGAAGACAACCCGCGGCGCCAGCTCGCCCTCGCCGCGGCGGCGTTCTTCGGCACGCAGCCCGGCACCGTCGTCGCGGTTACCGGCACCAACGGCAAGACGTCGGTCGCAACGTTCCTGCAACAGATATGGACCCATCTGGGACTGCGCGCGGCCAGCATGGGAACGCTCGGCGTGTCGTCCGGAAACGAGCGTCTCGATAGCGGCCCGGCGCTGACCACCGCGGATCCGATCGTCCTGCACCGAACGCTGTGCGACCTGGCGAAGGCCGGTATTGATTTCCTGGCGATGGAAGCCTCGAGCCACGGGCTCGACCAGCACCGTCTCGACGGTGTCCGCTTGTCGGCCGGCGCGCTGACAAACATCTCGCGCGATCATCTCGATTATCACGGCGGGATCGAAGCCTACCGGAAAGCCAAGCTTCGATTGTTCGAGAACCTTCTGCCGGAAGGCGCTGCCGCGGTGGCTTGCCACGAAACCCCGGACCAGGAACGCGTCGCCGCGACCGCGGTGCGCCGGCGCCTCAACTTCATGACCTACGGCATCGAGGCGGGCGATGTCTATTGCCCGGAGGCCGCGATCGCCGGCACCGGCTGGCGGCTGACTGTGTCGGTCGCCGGCCGGACGATTGATACGGAATTCCCCCTGCCGGGGCGATTCCAGCTCTTGAACGCGCTGTGCGCGCTCGCGCTCGCCGTCGGCTGCGGTGCCGATCCCGAATCCGCCGTGGCCGCGTTGCCGAGTCTCAAATCGGTGCCGGGCCGGCTCGAGGTCGCGGCGCGCCTGCCGAACGGCGCGACCGCTATCGTCGACTTCGCGCATACGCCCGACGCGCTGCGGACGGTTCTGAAGGCGCTGCGGCCCTTCGTCGGCGGGCGCCTGATCGTGCTGTTCGGCTGCGGCGGGGATCGGGACGCGGGCAAACGGTCGGTGATGGGCGAAATCGCAGCCCGGTTCGCCGATCATGTCATCGTCACCGACGACAACCCGCGCAGCGAAGACGCCGCGGCGATCAGACAGCAGGTCCTCGCGGGATGCCCCGCGGCACAAGAGGTCGGCGACCGGGCCGAAGCGATCGGCGGCGCAATTGCCGGGCTCGAGGCCGGCGACATGCTGGTGGTTGCGGGCAAAGGCCACGAGACCGGGCAGATCGTCGGCCAGACGGTTCTGCCATTCAGCGATTTCGAGGCGGTGCGCGATGCGGCGCGCCGGCGGGGAGGGGCCACGCCATGACCGCGCTGTGGACCGCCAAGGAAGCCGCCGGCGCCGTGCGCGGCCGGTCGACGCAAGACTGGTCGGCGAGCGGGGTCTCGATCGACAGTCGCTCGGTCGTGCCCGGGGACCTGTTCGTCGCCATCCGGGGCCCCAACGTCAACGGTCATCGCTTCGTCGGCGAGGCGCTCTCGAAGGGCGCCGTCGCGGCGATGGTCGAAAGCGACTGGGCCGGCGCGCAGTCGGAACCCGATCTGTCCCTGCTGATCGTCGAAGACACGATGGCGGGTCTGAACGCGCTCGCGCGCGCCGCCCGTGACCGCGGCAGCGCCCGGATCGCGGCCGTCACGGGCAGTGTCGGCAAGACCAGCACGAAGGACGCGCTGGCGCATGCCCTCGCCGCGCAGGGGCGGACCGCGGCAACGCTTGGCAATCTGAACAACCAGTGGGGACTGCCGCTGTCGCTGGCGCGCATGCCGGCGCGTTCCGATTTCGGCGTCTTCGAGCTCGGCATGAACCATCCGGGCGAGCTGACGCCGCTGTCCCGTTTGCTCCGGCCGGACCTCGCCATCATCACCGCCGTCGAATCCGTCCATCTTGAATTCTTCGACTCCGAAGAGGCGATCGCCGACGCCAAGGCCGAGATCTTCGCCGGTCTCGTCGCCGACGGCGCGGCCTTGCTGAACGCCGACAACCGGCATTTCGACCGGCTCCGGCGCGCGGCCCTGGAAGCCGGCGCCGGCCGGGTCCTGTCGTTCGGCGAGACCCCGGATGCCGACTATCGATTGCTGGCATGGTCGATCTCTGGCGGCGGCAGCCGCGTCGAGGCCGCGATCGATGGTCAGCAGGTCGCGTTCGACATCGGCGCGCCGGGCCGGCACTGGGCGATGATCGGCGTGATCGTCCTCGGCGCGGCCGCGCTGCTCGGGGCCGACGTGGCACGGGCGGCCGACTCGCTTGCCGCCGTGCGGGCGCCCAAGGGGCGGGGCCTGCATCATCGCGTGGCCCTGGCGGGCGGGGCGCCGCTCATCGTGATCGACGAGAGCTACAATGCCAGCCCGGCATCGATGCGGGCGGCCATTTCGGTGCTCGGCGCGATGGAGCCGGGCCCCGGGGGCCGGCGCATCGCGGTGCTGGGCGACATGCTCGAGCTGGGCGAAGACAGCGGGGCGCTTCACGCCGCCCTGGCGGCCGACCTCGAGGCGCAGGGCGTCGACCTCGTATTTGCCGCCGGGCCGGACATGGCGCGCCTGTTCGAGGCGCTGCCGGCGTCCATGCGCGGCGCCCATGCCGCGCAGAGCGAGGGCCTGACCGACCCGCTGATGGCGGCGGTCGGCCCGGGAGACATCGTCACCGTGAAGGGATCGTTGGGCAGTCGCATGGCGCCGCTGGTGGACGCGTTGCGCGCCCTTGCCGACGAAGACGGCAACGGTGGCGAAATGCGCAGCGCCGCGAGCGGCCGCGGCTAGGAGGGACCGGATGCTGTTCAACCTCCTTGCGCCGTTTGCCGATGATTTCCAGGTCTTCAACCTGTTCCGTTATCTGACGTTCCGGACCGGCGGCGCGATGATGACCGCGCTGTTCCTCAGCTTCCTGTTCGGCCCGCGCGTGATCAACTGGCTGAAATCGCAGCAGGGCGCCGGACAGCCGATCCGCACCGACGGGCCGGAGACGCATCTCGCGAAGGCCGGCACGCCGACGATGGGCGGGTTCTTGATCCTGCTGGCGCTGTGCCTGAGCACGTTGCTGTGGGCCGACCTGACGAACGCCTATGTCTGGATCGTCATGCTGGTCACCGTCGGGTTCGGCGCCGTCGGTTTCGCGGATGATTACCTGAAATTGTCGAAACGCGATACGCGCGGGCTGCCGGGCAAGGCGAAACTGCTATGCGAGATCGTGATCGCCGGCATCGCCGGCTGGCTGGCCATGACGATCGCGGATCCGAGCCTGGCCACCGGCCTGGCCGTGCCGTTCCTGAAGAACGTCCTGATTCCGCTCGGGCTGCTGTTCGTGCCGTTCGCGATCTTCGTGATGGTCGGTGCGTCGAACGCGGTGAATCTGACAGATGGGCTGGACGGGCTGGCCATCGTCCCGGTGATGATCGCGGCGGCCTGCTTCGGCTTCATCGCCTACCTGTCCGGGAACGCGGTGTTCGCCAATTATCTGCAGATCAACTTCGTGCCGGGCACCGGCGAGCTTGCGGTCTTCTGCGGCGCGCTGGTCGGCGCGAGCCTCGGCTTCCTGTGGTACAACGCGCCGCCCGCCATGGTGTTCATGGGCGACACCGGATCGCTAGCCGTCGGCGGCGCGCTCGGCGCGATCAGCATCGTCACCAAGCATGAGCTGGTCCTGGCGATCATCGGCGGGCTGTTCGTCCTGGAGACGGTGTCCGTCATCGTCCAGGTCGTGTCGTTCAAGCTGACCGGCAAGCGCGTTTTCGCGATGGCGCCGCTGCACCATCACTTCGAGAAGAAGGGATGGGCGGAGCAGACGATCGTGATCCGCTTCTGGATCATCGCCTCGATCCTGGCCGTGATCGGCCTTGCCACCCTGAAGCTGCGCTGAGGACGGGACGGCACGATGATCGATCTCAGCCTCTTTGCCGGCAAACCGGTGGCGGTCATGGGTCTCGCCCGATCGGGGCTGGCCGCGGCGCGCGCCCTTGCCGCGGGCGGCGCCGAGGTGCGGGCCTGGGACGACAGCGAGACCGGCCGTGACGCGGCCGTGGCGGCCGGGCTGTCGCTGATCGACCTGGCCGACAGCGGCAACTGGACGGATGTCGAGACGCTGGTCCTGAGCCCCGGAATTCCGCACACCCATCCGGCGCCTCATATTTCGGCCACGCGGGCGCGCGAGGTCGGCGCGGAAATCATCGGCGACATCGAGCTTCTGATCCGGTCCGGCGCCGCCGCGACCTTCGTGGGAATCACCGGCACAAACGGCAAATCGACGACCACCGCGCTGATCGGCCACATCCTGGCGGAAGCCGGCAAGACCGTCCAGATCGGCGGCAATCTGGGCCGTCCGGTGTGCGAGTTCGAAATGCGGGGCGGCCGGGACTGCTATGTGCTGGAGCTGTCCTCCTATCAGCTCGAGCTGACCCCGTCGCTGGCCTGCGACGTCGCCGTGCTCATCAACATCGCGCCCGATCATCTCGACCGCCACGGCGGCATGAAGGGATATGTCGAGGCGAAGCACCGGATCGTCGAAGCGACGCCGCAAGGCGGCACGATCGTCGTCGGAGTCGACGATGCCGAGTCGCGCGCGATCTACGAGGAATGCCGCGACCGGGACGTCCCCAGGTCCGGCCGGATTGACGTCTTCGGTATCTCGGCGCAGCGGCGGGTTCCGGGCGGCGTCTATGTCCTCGACGGCGTCCTGCACAGCGAAATGCAGGGTCGGTCGGAGACGTTCCCGCTCGGCCGTCTCGACGCGCTGCCCGGGGTGCACAACCACCAGAATATCGCGGCGGCGTTCGCCGCGGTTTCGTCGCCGCTTGCGCAATTTAATCTCAAATCCCGCACGATTATCGACGCAATCCGCAGTTTTCCGGGGCTTGCGCACCGGCAGCAGCGAATAGATAAAATCGATGGAATAAGCTATATTAATGACAGCAAGGCGACGAATGCCGACGCTGCAGCACGGGCGCTGGCCTGCTACGAGGATATCTACTGGATCGCCGGCGGACGTGCGAAGGAGAGCGACTTCTCCGCTCTCGATCCGTATCTGCCGCGGGTCCGACATGCCTTCTTGATAGGGGAGGCGGCGGACCGTCTCGCGGCAGAGCTGCGGGGCCGGGTCGAAACGACAAAAAGCCGCGACCTCGAGACCGCAGTCCGGAATGCGCGCGACGTGGCCTTGCGCGAGGGACTCGCGGGTGCGGTCGTGCTGTTGTCGCCGGCCTGCGCGTCGTTCGACCAGTTCAAGGACTTTGAACAACGCGGGATCGAATTTCAGAGGCTCGTGGCTGAACTGCCCGGGGGGTCTCTACGTGTGTCCAAACGTGGAGAATCTGCCTGATGCCCGCCTTATCCCGTACAGACAAATCCGTCGTTGGCCGCTGGTGGTGGACGGTCGACAAGCTCACCCTCTTCGCCCTGCTGCTCCTGGCCGCGGCCGGCATGGTCATGACCATGGCCGCGAGCCCGTCGGTTGCCGTCAAGCTGGGGCTGAACCCGCAATACTTCGTGGTGCGGCACGCGATGTTCCTGCCACTCGCGCTGGTGACCATGCTGACGATCTCGACGCTGTCGCTCAAGAATGTGCGCCGGGTCGCCGTCCTGGTGTTCCTGGCGGCCATGGTGATGATGGTGATGACGGTCGTGATCGGCGCCGAGGTCAAGGGAGCGGCCCGATGGATCGATTTCGGCAGCTTCTCGGTCCAGCCCTCGGAATTCCTGAAGCCGGCCTTCGTGGTGCTGACCGCCTGGCTGCTCGCGCCGCGGCCCTTCAACCGGGAGATTCCCGGCGCGGCGATCAGCACGCTTCTGTTCACCCTCGTGGTCGCGCTGCTCCTGGCGCAGCCCGATGTCGGGCAGGCCGGCGTCGTGGCGGCGGTATGGCTGGCGCAGTGGTTCCTGGCCGGCCTGTCGATCGCCTGGATCGGCGGATCGGCGATTCTCGGCGCGCTCAGCATGGTCGGGGCGTATTTCACCTTCCCGCACGTGGCCCTGCGGATCGACCGGTTCATCGATCCCAACGCCGACACCAGCTATCAGGTCGAGCGGGCGATGCAGGCCTTCATGTCGGGCGGGTTCACCGGGCAGGGTCCGGGCGAGGGCATCATCAAGGCGAGTATTCCCGACATCCACACCGACACCATTCTCGCCGCCGCGGCCGAGGAGTTCGGGCTGATCGCGACGCTCGCGATCGTGATCCTGTTCGCCTTTATCGTGCTGCGCGGCTTCTACCGCTTGTTCAGCGAGCACAATGTCTTCGTCACCCTGGCCGGATTCGGGCTGCTGGTGCAGTTCGGCCTGCAGGCGCTGATCAACATGGGCTCGACCCTTAACCTGATCCCGACCAAGGGCATGACGCTGCCGTTCATGTCCTACGGGGGATCGTCGCTTCTGGCCATGTCGTTCGGCATGGGCATGTTGCTGGCATTGACGAGGAGGCGCGTCGG
>CP070634.1:1277872-1289812 GCA_020356105.1 Rhodospirillales bacterium | reverse complement strand
GAGCGCAACTACCGCTCGACGCCGCACATCCTCGCCGCCGCCTCGGGCCTCATCGCCCACAACCAGGGCCGGCTCGGCAAGACGCTGTGGACCGAGGAGGGCGCGGGCGAGAAGGTCGGCGTCCGCGGGGTATGGGACGGCGAGACGGAGGCGCGCGAGATCGGCGAGGAAATCGAGGCCCTGCAGCGTCAGGGTGAATCGCTCAACGAGATGGCGATCCTGGTGCGCGCCGGGCACCAAACCCGCGAGTTCGAGGATCGCATGCTGACCCTCGGTCTGCCCTACCGGGTGGTCGGCGGGCCGCGCTTCTACGAGCGCGAGGAGGTCCGTGACGCCATCGCCTATTTCCGGGTCATCCGGCAGCCGGAGGACGACCTCGCCTTCGAGCGCATCGTCAACAAGCCGACCCGCGGCATCGGCCCGGCGACCCTGCAGGCGGTGCATACCCTGGCCCGCGCGGCGCAGATTCCGCTGACCGCCGCGGCGCATCGGCTGCTCGATACCGACGAGCTGAAACCGGCGGCGCGGCGGAGCCTTACCGCCATTCTCGACGATTTCGCACGCTGGCGGCAGCAGGCCGAGACGACCGCCCATACCGAGCTCGCCGGCATCGTCTTCGACGAATCGGGCTATACCGCCATGTGGCGCGCCAGCAAGAAGCCCGAGGCGCCCGGCAAGCTGGACAACTTGAAAGAACTCGTCGTCGCCATGGCCGAGCACGAGGGCCTGGCGGAGTTCCTGGAGCATGTGAGCCTGGTGATGGAGAACGACGAGCGCGCCGAAGGCGAGCGGGTCACCATCATGACCCTGCACAGCGCCAAGGGGCTGGAGTTCGACACCGTATTCCTGCCCGGCTGGGAGGAAGGACTGTTCCCGCACCAGCGCGCCATGGACGAGAGTGGCGCGGCGGGGCTGGAGGAGGAGCGGCGCCTCGCCTATGTCGGCATCACGCGGGCGCGCAAGCGGGTGCGGATTTCCTTCGCCGCCAACCGGCGGGTGTACAACCAGTGGCAGAGCGCGATCCCGTCGCGCTTCGTGGACGAGCTGCCGGCCCCGCATGTCGAGGCCGTCGGCGAGCCGGGTCTCTATGGCGGGCTTGCCGCGCCGACGGCGGACGATGCCTTCGGCCATGGCAGCTGGGCGCCGACCCGGCGCCGCGGGCCGCCGGCCGGCCCGGTGATCGAGGGCACCGCGTCGCGCGCGCGCGACGGCGAGAGCTTCCAGGTCGGCGAGCGTTGCTTCCACCTCAAATTCGGCATGGGCACGGTCAAGACCGTCGAGGGCGACAAGCTGACCATTGCCTTCGACAAAGCGGGAACCAAGAAGGTCGTGGCGGCCTTCGTGGAGCGGCCGTGAGCCCTGAAGAGACGGCCGGCTGGACGCTTGAATTCGAGACTTCGGCGGGTGCCGCGCCCGTGTTCCTGGACGCGCTTGCGAGTCTTGCCGCCGGCGCGTCCAGCTTCGAGGCCGGGCCGGGCGGGCCGTGGCGTATCGCGGCGTGGTTTACCGATATGCCCGATCACGGGGCGCTGAGTGCGGCCGTTGCCCTCGCCGCCGCCGCCGCCGGCACGGCGGCGCCGGACTTCGTTGTGCGGCCCGCCAAGGCGCGCGACTGGCTTGCGGAGAACCGGGCGTCGTTTCAGCCGGTGCGGGTCGGGCGCTTCTTCGTCCATCCCAGTTTCTTCGAGGGAAACCGGCCGGCCGGCGCGCTGGCGATAGTTCTTGACGCCGCCACCGCTTTCGGCTCCGGCGCCCACGGCACGACGCGAGGCTGCCTCTCGGTGCTGGACGGTCTTGCGCGTTGCCTGAAACCGCGACAAATGCTCGATATGGGCTGCGGCTCCGGCATCCTTGCCATCGCCATGGCCAAGGCGTGGCGGCGGCCGGTGCTGGCGGTCGACATCGACGAAGTGGCGGTGCGGGTAACCCGCGCCAACGCCCGCGCCAATGGTGTCGGCAGGCTGGTGACGGCGGGCGAGGGGGCCGGATTCGCGGCGCCGCTGTTGCGCCGACGCGGGCGCTTCGACCTCATCGTCGCCAATATCCTGGCCCGGCCATTGCAGCGCATGGCGCCGGCGCTGGCACATAACCTGGTTCCCGGCGGGACGGCCGTGCTCTCTGGCCTGCTCACCCATCAGGAGGCCGCGGTGATCGCGGCCTGCCGCGCCCACGGCCTGCGGATCGCGCATCGCATTCGCATCGAGACCTGGTCGACGCTGGTCTTAGCGCGGGGGTGCGGTCTTCGTACCGCGGCGAGCTGACGCGACCGCCCTGGCCAGGATCGCTCGTCCATGTGTTCCGGCCGATCGGTCCGCGTCAGGCGACCGGGGCCGGCTCGTCAGGCGCAAGCTCGACCGACATCGGCGAAATTTCAGGCCTGCGACTCGGCAGCTCGCCACGGGTATCGCCGCAGCTCGCCGGCCGCTGATACGGTCCGGTCGCTATCGCTCATGTCCTGTCGGGCAACGGTGAAATGCCGCGCAAAGGCAGCTTACCGCGTTGACGCCGCAAGCTTGTCCCCGAACGCGTGATAGCGAGCGATGCCCCTGTAGACGATGTCGGACACGTTGCCAATGATGTCGCCGCGCGAGCGGATCCACGCCGTGTAGTTTCTCGCCCTGTGCCGTTTCTCGATCACACCGACGACGATGTATGGATAGCTCTTTCCATCCGGCCCCTCGACGATAAGGATTCCCATGTCACCGCACAACCGGGCGGTGCTGCCGGTCTTGTTGTAAACCTTGGTTCCCTCGGGAATGTCGTTGGTGCCACTGACGATACGGTTGGAGCCGGTCAGCGCCATAAGATGCCGGATCTCGCGCGCGCCGGGAATCTCCTCGTTCCACAGGGCATAGAGGAAGCGGCTGTAATCATGGACCGAGGCCTTGTTGCGATACGTCCTGCCGCCGGCCGGGATGTATTCAACAATCCGCGTGTCCTGAAATACCGCCGGATAGTGAGTCTGCAGGATTCGCTGCACGGCCGCGGGACCGCCGATCTGCCGCATCACCCAGTTGGTCGAGCGGTTGTTCGAGCGCTGGATCATCCGCCGCATATGCCGGCGACTTTTCGGGCCATAGATGAAATCGCCGTTCTTCACCTTGTGGAAAAAGGCGGCGGCAATGAAAGGCTTGATCAGGCTGGCGGCCTGGAGCTGGACGTCTTCGTTGATGGTCACCAGATTCTCGCCGGTCGTAAGGTCGTAGACCGACCAGCCCGTCCGTTCGTCGGCGGCCAGCCGGCCGTCCGACCGCAGCTGCGCGATGTAGTCCTCGACTGCCTTTTCGACATCCTGGATTTCCGCCTCGCGATCATCCCAACCCGTCGAATTCGCGACGGGGCGTGTCGGCGTCTCCACGGCGGGGGTCTGCCCCGGGTCCAGGATGGTCCAATCGGTCTCGCGGATCGGTATCGCGGCGTTCAGCCCGGCGCGCTTAAGCAGCCGCGTATGGGTCTTCGCCACCATTTCGGCGCCCGCGCTGCCGCCTGACCGCATGTAGATCAGGCCGTACACTTCTTCCTCGCGCACCACCTTGAGGTTTCTTGCGACGGTCGGACCGAGGATCGCGCCGACTTTGCGACGGTACGCCTGAACGCTGTCCAGATCGTCGTCCCACAGGTAGTAGACGTCGTATGGCCGCTCGGCGCCGGCACATGTTGTCCAGGCCGTTGCAGCGACGAAAATGACGGGAAGCAGCGCAAAGCAGCGGGCGAGTTTCATTCTGCACTTAACCTTGTCGTTGTCGAATTCTGCGAGCCGTCAAGCACTGGCGGCCCGGTTGCGCCCACTCTGTCGTATCTTATGATTCATCGTTGTGCCGGCGTTTGAATTCCGTTTCCAGGGTTTGGTTTTGCATCCGCATTCGCCCCCGGACGTCGGCCAGCGGCATTGCGACTGCGGTCACTCTCCGCCGGCCCCATAGTATTCGCGGTACCAGGCGACGAAGCGACCGACGCCCTCCTCGATGCCGATGCCCGGCTTCCAGCCGGTTGCTGCTTCCAAATCGGCGGTATCGGCCCAGGTCTCCTTCACGTCGCCAGGCTGCATCGGCATCATGTTCTTCTCCGCGGTTCGGCCGAGCGCCTCCTCGAGGAGCGCGATGAAACGCATCAGGTCGACCGCGCGACCGTTGCCGATATTGTAGACGCGGTGCGGCGCAACGGGGCTCACCGCAGGGTCCTCGGCGGCAGCGGGATCGTCCGATGGCGCTGGGATAACGGCCAGCACCCGTAGCACCCCCTCGACGATGTCGTCGATATAGGTGAAGTCGCGGCGCATCTCGCCGTCGTTGTAGATGTCGATGGGGCGGCCGTTCGATATGGCCTTGGCGAACAAGACCGGCGCCATGTCCGGCCGGCCCCACGGCCCGTACACGGTGAAGAAGCGCAGACCGGTCGCGGGAATGCCGTACAGATGCGCATATGTGTGCGCCATCAACTCGTTGGCCCGCTTGGTCGCCGCGTACAGGCTGACCGGATGATCCGCCGGGTGGTGCACCGAGAACGGCATCCGCTCGTTGCCGCCATAGACAGAGCTTGAAGACGCGTACACCAGATGTTTCGCCTCGACCGCGCGGCAGCCCTCCAGGACGTTCAGAAACGCCGTAACGTTGCAGTCGACATAGGCATGCGGATGTTCGATGCTGTACCGTACGCCCGGCTGGGCCGCCATGTGGACGATGCATTCCGGGCGGTGCGTAGCGAACAGCTCCACGCTGGCATCGCGGTCGGCCAGATCGACGCGCGATTCGACAAAGCGCGGCCGTTCCGCCAGCCGCGCCAGCCGCGCTTCCTTCAGCGACAGGTCGTAATAGGGCGTCAGGCAATCGACGCCGACCACCGCCTCGCCGCGGTCGAGCAGGCGAAGCGCGATTTCGTTGCCGATGAAGCCGGCGGTTCCGGTAACCAGCACAGGCATGACCGCGCGACACTATCCGATTTTCCGATGCCGTGGAACCGGCGGCACCGGGGCGGCCACTGGGGCCCGCGTTCGGTAAGTTGTCAGAAATCTGGCGCCTCATTCGATCGCTACGCTGGAGAGGATCCGGGGTCTATAGCCGGGCGCGGATGTCCGCGGCCTGCTTCTCGAGCGCCGCGGCCTCGTCGTTGCGGCCCATTTCGCGCATCAGGTCGGCGTAATCGTCGAGGCTGTTGGCCACCTCCGGATGGGCGTCACCGTAAGTCTGCTTGCGAATGCGCAAGGCGCGCTGGAGCAGGGCTTCGGCTTCGCGAAACTTTGTCTGGTTCGTATAAAGCCAGGCAAGATTGGTGATGTCCGCGGCGACCTCGGGATGGTCGGCACCATATGTCTTCTCGTCGATCGCGATGGCTTCGCGATAGAGCCGCTCCGATTCGTCGAATCGCTCGAGCCGGTGCAGCAAGCCGGCAAGATTGACCAGTCCCACGGCAACCGATGGATGATCCCGCCCGAGGGCCGTCCGCCAGATTCGGATGGCGTCCCGATAGAGGGGCTCGGCCTCCTCGTACCGTCCCTGCAGCCGGTACAGGAAGGCGATGCTGTTGAGGCTGTATGCGACCACCGGATGGTCCGGACCATAGGCGGCTTTGTTGATCCGCAGCGCCTTCTGATAGAGCGGCTCGGCTCGGCCATAGAGTTTCTGATCCTCATACAGGCCGCCCAGATTGCTCAGGTCGACCGCGACTTCGGGATGGTCGACCCCGTAGATCTCTTCGTCGATTGCCAGTGTTCTCTTGTATAGAAGTTCGGCCTCCTCGTAGCGTCGGTTGACGCGGTACAGCTCGGCAAGATTGTTCAGCGCGACAGCCACATCGGGATGAACCTGCCCCCACGCGGCCTCCCAGATTTCCAGCGAGCGCCGGTACATCAGCTCCGCCTGGTCGGAGCGACCGAGATCGTCGTACAGCAGGCCCAGGACGTTGAACGCTGCGGCGACATCCGGATGACCGTGTCCGAGGCGATCCTTGCGAATTCGCAACGCGCGGCGAAACGCATCCTCGGCGTCGCTGTACCGCCCCATTTCCCGATACAGGCCCCCAAGATTGATCAGGTCGATGGCGACCTCCGGATGGTTCCCGCCAAGCGCCTTTTCGTCGACTCGGATGGCCTTGCGGAACAGCGCCTCGGCCTCGTCGTAACGGCCCTGGCCGCGATACAGCTCGCCGAGGTTGACAGCGACCACGGCGATGTTCGGGTGATACTCCCCCAGGCCCGCGGTCCAGATACGCATTGTCTCGAGGTATAGTTTTTCGGCGTCCTGATAACGACCCTGCTCGCTATAGAGCCGTGCCAGATTGTTGTAGTCGGCCGCCACCTCGGGATGGTTTGGGCCGAGGGCCTTAAGGTCGATCTTGATGGCCCGTTCGTATGCGGCCTCGGCCTTCTCGAAGGCTCCGGTCTTGCGGTAGAGGCCTCCAAGCTTGTTGAGAACGATCGACACGTCGGGATGACGATGGCCGGCCTTCGCCTCGACCATCTTCAGTGCGTTCCGGTATTGCGCCTCGGCCGTCGCATAGTCTCCGGCATTCTCTGATTTGGTGCCAACTTGAACCTGCTGTTGCCATGTGGCGGCATGGGCCGGCGCGAACGCGACGACCACGATCGACGCAACAATCGCGATAACACTGTGCCTGCTCATCAAATCGATCCTTCCATGACTACACGTGGTCGCCGCCGATCGTTACGCGGTGGCAAATACGAAGCCGGTTACAAGCCATCTCCGCTGGCTGCGAAGTTCATCGGCGCGGACCTCGAGACGTTCGGCTTCCGCCTCCCTGCCGGTTTCCGCCAGCAATTCGGCGAGGTCACGTAGCAGCGCGCCGGACAGATCGTCGCCCAGGCGACGGAAGTCCCCGCGCAAGCGGTCCGCCAGGGTGAGGGCGCGGCGCATTGCCGTCTCCAGCGCCGCCCTATTACCTGAGTCGCGGTTCGTCAGGGCCGCGAGGTACAACGCCGCGGCCTCAGCCGCCCGTGCGGAACGGGACCGCGCTCTGGCGAGCGAGCGGAGCTGTTCGCTGAATTTCTCGGCTGCGGCCGCGTCCTTTCGATGGACGGCTTGCCAGGCCAGCAGATAGAGGGCCTCGATATACGGGCCGGTCGTTGCACTGCCGCTGTGGCTCAGTACATCCGCGGCCTGCAGCAGCAAGGTTTCCGCCTCTTCCTCGGCTTCACCGCGCAGATGAAGCCGCGCCAGGTTCAGGAGGCCCTCCGCATAATCGCGGTGACGCGGCCCAGCGGCTTCCTGTCGGAGGATAAGACAGCGGCGCAGCGCCATTTCCGCGTCGGCCTTCCGGCCGCGAACGATGGCGAACAGGGCGAAGTTATCGTTTGCCGCAAATGCGAGGCCGCCGATCGACCCGCGGCACCGATCCGCCGCCGCAAGTGTGGCCTCGAATGCCTGTTCCGCCGCTTGTTCGCGACCAATCGTTGCGACCACGAGGGCGAGGTTGAGTTTGATCGATGGCGAGACCGGCATGTTTAACTTGCGCTGGAGAGCGTCGCCGGCAGTGGTGAGTTCGATGGCTCTGGCCATCTCTCCATTGAGCATGTGCAGTCGGCCCATATTGCTGACCGCGTGAGCCAGGGCCGTGGACGCACCCTCCGGAAGCGCCTCGAGAATTGCCACGGCCTGCCGATAAAGCCGCAGCGCGATGTCTGGCTGGTCAAAGGCCGCGCTGAGGTCGGCCAGCCGGATGTAGCTCTCGGCCAACCATTCCGTCCCGGGACCGTGCGCTTCTGCGATCTCAAGGGCGTCTTTGCAGCAGTCCCGTGCCGTCGCCAGATCGCCAGCGGCGCTCGATTGCCGTGCCCGGCCCATCACGTCATGCCAGCGCGCCAGCGGCTGCGATCCGTCGGACGACGGCCGTCCCGTTGACGCCTGACTCGTTACCTGCATCCGCCGTGACTCCGGGCCCGTGGCATACCTTCCGGACCACAGCATGCCGCACAAACATTAACGCTTGGTTCAGGCGGGACTCGCGCCGGCATGCCCCGAGGGTCGGGGGATTGGAGGGCGTCGCGTTGGTAGTTTGCGGTCAGTCCGCGAGCTTGAATTTCCGACTGACGTAGTCGAGCACTTGTTGCACGCTCTCCTCAACGGAGAACGACATGGTGTCAACGATCAACTCGGGCGATTCCGGGACTTCATATGGTGCTGAAACGCCCGTAAAATCGGGAATCTCGCCCCGTCTTGCACGTTCATAGAGACCCTTGGGGTCACGACTTTCGCAGGTGGCGACATCCGCCATAACGTAGATCTCGTGAAAGTCCTGGCGCGCCGCCATGCGCGCCTTTTCCCGGTCTGTCCGATAAGGCGAGATAAAGGCGGAGATGCAGATGAACCCCGCGTCGGCAAACAGCGCCGCCACCTCGCCGACCCGGCGGATATTCTCGGTACGATCCTCCTGGCTGAATCCCAGGTTCGAGTTCAGGCCATGCCGCAGATTGTCGCCGTCGAGCACGTACGCATGATAGCCGACATCGAACAACGAGCGCTCGACCTCGACCGCCAGCGTCGACTTCCCGGCCCCGGACAGGCCCGTCAGCCATAACACACCGCCCCTATGCCCGTTGCGGCGGCGCCGGGCCGCAGCGTCGATCCGCGAACGCACAGCAAAGATATTGGTCGGCTTGCTGTTCATCGCGTCCCTCTTCTCACCGCAGGCAGGAGCGCAGCGTTTTCAAAACCAACATCCTTCATCAATGGCTCTCCGGGAACCCTGTGCGGTTGTGACTGTACGCAAGAACCGGGCCGCGTGGTCGCCGCGCAAGCAGGCTGCGGTCGCGTGCACGCGAAGTTCGGCGTCAGTCTCGCTTCTTACCGGACAGTTCGCTCACTTGTCGTTTCAACTCTTCGAGCTCGCGGCGGATCTCCTCCGAGCCCCCGTTCGCTGGCGTGGACTTCGTTTCAGATCCCGTTGGCGTGTCCGCGGCCTGGTTGCCCGTGAACATCTTCATGGCCTGCTCGAACATCGCCAGGTTCTGCTTGCCCATCTCCTCCATCTGGCCGAACGGGAACACCGAGCCGAATGTCTCGGACATATGCCGCTGAATCTCAGACCGATTCTTCTCGAAGGCCTGCATCATCATTTCAAGATACTGCGGCAACAGGAATTTCTGCATGCTGTCGCCGTAGAACCCGATGATCTGACGCAGAAACCCGATGGGAAGCAGATTCTCGCCCTTCGCCTCTTCCTCGACAATGATCTGAGTGAGGACCGAACGCGTAATGTCCTCGCCGGTCTTGGCGTCGAAGACTGCAAACTCGATATCGTCCTTCACCATCTGGCACAGATGATCCAGCGTCACATAGCTGCTCGTCGCGGTATTGTAGAGCCGGCGGTTGGCATATTTCTTGATCGTGATCGGGCCGTCGGCACCTTTGCCCTTGTCTGGCATTGTTGGATACGCTCCGCAAATCTGTTGCAGTTTTGCTGCGCAACATAACAGATTTTGCTGCGCAGCATAACAATGCATTTTACGTAATGGTCGGCACTCGATATGGGGAGTGCAGTGCGAAGACTGAAGCGGTTCGGCTTGTGCGGCCGCCGCTGTCGCTGGTGTGGCGCCCGGCGCACCGCTATAATCTCGCGCCATGAGCGACGCGAAGAACCCCTCCAAGCGCGACGCCCCCGATCTGGAAGATTTGGCGCGGCGTTTCCAGGATTTGTGGCAGGAACAACTGGCCGCGACCGCCTCGGATCCCGAGTTCGTGGAAATGATGGGGCGGTGGTTCGGCGCCTTCGCCGCGGGCACGCCGGCTGCGGCGCCAACTGTCGGGCCGATGGGGCCGATCGACCCGGAGGTCTGGCTGACCTCGATGCAGCAGGCGTTGGCCCGGGCCGGTGCCGCAGGGAAAGACGGAGCGGATGATGCAGGAGCCGGCGCAGGGTCGTCACAGGCTGGGGCCAAGACCGTTACCACTGCATCTCGGATTGGCCATGTGGGCGGTGACGAGCTCGAGCGTCGCCTTGCCGATCTCGAGCAGCGGGTGGGACGGCTGGAAACCGAACTTGCAGGCGCGCGCAAGGGCGCTTCAAGAGGAACTCGCCGCCGCAAATCCTGAGGATCTGGGTCGCGCGGTCATCGTCGACGGCCTGCGCCGGATCTGTCGCCTGCTGGCGGGAATCGAAAAATACCGTCATCACCCCTGGCGCCGCGACGTGGCGGACGCGCCGACGCTGTGGCGCGACGGGTCGACCGCGCTGCGCGATTACGGCGGCGTCGGAACGGCCGCGCTGTTCGTGCCGTCGCTGATCAACCGCGCCTACATCCTCGACCTCTCCGAACGGCACAGTCTCTTGCGCTGGCTATCCCGCAACGGGGTCAATCCCTGGCTGGTCGACTGGGGATATCCGGGCGAAGCCGAGCGCCGCTTCGACCTCGACGCCTATATCGCCGGGCGCCTCGTGCGGGCGCTCGACGCAACCGTCGAGCTCACCGGCGGCCCGGTGGCGCTGGTGGGGTATTGCATGGGCGGCCTGCTTGCGCTCGCCCTGGCGCGACTGCGGCCACAGCACGTCACCGGCGTTGCGCTGCTTGCGACGCCGTGGGATTTTCATGCAGGAGACGGTGCCCGCGCCCGTGCCCTCGCCGCCCTGGCGCCGGCCCTCGAGCCGCAACTCCAACTCTTCGGCACCCTGCCTGTCGACAGTTTGCAGATGCTGTTCGCCGGGCTCGACCCGTTTGGCATCCAGCGCAAATTCGAGGCATTTGCCGAGCTCGACCCGGCCAGCGAGCGGGCCCGCTTGTTTGTCGCGCTCGAGGACTGGCTCAACGACGGCATACCGCTGGCCGCGCCGGTCGCACGCGAGTGCCTGGTCGGCTGGTACGGCGAGAACGGGCCGGCGCGCGGCGAATGGATGGTGGCCGGATCGCCGGTCGACCCGGCCCGGCTTGACGTTCCGGCCCTTGCGCTGATGCCGGAGAAAGACCGCATCGTACCGCCGCAATCCGCCGCCGCGTTGGCGGCTGCCTTGCCGCGATGCACGGCGTTGACGATTTCCGCAGGGCATATCGGGATGGTTGTCGGCTCCGGGATGCGCAAGGCGGTCTGGGAGCCGCTCCGACGCTGGATTGCTGCACTGCAAAAATAACGAAAAGTTGATTTTCAGGGGTTGAAATCGGAAAATTGCCAAGTTATTGTGCATCTGCACAATCCGAATTCCATGGCGGGACAGAGAGCTGGTCGTGCCCGGCCGGTGTTCCGCTGCAACTGACAGGCAAGGTTCCGGTTTCCGCCGGCGGCTGGTCGGCGGGCGACCGCAAAGGAGGATCCAAGACATGGCAGATATCGTGATTGCCGGTGGGGCTCGCACGCCCGTCGGTTCGTTCAACGGCAGCCTCAGCGGCGTCGCCGCATCCTATCTCGGCGAGGTCGCGATCCGTGAGGCGATGAACCGCGCCAAGGTTTCGCCGGAGGAAGTGGACGAGGTCGTCATGGGCCAGATCCTGACCGCCGGCCAGGGACAGAACCCGGCCCGTCAGGCCGCCGTCAACGCCGGCATCCCGGTCGAGAAGACTGCGTTGCAGATCAACCAGCTATGCGGCTCGGGCTTGCGCTCCGTGGCGATGGGTTGGCAGGCGATTCAGCTTGGCGACGCCAATATCGTCATCGCCGGCGGCCAGGAGAGCATGAGCCAGGCACCGCATTGCGCCCATATGCGCAACGGCCAGAAGATGGGCGACATCCAGTTCGTCGACACCATGATCAAGGACGGGCTGTGGGACTATTTCAACGGCTACCATATGGGCAATACCGCCGAGAACGTGGCCAGACAGTGGCAACTGACCCGCGAGGAGCAGGATCAGTTCGCCGCAGCCTCGCAGAACAAGGCCGAGGCGGCGCAGAAGGCCGGCAAATTCAAGGACGAAATCACGCCGGTCACCATCAAGACCCGCAAGGGTGATATCCTGGTCGAGGAAGACGAATATCCCAAGCATGGCGTGACGGTCGAGAGCCT
>CP070634.1:1259898-1277772 GCA_020356105.1 Rhodospirillales bacterium | reverse complement strand
CCGGGTTCTGGACGTCACCCGGGTGAGGTCCGGTCCGACCGCGGTTCGCCAGCTGGCCGACTGGGGCGCGGACGTGATCAAGGTGGAGCCGCCGGAGAGCGTCGAGCCGGACGGCGCGCTCGGCGCGCCACGGCACACGCCGGATTTCCAGAACTTGCAGCGCAACAAGCGCAGCCTGACCTTGAACCTGAAGGAACCCGAAGGGCTCGAATTGTTTCTGCGGCTCGTGGAGACGGCCGATGTGGTCGTTGAGAACTTCCGGCCAGACGTGAAGGAGCGGCTCGGCATCGATTACGAAAGCCTGAAGGCGGTCAATCCGCGGATTATCCTGGCCAGCATTTCCGGGTTCGGCCAGGACGGGCCGTATGCGAAACGGCCCGGGTTCGACCAGATCGCGCAGGGTCTGGGCGGGCTGATGTCTATCACCGGGGAGCCGGGCCGGGGGCCGATGCGGGTGGGCATCCCGATCGCCGATTTGACGGCGGGATTGTTCTGCGCGATGGGCGTCCTGACCGCACTGATCGAGCGCGACAAGTCGGGCGAGGGGCAATGGCTGCACACCTCGCTGCTGCAGGCCCAGATCTTCATGCTGGATTTTCAGGCTGCACGCTGGCTGTGCAAGGGCGAGGTCGCCGGCCAGGCTGGCAACAACCATCCGACGAGCGTGCCGACCGGCGTGTTCCGGACATCGGATGGGGCAATAAACCTGGCTGTCGCGGGGGAGACGATCTGGGGGCGTTTCTGCGACGCCATCGGCAAGTCGGATTGGGTCGGATCGGAGGAGTACAGGGACAACGCCAGCCGCCTTGCGCGGCGCGACCAGCTGAATGCCGATATCGAGGCGATTACGAGAACCAGAACGAGCCGCGAATGGGTGACGATGCTGGCGGACAGGGGCGTGCCCTGTGGCGAGATCTATGCGATCGATCAGATGTTCTCGGATCCGCAGGTCGAGCATCTCGGCATCGCGCAGGAGGCCGATACCGTCCCGTTCGGCCGCACGCGCCTTGTCGGGCAGCCGGTCCGGCTGACCCGGACGCCGAGCCGCATGGTACAGTCGCCGCCGGAGCGCGGGCAGCATACGGACGAAATCCTTAAGAATCTGGGATTGGGCGACGACGAACTTGCCGCATTGCGCGAGCGTCAGATCGTCTGATCGCCCGGCATCATCGAACGACAAGGAAACCAGCATGGCAACCGACAAGATGATTTCCCGCACGGCCGGCGCTATCGGCCATGTGATCTTCAACAATCCCGAGAAGCACAACGCGGTCTCGCTGGAAATGTGGGATGCGACCGATGCGATCCTGGCCGAGTTCGAAGCGGACGAGGCGGTCCGGGTCGTGGTGCTGTCGGGTGCCGGCGGGAAATCCTTCGTGTCTGGCGCCGATATCTCCAAATTCGAGAAGGAGCGCGGCTCGGAGGAGGCCGTGCGCCATTACAACAGCCGGACCCGTGCGGTCTACGAACGCATCCAGGCATTTCCGAAGCCGACGATCGCCATGATCAACGGCTACTGCATCGGTGGTGGTCTCAACCTCGCCGTTACCTGCGATCTTCGGTTCTGCTCTCGCAAGTCGAGGTTTGCCATGCCGGCGGCACGCCTTGCGCTCGGCTATCCCTACCCAGCCATCAAGCGTCTGATCGACGTCGTTGGCCAGGGCGCCGCGAAGGATCTGATGTACAGCGCGCGGCGGATCGATGCCGACGAGGCCCTGCGCGTCGGGCTCGTCCAGCAGATCGTCGAGGAGCCGGACCTCGAGGGGTTCGTCGATGAATATGCGGGCCGCATCGCGGGGAACGCGCCGATGACGGTGCGCGCCATGAAATACATCGCCGGCGAGGTTTTCAAGGATCCCGCGGATCGCGACCTCGAGGAATGTGACCGGCGGGTCGCCGCGTGCTTCGCCAGCGAGGACTACAAGGAAGGTGCGCGCGCCTTCATGGAAAAGCGCGATCCGCAATTCGGGGGCCGATAGGTACGTCGCCGCACCGGCGCGCCCGAATTGGCCGGATCGCGGGTGTCTTCCCGCGAGAATCGCGTGCCGCCGCGATCCGAATGTCGACACGGGCAGGGCGCTGGTCTATCAAGCGTTGCGAACTGCCAATCCGGTCGGAGAACAGCATGGCTCTCGTCGACGTAAAGACGGAAATCACCGGGATCATACAGTTGATCATGTGCGACGTTGGCGACAGCGTCGACGAGGATGAGCCCGTTATCATGCTGGAATCGATGAAGATGCAGATTCCGATTGCGGCGCCGGAGGGCGGTACCGTGGCCGAGATCCTGGTCGAGCCCGGCGAAACCGTGACCGAAGGGTCCGTGGTCGCCCGGATCGAGGCCTAGGCGCGGTCCGCCCCGAAGGGCGCGGTGCGCTCGCCCAGCCGTCGTTCGAGATGCGCGACGATGGCGAGAGCCGCGGCGATGTCGGGAATTTCATCGAAGACCGGAACGTCGGCGGCCCGCGCCCTGTCTCGATAGTCTCGCTTCCGTTGGTCGATTTGCGGCGATCCATCGCTGCGCAGGGCAAGTGCGAAATGGGCTTGCCGCGGCCATTTCTTCTGGGTTTCCTCAACAACCGCGAGAAGGTTGTCGACCGGATCGACCGTGCCGCGGCCGACGAAGGCCGCGAGGTTCAGATGCATCGCGACGGCGTCCGGGCGGGCATGCCGATAGACGACGTCGAGGATCTCGCCGGCAACCCAGCCGTCCTTTTCCTGCAGCGTGCGGACCGGGGTGTCGATCGGATTGGCCACGCTGGTTCCCGGCGGTAGCTGCATGGCCTCCAAGGGCTCGCGTGCCTCTGGCCCGAAGGGCGTCACGTCGAGGCCGGCGCGGGCAAACGCATCGGCACCGAGGACACTGGAACCGCCACCATTGCCGAACAGGGTCACTGTCGAGGTCGGTCGATCGGGTCGAAGCGCGAAATGCTGCAAGGCAAGCAGCGCGTCCAGAAAGGCATCGAGCGTTGCGACAGGGGCCGCCGGCGTCTGGGCGTAGAGCGCCTGCCAGGCACGATCATCGCCAGCCAGCGCGCCGGTATGCGAGGCGGCGGCGAGCCGACCCTGTCGGGATGCACCACCGCGCAGGACGACCACCGGCTTGACCGCTTTTTCGCCGCGCAGCAGGTCGAAGAAGGCCCGGCCGTCCTTGACGTCCTCGAGATAGAGTCCGATCGCCGCGGTCTCGGGGTCATCAAGATAGAATTCAAGCAGATCGCAGGGCGCGAGATCGGCGCTGTTGCCCATTGTCACCAGGCCGCTGAAGCGCAAACCGCGCCATTGCCCGCGCTTGATGATATCGGTGGACAGGCCGCCGGACTGGGAAATCACCCCGATCCGGCCGAGTTCTCGCGGCGCGTCCGCCGGAAAGGTGAGGCCGCCGCGTGGCGAGTAGGTCCCGAGGCAATTGGGGCCGAGCACCCGCACCCCGGCGGCGTGGGCCTTC
This sequence comes from Rhodospirillales bacterium, assembly GCA_020356105.1. Classification (GTDB taxonomy): domain Bacteria; phylum Pseudomonadota; class Alphaproteobacteria; order UBA8366; family JADFVY01. Next base: position 1,274,324 of record CP070634.1, on the reverse strand, counting down.
TGCACGAGGATCTGTTCCAGCGCCGCGCCGCCCTCGATCTCGGCGAATCCGGAGGAAACGACCTGCGCGATACGGCAGCGCCCGTTTGCTTTGGCGAGCGCATCCGGAATGCGGCTCGCGCCGATCCCGACATAGGCGTAATCGACCGGCTCCGGCGTCTCGCCAAGGCTCGGGTAGGCGCTGAGGCCCTCGATTTCGGGCGCTGTCGGATGGATCGGATAGATCGATCCCGAATACCCGAAATCGACCAGCCGACGCAGGAACGTATTGGCGATTGCCACATCCTGGGCCGAGGCGCCGAGGACCGCGACCGTGCGTGGCCCGAACAACGGCCGGAACCGCTCCGTCGGCGTCAGCGACGCGCCGGGCGGGGCGTCCTTGTGTGTCGCCGGGTCCGCTCCTTCGCGCAGGATGAACCGCGCATCGGCAGCGACGGCACCTTCGGCCGACACGATCACCGGGTTGAGGTCAATCTCGGCGAATTCGCCGCCGAGCGCGGCCAGAAGGCCGTCCGGACCGCCGAGCCTCAGCATCACATCGACGAGCGCATCGCGGTGGACCGGCGCCGCGCCGCGCACCCCGTCGAGCAGGGCGGATCCCTTCAGCTCATCCAGCATGCGGCGCGCATCGGTCTCGCCGATCGGGCACAGGCGGAACGCGACATCACCCAACAGCTCGACAAGGATGCCGCCCAGCCCCACCATCAACATCGATCCGAATTGAGGATCCCGCACGGCGCCGACGACCATCTCGCGGCCCGCCGGCGCCATCTCCTCGACCAGCCAGCCCTCGATTGAAGCGGCGGCGATCCCCGGTGTCCGGGCCATCGCCGCGATCGCCTCCGCCGCCGCAGCGGCATCGGCCAGCCCGAGCTTGACGCCGCCGGCGTCCGACTTGTGGAGGATGTCGGGCGACATCACCTTGACCGCCAGGGGTGGTGTCAGATCGCTGGCCGAGGCGGCCGCATCCTCGGCATTCGAGACGACGATGGAAGGTGGCACGGCGATCCCGAACGCGGCGAGCAGCGCCTTCCCCTCGGCCTCCGTCAACGTCCGTCTGCCGGCCGTGCGTGCGCGCGCTATAATCTCGGAGGCGGACATCCGGGCGCCCTAGAAACTCGTGGGCCAGGTCCGCATCAAATGGCTGCCGATGCCGCCGGAACGGCGGCGGCGGTGGATTTCCAGCATGCGGATGAGATGGTCGCGGGTCTCCTGCGGCTTGATGACGTCGTGGGCCGAAAAGATCCGCGCCATGTCCCAGATCTCAAGGTCCTTCTGAATCGTGCCGAGGGCCTCCTCGAATCCTGCGTCTCCCGGGCTCTTGTTGTGGACGATATTGGTGGCGAACACCGGGTCCATGAAGCTGACCTCGGCCATCGGCCAGGCGATCATGGTATCGTTGTGGGCGCCGCCGCCCATCGCCACATAGGCCCGCCCATAGGCCTTGCGGCATATCACCGTGACCTGCGGTACCGTGGTCAGGCACGTCGCATTCATGAAATTCATGATGTGGCCGGGCGCGCCGCGCCGCTCGGCATCGGTGCCGACGACGAATCCCGGCGTGTCCATCAGGCGGACGATCGGGATGTTGAAACTGTCGCACAGGACGGTGAAATCGACGGCCTTGCGGCAGGCTTCGGCCGACAGCGCGCCGCCGCCCACGATCGGGTTGTTGGCGATGATGCCGATGGCCTGCCCGCCAAGCCGCGCCACGCCGACAACGAGCGGTTTTCCGAAGCGCGGCTTGAACTCGAAGAAGCTGTCGCGATCAACGATGATCTCGATCACCTTCTTCATGTTGTAGACCTGGGTGCGCGCTTCGGGAACGATATCCAGGATTCGTTCCTGCGCATCGCCCGATCCGTCCGGGACCGGCGCCGCGGGCGGCAGCTCGCCGTTGTGGCTCGGCATGTAGGACAGGAACCGGCGGATCGCCTGCATCGCCTCCTCGTCGCTGTCCACGAAGTGGTCGATCAGTCCGGTGCTCTCGGCATGGAGCCGCCAGCCGCCCAGCTCTTCCAGATCGACCTTCTCGCCGATCGCCATCGAGACCAGCCGGGGGCTGGAGACCGACATGATCGACCCCTTCTTCATCACCGCGAAATCGGCGCAACAGCACAGCCAGGCCGACGAGCCGAAGGACGTGTCGAGCGCCGCGGCCGCCCACGGCGTATCGCGCATCCGCCGAAACTGCGTGACGTCATTGCCGAGCAGGGCGCCCATGCCCTTGGAGCCCATGGCATCGGGCAGCCTGGCGCCGGTCGACTCGCCGATATGGACCCAGGGCATGCCCTTCTCGGTGCAGGTCTTGCGGACGTACCCCATCTTCTTCGAGTTGGTGGCGCTGGTCGACGCGCCCTTGGTGGTGAAATCATTCACCACCACCCCGACATCGCGCCCGTCGATCCGGCCGAAACCGGCGATCTTCCCATCGCGCGGCGTCTTTGGGGCATCCGCCTCGAAGACGCCGGAGGCGCCCAGCAGACCCAGCTCGATGAAACTGTCGGGATCGACCAGCGCGGCCAGCCGTTCCTCGGCGTTCAGGGCCCCGGCTGTCCTGCGTTTTTCCAGCTTGTCCTTGCCGCCCATGCGTCGGGCCTCGGCACGCCGACGATCGAGCGCGGCCAGCAATTCCTCATGCGCCATCGGGCTGGCTCCCTGCCAGGGTTGTTCGTTCCACAGTTCGTTCGAGAACGAGCGTTAAACGCTTGGCCCCGTCGGCGTCAAGGGGCGCCTCCGGTCGGAACAAATGCGATGGCCCTGTCATCGCGCGCCTGGCGAGAGTCAAGAAAGGGACAGCGGGAAGTGGCGGAGGGAGGGGGACTCGAACCCCCGCTACCCTATCGGGTAGACGGATTAGCAATCCGCTGCATTACCGCTCTGCCATCCCTCCGCAGGGGACCGGTACGGGCGTGTCCAGGACACGCGACGGTGTGCCTTAACTAGCGATGGCACCGGACACCGTCAAGGGTTTCCAGCGCCTCCGGCGGCAAGCCCGATTCTCCTCGATAACGGCAGCATTCCTAGCCGAGGGGATGGCCACGCATCCCTGGCATCGCCGGCGCGAGGGCCACGACGTCAGTCCTCCAGACCCCCCAGGGCCTGCTCGAGATCGGCGATCAGGTCCGCCGTCTGCTCGATGCCGATGGAGAGACGCAGCAGGTTTTCCGGTGTCCCGGTGCCCGGCGGCTCGCTGGTGTGGCGATGCTCGATCAGGCTCTCGACACCGCCGAGGGAGGTCGCAGGGAGGAAGATGTTGCACGCCTTCGCGACGCGGATCGCGTCGGCTGCGCCTCCGCGGATGCACATCGATAGCATCGCGCCGAATCCATCCCGCATCTGTCGGCTTGCGATTTCATGCCCTGGATGATCCGGAAGACCCGGGTACAGAACCCGCTCGATGCAGGGGTGATCTGCGAAATGCTCGGCGACGGCCAGGGCGCTGCCGCTGGCTTGGCGCACCCGGACAAACAGGGTTCGCATTCCGCGCAGCAACAGCCACGCCTCGAAGGCGCCAGGCAGCAGTCCGTTGAGGTATCGATGGCGCCGGATCCGCTGCCAGAATTCGTCGTCGCGCGCCGTTACCACGGCGCCCGCGAGCACGTCGGAATGGCCGTTGAGATATTTGGTGGCGGAATGCGCGACGATATCGGCGCCAAGCGCGATCGGCGTGGTGTGGACCGGCGTCGCCACGGTGCTGTCGACGCCGAGCAGGGCGCCGGCCTCGTGCGCAATATCCGCGGCGGCGGTGATGTCTGTCACGGTCCAGGTAGGGTTGGCGGGGGTCTCGATCCAAACCAGCCGGGTGTGGCCTGGCCGCACCGCCGCCTTCATGGACTTAAGGTCGCCGGCCGGGATGAAGTCGACCTCGAGACCCCAATGCCTGCCGACTTCCTCCAGCCAGCGTGCAACCCCGTGATACATGACGTCCGGCGCGATCACGTGGTCGCCGGGCGCGAGCGCCTGGAATGCCGCGGTGCAGGCGGCTATGCCCGCCGAGAACAGCATCGCATCCGCGCCACCCTCCAGCGCCGCGAGCAGGGCCTCCGGTTGGTCGAAGGCGTGGCCCTCGTCCCGGATATATTGGCGGCCGCCGCGCTTCTCGTAGTTTTCGTCCCGCTGCAGGGTCGTCGCCATATGGATCGGCGGGATGACAGCCCCCGTGACTTCATCGACCTCGCCGAGGGCGCGGGCCGCGAGCGTTGCCGGATGTTGATCCTTGCTGTCGGTCATGGCTGCCGCTTTAGCACAGGCCGGCCAAACGGCAAAGCACGGCCGGGGCGGCGTGCTTTGCCCTCGCAGCGCGAGCCCGCCCCGCCGGCATTGGCTCGGGTCCGGTACGCTTCAACATGAACATGGGTTCAGGCCGGGTTCGGCAACAAAATGCGCGGGATTGCCAATCCCCCCTTGCGGCCGCGACGTGGACGGCGTTTGATCATGGGAAGCGGACCAGCGTGGACGGGTCCGGCGCAGGACTTGGGAGATTAGGACATGACCGAAACGACGCCGCTGACGATTCGCCTCAGCGCCGAGGACAATGTCGTGGTCGCCCGATCGGCGATCGCGGCGGGCACCGAGATACCGGGCGAGGGCGTGACGGCGACGGACGCGATCCCGGCCGGGCACAAGATCGCAACGGCCCCGATCGGGTCGGGTGACGCCGTCCGGAAATACGATCAGATCATCGGATTCGCCAGCGGCGATATCGTGCCGGGCAACCATGTCCATACGCACAACTGCGCCTTCGCGGCCTTCGAGCGCGACTATGCGTATGGCGTCGACGCCCGACCGACCTCGTACCTGCCGGAATCACAGCGCGCGACATTCCAGGGCATCCTGCGCGCGGACGGGCGGGTTGCGACGCGCAATTACATCGGCGTGTTGACGACGGTGAACTGCTCGGCAACGGTCGGCAAAGCGATTGCCCGGGCGTTCGAGGGTGATGCGCTGGCGGATTATCCCGGTGTCGACGGGGTGGTCGCCTTCACTCATGGCTTCGGCTGCTGCATGGCTACCGACGGCGACGGTTTCGCGATCCTGCAGCGACTGATGTGGGGCTATGCGCGTCACGCCAATCTGGCTGGCGTCTTGATGGTCGGGCTCGGCTGCGAAGCGAACCAGATCAGCTTCCTGCTCGACGCGTATGGCCTCGCGGAGGGGCCGACCTTCCGGGTGATGAATATCCAGGAAACCGGGGGAACGAGGTCGACCATCGAGGCCGGCGTCAAGATCATCCGCGAGATGTTGCCGGCCGCGAATGCGGTGGAACGACAGACGGTGCCGGCCAGCCACCTGACCGTCGCGCTGCAATGCGGCGGCTCCGACGGCTATTCGGGCATCACGGCAAATCCGGCGCTCGGCGCCGCGAGCGACATCCTAGTGCGCAACGGTGGCACCGTCGTCCTGGCCGAGACGCCGGAGATCTATGGCGCGGAGCATCTCCTGACCCGCCGCGCCGCCAGCCGCGCCGTCGGCGAGAAGCTGATCGAGCGGATTCGATGGTGGGAGGATTACGCCGCGCGCAATGGCGGCAGCATGGACAATAACCCGACGCCGGGCAACAAGGCGGGCGGCCTGACGACGATTCTCGAGAAATCGCTCGGGGCCGCGGCCAAGGGCGGGACCACCAACCTCGCCGGAGTCTATGAATATGCCGAACCGGTCACCGAGAAGGGGTTCGTGTTCATGGATTCACCCGGCTACGATCCGGCCTCGATCACCGGCCAGGTCGCAAGCGGCGCCAACCTCGTCTGTTTTACAACGGGGCGCGGTTCCGCCTTCGGGTTCAAGCCGGCGCCGTCGATCAAACTTGCCACAAACACGCCGATGTACGAGCGCCTCGAAGAGGATATGGACATCAATTGCGGTGAGATCCTGGACCGGGGCGTTTCGGTTCAGGCGATGGGCGAGCGGATCTTCCGGATGTTCCTGGAGGTCGCCTCGGGCACGCCATCGAAGAGCGAGGCTTTGGGGCTCGGCGACAATGAGTTCGTGCCCTGGCTGGTTGGCGCGGTGATGTAGAACGGCGTATGGGGAGTCAACATGGATCGACCGGAACTGAACCTCGATCCCGAGGAAATACTGCCTGACGATTGTGAACAGGCGGTGCTGGCTGGCCGGGTCTGGCGCCCGGGCACGCCGGCCGGGCCGAGCATTGCGGTGGTGCGCGGCGACGAGTTGCGCGACGTCTCGCATCTTGCCCCGACGATGGCGGAATTGCTGCAACACGACGATCCGGTGGCGGCGCTGTGGGCGCATGAGGGCGAGCGAATCGGCGCAGTTGAGGACATTCTCGAGAACAGCGCTCCGGATCGGCTGGATCCGGAGCAGCCATTCCTGCTGGCGCCGGTCGACCTGCAGGCGCTGAAGGCGTGCGGCGTGACGTTCGTCCGTTCGACCCTGGAGCGGGTGATCGAAGAGCACGCCAAGGGCGATCCCGCTGGCGCCGAGGCGGCGCGCGCCATGATCGATCGTGAGATCGGTGCCGAGCTGGCGAGCGTGAAACCCGGGTCGGAAGAGGCCGAACGCCTGAAACATGTGCTGCTGGACCGCGGCCTGTGGTCGCAATATCTCGAGGTCGGCATTGGCCCCGACGCCGAAGTGTTCACCAAGTCGCAGCCGATGTCGGCGGTGGGCGCCGGCGCCGAGATCGGGCTGCACCCCGACAGTGTCTGGAGCAATCCGGAGCCGGAACTCGTCCTGCTGGTCAACGCCGACGGAAGGACGGTCGGCGCGACGCTCGGCAACGACGTCAATCTGAGGGATTTCGAAGGCCGCAGCGCCCTGCTCTTGGGTCGTGCCAAGGACAACAATGCCTCTTGCGCGATGGGGCCGTTCATCCGCCTGTTCGATGACCATTTCGGCGTTGACGACATTCGAACGCTCGAGATCACGCTGACCGTTGAGGGGCCGGACGGGTTTCGCATGCAGGGGCGGAACTCACTGCGCGAGATCAGCCGCGATCCGCTCGATCTGGTGGCCCAGACGATCAACCGGAATCACCAGTATCCGGATGGGCTGGCCCTGTTTACCGGGACCATGTTCGCGCCGGTCGAGGACCGCGACCTTCCCGGCCTCGGGTTCACGCACAAGCCAGGTGACATCGTGACGATCGCCGCACCGCAGCTCGGCGCGCTGGTCAACCGTGTGACCACGTCGGACAAGGCCGCGCCCTGGGTCTTCGGCGCCGGTGCGCTGATGCGCAACCTTGCCGCCCGCCGCCTGGTATGAGGCGGCAATGTGCGGCCGATTGTTCGCATGCTGGATCCAGCCAGCCAAGTTGCGGCGACCGAAGGGACTCGCTTCGCGCGGTATGCGGCGAAGACCCGACGTGTCGGTATTGGATGACTTAGGGTCGTCGCTATCGCGGCGCCGGCCAACGATATCGTGATGCATAGAGAAGGTCAGTGAGGGCGCTTTTCGGGGACGGACATGGCGGAGACTTGCGATTCGATCATTATCGGCGCCGGTATTATCGGCTCGGCGACCGCATTGGCCCTGGCACGCAAAGGCTGGAAACCGCTGGCCATCGACGCGCTGCCGGCCGCCGGTTATGGATCGACCAGCGCATCCTGCGCCATCATCCGGCCCTATTATTCGACGGTGGACGGGTCGGCGATTGCGTATGAGAGCCATTTCTATTGGAAGGACTGGCCGGCGTTTCTTGGCTTCGCGGACGAGCGTGGCCTTGCCCGCTACGTCAATTGCGGTTGCACCATCCTGAAGACCGGACGGAATGGCCAGCTCGCCGCGATCCTTTCAATCATGGACGAACTCGGCGTGCCCTATGCGGAGTTGGACGCGGCAGCGCTGCAGGACCGGCTTCCGGGCATAGATCTCAACGCCTATGCGCCGCCGAAGCGGCCCGAGGATCCGGCGTTCGGCCTGCCGAACGGCGGGACGATCTCGGGCGCCGCGTTCTTCCCGACCGGCGGCTATATCAGCGATCCTCAGCTTGCGGCGCACAACATGCAGCGGGCTGCCGAGGCGGCGGGGGCTGCTTTCCGCTTCAATAGCCGCGTCGCTGAGATCGCCACGCGCGACGGGCGGGTCGCCGGCGTGACGCTCACGGACGGAACGACGATCGCCGCGCCTGTCGTGGTCAATGTCGCGGGGCCCCATTCGAGCAAGGTCAACCGCATGGCCGGCGTCGACAAAGGCATGAAAATCGGCACACGGGCGCTGCGCCACGAGGTCGCCCATGTCCCGGCACCCGAAGGCCTCGATCTCGAGCGCAATCGCACGGTTTTCTCCGACAGCGATATCGGCGGGTACTGCCGGTCAGAGACCGGCAATTTCCTCCTGATCGGCAGCGAGGACCCGGAGTGCGACCCGCGCGAATGGGTCGACCCGGACGAGTATGACACCGAATTCTCCGAACACTGGCGGACTCAGGTAATGCGCGCTGCGCAGCGTTTCCCGAAACTCGGAATTCCCAGTGACACCAGAGGCGTCGTCAGTCTTTATGATGTAACGGACGACTGGATTCCAATCTACGACAAATCGGATCTGCCCGGCTTCTATATGGCGGTCGGCACCAGCGGCAATCAGTTCAAGAACGCGCCGATCGCCGGTGAGATGATGGCCGAGCTGATCGTCGCCTGCGAAGGGGGCCAAGACCACGATCGAGAGCCGGTCGGATTCCGCCTCAGACATATCGGCCGAGAGGTCTCGATCGGCTTCTACTCGCGGCAGCGCGAGGTCAATCCCGACAGCAGTTTCTCGGTCCTCGGCTGACGGGCAGGAGCGGAGCAATGAAGGCCCATGTCCAGGCAGCGGTGATCGGCGGCGGCGTCGTCGGATGCAGCGTCCTGTATCACCTGGCCAAGTTCGGCTGGCGCGACGTGATTCTGATCGAGCGCGCGGAACTCACCGCAGGTTCGACCTGGCACGCGGCCGGCGGGTTTCACACCCTCAACGCCGACACCAACATGGCGGCGCTGCAAGGGTATACGATCCGGCTCTACAAGGAGCTCGAGGAACTCTCGGGTCAGTCCTGCGGCCTTCACCATGTCGGCGGGCTGACCATCGCAACGACGCCCGACCGCATGGATTTTCTGAAGGCCGCCCGGGCCATGCACCGTCATATGGGGCTCGAAACCGAAATCGTCGGCCGTAAGGAGATCGAACGACTCTGTCCCGTCATGAACACCGAAGGCGTTCTCGGCGCGCTGTACGACCCCCTGGACGGACACCTCGATCCCGCCGGCACCACCCAGGCCTACGCCAGGGCCGCGCGGCTCGAGGGGGCCGAGATCTATCAGCACAACAAGGTCGAAGAGCTGGTATCGCGACCCGACGGCAGCTGGGACGTTGTGACCGAGCAGGGCACGAGCCGGGCCGAACATGTCGTCAACGCGGCCGGACTGTGGGCCCGTGAGGTCGGCGAGATGGCCGGGGTCTATCTGCCGCTGCACCCGATGGAGCATCAATACCTGGTCAGCGACGACATCCGCGAGGTGTACGAGCGGGATACCGAACTCGCGCATGTCATGGACCCGGCCGGCGGAACGTATTTCCGTCAGGAGGGCCGGGGCCTCGTCATCGGCATCTACGAGCAGGACTGCGATCCTTGGGGCGTCGACGGCTCGCCTTGGGACTTCGGACCGGAACTCCTGCCCGACAATCTCGATCGCATCGCCGGTCCCCTGGAGGCCGCCTACCGCCGTTATCCATGTCTCGAGATGGCCGGAATCAAGAGGGTGATCAACGGGCCGTTCACATTTGCACCGGACGGCAACCCGCTGGTCGGGCCGGTCCCCGGACTCAAGAACTACTGGTCGGCCTGCGCCGTCATGGCCGGGTTCAGCCAGGGCGGGGGCGTTGGCCTGACCTTGGCCGAGTGGATGATCGACGGCGAGCCATCGCGCGATGTCTTCGCCATGGACGTCGCGCGCTTCGGCGATTACTGCACCAAGCCCTACACGCTGGCCAAGGTACGGGAGAACTATCAGCGGCGATTTGCCATCAGTTATCCCAATGAAGAGCTGCCAGCCGGCCGCCCGCTGCACACCACGCCGGCATACGAGATCTGGGACGGGCAGGGCGCCGTGTTCGGCTCGGCCTACGGCATGGAACATGTCAACTATTTCGCCAAGAAGGGCGATGAGCGCATTGAGATTCCTTCGTTTCGTCGCTCCAATGTTTTTGAGGCAGTGGGTGAGGAGTGCCGCGCCGTGCGCACCGCTGCCGGCATCAACGAGATCCACAATTTCGGCAAATACGAGGTCTCGGGACCGGCCGCCAAAGCCTGGCTCGACCACGTCATGGCGGGCTGCATGCCGCGTGAAGGCAGGATGTCGCTGAGCCCGATGCTCAGCGACAGCGGCCGTCTGGCAGGCGATTTCACGATCATGCGCCTGGCCAGGGAGCGCTTCCAGCTGACCGCTTCCTATGCCGCCCAGGCCTATCACATGCGTTGGTTTGCGCGGCACCTACCGGCATCGGGCGTGGATCTCGCGAACGTCTCGCGCGAGCGGATCGGCTTCCAGATCGCCGGTCCCAACGCGCGCGAATTGCTGTCCCGTGTTGCCGAGGCCGACGTCTCCAACGCGGCGTTTCCGTTTCTGTCGGTGCGCGAGGCGTCGGTTGCCGGCATCGATGCGATTATCGCCCGGGTCAGCTACACCGGCGACCTCGGATACGAGATCTACGTTGCGGCCGATCGACAGGCTTCGCTCTACGAGGTGCTGGCCGGCGCCAGCGCGGATCTCGGCCTGCGACCGTTCGGCATGCGCGCAATGATGAGTCTGAGGCTCGAGAAGGGATTCGGATCGTGGATGCGCGAGTACACGCCGGATTACACTCCGCTCGAGACGGGCCTCGATCGGTTTGTCGATTATGACAAGCCGGATTTCATCGGGCGTGCGGCGGCTGTAGAGGAAAGAAGCAAACCGCCGAACCGGAGGCTTGCGACCTTTGTCGTCGATGTCGCCGATGCCGATGCCGTGGCGTGGGAGCCGATCTGGAAGGACGGGGTGGTGGTTGGCTACGTAACCTCAGGCGGTTATGCGCATTATGTTGAAAAATCAGTGGCACTCGGCTTCGTGCCGACCGAAATGATCGAGGACGGCGCCACGTTCGACATCGAAATCCTCGGCGAGCTCCGCAAGGCAACGCTGCTCTCGGAACCGCTGTTCGACAGCGCGGGCGCGCGCATGCGTGGGTAGGGCGCGATAGCGGTCACCGAACCGACATCACCGGGCAGGTGGCCAGGTGGCTTACCTTGTGAGAGACGCTACCGACGATCAGGCTTTTCAGATCGGAAAATCCGCGGCTCCCCATGACGATCAGGTCCGCGCCTTCGGCTTCTGCCCATTGCAGGATGCGCTGCGCCGGATCACCGTCCTCCGTCAGAGTGCGGATCTTTCTGGCGCCGCACCGCTTCGCCTCGTCGACCGCCCCATCGAGCACCAGTCCCGCAACGGCATTGAGGATTTCGTCCTCCGTGTCTGCGCCGTTGCCGGGGATCATCGAGACCGGGAAGCGGCCCTCGGGGATACTGGCGACCGCCTGCGCAAGCGGCTTGCTGTCGGCCAGGCGCTCGACCTCGGCGTAATGCCGCAGTCCCTCGTCCAGATGATCCCGCAGCAGAACGTGGAGCAGAATGAGCTCGGCATCGTACCGACCGGCAAGATCTCCGGCGAAGCGGGCCGCCTTTTTAGCGTGGTCCGAGCCATCGGTGGGCAGGAGTATCTTCTTGAACATGATGCGCGCTCCGTTGATGGATCGATGAACAACCGGAGGCGGGAATTATGTCCGCCGGCGGATCGCGGGCGCATTGACCTGCCTCAACCGGTCACTCATGAAGGTGCTTCTCAAGTGCGAGGGCATCCGCGAGATTCGCCCCAGCCTCGTACTCTCGGTCGTCAAGCGCCAGCAGACCGCATCCGCGTTGGCACCTGCGGCAACTATGAACGCCCCGCCTCGCCGATCAGCTTGGCGAGGCGACGGATCACCGGGCTCTCGCGGCGTTCCTCGAGGCAGACGATAAGCTCTGTTGCCTGCAAATCGACGCCGGCGATATGTGCCACGGCGATTCGAGCATCCACGCCGCGCTCCGGCTCCTGCACGACGCCAAGACCGAGCCCGGCGGCGACCGCCTCGCGAACGGCTTCGCGGCTGCCGATCTCCAGCGCGATCCGCGGCGCGATGCCGGCTTCGCTTAGCGCGGCCTCGAAGCGTCGCCGGGTCGCGGAACCTTTTTCCCTCAGTATGAGAGGCTTATCGCGAAGTTCTGAGATCAGGATTGAATCTCGGCCGGCCCATTCGTGGCCTGCCGGGATCATCAGCACGATCGGGTGGCGGCTGGCCGACAGGACGGCGAGACGTTCGTCCATGCGATATTCGCTCAACAGACCGAACTCCGCCTCGTAATGGAGCAATGCCTGCACCACCTCCTCGGAATTGCCGATCGACACGACGATCTCCAAGCTTGGCAATTCCTTTCGCACGGCGCCGAGCAGCGGCATGACATGGAATGGTCCGTCGGCGGCGATGGCGATGCGGCCACGCGTAAGGCCGCCCTCCGCGCGAAGGAACTCTTCGGCTTCGCGCTCAACGCTGAAATAGCGCTTGGCAATGGTGAACAATTCTTCGCCGGCGCGCGTCAGGGTGACGTACCGGCCACGGCGGTGAAACAATGAAACGCGGTATCCGTCTTCCAGCGCCCGCACCTGTACGGTCAATGTCGGCTGCGTCACGCCGAGCGAACGGGCGGCAGCGGAAAAACCGCCCGCGCGGGCAACCGCATGGAAGGCCTTGAGCTGTGCGTGATTCATGGGCCCAATTTCAATTGATAATATCTATATAATCTATTATTGGAATTAATTTTACAAATACTGATGGTTGGCGCACGGTCCCGGCCGCTCATACAGAATAGCAATCCGGAGTTCGGTCCCGATGAGTGAAGAATTGCACGCCGCCGACCGCGCCGCGCACACCGGAAATGACGAGTTTCTGCTGACGCCGGGGCCGCTTACGACCTCGCTGACGGTCAAGCAGGCGATGCTGCGCGACTGGGGCAGCCGCGACCGCCAATTCATCGCTCTCAACGCCCGCATCCGCGAACGGCTGGTGGCAATTGTCGGCGGCGAGCGCAGCTTTGTTTGCGTGCCAGTGCAAGGGTCCGGTACCTTCGCCGTCGAGGCGACGCTGGGCACGTTGCTGCCGCGCGACGGGCGCCTCTTGGTTCTGGTCAACGGCGCCTATGGCGAGCGCATGATGAAGATCGCCAAATATCTGGGGCGCCCGGCGATGGCGCTGAGCTGCGCCGAGGATCGCACGCCCGACCTCGACTCCCTCGCAGCGCTGCTGGCCGAGGACAGGGCGATCACTCATGTCGCGGCGGTGCATTGCGAGACGACGAGCGGCATCCTCAACCCGATCGAGAAGATCGCGGACATCGTTGTGGATCATGGCCGCAGCCTGATCATCGACGCGATGAGCTCGTTCGGCGCGATCCCCTTGCATGTTCAGCGGGTGCCGTGCGATGCCATCGTTGCATCGTCGAACAAATGCCTCGAGGGCGTGCCGGGCATGGCTTATGCCATCCTGCGCCAGTCGGTGCTGGAGGCGTGCGAGGGCAATGCGCATTCCCTGTCTCTCGACCTTTACGACCAGTGGCGCGCAATGGAGGGCAACGGCCAGTGGCGGTTCACCCCGCCGACCCATGTTCTCGCGGCGTTCGACCAAGCGCTTCATGAGTTCGAGGAAGAGGGCGATGTCGAAGCGCGTCATGCCCGCTATTCCGCGAATTGCCGCGTGCTGGTCGACGGCATGCGGGCGATGGGGTTCGAGACGCTGCTGCCGGACGAGCTGCAGGCGCCCATCATCGTCACCTTCCGCATGCCGGCCGACCCGAATTTCGACTTCGGTGCGTTCTACAACCGGCTGGCCGCGCGCGGCTATGTCATCTATCCGGGCAAGCTGACCGTCGCGCCCACGTTTCGCATCGGCTGCATCGGCCAGTTGGTCAAGGAGGACCTCGAGGCCGCGCTGGCGGTGGTCCGCAAGGTGCTGGACGAGATGGGGGTGACGCAATGCGCCCCCGCTGCGGACGCCGCGGAGTGAGGGAGAGAACATGACAACGATCGAAGTCAATGGCCGCGAATACGGCTGGCCCGAATCCCCGACCGTGGTGGTCTGCATCGACGGCTCGGAGCCGGACTATATCGAGGAGGCGGTAGAGGCAGGAGTTGCGCCATACCTCGCCCGGATCACCACGCGGTGCAGCGATTTGCGCGTCGACTGCGTGGTGCCGACCTTCACCAACCCGAACAATTTGTCGATCGTCACGGGACGACCGCCATCGGTGCACGGGATTTCCGGCAACTACTTCCTCGACCCCGACACGGGCGAGGCGGTGATGATGAACGATGCGAAGTTCCTGCGCGCGCCGACGATCTTCGAGGCCTTCCAGAAGGCCGG
>CP070634.1:1256334-1259798 GCA_020356105.1 Rhodospirillales bacterium | reverse complement strand
CAGGCGATCGCGCCCTTCATGTCGGCGGCGCCGCGGCCCCAGACCGCGCCGTCGCGGATCTCGCCCGAGAACGGCGCGGCGCTCCAGCGCTCCTCCGGTCCCGTCGGCACGACGTCGGTATGGCCGGCGAAGCACAGATTCGGCGCCTCCGCGCCGAGGCGGGCATAGAGGTTGTCGACGTCCGGCGTGCCCTTCTTCGAGAACTTCAGCCGCTGGCAGGCGAAGCCGAGACCTTCGAGGACCGATTGCAGCAAATCCAGCGCCCCGCCCTCCTCGGGCGTCACGCTCGGACAGCGGATCAGCTCCTGGGTCAGTTGGACCGGGTCGATCATGGGGTGGGAGCGACCTCCCCCTTAGAGACGGGCCTCCGGCCCTCCTCAGGGTGAGGGCACAAATGCTGGAGCCTCATGCTGAGGAGCCCCGCAGGGGCGTCTCGAAGCATGAGGTCGCGCCGTTGCATCGCAATCAGTCCCGCAGCAGATCGTTGATCGAGGTCTTCGACCGGGTGCGCTCGTCGACGCGTTTGACGATCACGGCGCAGTAGAGGCTCGGCCCGGGGCTGCCGTCGGGCAGCGCCTTGCCGGGCATGGAGCCGGAGACGACGACCGAATAGGCCGGCACGCGGCCCATGAAGACCTCGCCGGTGTTGCGGTCGACGATCTTCGTCGAGGCGCCGAGATAGACGCCCATCGACAGCACCGAGCCCTCCTCGACGATGACGCCCTCGGCGACCTCGGCGCGGGCGCCGATGAAGCAGTTGTCCTCGATGATCACCGGCTCGGCCTGCAGCGGCTCGAGCACGCCGCCGATGCCGGCGCCGCCCGAGATATGGCAGTTCTTGCCAATCTGGGCGCAGGAGCCGACCGTCGCCCAGGTGTCGATCATGGTACCGGAATCGACATAGGCGCCGAGATTGACGAAGCTCGGCATCAAGACAACGCCGGGCGCGATATAGGCGGAACGCCGGACGACGCAGTTCGGCACGGCGCGAAAGCCCGCGGCGCGAAAGCGGTTCGCACCCCAGCCGGAAAATTTCGACGCGACCTTGTCCCACCACGGGGCGTCGCCAGGCCCGCCCGGGATCGGTTCCATGTCGTTGAGGCGGAAAGACAGCAGAACCGCCTTCTTCAGCCACTGGTTGACGGTCCAGCCGTTGGGGCCCTTCTCGGCGACCCGCGCCGCGCCGCCGTCGAGCAGGTCAAGCGCCGCCTCGACGGCGTCGCGCACCGGCCCGGTCGTCTCCAGCCCGATCTTGTCCCGGTCCTCCCAGGCGGCATCGATGGTCGATTGCAGCTCGGCGCGGTCCATGGCGGCTCGCCCTCCCTTGGCGTGGATTCCTATTGTGCCCCGGAAACGGCGGCGACAATGGTGCGGAAGCCCCGGCCTGTCAAGCAACCCGCGACCGGCGCGGGCCCGGACCCGTTCGAGGCCCACTTGACCCGACCTCCGGGACCAACCGCAGCTGCTGTACACAAACGGCGCCCGATCACGCCGCCCCCACGCCAGCCGCGCCGGTCAGGTCATCGGTCGCGTTGCGAACGGGGCGTGATCGCCCGCCCGCTAATTGCCGTCGCGGCGCAAGCCAGGGTCGGCGAGGGTGGTGTCCTGGCCGGGCGGGGCGTGGTCCACCGCGTCCTCCAGCGAGACGGTCTCGACCCAATCCTCGGGCGGGCGGGCCTCGGCGCCACGCGCCACCTGGTCGAGGCCCCAGTAGATCTCGAGGCAATGGCCGTCGGGATCGAGGAACTCCACGGCGATCTGCGCACCGGCGCGGCGGCGGCCCTGGAAGGTAATCCTGGCGCCGTGCCGCTCGAGATGATCGCGGGCCCGGAACACCTCGTCCAGCGTCGAGACCTCGAAGGCCATATGGTGCATCTCGGTGGCCTTCGGCCCCTCGCCCGCGCCGCCGATCAGCGCGACGCCGTGATGGTCCGCGTTGAATCGCATGAAGATCATCCGGCCGGGCACCATGCTGTCCGGATAGACGTCGGAAACCTCGAAGCCCAATACGCCCGCATAGAAATCCAGCGAACGCTCGATATCGGCGACCTTGAGCACGACGTGGCCGATCTTGTTGATCCGGAACGGCGGCGTCTCCGCCGCCCGCGCGCTTTTCAGTCGCTGCAACTCCGCGGAGCGAAGCGCCTCGAAATCGACAATGCGACGTTCCATCGCCTTCCTCCCCGTTTCCGCCTGCCCTTCATTCCGGTTCGCGGGTGCCTTTCAACCAGCCCCCACCACACCCGCCAGCCACGCCGTCAAATCCTCGGTCGCGTGATGGACGTGGGCGGGCTCTTCATCGCCGTCGCCGGACCAGTCGTAATGGGTGCGCACCCACACCGTGGTCATGCCCATCTCGGCGGCCGGGGCGAGGTTCGCCGACATGTCGTCGAGCATCACCGCGCCGCCCGGCACGACACCGTAATCCTCGACGATCCGCGCATAGGGCAGCGGGTCGGGCTTGGGCAGGTAGTCGGCATCGGCGATGTCGAAGATGGCCTCGAAATGATGGGCGACGCCGAGCCGCCCGAGGATGTTCTCGGCATGGCCGGTATCGGCATTGGTGAAGATCAGCTTGCGGCCCTCAAGACGCGACAGCGCCGCATCCAGCGCCGGGTTCGGCTGCACCGCGGAGACGTCGATGTCGTGCACGAATTCGAGGTAGCCGCCGGGGTCGATCGCGTGCTCGCGCATCAGCCCGCACAGGGTCGTGCCGTAGGTCAGGAAGTAATGCCTGCGCAGCCGCGCCGCCTCCGCCTCGTCCACCGACAACAGGTCCATGATATAGGCGTTCATCTTCACGTGGATCTGGTCGAACAGTCGACACTCCGCCGGGTACAGCGTGTTGTCGAGATCGAACAGCCAGACCTTCGAATCGGCCAGCGCCTGTCTCTGGTCCTCGGTCATCGCCCCCTCAATCGCCCCGGATCAGGGTGCCGGAGCCGTCCGGGGTGAACATCTCCAGCAGCATCGTGTGCGGGATGCGGCCGTCGAGGATCACCGCCGCCTTGACCCCGTCATTGAGCGCCTGGATGCAGGTCTCGACCTTGGGAATCATGCCGCCATGCAGAGTGCCGTCTTCCATGTAGCCGCGCGCTTCCTCGACCGTCATCTCGTGGATCAGGGCGCCGGATTTGTCGAGCACGCCCTCGACGTCGGTCAACAGCAGCAGGCGTTCCGCGCGCATCGCACCGGCGACCGCGCCGGCCGCGGTGTCGGCGTTGATGTTGTAGGTCTGGCCGTCGCCATCGGCGCCGATCGGCGCCACCACCGGGATGAAGCCGGCGGCGTCCAGCGCCTCGAGGAGGTGCGGGTCGACGGTCTCCGGCTCGCCGACATAGCCGAGGTCGAGGGTCTGCTCGATGTTGGAATCGGGGTCGCGCTTGGTCCGTCGCAGCTTGCGCGCCCGGATCAGGTTCGCGTCCTTGCCGGACAGGCCGACGGCGCGGCCGCCCGCCGCGTTG
>CP070634.1:1225006-1256234 GCA_020356105.1 Rhodospirillales bacterium | reverse complement strand
CGTCAAGGACGCCTTCGCGTTGCCGACCTTCGCCTACCAGGTGAGCGGCGAATACGCGATGCTGAGCGGCGCGGCCGAGCGCGGCTGGCTGGACGGCGACAAGGTGATCCCCGAGGCCCTGATGGCCTTCAAGCGCGCCGGCGCCGACGGCATCCTGACGTACTTCGCGGTCGACATGGCGCGCAAGATGGCGGGGAAATAAGGCGCCAGCGTGATCCGTTGCCTTTGGCGCGGCCACGCGGTCGCGACCTCATGCTTCGAGACGGCACCTCAATCCTGGACCTGTCGATGGACGCGCCTCCTCGCAATAATTGTGAGCTGTTCCGCGCAAAGCGCTCGGGCGTGGGGAAGATTCCGGCCGCTTCGCTGTTGTCCTCGCGGGAGGCGAATCCCGCCATTCCCGAAGATCGCCGCGCCGATTGTCCCTTTGCGCCGCCGTTGCGCGGCTGCTAGGTAGCGGCGCCCATGCTCGAATTCGCCGCCGCCGTCTTCTTCCTCATCATCACCCCGGGACCGGGCGTCCTGTCCGCCGCCGGCGTCGGCGCCGGTTATGGCTACCGACCGGGCATTGCCTATGTGGCCGGGCTGTGGGCCGGCAACAATCTCGTCGCCGGCCTCGTGATCTCCGGTGTCGCCGCGGCGGTCCTTTCCTTTCCCTGGCTGCGCGCACTCCTGCTCTGGGGCTCGGCCGCCTATCTGCTCTGGCTTGCCGCCAAGATTGCCTTCGCCGGCTCGCGCATCGCCTTCATCCATGCGGAGCGGGCGCCCAACTTCTGGAACGGCCTCGCCCTGCAGCCGATCAATCCCAAGGCCTACGCGGTCAACACCGCGCTGTTCTCGGGCTTCGCCTTCATGCCGCATGCGCTGGCGACCGAGACCTGGATCAAGTTTTTGATCCTGAACGCGATCTGGGTCCCGATCCACCTCGCCTGGCTGTGGGCCGGCGTGACCCTGCGACGGCTCGACCTTGCGGCATCGGTGCAGCGGGCGATCAATGCGGGCATGGCGCTGGCGATGCTGACGGTGGTCGGGCTCGCGGTGCACGCGCAGCTCTGAGCCGCATTCGCGGTTCGGGGCGGAATCCCGACGCCCCTCAATGCGCCGCGAACCATTGCGCGATGCAGCGATCGTGCCAGTTCGGCGGCGCGCCGCGGTCGTGGAAGCCGACATGGCCGCCGCCGGGCGCGACCAGCGGTGTGAGCTTCGGATTGCCGGTCCAGTCATAGCGCCGATAGGCGTCGATCGGAATCCACGGGTCGTTCGCGGCATGGAGCAGCAGGGTCGGCACGCGGATGTCACCCATCATCCTCTGCGCCGCGCATTCGGCGTAATAGTTGTCCGCGGTGCCAAAGCCGTTCTGTGGCGCCACCAGGAGGTCGTCGAATTCGTAGACGCTGCGGATCGCGGGCAGCGCCGCGCGCTGCGTTTGCGTCATCTCCGTTGCAGCCCAGTCGCTCTTCATGCGACGCACGAGGTAGCGCTGGTAAAGTCCGTTTCGCCAGTCGCGAATGCGCCGCGACGAGGCGGCGAGATCGATCGGTGCAGAGACGCTGACCGCGGCCCGCACCGGCAGGCCCGATGCGTTCTTCGCCAGGAAGTTCAAGAGGATGTTGCCGCCCAGCGAATAGCCGACGAAGCCGACGCCGTCGCGCAGCAGGACCTGGTCGAGCCCCGCCAGCGCCGCGGCGATGTCCTCGCCGCGCCCGGCGTGGTAGCGCTGCCGGCAGGTCGCGGCGGACGGACCGGCGCCGCGCAGATTGAGACGCAGCACCGGATGGCCGAGGCCCGAGAGGTGCCGGGCTGTCGCGATCATATAGGTCGAAGCCTCGCAGCCCGTCAGCCCATGGACCAGAACGGCTAGCGGGCGCCGCGCCCCTTCCCTGCCCTCGCTCAGGACCGCGACGAGTATGTCGCCGCTGCCGTCGCCGGCCGGCAGCTCGACACGCGTGCCCGGTAGCGCCGAGTCGAACCGGCCGAGCGACAGGGCGACGGTGTTGCGCAGCGTCTGCAGATCGCCGCCCCACCAGGGCGGACGCGCCCGGAACTGCGGAAAATTCTCGATTGAATTCTTCGGATTATCGCTCAAGCCATGTCCTGATCAGGGAAATCTGCGATTCGTCCATCAGCGCTGGCGCATGGCCGCAACCTTCGATCTCGGCGATTTCGCAGCCGGGCTTACTCGCCGTCATGCGCGCCACGGTTTCGGGCAGCAGCAGGTCGGACTCGGCACCACGCAACACCAGCACCGGGCAGGCGACCCGCTCCCAGATCTCCCACATCTCGACATCCTCGGGCTCTTCGGCGGTGAAGGCCGCGCGTGCAATCGCCGGGTCGTAAGCAAGGCCGAACCCACCCCCGGGCAGCGGCCGCGCGCTGTGCTCGGCCAGGTGCCGCCATTGATTATCGTCGAGCGCCCCGAACGGCGCGTGCACCTCGCGCAGATAGCGCTCCAGCGCGGTGAGGTCGGCAAAATGCGGGTCTTTGCCGACATAGTCGCGCAGCCGCTCAAGGAACGCCTTCGGAATGAAGGGGCCGATATCGTTGATCACGAGGCGGCGGATCGGTGTGCCCGGCTGCGCCGCCAGCATCATGCCAATCAGCCCGCCCATCGACGTGCCGACCCAGTCGACGCCGTCGACATCGAGCCGCGCGAGAAGCGCCGTCATGTCGGCTAGGTACTGCGGGTAGCCGTAGTTCCGGTGGTCGGTTAGCCAGTCGCTGCGGCCGCGCCCGACGACGTCCGGGCAGACGATGCGCCAGTCCGACTCCAGCGCGGCGGCGAGGACATCGAAATCGCGGCCGTTGCGGGTCATGCCGTGGACGCAGACCAGCGCCGGCCGCTCCGGCGCGCCCCACTCAGTATAGGTGATCCTGTGGAAGCCGCCGGGGTTCAGGGCCGCGAGGCTGCGCGCGCGCATCGGCATGGTTCGATTCTCCGTGTCAGCGAGGCCCGAACATATTACGCTAGCGACGCGCGAGCAATCGCCGCTCCAGCGCTCCTTACCGGACAATGGGAACGAGCATCGATGAACCACAGACCGCGCGGAATCCTGCTGGTGCTGGCCGCCACCCTGTGCTGGAGCACGGAGGGTCTGTGGGTCCGCCTCGTGCGCGCCGATGACTGGCAGATCTTGTTCTGGAGCGGCGCGCTGATGGCCCTTGCGTTGGGCATCTGGCTCGGCTTCGCCCATCGTGGACGGCTCATGCGGGCTGTGCTCGATACCGGCCGGCCGGGGCTGGTCGCCGCCGCCAGCCTCGCGCTGGCCTATAGCGGCTACATCTTCGCGCTCAACCGCACCACGGTAGCCAACACCTATGTGCTGCTGGCAACGGCGCCGCTGTTCGCGGCGCTGCTGGGGCGGGTCTTCCTCGGCGAGCGGGTGCGCCGGCGCACCCTCGTTGCGATGCTGCTCGCCTTCGGCGGGGTCGCCACCATGGTCTCCGACTCATTGGTCGGCGGCCGGCTGTGGGGCGACCTAATCGCCCTGTCGACCGGACTGTTCTTCGCCGTCAATATCGTCGCCCTGCGCAGCGCGCCGCGGCGCGACGGACGGCCGGTCGACATGATGCCGTCTAACGCCATGGCCGGCATCGTCATCGCCATCGTCATGACGGCGATCACCGATCCCTTCGCGGTGCGCGAGCAGGACATCCCTTACCTGATGCTGATCGGCCTGTTGTCGATGGGGCTGGGCACCTGGCTGTTCACCCGCGGCGTGCGCTTCGTCCAGGCGGCCGAGGCCGGCCTGCTGTGCCTGACCGAGGCGGTGCTGGGGCCGTTCCTGGTATGGGCGGTACTCAGCGAGATGCCAACACCGCAGGCGCTCCTCGGCGCCGCCATCGTCCTCGCCGCGCTGGTCTACGACACGCTGCCGGAGCGCCGCGCCCGCGGCATGGCCGGAAGGTGATCAGCCCCGCATCCTGGCGCCCCGCGGATCGTAGAGCGGCTCCGCGCACAGCACCGCCGGGTGGAATTCGCCGTTGATCTCGACCTCGAAGGCGGTGCCGTCGGCCGCGAGATCCGGTGGCACATATCCGAGGGCGACGCTGCGCTCCGCCCAATGGGCGTAGCCGCCGGACGTCACATAGCCGACGCAGGAACCGTCGTGCAGGATCGCCTCGTCGCCGGTAACGTCGAAATCCGTAGTTTCCACCGTCATGACGACGAGCTTCCTGTCTGCGCCCGTATCGCGCTCGCGCGTCGCCGCATCCCGGCCGATGAAGTCCTTGTCCCAGTCGATGAACGCGTCGAGCCCCGCCTCTGCGGCTGTGAAATCGGGCCGGTAGTCGAGCGTCCAGGCGCCCCAGCCTTTCTCCAGCCTGAGCGACATCAAGGCCCGCGCGCCATACAGCCGCAAGTCCAGATCCGCGCCCTCCTCCTCGATCCGCTCGAACAGTTTGAGCTGAAATTGCGGCGCGCAGTAGATCTCGTAGCCGAGTTCGCCGGAGAACGACAGCCGGCCCAGCAGCGCCGGCACCCCGCCGACAAAGGTCCGGCGGATATCGCGAAACTTCAGCGCCTCGGTCGAGACGTCTTCGCGGCACAGGCCGGCCAGCAGCTGCCGCGAGCGCGGCCCCGAGATCGCGATGCCGTGCAGCGCGTCCGAGCGGTTGTAATAGGCGACGTTCGCCTCCGGCAGATGCGCTTCGAACCAGCGCCGGTGCATCTCCTGCGCCGCGCCCGAGCCGAACAGTATGAACGCCTCGTCGTCGAGACAGGCGACGGTAAGGTCGCCATAGAGCTTGCCCTTGGGCGTCAGCATCGGGGTCAGCGCAAGCCGCCCCGGGCCCGGAATTCGCCCGGCCAGCATGCGTTCGAGCCAGATCCGCGCGCCGGGGCCGGTGACCTCGTGCTTGGCGTAATTCGCGATCTCGACGGCGCCGACCGCCTCGCGCACCGCCTTGACCTCGGCCCCGACATAGGGGTGCGCCCGCGAGCGCTTGAAGGTCGGTTCCTCATGCGCATCGTCCGGCCCGTCGGCAAACCACAGCACGTGCTCGAGGCCGAAACTGTCGCCCATCACGGCGCCACGCGCGACGAGCCGGTCATAGAGCGCCGTGGTCTTCTGACGGCGGCCCTTGGGCAGCGTCTCGTTGGGGAAAGCCATCACGAATCGCCGTTCGTAGTTCTCGGACGATTTGACGGTGCCCCAGGCGGGTGAGGCGTAGTCGCCGAAGCGGGCGACGTCCATTGCCCAGACGTCGATCGAGGGCTCGCGGTCGATCATCCATTCGGCAAGGCACAGGCCGACGCCGCCCGCCTGGCAGAAGCCGGCCATCACCCCGACCGCGACCCAGTAGTTCCGCATCCCCGGCACCGGGCCGATCATCGGGTTGCCGTCGGGCCCGAAGGTGAACGGACCATTGATGACATCCTTGATGCCCGCCCGCCCGAGCGCGGGAATGCGCTCGAAGCCGAGCTCCAGCCGGTCGGCGATGCGGTCGAGATCGGGGGCCAGCAGCTCGTGCCCGAAATCGAGCGGCGTGCCGCCGACCTGCCAGGCCGTGGCGCGCGGCTCGTAGGTGCCGAGCAGCATGCCGTCGCGTTCTTGCCGGAAGTACATGTTGCCCTCATAGTCGATGCCCGCCGGCAACCGCTCCTCCGGGCCGCGCTTGGCGATCTCGGGAATCGTCTCGGTGATCAGGTAGTGATGCTCCATCGGCTGCACCGGCAGATGCAGCCCGGCGAGGTGCCCCACCTCGCGCGCCCACAGGCCGCCCGCATTGACCACGATCTCGGCGTTGACCGTGCCCTTGTCGGTGACCACGTCCCAGGAGCCGTCGGTCCGCTGGTTGGTTTCCAGGACCGCGGTGTGGGTGTGATAGGCGGCGCCGTAATGCCGCGCCGATTTGGCGTAGGCATAGGTCACGCCGGATGGATCGATATCGCCGTCGAGCGGATCCCACAGCGCGGCGATGTAGTGCGACGGGTCGATCAGCGGGTGTCGCCGCTTGACCTCCGCGAGCGAGATGAATTCCTGGTCGAGGCCCATATAGCGGGCCTTGGATCGCTCGCGCTTCAGGTAGTCGTACCAGTCCTGCGTCGACGCAAGATAGAAGCCGCCGGTCGCGTGCATGCCGACGGACTGCCCGGAGGTTTCTTCGATCTCCTTGTAGAGGTTGATGGTATAGCCCTGCAGCCGCGAGATATTGGGATCGGAACTGATGGTGTGGATCTGCCCGGCGGCATGCCAGCTGGAGCCCGAGGTGAGCTCGTTGCGCTCGAAGAGCACGACCTCCTTCCAGCCGAACTTGGCGAGGTGAAAGAGAATCGAACAGCCGACGACCCCGCCCCCGATGATCGCCACCTTTGCATGGGAATCCATCGCCTGCGCCTCCGCCCCGTGTCCTGGCCCAACGCGCGCCCGGCACCCGCGGGCCCGCAAAACAAACGGCGCGAAGACCGTCAATCTTTCGCATTGCCGCCTGCGGGCTGACCGTAACACATCACGGCTGCCTGTCATCCCCCATGCGGGCCAGCAGGCGCGGCGCAGCTGACGGGAACAGAGCAAGAAGCGGGAAGAAGTTGGCCAGGCAGTCCTAGGGATCTTCCCGCACGGGCCGGAAGGGCGGCGAGTTCACCGTCACGAAGGTTTCCGGATGGAAGCCGTTGAAGCGGGTCGACATGGCGTTGGAGTAGGCGCCCATCTGACCGAACTCGATCCAGTCGCCCTCGCCGATATCGGCTGGCAGGGTCACCGCGTGCGGGATCACATCGGTCGAATCGCAGGTCGGGCCGTAGATCGTGAATTCGGCCATATGGCGCGCGCCACTGCCGTCGGGCCGGATCATCCGCGCGGGATGGCGGATGCCGACCGAAGCCGGCTCGTTCATGCTGTGAAAGATGCCGTCGTTGATATACAGCGCATCGCCCTTGCGCAGATGCACCTGGGCCACCAGAGAGACCGCATTGGCGACGAGCGCGCGGCCGGGCTCGCACATGACGACACAATCGCCGCCCACCGGCATCGACGCCAGCCGGTCCCGGATCGCCGAGAAATAATCCTCCAGCGGCGGCGCGGCATGGTTGTCGTAGTTCGCCGGGAATCCGCCGCCGACGTCGAGGTATCGGATCGGCACGTCGGCCGCCCGGATCACCGCGGCGGCGCTATCCATGGCGGTTCGGTACGCTCCGGGATCACCGCATTGCGAGCCGACATGAAAGGCAAGCCCGGTCCGGAACCCGGCGCCGTGGACCATACGCAGCAACGCGACCGCTTCGTCGGGCGGCGCGCCGAATTTGCGCGATAGTTCGAACAGGACATCCGCGCCCGGTGTCGACAGGCGGACCAGAATGTCGAGGTCCTTGCGCCCCGTCGCCTCGTCGATCTTGGCCAGTTCGTCAGCGTGGTCGATCACGTAGTGGCGGACATCATAGACTTTCGCCGCGGACAGAAGTGCCGCACGCGATTTGACCGGATGCATGAAGTACGCTTCTGCCTCCGGCAGATTTTCGCGGACGGCGGCGATCTCGGACAATGACGCGGTATCGAAATGCCGTATGCCGGCCTCGTAGAGGTGATACAGAACGGCCGGGTGCGGATTGCACTTGACCGCATACATCACCAGCCCCGGAAAACCGTCGAGGAAGCGCCGCGCGTTGGCTGTCAACATATGCGGCCTCAGACAATAGACCGGATAACTCGGGCGGACCGTGGCGACCATGCTGTCGGGATCATCGAACGGGCAGGCCGGGAAGCTCCAGCCGGGCCGCGCAATTCCGTCGGCGATCGTAGCATCGCTGTCGATCCGCGCCGATCTGAGGTCAGGCGAGTAACGCATGAAGATCCACCATCACGAAATCACTACAGACAGCCGTCTTCAGCTTGAAAATCAGCTGCATGACGCCGTGTAAGTCGGTGACGTCACATCCCGCCGGGCCGAGAGCGGGTCCCTACCACCGGAAATATTGGCAGACAAGCGATAACGATCGATTAAAATTCTCGTGTGTATCAAGTCTCGCGACGAGCGGTTGACGCCCGTGAGTTCGGATTGTCTTGTCGTTGCCCTGCCCGAGGAGAGAGCATGAAGAAGATCAGCAATCGTCAGAAGGCATATCAGCTGCGCCGCAAGGAAGGCCTCAACAAGCGCCGCATCAAGTCGCGCGACAAGCGCAGGGTCGGAAAGCTGCAGCAGATCGTCGGCGAAGAGGGTTGACACCCGGCGGGAGCCGTCTTGCCGCATAGGCCCGCATGACCGTCAACGAGCCGACTGCCCGGTCGGGCGGCCGGCGGCTTGCGCGTCGGGTTGGGCTCGCGCTGTTGGCGATAGCCTTTGTCGCGGCGGCGGCACTTTACGTTCTGGGCCGGCACACATTGCCGCAGACCTCGGGTCGCAGGGCCGTAACGGGGCTGGCGCATCCGGTGGAGATATGGCGTGATCTTCACGGCGTGCCCCACGTTTTCGCGGGTTCCCCGGCCGATGCTTGGTTCGCGCTCGGCTATGTGCACGCCCAGGACCGGATATGGCAGATGGAAGTCACGCGGCGCCTCGGAGCGGGACGGCTGGCCGAGGTGGTCGGCCGCCCTGCCCTCGATGCCGATCGGTTCTTTCGAACTCTGGGTCTCTATCGCCTGGCCGAGTTGCAATCGCGATCGCTCTCGGCAGACGTCCGGGATATCCTCGAGTCCTATGCGTCAGGCGTGAACGCCTGGCTGCGGCACCGCGCCGCCGGTCTCCCACCGGAGTTCCTTTTGTTTCGCCACGAGCCGGAACCATGGCGCGTTGCCGATAGCCTGGTCTGGGGCCGGCTCCTGGCATTTCAGCTCTCGACCAACTGGACGACCGAATTGCTGCGGGCGCAGCTTGCCTCCCGCGTGCCCAAATCATTGCTGGTCGATCTGTGGCCGGTTGACCCGCAGGAATCGCCGACCACGATCCAGACGTCCGGGCGGGCCGCGGCCGATTTCAGGCAACTGATCGACCGGCTCGGCCCGCTGCCCAGCTGGCTGGAGCCGCAGGGCGCCTCCAATGCCTGGGTGATCGGGCCGGACCGCAGCACCACCGGCGCGCCACTCCTTGCGAACGACACGCATCTGGCTTTGACAGCGCCCAATCCATGGTATCTGGCGCGTCTGGTCGCGCCCGGCCTCGCGCTCACCGGCGCCACGGCACCGGGCGCGCCATTCGTTCTGCTGGGACATAACGGATCGGTCGCCTGGGGGATGACCAGTACGGGGGGCGACACCCAGGATTTGTTCGTCGAGACCATCGATCCGAGCGATCGCGAGCGCTACCTCACGCCGGATGGGCCGCAATATTTCCGTGTCCGCCATGAGACCATCCAGATCAAGGGGCACAACCCGGTCGAACTGACGGTGCGCACGACACGGCACGGCCCCGTGATCTCCGATATTCTCGCCGAGATGAACGCGGTCGCCGGCATGAACTCGGTCATCGCCCTGGCATCGAGCAGCGAGGCTGATGTGGACGCGACCGCCGAGGCGCTGGCAGACATGATGCTGGCACGTGACAGCAACGCGTTCGCAGCCGCGGCGGAACGTTTCGAAGCCCCGGCACTCAACATCTTCTTCGCCGATACAAATGGCGGGTTCGGGATGATCGCTCCGGGTCGCATTCCGCTGCGACGCCGCGGTGACGGCAGCCTGCCCGTCGCGGGCGCCGACGGGCGTCAGGACTGGGTCGGGTCGATCCCGACGGCGGAGCGACCGCGCGTGCTGAATCCATCCGCCGGATTTCTGCTGAACGCGAACAACCGGCTGATCGACGACGGCTATCCCTGGTTGATCTCGCGCGACTGGGAGGAGCCGTATCGGGCCCGGCGCATCTTGGAATATCTGACGGCGCGGCCCCTACACTCGCTGGATGATATGCAGACCTTCCAAACTGACCTGGATTCGGGCGCGGCGCGCGAATTGTTGCCGCTCCTGCTGGATCGGCTTGAGCCGGTCGGCGACGATGTTGCAGAGGCCGCGGCGATGCTTCGGCGCTGGGATTTTCGCATGCTCAGGGATCGTCCGGAGCCGCTGCTCTACGCTGCGTGGCTGCGCGAAGTGATGCGCGGCATCGCAGAGGACGAACTCGGATCACACTTCCCGAGCTACTGGCGCAACCGGCCTCGATTCATCCGGGAGACCCTGAAGCGAAATCGGCACTGGTGCGGTGATGCCCGGTCCAGATCTCCGAGCGACTGCGGGCCGATCCTGCATGCGGCCCTTGGCCGCGCGCTCGTCGACCTTCGGCGGCGTCTCGGGCACGATATGGCGGGCTGGCGCTGGGGAGACCTGCACAGGGCGGTCTTTCGCCATCAAACACTCGGCAGCCTGGCTCTGCTGTCGTGGCTCGTGGAACCGTCGATCGCAACGGATGGCGGCGATCATACCGTCAATGTCGGCAGCCTGCCGGGCGGGGCCGCGCGCGAACCCTTCACGCACGTTCATGGCAGCGTATTCAGGGCGGTCTACGATCTCTCCGACCTTCCGGCCAGTCGCTACATGATCCCGGCCGGACAATCGGGGAACCCCCTGTCTTCGCATTATCGCGATCTGCTGGCGCCGTGGCGAAACGGTGGCCACATCGAGATCGCCGGCACGCGTGAGCAGCTTGCCAATGCCGGCTATGACCACCTGGTGCTCATGCCCGTTCAGCGCTAGCATGAGGATTACTCGATAAGAGCTGTAATGGTCGACGATTTCTGCCGTATTGCGGCGAGTGGCATTGTGGTATCGACAGGACACCACGGTCATGTTTGTCGCCCTCGATGCGGTAGCACAATGATGAACCTGCGTCGAATGGCCGGGCGGTGCAGCGGCGCTCGCACCGGACTGTCTCTATCCTTGGGTGTCGCGATGGCGGCAGTGCTCTGGGTAACGCCGAGCATATCAGCGGACCAGGCAACCGAATTCAAACCGAAATGGGAGATCGGCATTGCCGGCGCCGGCGCCTGGACCCCGCATTATCCCGCCGCCGATGAAGGCGGTCAAAGATATGGCGCCATACCCTATATGATTTACCGAAGCCGGCGGCTAAAAATTGGCGAGGGGGGCCTGCTCAGCGGAGACATCTTTGAATCTGACAGGATCGACATTACCGCGAGCATCCGCGGCTCGTTGCCCGCGCGATCCAAAGACAACAAGGCCCGCGCCGGCATGCCGGATCTCGATGCGCTCGCAGAGTTCGGACCGCAGGTGGTGATCTTTCTGGTCAAGCGTCCCGACGTGGATTCGATCTCGCTCAAACTTCCGATCCGCTTCGTCGCGTCATCGGATTTCACGAACCTGAAATATCGCGGCGTGGTCTTTCAGCCGCGCCTGGCGTATGAGCACGAGACCCTGTTCGGCAGCGGCGCCCTGTCGGGCACGGTCAGTCTCGGCCCGGTGTTCGCGACAGAGCGACTGATGGACTATTTCTATGAGGTCCCGCCGCAATACGCGACGCCCGAAAGACCAGCCTTCAATGCCGATGGCGGTTACCTCGGCAGCGCGCTTGCGCTCGGCCTGACCTATGAAATTTCCGATCAGTTCAGCATATCGGTGGGCACACAATTAGAATATTACGGCGGCGCCACCAACAAGAACAGCCCGCTCCATCGGTCTGATACCGGCGTCAGGGCGGGCGCCGCCCTGGTATGGAAGGTCTGGACCAGCAAATCGATGGTTCCCGACTGAGGCGCGGAACCGCGAGGAGGACTTGTGCATGTCGCCGCGCCACCCAAAATACTGAAACACCAGGATCGCAACATGAAAGGGCACAAGCCGTGCAGGGATCTCTGCCGGACCGACCCGTCAGACAATTCTCGTGGACCACTCCTCCCGACCCGCTGGATCACCCGAATCTCTTCGAGGGCATCATTCTCAAGCGTGTTGTCGCCTATCTCGTCGACGTGGCGATATTGCTCGGGGTGACCGGCTTCCTGTGGTTGCTGGCGATACTCACCCTGGGTCTTCTCGGCGGGATCGCGGCGATCCTGACACCGCTAATCCCGCTCGCCTACCACACCATCCTGATCGGCGGCGCCGATTCAGCAACAATCGGAATGCGCATCACCGGCATTCACGTCCGCCGTATCGACGGTGGTGCGCCAGACTACCCGCAGGCCGCACTGCTGACATTGCTGTTTTACGCGAGCATGGCACTCACCGGCCTGCTGTTGATCATCGCGTTCTTCAACGAACGCAGCCGTTGTCTGCACGACTACCTGTCGGGAACGATTACGGTCGTCAACATCGATCCTTCGGCGGACTGAAGTTCTGTTTGCCAGAGCGGAAGGGACCTCCATAATCGGGACATGAGCAACCAACGGCGCGCCACCTCACTGGTGACCGGCATCGTCATGTTCAGGCACTCGACCGGCATGCCGTGCCCCTACCTGCCAGGCCGTGTGGAGCGCCAGGTCTACGCAGAGCTATCGGAGCCCACCGGCCGCGCGGTATTCCGTCGCCTCTCCGGGGCGGGATTTCGCCGTTCGCATCATGTCATCTACCGGCCGGCCTGCCCGGGCTGCACGGCGTGCGTACCGGTGCGGGTGCCTGTGAACCGGTTCGCATGGACCCGCTCCTGGCGACGTATCTGGAATGCCAACAAGATGCTCAGCGCCGAATGCGTAGCCCTGACGGTAGATGACGAGCAATACCGACTGTTTCGCCGCTATATCCGGTCACGGCACGGTGACGGCGACATGGCGCTGATGAATCGCACGGATTTTGCCTCGATGGTTCTCACCAGCTGCGTCGACAGCGGAATCGTCGAGTTCCGCGACAAGGACGGCACATTACAGGCAGCTTGCCTGATCGATATCCTGCCGGACGGCCTGTCGGCGGTTTACAGCTTCTTCAACCCGGATCTGCACCGACAAAGCCCGGGCAGCTACATGGTGCTCTGGCTCATCGAAGAGGCGCGACGCCGCGGCCTTTCAAACGTGTATCTCGGCTTCTGGATCGCCGACAGCCCAAAGATGGCCTACAAGAGTCGCTTCCGCCCACTCGAAGGGTTCGGGCCGAATGGTTGGGAAATGCTGCGCCACTGATGCGGCAAGGAAACTGGCGCAGCCTCGCTTTTGCCGGTGAGTTTGCCCTCGCGGCGCACCGATTGCACCTGCCAACATGTAGACAAATCCTGCCCACAGCGATAATAATCCACGAGCCGCTGAAATGGGGGCGCACGAGAACGAAAACAAACATCGGCTGCAGGGACAGGAACGTTAATTCGTTAATTCAACTTATCGCTCACGACCCGGGCCGGGCGGATTTGGCAGATCCGCAGGCTCGCGATGCCCCTGCGCCTATGGCGGCGAGGGGCCCATCAAGCCAACGATAACGGCACGGAACGACAGCAAGGAGGACCACATGGATCGGCGTTCATTCATAAGCAAAGCAGGCATTGCCGCCGGCGCGGCAGCAGCCTCGACGGCGCTTGCGGCACCCGCGATCGCGCAGGGCCGCAAGGAGATGGTCATCGTATCGAGTTGGCCGCGCGACTTTCCCGGGTTGGGCATCAGCGCGCAGCGGCTTGCCGACCGCATCACGAATATGACCGATGGCAGGATAACCACGAAGTACTTCGCGTCAGGCGAGCGTGTCGGCGGATTTGACGTATTCGACGAGGTCGCCTCTGGAAACGCGCAGGCCTATAACTCGGCAGACTATTACTGGAAGGGCAAGCACCCGGCCTGGGCGTTCTTTACCTCCGTCCCGTTCGGCCTGACCTATACCGAACAGAGCGCGTGGATCAACCATCTCGGCGGCCAGGCCTTGTGGGACGAGTTGGCCGCGAGTTTCAGCCTCAAGGCCCTGCCCTGCGGTAATACCGGCGTGCAGATGGGTGGCTGGTTCAACAAGGAGATTGAGTCGGCCGACGACCTGAAGGGCCTGAAGATGCGTATCCCGGGTCTCGGCGGCGACGTCATCGCCAAGGTCGGCGGCTCGCCGGTCTCGCTGCCGGGCAGCCAGATTTACGAGAACCTGGTTTCCGGCGCGATCGACGCGACCGAATGGGTCGGCCCCTACAACGACTTCTTCCTGAAATTCTATGAGGCTGCCAAATATTATTATTGGCCCGGCATGCATGAGCCCGGCGGCTTCATCTCCTTCGGCATGAACAAGAGCTGGTGGGAAGGCCTGACCAAGACCGAACAGCTCACCATCGAGGCCGCCTGCCAGATGGAATGCGAGATCGCAATGTCGGAGAACAACGCCAACAACTCGACCTATCTGAGCAGGCTTATCAACGAGCACGGTGTCAAGCTGCGCGAGTTCAATGACGATGTCTATGACAGCTTCGGCGACGCCGCCGAGGAGGTCATGGAAGAAACCCGTGCGCACAGCGCCCTGGCCAAGAAGGTCCATGACAGCTTCGCCGATGCCCGCAAGAACGTCGGCAGCTGGATGAAGCTCTCGGATGTCGGCTACTCGCTGAAGCGTAACCGCGTTCTCGGCCTCTGACGGGCTGTCGACCACCGCGATAGACCGTGGGACGGAGCCAGACTCCGTCCCACGGCTATATGAGGCCGCAGCCCCATGTCAGCTTCCGAGACCGTGAGGACCGCCAGCGGTTATCACTGGACGCCGTCCACCCTGATCGTTCGGTTCTTTGCTTGGACGATTGTCGGGACGCTGTTCGCCTATCTGCTGAATGTCTATCTGACATTCTGGCGCGGCTGGCCCGGTGCCGATAGCGCCTTCGGAGCGGACGGATCCGGCGCGGCATGGTTGCAACTCCTGATCTATCTCCTCTCGGTGGCCGGGCCGGCGGTTTTTGTCGCGGTCACCAAGGAGCGCACCCTGCGCGAGGATGACGCTGCGATCAGCGCGATCGCGGCCTATATCGCTAGGTTTGCCTTCTGGGTGGTGTTTCTGATCGGGCTCGTTGACGGCCTGGTATCGTTCCTCCGCGTCGAGGAGTTCCTTGAATACTTCGTCGGAGCCGACATAACGACGCAGATCGGACGCAGCGCCTATCGCGCGCCGTATATCCATTTCCCCCTCGTCGTGGCTTCCTTTGTGCTCGCCGCCGTCACCCGCACCCTCGGCTTCACGTGGCTGGCGCTGCTGGTGGTGATCGCCGAGTTGCAAATCGTCGTCTCTCGGTTCGTATTCTCTTACGAGCAGGCGTTTATGGGCGACATGGTCCGTTTCTGGTATGGCGGGCTGTTCCTGTTCTCCAGCGCCTATACGCTGATCGAAGAGGGCCATGTCCGGGTCGACGTGCTCTATTCGGGCTTCACCGACCGAACCAAGGGAGTCGTCAACGCCGCTGGGGCACTGTTGCTAGGATTGCCGCTCTGTTGGGTGATCCTGATCATCGGTCTGGGCCAGTCGACCGCGATCATCACCAGTCCGATTCTGCGGCTTGAAGTCTCGCAGTCGGGCT
Organism: Rhodospirillales bacterium; assembly: GCA_020356105.1. GTDB lineage: Bacteria > Pseudomonadota > Alphaproteobacteria > UBA8366 > JADFVY01. The sequence goes on along the minus strand of CP070634.1, from coordinate 1,240,907 downwards.
TCGGGATGTACGTAAAGTATCTCCTGGCCGGGTACCTGGCGATCTTCGCGATCACCATGGTCATTCAGTTCGCCGCTTATTTGCTGGACGGTGTCGCCGACTACCGGGGCGATCCGGGCAAGCAGAAGCACGAATCCGACATCACCCACTAGCGCGGCAATAGGCGGAGAACCCCTTATGGAGCTGGTCTTTCTCGTTCTGCTCATCGTGCTGATGATCTGGGCGTTGGGATCCGGCTTCCCGGTGGCGTTCTCTTTGCCCGGCTCGGCGATCCTCGCGATCGGCGCCGCCGCGTTTTTTGGCTGGCTGTTCGCGGGTGACACCAGCGCGTATTTCGCTCAGGGCGGTCCGGTGCAGTGGCTGACCGCGGGCGTGACCAATTTCAGGGGCATCTACTGGGAGGCCGAGCGAGACACGCTGATCGCCATCCCCCTGTTCGTGTTCATGGGTATCATGTTGCAGCGGTCGAAGATCGCCGAGGATCTGTTGGTCACGATGGCGCAACTGTTCGGCCCGATGCCCGGCGGGCTGGGAATATCCGTGGTGTTCGTCGGTGCGCTTCTGGCTGCGACGACGGGCATCGTCGGCGCCACGGTCGTCGCGATGGGGCTGATCTCGTTGCCGGCGATGATGCGCAACAAATACTCCAATTCGCTGGCAACGGGGACGATCGCGGCGTCCGGCACTCTCGGCCAAATCATCCCGCCATCGATCGTTCTGATCATCCTGGCCGACCAGCTGGCCAGCGCGGTCGACCAGGCAAGCACGACCCGCAAGGGGCTGTACAAGGAGGCGACCGGCGAAATCTCCATGCCGTCGGAGTTCGACATCGTTTCGACCAGCGCCGGCGACATGTTCATGGGCGCCTTCATCCCAGGGCTGGTGCTGGTCGGCCTGTACATGCTTTTCATTCTGGTGTTGTCGTTGCTCCGCCCCCACATGGCGCCCGCCGTTCATTTCAAAGGCAAGTACGACGCCAAATTCGCCCTGCGCGTGCTGCTGATCCTGGTACCGCCGCTGACCCTCATCTTCGTCGTGCTGGGGTCCATCATCATGGGCGTCGCGACGGTCAATCAGGCCGGCGCGATCGGCGCAGTCGGCGCCACGATCATGGCCGGATACCGGCTGTGTGAAGGGCGGCCCGGCGCCTATCGCCCGGCAATCCTGGCCATCGTATCCGTTGTTGGCCTGGCACTGGTCGCGAACATCCACCCGATCAACGTGAAGAACATCGATACGAGCGGCGATGTCGCGGCGCTTGTCGTGGCGATAGTCCTAGCGCTTGCTTTCCTCACCTCGGTCGGCTGGAGCTTCTGGCGCACCTTCACGACCGAAGACACCCTGCGCGGGGTCATGATCGACACCGCGAAGACGACGTCGCTGGTGTTCATCATCCTGCTTGGCGCGGCGATGCTGACCGCAGCATTTCGCGGTTTCGGCGGCGAGGAACTGGTCAAGGAATTTCTGACCAATCTGCCTGGCGGCTTCTGGGCTCAGTTCGTGATCGTCATGGCGGTGATCTTCCTGCTCGGCTTCTTTCTCGACTTCATCGAAATTGCCGTCGTGGTAGTGCCAATCGTGGCGCCAATCCTGCTTGCCGATCCGTCGGCAAACGTCACTGCGGTCTGGCTCGGCGTGATGATCGGTCTGAATATCCAGACCTCATTCCTGACACCGCCGTTCGGTTTCGCCTTGTTCTATCTGCGCGGCGTGGCGCCGGCGGTCGTGCGCACGATCCAGATCTACAAGGGCGTCGTCGCCTTCATCTGCCTGCAGCTGCTTGGTCTTGCGATCGTCGGAGCGAACCCGTGGCTGGTCAATTACCTGCCCAACCGGATTTCCCTGACCTCCGACACGGCCCCACCGCCACAGAATCCGCGTCTGCAGTACTGCCTCGAGGGATACCTGTTCGAGCAATACGATGCGCGCGAGACGGCGTTGGCGGCGGCGATCGAGAGGGCCCGGCGGCTCGATCTTTCCTATCTGCCGCGAGACCTGCAGCGTGATCTGGACACGGCGATCGAGAACGCCGCCCAAACCTTTGCGCTGGTTGGCTCGGTTCGCTCCGCCGAGGCGGCGGTCGCCGCCCGTGCGGATGCCTATGCGCCGTTGCGCAACCAGGTCCGCAATACCCAACAGAGAATCGGCAAGCTCGAAGCGGAAATAGAAGAGCTTGAATTCCGCATCGGCCGGCTGGCTGGATTGCCGGAGGATGAGCGCACGGCCTTGCCGGACCTCGAGGCCCAGATCCGCGAACTGAGGGCCCGGCGGACGGACCAGCAGCTGCGAATCCCGGCGGTCTGGGCCGACCAGAGCAAGGCCATGCAGGCATTGCAGAAAGAGGAGGAAACTGCGCGGCGGACCTATCGCCGCAACGTGGATTCCGCCTACCTTCCAATTGTGGAAACCATCGCCGTCGTCGCCGCGGCCGATGCTCTTGCGGAACTGCGCGGCGACATCGAAGGTCTGGCGGGCGCAGTGACCGGGAATGCGCCGGAGGTGGCGGCGGATCGGATCAACGATATTTCCCGGGTGGTCGGCAAGGTCGAGGGCGCGCAGGAAATTCGCTCCCTGCTGTCGAAGGCAAGGCGGGCGATCAGAGGCCGCAACCCGGAACCGGAACGCGCGCTCGAACTCATCGACGAGGCGCTCGCGGCGCACGCCACGGAACTCGCTTGGCGTGAACGGGCGAGGTCAGACTTGTTGCCCGAACTGGAGGCATACGAAACGGCGATTCGCGATACAATTGGCCTCCGGCAGCAGCCCCGTCTGCCGGTCTCCCAGGTCAAGGAGATCGTCGGCTGTCTTTCACAGCACCGCGACATTTCGCTGTATTTCTAGCCCATACGCACGGGCGCGCGGGACCCGTTTTGACGCCTGCCTTGCGCCAGGCGAAACCAGGCCCCTCCCCTTTCCCGACGGTGCCGGTTGCCGTATGGTGTGACCGGCGCAGCCAGCCGGCCAGGAGAATTCGTGACACCCGACAAGACAGCCGACACGGCGCCTCGAAGGCCAGTTGTCGGCACTCGCCGCTGGGGGCCGATCCGCCTCCTGCTTTATATCGCACGCATGGTGCGCCATGTCGCTGTACCGGCTTTGCTCGTCTTGGCAGTAGGTGTGCTGTGGGTGGCAACGCCGCTGCAGCATTACGTCGACGCCGAACGACTGCGTGCTGCTGCGGTCGCCATCCACAGCAGCGAATGGGCGATTGCCCTGGTCCTGCTGGTCTACCTCGGCGCCAGCCCGACATTCTTCCCGATCACGTTGCTCAACGTGATCGTCGCTGTCATGTATCCGCCTGCCGCGGCGTTCGCGCTGGCGCTGGGTGGCTCGATGCTCAATGCGGGCTTGTCGTATGTCTTGGGGTGGGGTCTCGGTCGTGCCTGGCTGCGTCGGTTCATGGGCCCGCGGCTGGCCCGCATCAGTCGGCAACTTGGTCGCCGCGGAATCCCGGTCGTGGTCGGCATGATGGTCACGCCGCTCGGTCCCTACACGCTGGTCAACATGGTCTGCGGCGCGTCGCACATTCGGCCCGCCCATCACCAGATCGGCGTCGCCCTCGGGCTCGCCCCGACGCTGGCCCTCCTGGTCATTCTCGGCGACAGCTTGTGGCGACTGATCGAAAACCCGACGCCGGTCAACCTCACCCTGCTCGCGGGCATGGTGGTGTTGTGGGCGCTTGGCGGGTTCGGCCTGCAATATCTGATGGATCTAATCCCGGGCTCTCGTCGCGCCGAAGCGCTACGCCGCGTGGCGGCCCGGCGCCGCCGATCCGCGGCCGTGCGCCGCAAACACTGAGCCCGGCGAATCTCTCAGCTTTCCAGGGCCTGAAGCCGCCGTCCCCCGCCATCGCGCCGCAGGCTGAGCGTGCCGGTTCTGTCGAAGCTGACGCGCGGCAGCAGCATATGGTCAAGCGATGCGGTGCCGGAGAGACGGTAGTCCAGTTTTCCCAGCCTCTGCACTGCTTGCAGTTGACGCAGCACGGCCAGCATTTCCACCCCGATATCGACCGGAACCGAGGCCTGCCCGCGTCGCGGCAAGGTGACCGCCGCGGCCGATCGTCCCTGTGCGAAATTCTTGCCGTTGACCGTCATGTCAAAGTCGAGCCCGGTCAGCGGGATATCGAAATCGTTTGGGTTGGACACCAGGAGGTCGATCCGGACCATCTGCACCAGTCCCCTGGCCTCGAGCAGCCGCACATTCTGAAGCGCGATACCTGGCGGCTCAACCGACTGCGGGGTGACGCAGGCGCCGAGCAGAAAATAGGATACGAGAAGGACCGACAGGGCAAGCAGACGAGGCATGGCGGGATTTCCTCTTCCGACGTAGCGCGGCGAGTCGATATGACCGCCTGACCGGGAACGCTATCACGTCAATGATGAACGGTTCGCTTACGCGGCAGTGGACCGTTGCAGGCGCATTATTGGCCGCCCCGCGGAGTCGACGCCGACGCGCGACGCCGCGCGCCCGACAGATGGGTCAAGAGGCGGCGGCCAGAGCGCAGCGCAAATCCGACATCGTGCTGCACGGCGACCAGCGCGGGGGTCACCACCAGGACGATCAGCACCCCGAAACCGAGACCATACACAAGAGTGATGACGGTCGGCATGAGGAACTGCGCCTGGCGACTGGTTTCGAACAACAGCGGTGCCAGCCCGAAGACCGTGGTCGCCGTCGTCAGGATGACCGGTCGCAATCGGTCGGCCACCCCGTCGATCAGCGCCGGCACGAGGGCCCGACGGTCCGCGTATCGATCGATGGTGGTTATCAATACGATCGAGTCGTTGATGATGATCCCCGACATGCCGATCAAACCGACGATAGAGAACATGCTGAGCGGCAATCCATGCCAGTAATGGCCCCAGATCATGCCGATCAGACCGAACGGGATGATCGCCATGATGACCAACGGACGTGTCCAGGACGAAAAGATCCAGGCAAGCGTCAGATAGATCCCGATCAGACACAGGACATAGCCCAAGGCCGCATCTGCGAGGAACTCCCTCTCCTGCTCGGCGAGCCCACGCATTTGCCATTCCACGCCAAATCGGGCCGCGATTTCCGGCAGGATGTCGGATTCCAGTGCCCACGCAACGGCAGTAGCCGCCTCGGGATCATCCTCCGAGATGTCGCCGCTCACCCGAATGATCCTCTGCCCGTTCTCTCGACGTACGGACGCGAAGCTCTGACGTTCTTCGATGCGGACGATCTCGCTGACCGGCACGTAACCGCCGGCCGGCGTGCGCAACCGCGTTTCATGCAGGAATGCGGCGGTTATGTCCTCCTCCGGCAAGCTGATGCGGATCGTGGCGGTGCGCGCGCCGACCGGAAATTCCACCGCATCGATTCCCTGCAGCCGGTTGTAAAGTTCGGCGGCGATCTGTTCCGTATTGAAGCCGAGAGATTCGCCGCGCGGCGTCAGCGTGAGCACTTGCTCCGACTTGTCGTAGGCCAACGAATCCTCGAGCGCGCTCACTGCCGAAAACGCCCCAAGGCGCGTCTTGAGATCTTCCGCCGCCGCCTTCAGCGTCTCGCCGCTCTGGCCGCTGAGCGTAACGTCAATGGAATCTCTGGCCGGACCGGATCGTTGTCCGCGCAACGCGAGCGTCTCTAGCAAGGGGTGTCGAACGATTTCCGATTGCCAGTCCGCCATGAACGCGAACGCCGAATACGGACGCATGTCCGGATCGATCAGTTCGATCGAAAAGCCGCCGAGAAGATCCGGGTCTTTCGACTGTGCGCCGTGCAAGCCACGCCCGGTGCTGCCGCCGATGCTGGCCAGCGAGAATTTGACCGGCGCCGCTCCGTGCAGTGCGGCATAGCGGTCGTTCACCACATCCAGGGCGCGCTGCATCTCGTCGAGCATGGCGCGCGTATCCTGCCGGTCGGCGCCCGGCAACATCGCGATATTGGCATTGATGTAGCCGCGCTCCGGCGCGTTGAAGAACCGCCAACCCACCGTACCGTCGACATAGAAGGACGCCGAGAGCAGCAAGAGCATGATGGCCGCACCGATCATCGGATAGCGTAGCTTGACGACGAGTCGCGTGAATCTTCGGAACGGCCCGTCGCGAAACCAGGTAAAGCCCTTGTTGAAAAGGCGGCTCGGCGCATCGTACCAGGGCCGTGCCTCGCCGGCGGCGAGCGAATGCCGCATATGTGCCGGCAGGATCAGGAAGGCTTCCGCCAGGCTCGCGAGCAGCACGACGGACACCGTGAAAGGAATATCGATGATCATCGTGCCGAAATGGCCGCCGACGACCGCCAGCGCCGAGAACGCGATGACGGTTGTGATCGAGGCACTGAAGACCGGCGCCCACATTCGTCGCGCGGCGGCCACCGCAGCCTCTGTCGGCGACATACCGCGGCGCGCAAGGAAGTCGGTGTGCTCTCCGACGACAATGGCATCGTCAACGACGATGCCAAGACAGATGATCAGGGCAAACAACGAGACCATGTTGAGCGTGAAGCCGGCCAGGTAGATCATCGCAACCGTCGCCGCCATCGCGGTCGGAATTCCCACCGCCACCCAGAATGCGGTTCGCGCCGACAGGAACAAGAACAAGAAGACCAGGACGAGACCGAGCCCGGCTAGGCCGTTGTCGAGGAGAATCCTCAGCCGGTCCTTGATCGCCTGCGCCCGCGTCCGGGTCAGCTGGACCGTCACATCCGGCGGCAGGGTTGGCCGCATCTCGTCGACGACGCGCTGCACCAGGCCCTGGATGGCGATGGCGTCGCCCTGGGCGCTACGCTCGACCCGCACGACGACGGCCGGGTCACCGCGCTGATAGTAAGCCCTGCCGCTTGCAAAGCGTTCCAATTCGATGCGGGCGACGTCGCGCAAATACAGCTTGCCGCCATCGGGCAGCGAACGGACGGCGATGTCGCCGATCAACTCGGCGTCGCGGCGCTCGAGACCGGCCCGAATGCGCGATCCGCCCGACGCGACGTCACCCGCGGGGTCAGCCGTGCTTTCCGCCGCCACCTCATCCGCGATCTCGCGCAGTGTCAGCTCGTGCCTGATCAGCATCGCTTCCGGCGCCGAGACACGAATGACAGGGTCGGCAACGCCCCGGATGGTCGTCCGCGTCGCGCCTTCGCGAAACAGACGCGCCTGAAGCTCGTCTGCATAACGGGAAAGCTGCTCGATCCCTGTCGGACCATAAATGACCACGTCGGTGACGCGATCGCGGTAGGCCCATCGCCGGATCACCGGTTCCTTGGAATTTTCCGGCAGGTTTGCGGTCGAATCGACGACCGCTTTGACGTCATCGGTAGCGCGCGCCATGTCCCAGCCGGGCTCGAAGTCGAGGGTGATCGTCGCGCTCCCCTCGGTCGAGACCGAACTGGACGACTCGACGCCTTCGATGGCACGCAGACCCGGCTCCAGCAGCGCAACCACCGCCCGATCCATATCGTCCGGGCCGGCGCCCGGCCATGCGACGCGAACGGTCACCGTCTCCAGTACGACGTCGGGAAAGAACTGGGTGCGGATGCTCAGCCCGGCCGCGAGACCGGCGACCAGCATCAGCACGAGGAGAAGATTGGCCGCGGTCCGGTGGCGGACCATGTAGGCGATGATTCCCGTGTCGACCGGCGGCATGCGGTCTCGGGGGTCCCGCGCCATCACCCCTGCCCTGCCATCCGCGCTTCCAGCCGCTCGATCAGGCGTTTCGGCACCTCCGGCTGGCTCAACAGCTGCAGCAGGCGCGCCTTGCGGTCCTGCGGCAGGCTCGGATCATCGCGAACAAAGGCGATCAGCGCCTGACGCCGCATCTCGCTGATCGCCATCCGCTCGTCGTCATTCTCGACGGCGATCTCCGGCGCCGCCGACCCGTCAGGCGCGGCCGGTCGAACGAGGATGCCGGGGCCAAGTTGCGGCGTGCGGTGGGTCACATAGCGCGCTCCTGACGGCGCGTCGGCGACGATGAGAGAATCGCCCTGGCGCCGCAAAATGGTCACCGTGGTCTCGGTAATCCGCGATTCAGCATCGATCAGCAGGAGCCTGCCATCCGCCGTGACCGCGCTGGCTGGCAGAATGGCGACGTCGGACAGCTCCGCCTCCTCGATCGTCACGGTGATGAAATCGCCCGGCCGCAGGATCGTCGTCGGCCCGGTCTCCAGCTTGGCGTAGACGAGACGACCGCTTTGCCCCTCGCCGACCACCGCGGCCGCACGATCGACCGATCCCGGCACCGAGACGGCAAGATCGCCCAGCTCCAGCGCGACCGTTACGCGTGTCGGTCGGAGCGTCCCATCCGCATCGATCAGCCGCGCGAATTGCGCGTTGGATAGCCGGAACACCGCTTCCAGCGCCGACGGATCGATCAGTATTCCGAGCTTCTCGTTCGCCGTCACCCGGCGGCCGAGCACCGCGTCGACCTCACTCAGGAGGCCAGGGAACGGGGCTTCGACCCGCGTTTCTTCGACGCTCCGGCTTGCGTCATCGACCGCGATCGCAGCGCGGGTGACCGCGAATGCCGACCGCTCGACCCTCTTGCGTGCCACAATCCGCGCCTGGGCCAGCCTCAGCACCGACTGCTCGGCGCTGGCCAACGCCAATTCCGCCTCCTCGACGCTCGCATCGGTGGCAAATCCCTTGCCCAGCAATTGCCGCTGCCGCTGCAGCGCCTGACGCCGCAAGTCGCGCTGCCGCAGGGCCGCCGCATGCTCGAGTTCCGCCACACCCACAGCCTCATCGGCCTCGGCCTTCTCGGCCTCGGCATCGGCCAGCGCGGCGCCGGCATCGGCGAGCCGGGCCGCCGCCTCGGCCGGATCGATCAGGAACAGAAGATCGCCGGCCTTGACCGCCGCCCCGTCACGGAAATCGGGAGCAATATCGACCAGCCGGCCGCCGGCGGCGGCCCGCAGTTCCAGGCTCCGCCAGCTGCGAATCTCACCATAGGCAACGATCTTCGGCCGTACGGTCGTCCGCTCCAGGGTCGCCGCATGAACCACGAAACTGCGCTCCTCGGCGCCGCGACGGCGCGAATCGCCCGCATCGCCGGCTGCCACCAGGCGCCACACGCCAATGCCTATCAGACCGATCGTCACGGCCAGAAGGACGATGCCCGCGATGCCGCGGAACAGAAATCGCATACGCGCCCCGAACATTTGCCGCGCGGCGGGGCCGGACATCAGAGCCGGCCCGTTCATCCAGCGCGATCATAGAGTTAGTGCATGCACCGCCGCGGAACAATAGGCGGGGCAGCTTGTCCTTGGCGGTGACAATGCCGATGCACGCGCCGACCCGTCGATGCGGACTATCACGGGCGGCACCACGAGCCAAGCGTCGCGCCTTCCATTGATCTCAATCTACGCCGTCGATTTCACCATCGCAGCGGCCCCTCTGCCTCGACGTCATCGCCGGACCCGTGACTATCGGGCGCAAATATGTTTGAAGACCCCGAAGCGCACGAGGAACGCGGAGCGGACAATAAACGGCACGGCATCGCGAAAGGCGAACCCATGAGGCGGCTCCGTCGCACGCTAGCCAGCTTGCTGATCTTGTCAATCGTCGCGGTATTCGGCTACGCCATCTGGCCGAAATACGGGATCTGCCTGGCATCGACCCGTTACGACGAGATCGCCTGCCTCGCCCGGCGCAATCTTCATTTCAGCGCCCACATGACCTGGTCGTTCAACCGTTATACGGTCGACGCGGCGATGGCGGAAATCGGAACGAAGGACATCCCCGTGCTGGTCGAGATGCTCGGCGATGACAGGGCCGTGCTTTCCGGCCTCGCGGGCTACCTGCTGGCGAAGCTGGGCCCGGACGGGCTTGCGGCTTTGAACCGGGCCGCGGAATCGCCGGATCCTGAAATCCGCCGGGCCGCCCGGTCGGCGCTGATAGACTACGAGATCATCCGCTCGCAGCCTCCGCCGCAGAACTGACCCCCGGTTGGCAACGACAGGCCTCGGGATCAGGCGCTTGCAGGCCGCGCCCGGTTCCCCTTGTAAGCCAACCCGTTCGTTTGTAAACATGGTTAACGAATTACAACAGAAGCCTACACAGGGAGTCACACCGATGCGTCGTCATGCCCTCGTCCTTGGTCTCGCCTGCACGACTCTTCTGGCCGGGACCGCGACAGCTCAGGAGACCCAGCTCTACTGGGGCGATACCCATCTCCACACCAATTTTTCGCCCGATGCCTATTCGCTGCTGACGACGACGGCCGATCCGGACACGTCATACCGGTTCGCCAAGGGCCTGCCGGTGATCGCCGATCTGAGCCGGTCCCGGGTCCAGATCGACACGCCGCTGGACTTCCTGGTGGTTACCGACCACGCCGAGTACATGGGCGTCATTCCGGAACTCGTCGCCGGGAATCCCGCGCTTATGAAAGTGGATGGCGCGCCGAGATGGAGTCAGATGCTCAAAGAGGGTAAGGGCGGAGAGGTCTTTTTCGAATTGGTTGGGCTTCTCAACACGAACCCAGCGAAAATAGAGCCGCTGAACTCGCCGGAGATCCGTAAGTCGGTCTGGGGGTCGATTGTCGACACTGCGGAGACTCACAACGAGCCGGGCCGGTTCACGGCGTTCATCGGGTGGGAGTGGAGTTCCCTACCGGACGGCCGCAATCTTCACCGCATCGTCTTCACGCCCGACGGCAAGGACAAGGCGATGCAGTACTTGCCATACAGCATGCTCGACTCGGCGAAGCCGCGCGATCTCTACAATTTCCTTGCCTCTACGGCAGTCGAGGCTGGGACCGATTTCGTTGCGGTTGCGCATAACATGAACCTGTCGGGCGGCTCGATGTTTCCGCTGTTCGACGAGAGCGGGAATCCGATCGATCTGGAGTACGCCGAACTGCGCGAACGCTGGGAACCGGTCGACGAGGTCACGCAATACAAGGGCGATTCGGAAACGCATCCGAAGCTCTCGCCGGACGACCCATTTGCCGATCACGAGACCTACGAACATGCTCTCGCCGTGGGCGTCGAGACGACCAAAGAGATCGACCCGGGCGACTATGCGCGCACCGCTTTGATGCGGGGGCTACAACTGGAGAACAACATCGGCAAGAACCCCTACAAGTTCGGCATGATCGGCGCAACCGACTCACACACCGCGTTTTCCTCGGCCGAGGAGGACAATTTCCTCGGCAAGTATGCGCTGGACAGTATTCCCGAGAACAAGACCAAGACGACGGTTCCGGGCGCGGTCGGCTGGGATGCCGCGGCCCAGGGGCTGGCTGGCGTCTGGGCGACAGAAAATACCCGCGACGCCATCACCGCCGCCTTCAAACGCCGAGAAGTCTATGCCACGACCGGGCCGCGCATCAGCCTAAGGGTCTTCGGAGGCTATGACTACGTGGCCGCCGACGCGCAATCCCCCGACCTCGCCGCCGTCGGCTATCGAAAGGGCGTGCCGATGGGCGCGGACCTAGCGCAGGCGCCGCGGGGCAAGGTGCCGAGCTTCCTCGTGCACGCCGCCATGGATCCCAAGGGAGCCAACCTCGACCGCATCGAGATCATCAAGGGATGGCTGGACGTCGACGGCAAGACGCATGAACGAATTTATGATCTGGCGCTGTCCGACGGCCGGACCGACGGTTCGCGCACGGTCGGCAACACGGTCGACCTTAAGACCGGCATGTACACCAATTCGATCGGCGATCCGGAACTCGTCGCGGTCTGGACGGATCCGGATTTCGATCCGGGATTACGGTCTTTCTACTACGTCCGGGTGCTGCAGATCCCGACCCCGCGCCATTCCCTGTACGACGCCATCGCACTCGGCATCGATCCGGTGGAGACCAAGCATCCCTCGACGATCCAGGAGCGCGCCTATTCCTCGCCGATCTGGTACACGCCGGGACAGGACGTGCGCAAACCCGTCGCCCGAATGGACCTGCCGGCCCGCGGCGCGATGACGGTGGAGTCAGTGCTGGCGGACGGTTTCGTGAAGATGACTGGCGCCGACATCATGGCGCTGATCGGGCGCGAACTTGCGCTTAGCGACCTCAACAGCGGCGCACAGTATCAGGGCAAGCTGCTCGAGAGCGGCAGGCGGGTCCTCACCCAGACGGCCGTGGCGCAAGGCAAGGCCGCCCAATCCGTCTACCATGGCGGCGATCCACTGCTGATGGGGGAGACGGGGTATGAAATCAAGGGAGATGCCATCGTGTCGTCCGACGGCATGCGCACCGTCACCGCGACCCTCTTTCGAAAGGGTGATCGGATCGTGGCGACGCGGGACGTCGACCAGGGACGCGTCAATTACGAGATCGCCGTCAAATAATCGTGGCACTCGCGCAACTGCGCCCAGGGATCGCGATCCCGGTTCCGCGCGCGGCGCCAAAAGCCCCCGAATTAGAAGTGGAGCACAATGATGACCAAAGCACAGGCCGTCATGACCTCACTCTTTAAAGAGCCCCTTTTGCACTTCCTGATCCTGGCGGTGGGGATGTTCGGATTGCACAGCGCGGTGTCGCATGAGGATCCAAACGCCGATGCGAAACGTATCGTCGTCGATCGCGACAGCCTGCTGACCTTCATCCAATACCGCACCAAATCCTTCGAGCCGGTCACAGCGCAGCGTCAGCTCGACGGCCTGTCCGAAGAGTCGCTGCGAAAGCTCATTGACGATTACGTTCGCGAAGAGGCCCTTTATCGTGAGGCGCGCAACCTGGGGCTGGACCGGGACGACTATGTCATCAAGCGGCGGCTGATCCAGAAGGTCGATTACGTTGCGCGGGGGTTTGCAGAATCGTTTGGCGACATCACTGAGGAAGATGTCCGAGCGTATTTCGCGGAGAACCGCCAGGACTACTTCATCGAACCGCGCATCACGTTCACCCACGTGTTCTACAGCGCCGAGCGACACGGGGCAGATGCGGCGATGCGGTTGGCGCGCCAGAAGCTCGACGAGCTGCGGCAAGCAAACACCGCCTTCCCCGATGCATCGAAACACGGCGAGCGGTTTCTTTACGGCATGAACTACGTCGAACGTTCACGTTTTTATGTCGAAAGCCATTTCGGCCCTCAGATGGCCGCGCAGGTGTTCACCCTCGAGCCTGCGGATAGCGTCTGGCGCGGCCCCATCGCATCGAGGCACGGTGCGCATCTGGTGATGGTGACGCAGAAACAGCCCGGCCGAATGCCGGGCCTCGAGGAGGTGAAATCCAGGGTCACCGATGAGGCGCAGCGCGCCCTGATCGCCGAACGAGCACAGGAAGCGGCACAGCAGATCGTCGACAGCTACGATGTCGATATCGTCTACGAGCGGCCGGAAGACGAAGTGGCCAGCGCCGAACAAGAGGAACCGGCGCAATGACGCGAACCTCCTGGATCGTCGGCGCGCTGGTGTTGCTCCTGCTGCCGGCCGCAGCGTCGGCGCACGACACGCGGCCGCTCTATGTCGAGATCAGCGAGCGCGACGGGCAGGTGTTCTCTGTCATGTGGAAGGTCCCGATCACCGTCGCCGTGACCAACGTGCCCGACATCCGCCTGCCGGAAAGCTGCGATGCGGTTGCGCCGCCGACCGGCGGCAAGACGACGCGCCGGCAGACCTACCGGTGCGCGACGGATCTATCGAACGATGCCGTATCGATCCACTATCCGCGCTACAATCCGTCCATCTCGAGCCTGATCCACTTCACGCGGCTGTCGGGCGAGACCTATTCGGTGGTGCTGAGCCCGGACAAGTCCGTGTGGCAGATCCCGGAGAAAGAGCAGATCTGGAAGATCGCTCGGGAGTACATGGCGCTCGGCATCAAGCATATCTGGCAGGGATACGACCACCTTCTGTTCATCGTCTGCCTGGTGCTGCTGTCAGGCACCTTCAAGCGGATCCTGGTCACGGTCACCGGCTTTACGGTCGCCCACTCCATCACCTTGGCGCTGGCGGCGCTCGAGGTGGTCAAGGTCTCGGTCGCGCCGGTCGAAGCGAGCATCGCCCTGTCGATCGTTTTCGTCGCCATGGAGTTGGCGCGCGACAAGCGGCACACGCTGACCTGGCGCTATCCAATTGCGGTGTCTTCGACGTTCGGCCTGCTGCACGGCTTCGGCTTCGCGGCTGTGCTGACCGAGATCGGCCTGCCGCAGACAGAAATTCCCACCGCCTTGCTGTTCTTCAATATCGGCGTCGAGATCGGCCAGATCGCCTTCGTCATCGCTGCGATCGCCCTGTTCTTCGCCGGCAAGCGCGTCGCGCCGGTGCTGCGCGACATGACGTTCGATCAGGTGCTGGGCCGCACGCAGCGACCGGCGGCCTATATCGTCGGCGTCCTCGCCCTGTTCTGGACCATCGACCGGGTCGCCGCGTTCTACGCCTGACGCCTGCAACCGGCTCGCGGGTGGACCGGATGGTCGCGAAGCGGTTCGCGTTGCGCTTTCGCGCTCTCACGCCGGCCAGGGCATGGAGTAGGTCTTGACGTTGGTGAAGCTCTTCATCGCCTCGATGACACCTTCCTTGTAGCCGAGGCCGGAATCCTTAATGCCGCCGAAGGGAGACATTTCGATCCGGTAGCCGGGAACCTCCCAGATGTTCACCGTGCCGACGTTCAGCCCTTCGATGTAGGCGGTCATGCGATCCAGCCGATTGGTGCAGACGCCGGAGGACAGGCCAAAGGCGGTGGAATTGGAGATCTTCATGGTTTCGGCATCGTCGTTCGGTACGCGCACGATCGGGACAATGGGGCCGAACGTCTCTTCCATCACCAGTTCGCTTTCATGCGGCACGTGGTCGACGACGATCGGCGGCAGCACCGCGCCCTTGCGGCCCGGGTCGTAGAGCACCTTCGCGCCCTGCTCCGCCGCATCGTAGACGCGCTTTTCAAACAGCTTCGCCGCTTCCTCATGCACCACCGTACCGAGGTCGGTGTCCGGATCCATCGGGTCGCCGAATTTGATCTTCTTCGCCTTCTCCAACGCCAGTTCGACGAAACGGTCGGCGACGGCCTCCTGCGTGAGGATCCGTTTCACTGCGGTGCAACGCTGGCCGGAATTCTTTGTGGCCCCGGCGACGGCAAGTTCGGCGACCCTGCCCAGATCCTCGTCGGAAAGATCGTCGCAAACGATCAGCGGGTCGTTGCCCCCGAGTTCCAGAACGGTGCGGCGGTAGCCCGCCTTCGCGGCGATCATCTTGCCGACCGGAACGCCACCGGTGAACGTGATCAGCTCGATATGCTTGTTGGTGATCATCTCCTCGCCGATATCCTGCGGCCAACCCGTGACCACGGAATACATTTCCGGCGGCAAGCCGGCCTCGTACAGCACGTCGGCGAGCCACAGCGCCGTCATCGGCGTCAGCTCGGTCGGTTTGCAGACCATGCAGTTGTTGGTCGCGATCGACGGCGCGATCTTGTGCGCCACCATGTTGAGCGGATGGTTGAACGGCGTGATCGCCGAGATCGCCTTGAGCGGCTCGCGTTTCGTATAGATCTTGCGCTGCTTGCCGTGCGGGGTGAGGTCGCAGGAGAAGATCTCGCCGTCGTCGAGGATGCAGAGCTGGCCCGCGAGCGTGAACACGTCGAAGGCGCGGCCGACCTCGTAGAGCGAATCCTTCTTGGAAATGCCCAGTTCCAGCGTGATCAGGTCCGACAGTTCGTCCCTGCGCCCGACCAGCAATTCCGCCGTCTTCTGCAGGATCTGCTGGCGCTCGTAGCGGGTCAGCTTCGGCTTGTAATTGGCCGCAATCTCGAAGGCTTGCCGGGCGTGTTCGGCGCCACCGGCCGGCACCTGGCCGATGACCTCGTTGGTGTAGGGATAGCGGACCTCGACGACACCGTCGGCCTCGACCTTGCGGCCGGCGATGCGCATCGGCTCGAAGCGTGGGGATTCGGTCCAGGTTTCGGCGACTGACATGGCGGCAATCCTCATTCGGCGGCGGCCGCGGCCGCCTGTGCGTGATTGAGCGCAAGATCGAAGGCGTCGAAGTTGCGCAGCCGGCGCG
>CP070634.1:1213154-1224906 GCA_020356105.1 Rhodospirillales bacterium | reverse complement strand
TCAGCCTGGATGGCATCGTGCTCAGTCTGGGGGTGTCCATCCTGGTCGGAGTCGTGTTCGGCACGTATCCCGCCTGGAAGGCCGCGCGCATGGACCCGATCGAGGCGCTGCGCCACGAGTGACGGGATCTTATGCCCCGTCCCAGCCGCAGGCGGTGAGCGCTTCGCGCATGTGCGGTGGCGGGGCGGCGGTGACGGCGACCGGGTCCTTCTTCGCATAGAGCGGAATTGTGACGGCGCGGGCGTGCAGATGCAGCGGTGGGCGCGGGCCCTTCGCCGCCGCGCCGTAGACCGGATCGCCCAGCACCGGGCAGCCGAGCTGGGCGCAGTGTACGCGGACCTGGTGCGTGCGCCCGGTCTTCGGCCGCAGTTCGAGCCAGGTGAGGTCCCCGGCGGTGCCCAGCGTGCGCCAGGTGGTGACGGCGGGTTTCCCGGCGTTTGGATCGGCGACCATGCGCCAGCCGCCCTTCCTGGTCGAGTGCTTGGCGAGCGGCAGGTCGGCCGTCCCCGAGGGTTTTTCCGGCGCGCCTTCGACGATCGCCCAGTAGACCTTGGTCACGCGGCCTTCGGAGAACAGCCGGGCGAGCCGGCGCAGCGCCTTCGGATGGCGGCCGAGGACGAGGCAGCCGCTGGTGTCGCGGTCGAGCCGGTGGGCCAGCGCCGGCGGCCGCGGCAGGCCGAAGCGCAACGCATCGAACAGCGCCTCCAGATTGGGGCCGCCGGCGGGCCCCGCATGGACCGGGATGCCGGCCGGCTTGTCGATCACCAGCATCAGGCCGTCGCGGTATAGGATCCGGGCGAGAAGGTCTTCGGCCGCGGCGTCCATGCGGGTCATGCCGCGCGGCGCAGCGCCCGCCCCGGCTTCTCGCCGGTCGGCGTGCCGTCCGCCAGCACCGGCCGGCCGTTGACCAGCACCATCTCGATGCCCGCGGCCGGCCGGGCCGGGTTCTCGAAGCTGCCGCCCTCGGCGATGCGGGCGGCGTCGAACAGCACGAGGTCGGCAAAGGCGCCGGCACGGATCACGCCGCGATCGGTCAGCGCGAAGCGTGCCGCCGACAGGCCGGTCATCTTGTGCACGGCCTGCTCCAGGGGCATCAGCCCGACCTCGCGTACGTAATGGCCCAGCACCCGGGCGAAGGCGCCCCAGAGGCGCGGATGCGGGTGTTTGTCGTGGGGCAGCCCGTCGGAGCCGATCATGGTGTACTTGTAGGCGAGGATCCGCCGTACGTCCTCTTCGTCCATCACGAAGTAGATCGCCCCGCCGGGCTTCAGGCGGCGGAACGCCTCGGTCTCGGCGCAGCCCCACGCGGCCGCGATCTCGTCGAGATAGCGCCCGCAGATATCGGGATACGGTTCCGACCAGGCGATCATGATGCGCTTCGCCTTGCCCAGATACTCGTCCAGCAGCACGGTGGAACTTGCCGCGTAGGGGTAGGCGTCGAGCGCGACGTCCTGGCGCGCGCGGGCGGCGTCGAACATCGCCAGCGTCTCGCGGCTGCGGCCGAAATTCTCGCGGCCGCTGCATTTGTGGTGCGAGACGATCAGCGGCACGCCGGCCGTACGCGCGGTCTCGAAGGATTCGGCCAGCGACTCGGTGACGTGGTCGCCCTCGTCGCGCATATGCGTCGTGTAGACCGCGCCGCTGCCCGAGAGCACTTCGAGCAGCGCGACGACCTCCTCCTTGGGCGCGTCGCGCGCCGGCGGGTAGAACAGCCCGGTGCTCAGGCCCGCCGCGCCGGCCTCGAGGCATTCGCGCACCAGCGCCTGCATGGCGGCGATCTCGCGGTCGCGCGCGGGACGGTCCAGGGCGTCCATGGCGGCGACGCGCAGGGTCGTGTGGCCGACCATCGGCACGGCGTTGACCGGCAGCGCGGCGGCGTCCAGCGTCGCCATGTAGGCGGCGAAGTCGGGATAGCGGAACGCCCCCGCATCGCCCAGCAGGTCGAGCGGCGGCACCGGCGGCCCCTTGGGCGCGAGCGGCGCCAGGCTGATGCCGCAATTGCCGGTGACCACCGTTGTCACTCCCTGGGTCAGCTTCGGCCGCATCGCATCGTCGCGCAGCAGCGCGTTGTCGTCATGGGTGTGCACGTCGATGAAGCCGGGCGAAAGGATCAGCCCGGCGGCGTCGATCTCGCGCGCGGCCGATTCGCCGCCGAGATCGCCGATCGCCGCGATCCGGTCGCCCGCCACCGCGACGTCGCCGGCAAAGCGTGGCGCGCCGGTGCCATCGACGATGGTCGCGCCGCGAATCACCAGATCGTGGCGCCTGTCCTGCAGGTCCGGCATGGTGCGCCGCTCCCTTGACATCCGGCCGACATGGAGCCAGCGATCGCGCGCGACGTCAACCGCGCGCGGCCTCTGGAGGCCGGCATGAGGGTGCGGCCGGCCCGGCGGCGCAGAGTTGACGAAGGTCAATTCGCTGTAAACTTCTGTTGACATATAGTCGCAACGCCGGCCCATGCTACGCGCGCCGGCGAAAGGGAGGCACGATGTCCGAGGCGCTGCAGCGGCTCAACCGGGAGCACGCGGATTTCTCGAAACTGCTCGATCTGCTGGATCGCGAGCTGGCGGTGTTCGCCTCCGGCGAGCGCCCGGATTACGACCTGATCGGCGCCGTCATCGATTACTGTCTGGAATACCCCGACGCGGTCCACCATCCGAAGGAGGACCTGATCTATGGCCGCCTCAAATCGCGCGACGCCGAGCTGGCAAAGGTCGTCGGCGATCTCGAGGAGGAGCACCGGCAGATCGGCGCGATGACTCGCGAGCTGGCCGAGGCGATGCGCCACGTGCTGGCCGAGGAGCTGGTCGACCGCCACGCCGTGCACGAGCTGACGCGGCGCTTCGTGCAGCGCTACCGGCATCATATCGCGCTCGAGGAAGGCCGGGTCTTCCCGGCCGCGGAGAAGGTCCTGTCGGCGGATGACTGGGCCGCGATCGACGCCCGGCTCGAGCATCGCGACGACCCGCTGTTCGGCGACGCGGTCGTCGACCGGTTCCGGGCGTTGCGCGCCAATATCGAGGGACTTGCGGTGATCGCGCGGGAGGCCTGACGCGACTCGTCGGCGTGGTGCCGGCCGGGCGCATGGCCCGCGGGGAATTGGACGGTTCGAGGGAGAGATAGATGTCCGAGCGGCGGAATAGAGAGCGGGAGACGGCGGCGCCGGCGGCAGCGGCGCCCGAGGCGGGCGGGGTCTGGTATTCCGACGACCCCCGCGATATCGGCTGGGTGAAGGAGAATATTCCCTGCCAGTCGGCCTGCCCGGCGGGGACCAACATTCCCGGCTACATCCAGGCCATCATGGAGAAGAAATACGGCCAGGCCTACGAGATCAACCGCGAGGCCAACGTCCTGCCCGGCATTCTCGGGCGGATCTGTTCGCGTCCCTGCGAGGAATTCTGCCGGCACGCCCAGCCGGGCAACGGCGAGACCGTCAACATCTGCCACCTCAAGCGGGCCTCGAGCGATCTGAAGCATGTCGGCCACCGCATCACCGAGAGCCTTTACGGTCCCTCGGGCAAGCGGGTCGCGATCGTCGGCGCGGGGCCGGCGGGCGTCGCCGCCGCGCACGACCTGTCGCTGCTCGGGCATGACGTGGCGATCTTCGAGCGCGAGTCGGATCCCGGCGGCATGCTGCGCTACGGCATCCCCGCCTTCCGCCTGCCGCGCGACATCCTGCAGGTCGAGCTGCACAACGCGCTCAGGCTCGGCGTCGAGCTGCGCACCGGCATCGAGATCGGCAAGGGCAAGGGGCAGCTGCCGCTGGCCAAGCTGCGCAAGGATTTCGACGCGGTCCTGCTGTCCACCGGCAGCATGGCGTCGGTCAATCTGCCGCTCAAGGGCGGCATCGGCAAGGACGATCCGGACTCGATCGACAGCGTCGAATACGGGCTGTACTTCCTGATGGGCCTTCATCGCGGCGAGAAGAAGACGGTCGGCAAGCGCGTCGCCGTGGTCGGCGCCGGCTTCACCGCGCTGGACTGCGCCCGCGTCGCGAAACGGCTCGGCGGCACGGAGGTCACGATCCACATCCGCACCGCCGAAGAGTACATCCCGGTCACCAAGGACGAGATTTTCGAATGCAAGCGCGAGGGCATCCGCATCAAGGGGCTGCGCTCGCCCTCGCAGTTGGTCGTCGACGATGACGGCCGCCTGCGCGGCATCGAGTTCGCCCAGAACCGGCTCGGCGGCTGGCGCGACAACGGGCGCCGGCAGGCCATTCCCATCGAGGGGTCGGAGTTCTTCGAGCCGTGCGATACCCTCTTGATCGCCATCGGCCAGCGCACCGTCAACGACTATCTCGACGTCAAGCTGGAGCTCGATCGCTGGGGCAGCGTCAAGGCGGACGAGAATGGGCAGACCTCGCGCAAGGGAATCTTCGCGGCCGGCGACTATGTCACCGGGCCAACCACGATCATCGAGGCGATCGGCAACGGCCGACGCGTGGCGGCCGGGATCGATACCTGGCTGATGGGCCGCCAGCGGCGCCGCCAGGTGGTGCGCATCGAACCGGTCGCGGAGCCCCTGCGCGAGCGCGGCTTCGACTTCATCGAGCGCCAGCACATGCCGACGGCGCCGCTCTCCGAGCGCAACAAGGCCCTGACCAACGAGGTCGAGACCGGCTACGACGAGGCGCTGGCGGCGACGGAATCGAAGCGCTGCTATCTGTGCAACCTGAAGTACCAGATCGACATCGACAATTGCATCTATTGCCGTGCCTGCATCGAGGTCGCGCCCAAGAATTGCATCAAGCTCGTCGAGGGGGTCGAGATCCGCAACGACGGGACCTACGGTGAATTGCTCGAGACCAAGCAGTGGGACGAGGTCGGCGCGATCTGGATCGACAACAACGAGTGCATCCGCTGCGGCGCCTGCTTCATGGTGTGCCCGACCCGGTGTATCAGCATCACCCGCAACGAATTCGTCACGCAGGATATCTGAACGATGGCCGAGGCGACCCACAACGTCATTATCGGCAACGGAAGCGCCGGCAACGGGGCCGCGATCACGTTGCGCGAACGCGATCCCGACAGCCGGATCACCATCATCACCATGAGCAGCCTGCCGTTCTACAACCGCTACGACCTGCCGCGGGTCTTCCGCGGCTGTCACGACTGGCGGGAAATCCTCGTCCATCCCCCGGAATATTACGACGACAACCGGATCACGTTGCGGCGCAACAGCCGGGTCATCGACGTCGACGGACGCTCGCGCACCATCACCTTCGCCCACAACGAGGTGATGCACTACGATCAGCTGCTGGTCTGCGCCGGCGGGCGCGGCTACCTGCCCGAAGAGCTCAGCGATTATTATCACCTCATGCACGGGTTCCATTCCTTCGAGTCGGCGATGATCACCCATGACGCGCTGCCACAGGGCGGGACGTTGCTCATGCTGGGCGGCGACATGATCGGGCTCGACCTTGCGCGGACGCTGATCGACGTCGGCTACCGGGTCGTTCTGCTGGCCAACGAGTATACGTTCTGGCCCCATCGCATCGAGCCCGAGGAGCGGGACGGGTTCCTCGCCGCGCTGGAGCGGATGGGCCTCGAGGTCGTGGACGGCATGCATCCGGTCGCGATCGAAGAGGGCGCGGCCGGCAAACCGGCGCGCCGCGTGCTGTTCGACGATGGCAGCGATGTCGACGGTGACGTCGTGATGCCGTTCTACGGCCTGATGCCCACCGCCGAGTTCATGCTGGGCTCGGGCGTCGACATCGAACGCGGCCTGCTGGTCAATCCGCAGCTGCAATCGACGGATCCGCGTATCTGGGCGGCCGGCGATGTCTGCCAGATCTGGTCCGAGGCGGACAAGGAGTATCGATTCTATTATGGCTGGACCAACGTGCGGCAGATGGGCGAGGTCGCGGCGCGCAACGTGACGGGCGCGAGCGAGGACTTCAAGGGCGTTGGCGACGAACGTCTTCATGTCGGCAAGGACGGTTACATCCAGTCGCCGTTCTGGGAGTACTGAGCCATGGTGGATCGAAACGGCAGCACGGACATCCAGTTCGCCATCATCGGATCGGCCGGCGACGGCACGATCGCGGCGGGCGACATCCTCAAGCGGGCGATGGCGGGGCTCGGCTACAAGGTCATCGCCTTCGACATCTACCCGGCCGAGATCAGGGGATTCGGCAAGTGCATCTCGCGGGTCCGGGTGACGACGGAACAGGCCTACTCGCTGAAGCGCCATTCCGACGTGCTGGTCTCGCTCGACGACAGCTACGCGATCCCGCATGTCGGTGAGGTCTGCGATTACGGCGCCGTGATCTACGAGGCGTCGCCGATCGCGCGGCTGCCGGAAGGCGCCCACATCACGGCGCATATCCGGCCGACCCAGCTTCCCTACGGTCTGAACCAGCGGGAGATATCCGAGCGGGCGACGAGCGCGGCCCGCTCGCGCAACATCGTGATCCTGGGGTATCTCGCGGGGCTGTACGGGATCGATCCGCAGGCCTTCCGCGACGTCATCGCGGCCAAGTTCGAGCGCAAGGCGGCGATCGTGACGACCAGCAATACCACGGCGTTCGACGCCGCATACGAGGTCGGCAGGACGGTCTTCAAACTCGATCAGGGCAGCCTCGGCGAACCCGCGCCTGCGAAGAGCGGCGAAACGGCGACGATGATGACGGGTAACGGCGCCATCGTGCGCGGCTGCATCGATGCCGGACTCGACACCTTTTTCGGCTATCCGATCACGCCGGCGACCACGATCCTCGAGCGGCTCGCCGCAGAGCTGCCGCGGCATGGCGGCCGTGTGCTGCAGACGGAGGACGAGATCTCGGCGATCTCGGCCACCATCGGCGCCGGTTATGCCGGCGCTCGCGCGGCCACCGCGACCTCGGGCCCCGGCCTGGCGCTGATGGCCGAGATGCTCGGCCTCGGGGTCATGGGCGAGATTCCCTCGGTGGTGTTCGTCAGTCAGCGCGGCGGGCCGTCCACCGGCATGCCGACAAAGACCGAGCAGTCGGATCTCAACATGGCGGTGTTCGGCGGCGCCGGCGATGCGCAGCGGATCGTGCTGGCGCCGACCAATGTGGACGGCTGCTACCGTACCGCCGGCAAGGCGTTCGAAATGGCCGAGAAGTATCAGACGCCGGTCATCGTGCTGCTCGACCTCTACCTGTCCAACCGCTACGAGACGGTGGTGCCGCCGGCCAAGAACCCGTTCGCGCCGGATCTCAACAAGGGGCTGGAGGCATGGCGCGGCGATGGTGACTACCAGCGCTACCAGCAGACCGAGGATCATGTCAGCCCGCGCGCGCTTCCCGGCGAGGACGGGGGCATGCACACGGTCACCGGGCTCGAGCACAGCGAGCTCGGGAAGCCGAGCGACCTGCCGGAAAACCACATGGCGATGAGCGCAAAGCGTCACGAGAAACTGAAAGCCGCGCTGACCCATCCGGATTTTACGATCTGCAAGCGGTTCGGCGACGAGGGGCCCATCGATGTCGGCATCCTCGGATGGGGCTCCACCTTTGGCGAGATTCTCGAGGCGATGTTCGCGGCCCAGGCGGAAGGCATTCGCTGCTCGGCGATGAAGGTGGTGATGCTCTCGCCATTGCCGGAAGAGCAGATCGCCGCGTTCATGGACGATTGCGATGCCGTTTTGCTGCCCGAGCTCAATTACGAGGGGCAGCTGGCGAACCTGATTTCCGGCGCGCTTGGTCGCCCGCTGACGCGGCTCAACCGCGCCACCGGCGCGCCGATGCAGGTGGAAGAGATCCTGGCGGAGGTCCGCCGGCTGGCCCGGGCCAAGGCGGCCTGAGAACGCGGAGACGAGGAATGACCGAACCCCTGAAGCCCGTCTATCTCGAAGACAAGCTCAAGCAGGTCCGTGGCGACGGACATCTGCGCTACCGTTCGCGCTCGCTGCCCACCTGGTGCCCGGGCTGCGGCTATTTCAGCGTCGCCGAGGGCGTTACCGTTGCCCTGAACCGTCTGCAGGTGCCGCTCAAGGACGCCGTCGTCGTCTCGGGGATCGGCTGCGCCTCGCGCTTTCCGTTCTTCATGGACACTTATGGCCTGCACACCCTGCACGGCCGCACCCTGCCGGTCGCCACCGGCGTGAAGGTGGCCAACGAGGCCCTGACGGTGATCGCCGTCGGCGGCGATGGCGACGCCTTTGCGATCGGTGGCGGCCACATTCCGCACGCGGCGCGGCGCAATGTCGACATCACCTACATGGTCTTCGACAACGGCGTCTACGGCTTGACCAAGGGCCAGACCTCGCCGACCTCGGTGTACGGGTTCGTGACCCCCTCGACGCCGTATGAGAGCCACGATCAGCCGCTCAATCCCCTGATGATGCTGCTGTCCTATGGCGCCAGCTGGGTCGGCCAGGCCTATGCCGGGCATCAGCACCATCTGTCCGACATGATCGCGGAGGCGATCGCGCATCGGGGCTTCTCGTATCTTCATATCCTTTCGCCCTGCGTGACCTTCGACAAGACCGAGATGACCTATGCGAATCTCGACATACGGGTGCGCGACCTGCCGGCCGATCACGACCCGTCCGACCGCCTGGCGGCGATGAAGCACGCCGCGGCAACCGGCCACCCGGCGCTCGGCCTGTATTTCAGGGAAGAGCGGCCGACCCTCGGTGACGGCTTCGCCGATGTCGCAACGCGCGCCGGCAGGAAGACGAAAACCGGTGCCGCCCGGGCCGGCGGCAAGAAGAAAACCGCCAAATCGAAATAGGCGCCCTGCGGGCGGCAAGAACGGCCCGGCGATTTTTCGTTTCCATTTCACGGCAAGTGCTGCGTAGAATAAGTGCTCGTTTCTTGAGCGAGCAGGCCGATGACATCGCAACCCCTGTTCATCCTGTTGTGCTCGGGAGAGCACGAAAAAATCCAGATGGCGGCCATGATGGCGTCGGTCGGCGCGGTGTCGGACCGGGCCGTACACGTCTTCGTCAGCATGAACGCGCTGGCTGCCTTCGAGAAGACCGCGTCGCCGGATCAGCGCTACCACGGCGGCGAGTTTTCCCGCCTGCTGCGGGAGAAGGGCGCGCCGGATGCGATCCAGCTGTTCGAGCAGGGCAGGATGCTCGGCGACCTGAAGATGTATGTCTGCTCGATGGCACTGGACATCACGGGCTGGGGCGAGGACCGGCTGGTTGACGGCCTGTTCGACGAGGCGATGGGGTTGACGAAATTTCTGTCCGAGGCAGAGAGCGGGCAGTTCGTAACGTTGTAGGCGCGGTAGGAGGAGGTTTTCCAGGATGGCTCAACGCACCAAGATCGACGCGCGCGGCGCATTCTGCCCGGGCCCGCTGATGGAACTGATCGCCGGCCTCAAGCTGATCGAGGTGGGCGACGAGATCGAGGTCTGGTCGTCGGACAAGGGCTCCGCCAAGGACATTCCCGAATGGGTCGCCAAGGTCGGCCATGAAATGGTCGGGGTCGAGCAATGCGAGGGCTACGACAGCATCGTCGTCCGGAAGGCGAAATGAACTTGAATTAAGAAAGGGCGAGAAAGAGAGGCAATGGGAGACGAACGCCGGCATTAACACGGGAGGAAAATGCAATGGCAAAGCATATCGTCATCGTCGGCGGAGGACTCGCCGGCACCATTGTCGGAAATGGCCTGTGCCGCCAGCTCGGCGACGAGCTGCGGTCAGGCGAAGTGCGGATCACCATGCTCGGCAACACCGACAGGCACATGTATCAGCCGGGCCTTTTGTACCTGCCGTTCGGCAGATTCCGCGAATCCGAATTGTTCCGGGACCAGCGCAAGGTGCTGGATCGCCGGGTGACCTTCCACATCGACGCGGTGACCAATATCGACGTCGAAAACAACAGGGTGACGTGCGAATCCGGGATGACGCTCGATTACGACTACGTCGTGATCGCAACCGGCTCGCGGATCCGGCCCGACCAGGTTCCCGGCATGGAAGAGGGGGCGCACTGGTTCTATGACCTCGACGGCGCGCGCAAGATGCGCGACGCGTTGCGCGAATTCGAGGGCGGCAAGATCGTGGTCAACGTCAACGTGCCGCACAAATGCCCGGTGGCACCGCTCGAGATCACCTTCATGTTGTACGACTACCTGAAGGAGCGCGGCCTCGCGGACAAGACCGAGATCACCTACACCTACCCGGTCGGCCGCCTGCACACGCTGGAGCCTGTCGCCAACTGGGCCGCGCCCGAGTTCGACAAGTTCGGCATCAAGTCGGAGACCTTCTTCAACACCAAGGAGGTTGACCCGAAGAAGAAGACCGTCACGTCGGAAGAGGGCACGACCCTAGAATACGACATGCTGGTGGCCATCCCGCCGCATACCGGGTCCCAGGTCATCACCGATTCCGATCTCGGCGCCGGCGGCTGGGTGCCGACCGAGCGCGAGACGCTGCTGCGCGAAGGCTCGACCAATGTCTTCGTGGTCGGCGATACGACCAATATCCCGATCTCCAAGGCCGGATCGACGGCCCATTTCGAGGCCGACACGATCATCGACAACCTTTCGTCGCTGGTCAGCGAGGGTCAGTGGGCCCGCAAGTATGACGGCAAGGTGTTCTGCTTCGTGGAAACCGGCATGAACAGCGGCACCTATGTGTGGTTCAACTACACGACGCCGCCCAATCCGGGGCCGCCGTCGCAGATGCTGCACTGGTTCAAGCTGGCCTACAACCGGCTGTACTGGCTGTCGGCCCGGGGCCTGCTGTGAGGAGGATGAGATGACGGAACATGCACAGGCGCTTTCGAACCTGCCGGAGGACGAGACCGCACGACTGATCCAGGCGGCCCGCGACGCCCTGACCGATGGCATGGTCGAGCGGCTCGCGGTGACCGGATCGAACGCGCTCGAGGTCCTCGATCGCCTCAATGACGAGACGACGCGCGAGGCCATCCACACCGCGCTCGACAGGCTGACCGAGCTGCACCGGGTCGGGGCGCTCAATACCCTCTTCGATTTCGTGGCGCTCCTCCATACGGCGAGGTCGGCCTCGACCGACAATATCGTCGACCGGCTGTTCGCGTTCTTCGAGCAGATGGTGAACACGCTCGGCAGCGACAACCTGTCCCGCTTCGCCGAGGGCGCCACCAGGGCGATGGAGGACGCGGTGCGGCAGACCGCGGAGGCCGAGCCGAAGGGCGGCGTGTTGTCGACCCTCTCGCTGCTGTCGAAGCCGGACTCGCAGAAGAGCCTGATGTTCCTGTTGAGCCTGGGCAACAACCTGCAGGAGCGCTGCTGCGACTGACCGGGGCGAAGTCCCGCGGCGCCGGGGCCGCGGCCCGGATCGATGGCGGGGCCGGCCGCGGAGTTGTCCGCAATCCGGAGAGGCCCCGGCGGAGTGCGGAGGGCACGCGGCTTGAGAGCTGCGATCCGACGTACTGTTCGAGCCGGTCCGGATCGGCCCTGCGCGACCACGCCGCCTGTCGTCGCCGGCTCGGCATGCCCGCCGTCCTCAGCATGAGGCTAAAACGTCCGTGCCCTCATGCTGAGGAGACTACGAAGCAGCCGCCTCGAAGCATGCGGTTACGCCGATTTCCAGGACCGATCCAACCTGAACGGACCGCGCATTGGCGAAACGGCAGGTTTCGGGATCGAATTCGACCTACCGGACGTTCGCAGAGGCTGGCGCCCTAATCCGCTGCGCGCCGACATCGGAGGTCGGGCAATTCGGCGCTTGATCTCGATCAGGCGGCGTCGAAAAAGATGCCCTTCAAGGTTCGCTCGGAGACTGCTTCAGGGGCTCCAATAGCGACGAGACGTGTTTCTGGCGTCCGGCCGCGCCAAGGCTCGTC
>CP070634.1:1206942-1213054 GCA_020356105.1 Rhodospirillales bacterium | reverse complement strand
TCCGCGAGGATCACGTGCTCGACCAGGATCTGCCGCTGTGGGCGCCTGTACCGCCGATCGCGGAAATCCAGGTGGCGCTGCAGGAGGCGGTGGCGCGCGTTACCGGCCTGCGTGGCCCCGAGATGAAGACCCGCATGCGCACCGGCACCGTTGCGACCACCGATAACCGCAACTGGGAGCTCAGATTCGACGAGCTGTACGAGCGGTTCAGTCAGTCACGCGCCATCGCGGTCGACATGGAATCGGCCACCATCGCCGCCAACGGCTTCCGCTTCCGCGTCCCCTACGGCACCCTGCTGTGCGTCTCCGACAAGCCGATGCACGGCGAGATCAAGCTGCCCGGCATGGCCAACGCCTTCTACAACGAGCGCATCGGCCAGCATCTCGCGATTGGGCTCGAGACCGTGCGCATCCTGCGCGAGGGCGGCGTCGGGCAGCTCCATTCCCGCAAGCTGCGCAGCTTCGACGAGCCGGCGTTCCGGTAAAGCGGGCGGGAACCGGCAATAATGGCGCTGCAGGCCGAGCTCGTCTTCCTGGTCCTGCTGGCGGCGCTAGCCCATGCCGGCTGGAACACCGTCGTCAAATCCAGCGGCACGCGCAACCGGACCTTCGCGGTGATGCTGCTGGCCGGCGGCGCGGTCGGGCTTGCCGGCGCGATTCTGCTGCCGCTGCCGGCGCCGGCGGCCTGGCCCTACCTCGTCGTCTCGGCGGTCGTGCATTTCCTCTATTACGGCTTCCTGCTGCTTGCCTACCGGCATGGCGATCTCAGCCATGTCTACCCGCTGGCGCGCGGCGCGGCGCCGCTCGCCGTCGCCACCGGTGCCTGGCTGATGGCCGGAGAGGCTCTGCCACTCCTGGGCATCCTCGGGCTGGCGCTCGCCTCCGCCGGTCTGATGAGTCTTGCCTTCGAGAACGGCGTTCCGCGGGGCGATGCCGGCAAGCCAGTCGTCTACGCGCTCGGTACCGGCCTGCTGATCGCCGCCTACACCGTGGTCGACGGGCTCGGCGTGCGGGCCTCGCGCGCGCCGCTCAGCTACATCGTCTGGCTCAACCTGCTCGAGGCCGTGCCGATCGTGCTGTGGCTGGCGATCCGGCGGCCACAAGACTTCGTCCGGCGCACCGGTCCATGGTGGCGGCACGGCTTGATCGGCGGGCTGCTGGCGACCACAGCCTACGGCCTTATTATCTATGCCATGTCGGCGGGGGGCATGGCCCATGTCTCGGCCCTACGCGAGACCTCGACGCTGTTCGCGGCGCTGATCGGCACCCTGATTCTGGGGGAGCGCAGGGCCCGTCCCGTGCGCCGCATTGCCGCCGCCGCCATGGTCTCGGCCGGCATCGTGGCCCTGCAACTGGCCTGACGACCGGTTCGCCTGCGGGCTTCACGCACGGCCGCGAACCTGCTACCACGCTGCGACGATACAAGACGGAGCAACGTTCCGGATATGAACCCCCGCCTCAACGCCGCGATCGAATACGGCCCCCTGGGCGTGTTCCTCGTGACCTACTACCTCGCCGGGATCTTTCCCGCGACTGCGGCGATCATGGTCGCCACCATCGTCGCGCTGGCCGTCGCCTGGGTCACGCAGCGGCGGGTGCCGAAGGTGCCGCTGGTCTCGGGCGTGCTGCTGATGTTGTTCGGCGGCCTCACCCTGTGGCTGCAGGACGAGACCTTCATCAAGATGAAGCCGACCATCATCTACGTGATGTTCGCGGCGGTGCTGCTCGTCGGTCTGGTGCTGCGGAGGCCGCTGCTCAAGCCGCTGCTCGGCCACGCCTGGCAGATGACCGAGACCGGCTGGAACGTCCTGACCCGGCGCTTCGGGCTGTTCTTTCTCGCGCTCGCCGGCCTCAACGAACTGGTCTGGCGTACCCAGTCGACCGATTTCTGGGTCAACTACAAGGTCTTCGGCACCATGGGCCTGATCTTCGTCTTCACCGCGTTGCAGATCGGCCTCGTGCAACGTTATCAGATCCCGGAGCGGGCAGCGCCCGAGGACGAATCGTAAGGCCGGCTACCCCCGGAAATGCTCCATGATCGACCAGCCGCCGAGGGCGATGAAACCGATGCCGGCGATCAGCTTCAGCGGCATCGTCTCCAGGTACCGCGCCCCGAGATTGCCGACCGCAACCGCCAGCGCGGTGGCAACGACGAGGGCGCCGGCGGCAGCGACGAACACGAGCACCGGGTGCTGGTCCCGGTCGCTCGCGAAAAGCAAGGTCGCCAGCTGCGTCTTGTCGCCCAGCTCGGCGAGGAAGACGATCGCGAAGATCGAGGCAAGTTTCATCATCGGCATGGGGCCTCCTCGCCCTCGCTCCGGTAGGGCAGTTGTGGTCAGTACTCTCCGGTCTCACCCGGCGGGTTGAAACGGGCCGGAAAATTGGTCTCGGCCCGCACCTCGTCGAAATGGCGCAACGCCCAGCGCACCGACGGGAAGGCAATCTCGTCCCACGGGATCTCATCCCACGCGAAGAGGCCGACCTCCTCACTCTCCGGGCCCGCAGCGATCTCAGGCGATACCAGCCGAGCCCGGTAGATAACCTGCACCTGGCTGATTCGTGGGATGCTGTAAACGCCCAGCACGGACTCGATCTCGATCTCGGCGCAGGCCTCCTCGCGGGCCTCGCGCGCCGCGCCCTCGGCCGTGGTTTCGTTGATCTCCAGATACCCCGCCGGTAGGGTCCAGAAGCCCTTACGTGGCGGAATCGCGCGCCGGCACAGTAGGATCCGATCCCGCCAGCGGGCCACCGCGCCGACCACCACCTTCGGGTTCTCGTAATTGATGAAGCCGCAATCGGGGCAGACCATGCGCTCGCGGTCATCGCCGTCGGGGATCGCGCGCACCACGGGGCCGCGCGCCCTGGGATTGGACCCGCTCATCGCAACGACCGGGCAGGGATTCGCATGGCGCGTCAAGCCTCGAGCCCGAGGACGTCATTCATCGAGTACAGCCCCGGCGGTCGGCCCCGACTCCACAGGGCCGCACGCACGGCGCCGGCCGCAAATACCTGGCGGCTCGACGCCTTGTGGGTGAGCTCGAGGCGCTCGCCCTCGCCGGCGAAGACCACCGTGTGATCACCGACCACATCGCCGCCGCGTAGCGTCGCAAAGCCGATCTCGCCGCGCGGGCGGGCCCCGGTCTGGCCCTCGCGCGCCATGCGGGCCACGTCGTCGAGCGCGACGTTGCGCCCGGCGGCCGCCGCCCGGCCAAGACCCAGCGCCGTGCCCGATGGTGCATCGACCTTGTGGCGGTGGTGCATCTCGACGATCTCGATGTCAAAGGAC
Source organism: Rhodospirillales bacterium (assembly GCA_020356105.1). Lineage (GTDB taxonomy): Bacteria > Pseudomonadota > Alphaproteobacteria > UBA8366 > JADFVY01. The sequence goes on along the minus strand of CP070634.1, from coordinate 1,209,768 downwards.
TCATCGAGGGTGCGGGCAACCTGTTCGACCAGAGCCATCAGGAGGGTGACGCCGGCACTCATGTTCGGGGCGACGATGATCGGCACGTGGCGCGCGGCGCGATGCAGCGCCGCCATATGGGTGTCGCCGAGACCGGTGGTGCCGATCACCATGGCGGCGCCCGCCTGGGCGGCGAGCTCCGCATGCGCAACAGTGGCCTCCGGGGCGGTAAAATCGATCACCGCATCGACCCCGGCGATCATCGCCGCGGCGTCGTCATCGATCGTGATTCCGAGTTCGCCGATCCCGGCCAGCCGGCCGGCATCCGCTCCGAGCACCTCGCTGCCCGGCCGCTCGGTCGCCCCGGCCAACGCACAGCCTTGGCTCTCGGCAACTTGCCGGACCAGCATCCGTCCCATGCGCCCGGCCGCACCGACGACGCCGATCTTAATGTCGCTCGCCATGGCCATGCTTCCTTCCGCCTGTGTCCTGCGGGCGTTAAAGCATATTCGCGGCGGCGAGGCGAGGGGGGAGGTCGTGGGTCGCCTCAGTCGCTGACCGGCACGCCGTCGAAGCTCTCGGTCTCGGAGTTCCACCAGTATATCCCGGCGACGCTCTCGAGCAGGCCGCAGACGAGACCGGCATGTTCGAGATCGACGCTGGCAGGCTCACCCGGGGCGCAGCCGTCACCGTAGCCGGCACCGCAGGCGGTGACGTAACGGCCGGGCCGCCGTGCAACGATGCCGAACTGCACGAAATCAACGGGTAGGGGATGCTCGAGGATGCGCACCGGCTGCAGTCGCCAACCGCCACCGGGCTGCGAGAGGAAGGCAAAGGTACCGATCGCCACCGGACGGCCGCTGGGTCCGCGCGCCTCGGCGATGAGCACGAGGGCGGCGTCGACCTCCCCGTCGCCGTTGAAATCGCCGACGGCACGCAGAAAGCCATGCGGATCGTCGGCGCGAAACGGCGCCGCCATCTCTCCGGCCCTAGGCAGGCGCCAGCCATCCGGCAGCGGACCTGTCTGGGCACGGCTTGGCATGCCGATCATCACGCAAACGATGAGAACGATCGCTGCTGAAGGCCATTTTGACGGCATCATGGTCCGCCGGTTATAGGCCCACGAGCGTTACCGTCAGGTTAGCGGCCCGCCGGTCGGACGCCGCTACTCTGTCAGGTCGTCCCAGAACTCCCTGACCTTGGCGAAGAAGCCGTGGTGCTCCGGCTGATGCTGAGAATCGCCGCCGCCGGCCTGCTCGAACTCCTTGAGCAATTCCCGCTGGCGCTTGGTCAGGTTCACCGGGGTCTCGACCTGGGTCTCGATATACATGTCGCCGCGGTTCTTCGACCGCAGCACACTCATGCCCTTGTCGCGCAAGCGCAGGCGGTGGCCGGTCTGGGCGCCCGGGGGAATGTTGACCTTGGCCCGACCGCCCTCGATCGTCGGTACCTCGATCGTGCCACCGAGCGCGGCCACCGTCATGGGCAGCGGCACGCGGCAGTATAAATCGGCGCCCTCGCGACGGAACAGCGGGTGCAGCGCAACCGTCAGAAAGATATAGAGATCGCCCGGCGGCCCACCCCGCAGACCCGCCTCGCCCTCGGCGGGAACGCGGATCCGGTTGCCGTCCTCGACCCCCGGCGGGATCTTGATCGCCAAGGTCTTTTCCTTGCGTTCGCGCCCGCTGCCGCGGCAGGCGCCGCAGGGCCGGTCGATGACGCGGCCCTGTCCCTGGCAGTTGGGGCAGGTGCGCTCGATGGTGAAGAATCCCTGCTGCGCGCGCACCCGGCCGGCGCCATGGCAGCTGGGGCAGGAGACCGGCTGCGCGCCGCCTTCGCCACCCGACCCGTCGCAGGCACCGCAGGTCACGGAGGTCGGCAGGCGGATCTCGGGTTCGCTGCCGCGGAATGCCTCCTCGAGCGAGATCTCCATGTTGTAGCGCAGATCGGCGCCGCGCGTTGCGGTGTTGCCGCGTCGGGCCCCTGTGAAATCGCCGAACATCTCGTCGAAGATGTCGGCGAAGCCGGACGCGAAATCGAAGCCGCCGCGAAAACCGCCAGCACCCGGCCCAGCGCCGCCATTGGCGAATGCGGCGTGTCCGTAACGGTCATAGGCCGCGCGCTTCTGGTCGTCGCGCAGAACCTCGTAGGCTTCGTTCACTTCCTTGAAGTGCGCCTCGGCAGCTTCGTCGTCGGGGTTTCGGTCGGGATGGAACTCCATCGCAAGCTTGCGATACGCCTTCTTGAGGGTCGCCGCATCTGCGTCTCGTGGGACCCCGAGGAGATCGTAATAGTCCGCTTTCTCCATCCCAAACTCCCAAAGCCGCTCATCGTTCCCTGAACGCCGGATCGCCGTCCCGAATTACATTGAACACGGCGTTCTCCCCGCAGCCCGAGGCCACGAGGAGAGTGCCGCTATTCCGTTCCGCGCGGCAACGCCGCGCGCCGGAGCCGTTACGCCGACTTCTGATCCTTGTCAGCGTCGTCGACTTCCTCGAAATCGGCGTCGACGACGTCTTCGCGGGCGTCTGACCCAGCGTCGTCGCCATACGTGGCCGCACCATCTCCGGCCTCGGCTTCCTGGGCCGCCTTGTACATCGCCTCGCCCAGCTTCATCGAAGCCTCAGCCAGGGCCTGCGTCTTGGCCTCGATCTCGCCGGCATCCTCGCCCTCGAGGGCCGTCTTCAGGGCCGCGATCGCCGACTCGATCGCCTCCTTGTCGGCCGGCAGGATCTTGTCGCCATGCTCGCCAAGACTCTTCTCGGTCGAGTGGATCAGGCTGTCCGCCTTGTTGCGGGCCTCGACCACCGCCTTGCGCTTCTTGTCCTCCTCGGCATGGGCCTCGGC
>CP070634.1:1203450-1206842 GCA_020356105.1 Rhodospirillales bacterium | reverse complement strand
GTTGTGGCGCCAGATCGAGACGCGCGCCTTCCCCGGCCATGTCAGCAACCACCATCTCGGCACCATGCTCGGCCTCCTCGGCGCGACCTACGAGATGATCCGCCACCGCGACGCCTACCCGGCGCAGGTCATCCGCAACGCCCAGGCCTTCGCCCGCGCGCTCGCCGGGCACCGGCTGACCGTCGAGGGCGATCGCGAGACCGGTTTCACCCGCACCCACCAGGTGCTGCTGCGCACGGCGCGGGCGCGCGGCGAGGAGGTGGCGAGCCGGCTCGAGGCCAACAATATCATCACCAACCCGCAGGCGCTCTACGACGACGCCAGCTTCGCCGCCGCCAGCGGGATCCGCATGGGCGCCCAGGAGATGACCCGCTACGGCATGAAGGAGGCGGATTTCGCCGAGCTGGCGGCGCTCATCGCCGAGATCGTCGGTGGCCGCGGGGGCGAGCCGATCGATTCCCGGTGCGACGCGGTGAAGGCATTCCGCGGGCGGTTCACCGAGATGCAATACTGTTTTTGAGCGGTGCGGCGCTGTTCCGGTGAATGACCCACAGTCGGCGATCCCCCGTGCGCGGATGACTCCGCGCTTCTGCCGTCGAATCCCTCGTCACTGAACGCTGTCGATGACCAAGAGGACGCGCTGCCCAGTCCACATCGCGGCGACGGCGATGCAGCCCGCGGCGGTGCCGACCTGTCCGACCCGCCAGGCCTGACTGCTCCATCTCTCGATCAGCCGGAACGCCGGCCAAGCGGCGAGGATGATGGCCAGCTGGCCGATCTCGACGCCGACGTTGAAGGCCAACAGGCTCTGCCAGATATCGGGTGAGTTGATTTGCAGGATCTTGTGCAGCACGAAGGAGAAGCCGAGCCCGTGCAGCAGGCCGATCGTACAGGTGACGGCGAACATGACCCGCTCACCACCGGACGGTCGGGCCCGCGGCATCACGGCGATGGCGGCGGCGTAGATGATCGACAGCGCGATTCCCGCCTCGACCGCCGGCACGAACCAGGCGCCAGACGGAACGAAGCCGAAGAAGCCGACGGTCAGCGTGATGCTGTGGCCGATGGTGAAACCGGTGACCCGCCACACCAGGCTTTTCAGCCGCGTCGCTCCGAGCACGAGACAGAGCACGAACAGCACGTGGTCCAGCCCCTCCAGGATGTGGCGAACGCCTTCCTTGACGAAGGTGGAAACCGCCGAAAGAGACGATCGCGTTATGGCCACCGGCTGGGCCAACAGGCCCCGCGCCCGGAACACCTTGGTGCCGCCCGGGCCATAGTCGAGAATCAGATTGGCGGTGTTCTCCTGTCCGGGCAGCCCGGGATCCAGTGTGCTGGACACGGCGTAGCCGCGGACCGGCGCGCCGACATCATAGCGCAGCACGACATCGACCACCGCATCACCGACATAGAGCGGCTGCGCCGCGTCGGGTATACCCCCGCCGCGGGCGAACGCGGCCCGTGCCTCGTCCAGCGTCGCGAAATCCGGCTGGGTGCCGACCCGGTGGACAAGCACCTGCTCCACCCCGGCTTCCAGCGCCCTGCCCTCCGCCACGAGCCGTAGGCCCGCGGCCGCAAACTCTCCCAAGCCAACGGGATCGCGGCGCAGCTGCTCGAAATCGAGGTAGTGGACCAGCCTGCCGTCTTCCATCCGATTGGTCGTAAACGGCGCCGGCGCCGGCAGGCCGTCGGCGCCGACCGGACCGACGCGGTCGGCGACGAGATAGGGCATCGGCGTGCGCAGATAGACCCGAAGCCCCTCCGCCAGATGCTCGACATGGAAGATTCGAACATTGAGGTTGAGGAGGAAATGCGCGTGTCCGGTTGTCGTCAGGCCGACGAGGACCGCGAAGGCGAGAACCGCACCGGATAACGCGCGCGCTCTGCCCGCTGGCATCTGTCCGACCCCTCGCACGCGACCCCTCAACTCTGCTGTTTGGCGTCGACGACGGTAATCCCGCCGAGCTTCCAGGCGCCATCCTGCTCGACGAGTTCGACCAGCGCCCGGAAACGGATCGTGCGCCGGTGGGCATGGCCCCAATGGCCGGCACTGGCCTTCGCCGTCCACTCGGCGAGGAAACGAAGTCCGGGTCGGCCTTCGAGGGACGAGATCTCCTTAAGAACCATGTCCTCGATGGTATCGACCCGGGCAATACCGCCGCCGGCCACCTTTATCGCAAGCGCACGCCCAAGCTCCGCCTCGACGTCGCCGAGCGCGTCGTCGACGACGATGACGTCCAGCGCCTGCCGCAACGCCGCCGGATCCGTCTCCAGATACGCATGATTCACATTGGCGAGGACCTCGGACAGGATCCGGGCCGAGGTCGCCTCATCCGGCGGCCCGGCGAAAGGGTTCGGCACGTCGACGACGGCGACGCGAAACAGCAGCACGGCCGCCACCGCACCGGCGCCGCCGACCGCCATCCAGACACGCCGTGACAACGATGCGGAGCGGAACGCGATCGCCGCGGCGCCGACCGCCAGGACCAGCAGCGCCACGGTCAGCAGCGGCAAGCCGATCGACCGCCCGTCGTCGAGGACGACCGGCGAGACCTCGGGCTCCTTGTAGTTGCGCAGGAAGTTGCGCCATTCGAGCGTCGGCGCATCCGGTTCGAGAATGCCGGGAAGAGGACCGGCCGGATCGATCGCCGATGCCGGGATCCGTTGGACACGCTGGTTGAACAGGTCCCAGTCGACGGCGACATGCTGCGGCAGGTGCCTGACCGGATAGGACAGGATGATCCCGAGGATCGCCGTCGATGCATCGAGCGGCGCATCGTCCTCGATCACCTGCAGGCCGGTCAGAGAGATGTTGAGGAACTCGGCGCGCGTGGAACTCGGCATGGCCGGTGCGCCGTCCAGTTGCAGCGGATTGCGCGTCGCGAAGAAGGCGCGGGCACGCTCCTTGATCCGCGCCTGGTCGGCGCTCTCGATCATCGCCTTGCCGTTGAGGCCGAGATCCGTCCAGTCCTGAAGATCGCGGACGCGGATCAGCACCTCGTGGCGCACCTCGCGCGGCTCGACATAGAGGAACGCCATCAGCGCCGATTTGTGGTGCCGCTTGAGGTTCGGATTGTCGAACTTCGTATACCACGGGTCGTCCCAGTCCAGGGTCACCGTCGCCGGGCCCGAGAGGTAACGGAAGTCGATGATCGGCACCGCCTTGTGATAGGCGATGAAGCCGATCGTGACGGCGGCGACACCGGATTCGTCCTGTGGTGGAATGAAGGTCAGCCTCTCTGGTGTCCCCTCGAACGCATACTCCAGTTCGGCATAGAGGACCCGTTTGTCCTTCGGCGACTCCGGCACCCGCTGCCGCGTCATCGGGTTGACCATGCCGGCGAAGGGCGAGACGCGGTCCTTGCGAAGCCTTGCCTCCACCAGCTTCAGGT
>CP070634.1:1187739-1203350 GCA_020356105.1 Rhodospirillales bacterium | reverse complement strand
AATGATCTATGCCAGAAGGCGATCCAGCAGGGGTTGCGCAACCTGATCGCCGCTGATGTCTACGTCCGCCATACCGGCGAGGTTTCGTTCGGCGGAGCGACACGAAAAGCGAGGACGAAGGCGCTGCGCGAGCTCGCACTGCAGTTCCCCGACTACGAACGCGACGTTGCGCATTTTGTTGCCCGCGATCCGGTTGCGGCGGCGCGGCGCTCGCTCGACTTGGCGCGCCTCACGCGTGCAGCCGGCGGCCCCGACCCGGTGCTCTTTATTTCACACAGCCGCGGCGGGGGCGTGGAGCGCCATATCCGCGATTCGATCAGAGCGTTGCGTAAGGCCGGCACCGGCGCAATTCTGCTGCGCAGCGTCCAGGGCCGCCCCGGCGAGTTGACGCTTAACACCATCGAGGATCTCTATCTGCCGAACCTCAACCCGGTCTCGCGTGACGGCGCTGTGGATGGGCTGGCCGGAATCCTCAGGGAGGCCGGCGTTTCGCATATCGAGGTGCACAACCTGGCCGACTACCCGCAGGATGCGGATCGGCGGGTCGGCGATCTCGCAAAGGCGTTGGGCGTGACATACGGGTTCACCGTGCATGACTACCTTTCCGTTTGCCCCCGCATCAACCTGATCGATTCGTCCGGCATCTATTGCGGTGAGTCGGGGGCCGACGCCTGCCGCGTTTGTCTCGCGAGTGGCGAAGCGTTGCCGGATGGCCGGCCCGATATCACCGCATGGCGTGACGGCTATGCAACTCTATTATCCGGCGCCGCGTCGGTGCGTGCCCCGAGTCACGATGCGGCGCGCCGGATCGAGGGCTATTTTCCTGGCCTCAGCGTGTCCGTGCACCCGCATGAGGAACGAATTTGGCCGCCAGCCGATTATCGCTTATCTGTCCACCAACCCGGCGAACCGGTGCGCGTTGCGGTGATCGGGGCGATCGGGCCACACAAGGGCTCTGCGGTGTTACTGGAATGCGCCCGTGACGCGCTGAAGCGAGAGTTGCCACTGCAGTTTGTGATCGTCGGTTACAGCGATCGGCATGAACTGGAAAAACTAGCGAACGTAACCGTGACCGGGCGGTATTTTGAGCAAGAGGTGTTTGATTTGATCGCCCGCCACGGCTGCCACGTCGCCTTCCTGCCATCAGTCGTGCCGGAAACATATAGCTATACGCTGTCGATCGCCCAAGCTGCGGGCCTGCCCGTGGCGGCGTTCGATCTCGGCGCCATCGCAGAGCGCCTCCCAAAAGACGGAAAAGACTGGCTGGTGCCTTGGGACCTCGTCAAGCAGCCGCGGAAGCTGGCGGACGGGCTGGTCGCGTTTGGCAGCGGAAGGGACGTCGGTGGTGACTGGCCTCACGCCGACGAGGGGCAAGGACTTCGCATGGCCTGCAAGGCCGGGACGGCCACAGACGAAACAAATCTCGGTATCCAGAATCAATGAAGGGATTCTTGTCAGATGCGTCTTTCTGGATGCCCGACCGGCTTATCAGATCCGCATGGATAGAACACGCGCCATTCGGATTTTGGATTGTCCAGGCACATAAGCCCCGCGTTCTCGTCGAATTGGGCACCCATACCGGCTTCTCATATCTCGTCTTTTGCCAGGCGCTGCAGCGATTTTGCCCCGATGCGCGCGCCTTCGCCGTCGACACCTGGGAAGGTGACGAACACACCGGGTTCTACGGTGAGGAGGTATTTGAAACGCTCAGCGAATATCACCATGACCGATATTCGGGGTTTTCGCGGTTGGTTCGGTCGACATTCGACGATGCGGTCAACCATTTTGATGACGCAGCGGTTGATCTGTTGCACATCGATGGCCGGCACTTTCTCGATGATGTGAAGCACGATTTCGAGACATGGAAACCGAAGTTATCCGATCGTGCCGTGGTATTGCTCCACGATACCAATGTCCGCGAACGGGGTTTCGGTGTGCACAAGTTCTGGGAGGAGTTGCGCAAGGAATACCCGCATTTTGAATTCGTCCATGGACATGGCCTTGGCGTTCTTGGCGTTGGCCCGAAGCAAGGCGATTCGCTGGAGGCGCTTTTCACGGCATCGGCGGATCCGACGCGCACGGCAGAAATAAGACAAGCCTATGCACGGCTAGGCGCCGGTCTCGCTGACCGGTTGGCGCTCTTCGAGACACATGATGAAGTGGCAAGTAGCAAGGCCAGGACATGTGAGATCGATCGGGCGCTGAAGGCGCGTTCCGCCGATGTGGCCAGGTTGAAGAACGAAATTACCGCGGCCAAGAAGCGCTCAAGCGGACTGCAGGAGAAGATTGCAGACCGGACCGCCAATGTCGCGCAACTCAAGAAAGAAGTGTCGTCGATTACAAAGCGCGCCTCGGCACTGGCAGCCGCCAATGACACGCTGGGCGCCAAAGCGGCACGCCTGGAGAGCGAGCTGTCATCGACACGCCGGCGCATGGAAGTCATGGAAGCCCGGCTTGAGAATCCGGACACCGGCAGCGCGCTCGCGCGCGGCGATGCCGCGCCGCCGATCAACGGCATTGCCGAGGTGAGAGCGCCGCTAGGGGCCGATGGGCCCGAGCGGGCATACATTCAGTCGCTGGTTTCTGCGTATCACAAGCAGTCGACGGAACTGCGGTCGAGCCTTAGGCAGCAGGCGACCGAATTGGTCCGGTTGAGACGCCAACTGGACGACATCGCAGCTCGGTCCTCACGGAACATCGTGCAGCGCATCAAGGCAAAAACCGGCGCCGCGAAACGCGTCATACAATCGATCTGTTTGATACCGATACTAAAGATCTCAGGCAAATTCGATCCCGATCGGCGTCGGCTTGAAACCGCTGAACTGGTAAGAAGCTCGGGGTTGTTCGACCAAAAATGGTATCTTGAGAACTACCGGGATGTCGCTAACACGGGCTGTGATCCGGTCGAGCATTATCTGGAGTTTGGTGCGGCCGAGGGCCGGAACCCGAACGCGGTGTTCGACAGTGACTGGTATATGGAACGGAACAGCGACGTACAGGCAACCGGACTCAATCCGCTCGTACACTATTTGAAGTATGGCGCCGCCGAGGGTCGTAACCCCGCGCCGGATTTCGACAGCGAATATTACATCTCGCAACATCGCGAACTGGTCGAAACGGGTGAAAATCCGCTGATACATTACTTTAACTCTGAAGCATCACGCCAGGATGCCGTGCTGCTTGCCGCTGCAAAGCACGTAAAAGGGGCTTTGGGCGACGGAAATCAGTTCGCGCCATCGTATACCCGGCCGAGCGAACGCGGCGAGAATACCATGCTCGTCATTGGAAATATCGATCGAGCAGCGGAAAACTCAACTATTGCAGGATGGGTATATTGTGCCGAAGAGCCGATATCGCGGGCGATAACGATACGCCTCGACAACGATGAGGATTTCTTGGCCACCGCCGACATCCTGCGAGCGGATCTGGTTGGGAAGGGATTCGGGGACGGCAGATACGGCTTCGATTTCGTGCCGCCAATTTCGTATTTCGACGGGAGGCCGCACGCGGTTGACGTGATCGATAAGGAGACGGGGCAGCACGTTATCGGCAAAGAAATGCGTTTTGTGCACGACCGTCGCTTCGTGAATTTCGACGGCTTCTTGAAACGTTCCCTGCTTAACCCAGTGCTCTACGGTCCTTTCCGCGAAGAGGACAAGAGATGTTTCGCGGTAATGGAAAACATCGCTCGTCATCTTTGTAGTCTGGAGAGAACCGGATCACAGGATGAACTCGTCTCCATCGTAATGCCGGTTTACAACAGAAGTGCTGTTGTTGGAGCCGCCATTGAATCTGTTCTTGCGCAGACCTATAAGAACTTCGAATTGATTGTAGTTGACGATAATAGCGACGACAATTCAGCAGAAGTTATTGAGTCGTATGACGATCCGCGGATACGCGCGATCAGGAGCGACGAAAGGCTTGGTGTGTCCGGCGCCCGCAACCGGGCGCTGCAGGAGGCTCAAGGGCAGATAATCGCCTATCTGGATTCCGACAATACGTGGTCTGAAAACTACTTGCTGGCGATGACGGGCGCGTTCCACATCCTCCCGGACGCTGACGCCCTGTACTGTGCCCAGGCTCTTTTCCGGCGGGATGCGGAGGCGCCATTCGCGGTTCGGTTCGGCAGCTTCAATCCGGCGCTATTGGGAAACAGAAACTATATCGACCTGAATTGTTTTGTGCACAGGCGCGAGGCGATTGAGCGGGCCGGACATTTTGACGAGGAATTGCGCCGGTTTGTCGACTGGGATCTGATCCTCCGGATTGCCGAAACGGCGACGATTTATTCCATCCCCGTACTCCTTTCGAACTATTACTACGACAAAGCCGTCAACACGATCAGCAACGACGTCGCCCTCGCGAGGCAAGGCGACCTCGTCCGCCAAAAGCGTGTCGAGCGGCGCAAGGGCTTGCCGGCCGGGCCCGTGGGCCTGCGGGTTCAGGTAACCGTTGTGATCGCGAGCTATCAGGCGCGCGATGACCTTGAACGTTGCCTGTTATCCGTACGAGAAAATTACACGCCGCAGCAGGCCCGGATAATCGTGGTCGATAACGCCTCGCAGCCGGACGTGGTGGATTTTTTGTTAGCCCAGGAAAAGAAAGATCCCGAGTTCAAAGTAATATTGAACGACATCAACTATGGATTCACCTATGCAGTCAACCAGGGAATTGCGGCGTCCGAGGCTGGACAGGACATCGTCGTGCTCAACAATGACGCGCTGGTGACGGCGGGTGCGCTTGAAGCCCTGCAGGAAGTGGTGTTGTCCGACCCGGACGTAGCTGTGGCCGTCCCGCAGCAGGTGCTCTACGCCCGCACGAAGACGATTGGCGTCCACGTGCCCTTCGCATGGCCGGACCACGACTGCGATGTCAATCTATCCGTGCACCATGACAATATTGAGCAGGTGCCGATGTTTCATTCGGGTCGTACGGTAAATTTGAACTTTGCTCCATTCTTCTGCGCTTACATCAGGCGATCTGCTTTGGACGGCAGCGTGCAGTTGGACGCGCAGTTCGGGCGCCACTACCGGTCCGACCGCATAATGTGTGATTTTGTGCGCCACGTTCTCGGTCAGAAGATCGTCTACGTGGCTGCTGCCGTCGTTTACCACAGACTTCAGCGATCGACAGATGAATTGCGGAGCGACGAGGACAGGCAGAAGGAATTCGATGATATCTTCAATAAGAACAGGTGGCCCAAGGACCTGGCAGACTCTTTGGGTTTCGAGGTCCCATTTTGGGATCGGTCCTGATCAAACGCGTGAACCCAACGGGCCCGGGACCTCCATCCGCATCCCCGGGGGCACGCATGTGAGCAGGCCAGGTACGTCCGCGGCGAACGCGGCCGCGCTTCGGGAGGGATCGTGAGTGCCTGACGTTGAACATCGGGAGGCCAGATCCGCCTCATTGCGCGTGCAGTTGCGGGTCGTGCATGCGCTCTTGTTGCGCGAGATCAACACACGCTTCGGACAATATCGGTTCGGATACGTCTGGGCGGTGGCGGAGCCGATCACGCATGTCGTCGTACTCTCGTTCATTTTTGGCATTCGCTCACGCACCGCGGCGGAAGGCGTCGAGTTCCCGATCTTCCTGGCAACCGGGATCATCCCTTTCGTCGCATTTCGCAATATGGTCACCCGCACCATGGCGACGGTGGAGGCCAACCGCGCGCTGTACACCTATCCCCAGGTCCGGCCCTTCGACACGCTGATTGCCCGGTTCGTCCTCGAGGTCGTCATCTATTCGCTGGTATTTGTGCTCTTCATGGTCGGGGCCGGCTGGGTCGGGTTCGACGTGGCGGTGCAGGATCCGCTGGTCGTGCTTGTGGTCTTCCTCGCGCTCGGGCTGTTGGGTCTCGGCGTCGGAGCGCTGGCCTGCGTTCTCAATGACGTCCTGCCCGACGTCGCGCAGATGGTGCCGATCATCCTGCGGCCGCTCTATTTCATTTCCGGCATCTTCTTCTCGGTCGAGGTGATCCCGGCCGAATACCGGGTCTGGTTGCTGTGGAATCCGGTGCTGCACGCGCTGGAGCTGATCCGCGGGCATTATTTCGATGCCATCGAGGCGCATTACGGCGACCCGCTCTATCTCGCCGCGTGGACGTTCGCCTGCCTCTCGTTCGGCCTGCTCACCTTTCATGTCTACCGCAACCGCCTGGTGGCGTCATGATCGCGCTGGACGGCGTCTCCAAATGGTACCCGACGCGGCACGGGCGCCAATACGTGCTGCGCGACGTGACGGTGCACCTGCCGGCCGGGCGTCATCTGGCGCTACTGGGCGCCAACGGCGCCGGCAAGACGACGCTGCTGCGGCTGATCGGCGGCATCGACCACCCGAACGCGGGGACGGTGCGGTCCACCGCCCGCATCTCCTGGCCCGTCGGACTGACCGGCGGTTTCCAGGGCAGCCTGACCGGGCACGAGGGAGCCCGTTTCGTTTGCCGCATCAATGGTGTAACGGAACGCGCGGCAATCCGCGAGAAGCTCGACTTTGTCGCCGATTTCGCCGACATCGGCGATTATTTCGACGAGCCGGTCAAGACCTATTCCTCGGGCATGCGGGCGCGGCTCGGCTTCGCCCTTTCGATGGCGTTCGACTTCGACTACTACCTGATCGACGAGGTGATGGCGGTCGGCGATCAGGCCTTTCGCGGAAAATGCCACGACGAGCTCGCGGCGCGGCGCGGTCGCAGCACCTTCATCGTCGCCTCGCACAACCTCAACATCGTGCGCCAGATCTGCGAGGCGGGAGCCGTCGTGCGTAATGGCAATGTGGTTCTCTACAACGATATCGATGAGGCCGTGGAGGCCTATCAGGCGGCGTGACGGGGCGCAGCGATGCAGCGAGTTTTCCATAACACCCGCGTCGGGCACGCAAAAATCGTCGAAGCATCCGGTTGTTTGCGTCGGTTTCGACCGATGCGACGGCCACGCCGCCGCGCATCGGACGCATTGCACTTTTCCCGCAAACAGTGGAATATAAAGGATATTCGGCGAACGGAATGAGAGCAGACGGCGAATGAATGATGGCGTCTGAAGGCAAATATCGCAGGTTGCGCGGGGCGACCGGGCGGTTCCTCGCCCTTGTCGTGATGCCGTTTGCTGTTGCGGCGCTGTATCTGCTCCTCGTCGCCTCCGACCGTTATGTGTCCGAGACACGTTTTACCTTGCGCGACAGCGGCATGCCGAATGAGCCCGTGGCGCTCGACCTCGGCATGCTGATCGGCGGGGTCGGCGGCCTCGCCCGCCAGGACGCCTATGTCGTGCGCGACTACATCCTCTCCTACGATCTGCTGGCCCGGCTCGACGCTGCGCTGGACGTGCGCAAGGCCTGGTCCGACCCCTCGATCGACCCGGTCTGGCGCCTCGCGGCGGACGCCTCGGAGGAGGATTTCCTGGAATATTACCGCGATATGGTCGACGTTTCCTTCGACAGCGAATCCGCGATCATCACGGTTACGTTGGAAGGATTCGAACCGGCCTTTGCCCAAACCATGCTGGATATGATCCTGGCGGAAAGCGAGCAACTGGTGAACAAGATCTCGAACCAGCTCGCGGCCGAACAGCTCGGCTTCATCAATGGCGAAATCGAGGCGACGGCGGCCCGGCTCAAGCAGACCAAGAGCATCCTGGTCGATTTCCAGAACGAGCACCAGGTCTTGGACCCGAAGGAGCAGGCCGGGCTGGTCACGAACGTCATTGCTCAAATGGAGGTCAGCCTCGCCGAGGATCGTGCGGAACTCACGGTGCTGCGCAGCTATCTCGATGGCCGCGCGCCCGAGGTCGTCACGCTGCGAAACCGCATCGCCGCCAAGACCAAGCAGATCGAAGAGGAAAAAACGCGGCTGACCGGCGGCAGTGAACGCCTCAACACCATTGCCGCGCGGTTCGAGGAGCTGCGCTTCGACGTCGAGTTTGCGCATGAGCGCTACCGGCTCGCGCTGATGGCGCTGGAAAAGGCGCAGATCGACGCATCGCGCAAGGTCAAGAGCCTGGTGGTCGTGGCCCGCCCCAATCGGCCGGACGAGGCTCTATACCCCGACCGGCCGTATTTTCTCGCGACCCTCGGGGCGTTTCTGTTGATGGGATTTGGTGTCTTCAGCGTGATTTTCGCCGCGATCCGGGAGCACATGGAATGAATCGCGCCTACCTCCTGCTGCCGCCGGCTCTGGTATTGGCGCTCATATGCATTGCCGGGGCGGCAGCGGCCCAGGTGCTCATGCCGGGCGAGGAAGCTCAGGTGCCGGCGCCGCGAGAGGACACGCTGCGCTCGCCGGGACCGGAGCCGGAAGAGGTCGAACTGTTGCCCGGCGACGAGCTTCCGGTCTTCGGCGCCCGCATGTTTACCGGCGCGTTCGCGCAGCAGCCCTTCACCGGCTTCAACCCCGATTACCGCATCCAGATCGGCGACCAGGTGCGGGTCCAGTTCTGGGGCGCAGTCGACTTCGGCGAGGTACTGACGGTTGACGCCCAGGGCAATGTGTTCCTTCCGCAGATCGGCCCCGTGCACGTCGCCGGGGTCCGCAACGACGCACTCACCAGCCTGGTGCGCGGCCGAGTACAGACGGTGTATCGCGAACAGGTGGGGGTTTACGCCAATCTTGAGGGGGCGCAGCCCGTCAGCGTCATCGTCTCGGGCTTCGCGCGCCGCCCGGGCATATATCGCGGACTGTCGTCGGATTCGATCCTGTACTATCTCGATCTGGCGGGCGGCGTCGATCCGCAGCGCGGCAGCTTCATCGATGTCCGAGTGCTGCGGGCGGGCCGTGTTCGGCACAGGGTGAGCCTCTACGATTTCCTGCTTGAGGGCAGCCTGCCGACGATCCAGTTCGCCGACGGCGACACGATCCATGTCGGCCCGCTCACCAACACAGTGAGCGTCGAAGGCGCAGTCCACAATGCCGCCCGCTTCGAGTTCCGCGGCGCAACGCTGCCGGCGGCAACCGTTGTCGGCTGGGCCTCGCCGCGGTCCGATGCCACCCACGTGCGGGTACGGCGGAACAATTCGGGCGAGACCACGGCCCAATATCTGCCGCTGATCGCATTGCAGGCGATCACGCTGATGCCCGGAGACCGTGTAACGCTCATCCCGGAGGATCGGCCCCAGCAGATCGTCGTCGGCATAAACGGGGAGCACGACGGAGCAAAGGAATACGTGGTGACGCCGGGCACCCGTCTCGGCACCGTACTTGATCAGATCGTCCCGAGCGAGCGCACCAGGTTGGATGCGATCCAACTCTTCCGCGTGAGCATCAAGGAGCGGCAGACCGCGCTGCTCCAGCGGTCCCTGGACCAGCTCGAGCGCGAGGTCCTGGCGGCGCGCTCGGCGACCGATGAGGAAGCGTCAATCAGGCTCAGGGAGGCGGAGCTGATCCAGTCTTTCATCGCGCGCGCCCGCAAGCTCGAGCCCTTGGGACTCGTCGTGCTCGGCCGACCAGACCAAGCGCGCGACCTTTATCTCGAGGACGGGGATATTCTCTTCGTGCCGGCGAAGAGCCGGCTGGTCACAATCGCCG
Organism: Rhodospirillales bacterium; assembly: GCA_020356105.1. Taxonomy (GTDB): domain Bacteria; phylum Pseudomonadota; class Alphaproteobacteria; order UBA8366; family JADFVY01. The sequence goes on along the minus strand of CP070634.1, from coordinate 1,193,833 downwards.
GGGAGGTCATGTTCCCCACGGCGGTCAACTGGCGCAGCGGCGCGAGCATCAAGGACTATATAGAAATTGCGGGTGGGTATACGCGGACCGCGGACACCAGGCGGCTGCTCATCCGGCGCGCGAACGGCGAGATCACATCGGTATCGATGGGCGGCTTTAACCAGCCAAGCCCGGAACCGGGCGACGAGATCTTGGTGTTGCCCGAACCGAACGTAAAGAATCTGCAACTCGCCAAGTCGCTGGCCCAGATCCTGTTCCAGTTGGCGGTGACAACCAGCGTCATCCTTGATCTTTGATGGGGTCGCGCATCCGGGAACGCCGCTGTAAAGAGCGGAACGCCCCTTGCCCCGGCCGCCTTCAGGATCGCGTTGATCTGCTCTTCGGCGAACCGTGATTGCCTCGTGTCTGTCTCCTCTGTGTCGGACTCTCCTATCAGATGAAGGACCTATCGGGGCTCAGGTTACAATCGACGGTGGCTTCGAGATCGGACCCACCGGCAATATCGCCCACATGGTGGCGGCGTCACTGGCCGGGCCCGACGGCAAGAAGGCCGTCCTGGACGAGAGGACGACCTGTTCCGCCAAATCGTTTGGGGGACCGCAACCACCTGTGCCGAGCCAACCCGCAACTGCACGATATCGGAGTTTAAGGCCGAAGGGGCCGCACAAGACCCAAATTTGGCAACTCGCTGGGTCACCATCTGCTCGCGAGCGGTACCCCTGCGAACAGAGCGGGCTCTAAAGCCTCCTCACGAAGGGGGCAGGCCCCTGGCCTCACCTGTCACCTTGGGATCCGACCCGGTTAACCCGTCACACGCAGCAGGGAGCGAATATAGTCCGGCGACAGCGGTTGTCGCTCGGCGACTACCCCAAACGGCCGCAATGCGTCGTTGACGGCATTGTTGACCGCGCCGATCGCGCCCATGATGCCACCCTCCGCCATGCCCTTGATGCCGGCCGGCGTGCGCCGGTTCGGCGTATTCTGCGAAACGATCTCTATCTCCGGCGCCTCGCAGGCTGTGGGAATCATGTAGTCGGCCAAGGTGCCGCACAGGTTCTGGCCACTCTCGTCGTAGACCATATGCTCGAACAGTACGCCGCCGATGCCCATGACGGTGGCGCCCTGTTGCTGGCCCTCGACGACCAGCGGGTTCAGGACGGTGCCGCAATCCTCGACGATCAGGTAACGGTCGATATCGACCCGGCCGGTGGCCGCATCCAGCGTCACCGCGCAAAAATGCGTGGAGTTGGAATAGGTCATCTGCGGTGGGTCCCAGGCGCGGTGCATCTCGAGGCCCGGCTCCATACCCTCGGGCAACTTCAGCGGGTCCATATAGGCGGTGCGGGCGATGTCGCCGAGACCAAGGCCCGTCTCCGACCATGCGCCGCCGACATGTCGCAGTACCTGGCCGCCCCTGAGCTCCAGTTCGCTCGGGCTGTTGAGGCCAAGCAGCGCAGCCGCGATGTCCAGCATTTTCGCCTTGAGGTCCAGCGCGGCCAGAAACAGCGTGCCTCCGCCGGCCGTCGCGCCGCGGCTACCGCGCGCGCCCATGCCGTAGGGCGAGATGTCGGTATTGCCGAGCACCACGTCCACCTGCGCCGGATCGACGCCAAGGCCCTCGGCCACCGCCTGCGCATAGGGGGTCTCGTAGCTCTGACCCGTGCCCATCAACCCGGCCGAGGCACGGATCGCTCCCGATGGCTCGATCTTCACCCAAGCCGCCTCGTGGCCCGAGCCGGGGATGCCCGCCGCCTTGTAGAAGGCCGAGCCATAGGTCGTGGATTCGATGACATTGCACATGCCGAGGCCGCGATAGATTCCATTGTCTCGGTCCGCCTCCTGGGCGTCGCGGAACGCCGCGTAGCCAATTTCCTCGAGGCCGCGCTCGAAACATTCCGACGGCGTCACGTCCTCCAGCTTCTCGCCGGTCGGCATGACATAGGGCAGGTCCGAGGGCCGCACCATGTTGACCCGTCGCACCTCGGCCGGGTCGATGTCGAGCTCCCGCGCGACGGCGTCCAGCGTACCGTCCATGACCAGGCTGGTGATCGCCATCGGCGCGCGCATGGGCCCGGCGCCGCATTTGTTCGTCAGTGCGATCTTCACCTCGAAGGCATAATCCTGAATCCGGTAGGGACCGGTAAGGATCATGCCGATCACCCGGGCGAGGTAATTCGCCGGATAGAAGCAGTAGGCGCCAAAATCCTCGGTGATTTCCGCCTCGAGCGAGAGGATCCGTCCGTCCCTGGCCACGGCCGCGAGGGTCTTCACCGCATTCTCACGCGCCTGCAGTGAAGCCGAGAGGTTCTCCAGCCGGTCCTCACGCCAGCGCACCGGGCGCTTCAGCCTGCAGGCCAGGGCAGCAACGGTGATCTCCTCACGATAGACGATGATCTTCTGGCCGAAGGCACCGCCGACATCGGGCGAGGCGACGGTAACCTGGTGCTCCGCCAGCCTCAGTCGCCCGGCGAGCATCGAACGCATGGGATGCGGTGCCTGGCTGCCGATATGCATCGTCAGATGCGCACGCCCGTCGTCCCACAGCGCGATGCAACCGCGCGTCTCGATCGGCAGATGCGTCATGCGCTGCATGGCGAAGGCCGCCTCGACGACGCGGTAGGCTTCGGCCTTGCGCCGCGCGATATCGCCGGCCTCGAATTTCTGGTGCGACACCAAGTTGGAAGGCAACGTCTCGTCGACCAGCGGCGCGCCGTCGGCCAACGCGGCGTCGTAACTCGTCACCGCGTCCAGGAGGTCATACTCGACATAGACCAGTTCCGCCGCATCCTCGGCGAGGTAGCGGTCCGTCGCCACGACACAGGCGACCGGGTCCCCGTGGAATCGCGCCTTGTCGACCGGCAGGGTGGTCATCTCGGTCGGCTGCAACCCCTCGATCGGCGGCGCCATTTTCAGCGCATTGGTCCAGTCGTTGACCTCGTGTCCGGTGACGACGGCGACCACGCCGGGCGCCGCCTTGGCTTCATCCAGGTCGAAGCCCGTGATGCGCGCATGGGCGTAAGGCGAGCGGACGAAGCAGGCATGCAGCGCGCCAGGAACCTCGATGTCGTCAAGGTAGGTGCCCTTGCCACGCAACAGCCGAGCATCCTCCTTTCGCGGCACGGGTTTGCCGATCTGGTCGAAACCGTCCCGCGCGGTGTCTTCCGGCTTCACCCCGCTCATGCCGCCGTTCCCTTGCGCATGATTTGCGCCGCTTTGCGGATCGCGCGCACGATGTTCGCATAGCCGGTGCAACGGCACAGGTTGCCGGACAGAACTTCGCGGATCTCGTCGTCCGTTGGCTTTGGGTTTTCCCGCAGAAAAGCCTCGAATGTTGTGATGATGCCCGGCGTGCAGTAGCCGCACTGCAGGCCGTGTTCCTCATGAAGCGCCTGCTGAAGGGGGCTTAGTCCCTCGGCCGGGGTCAGCCCCTCCACGGTGGTGATCTCCCTGCACTGCATCTGGATCGCGAAGATCAAGCAGGCGCGGGCCGGCGCGCCATCCACGAGGACGGTACAGGCGCCGCACACCCCGTGCTCGCACCCGACATGGGTCCCGGTGAGCCGCAAATCCTCCCGCAGCACGTCCGACAGCAGCTTGCGCGGCTCGGCGACGACCTCGCAGGCCATAGCATTGACAGTCAGCGTGAAGGCGATCCTGTTCATGCGGCCTGCCTTCCCCTACACCGGTCGATCGCATCTTCCAGTGCGCCGGCCAGCAGCAATTCGACCAGTTCCCTGCGGTACTCCGCCGATGCGTGCTTGTCGCCTCCCGGCTCGACCCGGGCGGCGGCCGCAGACGAAATCTCGCGCACCCAACCGGCCGACGCCTCCGCGCCGACCGACTCCTGTTCCAGGCCTGTCAGGCGGACCGGCGTGGCGCCGACACCGCCCAGCACCATGGCGATGCGGTGGATGCGTCCCTCATCCTTAAGGGCCACGATTGCCGCGGCGTTGACCAGCGCATAGTCGCCAACCCGCCGCGAAAACCACCGGAACCCCCATCCTTCGCTCTGCGCCAGCGTCCGGAACCGGACGGCGGTCAGAATCTCCTCCGGCTCCAGCGCGGTGGTGAAGACCGAAACGAAGAATTCGTGAGAGGGGACGCTGCGTTCGCCGGCGCCAGACCGCGCGACGAATTCCGCGTCCAGCAGCGTCGCCATCAACGGGAATTCGGCCGCCGGGTCCGCCAGTGCCAGGCTGCCTCCGATGGTTCCGCGCGCCCGCAGCGCGTAATGGCCGATGTTGCAGGCCGCCGCCGGCAGCGGCGGACAGGCCTGCGCCAATTGTGCCGAATGTTCGATCTCGCGATGACGGACAAGCGCGCCGATCGCCACCGATCCGTTTTCCAGACGGATCTGCGACAAGTCATCGATGCCGTTGATGTCGATCAGGTGGTCGGGCCTTGCGAGTCGAATATTCATCATCGGCACCAGGCTTTGTCCCCCAGCGATCACCCGCGCTTCGTCGCCATATTCAGCCAACAGGGTCAGCGCCTCATCGAGGGTCTCGGGTTTGTGATATTCGAACTTCGCGGGCTTCAAGACGGCGCTCCCTCTTGCCAGAGCAGGGATTCCCGTGATTCCGGATCGAACAGGTGCAGCCGGGCGAGATTTGCCGCCAGCGTTACTTCCTCCCCGTTCTGGTGACGGGTTTCCTTGCCGACGCGGAAGAAAAGCTCTTCGCCTGCCAGTTTCATGTTCAGATACTGATCCGAGCCGATCGGCATGACGAAATTCACATGCCCATCGATAGCGCCGCCCTCGGACGGCTTGCTGCGGTCGTCCACATCCTCCGGCCGGATGCCGAGGATCGCCTTGCGACCCTCCTGGCCGGACAGCTTCGCCGAGGCTTCGTCATTCAACGACAGCGTCAACGCACCGCGCCGGAATGCCATGCGCTGGCCCGACTCGATCAGTTCGCCATGGAGATAGTTGATCGGCGGATTCCCGAGGAACGAGGCGACGAACATATTTCGCGGCCGTTCGTAGATCTCGTCCGGCGGACCGACCTGCTGCACGATTCCGTCGTTCATCACGACAATCCGGTCCGCCAGCGTCAGCGCCTCCGCCTGGTCGTGCGTGACATAGACGAATGTCGTCTGCATCGTCTGGTGCAGTTCCTTGATCTCCGCGCGCATCGAGACACGCAGCGCGGCATCCAGGTTCGAGAGCGGCTCGTCCATCAGGAACACGGCCGGTTGGCGCACCATGGCCCGGCCCAACGCAACGCGTTGGCGCTGGCCGCCGGACAGCTGGTTCGGTCGACGATCCAAGAGGTGGTCGATATGCAGCCGCATCGCCGCATCGCGCACGCGCTTATCGATTTCGGCCTTGGGATATTTTCGCATGGCGAGGCCGAAGGCGATGTTCTCGTATACGCTCTTGTGCGGATAGAGGGCGTAACTCTGGAATACCATGGCGACATCGCGCTTGTGCGGCGGCATGAAGTTGACAATCTCGTCGTCGAACCAGATGTCGCCGTCTGTCAACTCCTCCAGGCCGGCGATCATGTTCAGAGTGGTCGTCTTGCCGCAGCCGGACGGTCCGAGCAAAACGACGAACTCCTTGTCGCGGATCTCCAGGTTGAGATTGTCGACGGCCAACACGCTGCCGTAATATTTCGTGACGTTCTCGAAGCGGATGCGCGCCACGGATCTATCCTTTCACTGCGCCCGCGGTCAGGCCCGACACGATATACCGCTCGAACATGACCGCAACGATGACGGGCGGGATGACCGCCACCACGCCTGCCGCGTTGATGAACGAGAAACTGATCGTAAAGTCCGAAGTGAACGACGCCACCACGATTGGCAGCGTCTGCGCCGCCGGTGTCTGCGTGAACATCAGCGCCAGCAGGAATTCGTTCCAGCTGGTCAGGAAGGTGAACAGCACGACCGCGACCAGCGAGGGCACGGCGAGCGGCAGGAAGACGCGGGTCATCGTCTGGAACCGCGAACAGCCGTCGATGCGCGCCGCCTTATCCAGATCGTCCGGCAGCGATTCGAAATAACTGACCAGGATGAACACGGTGAAGGGCACGGTCACCGCGAGATAGGTCAGGACAAGCGAGCCGAGGCTGTCCAGAAGCCCCAGATT
>CP070634.1:1172502-1187639 GCA_020356105.1 Rhodospirillales bacterium | reverse complement strand
GTCGCATTGCGGGTCGCAAGCACGATGCCGGTCCGCTGCGCGTCGCCTTCGCGCACCGCGAAGACCGGCCAGGCCCCCTCCTCCGCCGGCAGTTGCACGACCACGTCGATCCGCTGGGCCATCGCGATCGGCAGCAGCCCGGATGCGGCCGCGGGCTGCACGGCATTGCCGTCGGTCGCGACGATCCGGCCCTGCAGGCGGCCGAGATCGATCAGGAAGTTGGTGGCCGACGCGCCGTTCACGATGCGCAGCCGGACGCGTCCGCCGCGCTCGACCCGGACGATCTCGGGATCGTCGAGCGTGCGGTCGTTGGCGAGATAGGCGTCGTACTCGACGTCGTTCAAGTGGGCAGCCATCGCGTCCATTCCGGGCGGCCCGTGACCGTGCATATCCATGCCCTGATGCGCCCCCATGTCATGCGCGCCCGCGCCCATGTCACCGTGGGCGGCAACGGACACGAGCTCGTCGAGGATCTCTTCCGGATCGCGGAAGGTGAAATCGTGCAGGAAGACCGTATGGTCCTGCAGGTCGGCCCGGAGGTCCTCACGGCTGTGCACGATCAGTGGTGCGGACAGCAGGTTCTGCCGCTGCAATCCGTGATGCGAATGCATCCAGTGGCTGCCGGCGAGCGGCTGGAAATCGTAGTGGTATTCGCCGCCCGGCTTGAGTGCCGGTTGCGTGACTCCCGGCACCCCGTCCTGTGCGTTGGGCGGCGTCTGGCCATGCCAATGGACCAGCGTCGGCTCCGTCAGGCGATTGACGAGCGCAACGCGGAATCGCTCGTCCTCGCGCAGCGCCAGACCGGCGCCGGACTCGCCGAGTCCGAAGACCTTCGCGGCCTTGCCGTTGACCTCGAGGATCCGCGAGTCGCAGACCAGCCGGCGCGCTGCGCCGGCGGCCGCACGATGCGGCACTGCGGCCGAAAACGCCGAGGCGGCCGCAGCGGACAGCAGCGCACGCCGCGTAAGGTCAGGCATGGTCCCCACCTCCAGGTCGCATTTGGCTAGTCTCCCCCGGGCGCCGGCAAGATAGCCCGTTTTGGCGGCGAGGCAAGCCCCGCGCGCGGCGATCGAGCCGGCGACATGCCATTGCCGAGTCTAGATATCGGGTCGTCTGTCGGCCCAGGGCCGTACCGTCTCCAGCGCCGCGCCGATGCGCAGGGCCATCGGGTCGTCGAAACGGTTAGTGACGATCTGCAGGCCGACCGGCAGGACCTCGTCCGTAAAACCCGCCGGCACCGAGAGGGCCGGGCACTGGCCGACGCTGTTGAACGGGCAGGTCAAGTCGAGCCCGTGATAGCGCCCGTCATCGTCGATCCAGTCGAAGTCGGCATCCATGCCTTCGGCCTCCGGGGCCGGCAACGCCATGGTCGGGCACAGAAGCGCATCGTGCTCGCGAAAAACGTCGGCCAGTCGCAGCCACTGCTCGGTGCGGGCAATCTCGAGCCGCTTGAAGGTGACCGCATCCATTCTGAGTCCCGCCTCCAGGAGCGCAACGACCGCGGGATCGAGCTGCTCGCGATGGGTCTCCAGCTTGTCGGCGAAAAACGCGGCGAGATACACCTCCCAATAACGCAGCCAGTCGAGCGTCGCCTCTTTCGTCCAGCCAAGCTCGATCTCCTCGACCGTGGCGCCGGCCTCAATCAGCGCCGCCGCGGCCTCGCGGACGCAGGCCTCGACCCCGGGATCGACCGCCATGTAGCCGAGATCGATCGAGAGCGCGAATCGCAGCCCCGCAACATCGGCGGGCGGCGGCACGTCGAAGGCGATCGCCGGCGCCAGCGACAGGATGTCCCGGTCCGCCGGTCCCGCCGCCACCGACATGAACAGAGCCGCATCCGCAATGTTGCGCGTCAGCGGACCGAAATGCGAGATCGTGTCGAACACCGTCGGCAGGATGTCCATCGGAATCCGCCCGAGGCTCGGCTTGAAGCCGACGATGCCGCTGAACGAAGCGGGGATGCGGACCGAGCCCCCCATGTCGGTGCCCTCGGCCAGCGGCACGCATCCCGAGGCGACCGCCGCCGCCCCACCACCGGACGAGCCGCCCGGTGTCTTCGCCGGGTTCCATGGATTACGTGTAACTCCCCATAGCGGACTTTTCGTGAAGCTGGAATGGGCGAATTCCGGCGTCGTCGTCTTTCCGACCATGATCGCGCCGGCGTCGCGCAGGCGCTCGACGATCAGCGCGTCGTGATTGGGGATCCAATCCTCGAAGGCATGCGATCCCAAGGTGGTCCGCTTGCCTCGGGTCGGCGTGAAATCCTTGATGGCGACCGGCACGCCGTGCAACGGCCCCAGCGGATCGCCGCGCATGACGGCCTCCTCCGCCACCCGCGCCTTTGCCATGGCCTCCTCGGCAAAGACGAAGCAGAAGCAGTTGAGCGCGGGATTGACCGCGTCGATCCGCGCGAGGCTGTCGGCGACGACGTCAACCGGGGAGAGCTCCTTGCGCGCGATCCGCGCCGCGAGCTCGGTTGCCGGCATGTAGGATAGCTCAGGATCGGCCATGGCTGCCCCTCGAAGTGCCACACGCCGACGATGAAGTTGCGGTCTCGCCCGCCGGTCAATCCGGCGATCCGCAGCGTGCGGCCCGTTCAGCTCAGAAGGTAGTAATACTCACCCAACACGCCCAGGCACAAGACGCCGCAAACCAGCATTGTCTTCTGCAGCAACGGATGCAGGCCGTTGCCGGGGCTCCGGCTCGCCGCCCCCGCCTTGCGAAGATGTACCAGGGCCGCCCCGAGCAGGGCCAGCGCGACCCCGATCGCCGCGGCCTCGGTCATGCGGAACGCGAAGCCGCCGATCGCCAGGGCGATGCCCAGGTTCTCGAACACGGCGGGCAAATCCGGCGGGTCGGGCCGGCGCCGTTCGACGATCGCCTGCAGCAGGGGCACAACGAACAGGATGGCCACACCCGTCAGGAACAGGGCCATGCTGGCCGTGACGATCAGGCCGGTGATCTGGGCCGACAGGGTGATCATGTCCGGTCATCCTTTCTGGCGGGGTTGCCGTCTGGTGGCGCGAGCGGCGCGCCGGCGCGCCGCGTTGCCTGCCCGCCCGCCGCGCCCCAAGGCCTGCGGCCGGCGGTGCAATCCAGCGTCACGATCGCGCCGGCTCGGCCGTCCGCCTCGTGATCGTTTCGCTGGACCCAGCCGGCGATTCGGGCGAGCACCGCCTGCGATGCCATGCGGTGTTCGTTCTCGATCTGCGAGAGATAGGCCGCGGAAATTCCGAGCTCGCGAGCGAAGCGGTGCTGCGAAAGACGCCGGCGAGTGCGCATGGCGCGAATGACCGAGCCGCGATTCAGCTCCAGCAACCCCGAAGCCGCCCGCCCTGGCCGACGGATCTTTCGAACCGGGCCGACGGCTGTGCCGCGCGCTGCGGCTCCTGACGGAACACCGGTCAGGATCACAACGCTGTCGAGCCAGTTGGCGATTCGGCCCCTTCGGCGGATGCCGGCGCCCGGCTCGGCCCCCGCCGGTAGATCGACATGCGTCAGCAGCCCGATCTCCCGTAGCCGCAAGAGCGCCTGCCCTAATCGCGCGCGCATACGGCTGCCCCAGGGGTTGCCGCGGGCATCGCGCGCGGGCAGTTCTCCGAGCGCACGCAGCAGCTCGCGAACCGGCAACCGCAGTGGATCCTGCGGACCCGACCTGCGCCACGGCATACACATGGCAAGCCCGATCTTCTTTGCCAGCACGGCGCTGCCGCGATTGTCGCGATGATCGAATTGCAGGATCGCTTGCGGCATCGCAGCCAGCCGATCCGCAGGAGCCGGCCATTGACCGCGTCGAATCGACCAGGCTGTCTCGGCATTGCAGGCACGCCGCTTGCGCGTTGACTGGATGGTCCTTGATCCGATGATCTGGAACAGCCGAATGTCACCCGATCCGCCGTCCCCGGCCGCCGCACGACCGAAATCCGCGCTCCGCTCGCACGACGGACGAAGCGAAAACCGCATACCGGCGAGACGCTTGATCTCGCGATCGATCCGACGCCGCAGCACCGCCCCCCTGGCGCCCCACTGCGTCAGCCCTTTTTCGCGCAGGATCGCACGCGCCGTCACCGGGATCCGGCTTCGCCGTATGCGCTGCGAAGCATCGAGACAATCCTGCCCCGCGATCCTGGCGAGGATCGCAACCAGGACATCGAGAGTCAGCGGCGATACCGTCTCGACGTCAGCCCAGCCGGCATCGACATCAGGGTCGTCGGCCGGTTCCCCGTCCGATCCGAGGAAGACCATGACCTCGCCGACCCCGTCCACGACATGCCGGCAGGCCATCAGACCCCCGTCGTCCGGTGCCCAGCCGCCGTTCAGCACCCGCGCTCGCGGGCCCGCCTTGAGCAATACTGCAATCGCTGCCGCAACGATCGGCGTATCGGGGATATATCCCCAGCCATCGAGAAATGCGCTCGCTCCCCTCTTCGACTGCGCGGTTCCCGGGTTTTCCACCCGCATTACCGTCTCTCCCTGCTGCAACGCCCGAAGCGGCCCGAGACTCTTCTCGTCGTTTTGTCGGACCCGGCCGCCTTTTTGTTCCCCGTGCCATTCGCCGCGGTGTCGCATCGACGTCTATTCCCGTTCCGCGCAGCGGCGATGTTTGTCTGCGTTGCCGCCGCACCCACCACCCCTTGGCCGCGGCACCAATCGCACCGCCAAAGATACCTCATAAATGTATTTTTCTCAATAGTTTATAAAATTCGACCGAGGCGCGTCCGACATCCCGTCCGGGGCGATCGCGCCGTTTCCGGGGCGTGGTATCACGGCTCGGCGCGCGCAGCCGCAACGTTTGCGACGACGTGATCGACCGTTGTCCGCAACGTAAGACTTAATTAACGCAAAAACGAGTTTAGAAGATTGGAATAAAACGATCTTAAGAACGTTTTAACCATGCCGGCAACGCAAAATTGTGGTATGAAGATTGCTTGCAACATCAAAACACCGCGTGATTTCGCGCGGTCGGGCTGGCCACCCGGGAACCGGCTGACGCAACACTATGCGATAAACCGGCAGCGAGACATGGAACATTGAAACGCATATTGATTTCATTGAGAGATTTTGCCGCCGATGACGGCGGTGCGACGATGGTGGAATACGCGATCATTGCTGGCCTGGCGGCATCCCTGTCGGTGCTGGCGATCCTCGGAGTCTCCGATCTTCTGGCGGGCGGCTGGGCGATCCTGGCCGAGATCCTGTTGGGCGAGACCCCGTTCGTGCCCTGACCGCCATCCGGCAGCGCCCGCGGCCCCGGGGAGGAAAGACAGAGGGGATATCCCGGGCAGCGGCCTTCGGATCATCGGTCCGTCTCGAGGACCGGCGCTCGCGCATCGCGCCGAATCGAAACGGACATTCGGGATAGGGCGGCGGAGCCTTGCGCTCCCCGTCCTATCTCCTTTATTCGGCCGCCCGAACAGGCTAGACCGGTAGCAGGATGAGCCGCCTGCTGCTGATATCGCTGGGGCAGCTGACGGGCCATATTCTGGACTCCGTCGCGCGCACCGGCGCCTTTGCCGAGATCGTCGTCGCCGGCCGCAACCCGACCTACGGGATCGCCCGGACGAATCTGGCCCGGATCGGGGCCGGCATAGAGGGCCGATTCCCGAGCATCGAATTCCGCGAACTCGACATCAACAGGACCGGCGCCGCGGCCGAGATCCGGCGCATCGCTCCAGATGTCGCCCTCGCCGCGCCGAGCATGCTGCCCTGGTGGAAGCTCGACCGGCTGTCGGGCCGGCGCGGCGAAGCCGCCCGGCAGGTGCCGTTCGCCGGCTGGCTTGCCTGCCATCTCGCGCCGATGCTGGCGGTGCGCCGCGCCTGGGCCGAATCGGGGCTGGACGCGCCGTGGGTCGGCGCCTCCTACCCGGATGTCGTCAACGCGATCCTGCACCGCACCGGGCCCGGGCCCGGCTGCGGCGTCGGCAATGTCGATGAGATCGTGCCGAAGATCCGCATGGTCCTGGCTGCGGCCACCGGTCATGAGCCCGAGACCGTCGAGGTCCGGCTCGTCGCCCAGCATGCGCTGGAATATTTCGCCTATCGGGATGGCGGCGCGGCGGCCGGGGAGATGCCGCCATTCCTGATCACGGCCAGCGCTGCGGGGCGCGATCTTTCGGCGCTGGCGCGCGAGGCGATAAGCCAGCCCTGGCCGATTCCTTACGACCGCGATTTCAACCGGCTGACGGCGTCCTCCGCCGCGGTTCTGCTGCCGGCGCTGGCCGGTCGCAGCGCGGTTCGCATGCATGTCCCGGCACCGGCCGGCCTGATCGGCGGCTATCCGGTACGCATCGCCGCGCGCCGCGTCACGCTCGACCTGGCGCCCGAATGGCGCCAGGATGAGGCCGTCGCCAGCAACCTTGCCGCGCTGCCCTGGGACGGGCTGGAGACGATCGAGAACGACGGCGCCGCGGTGTTCACGGCGGCGACCACAAGGGCATTGCATGCGCTGCTCGGACGGGCGGTCGAAGGCCTGCATCCCGACGATGCGCCGGCCCTGGCGGAAGACCTGCTCGCCGCGGTGGACGCGGGTTGACCGAACAGGGCATTCTGTCCTCTGCAAGAGGACGGGGCATCGTCATGGACACCACCGAATCCGCAAGACTCTTCGAGCGCGCCAGCAAGGTGCTGGTCGAGGGCGTCAGTTCGGCCTCGCGCGGGCCGGCCGCCTTCGGCACCTATCCCGAATACATGCGCCGCGCCGAGGGCGCCTATCTGTGGGACGTCGACGGCAACCGCTATATCGACTGGATGCTGTCTTTCGGTGCGCTGCCGTTGGGCCACGCGCATCCGCGCATCGTCGAGGTGGTCCGTGCCGAGGTCGCCAACGGAACGCATTTCGCCACCGCCCTCGAGGTCGAAGTCGAGGTCGCGGAGATGCTCGTCGAGCTGTTGCCGCATGCGGACAAGGTGCGCTTCGCCAATACCGGCACCGAGGCGGTGATGGCCTGCATCCGCCTGTGCCGGGGGCTCACCGGCCGCCGCAAGATCATCAAGTTCGAAGGCCATTACCACGGCTGGTACGATGCCGTGCTGATCAACACCAACCCGCAGCTGCCGACGGCGCTCGGCCATCCGCAGGACCCGATCCGGATCCCCGATTCCTCCGGCATCGTGCCGGAATCGTGGCGCGATACCCATGTCGTGCCGTGGAACGACCCGGAGGCGCTGGAGCGCGCGATGGCGGCGCACGGCCACGACGCCGCCTGCGTGGTCACCGAGGGGGCGATGTCGAATATGGGCGTCATCCCGCCGAAGCCGGGCTTCCTCCAGCACATAAGGGAGCTGTGCGACCGCTACGGCGCGCTCTTCTATCTCGACGAGACGGTGACCGGCTTCCGCCTTGCCGCCGGCGGTGCGGCGGAACTCTATGGCGTGCGGCCCGACCTGACCTCCTATGGCAAGGCGCTGGGCCAGGGCTTCCCGGTCGCCGCCATCGCCGGGCCCGACCACGTGATGGAAGGTCTCGAATGGGGCAAGGTGCTGCATTTCGGCAGTCACAACGCACCGCGGCTCGGCCTGTATGCCGCCAAGACAATGCTCGAAGAGATGCTCGCCGACGGCGGTGCCGGCTATCGCAGGCTGGCCGAGATCGGCGAGCGCATGGCCGAAAGGATCCGCGCGGCGATTCGCGCCTCCAACAAACACCGCGCCATCGTTCAGGGCGTCGGTTCGATGTTCCAGATCTTCTTCACCGACCGGGAGGCGATCGGCGATTACCGCGACTTCTGCGCCCATGTCGACCGCGCAAAGTTTCGCGATTTCGTGCTGGCGCTGCACCGGCAGGGCGTGTTCATGAGTCCCTCGAACACCCTGCATAGCCTGAGCTGCCTCGCCCATTCGGATGCCGATATCGAGGCGACGGCCGACGCCGTCGGCACGGTGCTCGACGCGCTCTGATCGCAGCCGCGCCGGCGGGGCCGATTGCCGCGTTGACTCGCGGGTGCATCGGTGTTCGACTTGAAGACCGGCCTGAACCGAACCGGCGCCGGAACAGGTCCGCGGAGGACGCAAGATGGAAGATTTCGAAGCCGTACGCGCGGCCTGCGATGGCCTCTCCACCGAGGCATTGCTGCGCTATCTGATTAGCGAGCGCTTTGCCGGCGAAACCGTGGTCACCGCATCCTTGCGGGCGCCAAGCATCGTCGTTCTGAAGCTAGTCGCCGATGTCGACCCGGCGACACCAATCGTGTTCTGCCGCCCGGGCGAGCTGTTCGAGGAGAGCGAGGCCTACCGCGACGAGATCGTCCGGCGCCTCGGGCTGACCCGCATCTCGGTCACGGAGGGCGCGAAGTCGGGGGTGCTGCCCGACGCCGCCGATCATTACGAGCGGATGTGGGCCGAATACACGAGCGGATTGGGACATGTTCACCAGCTCGTTCACCTGAACGACATCATGGTGCATTACGATTGCTGGATCAGCGCCGTCTATCATCTGCCGGCGCCGCAGACCGCGCTGCGCGTCGATGTCGAGGGCAGGCTGATCCGGGTCAATCCGCTGATCGACTGGACGCCGCGGGATGTCCGCGCCTACATGCGCGAGCACGAGCTTCCATTCCATCCGCGGGCGAGAAAGCGCGTCGATTCCCGGGCGCCCGAGGATACGCCCTGCCCGCCGACCTATCACTTCTGAGCGACGCGCGTCGCGCAACCCTCACGCCGCCGCGCCGGCGATCGGCTGGGACGGGTCGGCCATGCCATAACAGATGCCGTCGGCGCGCATCACACCTTGCGGACAGGCGTACAGCTTGGGAAAGACCGCCAGCGCGGCGATCTCCAGGGCGTGGCGCGCGCCGAGCGCGTTGATGGCGGCTTCGCCCATCCGGGGATCGAGCTGGATCGACCCGCGGGCCGAGGCATCGACGCGCGGTACATGGAAGGCGTCTTCCAGCCCCAGCCCATAGTCGAGGATATAACCGGCGATCTGCGCCACCGCCGGGACGATGCGGTTGGCGCCCGAGGCACCGATCGCGAAATAGGCTTCGCCGTCACGCACGCAGACGGTCGGGCACATGTTGGACGCGTTGATCCGCTTGCCGCCCGCCATCGACGTCGGATAGCCCGGTCGCGGGTCGAAATAGCTGACCGCGTTGTTCATCACAATGCCGGTCTCAGGCAGCATCACGCGGGCGCCGAACCGGTCGAGCAGCGTGTAGGTCAGCGCCACCATATTGCCAGCGCCGTCGCAGGACGACAGATGCGTCGTGCAACCGTGTTCCGGCGGCAGCTGGCCGATCTTGCGCTTGTGCGTGGTCCAGGCCTTCTCGAGCCCGTCGGCATAAACCTGCCAGGTTTCGACGCCGATGCCGCGCGCGGGATCGAGGGTCGCCGCGCTGTGCGCAAGGAACTCGAGCAGCCGTGGCCCGCCGGAGGTTTCGCCGGCGGTGTGCAGCTCGGCGCCGCGATGCGAGCCGGACAGCGTGTCGAGCCAGATCGACCGGTAGGCGGCCAGGTCCTCGATCCGGATCGGGCTGCCGCCGGCCTCGAGATCCGCAGCGATGCGTTCCGCCAGCGCGCCGGCATAGAAATCGTCCGGCCCCGCGGCGGCAAGGCGCTTCAAGGTTTCCGCCAGCGCGCCCACCGGCAGGCGGCACGGCGGCTCGGGCGGACAGCCGTCCGGCAGGTAGACCGCGGCCGCAACGGGATCGGAGCGCAGATGCTTCATCGCCAGGGCGATCATCAGGCTGGCGTGCCAGTCGACCGGCAGGCCCGCCTCGGCGAGGGCGATGGCCGGCTCCAGAACGGTATCGAGTCCGAGCTTGCCGTAACGGCCGAGCAGGTCCGACAGGCCGCGCACGGCACCGGGGACGGCAATCGCACCGTAACCGACCACGTTGCGGTTGTCCTTGACGCCGGGGAACCCCATGATCGCGTCGGGGATTTCGGGGTCGAGCGGATAATCGCGATGATCGATGCCCTGCGCCAGCACGCCCTGGAAGTCGATCGCCGCGCCCCGTCCTTCATCGGCCGACCAGACGACCGCATAGCCGGAGCCGCCGAGCCCGCTCATCCAGGGTTCGCAGACCGCGAGCGCGAAGGCGCAGGCGACCGCCGCGTCGATCGCGTTGCCGCCGCGGCGCAACATTGCCGCGCCGGCCTCGGCGGCCTGCCAGTGCTGGGCCGCGACGACCCCGGTCGGGGACGCGACCGCCCGCTTGCGAACCTCCCAGGTTTCGACGCGTTGTTGCATGATCCCCCCCGTCCACGGCTGTTGCGGGGCAGCATACAGTGCTAGTCTCGGGCGCTCCAGCAGCAACGGCCAGGGACGACACGGCGATGAGCTACATTTTGAGAGATATGCCGGCACAGGCGGATGCGGCGCTGATCGACAAATGCCGCCGGGTGGAGACGGCGACGGTCGGCCACCGCCGCCATATGGGCTTCGTCGACCGGCGCATCCAGTGTGTCCTGCCAGACCGCAGAATAGCCGGGACCGCGGTCACGCTCGCGCTGCCGGGCCAGGATTCGACGCTGCTGCACCATATCATCCAGTTCTTGCGGCCGGGCGACGTGCTGGTGATCGACCGGCTCGGCGACGACAAGCACGCCTGCCTCGGCGGCGGCGTCGCCGTGGCGATCAAGGCGACCGGTTGCGAGGGGGTGATCGTCGACGGGCCGTGCACCGACTTCCCGGAAATCGAGCAATACGACCTGCCGGTCTGGTGTCGCGGCGCATCCCCGATCACGACGCGGCTCTACGATATCGGTGGCAGCTTCAACGTACCGGTTTCTTGCGGCGGTGCGGTGGTCCATCCCGGCGACGTCGTGATCGCCGATTTCTCGGGCGTCCTTGTCATGCCAGCCGGCGAGGCCGAAGCCGATGTCGACTGGGCGCTGGAGAAACAGGCGGCAGAACCGGCGGCGCACGAGAAGATCGCCGCGGGTGCGAAACTCGGCGACAGAACCGGCGCCAGCGCCATGGTCGAGAAGAAGCGTTCCGGCCGATGAGCTAATCCGGCCCCAGGATCAGGTTCGGGAACCAGGTCACCGTATCCGGCACGAAGGTGATCAGCAGCAGCACCAGGGTCAGCGGCACCATGAAGGGGATCACCGACAGCGAGACCCGCTCGAACGGGACCTTGCCGACCTCGACCATGATGTAGAGGCCGATCCCCATCGGCGGCGTCGCGATGCCCATCAGCAGCGAGAGCTGCAGCACCAGCCCGAAATGCACCCGGTCGATGCCGTAGGCGTCGACGATCGGCAGCAGCATCGGCACCAGCATCAGCTTCGCCGGCACGCCCTCGACGACGGTGCCGACCAGCAGCACGAACACCAGCACCAGCGCCAGGAACACGTTCTTGTTCTCGGACAGCGCGAAGATCGCGTTGCCGAGCTTCATCGGCACCTGGTCGATGGCAAGAAGCCAGCCCATCGCGATCGAGAAGCCGATGATGATCATGATCACCGAGGTCATCAGCATGGTGTCGGTCAGCGCCTTCCAGAACCGCGCCCAGGTCAGCGAGCGGTAGACGAAGACGCCGAGCGCCATGGCGAACAGGCAGGCCAGCACGCCGGCCTCGGTCGCGGTCACCCAGCCGGTCAGGATCGAGCCGACGATGATGGCCGGCGCGAACAGGGCCAGGACACCGTCCACGCCGGTGCGCAGCACGGTCGTGATCGGCGCGCGCGGCTGAGTCGGAAAATCGTGACGTGCCGCGAGGACCCTGTTGAACACCATCAGCGAGAAGCCGACCAGGACGCCCGGCACGACACCCGCCAGGAACATGCGCTCGACCGATTGCTGGGCGAGGAAGGCGTAGATGACGAGCCCGATCGACGGCGGAATCAGCGGTCCGATCACGGCCGAGCACACCGTTACGGCGGCCGCGAATTCCGGCTTGTAGCCGCGCTCGCGCATGGCCTTGATCTCGATCGCGCCGAGCCCGGCGCAGTCGGCGACAGCGGCGCCCGACACGCCGGCGAACAGCATCGAAGACAGCACGTTGACCTGCGCCAGCCCCGCCTTCAGATGGCCGACCACAGCGTTCGCGAAGTTGAAGATGCGGTCGGTCATGCCGACGACGTTCATCAGGTTGCCAGCCATGATGAAGAACGGCACCGCGGCCAGCGACGGCTTGTTGACGCCCTCGAGAATCTGCTGCGGCACGATGTAGAGCGCATCCGAGAACGGGCTGGTGACAAAGGCCATCAGCACAGCCGCGCCGATCGCCATCGAGATCGGCACCCGCAGCAGGATCATGGCGATGAAGCCGACGAACAGGATCGTCGCCATCATCGCTCAGCCCTCCGGATCGGTCAGATGGCTGGGCGGCGCCTCGGGCAGGCCGCTGGCCGCCTTGAGAATCTCGAGGATCGCCTCGAGCAGGATCAGCGCGCAGGAGATCGCCAGTGGCCAGGACAGAAAATAGCGCTGGACCTCGAGATCGCCCGGCAGGATGGCGCCGTCGACCGGGCCGGCCTGGCTTTCGATGATCGTCGGCATCTGCCAGAGGATCGTGCCGGTCACGACGATAATGACTAGCGCGACGAAATAGCGGCTCGCCACCATCGCTTTCGGTCCGATATGCAGCACCACGAAATCGACCGCGATATCCTTCTTCAACCGGTAGACCGCAAAGAAGCCGAAGAAGCTCATCCAGACGAAGAACACCATCGTCCACGGCCAGATCCAGTAGAAGGAAATGCCGATCGGCCGCAGGATGATGGTCGCCGCGGTGCCGAGCAGCATCAGGAACAGGCAGAGATTGGCCAGCACCAGGAACAGCCGGCCGCAGGCCCCCAGCGCGTGGTCGAGCGGGCCGACGATCCGTGCCATCGCCGACCCGCCCCGCTCGTCCGGATCCAAGGCGCCGGCCTACATCTTGCGCGACGCCGCGACCGCCTCCAGGAAGCCTTCCGGCAGTTTGCCCTCGGCTTCCAGCCTCTCGTAGAATGCGCCCATCGACTTGACGAACGGTGCCCGGTCGACATCGAGGAAGGTCACGCCCTTGGCCTTCATGCGCTCGATCGATTCGTTCGCCGTCTGCTCCATGATCTCGAAGCTGTAGGCCCCGGCCTCCTCATACGCCTTGTGGACCGCGGCCCTCTGCGCATCATCCAGCGCGTCGTAAGCCTTGCTGTTCATCATGAACCCGATCGACTGGTAATACTCGTCGTGACGCACGACATGCGGCGCCACCTCGTAGAAGCGCATCGACTCGACCAGCGCGATCGGGCTGTTGACCGCCTCGACGATCCCCTTGTCGATCGACTGGTAGACGTCGGTCCAAGCCAGCGTCTTGACGTCCGCCCCGAGATGCGTCCACGTCGCAACAGCGGTCTTCGAGGGATGCATGCGCAGCTTCAGGCCGCTGATATCGTCGAAATTCTTGACGTCGCGCCTGGTCACCATCACGCGGTAGGGACCGCGCTGGACCCCGGTCGGGTCGCCAAGGACCATGATTCCCGCCTTCTTCGAGGCTTCGTCGAACCACCCCTTGACGAGGTCGGTGTTCATGAAGCGCACCCAATGATCGCGATCGTCGAACATGAACGCGGCGGAGATCCATTCGATCTCGGGCACCCATTTGCGCAGGTAGGACGAGCCCTCACCGTACAGATGCACAGTGCCCAGCTTCATCTGCTCCATCACCGCATCGGTCTTGCCGAGCTGCTCGTTCGGATAGACGACGACCTTGATCGACCCGCCGGAATATGTCTCGGCGAGATCGGCAAACTTCTGGAACACCTTACCTTCCGGCGAATCCACCGGCATCTTGCTGGCAAATCGCCAGGTCGTCTCGGCAGCCGCCACGCCGGCCGCCAGCCCGACGGCGGCAAAGCCGCCCGCGAGGGCCGCCAGCGCAATTCGTCTCGTCGTTCTCATGGCTCAAGCCTCCTGTCCCTGTTGCCCGGCGGCGTGTCGGACCCACGGTCAGCGCCATCGGTCGTCCCGCCGGGTTATCGTATTGCGCAGAGGGGCTTTTCAATCCTCTCCGCGATCCCGCAGATTAAACTGCATGGCTGCGGGCAGGTCAACGAACCGGTCACCTTGCGGCGCGGCCGGCCCGCGAATAGGCTTGCCCCCCGCCGCGCCCGCGTCGGGTGCGCGGGGGGCAAGGCATAAGGAGCGTTCGGTCGTGAGTGTCGTGATCAAGGTGGGCCCGGCGCGGGCCGGCTGGTGGAAGGAGACGATGCAGCGCCTCCTGCCCGAGTTCGATTGCCGGCTGTGGGAGGACCCGGGCGATCCCGAGGACGTTGAATACGCCGTTGTCTGGCGCCCCCCGCCCGGGGGGCTGAAGCGGTTTCCCAATCTGAAGTGCATCGTTTCGATCGGCGCCGGTGTCGACCACATTTACGCCGATCCGGAGTTGCCCCCCGATATCCCCATCATCCGCACCGTCGGCACCGATCTGCGCCAGCGCATGCGCGAATATGTGATGCTGCACGTATTGCGTTTCCATCGGCGACTGCCCGAATTCGAGGCGCAACAGGCCACCGCGTCCTGGGACCAGCACATCACGCCGCCCGCGCCGGACCGCAGGGTCGGCGTCATGGGCCTTGGAAATATGGGCCGCGCCTGCGCCGAGGCGCTGGCCTATCTCGGCTTCGATACGGCGGGCTGGTCGCGCTCGCAGAAGCGGCTGGCCGGGATCACCGGGTTCCACGGACCGGACGCGCTCGACGGCTTCCTGTCGCAGAGCGAGATTCTCGTCAACCTGCTGCCCCTGACGCCGCGCACCGACGGCATCCTGAATGCCGCGCTGTTCGAGAAACTCCCCGAGGGCGCCTGCATCGTCAACGCGGGTCGCGGCGAGCATCTGATCGAGGAGGACCTCATCCCGGCGCTCGACTGCGGCCGCCTCGGCGGCGCGACGCTCGATGTATTCCGCGAGGAACCGCTACCGCCGGATCATCCGTTCTGGGCACACCCGAAGATCCTGGTCACGCCGCACGTCGCATCGCTGATCGACCCCCTGGCCGGCGGCCGTCTGATCGCCGAGAACCTGCGCCGCTTCATCCGCGGCGATCCGGTCCCCGACATGGTCGACCTGAAAAAGGGATACTGAACCGTCAGGCGCCGGGGCGGCTGGTCAGCTGGCGCCGAATTCATCGCGGCGGGCGGCGATGGCTTCCTTCAGCACCGATTCCTTCATGCTGATCGTCGGATCGCCGAAGATCACGTTCTTCAGCCAGTC
>CP070634.1:1168925-1172402 GCA_020356105.1 Rhodospirillales bacterium | reverse complement strand
TTCCAGCTGCCCAAGCCGTTCAGCAGCATGACGGTACTGGAGAACCTGTGCATCCCGCTGGAATATGCGACGAGCAAGCGCACCACGATGGCGGAGCGCCGCGATGAGGGCATGGGGATCCTCGAACTGATCGGCCTTGCCGACAAGGCGCACGAGCATTCCGGCAGCCTCACGCAGATCGACATGCGCAAGCTGGAGCTCGCGCGGGCCATGGCCGCCAAGCCCGACCTGCTGATCTCCGACGAGGCCATGGCCGGGCTGTCGGGCGTGGAGGTCGACGAGATCCTCGGCCGCCTGTTCGCGCTCAACGAGCGCGGCGTCGGGGTGATCATGATCGAGCATGTGATGAAGGCGGTCATGCAGTTCTCGCAGCGCATCGTCGTCCTCGACGCGGGCAAGAAGATCGCCGAGGGCACGCCCGACGAGATCGTCAGCAACCCACTGGTGGAGAAGGCTTACCTTGGCGAATAGGATCGTCGTCGACAATGTTGCCGCCGGCTACGGCACGGTCCAGGTGCTGCATGGCGTGTCCATCTCCGTGGAGCATGGCGAAACCGTCGTGCTGCTGGGATCGAACGGCAACGGCAAGAGCACGCTGATCAACTGCATCATGGGCATCGTGCGACCGAGCGCCGGCGAGATCTATCTCGAGGCCGACGGCGAGCGCTTCGACCTCATCGGCAAGACGCCCGAGCAGATCGTCGATCTGGGCATCACCCTGGTGCCCGAAGGGCGACGCCTGTTCCCGGCCCTGACCGTGGAGGAGAACCTCATGCTCGGCGCCTTCCGCAAGGACGCGCGGGCGCGCATCGAGCAGAATCTGGAGATCTGCTTCGAGGCCTTTCCGACGCTGCGCGAGCGCAAGAGCCAAAGGGCCGGCAGCATGAGCGGCGGCGAGCAGCAGATGCTGGCGGTCGCACGCGCCCTGATGGCGGAGCCCCGGATCCTGCTCATCGACGAGCCCTCGGTCGGCCTCGCACCGATTCTGGTCAGCCGCATGATCGCCAAGATCAAGGAGCTCAAGGAGAAGCGCCAGCTGACGGTGATGATGGCCGAGCAGAACTTCAACCAGGCGATCAAGATCGCCGACCGCGGCTACATCATCGTGCATGGCGAGATCGCCTTCGAGGGCAAGAACGCGCAGGACCTTCAGGACAACGACATGATCAAGCAGTATTACCTGGGGGTTTAATCGGTGGTGACAGGACGCAAGCGCGCAGCGGGATGGCTACGGGATCGGGTGCGGATTTGATATCCGCGCCCGCGGCGCTGCGCGCTCCCTGAGGGGCCATCGCCTGATCGCGCTGGTCCTGATCTGCAGTTCGGCGCGACCTCATACTTCGAGACGCGGCTCCGCCGCTCCTCAGCATGAGGGCAGAAACTTTGGAGCCTCACCCTGAGGAGGGCCGCCGCGTCGAGCAGCCGCCGGCAGGCGGCGTGTGCGAGCCGCGAAAAGGCAGCCCGTCTCGAAGGGCGAGGTCGCTCGGTGCCGCCTCAGCCGGATGATTTCTGACCCTCCGACGGCGCATCCAGCCCCGCCATCGCCTCGAGCTGCGCGACGCAGGCGAACATGTCGAGCTCGCCGCGGCCGCCGGCCATCATCGCGCTCCACAGCTGGCGCACCGTGCCGGCGACCGGCATCGGCAGGTCGCCGGCGCGGGCGGTATCGAGGATCAGGTCGAAATCCTTGGCCATCTGCGCCGCCGAGAAGGCCGGCGCGAAATCGCGCTCTTTCAGCATCTGCGTCTTGTAGCCGACCAGCGGCGAGGCCACCGGGCTGTCGGCGATGACGTCGATCATGGTCGCCCAGTCGAGGCCGGCGCGTTCCCCGAATGTCAGTGCCTCGCCGACCATCGCCGCGGTGGTGCCGATCATCATGTTGATGACGAGCTTGACCGTGCGCGCCTCCTCACCGACTCCCATCGACACGATCTTGCGGCCCAACGCCGCGAAGACGGGGGTGCAGGCGGCGCAGGCGTCCTCCGGCCCGGAGACGAGCACGACCAGCTGCGCCGCGGCGGCGAAATTCGTGCTGCCGAGGACCGGCGCGCGCACATAGGCGATCTCCGCCGCTGCCGCCCGCTCGGCGACACGGGCCGAGGCCGCGGGCGAGACCGTGCTCATATCGGCATAGACGGTACCCGGCGTCGCCGCCGCCAGCACCTCCGCCGCCACCGCCTCCAGCGCGGCATCGTCGTCGATCATCGAGAAAACGATATCCGAGGCGCCGGCGAGCTCGGCGATCGAGGCCGCGACGCCCGCGCCGGCCTCGGCCAGCGGCGCGGTCTTCGCGGCGGTGCGGTTGTAGACGGTGAGCGGGAAGCCCGCCGCAACCAGGTTCAGTGCCATCGGTGCCCCCATCTTGCCGAGCCCGATCCAGCCGATCCGTTTGTCCGTCATGTGCCGTCCCCCATACGAGCGACCTCATGCTTCGAGACGCCCCTGCGGGGCTCCTCAGCATGAGGCTCCGAAATCTATGCCCTCACCCTGAGGAGGCTGCGGAGCAGCCGTCTCGAAGGGGGAGGTCGTGCCGATCGCAGTCACTCATCGAAGATGGCGACGGCGCGTGTCCAGCCGGCGGAGCCGCCCTTGACCTTGACCGGGAAGCAGGCGACGGTGAAGCCGTCCGCCGGCAACGCGGCGAGATTGCCGAGCTTCTCGAGATGGCAGTAGCCGATCTCCATGCCGACGCGGTGGCCCTCCCAGATGATCCCGGCATCGCGGGACTCCGCATAGCGGTCCTTGGTGTGCACGAAGGGGGCATCCCAGCTCCAGCCGTCGGTGCCGGTCAGCCGGACGCCGCGCTCCAGCAGCCATAGCGTCGCCTCGCGGCCCATGCCGCAGCCGCTCGACACATAGTCGTCCTGGCCGTAGCGGGCGCCGGCGGCGGTGTTGACGAGGACGATCTCCAGCGGTTTCAGCTCGTGCCCGATGCGGTCCAGCTCGGCCTCGACATCGGCCGCGGTCGCCACATAGCCGTCCTCGAAATGCCGGAAGTCGAGCTTGACCCCCGGCTGGAAGCACCATTCGAGATTCACCTCGTCGATGGTGATGGCACGCTGGCCGCGGTCCATCGTGGTGTGAAAATGGTAGGGCGCGTCGAGATGGGTGCCGCTATGGGTCGTGATATGGGCGAACTCGATGGCCCAGCCCTGCCCGTCGGGCAAATCCTCGGTCTTCAGCCCGGGGAAGAAGCTGGTCATGTATTCGGCGTTCTGCGCTTGCGTGACGTATTCGATCTTCGGCTCCATGCCCGGCGGGTCGGACTTGATCCCGCCCTCCAGCGGCACCGAGATGTCGACGATGCGTCGTGCCATGGCTACCTCCTTCGCGTTGCGGTGCCTGCCCCTATTCCTGCGGCCGCGCCGGGTGCCAGAGCCGGCGGTCGGTGTCCTTCTCGTAGCCCTTACCGTTCGGGAAGCAGACGAGCTCCAGCTGCATGCCCCAGGGGGTGAGGAAATAGACCCAGGTCTGGCC
>CP070634.1:1150769-1168825 GCA_020356105.1 Rhodospirillales bacterium | reverse complement strand
GGCCGACCGTAGCGGTTCACGCCCATTCGAGGGTCAGGGAGTCGTCCGCATCGAGCCGCGCCCGGGTCCCGAAGCGCCGGCCCTCGCGGGTCAGGAGGTCGGATAGCCACGCCGCATCGGCGGGTACGGCGCGGGCGAGACGGAATTTTCGGATCTGAAACGGCATCATGGTCAACCGCTCGAGCCTGCCGTCGGCACGGCGGACGGTCGGCAGGTACATCAGCACGAGGTCGTCGCGGTATCCCTCGTAACCGCGGATTCCCTCGTAATCGTTCAGGAAATCGCCGCAGCCATAGAGGATCAGCTTGCCGGAATGGACCTCGATGGCCTGTCGGTGATGGGCCGAATGGCCGAACACGATGTCGACGCCGGCCCGGTCGATCAGCCCGCGGGCGAAGGCGATGCGCTCGCGCGGGATCTCGTATCCCCAGTTGCCGCCCCAGTGCAACGAGACGACGACGAGATCGCCGACGGTCCTGTGCGCCGCCACCGCCGACGCGATCGCCTCGACCTGACGGTCGCCTAGATCGGCGAGGAAGTTGACCCCGGGCCGCCCGGCGGTCGCGGCCCAGCTGCGCGGCACCCCGCTGGACTGCGCGCCAAATGCGTAAACGAGGACCCGGCCCTCGGCGACCTGCAGCACAGCCGGGGCCGTCGCCTCCGCGGCGTCACGGCCGGCCCCCGTTCGCGCGATGCCGGCTTCGGCCAGCGTCTCAAGGGTCTCCACAAGACCGCCAACGCCCCAATCGAGCACGTGGTTGTTGGCCAGGCCGCAACAGTCGATGCGCGCCGCCGACAGCACCGGGACGTTCCGCGGGTTCATGCGGTAGTTGATGCCCTTGGGTTGCCGCTCCGTGCTTGTCGTGATCGCGGTCTCGAGATTGATCACCCGCACGGCCGGTTGGCGCCGCTCGATCTCGGCCAGCGCATCGCCCCAGACATAGGAAAAGTCGACAGGGTGCGGGATCGGGCCGCTCGCCGCCTCGGCCAGCCTCAGATAATCGACCGCCGAGGTGATGTAGTCCTCGTAAAGCTGCGGATCGCAGGGGTGCGGCAGCGCCTGGTCGATGCCGCGGCCGGTCATCACGTCGCCGGCGAGCAGCAGCGTGAGCTGTGCGCGGGATTGGGGCGTCGCGTCGACGGCGGGCATGGCCCAGTCTAGCCGTCTCCGCGGCGCGGTGCCATATCTAGCGGGTCATGTCCCGCGCGGGGCGGGCCATCTGCGGCGGCCTTGCGGCGTTGCCGTCAGCCCTTCCCGGACAGACGCTTGTCGACGGCGCGCAGATATTTCAGGTCAGAATCGGTAAAATCGCCGTCGCCGATATCGGCCCGGTAGCCTTCCATCTCACGCCGGAAATCCTCGGTGATGCCGGGCCGGGCCAGCAGCTTGTCGATCAGGGCCATCGCTTCGCCGTCGCGACTGCCCGGATCGGCCGGCACCGGCGCCGCCGCCGTGTCTGCGGCTTCGGTCTCGACGCCGTCTTGGGAAACCAGCAGGTCGTCCCAGCCGGTATCGGCATCGGTGACCATCGCGTGCAGCGCCCGCCCCGCCTCCAGCACCGCGGCGTCGTCCGCCTCGCCCAGCCGCTTCAGCAGCGCGATAATCTCCTCCCGGTTCAGCGGTTCCGTCATGTCCGTCCTCTCATCTCGCGTTGCAGTGTTCGGCTCACCCGACATTGACGTGCGGATGGCCGATCATCGCCAGGAACTCGCGGCGCGTTGACGGGTCCTTGCGGAACGCGCCGAGCATGCGGCTGGTCACCATGTTGACGCCGCCACGGCGGACCCCGCGCGTCGTCATGCAGTGATGCGCCGCGTCGACCACGACGGCGACGCCGTGCGGGTCCAGCACCTCCTGGATCATGTCGGCGATCTCGGCCGTCATCTTCTCCTGGATCTGCAGCCGCCGGGCAAAGGCCTCGACGATGCGGGCCAGCTTCGAGATACCGACGACGCGCTTGCGGGGCAGATAGGCGACATGGGCGCGGCCGATGATCGGCAGCATGTGATGCTCGCAATGGCTCTCGAAGCCGATGTCGCGCAGCACCACCATCTCGTCATAGCCGGCGATCTCCTCGAAGGTGCGGGCCAAGATCTCGCGCGGATCCTGATGGTAGCCGGCGCCGAACTCCTCCCAGGCGCGCGTCACCCGGCCCGGCGTATCGAGCAATCCCTCCCGGTCCGGGTCGTCTCCGATCCAGCGGATCAGTGTCCGCACGGCGGATTCCGCCTCCTCGCGGGAGGGCCGGGCGGTGGAACCCGTGTTCAAGGCATTGCTTGCGGCTTCGGACGGCATGGCGTTTCTTTCTCGCTGTTGATCGATGCCTGCACCCTAAACCTAGTGCGCCGAAGCGGCGATGTCAGCCTCTGGCTTGACGCCGGGCGCGGCGGTGCATCCATCACACTTGCGTCAGCGGCCTTCTGCATGGCTGACAGGGCCGGCCGATGCCGCTAGGGTCGGCGGCGGACGGAACCGACAGTGACCGAAAGGCCCGGACCGATGCGTACGATACCGAATTTTCTGGCTGTCCTGTTCGCGGTTGCGGCAATGCCATGGGGTGCCGGAGCGCAATCGTTCGATTGGGCCGATGTCACCGCCAAGGCGCGTGGCCAGGAGGTGTTCTGGAACGCCTGGGGCGGCGATGAGAGGATCAACGCCTACATTGCCTGGGTCGGCCAGAGGGTGCAGGCGGAGTACGGCGTCACCCTGCGTCACGTCAAACTGTCGGATACCGCCGAGGCGGTGCGCAAGGTGCTGGCCGAGAAGACCGCGGGGCGGCATGAGGGCGGCTCGGTCGACCTGATCTGGATTAATGGCGAGAACTTCAAGGCGATGAAGGACCAGGACCTGCTGTTCGGCCCGTTCGCCGAGCAGCTGCCGAATTTCGCGCTGGTCGATGTCGAGAACAAGCCGACGGTGCGGCTCGATTTCACGGTGCCGACCGACGGTCTCGAGGCGCCCTGGGGCATGGCGAAGCTGAACTTCATCCATGACAGCGCCATGCTCGCCGATCCGCCGCGAAGCATGGCGGCGATCCTCGCCCATGCCAAGGCGCATCCGGGGCGGGTCGCCTATCCGGCGCCGCCGGACTTCATCGGCTCGACCTTCCTCAAGCAGGTGGTGTACGAGACGGCGACCGATCCGTCGGTGCTGCAACAGCCGGCCGGCGCGAATTTCGATGCGGTGACCGCGCCGATGTGGGCCTTTCTCGACGAGCTGACGCCGCATCTGTGGCGCGGCGGCAAGGTCTGGCCGAAGAATGGTCCGGCGCTGATCCGCCTCCTGGACGACGGCGAGGTCGACATCGCCATCTCGTTCTACCCGGCCGAGGCCTCGTCGGCGATCGCCGCCGGCCTGCTGCCCGAAACGGCGCGCAGCTTCGTGCTCGCGGCCGGCACGATCGGCAATACCCATTTCGTTGCCATCCCCTACAATGCCAAGGCGCCCGAGGGGGCGATGGTGGTCGCCAATTTCCTGATGTCGCCCGAGGCCCAGGCGCGAAAGGAAAACCCGGAGGTCTGGGGCGACAACACCGTTCTCGCAGTCGACCGGATCGACGCCGCCGGCCGCAAGCTGTTCGCCGACCTGCCGCGCGGCGCCGCCACCCTGCCGCCCGAGGCGCTGGGCCGTACCCTGCCGGAGCCGCATCCGAGCTGGATGACCCGCATCGAGGAGGCTTGGCTCGCCCGTTACGGCTCGTAATGACATCGATCCGGCGGCACGACCTCACGCTTCGAGACGGGCCTTTTGTCTCGCGGCTGGCGCACGTCGCCTGCCGGCGACCACTCGGCGCGGCGGCCCGCCCCGGGATGAGGCGCCAGGCGTTTCGACAAGACACGCGTCATGCTGAGGAGGCTGCGAGCGCAGCCCTCTCGAAGCATCGGGTCGCGCTGCCCTGACCGCCATGCTGCGCTGGATCCCCGCGCTGACGCTGCTGCTGTTCCTGGGCCCGATCGCCGCCGGGCTGGTCGGCACCTTCCTGCCTGCCTTCGGCATCCTCCCGGCGCTGGGCGGCACCGAGTTCAGCCTCGCCCCGTGGCGGCGGTTGTTCGCCGAGCCCGGGCTCGAAACCTCGCTGCGGCTGACGCTGACCACGGGCTTTGCCGCTGCGGCGGTGTCCCTCGCGATGGTACTGGCCTTCCTCGCCGCGTGTCACGGCAGCCGGCCGGTCGCCGTGGTGCGGCGGTTGCTGGCGCCGCTGCTGGCGGTGCCCCATGTCGCGGTGGCGATCGGCTTCGCCTTCCTGGCCGCGCCCAGCGGCTGGGCGGCGCGCATCGTCTCGCCCTGGCTGAGCGGCTGGGAGCGGCCCCCGGACCTTGCGACCGCGCCGGATCCGTATGGCGTCGCGCTGGTCTGCGGGCTTGTGCTGAAGGAGGTGCCGTTCCTGTTGCTGATGACGCTGGCGGCGCTCGGCCAGGTGCCGGCCGACCGCACCCTCGCGGTTGCCCGCTCGCTCGGCTACGGGCCCGCCACGGCCTGGTTCAAGACGGTGCTGCCGCTGGTCTGGCCGCAGATCCGCCTGCCCTTCTATGCGGTGGTCGCCTACTCGCTGTCGGTGGTCGACATGGCGCTGGTGCTGGCGCCGGGCACGCCGCCGCCGCTGGCGCCCCGCGTGTTGCGCTGGTTCAGCGACCCGGACCTTGATCGCCAGTTCGTCGCCGCGGCCGGGGCCGGACTGCAGTTCCTGCTGGTCATCGCGGCGCTCGGGACCATCCGCGCCGGCGAAAGGCTGACAGGCTTGCTCGGCCGCTGGTGGATCGCGGCCGGCGGCCGCGGCCGCGGCGGGCGTGGCGGGCGGATTGCCGCGACCGGTGCGTTGGGCCTGGTCTTCGGGCTCGGCCTGCTCGGCATCCTCGGGATGGCGCTGTGGTCGGTGGCGCGCCGCTGGCGCTGGCCGGAGCTGCTGCCGTCCGACTGGACGATCGGCAACTGGACGCGCCAGGGCGCGGCGCTCGCCTGGCCGGGCTGGATCACCGTGTCCGTGGCGGCGACCGCGGCGCTGGTCGCGATCGTGCTGGTCGTCGGCTGCCTCGAGAACGAGCAACGCTACCGGGTGACGCCCGGCTCGCGGGTCCTGTGGCTGATCTATGCGCCGCTGCTGGCGCCGCAGATCGCCTTCCTGTTCGGGGTCCAGGTGCTGCTCGTCGCGGCCGGCCTTGACGGCAGCTGGGCGGCGCTGGTCTGGGGCCATCTTCTGTTCGTGCTGCCCTATGTGTTCCTGGCGCTGGCCGGGCCATGGCGCCGTCTGGACGAGCGCTACGGCCGCACCGCGCTGTGCCTCGGCGCGTCGCCGGCCCGGGTGCTGTGGCGCGTGAAATTGCCGATGCTGTTGCGCCCCGTGCTGTTCGCGTTCGCCGTCGGCTTCGCGGTCAGCGTCGGCGAGTATCTGCCGACCGTGTTCGCCGGCGGCGGGCGCTTCGCGACGCTGACCACCGAGGCGGTGAGCCTTGCCGCGGGCGGCGACCGCCGGGTCATCGGGGTCTACGCGTTCCTCCAGGCGCTGCTGCCGTGGCTCGGCTTTACCCTGGCGCTGCTGATCCCGGCATGGCTCTACCGCGAGCGCCGCGGCATGAAGGCGTTCACCGCATGAGCGGCGCCGGCGGCCTTGCGCTCGACGACGTCACCGTCGCGCTCGACGGCGCCCCGCTGATCGCGGGCCTCGACCTCGTCGTCGCGCCGGGCGAAATCGTCACCGTGATGGGCCCGAGCGGCTCCGGCAAGTCGACCCTGCTGGCGTGGCTGTGCGGCGTCGTCGATCCGGCCTTCCGGATCGCCGGCCGGGCCACGCTCGACGGGATCGACATCACCGGCCTGCCGCCGGAGGCGCGGCGGATCGGCATCCTGTTCCAGGACGATCTTCTGTTCCCGCATCTGTCGGTCGGCGGCAATCTGGGCTTCGGGCTGCCGCCGGGCCTCGCCCGGGCCGAGCGGCAGGCGCGCATCGAGGCGGCGCTGGCGGAGGCCGAGCTGCCCGGCTTCGCCGCGCGCGACCCGGCGACCCTGTCCGGCGGCCAGCGGGCCCGCATCGCCCTGATGCGCACGCTGCTGGCCGAGCCCAAGGCGCTGCTGCTGGACGAGCCGTTCGCGCGGCTCGACGCGGCTTTGCGCGACCGCATCCGCCGCTTCGTCTTCGACCACGCCACCGAGCGGGGCCTGCCGGTCCTGCTCGTCACCCATGACCCCGACGATGCCCGCGCCGCCGCCGGGCCGGTCGTCGAGATCGGCTGATGCCGCCGGCTGTCGTGGACGATCGGAGACACCCTATGGGCTCCGGAAATTCAGGGTTCCCGGGCTTGCCATTACATTAGAAAAGACTTATATAATAGAGCAAGCAGGCCCGCGGGGCCGCATCAACCAGGGAACCGATACCTCATGACCATCGACCGCATCGTCATGGCCTTCGCCGGCGCCATGATCCTCGCCAGCCTCGTGCTCTCGCAGCTCCACTCGGTGCACTGGCTGTGGCTGACCGCCTTCGTCGGCGCCAATCTGCTGCAGGCCGCGTTCTCGGGCTTCTGCCCGCTGGCCTCGATCCTGAAGAAGGCCGGCGCGCGCCCGGGCGTTGCCTTCGAGTGAGCGGGGCAGGGGCCGGCGCCCCATTCGCGCCCTAATTGCGCCGGAATCGGCGCCTAGCCTGACAGAGGCGGGACAGCGCGCCGCGCGGCGCATCGTTTGCCCGGCGCCGCCGGCCC
Source organism: Rhodospirillales bacterium (assembly GCA_020356105.1). Lineage (GTDB taxonomy): Bacteria > Pseudomonadota > Alphaproteobacteria > UBA8366 > JADFVY01. Next base: position 1,162,132 of record CP070634.1, on the reverse strand, counting down.
GTTGCGGCTGGACATTTTGCGGCCGCGCCATACATTAGCGCAGCCGGCATTCGCCCGGCCGGGGGGACATGAGGAGGATCACGCGATGTACGAAGCGATCACCGACGACATCAAGGTCACGGTCCGCCCGGTCTATCTCGACGAGCAGTCCGAGCCGTCGGACAATCACTATGTCTGGGCCTACCACATCCGCATCGAGAATTTGGGTGAGCGCCGGGTGCAGCTGCGCAACCGGCACTGGAAGATCACCGACGCGCAGGGCCGCGTGCAGGAGGTGCGGGGCCCCGGCGTGGTCGGCGAGCAACCGGTCCTCGACCCCGGCGAGTCGTTCGAATATACCAGCGGCACGCCGCTCTCCACGCCCTCCGGGGTGATGGTCGGCACCTATGAAATGGAAGGCCCCGAGGGCCGGATGTTCAACGTCGCGGTGCCGGCCTTCTCGCTCGACAGCCCGCACGAGGTGCACCAGATCCACTGATTGGCGCGCGGATCCGGCACTCCCGGCCGCCGGGTCGGCGGGCGCGTCAGAACATCGCCTTGCCGTAGAACATCAGGCCGCTGAAATCGCTTTTGACCCGGCCGTCGAACTCGAGCCCGAGCGAGTTGTCGTTCTCGACCGTCAGATGCACGGAGTTCACGCCGATACCGAGGGCGAAGTTCTCCCAGGCCCGGTATTCCGCGCTCACCAGGATGTCGACGAGAGAGCCGGTAAAGCTGTCGAATTCGAGGTAGAACGCCTCCAGCGACGAGCGCACGTACCATTTCGGGGTCAGCGCCACGTCGAGGCGCCCGCCGATCACCGGCAGGGGCGCGGTGACGCCGTCACCGCCGGCGCCGAGCACGCCAGAGGTGTCCGTGAGAAAAAGGCCGACATCGGTGATATGCAACCCCAGCGAGCCGGCGAAATCGATGCGGTCGTCCTTGAGGAACGAATAGCCGTAGCGGACATTGTAGAAGGCAAGATTGAACTCGCTGGCGACGGTGGTCCCGATCGGAAGAACCGTCCCGTCGGGCAATGTGATATCCGCCTGCAGCGTCCTGGTCGCATCGCGCGACAGGTCGAACCAGGTGAAGTCGACGCGGTGGCGTTCCTCGATGCCGAAGCGGTAGGCGCCGTCGAAGCGGACTACCGTCTGCCCGCTCTTCAGGCCGAGGGCTTCTTCCAGATCGACCTCGATGCCGACGCCGGACGCGCCGAGCCGGATCGTGTTGTCGAGGTCGGCGATGAACATGCCGCCGCTGATGCTCCACTTCTCCCACGGGCCCCTCGGCGCGGCATCCTCCTGCGCGAACGCCGGCCATGCCATGGCGATGACAACGGCCGCCCCTGCCAAGAGCTTCACATGTCTCATCCGGATATCCCGTCCAAAAGAGTTGTCGGCACGCCGCCGCTCATGCACGCTGGTGTGAGTGCTGTTTGGTGCGGCCGCAAGCGCGCCCGACATCGTCTTACTCAGCCCATTGTACATCGGGCATGCTGCGAGCCAAGTCAGACGTTTGGCCAAAAGGCCCAGCCGTGCCGCCGCAGCGCCGTCAGAACAGCGCCTTGCCGTACAGCATCAGGCCGACGAAATTCGACTCGATACGGCCGTTGAAGCCGCCAAAGTCGCTCGACTCGACGAACAGCCGCACCGAGTTGACCCCGGCGCCGATCGCGAACTTCTCCCATCCCCGGTATTCCCCGGCGAACAGCAGGTCGGCGATCCGGCCCTCGAAATCGCCGGTTTTGATCCACAGCCCGGCCGCGTGCGAGCGCATGTACCAGTTCGGCGTAATCGCCACGTCCAGCCGCGCGCCGATCAGCGGCAGGGGCGCGGTCCAGCCGTCACCGCGGCGGCCTCTCGCGGGTTCGTCGACCACGAGGCCGACATCGGTGATGTGCAGGCCGAGCGACCCCGCGAGGTCGACGCGGTCATCCTGGTAGAGCGAATAGCTGTAGCGCGCGTTGAGGAACTGCAGGTCGTACTCGCTGCGCACCGTCGTGCCGACGGGATAGATGACGCCGTCGATCTCGATCTCCTGCTCGAGCACGCGGGTCGCGTCGCGCGACAGGTCGAACCAGGTGACGTCCAGGCGGTGGCGGCGCGTGCGCCCGAACCGGTAGGCGCCGTCGAGACGGTAGACGATCTGGGTGCGGTCGAGGCCGAGCGCATCCTCGACGTCGATCTCGACGCCGACCCCCGGTACGCCGATGCGGATGGTATTGTCGAGATCGGCGACGAAGCCGCCGGCCGCGAAGCTCCATCTCTCCCACGGCTCCCAGGCGTCGCCGTCATCCTGCGCCGCCGCCGGCAGGGCGCCCGACCAGGATGCGAGGGTTACCGCCACGCCGGCCGTCAAAACCGCTCCGAATCGCAAGCCCGTCTCCCGGTCCGTTCCGCTCTCGCCCGCCGCGCAATCTATCGCGGCGGGTCTCGACTGCCAACCGCGGGCAGTCTTCGGGCCGCGGGGCCGGGGTCGCCGCCCGCGCGTGCCAGCGAGACTCGGGGCGGCCGCCTTGACAGGCAGAAGCGGCCCGAGAGCGCTGTTCGCGCAGGGACTCCGGCCATTGAGCGACCTCATGCTTCGAGACGGCGCTCCGCGCCGGCTCAGCATGAGGCTCTGAAGTCTGTGCCCTCATGCTGAGGAGCGGCGTAGCCGCGTCTCGAAGTATGAGGTTGCACCGCCGCCGGCAATGCCACGCCGGAAGAAGCCGCGCGCCCGGAACCGCCCGATCAGCGCTCCAGCCCGAGTCGCTCGTGCCAGGCGGCGATCGACTCCTCGGGATATTCATCGAAGGTCCTGTCGTGCGGGCCGGCCTGCAAGGGCACCCAGCCGGCCTTCGATCCGAGCATCAGATGGGTGCGCTCGGGCGGCGTCGGCAGCTCCGTATCGATTGCCGAGGCGAACGGGTGCACCAGCTCCGGCCAGCGCGGGTCCCACAGCCACAGGCCACTGCCGCAGGCGCTGCAGAAGCGCCGCTCGGCCGGGCTGGTCTCGCTGCCGTCGCGCGACAGGCGGGCGTGGTAGATCGAGATGGACTCCGCCCCCTCGACCGCAAGGCTGGCGGCGTCGCCCGCAAGGTTGATCGCATAGCCGCCGCCGCCCTGGGTCTTGCGGCAGATCGAGCAATAGCAGAGATTGAACGGGTAGGGGTGCCGCGATTCCAGACGGAACCGCACCGCCCCGCAATGACACGATCCTTCCAGTTGCATGGCGTGCTCCCGTCGTCGATGGCCGTCTCCAGAGGCCATTATCGCAGCAGACGATGCGCCGCGCGAGCCTCGCCGGGCACGCGCCGATTGCCGGGACCGAGTCCATCCGGACGGAGAGTGTCCTAACTTTCGCCGGGTCCGTCGCCGCTCCCGGTCAACAGGTCGAGCTCGGCGGCGACGCGGCGGGCCTGTTCCTCTGGCGACCCGTCCTCGAACATGGCTCGCTCCCAGGTGTGATACGCAAGAAACAGGCGGGCACGGATGTCGAGGTCGATACCCCGGAAGCCGAGTTCTTGAAAGGCCCTACGCACGAAATCGCAGCGCTCGCCGTAAACGCGTCGGACCGCCCGCTCGACGTCGCGGTCGTGCGCGGCCCAGGCGCGCATGGCGATCTCGTAGCGACTCAGGCCGTGCGCCGCGATCATGTCGGCGATCCGGGCGAGGCGCGCGTGCGGGGGCAGCGCAACAATCTCCGAGTCGCCCGTTACGATCCCCGTGTATGCGCCCGACCAGTACTCGAGAATCGCCCGCAACAGCTCGGCCCGGTCGGCGAAATGCCAGTAGAAGCCGCTGCGCGATGTGCCGAGGTTCCTGGCCAGCCGGTCGATGCGCACCGCGGCGACGCCACCTTTTTCGAGAACGCGCAGCGCCTCGGCGAGCCAGTCCGCCCTGCTCGTTTGCCGTGTACTGCTCACCTTGCCCATCCGTTGATGTCGTGCCGTGGTTCCATTCCGGCGCGCCTGTCACCATGTTACCGCGTAATTTTTTCTGGACACAACTGTCTAGACGAGGCTAAAGAGGATTCCGCATGAAACGGTGACGATTTTCCTGCCGCAAGCAGGTGGATTTTACATTTGGAACCCTGACGTAACCATTCCAAAACGCCGTGACGACCACAGGGGGTCAGCATGATGGAGGCGTTGATGCGACGCGAGATTCTCGCAACTGTAATGGCGACATTCATCTTGGCCGGTGTTTTCGCCGTCGGCTGGGGACTCGGCCGCTCCGGCACGTCGGTGGCGCCGATCTCCGATGCGGAGGCGGCGGGCGGGATCGTTCAGGGCCCCAACGTGGTCGCCCCGGACCGCTATGTCTACTACCCCGGAACCGAGGAGCTCGGCGCCGAAGAGATCCGGGTAACCGCGTGCGGGACGGGCATGCCGGCGGCGCGTCGCGGACAGGCGGCGACCTGCTTTCTCATCGAGACAGGAAACGGCGACAAGTTTCTCTTCGATATCGGCACCGGATCGATGGCCAACGTCGCCGCCATGATGATCCCCTACCAGTATCTCGACAAGGTCTTCCTCAGCCATCTGCATACCGACCATATGGGCGATATCGATGCGCTGTGGGCCGGGGGCTGGACGTCCGGACGGCCGAACGCGCTGCGCGTCTGGGGCCCGAGCGGGGCCACCCCGGAAATGGGCACCGCCTATGCCATGGAGCATTTCCTGAAATTCGTGAACTGGGACAAGGTCACCCGCGAATACAAGATTACGCCCGTCGCCGGTGGGATCAATGTCACGGAATTCGACTACAGAGGGGTCGACCAGGTCGTCTACGACGAGAACGGAGTGGTCATCAAATCGTACCCCGCGATCCATACCGGCGACGGCCCGGTGAGCTTCGCGCTGGAGTATGCCGGCCTCAAGGTCTTCTTCAGCGGCGATACCGTCCCCAACAAATGGTTCGTCGAGCATGCCAGGGGGGCCGACCTGGCAATTCACGAGGCCATGATGGCTCCCGCGCAATTCGCCCAGTTCTACAACCAGCCGGCACAGCTGGCGTGGCGGACCTGTTGCGAGTTCCACACCTCGCCGCAATCGTTCGGCAAGATCATGAGCGAGGTCCGGCCGCGCCACGCGGTGGCGTTCCACTTCTTCGACGAGGAAGGCACGCGCTACGCCATCTACGAGGGGATCCGCGAAACCTATGACGGGCCCCTGTCGATGGCGACCGACATGATGGTCTGGAACGTGACCAGGGACGGGATCACCGAGCGCATGGCGGTGTCACCCGACGATGCCTGGTCGGTCCCGGGCACCGCAGAACAGCCACCGCCGGATAAGGGCAAGCCCAACCCAATGTCCGACGAGATGGAGGCTGGCCGCTGGCTGCCCGCGTTCAGGGCGCAGGATGCGATGCTGGACGAACACATGCGGAAGTATAAACTTGAGGATCAGGACTGGCGCCCGGCGATGTACAAGAAGATCGAGGCGCTTCAGAAGTGACGATGCGTGACAACGGGAGGCAACAAGAATGAACAGCGGATTGCGTTCGGTGGCGGTCCTGGCGGCCGGGCTGGTCCTGGGCGGCGGCGGCTCGGTATATGCGCAGGGCAGCGGCGGTTCCGGCACCGGGGACTGGCATTACGGCGGCGGGATCTACTTCTGGGTCCCGGTGTCGATCGACGGCACCTCGACGGTCAATGGCGTCGATGCCCCGGTCGACCTCGGTTTCGACGAAATAACGGAGCTGTTCCAGGGCGGCCTCGCCGCGCGCTTCGAGGCCTGGAACCGCGATACCTGGGGCATTATCCTCGACGGCTGGTATGCCGATCTCGGCACCGAGGTGCAGACCGCCGGGCCGCGCGCCGATGTCGACATCACGGAGAACATCTTCGACATCCTCGGCGCCTATCGCCTGACGCCGGACTCCGACGGTCTGTCCGGCGGTATGTTCCCCGGCGGTTCAGAAACCGCGGTCGATTTCATGTTCGGCGCCCGCTATCACTATCTGAAGCAGGAGATCGACATCGTCCCTGGCCCGCTCTTGGGCGGCAGCGCCGACTGGTTCGATCTGGTCATCGGGGCGCGCGTCCAGTGGGGCATCAACGAGCGCTGGTCGACGGCGCTGCGCGGCGATCTCGCCGGTTTCGGCATCGGCGACGGATCGGACCTGACCTACAATTTCTGGGCCACCGCCAACTACCATCCGTGGGACCGCTGGGCGCTGCTGTTCGGCTATCGCGTCTACGGCCTCGATTACGAGACCGGCACCGGCCTGCAGCGCTTCGGCATGGACGTGACCGAGCACGGCCCCTTCGTTGCGATCTCCTTCTGGTACTGAGTGCGCGGCGGCGGAATATTTCCCGACGCGGATAGCGCTGGCGCCGCGCCTGGCGCCGTGATATAGCGCCTGCCGGCAACCGAAACCGGAGCACTTCACGTGGCCCAGATACGACGCCTGCGACGACGAGGGTTCGGCCGCGCTTTCGCGCGCCAGCCCATCGCCCTGCCGCCGTCCGGGACGCGTATGCGGGACAGCTGATCCCCACGGCCCTGCGGCGGCGCCGTTCACGCTTCGTCGCAGGACCACCGCCATGCAGATCATCGCGCAGACAGACCACCACGTGGCCGCCATCGAGCGGCTGCTCGACCTGACCTTCGGCCCCGACCGGCACGAGAAGACCGTCTACCGCCTGCGCGAGGGCATCGCGCCGGTGCCGCCCCTGTCCTTCGTCATCGAGAACGGGAGCGGTCTCGCCGCCACCTTGCGCTTCTGGCCGGTCATGCTGCCGGACGGCCGGGTGGCGCTGCTGCTGGGCCCGATCGCGGTGCGCCCGGACCTCGCCGGCAAGGGCTACGGGCGGGCGCTGATGCGGCACGGTATCGAGGCGGCGCGGGCCCAGGGCTGGCCGGCGATCCTGCTGGTCGGCGACGAGCCCTATTACGGCCGGCTCGGCTTCACCCGCGCGGCGGCGGCGCGGCTGGAGCTGCCCGGCCCGGTCGATGCGGCCCGGTTCCTCGCGCTGGAGCTGGTCCCCGGGGCGCTCGATGGCGTCGCCGGCACGGTCGGCCGGGTGGAGGGCGCGGCGGTGCTGCAGGCCGGCGGGTAAGGGGTTGAGGGTGGGCCCCGAGCCCGCGCGTCCTGTGTTACACTGATCTCCGGCGTCCGCGCAGTATCGATCGTCGCAGCGTGTATGGGAGGGAGATTTGGACTTCGATCCCCGGTTGAAGACAGCGTCCCGGAAACGGCCCGGAACGGCCGTTCTGGCCGGGCTGGGCTTCGCCCTCGCCGTGACGTTAGTCGCCTCGCCGCCGGGCGCCGCCGCCGGCCCCGGCCCCGATGCGCAATTTTTCAGGCCCGCGGCGTCGCCGAGGATTCTCGTGCACGGCAACGCCGACGCCGTGGATCGTGCCGGCGCCATCGAGGAGGCGAAGCACGCGGTCGAAGAGCTCTCCGCCGAGAAGCGGATCGACGAGGGATGGAAGAGCGCCGCCGTGGCCGGCGCGGAGACCCGCACGCTGCGCGTCTTCAAGGTCTGGGTGGTGCATTTGAAGAGCGCGGCCGACATCGGCGGCCACGGCACCGACCTGTTCATCTTCCTCAGCGAGACCGGCGAGTTCCTAAAATTCAGCTATAAGGGGCGCTGAGGGGCGTTCTGCGCGGCCCGCCGTCACGCGCAAAGTTGATATCGCCGCAAGCCGCGAGGGGCACCGGCTTTCGCGAGGGCGCGCCAACGCTGCCACAATGCCGTTGACAGAAGCGACCCGTTGCCCTTGAGTTAAGGGAACCGGCCGTGACGGGACGAGATGCCGATCGGCGGCGCGGAAGCCGCCGCAGGGTCGCCATGTCGGCCGCTCAACACGCATCGGCGAGTTTCGCGTGGCCGGCAATGATGACGCCCTCGCTGCGGCCGCACGGCGCGGCCGCGGCGGCGGCGCGAAAGGACGGGTCCGGCATCGCGCGGCGATGCGCAGCGGCCCGCCGGAACACATACTCGAAGGGAGACATTCATGCGATTCGTTGCACTGGTTGCCGGCGTTCTGGCCGGGTTGGGCCTGATCCAGCCGGCCGCGGCGCAGGACAAGCTGAACATCGCCTGGGGCGGCTCGAACCCCGGCGGCGTGATGTACTACATGGTCGGCACCGCCGGCACGATCATTTCCGAGAAGCTGCCGCAGTACAACATCACCCAGGTGACGACGGGCGGCTCGACCGAGAACGCCAAGCGCATCATCAAGGGCGAGCTCGACATGGGCATCGTCTACGGCGCGCACGTCTTCATGGCGCAGAAGCCCGAGGGCCCGTTCGAGGGCGGGGCCAAGGGCACGATGTTCCGCGGCGTCGCCAAGGCCTACAAGGGGCCGACCTATTTCGTGACCCTGCCGGGCAGCGGCATCACCAAGATCTCCGACCTCGCCGGCAAGAAGGTGGCGCTCGGACCGCCGGGGTCCGGCACCGTCTTCAACTGCTCCAACATCATGCGGGCGACCGGCATGCTGGACAAGATCCAGCCCAGCATGATGACCTTCGCCGACGCCGGCCGGGCGCTCGGCAACGGCCAGATCGACGCGCTGTGCCAGTCCTCGGCGCCGGCCGCGGCGGTCAAGGAGCTGGCCGAGACCAAGGGCGCCGTGGTGCTGCCCTATTCGGCCGACGAGATGGGGGCGATCACCGCGACCTATCCGTTCTACGTGCCCGACACCATGCCCTCGACGACCTACAAGGGCGTGCCGGAGGTCAAGTTGCCTTACCTGACGGTCTACTGGGTCGCGCATGAGCGGGTGCCGGCCCAGGCGGTCGAGGACATCCTCGAGCTGGTCTACCAGCCCGACATCAAGAAGCAGCTCGCCGCCGGCCACAAGGCGTGGGGGCAGATGGAGCCCGACACCAAGAACTTCCTTTCGCTGGGCGTGCCGATGCATCCTGGCGCGGTGAATTACTACAAGAAGAAGGGAGTCTGGCAGGAATAGCCGGGACAACCGAAACCAGCCGCCGCGGCCCCGGCCCGGCGGCTGATTTTTTTCGCGAATCTTTGCGGGGCGACCCCCGGGGCGGCGACGTGTCGGCTTTCCTCATCAGCCGGAACTGGTCATTGCGGGGCGCAACGCGCCGCGGCAGTCCGGGCTGCGCGCGAGGTCTCTGGATTGCCGCGTCGGCTTCGCCGCCTCGCAATGACGGCATTCGCTTGCGCGCGGATGTTACGGACTCCTCTCGAAGGCGGCGCCGATGACGCTCGAGCGCTGGTTCCCCGAGATCAAGGGCAAGGGGCGGACGCTGTCCGGCCTGCTGGCCGCGATCTACGCACTGACCGCCGCGGCCTTCTCGCTGTTCTACCTCTATACCTCCGGCTTCGGGCTGGTCTCGAGCGAGAGCAACCGCGGCCTCTACCTCTTGTTCACCTCGGTGCTCGTGTTCCTGATCTTTCCGGCCTGGCGCGGCGCGCCGAAGCACCGGCCCAGCATCGTCGACTTCGTCCTGATCGCGGCCACGATCGCCTGCATCGGCTACTGGATGGATCAGTACGTGCCCTACGCGATGTTCCGGGTCAGCGATCCGAACCACTGGGACCTCGCCATGGGCGCGATCGCCATCGTGGTGATCCTCGAGACCAGCCGCCGGGTGCTCGGTCCCGCCATCCCGATCATCGCCATCCTGTTCCTCGGGCAGCTCTATTTCGGACCGTACCTGCCCGGCAAGCTGAGCCATGACGGGATGTCGGTCGAGCGCATCCTCGAGAAGACCTTCTCGACCCAGGACGCGATGTTCGGCGTGGTGACCGCGACCTTCGCCACCTTCGTCTTTCCGTTCATGATCTTCGGCGCGTTCCTCGAGCGCAGCGGCGCCGGCACCTTCTTCATGGAGCTGGCGACCGCGCTGACCGGGCGCTGGCGCGGCGGCCCGGCCAAGATCGCAACGCTGAGCTCGGCCCTGTTCGGCTCGATCTCGGGCTCGTCGGTGGCCAATGTGGTGGCCTCGGGCGCCTTTACCATCCCGATGATGAAGCGGATCGGCTTTCGGCCGCACCATGCCGGCGCCATCGAGGCGATCGCGTCGACCGGCGGCCAGATCATGCCGCCGATCATGGGCGCCGGCGTGTTCATCCTGGCGACGCTGACCCAGCGCGACTATCTCGGCATCGCCCTGATGAACGTGATTCCGGCGGTGCTGTTCTTCGGCTTCATCCTGCTGATGGTCGATCTCGAGGCGATGCGGACGGGGCTGAAGGGCCTGCCCGACGACGAGATCCCGCGGGTCCGCGACGTGCTGCGCCGCGGCTGGTTCTTCTTCATCCCGCTGATCGTCGTCGTCACCCTGCTGTTCATGGGCTACTCGGCCAATTACGGCGCCTTCTACGGCACCGTCTCGACGGTGGTGCTGTCCTGGCTGCGCAAGGACACCCGCATGGGCCCGCGCGACATCTTCGACGGGCTCGTCGCCGGGGCCCACAACAACACCTCGGCCGGCGCCGCGATCGGCAGCCTCGGCATCATCATCGGCGGCGTCGTGCTGGCCGGGCTGGGCCTGAAATTCTCGGCCGTGCTGGTCGAGTTCGCCGGCGGCCAGCTGTTCTTCACCGTGGTCCTGGTGACCATCATCTCGATCATCATCGGCATGGGCAGCAGCACCACCGGCTCCTACATCATCCTCGCCGTGGTCGCGGCGCCGGCCCTCATCCATCTCGGCGTCGACGAGGTCGCGGCGCATCTGGTGGTGTTCTACGCGGCGTGCCTTTCGAACGTGACGCCGCCGGTCTGCGTCTCTGCCTTCGCCGGCGCGGCGATCGCCGGCGCCGATCCGATGAAGACCGGCTTCGCGGCGCTCAAATTCGGCGCGACGCTGGTGCTGATCCCGTTCAGCTTCGTCTACGTGCCCGAGCTGCTGCTGATGGGGACGCCCGCGGAGATCGCCTGGGCGGCGCTGCACTACGCGATCGGCTATGCGGTGCTGGCCATGGGCATCCAGAAGACCGAGTTCCTGACCGGGCCGATCTCGCAATGGCGCCGCGCCACGTTCATCGTCGCCGCGATGCTGCTGCTGTTCCCGGTGCTGCCGGCGGTCGAGATCGCCGGCTTCGCCCTCGCCGCGCTGGCCTGGGCGCCGAGCCTGCGGGTCCTGGTCGCCGCCCGCCGGGCGGGGTAGGGCGGGCGGCGCTCGGCCTCGCCGTCGCCCGGGCGCGGCGGTGGAGAGGATCTGTCGGGACCTGTCCGTGCGCGGTATCCGTGGAGCGCTTTCAGCGGACCGTGTGCGGCGGGTATGGACCTCGATATCTGGTCTCGTGGATTGGACGGCTCCATAACGTGGTACCGGTCGCGAGGTCGATAGCTTGCAGCTTTGCTGGCTCGGTCAACACCTGGCCGCCGACCTGCCGCTGGCTCGCGCTGATCTCGTGGATGAGGCGGGAGCCGGAGAGACAGAACCGGGCTCCCGGTGAGCCACGTC
>CP070634.1:1120957-1150669 GCA_020356105.1 Rhodospirillales bacterium | reverse complement strand
GGCGAGCTCGCCTACGGCATCATCCCCGAGCTCGAGAAGAAGCTCGCCGCCGCCGAGGAGGCCGCCGACGGCCACATGCTGAAGGAGGAGGTGACCGAGGACGACATCGCCGCGGTGGTGTCGCGCTGGACCGGCATTCCCGTCGACAAGATGCTCGAGGGCGAGCGCGAGAAGCTGTTGCAGATGGAGGATGCGCTGCGCGCCAGCGTGGTCGGCCAGGACGAGGCCATCACCTCGATCTCCAACGCGGTGCGGCGCGCCCGCGCCGGCCTGCAGGACCCGAACCGGCCGATCGGCTCGTTCCTGTTCCTCGGGCCGACCGGCGTCGGCAAGACCGAGCTGACCAAGGCGCTGGCCCGCTTCCTGTTCGACGACGAGCAGGCGATGGTCCGCATGGACATGTCGGAATACATGGAGAAGCACTCGGTGGCCCGTCTGATCGGCGCGCCGCCCGGCTATGTCGGCTACGAGGAAGGCGGCGCGCTGACCGAAGCGGTGCGGCGCCGGCCCTACCAGGTGGTGCTGTTCGACGAGATCGAAAAGGCCCATCCGGACGTCTTCAACGTCCTCTTGCAGGTGCTCGACGACGGAAGGCTGACCGACGGCCAGGGCCGCACCGTCGACTTCCGCAACGTGCTGATCGTGATGACCTCGAATCTCGGCGCGGAGATCCTGGCGAACCAGCCCGAGGGCGAGGATTCGTCCGCCGTGCGCGGCCAGGTGATGGAGGTGGTGCGATCCGCTTTCCGCCCGGAATTCCTCAACCGGCTCGACGAGATCCTGCTGTTCCACCGGCTGACCCGCGCGCATATGACCGGGATCGTCGAGATCCAGCTGGAACGGCTGCAGGCGCTGCTCGCCGACCGCAAGATCACGCTGGTCCTCGACGAGGCGGCCAAGGCCTGGCTCGGGGACGCCGGCTACGATCCGGTCTATGGCGCGCGGCCCTTGAAGCGGGTAATCCAGAACCGGCTGCAGAACCCGCTGGCACAGATGATCCTCGAAGACGCGATCGCCGGCGGCGAGATCGTCCGGGTCAGTGCCGGCGAGGGCGGCCTGCTGATCAACGGTGTCAAGGCCGAGGCGGCCTGACGGTCGCTTGCCCCGGGCGCCGGCCTCGGACATAGTGCGGCGTCGGACCAGCGGGAGATGGCATGACTTCGATCAAGGGCTTGCGCGCCACCGCACTTGTCGCCATGGCGGTGCTCGTCGGCTGTGCCGGCACACCGCAACAGGCAAGCACGCCGGTCGAGCCGGCGGCTCCGCGCGCCGCCCCCGCCGCGGCGGAGCGGGTGATTCCGCCGACCCTGCGCATCGTCGGCGTCGGCGACATCATGATGGGAACCAACTTTCCCGAGCCGGTCTACCTCAACCCCGATCTAGACGAGGATGCCTACCTGCCGGCGATCGTCGGCTGGGATCTCCTCGACATTCTGCGCGGCGGCGACGTCACCTTCGGCAATCTCGAGGGCACGCTGTTCGACGGGCCGGACGATGCCGAGCACAAGCCGTGTCGCAGCCCGAAATCCTGCTATGTCTTCCGCAGCCCGGAATTCCATGCCGCGCTGCTCCGCGACATGGGGTTTAACGCAATGTCGCTGGCCAACAACCATGCCGGTGATTTCCGCGAGGCGGGGCAGGCCGCGACGATGGCGGCGCTGGCGCGCAACGACATCGTCTATGCCGGCGTCGACAATCCCGGGGCGCGGACCGGCACGCTGACGCTGGAGAACGGCATCCGGGTCGGGCTTGCCGCCTTCGCGCCCAACTGGGGCACCGTCTACCTCAACGATCACGCGCGGGCGCAGCAGATCGTCCGGCAGCTGGACGCGTTCCACGACGTCGTCCTGGTCTCGTTCCATGGCGGCGGCGAGGGGGCGGAGATGACCCGGGTGCCGCGCGAGATGGAGATCTTCCGGGGCGAGGAGCGCGGCGATGTCTGGCGCTTCGCGCACGACGTCATCGATGCCGGCGCCGATGTGGTGCTCGGCCACGGTCCGCACGTGCCGCGGGCGGTCGAAATCTACCGCGGTCGCTTCATCGCCTACAGCCTCGGCAATTTCTGGACCTACGGAAGGTTCAACCTGAAGGATCTCGCCGGCATCGCGCCGGTCGTCGACCTCGTCCTGTCGTCCGCCGACGGGCGCCTCGTGGAGGCGCGCATCCACAGCATCCGCCAGGTCGGCTGGGGCGTGCCGCGGGTCGATCCGTCGGGTGCGGCGCTCAACGCGGTGGCCGAGCTGACCGCCCGCGATTTCCCCGAGGCGGCGCTCGAATTCGCCGCGGACGGACGCATCATCCCGGCGCCGGCGCCGCTGGCCTCCTGTGCCGGGTGCGCGCCGCCATATCGCGCGGCCGACATCGTATCGCAATGAGAAGGGCCGGGCACAGGCCCGGCCGCACTCTCCGGCATTGCCGGCCGCAGCCTAGCAGGCGGCGCTGTCCGGCCCTTCGCAACCGGGGAGCGGCTCGGCCGTCGAGGCGAACTCGACGTCCTTGCGGATCAGCATCGCGTACTGGACGTCCGCGGTCTCCCGGGCCACCAGGAAGGTCTCCAGCTCCTCGTCCTTGAGCTGCTTGCCCGACGGCAGATGCATGCGCCGCGAATTGATGAACTTGCCGTTGCGCATCACCTCGTAATGCAGGTGATTGCCGGTCGAGCGCCCGGTCGAGCCGACATAGCCGATCACCTGGCCCTGCTGCACCCTTGTTCCCTTGCGCACGCCGCGGGCGATGCCGCTCATATGCGCATAGGCCGTCTGGTAGGTGCCGTTGTGGCGGATCCGCACGTAAAGCCCGTAGCCGCCCTTGCGGCCCGCGTATTCGATCCGCCCGCTGCCGGCGGCGTAGATCGGCGTGCCGCGCGGGGCCGCGAAGTCGGTGCCGGTGTGCAGTTTGGTGTAGCCGAGGATCGGATGCCGGCGGTTGCCGTAGCCGGAACTCAAACGCGCGCCGTTGATCGGCGTGCGCATCAGCGAGCGGCGGGCGCTCTTGCCGTCCTCATCGAAATAGTCGATCGTGCCGTTCGCCGTCTCGAAGCGGTACAGGGCGCGCTCCCTGCCGCTCAACGTCATCGACGCGCGCAGGATATTGCCGGTGCGCACCGTCGTCCCGGTCTCGTCGACGAAGCGCTCGTACATCACGGTGAAGCCGTCGCCGTTGCGGATGTCGCGCTGGAAATCGACGTCGAAGCTGTAAATCTGGATCAAATCGGCCAGAATTCCCGGCGGCACCCCGGCCTCGGCGCCTGCCATGAACAGGCTGACATCGATCCTTCCTTCGGCCGCCGCGATCTCCGTTTTGAGCGGATGGTCGACCTTCTCGGCACCGAACGCGTCACCGTCCCGCCGGACCACGTATTCGCGCTCGACGCTTTCGACCAGCGTCATCGAGACCAGCCGGTCGGCGGCGCCCGGCGCGCCCGACGGCTGCAGCGTCAACACGATCTCCTGCCCGGGCTTCAGGTACCGCGGCTTGAAGACCTTGCTCATCGCGCCGATCGCGTCATGCGCCTCGCGCGGCGCGACCCCGTTCTTGACCATCAGCGCCATCAGCGTATCGCCCTTGCCGACCACCACATCGCGGTCGTAGCTGGCGGTCAGCTGGCGCGATTCGAAGGTGCTGTCGGCGTGGTAATAGGCTGCGATCTGCATGGCGGCGCGTTCGTTTTCGGCGATCGAATCCAGCATCGGGATTTCATCCGCCACGCCCGGCGCCGTGAGCGATGTCACACCGGCGAGTGTCACCATCGCGACGCCGCCGGAGAAAGCTAAAACTGCAAAAAGTTTATTCATCGAGATCTTCGATTTATTGCAACCGCCCGAAAAAGCGCAGTCGAATCGCTGTTTCGTCAAGGATTCGCTCGGCACAGTGCTTTATGCGATTCCTTTATGTCAACAAATTTGTAAAAAAGATATGAACCGATCTCTGAATTAGCATTTCGAGGCGCATCCCATTGCCGGTTTTTGTGTTCGTGGTGGGCGCGGCCCGTTCATCTTGTGTTAATCTGGGCGTCACTAAGCTTGCGCCGAGATTGCGGGGCCGTCGGTGGCACGTCGATATGGCCTGAAGTTCCGTATGCCTGTATTCTGCGGACAAGTGAACGATCCTTCCGGGAGAAAGCAATGAGCAAAAGTCGAAACGGTGCCCTTCGCCTTCTGACGGGGACGGTCCTGGCGACGGCCGTTCTGGCCGTCGGCTGCACGAGCCCGAAGGTCAGCGACTCCCTGTACCGGTCGAGCGAGGTCGGCACGTCGAAGCGCATCGTCCGCTGCCGCGTGCTCGAGGTACGCGAGGTGCTGATCCGCGACGATGATTCCGGCGAGTCGGGCGAGGCGCTCGGCGCGGTCGCCGGCGGTCTGGCCGGCGGCATCGCCGGCAGCGCGGTCGGCAGCGGCACCGGACAGGGCCTGGCCACGGTCGGCGGCGCGACGGTCGGCGCGGTCGCCGGCGGCGCGGCGGGCCGGCAGCTGTCGGACCAGCTGAACACCCGCAAGGGCATCGAGTACTCGATCATCCTCGCCGACGGCAGCGAACAGACCCACGTCCAGGATTTCCTCGAGGGCGACCGCGTCGTCCAGGTCGGCGAGACCTGCCGCCTGCAGATCGAGCAGGACGGCAAGAACCGGGTGCTGCCGGCCGAACAGCTGCAGGACCAGATCCGGGCGCCGAAGCAGACCAAGATCGTCCCGTAGGCGTTGCGGCAGATCCAACCGGACCCCTGCGCAGGGTAGAGAGCGGTCGCCCGTCCGAAATCGACGGGCGGCCGTACTTTTGCCGAGCATTGCCGCCCCTGCCTTTACCGGCACCTTATGTCTTGTATAGTGCGCCGGGACCAACAGAGGGGCGGCCGCCATGGCACGACCGAACGACACGATCATCCGCACCGCGGATATCTGCGATGATCACGGCGAGGCGCGGGTCTGCGAGCTGCAGTTCCGCGATTTCGCAGCGCGCGAGCATTTCCACGGCGAGGTCGTGACCTTCGCGACCTTCGAGGACAACAAGGGGCTCCTCGACGTGCTGAAGGCGGGCGGCGCCGGCAAGGTGCTGGTGATCGACGGGCGCGGCTCGATGCGCCGCGCGCTTTGCGGCGGCAACATCGCGGTCGCGGCTTTTGAGAACGGCTGGGAGGGCCTGGTGTTCAATGGCGCGATCCGCGACAGCCACGAATTCGCGGAACTCGATTTCGGGGTCAAGGCGCTGGGTACTACGGCCATGCCGCCGCGCCGCGGCGCCGGCGGCCGCGCGGGCGAGGCGCTCATTTTCGGCGGCATCGCCATCGATGCCGGTGACTACCTCTATGCCGACCGCGACGCGGTGATCGTGCTGGCGGGACCGGTGCATGGCTGACGCGGCCGATTTCCAGACCCTGCACGAGATCGTCAAGGCTGCGCGTGACAATCTTGCGCCCGAGCCCTGGGACTACGTGATCGGCGGCGCCGAGACCGAGACCACCGTCAAGCGCAACCGCCAGGCGCTCGATTCGATAGCGTTCCGTCCCCGCGTGCTGCGCGACGTCTCGGACATCGACAGCGGCGGCGAACTGTTCGGCCACAAGCTGCGCCTGCCGGTGCTGCTGGCGCCGATCGGCTCGATGCAGGACATCGTCGACGGCGGCGGCCTCGTGCCGGCCCGCGCCGCGGCCGCATTCGGCACCATCCAGATCCTCAGCTCGGTCTGCGCCCCGGGGCTGGAGGCGGTGGCGGCCGAGACCGAGGCGCCGAAGATCTTCCAGCTCTATGTCCGCGGCGATCCGCCCTGGGTCGATGAACAGCTGCGCCGCGCCGTCGATGCCGGCTTCGTCGCCTTCTGCCTGACCGTCGACCTCGACGCCTACAGCCGGCGCGAGCGCGACATCGCCAAGCGCCACGTCACCACCGGCCGGCTGCAGGTCACCGGCGATACCAACCAGGCGCTGTTCAGCTGGGAGGACGTCAAACGGCTGCGCGACCTTTGCCCCGTGCCGATGATCCTCAAGGGCATCGCTACCGAGGAGGACGCGGCGCTGGCGGTCGAACACGGCATCGATGCCGTCTACGTCTCCAACCATGGCGGCCGCCAGCTCGACCACGGGCGCGGCGGCGTCGACGTGCTGCCCGAGGTCGTCGCGGCGGTCTCGGGCCGCGCGAAGATCCTGTTCGACGGCGGCATCATGCGCGGCACCGACGTCGTGAAGGCGATCGCGCGCGGCGCCGATGCCGTCGCCATCGGCCGCCTGCAGGGCCTCGCCGCGGGCGCGGCAGGAGCGGCGGGGATCGTCCGCGCGCTGGAACTCCTCGAGGCCGAGACTCGCATAGCGCTGGCCCTCCTGGGCGTGACCGGCTATGCCGAGCTCGAGGACAGCCACCTCCATTCCGCCCCGCCGGTGACCGCCCCGCATGTGCTGAGCGCCTTCCCGCTGCTCGACGAGGGGTATTGAGGGCGTCATTGATCAAACCCGGCAGCGAAAAACCTGAATTCCTCGAGCTGTGGCCGACGCGGATCCTGCGCCACCGGTTGCCGGGGGCCGACCAGGCCAACAAGGTGCTGGCCGCCCATATCCTGGAGCTGGACGCGGCGAGCGCAGACCTGACGACGGACTATCTGCGCGGCAACCTCCTGGAAAGCGACCATCCGGCGCTCGCCTGGCTGCGCGACTGTGTCAACCGCACGGTGATCGACTACGTGCGCTCGACCGGCATCGACTACGATTTGGACTGGTCCATCCAGTGCTGGCCGAACGTCAACCGCTTCGGCGACTACCACAATCTGCACAACCACCCGCATTCCTGGCTGAGCGGCACGTACTACGTCGCCGTGCCGGCGCGCCCGAAGGACCTGCCCGGGCGGTCCGACCGCAATCCCGGCGCGATCAGCTTCTACGACCCGCGGCCGCAGGCGAACATGAACGCGGTGCGCGGCGATGCCCAGGTCGACCCCGAGTTCCGCATCCTGCCGAGGGCCGGCGAGATCCTGCTGTGGCCGGCCTTCCTGCACCACCTGGTGCACCCGAACCTCTCCGACGAGCCGCGGATCTCGATCTCCTTCAACATCACGCTGAAATGGAAGGACGCGTATCTGGCGTGAGCGGCGCTTCGCGGCCCGCGCGATTGCGGGATCGAGGATCCGGAGCCGTTAACCTCTCCTGAACCGCGGCCCGGCACAATGGCCGCTCGGGCCGGCACGCCCCGCTAGAGCGCGGCGGCGGCCGTCCTTCGTACCGGGAACGCGGCTAGGAGGTTCGTTTGACCGACTCAGTGAGCTTGGGCACCGCCGGCGGGGCGGCGCAGACGGCGCCGGCCCGAAGCGGCAGCCTGTTCCACCCGATCGCCGACTTCATCTTCCTGGGCGGCGGCTCGCTCGTCGTTCTGGCGCTGTTCTGGCTGTTCCTCGGCGACCTGCCGGTCCAAGATATCTTTCCCTATGTGCTGCTGACGGCGCATTTCATCAACCATCCGCATTTCGCCTATTCGTACCAGATCTTCTACCGGCGGTTCGCCGCCAAGGTGCTCGGCCGCGAGCTGCCCGGATTGCTTCGCGCCCGCTACGTCTTTGCCGGCGTGGTCGTCCCGGCCGCGCTGGTGCTGTTCTTCGTGGTCTGCATCGCCCGCGGCGATGCACGATTGATCGGCTATGCCGGGAACTTCATGGTCTTCACCGTCGGCTGGCACTACGCCAAGCAGGGCTACGGCATGATCATCGTCGACTCGGTGCTCAAGCGCCTGTTCTTCTCGCAGAACGAGAAGCGGCTGCTGCTGCTGAATGCCCATGTGTGCTGGGTCCTGTTCTATGTCTGGACCAACCAGAGCCTGCACGAGACCGATCTGTGGGGCCTCAAATACTACACCTTCGATTTCCCGGATCTCCTCGTGACCGTGCTCGGCGCGGCGGCGCTCGCGACATCGGCGGCGACGGCGGGCATGCTCGGTCGCAAATGGGCGCGCGACGGCGGGACGCTGCCCCTCAACGGCATCGCCGCCTATATCGCCAGCATCTATGTCTGGCTGCTCGCCACCAAGGTCGGCCCGCTGATCATCGTCGCGGCGGCGCCGGCGTTCCATTCGCTGCAGTACCAGTATGTCGTCTGGCGCTACCAGCTGAACGTCGAGCGCGCCCGGGACGGGTCCGGCTACAGCCCCGGCGCGGCCGGCAAGCGCTGGTATCTCCCGCGCCTGGCCTCGCTGCGGTTCGCCTTGTTCACGATCATCGGGATGGCGATCGGCTATCTGGGCTTCTGGGCGATCCCGAAATACCTCAACGCTGCCGTCGCCTATGATCACGGTATCTTCGGCGAGACGATGTTCCTCTTCGTCTTCTGGATCTTCATCAACGTCCACCACTATTTTCTCGACAATGTGATATGGCGGGCCGAGAACCCGGAGACCGGGCGGCATCTGTTCGCGCATGGCTGACGGTCCATCCCCCGTCGGCTTTGCAGGGTCCGGGCCAGCCGACGACTGTCAGTTCGCCGCGTCGAACTCCCCGATCGCCATCAGAAACGAGTCCGCGAACGCGTCCAGTTTCGCCTGGCCGACGCCGAACACCTTGGCGAATTCCCGGCTGTTCGTCGGGCGACGGGCGGCCATGTCGATCAGGGATTTGTCCGAAAAGATCACGTAGGCAGGCACGCCGCGTTCACGGGCGAGTTGCAGGCGGAGCTCCTTGAGACGTTGCAGCAGGTCCGCCGATCCCGGCGGCAGCGCGATCTCCGCGGCGCGGCGCTTCCGGGCGACGCGTTTGCCGACCGTATCGGGCCGGAAGCGGAAGCCAACCTTGCCCTTGAGGAGCGCGAGACCCCGGTCCGTGAGGCCCAGCCCGCCATAGCCCTTGATGTCGATGCCAAGAAAACCGGACGCGACGAGCTGGCGGATCATCGCATTCCATTCCTGCAGCGTCCGGTCCGCGCCGACTCCGAATGTCGGCAGTCGCTCATGGCCGGCCGACGCGGTCTTGTCGGTATGCTTACCCAGCAGGACGTTGACGATGTGGGCCGCGCCCCAGCGCTGACCGGTGCGGTAGACCGCCGACAGCACCTTCCGCCCATCCTCGGTGGCGTCGATCGTCTCGACCGGGTCGAGGCAGAGATCGCACCGTCCGCACGGCTCGATGGCCTCGCCGAAATACTGCAGCAGCATGCGGCGCCGGCATTCCACCGCCTCGCAATAGGCCAGCAGCGCATCCAGCCGCTTGTGTTCGCGCCGTTTGCGTGCGGGCGTGCTGTCCTCCTCCTCGATGAAGATCCGGCGCATGCGAATATCATCCAGCCCGTAAAGCATCAGCGTGTCCGCCGGCTCTCCGTCACGCCCGGCCCGGCCGATCTCCTGGTAATAGGCTTCCGGGCTGGCCGGCAGGTCGGTATGGAGGACATAGCGGATATCGGGCTTGTCGATGCCCATGCCGAAGGCGATGGTCGCCGCGATCACCGTGCCGGGCTCGGTCATGAAGCGGTCCTGGACCGCGGCACGTTCTTCGCTGTGCATGCCGGCATGGTACGACATCGCCCGGTGGCCGTGCTCGCGCAGCAGCGCCGCCGCCTGTTCGGTCTTCTTGCGCGACAGGCAGTACACGAGCCCGGGCTTGCCGCGACGGCTCTCGACGAAGTCGACCATCTGCCGCTTCCAGTTCTGCTTCATATCCACGGCCAGCATGAGGTTCGGCCGGTCGAAGCCGGTGACGACCATCTCGGCGGGGCCGCCGAACAGCTTGTCGACGATGTCGTCGCGGGTGATCGGATCCGCCGTCGCCGTCAACGCGGCGATGGGCAGATCCGGAAACAGACCCCGCAGCCGCTCCAGCGCGGCATATTCGGGACGGAACGCGGGACCCCATTGCGAGATGCAATGCGCCTCGTCGACAGCGATCAGCGACGGGCCGAGCCGCGCGATGGCCGCCAGCATCTGGTCCGTCATCAGCCGCTCCGGCGACAGGTAAAGCAGCTTGACCCGGCCGTCGCGGACCCGGCGCCAGGCGGCGACGTTTTCGTCCCGCGACAGAGAAGAGTTAATGGTCTCCGCCGCGATACCGTTGAGCCGCAGCGCCGCGACCTGGTCCTTCATCAGCGCCACGAGCGGCGACACCACGATGGCGGTGCCCGGCCGCATCAGGGCGGGAATCTGATAGCACATCGATTTCCCCGCCCCGGTCGGCATGACCGCGAGCACGTCGTGTCCGTCCAAGAGGGCCGCGATGACGCGCTCCTGGCCCGGCCGGAAGGTAGCAAATCCGAACGATTGGGAGAGGACGTGCAATGCGTCACGCGGGGGGCCAGCGGTCACTGTCTGGCGGCTCCGTTAACGTGGTTATGGCGGCGCGGATCTTAGACAGGGCTGGAATGTCCTGTCCAGTTCGCCCGTTGCTCCCTCCAGTTGGGGCCGCTGCGGTTCAAGGGATTGCGATGAACAAGAAGAAGAAAGGCCGGGGCGGAAAGCCGCACCCGGCCAATTTTATCGAGACTGGATTTGTGGGCAATAGGGGGCGTTACCCTGATTCGACTTCCTCATAGCCGGTGATCATCGCCTTGATATGCGACGTCCAGGTATGTCCGGTCGTCGCGAAGTAGACATGCACGACGAAAAACACCAGCATCAGGAAGGCCGCCGCGGTGTGAACGAAGGCCACCCCGGCAAGGCTCAAACCGTCAAGCCCGAGAGCCGGCCAGGCCGAGTAGTAAAGATACAGCAGGCCGCTGATCCAGATCGCCGGATTGATGATCAGCTTGACGAACAGATAGGCGAGGCGCTGCAGCGGGTTGTGTTTCCTCAGCGTTGTCTGGCGAAACGGATGCGGCGCGTCGGTGAAGATGCCCGTCAGGTAGTAGCGGACCATCGCCATCAGCTTGTCGGCGGTCGGGATGTATTGCCGCCATTCGCCGGTGGTGAAGTGCCAGAAGATAGCGAACACCCAGAGCCCGATCAGAAGCCAGGCGGCGGTTGTGTGCACTTCCTGGGCGGTCTCGTAGCCCAGCAGGCCGTAGGTGCCGTGGATCTCGAAGCCGGTGACGGCCATGACGATGATCAACAGCGCCTGCGCCCAGTGCCAGAAGCGCTCGAAGCGTTTGAAGATGTATATGCGCGTGGCGTTCATGACATTAACTCCTTCTGGTATGGGCGTAGTAACGCACGGCCCCGTGTGCCAACACCGCGAGCAGTGCCAACAGGGCAGCCGTCCAGCCGAGGAAGTCGAGCCAGCCGGTCCGGTCGCGTCCCGGCATGTAGACCCCCTCGATTCCGGCAAGACGCCCGTTGCGGCTGTGGCATTCGACGCAGGTCACGGCATCTTCCTTCGGCGCGACCATATGGGTGATCGGCCATGCCATTTCCGTCTCGACGAACCCCAGTTCCCCGCTGTAGACCGCGCCGACCGAGGCCATCCCGGCGTCGACCGCCTTGTCCCAGTCGTAATTGCGCCAATAGGCGGAGTCGTCCTTGCCGAAGGTATGCACAACGGCCAGTGTCTGCAGCCCCTTGTCGTAGGCCTGCTTGCCGCGCATCACCTTGAACGGCCAGATCCGCGAGTCCGGATCGTCGGCGCTGCCGCCGTATTTGTTGATCGAGACCACCTCGCCGCCATCGACGGTATCCCCGAACAGCGTGTAATCCACCGAGCCGTCGAACCAGCGATACTCCGGCGTCACGTGCTCGCCCCAGCGGAAGTCGCCCTTCATGCCGGAGTACACTTCCAGCCCGTCGCTGTTGTGGACCTTTATCGGTTTGCCGTTCTCATCGAGGCGGCCGGCCGTGGACCAGTCCCACCACATCTTGGTGGCGTAGCCACCTCGGGCAAATTGCGGCACATGGCAGGTGACGCAAGCGATGCGGTCGGTGTGCTCGTTGAGTTTGGCGTTGGCCGCCGCCGGATGCGGCTCGAGCCCGTGGCAGGATTCGCAGGACGCCCGACTGCCGTCGGTCCGGCCCGGAATGTCGATCCCGTTGGTGTCCTTGGCCTTGGTCGTGTAGCGGCTGCCCTGAACCGCATGGGCATCGCCCGAATGACAGGTCGAACAGGTGAAGTTCAGTCGGCCGGGGCTCATATGGACGTCGAGATACCGACCCGGCTCGACCATGGACAGGTCCAGATCGCCATGCTTGATGGCGTTGCCGCCGCCGCCAAGGAAATGGCAGGTGCCGCAATTCCGCCGGCTGGTTGGACCAACGTTCTGCGCGATCTCGGCCAGGTCGGGCGGCTGCATCATGCGGCCGCTGCCGGCCGGCCATTCGGTCGGCTGGTAGACGGGATGACCCGCGCCGGCCGGGAATTTCCGGTATTTGCCGGTGGTATCGTGGCAGACCAGGCAGTCGACGTTGGCCTCGCTGGTGAAGTCGAAGGTTCCGTCCTTCCAGCCGTATCCGATATGGCAACTGGTGCAGCGTGCTTCGTTGGACACAACCGAACCGCAGAAATTATTGATGACGTTTCGCTTTCCGAGCCTCTCTCCGGTATCGGGATTGACCACGCTCCACGTCCAGTGCTTGGTCTTGTGAAGCTGCTTGCTCGCTTCGGTGTGGCATTGCAGGCAGGCCCTTGTGACATCGGGGCCGGTGGGGAACGGACCCTTCAACTCCTTGAACTTGCTGTGATCCGCCGTCGAGACTTCGTTCTCGGCCCACCCGAGGCCCCCGCCAAGCGTGAGCGACAGCGCCAGGGCCGACAGGAATGCCGCAAGTCGGCCTGGGACCTTCACGTTGCAGGTACGCATCGTCCTGCTCCTCTCATTTTGACTTCGTAACTTCACCCGTGTGGATCAGGCCGGCGATTAACAGCCGCCGAGATCCTGCAGGCCGCCCTTTCCGCTGCCGCCACTACCGCCGCCAGGCTTCTTGTTGATCAGCGGTGGGGCGGGCTTGGAGGCATCGAATGTGATGAATTTCTGCTGATCGGCCGAAACCTCGCTCATCACCGATGCGACCGTCGAGCCGAACAGGTGCCCCATCAGGCCGGTGTTCATCAGGCCGATATAGACCTTGCCGTCCGATTTCTCGTAAACGGTGATGGTGCACGGCATCAGGATCGAGAGGATGCGGGTGTCGTCTTCCTTGAGGATCGGCTTGGAGTAGTCCGGTTTGCACGCTTCGACAAGCAGCACATTGGGGACCGTCGCTCCGAGCCGCCGAATGGTGTTGGAAGGGCTCCGCAGTCCGGACAGGTCCCAACCAACCTCCTGGATATTCGCCTGGATTCGTGCGGCGGTTTCCTCGATTCCGAAGGGACTCGGGTACTCCCGAACCATCAGCGATCCGCCCACCTGCCACGCCAGAACGGCGGTGACGAGGATCCCGGCGAAGAACCCAGCGACTGCCTTTTTCATGATCGAATCTCCTGTGAGAGAATTAGCTATTGCTTATATACTAATTCTCTAATATAGTCAAGTAAATTATTGGAAACAAATAATTTCCTACTATTTTACTCATGTATTCCTGTAATTCGGTTTTGGGCTTGATACCAACTGGGCCGCGAAGCAGACTAACGTGATGAATCGAGAGGTATTTTCTGCCCGGCGAGCGCGTTCGGTCTCATATGTCTTAGGAATCGCTGCGGCCATCGCGGTGGGCACGATCTGCGCCGCGCCGGCGGCGGACCCGATTGCCGGGCCGCCCTTGCTGGGCGAGGCCGGCATGGCCGGCTACCGCGAATACCTCGAAGGCGATGACCATCGCGCGTTCGCCATCGCGCCGGGCGGCGCGTGGGCCTGGGTGTCCGACATGCCTGACCCCGGAGTGGCGGAATCGGAGGCGATCCGCGCCTGTTCCGGCTTCACCGATCACCGTTGCCTGGTTTACGCGGTCGATGGCCAGGTCGTGCTCGACGAACGTACCTTGGCCGGGGCCTGGACCCCCTATCTTTCAGCAGGGGCTGCGGCGACGCGACCAGCCGGGACGCGGCGAACGATGCGCTTTCCCGATCTTCGCGTGACGGATCCGGCCGGTCGGCCGCTCTCGCTCTCGGATCTGCATGGCCGGATCGTATTTCTTCATTTTTGGGGCAGCTGGTGCCCGCCCTGCCAGGTGGAATTCCCTGAATTGCAGCGTCTTTATGACACTCTGAAAGCGGACGACCGGATCGCGTTCGTTCTGGTCCAGTCACGCGAGGATATTGAACGGTCGCGTTTGTGGGCGAGTCGTCGCGATATTACGTTGCCGCTGTTCGATTCCGGCGCGCGCGGACCATCGGACCATGTATTCCACCTATCGGATGGCGACCGCATCGAAGATCGACTCGTCGCGCCCTTGTTCCCCGCAACCTACGTTCTGGATCGGCACGGGATCATCATGTTCTCCCATTTCGGCCCGTTGCCGCAATGGCCCGAATATGCGCGGTTCCTGCGCCACGCGGCGGAGCATACGCCGCGATAATAGGCGACGGGCGTGCGCGGGCCTGCCGATCGCGAGTCTGGCCCAAGGCGCACATATCGTCCATCGGTGCCGACACTGCATAGCCGACATGCGGATTTTTCGAAGGACGCCCGGCACCCGGCGCGTATACAGTTTCAAGCAGACGCGAGAGGTCTGGAGCTGCCATGAAAGCCGCCGTATGCCGTGAATTCAAGAAGCCACTGGTGGTCGAGGACGTAACGCTGGCTTCGCCGGCCGCAGGTGAGATCAGGGTCAAGGTTTCGGCGTGCGCCCTCTGCCATAGCGATATTCACTATGCCGAAGGAGCCTGGGGTGGCCGCCTGCCGGCGGTCTATGGACATGAGGCCGCCGGCGTCGTCGAGGATATTGGCGCCGGGGTGACCGGTTGCTTGCCGGGTGATCACGTGGTCGTCACCCTGATCCGGGCCTGCGACCGTTGCTATTTTTGCGACCGCGGCATGCCCGTTGCGTGTGCGTCGACCTTTCCGCTCGACGAGACAAGTCCGCTGACGGCTAGCAATGGGGGGGCCATTTCACAGGGGCTTAGGACGGGCGCCTTTGCCGAATATGTGCTGGTCCACGAGTCGCAGGCGGTGGTCATTCCCCGCGATATGCCGCTGGATAGCGCGTCACTGCTGGCCTGCGGCGTTATCACGGGCTTCGGGGCCGCGGTCAATACCGCCCAGGTCGAGCTCGGCAGCAGCGTTGCCGTCATCGGTATTGGCGGGGTCGGTCTGAACAGCCTGCAAGGCGCCGCCTTTCAGGGCGCGGAGCCGATCATCGCGATCGATGTCTCGGACGCGAAACTGCAAGCCGCCGGGCAGTTCGGCGCAACGCACACGGTCAACAGCGGCAAACAGGATCTCCCCGATGCCGTTCGCGCGGCCACCGGAGGCCGCGGCGCCGACTATGTGTTCGTAACCGTCGGCGCAAAAGAAGCGGTGGAGCAGGCGCTCGCCGCCGTCGCCCCGACCGGCGCCGTGGTCCTCGTCGGTATGCCCGCAACCGGGGTGACGGTGGACATTGATCCGGGCACGATTGCCGATCTCAATCAGCGCATCCTCGGCAGCAAGATGGGATCGGCACGCATCCACACAGATATCCCGATGCTGATCGACCTCTACCGCGCGGGCCGGTTGAAGCTCGATGAGCTGATTTCCGGACGATACGCATTGTCCGACATCAACGAGGCGATTGCTTCCGTCAAACGCGGTGAAGCACTGCGCAACGTCATCGTCTTTTGAGAGCGGTCGGCCGAGGAGGCGCAATCAGGCATGTCCCTGCGACAAGGCCCAAGCGGATCCACTCGCAGTTCTGGTCACGCGGTTCACGCGCACGGGACGGCCGCATTGTGCCAAACTCAGGGATCTGCTGGCGCCGCGCAGTGGTAACATGACGCCAGGATCCGCAATCGGCGCATCGACGGCGGGAGGGCCGGAAATGGTGGATCGCAAATCCCCTGATTCAGCGACCCAGCGCGCGATACACCGCAAACGTCGTGCCCCGCCGGGTGCGGCGCCGGGCACCTTGGTGGCCGACCCCACTGCCTTCCAGCCAGCGATTGACGTTATCGCCTACGGCCCGGACAGTTTCGAGGAGATCGAAATCGGGAACGTGGAGGAATTGGTGCCGATGCTTGGAAAGCATGCGGTCACCTGGATCAATGTCGTCGGCCTCGGGGATCTCGACCTGATCCGCCGGCTCGGTGAGATCTTCGATCTGCACGGCCTTGCGCTCGAAGACGTCGTCAATCTCCACCAGAGACCGAAGCTGGAGGAGTATGCCGAGCACGCGTTCATCGTAACCCGCATGGTCCCGGACGGGTCGTCGTCACCGGCGATCGAACAGGTGTCGATGTTCCTGGGCAAAGATTTCCTGCTGACGTTCCAGGAGCGCCCTGGCGATTGCTTCGAACCGGTTCGCTCCCGCCTGCGCTCAAGTCGCGGCCAGATCCGGTCGCGAATGGCCGATTACCTCGCCTACGCGCTTCTCGACGCGGTCATTGACGGGTACTTTCCGCTGCTCGAGGCCTTGGGCGAGCGCTTGGAAGTCCTGGAGGATCGGGTCATCGACTGGCCTGCCGATATGAAGGCGTCGGAAATCCATGCGGTCAAGCGCGAACTCCTGCTGCTGCGGCGCGCCATCTGGCCGCAACGAGAGATGATCAACGCGTTGACCCGCGAGGCTCTGCCGTATGTGAGCGAGCAGACGCGCCTGTACCTCCGAGACTGTTACGATCACACGATTCAACTCATGGACATCGTGGAGACCTATCGCGAGATCGCGACCGGGCTGGTCGATCTCTACCTGTCCAGCGTCAGTACCCGCTTGAACGAGATCATGAAGGTGCTGACGATTATCGCCACCATCTTCATACCGCTCGGTTTCGTCGCGGGGATCTACGGCATGAATTTCGACCGCGGTGCCTCTCCCTGGAATATGCCGGAGCTTGCCTGGTATTGGGGCTATCCGGTCGTCATGGGGCTGATGGCGGCGTTGGCTCTCGCGATGCTCTACTACTTCTATGCGAAAGGTTGGATTCTCCGCCGCGGCAGAACGAGGTCCGAGCGCTAGTTCCCACATCGAAAATTCCGGCGGTTCTCAAGCTATCGAAAGGCAGGGGCATGAAATACGCTCTCATCGGCCTGGGCAATCTCGGCAGGCATCTGGCGGCGAGCCTGTTGCGCGAGGGCTTTGGCATCGTGGTCAGCGACCTGAACAGGAGCGCTGCAACCGCTCTCCTCGAGGCGGGTGCCGTGTGGGCGAACACGCCGCGCGAGGCGGCCCAGGGCTGCGACGGCCTGATTACCTGCCTGCCCTCGCCTGGGGCCTCAGCCGCCGTGATGATCGGTCCCGAGGGTGCGCTCGATGCGATTCCCGCTGGCGGCACGTGGATCGAGATGAGCACCAACGATCTGCATGAGATAAAGCGCATCGCCGCAATTGGCGCGGAACGCGGCGTTGCAACTCTGGAAGCGCCGGTGACCGGTGGGGTGCATCGGGCCGCGGCCGGCGAGATCACCGTCCTGGTCGGCGGCGAGGACGACGTCTATCGTCGACACCTGCCCGCATTCAGGGCGATGGGTGGCGAGGTCATCCACATGGGGCCTTTGGGCTCGGCCTCGATCATCAAGGTGATCACCAACATGCTGGCGTTCATCCACCTCGTAGCCGCCGGCGAGGCGCTGATGCTGGCCAAGTGTGGCGGGTTGGATCTGAAGAAATCCTTCGAGGCGATCCGCGCCAGCTCGGGCAACAGCTTCGTGCACGAAACGGAGAGCCAGGTGATCCTGAACGGCAGCTACAATATCGGTTTCACCATGGATCTCGCCTGCAAGGACGCCGGCTTCGCCATGGCGATGGGGCGCGAGTTCGGCGTGCCGCTAAAGCTCGCTGGCTTGGTCGAGCAGCTGTTCGTCGAGGCCCGGCGGCGTTACGGCGGTGACGCGTGGTCGCCGATGGTGGTCAGATTGCTCGAGGATGCCCTTGGCGAGGAGCTGCGCGCCGAGGGGTTCCCCCCAGAGCTGACCGCCGGCGATGAACGATCGCGTTAGGATACGCCGGAATAACGGCTGTGAGTGCCGTTCGGCCTCACTTCAGATGCATGCGCGAGACGGCGTAGCGATATCCCAGCAGCAGCACGAACAGCAACACGATGAAAGCCGCCTGCATCAAGAAGATCTGACGGACAAGGTTCTCCATCTGCCGGTCGACCTGCTCGACGACCGCCTGCGCCATCGGCACGCGCTGCTCCCAGCCCGGAGACAGCAGGAACTGGTCGGTGGAGTTGACCAGTTCCTTCATCTCGCGCACCGTGGTCGAGGCGTCCCCGATCAGCTGCTTATAATCATCGATGTCGAAGGGTTTGGCGGGTGGTGCGTCTTTGCCATCGGTCTCGAATCTCGCGGTCATCAGGTTGACGGTCGTAACGGTGTTGTTGATCGACTCCGCCAGGATCTGACCGGCCTCGATGGTCGACCGTAAATCGGCGAGGATGCCGCGCACGCGTTTCTCCTCCGCCAACAGGTCTTCGAGAAACGCCTCGCGTTGCTCTGTCAAGGCGACAGAGAACTCCTCGAGCGCCACGGCGCGCTGCTCGGCGACGCGATCCATCAGCTGGCTGATCACGGCGAATTGGCGCTCCGGCAACGTCTCCGCGACCGCTGCAAACCGTTCCGCCGATTGGGTCATACGTGACGTGCTCTCGAACAGGCCGGCGAACTCGGGCTGGCGGATCATGTCTTGGACCGCCCATTGCGCCTCCAGCCTGGTGATCGTCGGTGCGCGCTGCATGTAGTAGAGCACCCGCTCGCCGAACTGCTGGATCTGTTCGGCCGTCTGCCGCGTCTGCGCCACCTCCCCCAGCAGGCCACCGGATTGCTCGACCATCTCGAGCTCTGCTGCGCGCTGGCCCGAGAACCCGTCGAAGCGCACTTCCCAGAAGTTGATATCGTCCGGATGTTTCTCGATCCACTCAGCGATCAGGAGACGCAGATCCGCCTGCTGGTCGGCGGTGAGGACTTCGCCGGCGATCGCCCAGATATCCTCGTCCAGGACCCTTGCCGCGTCGATGAGCCCGGCGCCGAGCTCCTCCCCGAAGAACTCCGGCACCCAGTACGTCTCGACCGAATGACGGGTTAGCGAGCTGAGGACCACCATGTCGAGCATGTTTTCCACCGCGTTCGGCCCGACCGCGATGTTGACCACGGCGGTCCGCGATTTCGCGATCCAACCCAAGGTCAGCCACCGCAAATCGCGCGACGTATCCTGCGCGTTGATGCGAAACATCTCGGTCGCCATGCGCCCGGCATAGCGGTCGGCGAAGCGCATGATCTCGGCCTCGAGCTGCGCACGCTTTACGCCGCTAGGCGTCGCCTCCTCGCCCGTGCCGTGACGCATTGGGGCAACGCTTATGTCCTGGGAAAACTCCGGCGCCGTACCCAAGGTGCACGCCGTCAGAGCGAAGGCGGCGAGACCGACCCGGATGGCGGCCAGGACATATGTTTGCATCGATGGCGGTCGTCCCCGCATCGCTGCTGCTCCCCGTTGTTATTTCATGCATTTTTGCACAAAATGCCCGCAAATTCCATTGTAACCGGTGCCGGAAAAATCTGCTTCGACAAGCGGGCGGGTCAGATGTCCTGGACCTCGCATTCGACCCGCAGTTCGGCGCAAACCGTCGTTATCACATCCTGCATCAGATCCTGACCGGTTTGGCCGGTCTCGCCGGCGTCGACCCAGATGAACAAAAGGGTTTCGCCGCGCCCCAGATCGGTCGCCTGCCCGGTGAGTTGCCGGCCGCGGTCGTCAACCTCCAAAAGGTATCGCTTGTCGTTCCTGTTGATAACGCTCACATGGGGACGGCGTTCGAGCATTTCGAGCATGCCCTGGTAGACCTGGTCGGGCGGCAAGCTGAGACGCAAGGAGGCGGTATTCTGGCGCGCGCCCATGCTGTAGACGACGAGTCCCGTGGATGTGACGGGCTGCAGTGCAACCGGGGTGCAGCCCGACGGAACGGCGAGCGCGCCGAGGCAGGCGAGGGCCAGGATAAAGATCATGCGGGCAGACATCGCGGATCCTTGTAACTATGGCGCGGCCAGCGAAGATACGATGCGTGGGCCGGCGTGTCTTGCCATTTCGTTGCATGCGTGCCTGGCGGCAGTGTGGCATGGCAAATTGGGGCAGACCCGATGCGATAGATGCGCCCGCGTCGACGATCGCGACCGTTCGCTTTGCGAGAAGCGGGGTCGCAAAGCGCATGCACCCCGCAAAAGGGGTGGACCGAGGCGGGACGGAGCGGCATATTGCCGCCCCGTCAGGCGCAGCTTGTCCTGCACCGGCAGAACGCGGCGCACCAGTCAGTGAGACGAGAACCATGACCGACCGAATAGAAGAGGGCGGCCTGCAGATTTCGGCCGTGCTGCATGACTTCATTGCCGATGAGGCCGCGCCGGGCACGGGCATCGACCCGGATGCCTTCTGGGCGGCATTCGCGGCGATCGTCGACGACCTCGCGCCGCGCAACGCGGCGCTGCTGGACCAGCGCGTTGCGCTGCATACGCAGATCGACGACTGGCATCGCGCGCGCAAGGGCCAGCCTCTGGACATCGATGAATACAAGGCGTTCCTGAAGGAGATCGGCTATCTCTTGCCTGAGGGTGAAGACTTCGCCATCAGCACAGAGAACGTCGATGCCGAGATCTCCGAGATCGCCGGGCCGCAGCTGGTGGTGCCGGTCAACAACGCGCGCTATGCGCTGAACGCCTCCAATGCCCGCTGGGGCAGCCTCTACGATGCGCTCTACGGCACCGACGTAATCGCGGAAGACGATGGGCGGGAAAAAGGTGCCGGCTACAACCCGGTGCGCGGCAAGGCGGTCATGGAGTATGCCGGCGATTTTCTGGATGAAGCAGTGTCGCTTGCGGCCGGCAGCCACAAGAGCGCCGAGGCCTATCGCATCGCGGACGGCGCGCTCCTGGTTTCGCTCGCCGACGGCGGCGAAAGCGGACTTGCGGAGCCTGGGAAGTTCGTCGGTTACCTGGGCGATGTGGCTGCCCCGGCCTCGGTGCTGCTGCGCAACAACGGCCTGCATATCGAGTTGCAGATCGACAAGACCCACCTGATCGGCAAGGATCATCCCGCCGGGGTCAAGGACGTCGTCCTGGAAGCGGCGATGACGACGATCCAGGATTTCGAGGACTCTGTCGCGGCGGTCGATGCCGAGGACAAGGTGGTGGTCTACCGCAACTGGCTCGGCCTGATGAAGGGCGACCTCGAGGCGAGTTTCGAAAAAGGCGGCGAGCGGATGACCCGCCGCCTCAACGCGGACCGCGAATTCACGGCGCCCGACGGATCGAAATTCACGCTTCACGGCCGCAGCCTCCTGCTGGTCCGCCACGCGGCCAAGCTGATGACCAGCGATGCGGTGCTCGACCGGAATGGCAACGAGGTTCCAGAGGGTGTCCTGGACGCCATGGTCGCGACGCTGATCGCGATGCACGATTTGAAGGGGCTTGGCACGGTGGGCAATAGCCGTACCGGCAGCATCTACGTGGTGAAGCCCAAGATGCACGGGCCCGAGGAAGTCGCGTTCACCTGCGAGCTGTTCGGCCGCGTCGAGGATTCGCTGGGCCTGGTCCGGAACACGCTCAAGGTCGGCATCATGGACGAGGAGCGGCGGACCACGGTGAACCTCAAGGAATGCATCCGTGCCGCCAAGGACCGGATCGTCTTCATCAACACCGGTTTTCTCGACCGTACCGGCGACGAAATCTACACCAGCATGGAGGCTGGCCCGTTCCTGCCCAAGGAGGAGATCAAGGCGCAGCCCTGGATCAAGTCATATGAGGACTGGAACGTCGATATCGGCCTCGAATGCGGCCTACCGGGTCGCGCCCAGATCGGCAAGGGCATGTGGGCCAAGCCGGACGAGATGCGCGAGATGATGGAGACCAAGGGCGCGCATCCGATGGCTGGTGCCAACACCGCCTGGGTACCGTCACCGACGGCGGCAACCCTGCATGCCATCCACTATCACCGGGTCAGCGTCGCCGAGCGTCAGAAGGAGCTGGCCTCGCGGCCACGCGCAAGCCTGGACGCAATCTTGCAGATCCCGCTGCTCGGCGGCCGCAACCTGTCGCCCAAGGAAATCCAGCAGGAGCTGGACAACAACGCCCAGGGAATCCTCGGCTACGTCATCCGCTGGGTCGAGCAGGGCATCGGCTGTTCCAAGGTGCCGGACATCAACGATGTCGGCCTGATGGAGGACCGGGCGACGCTGCGTATCTCGAGCATGCACATCGCCAACTGGCTGCATCACGGCGTATGCACCAAAGAGCAGGTGATGGAGACGCTGCAGCGCATGGCGGCGGTCGTCGACCGCCAGAATGCC
Source organism: Rhodospirillales bacterium (assembly GCA_020356105.1). Taxonomy (GTDB): domain Bacteria; phylum Pseudomonadota; class Alphaproteobacteria; order UBA8366; family JADFVY01. The sequence goes on along the minus strand of CP070634.1, from coordinate 1,128,448 downwards.
GGCGATCCGGCCTATCGCAACATGGCCCCCGAATTCGATGACAGCGTCGGCTTCCAGGCGGCCTGCGACCTTGTCTTCCAGGGACGCGACCAGCCCGGCGGCTACACCGAGCCCATCCTGCACGCCCGCCGGCGCGAGGCCAAGGCGAAGTACGGCCGCTGAGCGGGCCGCGCCGCGGCAGCGCGTCGTTGTCTAAACGTCGGCCGCTAATGCTCGCTCGAGCTCGTTGACCTGTTTCGGCCGGTCCCGGTCGACGCGACTGGCAGCGGTCTCGAGGATTCGCGCCAGCAAATCGGCGTAGTCGAGCCCCGCGAATCCCGCCATGAGGTTCAGCTTGCCATCCCAGCACCAGCCCGGGTTCGGATTGGCCTCGAGCAGCTTGATCATGCCGTTCGCGTCGGCGCGGAAGTCGAAGCGCGCATAGTCGCGGCAGCCAAGGACCTCGAATAGCCGGCTCGACTGGACGACCATTTCGCGCTGGCGATCTGCATCGAGTGTTGTCTCGACATAGCGGATATCGGTCCAGTACGGCGAGTCGGGATGCCATTTCGACTCATAGCCCAGAATCCGTGGCAGCGCCGGGTCGAGGCCGCTGTAATCCACCTCGAGAATCGGCAGGGCCTCGAGGCCGGTCGCAGGATTGCCCAGTAGCGCGACGCTGTATTCGGTTCCGGTCAGGTATTCCTGCACCAGGACCGGCCGGCCCGGCAGGATTTCGTTGAGATGTGCCAGATAGGCGAGCAACGCCTCGGCATCGCGCACCACCGCGTGTTGGGTGATGCCGATCGAACTGTCGCCATGGGCCGGTTTCAAAAGGGACGGAAAGACGGACGGCAGGGTCGCCAGCCGGTCGCCCGCCCGCACATATGTTTCCAGTGGCACGGGGATGTCCAGGGACTGCGCCATGGCCCGGACCAGCGCTTTGTCATAGCAGATGCCGAGGCAGGCCGGGCCGGCACCGGAATAGGGCAGGTCGAGCATCTCCAGCAGTGCCGGGACGTGCAGCTCCTTGAAGGCATCGTTTGCGAAGCCCTCATCGCAGAGATTGAGCACGAGATCGGCCCGCCCGTCACGCAGGTCGTCGATCAGCGTGGCGTGGCTGTCGATATAGCGGAACGTATGGCCGGGAAGGTCGGTGAGCGCCGATTTGAGTCGCTCGATGGTCTCGAAATCCTCTTCGTTGAATTGTCCGCCAGCCTTGACCGTGTCGGGCAGCGAGGAATCACCCATCACCACCCAGACGGTTCGCGGTCCCCGGTCCCTGGCCGGCGCGACAGCCGGGAGCGGCGGCGCCTCGCAGGTAACGAACAGACGGTGCGCCATCATGCCGAGGTCCTGGCCCCGGGTCGAGGAGCCGGCGATGCCCTGGTGGAAGGTGATATCCTGGAAGCCGGCGGCGGCCAGGAGGCCCTCGATCGCATCGCGCGAATACAGTCGCTCCGCATAGAGCTGGTCGGCGATGACACCGCGTTCGGCATGGGTGACGACCTCGCGGCTGATCAGCCGGTCCCCATCGGCGGATAGGCTGCGCTCCCGGCAGACGAACTGGTTCTGGTCGATCCACTCCCAGGACCGTGGCTCGAAATTCTCGCGCATCCAGCTGCCGTCGGTGATATCGATGCCGAAGATGCCACCGGGTTTCAGTGCAGCCTTCACCGCCAGCAACACGGCCATGTCGTCTTCATGGCGCTCGAAGTATCCGAACGAGTTGCCCATCATGCAGACGAGATCGAAGCTGGCCTTGGGGGCCCGGAAACTGCGCGCATCGCCCTCCTTGAAGGCGACAACGAGACTCTCCTTGCGGGCACGGCGGCGCGCCAGCCGGATCAGATAGCCGGACCGGTCGATACCGGTGACACGTGAGTATCCACGCCGTGCGAGTTCGAGGCTGTGCCGGCCCTGGCCGCAGCATAGGTCGAGGATATTCGCGTCCTGGTCGATGTGGGCCGCGGCGAGCAGCGTGTCGACTTCACGCTGCGTCGCCTCGGCGTTCTCCACCACGTCGCCGTCGGTCTTCAGATACAGCGAGGTGAAGAGCTCGCGCCACCACTCGGCCGGCAGATGGGCCTCGAGGTCGGCGAGCGGTCCCAGCGTGGGGCGGGGACGTGATTTTCCAGGGCCGGATGAATTGGCGGGCATGGGTCAATCGATGCTCCGGTAACAGGGCAAGAGGGATCGTAAGCTCCCGCGGAACACCGCCTGCAGGCGGGGCCTGCAGCGCCGCGATTTTCAATTTGGTACATGGACCCGATCGCAGAACCGGTCAAGCGCAATCGGTCGGCGCCCGAGCATGACCGCGACAGCCTTCGCACCGCGTCAACCTGTGCTAGGATGGCATCCGCGAATACGGGGACAGAACGCATGGACACGCTGAAATGGCATGATTCCTACAGCGTCGGCGATGACCATCTCGACGAGCAGCACAGGGGCTTGATCTTGCTCATCAACAGGCTCGACAGCGGGGTCTCCGTCCCGACGGCGCTAGATGAGCTGCAGATCTATGTCGACGAGCATTTCCGGGAAGAAGAGCGCATGCTGGAGGCGGTCGACTATCCTGATCTCGCCGCACATAAACGGCAACATGCCGCATTCGAGGAATGGCTCGAGGCGTCCCGACAGGCCTGTCGATCCGGTGAGGTTGTCGGGCTGTTGCGCGAGAGCATCAGCAGCTACCTCAAGACCTGGCTCGTCAACCATATTCTCGTATCGGACAAGGCCTATTCCGACTATCTGGACTGAGCCGACAGCTGGTCGGTGTCATGGCGGTCTGCGCGCGAGGACGCCGCTGGATCGAGCCGGGTCGCATCTTGAATTGAGCGTCCCCTCGAACGGTGTCCTGGCGGGACTCCCGGGTGGGAGACGGCATGCGTGAGCTGAACGAGATCCCGGGCGGGCGCCGCGGGCGGCGCGGACGTGCCGGTCGACGCGGCGGCGCGGCGGTATCGGACGCGGTTTCGCAGCTGCCGTGGCGGCAACCGCGCAATCCCTATCGCCCGACAACGGTGCTTTCAGAAGATGCGGTCGAGGCGATCCACGGGGCATCACTCTGTATTCTCGAGGAGACCGGCCTTGATATCCTGAGCGATGAGGCCCGGTCGATCCTGACAGATGCCGGCGCCGATGTTTCCTCCGGAAGCGCGCGGGTCCGGTTCGACCGAGGGCTGGTCGAGAGCGTCCTCGGCAAGGCGCCCGAGCAGTTCACCCTGCATGCGCGGAATCCGGAGCGGTCGTTGAACATCGGCGGTACCTGGCTTGCCTGCTGCGCGGTCGCCAGCGCGCCGAATGCGGCCGATCTGGACAACGGGCGGCGACCGGGAAACAGGACCGATTTCCGGAACTTCGTCAAGCTCATCCAGTCTTTGAACATCATCCATCTGAGCGGCGGCTACACCGTCGAGCCGCTGGATATCCATCCTTCGGTGCGGCATCTCGAATGTCTGTCTGATTTCGTGACCATGACCGACAAGGTCTTTCATGCCTATTCGCTGGGGCGCGAACGCATCCGCGACGGCATCGAAATCGCGCGCATCGCCCGGGGCATCGACGAAGCAACGCTCGACCGCGAGCCCAGCCTGCTGACGATCGTCAACTCGAACTCGCCGCTCATGCTCGACGATCCAATGTGCGGCGGTATCATCGAGATGGCGCGCCGCAACCAGGTGGTGGTGCTGACGCCATTCACGCTGGCAGGGGCGATGGCGCCGGTGACCCTGGCGGGGGCGCTCGCCCTGCAGAACGCCGAGACGCTGGCCGGGCTGGTGCTCAGCCAGACCGTCAGTCCGGGCGCGCCATTCGTCTATGGCGGCTTTACGTCCAATGTCGACATGAAGTCCGGCGCGCCGGCGTTCGGCACACCGGAATACATGAAGGCCGCGTTGGCCGGCGGCCAGCTGGCGCGGCGCTATCGCTTGCCCTACCGCTCCTCCAATGTCTGCGCCGCCAATGCGGTTGACGCCCAGGCGGCCTATGAATCCGTCTTCTCGCTCTGGGGTGCGGTGATGGGCGGGGTGAACCTTCTCAAGCACGGCGCCGGCTGGATGGAGGGTGGGCTGCAGGCCTCGTTCGAGAAGATGGTATTGGACGCCGATCTCTTGCAGATGGTCTCATCATTCCTCGAGCCGATCGCGGTGGACGAGGCGGCTCTGGCGCTCGACGCGATCCGCGAGGTGGGGCCGGGGGGCCATTTCTTCGGTGCCGCCCACACGATGGCGCGCTACGAAGACGCCTTCTACAGCCCGATGCTGTCCGACTGGCGCAACTACGAAGCCTGGTGCGAGGACGGAAGCCCTGATGTCCGCGCCAAAGCGAACCAGGTCTGGAAGACCCTGCTCAGAACCTACCACGCACCTCCGCTGGATCCGGCGGTGCGCGAAGAGCTGGCGGGTTTCGTTGCCCGCCGCAAGGAAGAGGGCGGCGCACCAACGGATTTCTGACGATGCCGCGACGGTTATTGTCCGAAGCCCGGGCCGCGGCGGGATTTCGACTGGCTCGGTCGAATCGGCGACACTGGGCCTATGCCGATTAGCCGCTCGCGGTTAACCATGTACGTCGGCAGGAAAAGGAAACCCACCGATGGATGCCTACGGAAAGACCAGTCGCACGACGCTGAAGCGGGCGCATGAGCGAGGCTGCTATGACCGCGCCACCGTCCATGCCATCCTGGATGCGGCGCTGATCTGTCACGTCGCCTTCCTGCATGACGGCGCGCCCGCCCTCATCCCCACAGCGCATTGGCGCGACGGCGATGTGCTCTACATCCATGGCTCCTCCGCCAGCCGCGCGATCCGGGCCCTGGAGACGGGCGCACCGGCTTGTATCGCCGTGAGCCTGACCGACGGTCTGGTGCTGGCGCGATCGGGGTTCCACCATTCGATCGATTACCGCTCGGTCGTGATCTACGGAGCCGCCAGGAAAATCACCGACGAGGCCGAAAAACTGGCGCAGCTGAAGATCTTCATGGAGAAGATCGCGCCCGGCCGCTGGCAGGAATTGCGCGCGCCGAACGAGAAGGAGATGAAGGCGACGGCGGTGCTCGCCTTCGATCTCGACGAGGTGTCGGCCAAGGTGCGGGACAAGGGCGTCGCCGACGATCCGGAGGACATGGACGCGCGTGTCTGGGCCGGCGTCGTGCCGGTACGCCGGAGCTTCGGCAGCCCCGAGCAGGATCCGCAACTCGCCGGGGATATCCCGCTGCCGGAATATCTCAAGGACTACAAGGGACCCGGCTGAATCGCTCGACAGCCCAAAGTCGCGCCGATTGCTGCTGCGACGGGCGGCGTCCGGCTTTTTTCAGATGCCGGTTTGTGGCAGGATGTGCCGGATGCACGGGATTGGTCAATGACTCTGAAACAGGTATTTTGGGGTTTGCTGCTAGCGGCCCTGCTATCGCCGACGGCCGTCGCGCACGGGCCGAAAGATCTGCCAGACGACCCCAATCTGCTCGAGCAGTACAGGCAAGGCCATACGGCCTATCGAAACGACGATTACGCCGCGGCGCAAAGACACTGGCAGCCTCTGGCCGACCAGGGTAGCTCGGCGGCGCAGCTGTTTCTTGGCTTCATGCACGCCAACGGCCAGGGCGTCCCCAAGGATGGCGAAAAGGCGGCCTACTGGTATGCCGAGGCCGCCGAACGCGACAACGCGGTGGCCCAGATCCGGCTTGCCCTCATTTACCGCGACGGATCGGGCGTCGCCGTCGACCGGGTGAAGGCCCTGTTCTGGGCGAAGATGGCTGGGCGTGCCGAGAACCACATGCAGAAGATCGGCCAGGCGCTCCAGCGTTCGCTGGAGGAGATCATGACCCGGGAAGAAATTGCAGCGGCGGAGGAGATGTTCGATGCGCAGTCGAAGGAGCATTAGCGTCCTGTTGCCGGGCCTCATCCTCCTGATCCTGGCGGGATTAGCGCATTCCGCCGGGGCCGAAACCATCGCCTTGGATCGCATCGCTCATATTCACGATATCGCCATCGATCATTCCGACCCCTCGCGGCTCTATCTGGCCACCCACAGCGGCATGTTCCTGTCGGCACCGGACGGCACGGCGACCCGCGTCGGCGCGGTTACCCACGACCTGATGTCCTTCGTGCCGGACCCGGGAAATTCGGACCGCTTCTATGCCAGCGGCCACCCTGAGAGCGGTGGCAATCTCGGCATATTGATGTCGGACGACCGCGGCGCCTCATGGCAGCGCCTCTCGGGCGGCGCCAGCGGACCCGTCGATTTTCATGCCATGGCGGTGAGCGGCGCCGATCCCGGCAGGCTTTACGGGATGTATGGCGGCCTGCAGGTAAGCAGTGACGGCGGCCGCACCTGGCGCAAGGCTGGCCCGCTGCCCGAAAGGACGTTCTCGCTCGCTGCCTCGGCGCGCGATGCGGACACCGTTTACGCAGCGGCGATCGGCGGCCTTCATGTCAGCAGCGATCGCGGGCGCAGCTGGCGCCCCGCCTTTCCGCAACCACGACCGGCGACGCTGGTTCATGTCACGGCAAAGGGGCAAATTTTCGCCTTCATCTACGGCGTCGGCCTCGTTGTCGGCGAGGAGCCCGGCACCGGCTGGGAAGTCCGCTCGCGCGATTTTGGCGACCGCTACCCCTTGAAACTGGCCGTTGCTCCGACCGATCCGGATCGCATTCATGTCGTCGCCGATACCGGTGCGCTTGTCACCAGCAAGGATGGCGGGCGCAGCTGGGTCAGCTATCTGGGGCATGATCGCGAGACGCCGGAATTGGTTGCGGCGGCGGGCAGGACCTATGAGGAATACTGCCAGGCCTGCCATGGCAAGAAGGGGGTCGGGGAACGGCCCGAGGACATGCACGGCCAGGACCAGTACGGCTTTGTCGCGCCGCCGCTCGACAACTCGTCGCACGGCTGGCACCACTCGGATACGCAACTCGCCGGCACCATTCTCAACGGCTCGCCGCGCAACCCTCGCATGCTGCCGTTCAAGGACATCATGCCGGAGGAGCAGGCCCGGAACGTCGTGGCCTACATCAAGAGCCTGTGGAACTTCCGCAGCCTGGCCTGCCAGGGCGCCCGCCACATGCGCTGCATGCACTGAAGCGCTAGTCCGCGAACTCCGCCCGCACGATGCCGTCATGTTCGCCCAGCGCGGGGACCGGGCCGTAGCTTTCGGCCTCGCCGACCGCGATCGGCGGCGGGGCGAGGACCTGGACCGTGCCCGCGACCGTCTCGACCGAAACGAACCGGTTCTGCGGGTGGGCGACGAGGTCGTCGAGCGACGATAGCCGACCGTAAGCGACTTTCGCGGTCTCGAGTTTCTCGATGATCGCCTCGCGCGGCCCCTGGCCGAAGGCCTCGAGGATGATGGCGTCCAACGCCGGCCGGTTGGCGACGCGGGCGGGGTTGGTGGCGAAGCGTTTATCCTCGGCGATTGCCGCGTCGCCGAGCACGTTCTCGCACAGGCTGCGCCATTCGCGCTCGTTCTGGATCGAGATCAGCACCGCCTTGCCGTCGCCGCAGTCATAGGCGCCG
>CP070634.1:1105162-1120857 GCA_020356105.1 Rhodospirillales bacterium | reverse complement strand
TCATCTTGAGCGCCGTCGGCGGCATGAAGGCGTTGCGCACTCGGTGTTCGGCCATCAATCGGAAGGCCTCCTCGGGGTTGAACTTCTGGGCCCGGTACGCGAGGACCGGCACGCCGTGATGCAAGGCCGGCAGCAGCACGTCGATCAGCCCGCCGATCCAGGCCCAGTCGGCCGGGGTCCAGAACAGGTCGCCGGTCTGCGGGAAGAACTCGTGCGGGAACTCGACCCCGGGCAGGTGGCCCAGCAGGGTGCGGTGCGCGTGCAGCGCGCCCTTCGGCGGGCCGGTGGTGCCCGAGGTGAAGATGATCATCGCCGGATCGTCGGCCCGCGTCAGCTTCGGCTGGAAGCTGTCGAAGGCGCGGGCGAGCAGGGCATGGAAATCCTCGGCGCCGTCGCCGGGCCCGTCGATCGAGAGCACCAGCTTCAGCTCCGGAAGCCGGTCGCGAACCGCGGTGATCTTGGCCAGCCCGCCGGCATCGGCGATCAGCGCCCGCACGCCGGCCGCCCGGATACGGTATTCCAGGGCGTCCGCCCCGAACAGGGTGAACAGCGGGACCGCGATCATGCCGGCCTTGTAGACGGCGATATGGGCGACCGCCGTTTCCGGCGCTTGCGGCAACAGGATGCCGATCCGGTCACCGCGCCGCATGCCGCGCGCCACCAGCACATTGGCCAGCCGGTTCGAGAGCTTCTTGAGATCGCCGAAGCTGTAGTTGCGGACCCGGCCCTCCGGGTCCCGATAGACCAGGGCGCGGCCATCGCTGCGCTGACGGTCGCAGACATCGACGCCGATATTGTACGAGGCCGGAACGTTCCATCGGAACGAAGCGACCGCCTCGGCATAGCTGCGGGCCGGTTTCAGCATGGCCCGTCCGGCCTCCGGTACACCGTATGGCGGCGCGTTGGCGGCCGCAGTCCCGTGCCGTCACCGCCGCCCTGGATCGACTCAACGCCCCACAGTCTAGCCCCGTTCCGTTGATGATGCCAGATGGTGGAAAGCCTGCTAAACCCACAGGACGAACACCAATGGCGATGGGAAAGACGCGATGTTCCAGACGGATCTGCTTGCGGGCAAGCGTATCCTGGTGACCGGCGGCGGCAGCGGACTGGGATTGGCGATGGCAAGGCGATTCCACCAGCTCGGCGCGATGCCGGTCATCTGCGGCCGCCGCAAGGATGTGCTGACGGAGGCAGCGCGCAAACTCGGCGATGCCGAAACCCATATCTGCGACGTTCGCGACGCCGCCGCGGTAGAGGGCATGCTGGAGGCGATCTGGCGGGCCGGTCCCCTGGACGGCCTTGTCAACAACGCTGCCGGCAATTTCATCGCCCGGACCGAGACCCTTTCGCCGCGGGCCGTCGACGCCGTGCTCGGGATCGTCTTGCATGGTACGGCATATGTCACGCTGGGTTGCGGGCGCCGCTGGCTCGAGGCCGGGCAGCGCGGGACGGTGCTGTCGATCGTCACTACCTATGCCTGGACGGGGTCCGCCTATGTCGTGCCGTCGGCCATGGCCAAGGCCGGCGTGCTGGCGATGACCCGCAGCCTGGCCGTCGAATGGGGCGGCCGGGGCATCCGCCTCAACGCCATCGCACCGGGGCCGTTCCCGACGCCCGGCGCGTGGGAACGCCTGGTTCCCAAGCCGGAGATGGCCGCCATGATCGAGCAACGCAACCCGCTCGGCCGGTCCGGCGCGCATATCGAGCTGGCCAATCTGGCCAGCTACCTGATGGCCGATCAGTCGGGCTATGTGAACGGAGAGGTCGTCACCATCGATGGCGGCGAATGGCTGAAGGGGGCGGGCGAGTTCAACTTCATCGGCGAGTTGATGACCGAGGCGGACTGGGACGCGCTGCGGCCGGCGCCAAAGGGGGAATGATCCCGGTACCTTGCCCGTCTACGCTGCCGCGCGCAGGGACGATGGCGGCGCCGCGGCGGACCAATCCCGGGGCGGCGTCACCGCGCCATACTCCTTGTGACCGACCAGCTTGACGATCGACTCCGCCTCGGAATTCGTCATCATTGATCCCGGGCCGCGACAGTAGAAGCCGTTCAGGAGCCGGCTTCCGACACCTGTTCCCTCGGCGGGACCGAACGCCTGGAGCCAGATCACGCACGCAACCCCATCGGCGGTCAGGGTCAGGAAATCGACCCGGCCGATGGCGTTGACGGTCTCGAGCGCCGCACCGATCTCGACGGTCTTGTCGCTGAACCACCCCCATTGTTCGATCGTATCCTCGATCGGCAGCGATCGGGCAAAGTAGCGGTTGGGGGGCGTTTCCGAATAGTACATCCGGGCGAACGGAAACTCGCCGGATTGCGGGCCATAGGTCGCCAGGGTGCGCCGCACGAAATGCTGGTCCTCCCCGGTCAGGAATTGCCTGTAGCCGCCGGCGAGGCCGGGACCATAGAATTGCAGCGCGCTCTCTTCCTCGCTGATTTCGAAATACTCCGCGCCCATGTCGGAATCGGCGCAGGCTGCGGCGAGCAAGCACATCGCGATTGCGGTAGACCTGAATGAGTGTCTCATGTCACTGACCCAGCGTGTCGCGCGGATGTTACACTATGGAGCCAGAGGATCGCCGCGGGCAAGTCATCGTGTGTCCTTCGATGACGAGATGTTGGCGAGGATGGAGCGAGCTAAACGTCGAGCGGCGGGTCGGTCGGGCGGTGCGAGCTGACCGCCTTGGCTGTCCGAACGCTCACCCCTCGTTCATCAATTCATGCAAGATCGTGCGCGCAACGGGCATTGCGTCGTTCCTGGACATTCCGAATTCCATCCGCGGGTCGTACAGCGTCCGCATCAGATAGTCGTCCCAGCGGGTCAGTTCCGTTTCCCCGTGCATGTAGCTGATCGCGGATCGCACGCGATGGGTGTGGCCGCGCCAGCCGAACGCATGAAGCAACTCGTGCACCAGGCATTCTGTCCGCCACGTCTCCTCATCGGTGCGCGAGATGTGGACTTCCGCCATTACCAAACGTCCATGATCGTCCGACCGCGACTGCGCAAAACACTTTGCCGGCTCGTTGTCGTTGATGACGAAATCCTTCTGGTCGCTGAAATAGATCCGGATATCTGCGGATTCGTCGTTGGGCTCTGCGAGCCTGATCCTGAGCTCCGTCAGTTCGGCAAACGGCTCGAGCGTGTCCTGCACGAAGGCGAGGTTCTCCGCGGTCGCCCCGTCCATCACCGAGATCTCGACAGAGGAGTCCCATTTGGCGAGGCGAAACTCCTTGCCGTCTTCAGAGATGCCGTCCTGTGAATGGACTCGGCCGCCGAACATGGTTTCGCCGAACGCGGCCACCAAACGATCCTCTGCCGCCCGCGGCGACTGGCAGGCGGCAACGGAAGCGGCCAAAAAAAGCATCAAAATGTATTTAAAATCCAACATGTAAACTGAATTTACACGATTTGCGCGGCATGCTGTTACGAAATTTTGCCGTCGCAACTGACGCGATGGCGCTGAATGGGTCTGGCACATGTACAACGCCGCGGACTACAAGGCCGGTGGCAAGCGCGCACACTGCGTTGTTGTAGGTAACGAAAAGGGCGGGTCGGGCAAATCAACGACCGTCATCAACCTCATTTTCGGTCTCATGGACAGCGGCCATCAGGTGACCTGCGTCGACCTCGACTTTCGGCAGCAGACGCTGAACCGATTTCTCGAGTTCCGGACCGCCTATGCCGAAGCCAAGGGACTCGTGCTTGCAATGCCCGAGATCAGGCGATTCTCGCCCAGCGCTCTAGGCGCGGTCGCTTCTGCGCGCGGCGCGGAACTGTCGCGCTTCGATGGCTTCGTAAAAGGACTGCAATCGGATTCCGATTTCGTCGTCATCGATACGCCCGGCAATGATACGGTGCTCGGAGCCCATGCCCATAGCCATGCCGATGTCCTGATCACGCCTGTCAATGACAGCTTTATCGATCTCGACGTCATCGCCAAGGTGTCGCCGCTCGATTACAAGGTGATCGGGCCCGGCCACTATACCGAATCGGTCTGGCATCAAAGGGAGATCAAGCTGAGCCGCGACAAGCGATCGACCGAGTGGTTGGTTCTCCGCAATCGGCTGAGCGCCTTGGAGTCGAAGAACAAACGCGCCATGGACGCGGTCATGCAAGACCTCGTCGAGCGGTTTGGATTCCGGGCGCTGCCCGGCTTCGGTGAGCGGGTGATATTCCGGGAATTGTTCCTCAAGGGCCTCACCCTTTTCGACGTGGATGCCGCTGACGGCGACAACCGACGCAGGATGTCTCACGTTGCGGCGCGGCACGAAGTGCGCAGTCTGTTGCGCGCCGTCACCGGGTGTCTTGACGCACCGGTCCGCAAGCACGCCGCCGCTTAACACCCTTTTCTGTTGATCCGACCGGATTCGACGCCAAGATTATAGAGCGGCAGGGCATGATTCGTCCTGCCCCCCGGGGGATCCTGAATGGGCCGACCATGGCGAAGCTGCCCACGAATTCCAGCCGTCGCGACGTCGACGATTTTCTCAGGAAGGTTTCGGACTTGCCGGTGCGCCGCACGGAAGGCGAGCGCGGGCGTCTGATCTTTGCAATGGATGCGACGATGAGCCGGGAGCCGACCTGGGATCACGCCTGTGCAATTCAGGGGGAGATGTTCAAGGAGACATCGGCACTCGGCGGGCTCGACGTGCAGCTCGTCTATTACCGAGGGTTCGGCGAGTGTCGCGCCAGCCGTTGGGTCAGTGATCCCCGCAGCCTGTTGCGCCTCATGACGGGTGTGGCCTGTCGCGCAGGGCACACCCAGATCGGCAAGGTTCTGGCCCACGCGCTGCGCGAGACGCGGAAGCGCAAGGTCAACGCACTGGTTTTCGTTGGTGACGCGCTCGAGGAGGACGTCGACACGCTGGGTCAGACGGCCGGGGAGCTGGGCCTGCTCGGCGTGCCCGTGTTCATGTTCCAGGAGGGGAATGCGGGACACGTGCGCCAGGCTTTCAAGGAAATCGCACGGCTGTCCGGCGGCGCATACAGCCCGTTCGATTCGGGCAGTGCACAACAGCTCCGGGAGCTTCTTTCGGCCGTCGCGGTCTATGCGGCGGGCGGCCGGCGCGCGCTTGTCGAATTTGGCCGCAAACACGGAGGCACGGCGGTACCCCGGCTTACCGGTCAAATTCGCCGGAGCGAATGATGTTCGTGCAATGGCTGCTGATCATCGCCGGCCTGCTGTTTCTTGCCTTTCTGGCTGCAAATCATTTCGTCAAGGCCAGTCCCGCCACCATGGCCCAGGGCCTGCGCAACGGCGCGGTTGCACTTATCGTCTTCGTTGGACTGCTCCTCGTCATGACCGGCAGACTGCCCTGGCAGTCGGCAATCGGTGTGTTGTTTCTCCCGTTGGCCAATTACCTGTTCGGCCGCTGGTCCGGCGCCCCGGCCGGGTGGCGCCGAGAGGCCGGGCAAAGCTCCCAGGTCACGACCGCGTTTCTGAAGATGACGCTCGACCATGATACGGGAGAACTGGACGGTACCGTCCTTGAGGGCGTGTTCAAGGGACGTGTGCTGTCCTCGATGGTTCTCGATGAACTGCGATCGCTTGCCAATGAAGTTTCGTCCGACACCGATTCCCTGAACGTGCTCGCCTCGTATCTTGATCGCACGCATGGCGAAGCATGGCGCGATTCCGCCGACGGTGCTGGCGGCGCGGCGCCGTCCGGATCGTCCGGGCCGATGACAAGGGATGAGGCATACAAGGTTCTTGGATTGCAGCCCGGAGCCAGCGAAAAGGAAATCCGTTCGGCCCATCGCAGGCTCATGAAACTGTCCCATCCTGACCACGGCGGTTCCGACTATCTCGCGTCCAAGATCAACGAGGCCAAAGATCTGCTGCTCGGGAAGTAGGACCAGGCGAGTCAGGCCGGTCCGGCGTCGGTGGTGCGCGCGGCCTGCCCCCGGGTGACGTGATTGAAGACCCGCCCGGCGACCAACTCGGGGACGCGGTCACCTCGTCGGATTGGAGCGCTCTGCTTGCATACACCGGGCGGGCATGGCAGATAGACGTCCCATCATCGGACCGGTCGATCCGGATAGGCAATCGTGCATGGCAAAGAGGGTTCGCAAGGCTGTTTTCCCGGTTGGCGGGTTGGGCACGCGGTTTCTTCCGGCAACCAAGGCGATGCCCAAGGAAATGCTGCCGGTGGTCGACAAGCCGTTGATCCAGTACGCGGTCGAAGAAGCGGCAGCGGCCGGAATCGAGGATTTCATCTTTGTTACCGGACGCGCCAAGCAGGCGATCGAGGATCACTTCGACATCTCGTTCGAATTGGAGAACACCCTGGCCAATCGCGGCGCTGCTGATCTGTTGGCCGATGTCAAGGCCGTGCATCCGGAAGCTGGCCGCGTCGCGTATACCCGCCAGGGTGAGCCGCGTGGCCTCGGGCACGCTGTATGGTGCGCCCGCGACCTTATCGGCGACGAGCCCTTTGCGGTCGTGCTGGCCGATGATCTGGTGCTGGCCGACCGGCCTTGCCTGCGGCAGTTGCTCGAACTTCACGAGTCGACAGGGGGCAATGTTGTCGCCGTAACCGACGTCCCGCCGGCGCACACCAGCCGCTATGGTATACTCGATGTCGAGAGTGACGACGGTCGCGCTGTCGCGGTGAAGGGGCTGGTCGAGAAGCCGGAACCAGAACGGGCGCCGTCCACGCTCGCGATCATTGGCCGGTACGTGCTGCTCCCCGAGGTGTTTGCGCATCTGGAGCAAATGTCGAGCGGGGCGGGCGGCGAGATCCAGTTGACCGACTCTCTGGCCAAGATGGTTGGCAAGGCGCCGTTTCATGGCCTTCGCTTCGAAGGTCGCAGATTCGATTGCGGCGACAAACTTGGCCTTTTCGAGGCCAATATCGCATTTGCGCTGGAGCGGCCGGACCTTGTCGATGGCGTGCGCCATGTCCTTGCCGAATATGCCCGTCGATGAACGTTCCCCGGTAAGGCGGTGAGGTTGTAGATCGATGCGGATTAGCATGATCGGCTCCGGTTATGTCGGCCTCGTGTCAGGGGCATGTTTTTCCGAGTTCGGCATCGACGTGACCTGCGTCGACAAGGACGCGGCCAAGATCGACAGGCTGAACACAGGTGAGATACCGATCTTCGAGCCGGGCCTCGATCAACTGGTCGACACAAACGTTCGGGCGGGCCGTCTCAGATTCACGACCGACCTTCGCGCCGCGGTCGGCGATGCCGATGCCGTCTTCATTGCGGTTGGCACCCCGAATCGGCGAGGTGACGGTCATGCCGATCTGACCTACGTATATGCGGCGGCGGAAGAAATCGCCGAGGCACTGCAGGGCTATACCGCTGTTGTCATGAAGTCCACCGTTCCGGTCGGCACCGGCCGCAAGGTCGAGGGGATTATCAGGCGGTTGCGCCCAGACGCCGAGTTCGACGTCGTCTCGAATCCGGAATTTCTGAGGGAAGGCGCGGCGATCGGTGATTTCATGCGCCCGGACCGGGTGATTATCGGTACCGACAGTGAGCGGGCGCGCGAAGTGATGCGCAGACTATATCGTCCTCTCTACCTCATCGAGACGCCGATACTGTTTACGTCGATCGAGACGGCTGAGCTGACGAAATATGCGGCCAACGGCTTTCTTGCCACCAAGATCACCTTCATCAACGAAATCGCCGATTTGTGCGAAAAGGTCGGTGCCGATGTGCAGGACGTCGCGCGCGGCATTGGTCTCGATGGCCGGATCGGATCGAAATTCCTGCACGCGGGCCCGGGTTTTGGAGGATCCTGCTTTCCGAAGGACACGCTCGCGATGGTGCGGACGGCCGAGGAATACGGCGCCCCGCTGCGCATCGTCGAAGCCGTTGTAAAGATCAACGACCAACGCAAGGCGGCGATGGCCGACCGAGTCACCGCGGCGTGCGGGGGCTCGGTCGAGGGCAAGACAATCTCGGTTCTCGGCCTGACGTTCAAGCCGAATACCGATGATATGCGCGATGCGCCGAGCCTGAAGATCGTGCCGGCGCTGCAGTCGGGGGGCGCGACCATTCGGGCCTATGACCCCGAGGGCATGCCGGAAGCCCGCAAACTGCTGCGCGATGTCGTCTGGTGTGACGACGCCTATTCAACGGTGGAAAATGCCGATGCGGTCGTCATCATCACCGAATGGAACGAATTCAGGCTGCTCGATCTGGAGCGTATCAAGAACCTGATGACGCAGCCGGTCATGGTGGATATGCGGAACATATACAAACCGGCGGAGATGGCGGCTGCCGGGTTTGACTACGTTTCGATCGGGCGCCCTTTCGGGGACAAGATTTGAGCATGCCTGCAAGCGGTCATCAATTTGATCCGGTCATTCTTCGCGAGTACGACATTCGCGGCATTGTCGGAGAGAGCCTGACGGCCATGGATGCCCTCGCGGTTGGCCGGACTCTCGGTACGATCGTCGCCCGCGGCGGCGGGCGGTCCGTTGCGATCGCGTATGACGGGAGGACGACGTCGCCGGAATTGGAGGCGGCCCTCGTCGATGGGATCAGCGCCTGCGGTCTGATGGTAAGGCGGATCGGCCTGGCTCCCACACCGGCGATGTATTTTGCCACCAAGGTTCTGGATGTCGACGCCGGTGTCATGGTGACCGGATCGCACAATCCATCGAACTACAACGGATTCAAGATCAATCTTGGGGGTCGGCCATTCTGGGGGCAAGACATACAATGCTTCGGCGAGGCTGCCGCACGGGGCGACTGGATCGACGGTGATGGCAGCGTTGAAGACGTCGACGTCAGGAAGGAGTATATCGCCAAGCTGCGCTCGGGATATAACGGCCGCAGGGATCTGACCGTCGTTTGGGACCCGGGAAACGGCGCTGCCGGAGAGATCGTCGCCGATCTGGTCGAGCGTCTGCCGGGCCGCCATATCGTGATCAACGCGGTGATCGACGGGACCTTCCCCGCGCATCACCCCGATCCCACGGTCGAGGCCAATCTCGCCCAGTTGAAAGACGCGGTGCAAGAGAATGGAGCCGAACTGGGAGTCGCCTTCGACGGCGACGGCGATCGACTCGGCGCCATCGACGGGCGCGGCCGGGTTCTCTGGGGCGACCAGCTGCTGGCGCTGCTCGCGCGCGATGTGCTGGCCCGTCATCCCGGCGCGCCGATCCTGGCAGATGTCAAGGCAAGCCAGATGCTCTTCGACGAAGTCGCGCGACTGGGGGGACAGCCGGTGATGTGCCCGACCGGCCATTCCATTATCAAGGACAGGATGGCCCGGCTCAATGCGCCGCTAGCCGGAGAGATGAGTGGTCATCTGTTCTTCGCCGACGGCTATTTTGGATATGACGACGCGGTTTACGCGGCCGTTCGATTGCTCAATCTGGTTGCGAGCTCGGATGCGACGCTTGCGGAACTGCGCGACCAGTTGCCGGCTATGGTGAATACGCCCGAGATCCGGATCGATGCAGACGAGGCGCGCAAGTTCAAGATCGTCGAGGAAGTGAAATCGCGCCTGGCGGACATGGCGGGCAGGTCGGTCAATGACACGGATGGTGTCCGCGTGACGACCGACGACGGATGGTGGTTGCTTCGCGCATCGAATACGCAAAGTTCCCTGGTGCTTCGTTGCGAGGCGGGCGACGAAGCCGCTCTGGAGCGGCTCAAATCGGAAATCCGCGAGCAACTCTCGATGTCGGGCGTCGCCCTGCCGGAATTTTGACGGGCCTTACTGGACCCGGCTGACGGTTCGAAATTCGCCGGTTTCGGCAACGGTCATGCAGGGAATATCGTGCGCCGCCAATCGGCGGCACGAGGACCGCGCCTGGCCCTCTGAAAGCCCGGTCAAACGGGCACGAAACCAGCGCTGGCCCGACCGCACGGTCTGGGTGATCAGAACCTGCGCGTCTCCCAGCAAGGCCGGGACGTGGTCGGCGGCCCGCAAGGCGGCCTCGTTCGCGGGCGCCTCGCTTCGATAGGCGCCGACCTGGATTGCCCAGCCGCCGCCTCCAGCCGCCTGAACTGCCCTCGTGTGCGATTGGTCGCCTGATCGGGCGGTCGCGCCGGCCGGCATCGGCCGCGCTTTGGTCGCGATGTCGCGCAGCACGAGCTCGAACGCGTCGTCCCTTTGCGACGGCCATGCATATGGCAGCATCGCAACGTCGGACGGCTCGGCCTGTTCGAGCGGTTGTGAGAAGCCGTAATCCAGCATCGTCGCCATCATCCAAGCGCGACGTTCCGGGCTCTCGCCGCCCATGACGACGCCGATCAGCCGACGCCCCCGGCGCTGCGCGGAGGCCACCAGGTTGTAGCCGGATTGCCGGACGTAACCGGTCTTGATGCCATCGGCGCCCGCATAGGAAGCGAGCATCGAGTTGTGGTTGCGGTAGCGACGGCCGCGCCAGGAAAACGACGTCATGGAGAACACGGGATACCGTTCCGGAAATTCACGAATCAAGGCCGCCGCGAGCCGCGCCATGTCGCGTGCTGTCGTTACCTGATCCGGGTGATGCAGGCCGGAAGCGTTGCGGAAGACCGTCGCGCTCATGCCCAATGCTCGGGCCTGGGAGGTCATTTGATCGGCGAACGCCGGCTCGGACCCGGCGACAGCTTCGGCGAGGACCACCGAGGCGTCATTCGCCGATTTCGTGACCAGGGCGAGTATCGCATCCTCGACGCGAATCGTCGTGCCGTGGCGGAGCCCGAGACGGGAAGGTCTTTGATGCGCGGCGTGCCGGGACACCCGCAATTTCTCACCGGCAGCGAGCCGGCCGTCGCGCAGCGCCTCGAATGTGAGATAGAGGGTCATCATCTTGGTCAGCGACGCGGGAGGATGCGGAGCGTCGATGCGGTAGGAATAGAGAACTGTACCCGAATCGGGGTCGATCACCAGCGCCGCCGAATCGGCGCGTGCCGGCTCCATGAACGCCCCCGCCAGCAACAGCCCCAGTAGAACGCTTGCACAGCGCCGCAGTCTTCCCCGCCGCGAGGCGTCGATGCGGGCTGGGCCACGTATCTCGTCATGCGCACGCTGTGTGTTCATCGGCCGGGACATCATTTGGTGAGATCACCGGCGCAATGATGAACAGGGATGGTTAACAAAAGGTTGCCGTATGACCGCCGGGCCCGGCCGGAAACGCAAGAAATGAAAGGCAGACAAACGAACGCCGCCCCGGTAGAGGGCGGCGGCGCAACGTGATCCCACGGCCAGGGGCCTACTTGATCCTGGCTTCCTTAAAGGTCACGTGTTTGCGGGCGACGGGGTCGTACTTCCGGAATTCCAGTTTCTCCGTCTGGGTGCGCGGGTTCTTCTTTGTCACGTAATAAAACCCGGTGCCAGCGGAGCTTACGAGCCGGATCAGTACGGTGTTTGGCTTTGCCATATCGACCACCCTCAACTGTCTCTGTGCCGGCGGGCCACGGCCGGCATTGCGAGCCGCGCACCATACCGGGCGCGGTCCTGATGTCAAGTCCGACGTTGCCGGGGCGGGCGTCGCTCTCGACCTGTCCAGACAATATTAACCATTTATTTGCAGACTTGCGAGAGATTAGGCCGGACCCCGCGGTGTGCGCACGGTTCCGCATGCAATGAAGCCGGGCGAAACTGCCAGAGTGACTAGAATGAGACATCCTGCAAAGATTGGCTTCTCGGCACTGCTCGGGCTTGCGGTTCAGCTCTTGCCTGTCGAAGCGTTGGCGCAGGAATTCTATGTCGACCTGCACATCGGCTATAACATTGTCGACGACGGCGACCCCGAATTCAGTCCCGACATTCCGACCTCCTATGAACACCGGCCGGGCTTTGGCGGCACCTTCGGCTATCTCTCCGAGAACAATGTTCGGATCGAGAGCGAGTTGACTTGGCGGGGCAACGATGTTGACAAGGTCGCCGGTACCAACGACGCCGGCCGAATGACCAACCTCAACTTGATGCTGAACCTGCTTTATGAGCTGGAGATCGGGGGCGGGGGCAGGTACGGCCTCGGCCGACGCACGCCGCTGCGTCCCTATATCGGGATTGGCGGCGGCGGTGGGCGATACACGCTCGAGATCGTTCCGAACCTCGCGGCCGCGCCGCTGGTCGACGACAAATCCTACGCCCTTTCCTACCAGGGGATCGTCGGACTCGGCATCGAGATTGCCGAAAGCGCGATGTTGACGCTGGATTACAGGTATCTCGTCTCGGAAAACGTCAAGTTCACGGACGCGAGCGCGACGCCTTTCGAGGTGGATTTCGTCCAGTCGACGTTCATGCTCGGCTTGCGCACCTCATTCTAGGAGATCGCTTCTCCGCTTCCCGCCTGTCAATAGCTGACGACGCTGTTATACTCCGGCACAGCAAGCCCTGATGCGCGGGCTCGAAACGGTTCGGTCGTGTTCCCACTGGAGGATTGATATGCGCAAGTCTCTCAGCGCGCTCACGGTCTTGTCGCTGATCTCATACGCGACGACCGCCGGCGCCGAGGCCTGGTACGCGGGCGGTTACGGGGCGATCAACTATACGCATGACGGCAGCACCAACGATGCGGGGGTGGATGCAAGTTACGATTTCGGCCTCGGCCTCGGCGGATATTTTGGGTTTCACGTGCAAGAGAATATCCGCCTCGAGGGTGAGTTGTCCTACCGGACCAACGATATCGACTCGAGAGGCGGTGTGCCGATTGCCGGCAAGGTGGAATCCTTGGCCTTGATGGCGAACGCCTTTGTCGACTTCAAGCTTAAATCGAATGTCGAGCCGTATATCGGCGCCGGCATCGGGGCGGCGGACGTCGACTACAGGATCTCCGGGATCGATTACACCGACACGGTCCTTGCGTTGCAAGTGATGGGCGGCTTCGCGACGGGCATTGCGCCCACGGTCGACCTGACCGTCGATTACCGGCTGTTTCTGACCGACGAGGTGCGCGTCGGCTCCGGCGTCGGATGGGGCAGGGTCGACTATGTGAACAGCGCGGTCACGGTAGGAATAAGGAAGACGTTCTAGGTGACCGGGCACCGCGTCGGGTGGACGCCGCAGGACAAAACTCTTGCGGGGGATTGCGGTGCCGGACGTAGCGATGCGTGCGGACAGGGCGGTGCCTCGGTTGTCGGCCGGGGGCCCGCGCAGGAGTTCTGAATGCCCCTTCCAGGAACGGTAAAGATCGTTGAAGTCGGCCCGCGGGACGGCCTGCAGAACGAGCCGGAAAGCGTATCGACCGCCGACAAGATAAGATTGATAGACCTGTTGGCGGACGCCGGATTGACAGTGATCGAATCCGGTAGCTTCGTCTCGCCGAGATGGGTGCCGAAGATGGCGGACACGGCCGCCGTACTGGCCGGCATCAATCAGCGGCCGGGCGTCAGCTATCCGGTGTTGGTGCCAAACATGAAAGGCCTTGAGGTTGCTTTGGCAGCCGGTGCCCGCGAAATAGCCGTCTTCGGGGCCGCATCGGAGACTTTTTCGCAACGCAATATCAACTGCTCGATTGCGGACAGTCTGAACCGCTTCGCGCCGGTGTGCGCGAAGGCGCTCGCCAGCGGATTGCGGGTGCGCGGCTATGTATCCTGCGTTCTCGGGTGCCCGTATGAGGGACGTGTCGATGTCCCGGTCGTCGCGGATGTTTCACGACGCCTGGTCGAACTTGGCTGCTATGAGGTTTCGCTCGGGGATACGATCGGTGTCGGCACGGCGTTGCAGGCCCAGGCGATGGTTGAGGCGGTCGCCGAGTTGGTCCCGCGCGACAGGCTGGCCGTGCATTTCCACGATACTTATGGTCAGGCGCTGGCCAATATCCTGGCCTGCCTGGAGCGTGGCATTGCCGTGGTCGATTCGTCGGTCGCCGGCCTGGGCGGCTGTCCATACGCCGCCGGCGCGACCGGCAACGTTGCAACCGAGGATGTTCTCTACATGCTCGCGGGCATGGGGCTCGCAACCGGTGTCGATCTGTCCGGGGTCGCCGCGGCGGGCCGTTATATCAGCGAGATTCTCGGCCGGGCGGCGGCGTCACGCGTGTCCCGCGCGCTCGCCGCCCGCGAAGCCGCGCACTGACGGCGCCGGTTGACCCCGGTATGCGGGTTGGGCAGGCTTGCTGGGCGATCCGCGGCAGGACGATTTAGAGATCGCAGCTGCAATGCAGCTCGAATTGCATGGGCAAGATATCCTGGTGGCTGATGATAGTGCGCGGATGCGGGAGTATCATCGGTCGGTTCTTGAAATGATCGGCATCGCCAGCCTTCCGGAGGCCGCCGACGGGGAAGAGGGGCCGGAGCGATTTTCCAGTACGTGCCGGTATTGCTGATGACGAATCATGGCATGGCGCCGCACCGAATCGAGCGCCGCGCGCCGGCCGGGTGCGAACCGTGACCGAGGACGTCAGCGCATTTGCGTCCGCGGCGCAGGTCAACCTTATCAAGCTGGCGGTCGGAATCGAGAGCCCGGCGCATCTCGCCCGGGTGCAGGCGCGCCGACTCGCTGCGGCGGAAGGCGGTGGTCGATTGTTCCATGTGACGCGGAACACGCCGCGGCGGGTGGCGGAACTGTTGAATGGCGGTTCGATCTATTGGGTTATCAAGGGCCGAATCCGTGTCCGCCAGAGGCTTCTCGGCATTGAAACCGAAAACGACCGCGAAGGGCGTCGGCGTTGCCGGTTGGTGCTTGATCCCCGGCTCGTTGCGGTTGCGGCCTGGAGCTGTCGTGCGTTTCAGGGCTGGCGATACCTCGCCCCCGAAGGCACGCCGCCGGATGCCGAAGCGGCCGATTCCGAGCTTCCGGATGCGCTGGCTGACGAGCTGCGTGAATTGGGACTGCTCTGATTGTGGGCCCTGTCTTGAAAACATGTTTGAAAACGACCACATAGCAAGACGTCCCGCGCGGCGTGGTGCCGCAGAGCGAATTTCCTGAAATTGGTGCTGGACAAACGCCGCCGGCGGACATATATGTTGGGCCGCCGGCTGGGACGGATACCGTCAGCAAACGACGGATAGCGATGCCCGGCAAAGCGTGGTGAGCCCCACCGCGCTTCAATGTGTCGGACAAGCGGAAGACCGCCGGCTCGTTGGGAAGATTTGGGACCCGATATCGGGACTTCGGTCCGGGGTCGGGTCGGCGACGGGGGTCGAGGGGACTCGACTTATGCTGTTGCTGCGTTTTTTGACATTGTGTTTACGAGAAGGGATACGCGGGCGGCGGTCTGTGTCGTCGGTCCCTGCCGCTCGGCATCATCCGGTGCCGGAAGGCATATCGATGGAGTCCGAAAACTCAAGGACCTGTTGCCCGAGTTCCTTTACTTACATGTGCCAACCGCACGGTCGCGCAGTCGCGCGATGGTGCGTGCCATGTGATTTTGGGTGACGGGATCCTGTCATTCGTATCCCGGCCTTCGGGCCGTGGTGCGAAGCAGCAACTTGAGAGTTTGATCCTGGCTCAGAACGAACGCTGGCGGCATGCCTAACACATGCAAGTCGAACGGTAACAGCGGAGCTTGCTCCGGCTGACGAGTGGCGCACGGGTGAGTAACGCGTGGGAACCTGCCCCGGAGTGGGGAACAACCGCTGGAAACGGCGGCTAATACCGCATACGCCCTTAGGGGGAAAGCTTTATGCGCTCTGGGATGGGCCCGCGTCGGATTAGCTTGTTGGTGAGGTAACGGCTCACCAAGGCGACGATCCGTAGCTGGTCTGAGAGGATGATCAGCCACACTGGGACTGAGACACGGCCCAGACTCCTACGGGAGGCAGCAGTGGGGAATATTGGACAATGGG
>CP070634.1:1088654-1105062 GCA_020356105.1 Rhodospirillales bacterium | reverse complement strand
CGTCATCGCCAGTTCGTTGGAATATGCCCAGGGGTGCCCCCCGGCGATGCGGCGGTGCCGCCCTGCCAGCAGCCGGACCACCGGATAATCGTTGCTCATGCCGACGACTGTTACGGCCCGCCGGGGCGACGCGCAAGCGGTTATTGCCAGGCCGGCCCGGACCGACTTCAGCGACCGTCGACCGTGCCTTCGCGCCGCGGATCGGCACCGCCGCGATACCGGCCGCCGGACGCCAGAATCGCGTGCAGGCCGCTCGTCAGCGCGCGTATGCGGGTCTGGTGGCCGCGCGCCTCCAGCGCAGCCTTGAGCGACTCCGCCGCGGTCCCCTGCTCGAGGTCCACCGTGCCATTGCGGCTGATCACATGCGGCCGCGCGACGGCGGATTGCGGGTCCATGTCCCAGTCGAGCACCGCCATGACCGAACGGGCCGTGTAGTTGATGATCCGGCTGCCGCCCGGCGAGCCGGTCACCAGCCGCAGCGTGCGATCGGGATTCAGCACGATCGTTGGCGCCATCGACGAACGCGGACGCTTGCCGGGCTCGACCCGGTTGGCGACCGGCCGGCCGTCTCGCTCGGGCGCGAACGAGAAATCGGTCAGCTGGTTGTTCAGGAGAAACCCGCGCACCATGAGTCGCGATCCGAAGGCGCTCTCGATCGAGGTCGTCATCGATACCGCATTGCCCGCGCCGTCGACGATACTGAAATGGCTGGTGGACGGCACCTCGATCGCATTGTCCGGCCCCCTCCGCTCGGTCTTGCGCTCCGGCGGCGTCCCGGCAGCGGCCGTGCCAATCGACCGCTCGGAGCCGATCAGGCGGCTGCGGCCCGCCAGATAATCGGAATCGACAAGCCCGGCGACGGGGACCCGGACGAAATCGGAATCGGCCATATAGACTGCCCGATCCGCATAGGCGAGACGTGCCGCCTCGATGAACAAATGCTCGGCTTCCGGCGAGCCCGGGGCGAGCTCGGCCATCGGGAAGCGCTGCAGCAGGCCAAGAATCATCGCCACGGTCAGCCCGCCAGAGCTCGGCGGCCCCATGCCGCACACGTGACTCTCCCGATAGACGATGCAGACGGGAGGGCGGATCTTTGCGCGATAACCCGCCAGATCCGTTGCGGCGAGCAGCCCCGGATTGTCCGCCACCCCCCTGACTGCAGCGACGATATCGCGCGCAATCTCGCCCTCGTAGAAGGCGTCGGCGCCGCCTTGCGCAATCATGCGAAGGCTCGTCGCATAAGCGGGATTCTTCAGCCGGTGACCGACCGGCAGGGGGTCGCCGGACGCCGTGTGGAAATAGGCGCTGGTCGTCGGGTAGCGCATGAGATGCTTGTCGTTCGCAATCATCTCATGGAGCCGCGGTGAGACCGCAAAACCGTTCTCCGCCAGTCGAATTGCCGGTTCGAACAGCTTTGCCCAGGGCAGGGTGCCATATCTCGAATGCGCCAGCTCCAGCATCCGCGTCACGCCGGGCGTGCCAACCGACCGGCCGCCGACCACGGCATCCCAGAACGCCATGCGCTCGCCGCCGGCATCGAGAAACAGCTGCGGCGTGGCGGCAGCCGGCGCGGATTCGCGGCCATCGAAACTGATGACGTTGCGGTTGTCGGAGTCGAAATACAGCATGAAGGCGCCGCCGCCGATGCCGGAACTCTGCGGCTCGACCAGGCCGAGCACCATTTGCACCGCGACCGCCGCGTCGACCGCGCTGCCACCGGCCTCGAGGATCTCGACGCCGGCCGCGACCGCATGTGGGTTCGCCGCAGCCACCATGAAGTCCCGCGTCGTGCGGTCGGCCGCGGCGCGGTCGGCGCCGCCGGCAACAACGCATGTCACGATGAGGGCGGATAAGAACCTATGCTGCCGACTCATGGAGCACCTCCAGGCGGTTTCAAGCGAACCGCCATGGTAGGGCACCGTGATTTCAGCGCAAGGGCGCCGGGTCGAGCGTCCGCGTCAGTTCTCTTCGAGCGGGCGACACAGGGCCACGGATTCGAAGCGGTAGCCGGCACCCTTCAGCATGCCGGCCAGACCCTCCACGGGTTGGGGGCCTTTGCGAGGCGATTCCGGCAGATCCACGTGGACCGCTGCACAGCCCTTGTCGCGCGCGATCTTCAGCATCGAGTCGATCATCCGGTCCATGATACCGGACGCGTCGTACAGATTGGCGGCGATCAGATTGCTCACCTTCAGGATCCGTCCGTGCTGGATATCCGTCGCGACCTCGTGGCAGTAGATGCCATAGATATAGCCGTCGCCGTTTTCCGCCGACATCACCCCCGTTGCCGAGGCCTCGTGAGGCGCCGTCTCGCATACCTGCTCAGCATAATCCAGCCATTGCTCGAGGGTCAGATGCGGCACAGCCGTCTGCACCAGGGGATAGGCCTGCATGACCTTCCCGGCTCCCAGTGGCTTGACAACGTACCTTTGCAACATCTTCGTCACTATCGTCACCGCATCGCGTTCGCGATACCGTCATGTTGTTGACATTGCTGCGACTCCCCCCTCACGAAACTCAGGTGCGATCCGGAGCCAGTACCAGCATGTCGATCCCGCGGTTCGGGGTCTTTGACCTAAATCAATGTGTGGCGTACAACATTTCGGTTGAAAATTGACCGCTCGCCGCAACATGCGGCGCAGGGCCGCGGCGCCCGGCAATACCATCGGATTGGGGCCGCTCAGTTGCATGGCAAACGGGATTGCGCGGCAGGCGCATCACCGCGTATCGCACGGGAGTTCACGCAATGGCGACAGCTGAGGCAACCGCCGAGGATTTCGGCGCAATGGCCGGTTACAACGAGTCGATCGTACGCAAGTTCACGATCGCCGCCACCTTCTGGGGCGTAGTCGGCTTCGCCGCGGGCGTGCTGATCGCCCTGCAGCTGGCGTTCCCGGTTCTCAATTTCGATCTGGAATGGCTCAGCTTCGGCCGGCTCCGGCCGGTCCACACCTCGGCGGTCATCTTTGCCTTCGGCGGCAACGTGCTGTTCGCGACGTCGTTCTACGTGGTGCAGCGCACCTGCCGGGCACCGCTGTTCGGCGGGCCGGCGCTGGCCGGGTTCGTGTTCTGGGCGTACCAGCTGTTCATCGTCATGGCGGCGCTGGGATACGTTCTCGGCATCACCCAGGGCAAGGAATACGCCGAACCCGAATGGTTCGTCGATCTCTGGCTCACCGTCCTCTGGGTGGTCTACCTGGTGATCTTCCTCGGCACGCTGCTGACGCGGCGCGAACCGCACATTTATGTCGCCAACTGGTTCTTCCTGGCCTTCATCGTCACCGTCGCGGTGCTCCATCTGGTCAACAACGCGACCGTCCCGGTCTCGTTCACCGGTGCCAAGAGCTACACCCTGTGGTCCGGTGTGCAGGACGCGCTGACCCAGTGGTGGTACGCTCACAACGCGGTCGGCTTTTTCCTGACCGCCGGTTTCCTGGGCATCATGTATTACTTCGTGCCCAAGCAGGTGAACCGGCCGATCTATTCCTACCGCCTGTCCGTCGTCCATTTCTGGTCGCTGATCTTCCTCTATATCTGGGCCGGGCCGCACCATCTGCACTATACGGCCCTTCCCGATTGGGCGCAGACCCTCGGCATGGCCTTCTCGGTGATGCTTTGGATGCCCTCCTGGGGTGGCATGATCAACGGTCTGATGACCCTGTCGGGGGCCTGGGACCGGCTGCGGACCGATCCGATCCTCAAGCTGCTGGTGGTTTCGGTGGCCTTCTACGGCATGAGCACGTTCGAGGGTCCGGTGATGTCGATCAAGGCGGTGAACTCGCTGTCGCACTATACCGACTGGACGATCGGCCATGTCCATTCGGGCGCCCTCGGCTGGGTCGCGTTCGTCAGCTTCGGCGCGATCTACTACCTGGTGCCGCGGTTGTGGCAGCGCGAGCGGCTGTACAGCATCCGCCTGGTCAACACGCATTTCTGGATCGCGACGATCGGTATCGTCTTCTATATCACCTCGATGTGGGTGTCCGGCATCATGCAGGGCCTGATGTGGCGCACCTACGATGCCCTCGGCTTCCTCGAGTATTCCTTCGTGGAGACTGTCGAGGCCATGCATCCCTACTATCTGATCCGGGCGTTCGGCGGCATCCTGTTCCTGATCGGCTCGCTGATCATGGTCTACAATCTGTGGCAGACGGTTCGCGGCAGGATACGTGACGAGAAGCCCTTCGGTGTGCCGGTGCGCGACAGGGAGGACGGCTGATGTTCATCAAGCATTCGACGATCGAGACCAAGCCGCTCCTGCTGCTGGTGCTGATCATCATCACCATCTCGATCGGCGGGCTGGTTGAGATCGTGCCGCTCTACACGGTTGAGACCACGATCGAGCGGGTCGAGGGCGTGCGGCCCTACACCCCGCTCGAGCAGGCGGGCCGCAATATCTATGTCCGCGAGGGCTGCTATCTCTGCCACAGCCAGATGATCCGCCCGTTCCGCGACGAGGTGGAGCGCTACGGCCATTACAGCCTTGCCGCCGAGAGCATGTATGATCACCCGTTCCAGTGGGGATCGAAGCGAACCGGCCCCGACCTCGCGCGGGTTGGCGGCAAGTACTCGAATGACTGGCATGTCGCACACATGATCAACCCGCGCGCGCTGGTGCCGGAATCGATCATGCCGGGCTACCCGTTCCTGATGCGCGAACTGGCCGCCGACGACATGCGGGCCCATCTCGAGACGCTGCGCATGATCGGCGTGCCATATTCCGACGATATGGTCGAGAACGCTGCCGCGGACCTCGCTGCGCAGGCGGATCCGGACGGCGACCATGACTCGCTGCTGGCCCGGTATCCGAAGGCCGTGGTCGGAGATTTCGACGGCGATCCGTCCCGCTTGAGCGAAATGGACGCACTGCTGGCGTATCTGCAGATGCTGGGCACGCTCGTCGACTTCGCCGACGCCAACCCGGCCAATCTGACGCAGTAGGAGCGGGCCATGACATTGACCGAACTATCGGAGCTCGCGCGGGCATGGTGGGGCGCATGGCTGATGCTGCTGTTCCTCGGCATCGTCGTCTGGGCGCTCTGGCCGTCCAAGCGACGGTCCCACGAGATGCGCCGCAATGCCGAGATTCCGTTCCGCAATGACGACGACGCACCCCGCGCCGACGTCGAGACCCGTTAAGGAGAGCGTGCAATGCCGACGAAAGTGGAAACGGACTCCGTCACCGGGACCGAGACGACGGGCCATGAATGGGACGGCATCAAGGAACTCAACACGCCGCTGCCGCGCTGGTGGCTGATCGTCTTCTGGATCACCGTCATCTGGTCGGTCGCGTATTTCATCCTCTACCCCTCCTGGCCCGGCTGGGACGGCGTGTGGAACTATACCGCCCGCAAGGATGTGGCCGCGCGACTCGAGGCGGTCCAGGCGGAGCGCGCCGAATGGCTCGACAAGTTGGCCGTGGCGTCACTCGACGAAATCGAACAGGAGCCCGACCTGCTGGAATTCGCGATCGCGGGCGGCCGTGCCGCCTTCGCCGATAATTGCGCGCCCTGCCACGGCACGGGCGGCGCCGGCGGGCCGGGATATCCCAATCTGCTCGACGACGACTGGCTATGGGGTGGAACGGTCGAAGCCATCGGCACGACGCTGCGGCACGGCATCCGCTGGGCCCAGGACGAGGAGACGCGGATCTCCGACATGCCGCGCTTCGGCGTGGACGAATTGCTGACGGCCGACCAGATCGGCGACGTTGCGGAATACGTGCTGTCGCTCTCGCACGGCGCCACCGACCGGACCGCCGCCGACCGCGGCCAGACGATCTACGCCGAGAACTGCGCCGTCTGCCATGGCCCGAACGGCGGCGGCAACGCCGAGCTCGGCGCGCCGCAGCTCAACGACGCGATCTGGCTGTATGGTGGTGGCAAGGAGAATCTCGTCACGACGATCAGCCGCAGTCGCCGCGGTGTCATGCCGGCCTGGGGCGGCCGCCTCGACCCCGTCACGATCAAGCAGCTGGCGATCTACGTGCACTCGCTGGGTGGCGGCGAATAGGAATGGCCTCCGGGAACATGAACACCGTTCCCCCGTCACTTGCTGAAAAGCCCGGCGATACGGCGGACACGGGCAAGCTGCAACTATACGCCGACCGCGTCCGGGTCTACCCGGCGCGGGTGGTGGGTCCGTTCCGCCGGTTCAAATGGGCGGCGCTGATCGTCCTGCTCGGCATCTATTACCTTGCGCCCTGGCTGCGCTGGGACCGCGGGCCAGGCGCCCCCGATCAGGCGCTGCTGATCGACATGCCGTCACGGCGGGCCTATTTCTTCTGGATCGAGATCTGGCCGCAGGAGGTTTACTATCTGACCGGGCTGCTGATTGTCGGCGCGGTCGGCCTGTTCCTGGTCACCTCCCTGTTCGGCCGGGTGTGGTGCGGCTACAGTTGCCCGCAGACCGTCTGGACCGACCTGTTCATGTGGGTCGAGCGTCGCATCGAGGGGGACCGGAACGCACGCATGCGGCTTGACAGGGCGCCCTGGAGCGCCGCCAAGATCGCAAAGAAGACGGCCAAGCACGGGGTCTGGATCGCAATCTCGCTGATGACCGGCGGCGCCTGGGTGATGTACTTCACCGACGCGCCGACCCTGGTCGCCGACATCGCCAGCCTCGAGGTTTCTGGCGCGGTGTTGTTCTTCATCGGCCTGTTTACGTCGACCACCTATCTGCTCGGCGGGATCGCGCGCGAGCAAGTCTGCACCTATATGTGCCCGTGGCCACGCTTCCAGGCGGCCATGTTCGACGAGGACACGCTCGTCGTCACTTACGAGGCGTGGCGCGGCGAGCCGCGCGGCAAGCACAAGCAGGGCGAGAGCTGGGAGGGCAGGGGCCACTGCGTTGATTGCCTGCAATGCGTCAACGTCTGTCCAACCGGAATCGACATTCGCGACGGCAACCAGCTCGAATGCATCGGATGCGGCCTGTGCATCGACGCCTGCAACCGGATCATGAAGCGTCTCGACCTGCCGCCCGGTTTGATCCGGATGGACACCGTCAACAACCAGGTTGCGCGCGAGCGGGGCCGATCGGTGCCGTTCCGGGTGCTGCGGCCTCGCACGATCATCTACGCGTCCATCCTCATCGCCGTGCTGGGCCTGATGGTATTCGGCCTGGGCAGCCGTTCGACCCTCGACGTCAATTTGCTGCGCGACCGAAATCCGTTGTTCGTGACCCTCTCGGACGGCGCGATCCGCAACGGCTACACCTTCAAGATCCTGAACCGCGCGCGGGCGGATCGCGAGTTCGTGCTGACGCTGGAGGGGATCGACGATTTGACGCTCAGCGTCAGGGGCGGCCCTTCCGACGTGCAGCGGGCCGTGCTGGGCGCGCGACCCGATCGGGTGGAGACGTACCGGGTGTTCGTCCGCGCGCCGCGCGATGCCTTGGCCGGCGAGTCGACGCCGCTTCGCTTCGTGCTCGAGGAGACGATGCCCGACGGCGAACGCTCGGTGCAGGACAGCGTCTTCCGGGGGCCGGTGCGATGACCCAGCTGCAGCGCAACGCTCGGCCACCTTTGCCAGGCCACTGGATTCCGTGGCTGATCGTCGCCGGTTTCGGCGTGGTGATCCTGGCCAATGCGGCGATGATCTACCTCGCCCTATCCAGCTTCACCGGCCTGCAGACCGAAGGGTCCTACCTGCGCGGGCGCGACTACAACCGGGTGCTCGCGGCCGAGCGCGCCGAGCGGGCCCTCGGCTGGGACGTAACGGTCGATTTCGAGTCGACCGGTGCGAAGCGCGGGCGTATCGTCACGCGCATGCGGGACGCCGCGGGCGACCCGCTCGAGGATGCCGTGGTCGTCGCCCATCTGGTCCGGCCGGCGCAGCAGGGCCATGACATGGACATAGCGCTGGACGCGACCGGTGCGGGAACCCACGCCGCGGATGTCGAACTGCCTCTACCGGGCCTATGGGAAATCCAGACACAGATCACGCATCGCTTCGGCAGCTATCGGACGGTACACAGGATCGTCGCACCGTAGCGGCGTGCCGGCATTGCGGTGGCCCGACGGGTGGTGAGGACGGCGGGTTCTGTTGTCCGGGCTGCGCCGCCGCGTGGGACACAGTGCGCGGGCTGGGCCTCGATTCGTACTACCGCCGCCGGATCCTCGACCCGTCGATCCGGCCGACCCGTCCGGATGCCGCACAGCCCCGTTTCGATTTCGCCCCCTACCTGCGGGCGCAGCCCGACGGCCGGGTCGCGCTGACGCTGGCGGTCGACGGCTTGCACTGCGCCGCCTGCGTATGGCTGATCGAGTCCGTGCTGGCGCGCGAACCCGGGCTCGAATCGGCGCGGGTCAACATGACGACTCGCCGCCTTCGGATCGTCTGGCAGCCGGAAAACGCCGATCCGGATCACGCTGTGCAGCGTGTCATGGCGCTGGGTTACCGCCTGACACCGTTCGACGAGGTCGGCGCCGACGACCTGGCCACGAGGCGGCAACGCTTGCTGCTGCGCGCCATGGCCGTGGCCGGCTTCGCCGCCGGCAACATCATGCTGCTGTCGGTGTCGGTGTGGGCCGGCCAGGTCCAGGACATGGGACCGGCGACCCGTGACCTCATGCACTGGATTTCCGCCCTGATCGCGTTGCCTGCGATCGCCTATGCCGGCCGGCCGTTCTTCGAGCCGGCGCTGGCGGCCCTGGCGGCGCGACGGGTCAACATGGACGTGCCGATCTCTCTGGCGGTCCTGCTGGCCGCCGGCATGAGTCTGGCGCAGACCGCAACCAGCCAGCCGCACGCCTATTTCGATTCGGCCGTAACGCTCCTGTTCTTCCTCCTGATCGGGCGTTACCTGGACGCGCGATCGCGCGGTCGTGCCCGCCAGGTCGCCGCAAATCTCCTGGCGCTTCGGGCTCGCGCCGTAACGGTGCTCGATACCGACGGATCGACGCGCGTCGCGTCCCCGGCGGATGTGCGGGCCGGCATGACGGTGCTCGTCGCCGCGGGGGAGCGGGTGCCGGTCGACGGCGCGGTCGCCGATGGTGCATCCGATCTCGACACGGCGGCGATCACCGGCGAGAGCGTGCCGCGTCCGGTCCGGCAAGGGGACCCGGTGCTGGCCGGAACCGTCAACCTGACCGGGCCGTTGCGCGTCGTCGTAACGTCGGTGGGCGAGGACACGGTGCTGGCGGAAATCCTGCGGCTCGTCGAAACCGCGGAACAAGGACGCGCCCGCTACGTTGCGCTCGCGGACCGGGTGGCCCGGCTCTATGCCCCCGTCGTGCATAGCCTGGCGCTGGTCACGTTTCTCGGGTGGTGGCTGGTGCTGGGGGCCGGCGTCCAGGCCGCGCTGCTGATTGCCATCGCCGTCCTGATCATCACCTGCCCCTGTGCCCTCGCGCTGGCGGTGCCGGCGGTCCAGGTGGCGGCGGCCGGGCGACTGATGCGCCGCGGCGTCCTGATCAAGTCGGCAACCGCGCTGGAGCGCCTGGCCGGCATCGACACGGTCGTCTTCGACAAGACCGGGACGCTGACCGACGGGCGGCCCCGCCTGCTGCGGGACGCCGGCTGGAGCCAGTCCGATCTCGCCGTAGCGGCGGGACTTGCGGCGAGCAGCCGACACCCCCTTGCGCGTGCGCTGTCACGGGCGGCGCCGGACGCCGAGCCGGCCGCACGGGTCGAGGAGATCCCGGGATCGGGTCTGAAGAGCGGCGATGTTCTGCTCGGCAGCCGTGACTGGTGCGGCGTGGCCGAGGCCGGCGAGTCCGAGGGGCCGGAGCTGTGGCTGGTGCGCCCGGGCAGCGCGCCGCGACGGTTCCGGTTCGAGGATACGCCGCGCCCGGATGCAGAGGCCGTGATCGGCGAATTGCTGCGGCGCGGCCTTCGCGTCGAGCTGCTGTCGGGCGACCGGCCGCTCGCCGTCG
This sequence comes from Rhodospirillales bacterium, assembly GCA_020356105.1. GTDB lineage: Bacteria > Pseudomonadota > Alphaproteobacteria > UBA8366 > JADFVY01. Next base: position 1,095,185 of record CP070634.1, on the reverse strand, counting down.
GTGCGCTTGCCGGGCGGCTTGGAATAGCCCGCTGGCGCGGCAGCTGCACACCGGCCGCAAAGGCGGCGCACCTCAACGCGCTGGCGGCGAGCGGGCGCCGGGTGCTGATGGTCGGCGACGGGCTGAACGACGCGCCGGCGCTGGGCCATGCGCGAGTCTCCATGTCGCCGGCCGACGCCGTCGACATCGCCCAGAATGCCGCCGACGTGGTGTTCCAGGGCGAGCAGCTGGGACCGGTCGCCGAGACCCTGGCCTTGGCCCGACAGTCGCACCGTCTGGTGCTGCAGAATCTCGGCCTTGCATTCGCCTACAACGCGCTGACCATCCCGCTGGCGATGAGCGGGATGGTCACGCCGCTGATCGCCGCCATTGCCATGTCGGCCTCGTCCGTCGCGGTCGTCGGTAATGCCCTGCGGGCCGGGCGCGGCGGCTGGCGATGAGCGCGCTGCTCTATCTGATTCCCATCGCCGTGCTGCTCGGGCTGCTGGGGCTGGGGGCCTTCCTGTGGGCTTTGAGAGCCGGCCAGTTCGACGATCTCGATGGCGCCGCGAACCGCATTCTGTTCGACGACGAACCGCCGGAAGACGGAAAATCGTAAGTTCATATCTGCAGGATGCGGCCAAATGACCCTTGCCTAAACCGCCTTTTCACGCTTAAACTTGCGTAATTAAGTGAGTGATTGCGTGAGCCGGCGGGTAAAGATCCGAAGGGTTGATTTTGATGACTTTGGGTGAGCCGAAGCAGGGGCCGTCGGGCACGGCGGCCGAGGGCATCAGCCCGTGCGCGGCGTGCTCGGTGCGAGACATGGCATTCTGCGGTGTCCTGAACGACGAGGAACTGCCGCGCCTGCTCGCCATTTTCACGACTCTGAGCGTCGAGGCCCATCAGCCGATCATCGACGAGGGTGAGGCCGCGGATTACCTGTTCAACGTCACCGGCGGCGCCGTGAAGCTTTACAAGCTGCTGCCGGATGGACGGCGCCAGATCACCGGTTTTCTGTTCGCGGGCGACTTCCTCGGCATCGCGATGAATGAGAAATATGCATACAGCGCCGAGGCCCTCGGGCGGGTCTCGCTCTGCCGCTTTCCGCGGCGCAAGCTGGAATCCCTGCTGGACGAGTTTCCCAAGCTCGAGAAGCGTCTCCTCGGCATGGCGTCGAACGAACTGGTGCAGGCGCATGACCAGATCCTGCTGCTCGGCCGCAAGACGGCGCAGGAAAAGATCGTCTCCTTCCTGTTGAGCCTGTCCGACCGCGCCGCCAAGCGGAGCAGCGAGCGATCGCCGATCGAGTTGCCGATGGGCCGCGCCGATATCGCCGACTATCTGGGGCTGACCACCGAGACGGTCAGCCGGACCATCACCCATCTCAAGCGAGACGGCCTGATCCGCCTGCTGCAGGGCGGCAGGGTGGACCTGCCGGACCCGGCTGCGTTGCGGGACCTCGCCGACGGGTCGTGACCACGGTCCCGTCGAAGGACCACCTGCTTTCCCGCATTGCCGATGCGCGTGACGATCTCGTCGCGCTGACCCGCGATTTGATCCGGATTCCCACGATCAACCCGCCCGGCGATGGTTACGCCCCGTGCAGCGAGTTGATCGGCGCGCGCCTGGCGCAACGCGGTTTCACCGTCGAATACCTGCGCGCCGAGGGTGGATTGGGAGACAGCGACCGGTACCCGCGGACCAACGTGATCGGTCGCATCGAGGGCGGTGCGCCCGGCCGGTGCATCCATTTCAACAGTCATATCGACGTGGTGGCACCGGGCTCCGGCTGGACGGTTGATCCCTTCGCCGCCGAAATGCGCGGCGACAGGATTTACGGTCGTGGCGCCTGCGACATGAAAGGGGGGCTTGCGGCCAGCATCGTGGCGGTCGAGGCGTTGCTCTCGCTCTGGCCCGATTTTCCCGGTGCGATCGAGATCTCGGGCACCGTCGACGAGGAGACCGGCGGCTACGCGGGCGTCGCCTTTCTGGCAGAGCGCGGCTACTTCTCGCGACCCCGGGTCGATTACGTGATCATCCCCGAGCCGCTGCACAAGGACTGCGTATGCCTCGGACATCGAGGCGTGTGGTGGGCCGAGGTCGAGGTCGCAGGCCGCATCGCCCACGGCTCGATGCCGTTTCTCGGCACCTCCGCGATTCGTGGTATGGGCGCCTTTCTCGACAAGATCGAGCGCGACCTCTATCCCGCCCTCAACCAGCGGCGCACGACGATGCCCGTGATCCCCGAGGACGCCCGGTTCTCGACCCTGAATCTGAACTCGATCCATGGCGGTCTCGACGAGACCGAGGCCGGGTTTCCCGCCGCCCTGGTTGCCGACTCGTGCCGGCTGGTGCTCGACCGGCGCTACCTGATCGAGGAGTCGGAAGAGGAGGTGCGGCGCGAGATCGTCGGCCTGCTCGAAGCGGTGCGCGCCGAGCGGCCCGACTTCCGGTACGAGCTGCGTGAGCTGTGGTCGGTGCCGCCGGTGATGACCGACGCGGACTCGCCGCTGGTGCGGGCGCTCGACCGCGGCATCGAGCAGGTGCTGGGCCGGCCCGCCCGGCACGTCGCCTCGCCGGGCACCTACGACCAGAAGCACGTCCAGCGTGTCGGACAGTTGAGGGATTGCGTCGCCTACGGGCCCGGCATCCTCGATCTTGCGCACCAGCCGGACGAATATGTCGGCATCGACGACATGATTGCCGCGGCGCAGGTGATGGCAGCCGCGATGATCGACCTCCTGGACGGCACGGGGGACGGCGGATGATCACCCCCGGCCCGCGCAACCTGATCACCGACGTGCCCGGGATCAAGGTCGGCAATGCCGGCCACCCAGATTACCTGACCGGGGTGACGGTGGTGCTGCCGGACCGACCGGCGGTGGCGGCCGTCGACGTGCGGGGCGGCGGGCCGGGAACGCGCGAGACCGACGCGCTGCATCCGGCGGCTCTGGTCGAGCGAATCGACGCGGTGGCGCTGTCGGGCGGATCGGCCTTCGGTCTCGATGCCGCCTCCGGCGTCGTCGCCTGGCTGGCGGCGCGCGACCGCGGCTTCGCCGTCGGCGAGGCGCGCATACCGATCGTGCCCGCGGCCATCCTGTTCGACCTGCCGCACGCCGGCCACGCGGAATGGGCCGAGGCGCCGCCCTACCGTGACCTCGCGATGACCGCCTGCGACGCTGCGGCCACCACCTTTGCCCTCGGCAACGCCGGGGCCGGGCTCGGCGCCACCGCGGGCACCCTGAAAGGTGGGCTCGGCAGCGCCTCGGCGGTCGACGAGGACGGGCTGATGATCGGTGCGCTGGTCGCGGCCAACCCGGCTGGCAGCGTCGTCATGCCGGGTCAGTCGAGCTTCTGGGCCTGGGCGCTGGAGCAGGAAGGCGAACTGGGCGGCCAGACCCCGCCGCAGACACCGGTCCCCTTGGAGCCCGACCTGCCGGCCGGTCTTGCGCCCGGTGGCAACACGACGCTCGCCATCGTCGCGGTCGGCGAGCGGCTGACGTCGTCCCAGGCGCAGCGCGTCGCCATCATGGCCCAGGACGGCATCGCCCGCGCTGTGCGCCCGGCTCATACCCCGTTCGACGGCGACACGGTTTTCGTGCTGGCCACCGGCCGCGGTCACCCGCGCGGGCCCGCCAAGGTGGCGCGGCTCGGCGCCCTCGCCGCGGACTGCGTCGCGCGTGCTATCGCACGCGGCGTTTTCGAGGCCGAGTCCGCCGGTGGCATGCGCTCGTACCGCGACACCTATCGGTAACGCCCCGCCCCCGTCGCACGGGCGATTGTCGGCGGGTTTCGGCGCTGCTATGCTGGCGCGCCACGGCCCGCCCTCGCCGCCGGGCGCCGGGTGTTCGACAGGGAGACGGTCATGCGCATGTTTTTGGGCGCCCTCGCGGCGCTGTTTCTGCTTCCCGCCGCGGCCGAGGCCGCAAAGGACAGCTTGGTACTCGGCATGCCGCTCGAGCCGCCGCATCTCGACCCGACGGCCGGCGCCGCCGCGGCGATCGACGAGGTGGTCTACGCCAATGTCTTCGAGGGACTGACCCGGATCGACGAGACCGGCGCAGTGCAGAAGGCGCTGGCCGAGGACTGGACGATCTCGGAAGACGGGCTGACCTATACCTTCAAGCTGCGCGACGGAGTGACGTTCCATGACGGCACGACGCTCGATTCAGGCGACGTGAAGTTCTCGCTCGACCGCGCCCGCGCCGCCGGGTCCACCAACGCGCAGAAAGGCCTGTTCGAGGCGATCGAATCGGTCGAGGCCCCCGACCCGCTGACCGTGATCGTCAAGCTTGCGCGGCGCGAGGGCCTGTTGCTGTGGAATCTGGGCTGGGGCGATGCCGTCATCGTGGCGCCGGAAACGGCGGCGACCAACAAGACCAAGCCGGTCGGCACCGGGCCGTTCCGCTTCGTCGAATGGAAAAAGGCGGACCGCGTCCGGCTGGCCCGCCGCGACGATTACTGGGGCGAGCCACCGGCCCTTGCGACCGTCACCTTCCGTTTCGTCGCCGACCCGTCGGCGCAGGTCGCGGCGCTGCTGGCCGGCGATATCGACGCGATCCCCAATGTCGGCGCGCCCGAGAGCCTCGAGCGGTTCAAGGTGGACGACCGGTTCGAGGTGCGCGTCGGTAGCACCGAGGGCGAGACGATCCTGGCGATGAACCATCGCCGCGAGCCGCTCAAGGACGTGCGGGTGCGGCGGGCGATCAGCCATGCGATCGACCGCAAGGCGCTCATCGACGGCGCGATGTTCGGCTACGGCACGCCGATCGGCACCCATTTCGCGCCGCACCACGCGGCCTACAAGGACCTCACCAAGGTCTACCGGCACGATGCCGAGCGGGCGCGGGCACTGCTGGCGGAAGCCGGCTATCCGGTCGGGTTCAAGGCGGTGATGAAACTGCCGCCGCCATCCTATGCGCGGCGCGGCGGTGAGATCATCGCGGCGCAGCTGGCGGCCATCGGCATCACCGTAGAAATCGTGCCGGTGGAATGGGCGCAGTGGCTCAATGAGGTTTTCAAGGGCGATCATGATTTCGACTTCACCATCGTCTCGCACACCGAGCCGCTGGACATCGGCATCTACGCCCGCGACGACTACTATTTCGGCTATCAGTCAGACGCCTTCAACGCGGTCATCGGCAAGCTCAAGGGCGAGACCAACCAGGGCACGCGCAACGCGCTCTATGGCGAGGCGCAGCGGATCATCGCCGAGGATGCGGTCAACGGTTTCCTGTTCCAGCTCGCCCGCACCGGCGTTCAGAGGAAGGGCCTCAAGGGCCTGTGGCTGAACGCCCCGGTGCAGGCCAACGACGTGACCAAGGTGAACTGGGAGGAATAGCGCGGTCCACCGCCGCGACCCGCGCGGCACAGCGTTCATCGAGCGCCGGGCGCGTGTGGTGGGCTCGGCGATTGATGGGCCGCGCCACCGCCCTGGACATCATCATTCAGATCGGCAACAGCCCCCGCGCCGGACCGCCGGCGTGGCCGGCCAGGGCGCCGCGCCGCGGGGATCGCCGTCACGGCTCAGGCGTCTGTCTTCGCTGGCGGCACAGCCCACGTCGCGCCGCGCGCATTTAGCGTCGTCGGCGTAATAGTTGCGCCCCTTGCCCCCTCGGCTATGCTGGCGGAACCTGCGGGCGGGCTACCAAGGCCGTCCGCGCCAACGACAACATAACCAGTCGCCGCGGAACAGCGAGGGAGAGACGTCATGCCCGACCGTTACGATACCCCTTACGAAATCGGCCAGGACAACCTGCAGAAGTTCGGCCTCGACATCCACCATCCGGTGTTCTGGATCGCCAGCCTCCTGGTGCTGGTCTTCGTCATCGGCACGCTGATCGTGCCGGGCGAGGCCAAGACCGCCTTCGGCGACGCCAGGGTCTGGTCGACCACCAATTTCGACTGGCTGTTCATGGTCGGCGCCAACATCTTCGTGATCTTCTGCCTGGCGCTGATCGTGCTGCCCGTCGGCAAGATCCGCATCGGCGGCGCCGACGCCAAGCCGGAATTCTCGAACATGTCGTGGTTCGCCATGCTGTTCGCCGCCGGCATGGGCATCGGCCTGATGTTCTGGAGCGTCGCCGAGCCGACCGCCTATTACACCGACTGGTACGGCACGCCGCTCAACGCGCCGGCCAAGACGCCCGAGGGCGCGCGCATGGCGATGGGCGCCACCATGTTCCACTGGGGCCTGCATCCGTGGGCGATCTATGCGGTGGTCGGCCTGTCGCTCGCCTTCTTCACCTACAACAAGGGGCTGCCGCTGACCATCCGGTCCGGCTTCTTCCCGCTGATCAAGGACCGCTCCTGGGGCTGGTTCGGCCATCTCATCGACGTCGTCGCCGTGATGGCAACGATCTTCGGCCTCGCCACCTCGCTCGGCTTCGGCGCGCGGCAGGCAGCCAGCGGCCTGTCCTTCCTGTTCGGCATCGAGGCCGGCATCGGAACGCAGGTGGCGATCATCATCGGGGTCACGGCGGTGGCCATCTTCTCGGTGGTGCGCGGCCTCGAGGGCGGCGTCAAGCTGCTCAGCAACATCAATATGGG
>CP070634.1:1076889-1088554 GCA_020356105.1 Rhodospirillales bacterium | reverse complement strand
GCCGGACGACATCGCGTTCGAGGATTTCAAGGACGTCTACCTGCGGGCTTACGAGCTGGGCTGCAAGGGCTGCACCACCTACCGCCCGAATGTCGTGACCGGCGCGGTATTGACGCCCGCGGAACCGGCCAAGGACTCGACGCCGCAACGGGAGCCAGGCGCGCCGGAGAGCACCGTCAGGGAGGGTGCCGCCGTGGAGTCCGAACCCGGCATCGTCTACATGACGCAGCCGCTCGAGCGGCCCGAGGCACTGGTCGGCAAGACCTACAAGCTGCGCTGGCCGGAGAGCGAGCATGCCTTCTATGTCACCGTCAACGACATCGTCCAGGATGGCCGTCGGCGACCGTTCGAGGTCTTCATCAACTCGGCCAATCTCGAACATTACGCATGGACCGTGGCGTTGACCCGCATGATCAGCGCCGTGTTCCGGCGCGGCGGCGATGTCACGTTCGTGGTGCGCGAGCTCAAGAGCATCTTCGATCCGCGCGGCGGCTCCTGGATGGAGGGTCGTTACGTGCCGTCGCTGCTGGCCGCGATCGGCAACGTCATCGAGCAACACATGATCGCCATCGGCTTCATCCCGGAGCCGCAGACGCCCGAAGTCGGGGACATCAGGCAAGCGGTCGGCGAGTCGCCGCGGCGATTCTGCCCCAAATGCGGCCAGCCTGGCCTGGTGCACCGTGAAGGATGCGATCTTTGCCCGTCCTGCGGCTATTCCAAATGCGCGTGACGGGATGAGCGCGCGGAACCGCAGCTGCCCGCGCTGCAAGGCGCCGCTCCAAGGCTATGTCGATGAGTGCCCGTCCTGCGGCTTCGAAAAACCGGTTGCCCTGCCGTGGCATGTCTACGCGCTGATGGCGCTGATGTTCGTTGCCGCGATGTGGTTCCTGATCGATCTCGACGCGATCGCCCGGGCAATTCTGGCAGTCCGCGAGGGGCTCGGGTCGATGTGACCACGGTCCGCGGCGCGTGGTCGGGCAGTCGCCGCGGATCCTGCTCAGCAACCCGTCTCGACGAGCGAATGCAGGTGGTGGAGGGGTCCGTCGGTAATACCCAGAAGACCGAGGTGTCGCACCGTATTTGCGAGATAGTCGCGGTTCGGTCCGCCCTTGCCGATCCCCTGCCGGATCAGCCGCACCATCTCCTCGATTCGCAGGCCGCCGGCATACTGTCGGTGCCCCCGGTCGACGGTGAACGCATGGCTGGCAATCCGCCCCCCGTGGAACCGGGGATGAAGCAGACGCGGCCGGTAGACCCCGAGAACCATCTCGCGGTCCCACAGATAGGCGAGCGTCTCGCGGGCCCGGGCCTGCGGGATCCGATAGACGAGTCCCCGACACGAGCCGCCGCGGTCCAGACCGAGGACCAGTCCCGGCTTCTCCGGCGTTCCGCGGTAGCGGTGCGAGTAGACGCAAAACGCCCGATGCCAGCCATGCAGCAGCGCGGGATGGGATTCGGCATAGGCAAAGCCGGGGTTCCACATCAACGAGCCGTAGGCAAAGATCCAGATATCCGACTCGACGGCGACGGAATCGAGAAAGGCCTGTTTGCGGCGCATCAGATCATCGGGGAGACCCGGTTCGGACATGACGGGCGGTTTCTATGCGTTCGGATCTTCGCCGTCCTCGGCTTCGGTGGCGAGGAACCGGCCAGCCTGACCCATCTCCACGACCCCGCGCCGGACCTCCCGGGTGCGGCGGAACAGATCCTCGAGCGTCTCCCCCTCACCCCAGCGGATCGCGCGTTGCAGAGCGGTGAGATCCTCGACGAAACGGCCCAGCATTTCGAGAACCGCGTCGCGGTTGTTGAGGAACACGTCGCGCCACATCACCGGGTCGGAGCCCGCGATGCGCGTGAAGTCCCGGAATCCGCCGGCCGAGAATTTGATCACCTCGCTGGTCTCCACCACATCGCCATTGCTCGCCGCTTCCCGGCGCAGCTGTGATTCGAGGTCCGCTGCCGTGCCGACAATGGTATAGGCGATCAGATGCGGCAGATGTGACGTGATGGCCAGCACCCGGTCATGGTGATGCGCATCCATGAATTCGACCTGGCTGCCGGCGCGACGCCAGAGCTCGGCCACCCGCTCGACGGCATCCGCGTCGCTTCCCGGCGGCGGGGTGAGGATGCAGTAGCGGTGCTCGAACAGCTCGGCAAATCCGGATTCGGGCCCGGAATGCTCGGTTCCCGCCACCGGATGACCGGGCACGAAATGCACCCCGGTGGGTAACAGCGGCCCGACATCGCGGATGACCGCCAGTTTGACGGAACCCACGTCGGACACGATGGCGCCCGGCTTGAGAGCCGGCGCAATTCGCGCCGCGATGTCCGCGAACGTGCTGACCGGCGTGCACAGCATGACAAGGTCGGCATCGGCGACCGCGTCGGCGACATTCTCATGCACGCTGTCAACGAATCCCAACTCCACCGCCTTGTCCAGCGTCGCCCGGGTGCGGGCGCAGCCTGCGACATGGCCGGCCAGCCGCTCGCGTTTCATCACCCATGCCAGGGACGAGCCTTCCAGGCCAAGGCCAATCAACGCCACGCGCTTGAACAAGACGTCGCTCACGAAACCTCCAAATGCTCTCTCAGCGCCTCGACCAGGACACGGTTCTCGTCTTCGAGCCCGACGGTCACGCGAATCGACTCGGGCAGGCCGTAGGCGCCCATCGGCCGGGCGATTACCCCGCGCGCCCAGAGATGCCGGAAGGCCGCGTCGGCTTTGGCCCGGTCGGCGAATCGCACAAGCACGAAATTTCCGGCAGACGGCGGCACCTCCAGGCCCAGACCGCCGATCTGCTGGGCCAACCAGGGTCGCCAGCGGGCATTGTGCGCGCGACTGGCCTCGACATGGGCCACGTCGCCGACGGCTGCGATACCGGCCGCCTGGGCCGGCGCGGTGGTGTTGAAAGGTCCCCGCATCCGGTTCAGCACATCGATGATCGCCGGCGGGCCGTAGGCCCAGCCAAGCCGCAGCGCCGCCAGTCCGAATATCTTCGAGAACGTGCGCAGCATCACGACGTTGTCGGCGCCGTCCACGAGGCGAGCACCGGCTTCATAGTCAGCCTCGTCGACATATTCGGCATAGGCGGCATCGATCACAAGTATGACTTCGGCAGGCAAATTGTCGTGCAGCCGCCGCATTTCCGATGTCGAAAGATAGCTCCCCGTCGGGTTGTTCGGATTGGCGAGGAACACGAGGCGGGTCCGCTCGGTAACATGGTCGAGCAGCGCGTCGACGTCCGCCGTCAGGTTGGTCTCGGGTGCGAGAACCGGGGTTGCCCCTGCGGTCCTGGCCGAAATCGCGTACATCAGAAACCCGTACTGGCTCTGCAGAACCTCGTCCCCGGGCCCGGCATAGGCCCGGATCAAGAGCGCGATCAACTCGTCCGATCCGGCACCGCAAGTGATGCGCTCGGGAGCGAGCCCGAAGCACTTGCCAATGGCCTTGCGCAGCTCTTCGGCACCGCCTTCGGGATAACGGTGCAGGGTCTCTCCGGCCGCGCGATAGGCCTGCTTAGCCGGTTCGCCGGGACCGAGCGGGTTCTCGTTCGCCGACAGCACGATCACGCGGTCGACGCCTTCGACCTCGTGGCTGCCGCCGACATAGGGCGCCACGTCCATCACGCCGGGGCGAGGTTCGGGTTTCGTCATCCGTTGAGTCCTGTCATCCGATTGATGGGCTCCCGCGATCAGCTTGTCGGCGTTTCCGCGAGCGGAACGGGGTAGGCGCCGATGACCTGGACCCGAACCACCTCGTCCTGCCGCCGCAAGGCCTCGAGTCGCTCGTCGTCCCGACCCAGAAAATCCGCGACCTCGACAAGATACTGCAGGCTGCCGTCGGTCGCCGCGCTCACCAACCGACCGTCCAGCCCGATTTGCCCAACCATTTCCGCGAATACCGCTCGCCGGCGCTGCTCTGCCGACTCGATCAGGAGAAGGGTCCGATCATCGCCGGTCGGCTCCGGTGCGACTCGCGCGATCACCAGCGCCTGCGCATGGCGCCCGCGGGCGTTTCCACCCGGCAAGAACGGTAATCGCATGACAATTTGCGGCGCCTCGTTGGACCACAATCCGGCCCACCAGGGACGGTCGTCCTCGTCCAGCGGGTAAGGGAGCACACCATGCGTTACGGTCCCGTCCGCAACGCCGCCGACCACGTCACGCCGCGCCGCACGCGTCGACAGTCCCGTACAATTTCCGAAGTGGTCGCGCGACAGATCCCAGAGCGCGCCGCTGTCATCGGCGAACACGGCAACGCTGTACGGGCCCTGCATCGCGGTCACCGCGGAGATGATTTCGCGCCAGATTCGGACCAGTGATCCGCGCGGGAACGGGCCGCGATGCCGCGCCGAGAGGCGCCGCAGGATTTCCGCCTCGCGCCCCGGACGCATGCCGGACGCGCTCTGTTCACCCTTGGCCGCGGCGATGCTCTCGACGATCGCCGCCCGGCGCATGATCAGATCATGCAGAGCGGTGTCGATCTCGTCGATCTCGCCGCGCAAGTCGTTCAGCTTGCCCTCTGTTCGGTCCATAGACGCGGTCCGCCCCTTACCCTGAATCCGCGGGAAACCCGGGTTATTAGCAGGTTGCCGGGCCGATGTCAGCAGTTGGCGACGCGGCGGACCGATCGCCAAGAAAACATTGACGGGTCATGACTTCAACTTTAGCTATTCGGCCATGTCGGAAGCCGCATTCACTTTGCCGGGATATCGGATCGATCTGGGCGTCGACGAGAAATTGCGCCTGGATTGCGGCGTTTCGCTCGGCCCGTTTCCGCTCGCCTATCAGACCTATGGTGAACTGAACGCCGACAAGTCCAACGCCATCCTCGTCTGCCACGCGTTGACCGGCGATCAGTTCGTCGGCGAAACCCATCCGATCACCGGCAAACCGGGCTGGTGGGACCTCATGGTGGGGCCGGGCAAGCCGCTCGACACCGAGCGCTATTTCGTCATCTGCGCCAATGTGTTGGGCGGATGCCTCGGAACGGTCGGCCCGAAGGAGACCGATCCGACCACCGGCAAACCGTATGGGCTGAGCTTCCCGGTGATCACGATCGCCGACATGGTCCGCGCGCAGCGCATGCTGATCGATCACCTGGGCATCGACCAGCTGTTCGCGGTACTGGGCGGCTCCATGGGCGCAATGCAGGTGCTCGACTGGGCCGCGCGGTATCCCGAGCGGGTCTTCGCCGCTGTCCCGATCGCAGGGGCGGCGCGGCACTCTTCGCAGAACATCGCGTTTCACGAGGTCGGCCGTCAGGCCATCATGGCCGATCCGGACTGGCATGGCGGCGATTATCTGCTGCACGGCAGCCGCCCGCATCGCGGGCTGGCGGTGGCCCGCATGGCGGCGCACATCACCTATCTCTCGGAGAGGGCGCTGCACCGCAAGTTCGGCCGCAACCTGCAGGACCGCGAAGCGCTGACCTATGGTTTCGACGCCGATTTCCAGGTCGAGAGCTACCTGCGGCACCAGGGCATCACCTTCGTCGAGCGGTTCGATGCCAATTCGTACCTCTACATCACGCGGGCCATGGACTATTTCGACCTGGCCGCCGAGTTCGGTTCGGTCGCCGGCGCATTCGAGGGCACGCAGGTGCGGTTCTGCCTGATCTCGTTCACCAGCGACTGGCTGTTTCCAACCTCAGAGAGCAGAACCGTCGTCCATGCGCTCAACGCGGTTGCCGCCGATGTCAGCTTCGTCGAGATCGAATCGGACAAGGGGCACGATGCCTTCCTGCTCGACGAACCGGAGTTCCGCGAGGTTCTGTCAGGATTTCTGAACGGCTGTGCCGAGCACAGGGGGCTTGTCGGACGATGAACGGTCCGGCCACGGCAATCCGCGTTGATCTGCAGCTGATCGCGGAAATGGTGGAACCGGGCAGCCGCGTTCTCGATGTCGGCTGCGGTGACGGCACCCTGCTGCAGCATCTCTGGAAGACGAAGGAGGTCAATGGCCGCGGCATCGAGCTCAGCCAGGCCGGCGTGAACGCCTGCGTGCGCAACGGTCTGTCGGTGATCCAGGGCGACGCGGACACGGATCTGAAGGATTATCCCTCGGACGCCTTCGATTACGTGATTCTCAGCCAGACGCTGCAGGCAACACACAATCCACGCACCGTTCTCGACAACATGGCGCGAATCGGCAAACGCTCGATCGTCTCGTTCCCGAATTTCGGATATTGGCGGGTGCGCTGGAGCCTGTTATTCGGCGGCCGCATGCCGATGACCGAACATCTGCCAAACGCTTGGTACGACACGCCGAACATTCACTTCTGCACGATCCGGGATTTCGTGATGTTGGGGCGTGAGATGGGTTTGCATGTCGAACGCGGCCTGGCGCTCAATGGCGACGGCCGCCCGCTGCGCCTCGACCCCGCGGGGGGGCTGGCGAATCTGCTGGCCGAACAGGCCGTCTTTCTGCTTCGCCGCGCCTAGGCCGCAATCACCGGTCATCGAAGGTCATTCGCCGGCCCGCTCGTCGGCGAGGCGCTCCAGCGCCTCCATGTCGTCGTCGGAGAACCCGAAATGATGGCCGATCTCATGGATGATGACGTGGCGGACGAGATGTCCCAGCTCTTCGCCGGATTCGCACCAATAGTCGAGCAGGGGCCGCCGGTACAGGAAGATCATGTTGACGTCCTGGCGCACCGCAACGGCTTCCTCGTTGTCGAGGGAGACGCCGGAATAGAGACCCAGCAGATCGTACTCCGACTCGAGCTCCATCTCGCGACAGGTTCGCGCGTCAGGGAACTCCTGAACGCAGATCACCACATCATGCACATACCGCCTCAGCTCCTCGGGGATCGTATCCACCGCTGCGCGGGCCAGGACCTCGATCTCGTCCAGCGTGGGGGCATAGGTTCCGGTCATGGGCGGCGACCATAGCCGCGGCCGGCATCGTACGCTAGAGTGTAGCCGGATTGCCTGAGGAGGACAGCATGGTCGACAGACTGTCCGCGGACGACCGCGCGACGGCGCTGAGCGAGCTCGAAGGCTGGCGCGAGGCAGCGGAGCGGGACGCGATCGTCAGGAGCTTTGAATTCGACGATTTCAACCAGGCCTTTGGCTTCATGGCCAGGGTCGCCATCGAGGCCGAGCGGATCAACCATCATCCCGAATGGTTCAACGTTTACAATCGCGTCGAGGTGACATTGACGACCCATGACTGCGGTGGCCTCAGCGAGCGCGACGTCGCGCTGGCGCGCTTCATGAACCGCGTGGCCGGCTAGCGCGGTTGCATCCGCAGCGCGCTGTCGAGCCGCACGATTTCGCCATTCAGGACCGGATTGCCGATCATGTGCATGACCAGAGAGGCGAACTCCTCGGGTCGGCCGAACCGCTTCGGAAACGGCAGCGTCGCGGCCAGGCTGTCCTGGACGTCCTGAGGCATGCCGCGAAGCAGCGGGGTTGCGAACAGTCCGGGGGCGATGGCGAGCACGCGGACCCCGATGTTTGCGAATTCGCGCGCCGCAGGCAGGGTCAACGCGGCGACCGCGCCCTTCGAGGCGGCGTAGGCCGACTGCCCCACCTGCCCCTCGAAGGCGGCAATCGACGCCGTGTTGACGATGACGCCGCGCTCGCCGTCCGGGTTCGGCGCGCGCCCCGCCATCTCGGCCGCGGCGAGCCGCATGACGTTGAACGTCCCGATCAGGTTGACCTGGACGACCTGCTGAAAATCCTCGAGCGGCATTGCCCCGTCGGAGCCGACGATCCGCCGCGCCGGCGCGATGCCGGCGCAATTGATGGCAACGCCGCACGGCCCGTGGGCGGAGCGGGCCTCGTCCAGCGCGACGGCAACCGCCTCCGGATCGGCCACGTTGCAGCCGAGGCCCAATCCGCCAATGGCGTTGGCGACCGCGACGGCACCGTTGCCATCGCGGTCGAGAATCGTCACCTTGGCCCCCGCCGCGGCGAGTGCCTGCGCCGTTGCCGCGCCGAGGCCCGAGGCGCCGCCCGTCACGATTGCCGAGACTCCTGCCGCATCCATCACCATTCCTCCTGTACCGACTCGCCGTGCGGTATAGCAGACGCGGCGCGGCGGCACTATATGCCAAAGATGGATGCCAATCTTCCCATTCCGTTGCCGGACCCGCAGCGGCAGAACGAGCGCCGGGTCCGCGACGGGTTCTGGCGCAAGCTGAAACGCCATGCCGGTCGCATCCCGTTTACCCGAGAGGCGGTGGCCGCCTGGTACTGCACGCGCGATCCCGACACCCCGAACCACATCAAGGCGCTGGCGGTGGCGGCGCTGGCCTATTTCGTGATCCCGACCGATGCGCTGCCGGACTTCTTGCCGACGCTGGGCTTCGCGGACGACGCGGCGATGTTCTGGACGGTATGGAAGACGATCAGCCGCTACATCACCGACGACCATCTCCGCAAGGCGGCACAGGCCCTCGACGCGGAGAACCTCGACGAATAAGCTGCGCGATGGCGCGGTGTCGTGGGGATGCCCGCGCCGGCACTGCGGTCGTTCAACAGGGGGACAATGTCATCATGGAATATCTGGTCGTCGCGCTTGACGGGACCGATGCCGAGGCGCCCGGGCGCCGCACGGCGGCACGCGAAGCGCATCTTGCGGGCATCGCCGCGCTCACCGAGCAGGGAATCTTTCGCGCCGGCGGCGCCATTCTCGACGATGACGGGAACATGGTCGGCTCGGCCGTGATATACGAATGCCCGGATCGGAATGCGGTCGAACAACACGTGGCGAACGACCCATACAGCAAAGGCGATGTCTGGCGAGACGTGACGATCTACCCGTTCAGAATGCTCCGCTGATCGGATCGGAGAACCGCCCATGACCCGACCGCTTTGGCAACCGTCGCCCGAGCGCGTGGCGCAGGCGAACATTACCGCACTGGCGCGGGAGCTCGAGTCACGGCATGGGGTCACCCTGCCCGACTACGACTCCTTGCACCAGTTTTCGATCGATCAAAAAGAGGCCTTCTGGGAGGCGATCTGGGATCTCTGCGGGGTCGTGGCGGAGAGCCGCGGCGACCGGGCTCTGATCGACGGCGATCGCATGCCGGGCGCGCAGTTCTTCCCGGACGCCAAGCTGAACTTTGCGGAAAACCTGTTGCGCCGGCGCGACGATACGCCGGCGATGATCTTCCGCGCGGAGGATCAGGTGGAGCGCATCGTAAGCTGGGCGGCGCTTTACGATACGGTTTCGCGGCTGGCCCAGGCATTGCGCGCCGCCGGGATCGGGCCGGGCGACCGGATCGCCGGCTTCGTTCCGAACATGCCCGAGGCCGTTATCGCGATGCTGGCGACAACCTCGATCGGCGCGGTATGGACCTCATGCTCGCCGGATTTCGGGGTGCAGGGCGTGCTCGACCGGTTCGGGCAGGTCGCGCCCCGGGTGCTGTTCACCGCCGATGGTTATTTCTACAACGGCAAGGCGCACGGATCGCTCGGCCGGATCGCCGAGATCGTCAAGGATCTGCCCTCGGTCGAGCGCATCGTCGTTCTGCCGCTGCTGGCCGACTGGCCCGATCTTGCGGAGGTTCCGCGGGCCGAGACCCTGGCGGACTTCATCGCCCCCTTCACGCCCGGGCCGATCGCCTTCGCGCGGCAACCGTTCAATACGCCGCTCTACATCCTCTACTCCTCGGGCACGACCGGCGTGCCGAAATGCATCGTGCACGGCGCTGGCGGCACCCTGCTGCAGCATCTCAAGGAACACCGGATGCACACCGACGTGAAGGCCGGCGACCGCGTGTTCTATTTCACCACCTGCGGCTGGATGATGTGGAACTGGCTGGTCTCGGCGCTGGCGCAGGAGGCGACCCTGCTGCTCTACGACGGCTCGCCCTTCTATCCCGACGGCAACGTCCTGTTCGATTTCGCCGACGCGCACGGCATGACCGTGTTCGGGACCTCGGCGAAATACATCGATGCGCTGGCGAAGGCCGGCCTCAAGCCGCGCGAGACGCATGATCTGTCGACGCTCAAGGCGATGACGTCGACCGGCTCGCCGCTGGCGCCGGAGAGCTTCGACTACGTCTACGCAAAGATCAAGCAGGACATCCAGCTGGCGTCGATCTCGGGCGGCACCGACATCGTCTCCTGCTTCATCCTCGGCAATCCGGCCGGGCCCGTCTGGCGCGGCGAGATCCAGGCTCCGGGGCTCGGCATGGCGGTCGAGGTGTTCGACGAGACCGGCAGGCCGGTGCGCGGCGAGAAGGGCGAACTCGTCTGTACCCAGCCGTTTCCAGCGATGCCGCTTGGATTCTGGAACGACGCGGACGGCAGCCGATACCGCGGCGCCTATTTCGAGCGATATCCGAATGTCTGGCACCACGGCGATTTCATCGAACGCACCGCGCATGGCGGGTACATCGTGTACGGGCGGTCGGACGCGACCCTCAATCCGGGTGGCGTGCGGATCGGCACGGCCGAGATCTATCGCCAGGTCGAGCGCATCGACGAGGTGGTCGAGGCGATCTGCATCGGCCAGGACTGGGAGGGCGACGTGCGCGTCGTGCTGTTCGTCAGGCTGCGGGACGGTCTGACGCTGGACGATGAGCTGCGCCAGCGAATCCGCGGCCAGATCCGCAAGAACTGCACGCCGCGCCACGTCCCGGCGCGCATCGTCCAGGTCGCCGATATTCCGCGCACCAAATCGGGCAAGATCACCGAGATCGCCGTGCGCGACATCGTTCACGGACGTACCATCAGCAACCAGGAGGCGCTGGCCAATCCGGAGGCGCTGGAGCTGTACCGGGACCTTCCCGAGCTCCGCGAATAGCGGATCGGAGGCGGCGCGGACATCCATGGAAAAGAAGACTCAGCTCAGTATCTGGTACTTCATCCTCGCGGTCCTCGCCATTCTCGTCCTGCAGAGCCTGTGGAGCGGCTCGCAGACCTATGAGCGGATTCCCTACAGCGAATTCCGCCGCTACCTGGCGGAGGGCAGGATCACCGAGGTCACGGTGTCCGAAACCACGGTGCGCGGCACGCTGAGCGAGCCGATCGACGGAAGGCAGCAGGTCGTCGCGGTCCGCGTCGAGCCCGATCTCGCGGCAGATCTGGATGCGTTCGGGGTCGACTATACCGGCACCATCGAGAGCACCTTCCTGCGGGACATCCTGTCCTGGATCATCCCGATCCTGATCTTCTTCGGATTGTACATGTTCGTGCTGCGCCGCCTGTTCGAGCGCGGCGGGTTCGGCGGCGGGGGCGGCTTCATGTCGGTCGGCCGCAGCAAGGCCAAGGTCTACATGGAGACCGACACCAAGGTGACGTTCGACGACGTCGCCGGGGTCGATGAGGCCAAGCTCGAACTGCAGGAGATCGTCCTGTTCCTGAAAGACCCGAAAGTCTATGGGCGGCTCGGCGGCCGCGTGCCGAAGGGCGTGCTGCTGGTCGGCCCGCCGGGCACCGGAAAGACCCTGCTGGCCCGCGCCGTCGCCGGCGAGGCCGGAGTGCCGTTCTTTTCGATCAACGGCTCGGAGTTCGTCGAGATGTTCGTCGGCGTCGGCGCGGCGCGCGTCCGCGACCTGTTCGAGCAGGCGCGGCAGAAGGCCCCGGCCATCATCTTCATCGACGAGCTCGACGCGCTGGGCCGGGCCCGCGGGCTTTCACCGATCAGCGGCGGCGGTCACGACGAGAAGGAGCAGACGCTGAACCAGTTGCTGGCCGAGCTGGACGGG
>CP070634.1:1048928-1076789 GCA_020356105.1 Rhodospirillales bacterium | reverse complement strand
CGCACAGGCTGCGCCATTCGCGCTCGTTCTGGATCGAGATCAGCACCGCCTTGCCGTCGCCGCAGTCATAGGCGCCGTAGGGCGCGATCGTGGGATGGTTGAGGCCCGGCCGCGCCGGCGTCTGTCCGCCATAATGGTGCTGCAGATAGGGCACGTTCATCCAGTCGGCCATGGAATCGTAGAGCGAAACCTGGACGCCGCGGTTCCTCCCCGTGCGCTCACGCGCGAACAGGGCCTGCAGGATCGCCTGGTGGGCGTACATGCCGGCGGCGATATCGCAGACCGACACGCCGACCCGGCCCGGCGAGTCCGGGGTGCCGGTGACGGTGGCGAGGCCCGATTCCGCCTGCACCAGCAGATCGTAGGCCTTCATATCGCGATAGGGGCCGTCCTGGCCGTAGCCACTGATATCGCAGGTAATGAGGCGCGGGAATTCCGCGCGCAGCGCATCGCTGGCGAAGCCGGCGCGGGCCGCCGCCCCCGGGGCAAGGTTCTGGATGAAGACGTCGGTGCGGGCCAGCATCCGGCGCAGCAGCGCCTGGTCGGCCGGGGCTTTCAAGTCGAAGCGCACCGATTCCTTGCCGCGGTTGAGCCAGACGAAATAGGCGCTCTCGCCGTGAACGCAGGCATCGTAGCGGCGCGCGAAATCGCCCTCGGCCCGCTCCAGCTTGATGACCCGCGCGCCGGCATCGGCGAGGCGGCACGACGCATAGGGGGCCGCTACCGCCTGTTCCAGCGTGATGACGAGAAGGCCTTCGAGGTCTTTTGGCATAGGCGCGCGCTCTTCTTGGTCCGGAGTAGAGGAGATTCCCTCCTGGGGCAGCCGATTACAACAGGTTTCACCATATATTCGCCACCGTCAGCACGGTGCCGGAGGCAAGCAGCAGCCACAGCACGAGCCGGCGGAACTGGTGGTCGTCAACGCGGCCATAGGCGCGCACGCCGAGCCAGACGCCGAGCACGGTGCCGGGCAGGCAGAGCAGCGTCAACCGGCCGATTTCCGCCGTCAGCACGCCCTCCCACGCGTATGAGGCCAGCGCCCAGGACAGGATGGCAAGGTTGAAGGGCTGGTAGACCGCCCGCTGCGCCGCCTTGCCCCAACCCTTAAGGCCGCACCAGACGGTCGGCAGCGCCCCGGACAGGCCGGCGGCGCCGCCAAGTATACCGCCGGCAAAGCCGACCGCGCCGTCGGCCGCGCGCCCGCCCCGATCGAAGGTCGGCAGGCGTCGCGACGCTAAGTTAAAGCCGCAGTAGGAGATCAGGAACATGCCGACGGCGACGCGGAAGCTCCCGGCCTCGATGCGCTCCAGCAACGCCACGCCGACCGGCACGCCGGCGATGCCTCCGACGAGGTATGGCCACAGCTGCGCGAGGCGAACCGGCGGCCGCACCGTGATCAGCGACAAGAGCTGCGCGATCACCGAGCAGATGACGACCAGCGGTGCCGCGAGCGGCGGATCGATGACATGAAGCCACAGGCCGAGCGCGACGAGCCCGGTGCCGAACCCGGCGAGGCCGTTGACGAAGCCCGCCAGCAGGGCGCCGGCGAGGACGAGCAGGACGAGGCTCAACTGAGGCCCAGCGCGGCGCGGACCCGATCCTTGATCTTGGCGCCGTCGCGTTCCGGCAGCACCCGCTCGTGCTCGGCCGCGGAGATCGCGATGCGGGCGAACAGGCAGCCCTCGGGCCGGTGCAGCGCATCGCGGATTGCCGCCACCTCCTCCATCGAGGAGGCTTCCAAGACGTGCGGGATGCCGCAGGCGCGCGCGACGCCGCAGAGGTCGGTGCCGAGCCTGGTATGGCTTTCCTGCATGCCGGTCTCGCCGAAGCGGCGGTTGTCGAGCACCACGATCGAGAGGTTTCCGGGCGCGCGCACGCCGATCGTCGCCAACGCCCCGAGGCCCATCAGCATCTCGCCGTCGCCGGTGATCACGGTAACCGTTTCCTCCGGCCGCGCCAGCGCAAGGCCGAGCCCCATCATCGCGGCGCCGCCCATCGCGCCCCAGCTATAGAAGTTGCGGTCATGGTCGCCGGCCGCGGCGACGTCCCAGGTCGCCGAGCCGAGGCCGCAGACCACGACGAGGTCGCTGCGTTCGCGCAGCAGCTCGACGACGGCGCGCCGGCGGTCCAGCAGGTTGTCGCGGGGTGTCGTCATCTCACCATTTCTTCGCGCCGATCAGCTCTTGCGAGAACAGCACGGCGACGCCTCGGTCCTGCCCGAAGGCGTCGACGGCACCCTGGGCAGTCAACGTGGCGGCGGCCTCCGGCGTCTCGGCGCGGCGCACGTCGACCGCCATCGCCTCGAGCACCGCCGGCACCGCACGGCCCATCGGCTCCTGCCATGGGTTGAACTCCTCCCATTCGCCGCGCATGGTCACCAGCGCGAGGAACGGAAAACGGCAGCTTTGCACCAGCCCCAGCATGTTGATGCAGTTGCCGACGCCGCTTGACTGCATCAGCAGCACCGCCTTGCCGCCGCCCAGCCAGGCCCCGTAGGCAAGCGCCACGCCTTCCTCCTCGGTGGTCAGCACGACGGCCTCCATCTCGGCATCGCCGATGGCGCGGTTGATGACGCGGGCATGCCCCGCATCCGGCACGTAAGAGACGATCCCGACTCCGGCCGCCTTCAGCGCGTCGTAGACGTTGTCCTGCCAGGTCTGCGTGACCGTCATCACCCGTCCGCCCATTGTGCCGTGCCCGGTCACGCATCGGGCGCGATCGCCCGCGCGGCGCCGGGCGCCGATGTGAACGGGCGGATCATAGCCGATCGGCGCGCCGCGTAAACGGCGGCGTGCGGCGGTTGGCGAAATGACGGGGTTGCCACCCCGCTTGATTGGCGCTGGCCCTCCTCCTCAGTCGAGCTTGACCTTGCGCTCGACCGGGGCGTCGTCCTCGGTCGTCCAGTCGGCCATCGAACCGTCATACATCGCCGTGTTCTTGTTCCCGAGGATCTCGGAGTTGACGAACCAGCCGAGCGACGCCCAGTGGCCGGTGTTGCAGAAGGTGATCGCCTCGCCGTCGGTCGGCGCCTGGCTCATCGCATAGAGCTGTCGCATCGCGCCGGCATCGCGGATCTCGCCGCCGCCGTTCACCGTCATGTAGGCGCCGGGCACGCTGACCGCCCGCGGGAGCGTGCCGTAGGCGCTTACCGAGCCGCTCTTGTTGAGGCCGAGATACTGGTCGGCCGGCCGCGAGTCGATCAACGCCGTGCCGTTGGCGAGGGCAAGGCGGACATCCTCCGTCGTGGCGATCAGCTCGGGCCGGAAAGCGGCGGTGAAGGTCTTCGGCGCCGGTTTTGTCACGTTCGCCTCTAGCGGGTTCGCCTTGTCGGCGCGCCACGCCACCATGCCGCCATTGAGGATCGAGACCGGGTCGTGGCCAAGCACCTTGAAGGTCCAGTAGATCCTCGTCGCGGTGCCCATTTCCGCCGCGCTGAATCCGTTGGCGACGATCACCACGTGATCGTCATTACCGATGCCGAGTCCGCCGATCAGCTGCTCGAGGCGCGGGATCGGCGGCAGCACGCCGGCGACCTTGCGGCCGTTCTTCTTGCCATCGACGCGCCAGCCATCCTTGCCGTAATGGGTGTACACCGCACCGGGAATGTGGCCCCGCGCGAAGACGGCCGGGTTGCTGGTCACATCCAGGACGACAAGGCCGGGCGTTCCCAGCCTCGCCTTCAACCAGGCCGAATCGACCAGCGGTTCGGCCGCGGCGGCGGCGCCCGCGACCAGCATGATTGCGGCGGCGGCGCCGATCGATCGTAATGCCTTCGACATCTCTGTCTCCCTTCCGGACGGTGCCGGACACGCAAATTGACGGATCGCTCTTTCTCATAGCAAATCTAGCGCAGATCGTGCACCCGCCAACCGGCGGGGCCTTGTTCGATGGCCTCCGCGTCGCCGATGCCGCCTTTACGACGATTAAAAAATCCTATAGTCTTATCTTTAATATCTTTAATCTTGTCGCAATTGGCTGGTTCATGCACACCCCACACGTCAGCGCCGATGTCTATGGCCCGCTCTACAGCAGGATCGCGATGCTGATGCGGCAGAGGATTCTTGCGGGCGTCTGGCCCGCGAGATCGCAAATCCCGACGATCGACGCCCTGATCGACGAGTTCGGAGCGTCGCGCGTCACGGTCCGACTTGCGCTCGATCTTCTCGAGCGGGAGGGGCTGATCGAGCGGTTCCGCGGCCGTGGAACCTTCGTGACCGACCGGGCCGCGGGTATGGGCCGGATCCGCCTCGGGCAGAGCTGGCGCGGCCTTGTCGAGGCCCTGCAACGGACCAGGCCGCGACTTCTCGAGACCGTCGACGACGTGCTGCCGCCCGGCGGCGAGGGGCTGGATGCGGTGCTGGCACCGTCCTATCGCTGCCTCAAACGGATTCACCTGCTCGACCGTGTCCCCTTCGCCGTGATGTACATCTATATCGACCGGCGGCATTACGATGCGGCGCCGGACCGCTTCAATCGCGAGTTGGTGATACCGGTTCTGCAGTCGCTGCCTGGGCTCGTCATCGGTCGGGCCCATCAGACTCTGACCATCGGCTGTGCCGAGCCCGAAATCGCCCAGGCGTTGGGCATCCCGATGGGCGTGCCGATCGGCATGTTGCGCCGCGTGATCTGCGACGATCAGGACATCGCGGTCTATGTCGGCGATCTTACCTATCGTGGCGACATGATCGAGATGCAGGTGAATCTCGACCTGGAGGATAGCTCGTGACTGCGTTGGACGAACTGGAAATCCGGGTCTGGCGCGGCGCCGCCGACGGCCATTACCAGGTGTTTCGTGCGCCGCGGCGCGCCAACCAGACCGTGCTCGACGTCGTCAGCTGGATCCAGCGCGAGGCCGACCCGAGTTTGAGCTATCGCTTCGCCTGCCGAGTCGGAGTCTGCGGTTCCTGCGCGATGACGGTCAACGGCAAGCCGCGCTGGACCTGCCGGACCCATATCACGAAAGTGGCAAAGGATGGCCGCCTTACCATAGCGCCGCTGCGCAACCTTCCGGTAATCCGGGACCTCGCCTGCGACATGGCGCCGTTCTTCGAGAAATGGCGGCGCGCACGGGGGCGGTTCGAGGCGGCCATCAGCCGCGACGACCCGCTGGTGCCGATCTCGCCGGACAGCCTCGAGCGGCGCGCGGCGGACGCGGCCGTCGAATGCATCAATTGCGCCGTCTGCCATGCCGCTTGCGACGTCGTCGGATGGCGCCCGGACTATCTCGGGCCGGCGGCGCTGAACCGCGCGTGGGTGGCATGGAACGACCTGCGCGACCGCGACCGCTCGGCGGTGTTGCGCGCCGCCAACGC
Organism: Rhodospirillales bacterium; assembly: GCA_020356105.1. Classification (GTDB taxonomy): domain Bacteria; phylum Pseudomonadota; class Alphaproteobacteria; order UBA8366; family JADFVY01. Next base: position 1,071,477 of record CP070634.1, on the reverse strand, counting down.
CGGCGCCGGCTGCGGCAATTGCCACTCGCACCAGTCCTGCGCCGAGCATTGCCCGGTCGAGATCAACCCGACCCGTTCGATCGCTGGTCTGAAGCGGGCCGGACTGCTCGCGCTGCTGCGGGGGTCGTTGTGATGAGCGTCCGCCTGTTCCTCGCCCAGCGCCTGACGGCGCTGATCCTGGCGCCGCTGGTCCTCGTCCATCTAGGGGTGATCATCTATGCGGTACGCAGCGGCCTCAGCGCCGAGGAGATCCTCGGCCGCACGCGTGGCAGCCTCGGCTGGGCACTGTTCTACGGCGGGTTCGCGGTGGCGGTGGCGGCGCACGGGGCGATCGGCCTGCGCACCGTCATCCTCGAATGGGGCGGCCTGCGCCCGGGGCTCGCCACCGCTGTCGCCTGGGCGGCGGCGCTGATCTTGCTGGCGCTGGGCCTGCGCGGCGTCTGGGCGGTGACGGCGGGGGGCGGGCTTTGATTTCGGCGGCCCGCAATCATCCCGGCTACTGGGCGTTCCTCCTGCACCGCCTGTCGGGCCTGGCGCTGGTGTTCTTCCTGCCGGTTCATTTCTGGGTGCTGGGCACCGCGCTCGACGAGGCGGCGTTCACCGGGTTCTTCGCCTGGACCGCGCATCCCCTGGTCAAGCTCGGCGAATGGGCCCTGGTGATGCTGCTTGCCGTGCACCTGACCGGCGGCGTGCGCCTGTTGATACTGGAGTTCCTGCCGTGGTCCGAGGGGCAGAAGGCGCGTATCGCGGCCAGCTTCGGCCTCGCCCTCCTGGTCGGCGCGGCCTTCGCCCTGGGGCTGGTTTAGCATGTCGGACATCCGCACGGAACAGACCGACATCCTGATCATCGGCGCCGGCGGGGCCGGTCTGTTCGCCGCGCTGCATGCCCACAGGGCGAACCCGGGGCTCTCCATCACCGTCGCGGTCAAGGGACTGCTCGGCAAATGCGGCTGCACCCGCATGGTGCAGGGTGGCTACAACGTTGCCCTGGCGGCCGAGGATTCCATCGAGCGCCACTTCATGGACACGATCGTCGGCGGCAAGTGGCTGCCGCGCCAGGACCTCGCCTGGCGGCTGGTCACTGGCGCCGTCGAACGCATACGCGAACTCGAGAACGAGCTCGGCTGCTATTTCGACCGCAATCCGGACGGCACGCTGCACCAGAAGGCTTTCGCCGGGCAGAGCTTCGACCGCACGGTGCACAAGGGGGATCTGACCGGCATCGAGATCGTCAACCGCCTGGCCGAGCAGGTCTGGGCGCGCGACATCCGCCGCATGGAGGAACACCGCGCACTGGCGCTGATTCCCGCGGCGGACGGTTCGGCGCTCGCCGGCGTGCTGTTCGTCGACATGCGCAGCGGCGGCTTCGTGCTGGTGCGGGCCAGGGCCGTGCTGCTGGCGGCCGGCGGCGGGCCGACCATGTACCGCTACCACACCCCGTCGGGCGACAAGAGCTGCGACGGTATGGCACTGGCGCTGCGCGCCGGGCTTGCCCTGCGTGATATGGAGATGGTGCAGTTCCATCCGACCGGCCTCCTGGCCGGGCCCGACACGCGGATGACCGGCACCGTGTTGGAGGAGGGCCTGCGCGGCTCGGGCGGGTATCTCCTGAACGGCGCCGGTGCGCGCTTCATGTTCGACTACCATGCGCATGGCGAACGGGCGACCCGCGACATCGTCAGCCGCGCCATCTATCAGGAGATGCGCGAGGGGCGCACCACGCCGCTGGGCGGCGTCTACATCGAGATGAAGCATCTCGGCCCCGATTTCGTAGCGGAGAAGTTCAAGGGTATGGTCAAACGCTGCGCTGATTGTGGGTTCGACCTCGCCGGCGGGCGGGTCGAGGTGGTGCCGACAGCCCATTACATGATGGGCGGCATCGAATTCGAGGAAGACTGTCGCACCGCGCTGCCCGGGCTGTTCGTCGCCGGCGAGGATGCCGGCGGCGTGCACGGCGCCAACCGGCTCGGCGGCAACGGCGTCGCCAACTCGACCGTCTATGGCGGCATCGCCGGCGACGAGATGGCGGCCTTCGTTGCGCGCGGCGCCGCCTTCCATGACCCCGATATGGCGACGGCCGAATCAGCCGTGGCCGCAGCGCTCAGGCCGTTCGCCAGGCCCGCGGGCGGATTGTATCGGCTGCGCGAGCGGCTCGACAACCTGATGTGGGACAAGGTCGGGATCAGCCGCGAGGCGAAGGACCTCGCGGCGGCGCTGGACGAACTCGACGCGCTTGCCGCCGAGTTGGAGGATACCGGAATCGGCGGTGAAGGCAGGGCCTTCAACCTGACCTGGCACGACTGGCTCAACCTCGAAAACCTGCTGCTGGTCTCGAAGTCGATTGCGCTTGCGGCCCTGGCCCGCGAGGATTCCCGCGGCGCCCACTATCGCAGCGATTTCCCCGATGCGGGTCGGCTCGAGGATTCGGCCTTCACCGCGGTTTCGATGGACCCGGACGGCAGGCTGGCCCTGGAGATGAAGCCGGTTTCGTTTTCCATCGTAAAGCCCGGCGAATCGCTGATCGAGGACGAGGCGGGCGCCCCGCCGGAGACTGCGCAGGGTTGACCACAGCCAATATTGGCGGATGTTGCTGTTAAGGAGGACGGAGTGATGATTTCAGCCGAGCGCATCGAGGAGGCGGCCTACGGGGCGATGTTCCGCGCCGGCATCGAGATCCCGGAGGATTACGAGGCGGGCCTGCGCGAGATCGCGAAGTCGGAGACAGGCGATCTGTCCGCCTTCGTCATCGAGGCGATGCTCGAGAACTACGAGGCCGCGCGCCAGGACCGCCGCGCGATGTGCGCCGATACCGGTCTGCCGCGCTGGTTCGTGAAGATCGGCAACGAGGCGCGTCTGGAGGGCGGTTTTATCGAGCTGGAACGGCGGTTGCGCCGGGCGACCGCGCGGGCGACCCACGATATCCCGCTGCGCCCGAACCGGGTGCATCCCCTGAGCCGCCGTGACCACAACAACAATGTCGGCATCAACGCGCCGGAGATCGACTACAGCTTCGAACCCGACGCGAATTGGATCGACATCATCACGGTGCACAAGGGCGGGCTGTTCGGCTCCGACTACCGGATGCTGTTTCCGGCCGACGGGATCGACGGCATCAGGCGCTTCTTCATGGACACGCTGATCGCCTTCGGCAAGCGTGGCCTCGCCTGTCAGCCGGCGATCGTCGGGATCGGCCTCGGCGGCTCCAAGGACGTCTGCATGACGCTGGGCAAGCACGCGGCCTGCCTGCGCATCGTCGGCGACCGCAATCCGGACCCCGATGTCGCGAAGCTGGAGGACGAGCTGAAGGCGCTTGGCAACGACATCGGCATGGGCGCGATGGGCTTCCTCGGCTCGGCGATGGTCATCGATTGTCATATCGAGGTCGGCGACTGCCACACAGGCGGCATGCCGATGTCGGTGCACACGTTCTGCCTGGCCTCGCGCCGCGCGGTCGCGCGCATCCATGCCGACGGGCGCATCGAGACCCGCACTGACCCGAACTGGTTCACCCCCTATATGAGACGGGAGAGCGTGGAATGGCGACAGACGGAACCGGCCTGAGAAAGCTGCGCCTTGCGGCGCCGGTCTCGGACGAGGACCTCAAACGCATTCGCCCGGGCGATATCGTCTATCTCGACGGCGTGATCTATACGGGCCGCGAGGGCGTCTACCGCAAGGTCGTGACCGAGGGCGCGGATCCCCCGGTCGACCTGCAGGGCGTGAGCAATGTCAACTTTCACTGTTCGCCGGCCGCGGCGGTGCAGGACGACGGCAGCTACCGCATCGGCGCGGTCACCGCGACGGCGAGCTTCCGCTTCTCCCACGCTCTGCCGACCTGGTTCGAGAAGACCGGATGCAAAATGGTGATCGGCAAGGGCGGCATGAGCCCGAAGGACTATCGCGAGACCTTCGTGCCGGTCGGCGCCGTGTACCTGACGACCGTCGGCTACGGCACCGGCGCGTTGCTGGGTCGCGGTATCCGTGAGGTCGTCGCAGCCCACTGGATCGAGGAGCTCGGCATCGCCCAGGCGATGTGGATCTTGAGGGTCGAGAAATTTGGGCCGCTGATCGCCGACAGCGACTTGGCCGGCAACAGCCTATTCGAGTCCCAGAACGCCGCGATCAACGAGCGCATCGAGTCGCTGTACCGCGGCCTGAAGCTGCCCGCGCTGCGCCGGCACGGTGAGACCGACGACAAGACCGAGGAGTTGATTTAGGCTGCCGACCGGTCACAGACTGATTATTGAGGGTAATATCAGTGTCGGCATTTATATCGAAACGGGATAAAGCTATTGGAGCGCTTGAAAAGACGTTGCGCGCCAATCCCGATGATCTTCGCACATTACAGAAACTATTGACGATTCTGGACTGGCATTTGCCCGAAATCCGCGGGCTGGGTGCCTTTACTGAATGCCAGCGGATATTGTCGGCGGAATTTCAAGGGGAAGGTTGGCTTGATGATGTCTTAATCAGTCAAAACGTCATCGAGTATTACAAGAAATGGCAAACCATGCTCGATTTGTCGGGCATTTCATCAAAACTGCCGATTGGACAATTATTTGTCGGGCAATTCCAAAAGATCGGCGGGGTCGTCGCACGCTGCGATCTCATGTTGTCGCTGTTCAAGAAGCAGGGTGTGATATCGAAGCTTTGTTACGATTGCTACAAGGTACAGATACTGCCCCTAGACCTCATCGGGCTGATGCGGGTCTACTTCATTCTCCGGAAGCTGAGGTTGCCAAGGGACAATGCCCGAAAATGCATGATCGAATTGCGGGAGGACGTGGCATATCCCTACAAGGGCTATATTTACTGCGAATCCGAGGAGGAAGCAAAAAGTTTCCTGGAATTGTTTCGGCAAACCCTGCGCGAATTCAGAATCCCGAACGTTCACTGCGGAATCAGTCATGGTTGCTCGGAATACGGCCTGGAATATCCCGAGTTCAAATATTCTGATGATGGCGCCCATCGGTCGTTTGGAAGGCCGGAGTCCTGGGATCGGATGGAGGCCGAATTCTGGGCCCAGATCCAAGAACCGGTGTCGGCCAGAAAGGACAACAACAAGGAAGGTGTTTCAATCCGGGACGTCATCGGATTCCGTACCTGGATAGACTATGCCGAGCTCATTGGCGATAACTCCTGGAAGGCGTTTCGCGGCAAGCCCTCCACTGCCAAGCCGGCAAAATTCATGGAGCGGGTGGGGAATCAATCCCAGCTTCGCAAAGCTCAACGGGAGGAACTTCGGGGCAGGATGGCTTCTGCAGGATAACCCTCTCAAACGCTGTCTGAAGTCCCAGATGATCGGCCAGTCGCCCGCCGCTTGACGAGTTGTCGTGGTCGTGTCACGAAACGCATGTGAATTCACGCTTACGGAAGGGCCGCCATGATCGACCTGTACACCTGGAGCACGCCGAACGGGCGCAAGATCTCGATCGCGCTCGAAGAAATGGATCTGCCCTACACCGTTCACGCCATCAATATCGGCAAGGGAGAACAGCACCAGCCGGACTTCCTCAAGATCTCGCCGAACGGCAAGATTCCGGCAATCGTCGACACCGAGACGGGTATCCGCATGATGGAGTCGGGCGCCATCCTGCTGTATCTCGCGCAGAAGACCGGCAAGCTGATGCCCGCCGGCGACAAATACTGGGAGGCGGTGGAGTGGCTGATGTGGCAGATGGGCGGGCTCGGCCCGATCCTCGGCCAGGTGCATCATTTCGTGTTCTACAACAAGGGCATGTCGGAGTATTCCGAGGAGCGTTACAGCAAGGAGATGAACCGCCTCTACGGGGTGCTGGACGAGCGGCTCGCCGGCCGCGACTTCATCGTCGACGATTTTTCGATCGTCGATTGCGCCTGCTTCCCCTGGATCGCGCGCTGGGACCGGCAGGAACAGGATCTCAATAAGTTCGCCAATGTGAAGCGCTGGTACTACGCGGTCGCTGCGCGCCCGGCCGTACAACGCGGCTACATCGTTCCCGACGAAAGCCAGTCCATCCCGTTCCCGGAGTAAATGCTGGCAAGCGATGGGCGCTAGAAGCCCATCGCGGCGCCGTCGCTGCGCGGGTCGCTGGCACCCTCCAGCAGCCCGTCCGGATGGTGTATGACGGCGCCGGCATGGCCCAACAGATCGTCGAACGGACCCAACAGCTCGACCGAGTGGCCGGCCTCGCGCAGGGCCCGCACGAGGGCCGGATCGAACCGATCCTCCAGCTTCAGGGACATCGACTCCTCGCCCCAGGTGCGGCCAAGCAGCCAGCGCGGCGCGGTAATGGCAGCCTGCAGCCCCTGGCCGAACAGCACGTGGCGCGTGAACACGGCGGACTGGCTCTGCGGCTGGCCCTCGCCGCCCATGTTGCCATAGACCATGACCCGCCCGTCGGCGAGCCGCGCCAGCGCCGGGTTCAGCGTGTGAAACGGCTTGCGCCCCGGCATCAGCGGGTTCGCCGCGCTCTCATCGAGCGCGAAGCTGATACCGCGGTTCTGCCAGAGGATGCCGGTCCGGGGCAGCACGACGCCGGACCCGAATTCCCAGTAAAGGCTCTGGATGAAGCTGACGGCCCGGCCGGCGCCATCAATCGCGCCGAGCCAGACCGTATCCCCCGGCGATGCCAGGTGCGGCCAGGGCAGCGCGGTGGCGTGGTCGATCTTCGCGGCCTCGGCGTCGAGAAAGGCCGGCTCGAGGAAGTCGCGCGGATCGTTGTCCATGAACGCTGGATCGGTGATGTGACGGTCGCGTACCATGAAGGCGCGCTTGGTCGCCTCGATCAGGCCATGGACATGCTCGAAGCTCTCGGCGGCGGTGACCTTCAGCCGGTCGAACAGGGCGAGGATCATCAGCGAGGCGAGCCCCTGGGTCGGCGGCGGCATGTTGTAGAGGGTCCCCGCGGAGATATCCGCCGACAGTGGCTCGACCCGCGTTGCTTCATGAGCGGTTAGATCTGCGCCGGTAAGCGGGCTGCCGACGGTGTCGAGATCCTCGGCGATGGCGGCGCCGAGATCGCCGCGATAGAAGTCATCGGGTCCGGCCCGGCCGAGCTGCTCCAGCGTTGCGGCGAGGCGCGGCTGGCGGAACCGGGCCCCCTCGGGCGGCACGGCGCCGTCGATCAGGAAGGCGTCGGCGAAACCCGGCGCATGCTCGAGGCCGTCGAGCTTGGCCGCGGTGTTGGCGTGCTGGCCGGCGGTAACGGCGATACCGTCGCGGCCATAGGCGATCGCGTCCTCCAGCAGCCGGGGCAATGGCATCCGGCCGCCCCATTGTCGCGATATCTCGAGCGCCGCGTGCCAGCTGGAGACCGTTCCGGCCACTGTCAGCGCCGCCAATGGGCCCCGCTCGGGGATCGCGGACAATCCGCTGCTCCGGTATGCCTCGATGGTCGCGGTGGCGGCGGCGGCGCCGCAGCCATCTATGCCGACGACATCCGCCCCGGGCGCCGCGACCAGCCAGAAGCCGTCGCCGCCGATGCTGTTCATATGCGGGTAGACGACGGCGATCGTGGACGCCATTGCGACCATTGCCTCGATCGCGTTGCCGCCCTCCTCGAGGACCGACAACCCGGCCCCGGCGGCGAGATGGTGGGGCGCGGTTACCATGCCGCGCCACGCGCGCCTCGTCTTGAGCATCGCTGCGTGAACCGGAACCGTGCGCCCGGCGACTCTCAGCCCTTCGCCCGGTCTTCTTCCGCCTCGAGCTGGCGCGTCGCCTCTTCGAACATGCGCTCCATCTCGATCTCGACCATGTGGCGCGAGATCCCGAGGCCCTTGGCGTCGAGGTCGCCGTGCACCTTGTCGATCACATCGTCCTGGCCGGGCCGCTCGAAATCGGAGGCGACTACCTCCTTGGCGTAGGTCTCGGCCTCCGCGCCCTCAAGTCCCATCTTCTCGGCGGCCCACAGCCCGACCAGCTTGCAGCGCCGGGCATTGACCTTGAACGCGCGCTCCTGGTCCATCTTGTACTTGGCCTCGAATGCCTTCTCGCGATCGTCGAATTTGCTCATGAAACGGAATCTCCCTTGGCGTGAGGACCTGTCGCCGGCGCAGCATGCGGCGCGGCGCGTTGCAGAACCATTAACCGCCCGCCGGCCCGCAAAGCAAGCATTGTCAATGCAATATCGCCGGCCCCGGCGCTGCGGGACGGTACCTTCATGCGCCGGTCCGCAGCAGCAGCTTGCCCTGTGTGCGGCGCCCCTCGATGGTCTCGTGCGCGCCGCGTGCCTCGGCCAACGGAAACTCCCGGTCGATCGTCACCACCAGCCGACTACCGGCGGCGACCTCGAACAGCATGCCCGCGCGCCATGCGATCTCGTCCGCATCCGCCGTATAGTCGGCCAGATGCGGGCGGGTGAAAAAGACCGAACCGGCCTCTGCCAGCTCGAGCGGTGCGATGCAGTCGACGAAGCCGGAGCTGGTCCCGTACATGATGCAGGTGCCGCGCCGCCGCAGGCTGCGAATGCTGCGGGCGATCGTCTCGCGACCGACCGAGTCGTACACCACATCCACGCCTTCGCCATCGGTCAGTCTGCGGACAACGGGAAGAAAATCCTCCTCGCGGTACAGAATGCAGTGATCGGCGCCGCGCTGGCCGGCGAGCTCCGCCTTCTCGCGGGTGCCGACGGTGGCGATGACACGCGCGCCGCGCAGCTTTGCCAATTGCACGAGCAGCTGTCCGACGCCGCCCGCGGCGGCATGGATGAGGCAGGTCTGACCCGCTTCGAGCGGGAACGCGGAATGGCTGAGATAGTGCGCCGTCATGCCCTGCAGCATCAGGGCCGTTGCCACCGACGGCGGCACGCCGGCCGGGATCCGGACCAGGCGCCAGGCCGGCACCACCGCGTATTCGGCATAGGCGCCGCGCGCGAGGCACCAGGCGACCGCATCGCCGGGTCGAAATCCCTCCACCTCCGGCCCCCACGTCTCGACCGTGCCGGCCCCTTCCATGCCCAGCACCATCGGCAACGGCGTCTCGTAGGTCGTCGAGCGTTTGTAGATACCGCTGCGCATGTAGACGTCGATATAATTGACGCCGGCGTAATCGACCTTGACCAGAACCTCGCCCGGCCCCGGCTGCGGCCGATCGAGGTCCAGCAGATGCAATGTCTCCGGCCCGCCGAATTCGTTCACGCCGATTGCCTTCACCGAACGCCTCCCGTGCCGAGCCTCGTGTCCGGCGCACCGCCGATCCGGGTGCCCCGTCGCATGTTAACAAGAATCGCGTCGTCGCGTATGCTTCTTGTGCCGACGAACGCGACGACAGGGAGATGTCGACATGATCCGCATTTTGGGCCGTGAGGATTCGATCAATGTCCGCAAGGTGTTGTGGTGCTGCGAGGAACTCGGGCTTGCCTTCGAGCGGGAGGATTTCGGCGGTCCGTTCGGTAAGACCGATACGCCGGAATATCTCAGTCTCAATCCCAACGGGCTGGTGCCGACGGTGCTCGACGACGGCCTTGCCGTTTGGGAGTCGAACACGATCCTGCGCTATCTCGCATCGAAGTACGGCGGTGAGCCGCTGCGCGGCCGGGACCCGGCCGAGCGCTCGCGGGTCGAACGGTGGATGGACTGGCAGCTGTCGGTGGTGGGACCGCCGATGACCGTCGTCTTCATCAACCTGATCCGGCTGCCGGAGGACGAACGGGACATGGCGGCCGTGGAGAAGAGCCGGAACCTGCTGGCGAAGGCCATGACGCTGCTCGACGGCGAGTTGGGTGACGGCCCCTACATTCTCGGTCGCGAGTTCACGCTGGCCGACATCCCGCTCGGCGTCGCCGTCAACCGCTGGTTCGAACTGCCGATCCGGCGCGAGAAGCTGGACAACCTTGCCCGGTACTACGGGACCCTGCGTGAGCGCGCCGGGTATACGCAGCATGTCGCAAACGGCATTCCCTGAACCCCGCCCCCCTGCGCCGCGTCGATAACGGACGGCTGACGGATCAAATGTGCACACTGGTGATCCTCCGCCGGCCGGACCATGAGTGGCCACTCCTATTGGCCGCCAACCGCGACGAGATGGCGGGCCGGCCGTGGAAGCCGCCGGGCCGACACTGGCCCGATCGCCATGACGTTGTCGGCGGCATCGATCTCGAATCCGGCGGCAGTTGGCTGGCCCGAAATGATCAGGGCGTGGTGGCGGCGATACTGAACCGGGTCGGCTCGCTGGGCCCGGCTCCCGGCAAGCGCAGCCGCGGCGAACTCGTCCTCGAGGCACTCGATCACGCCGATGCCGGCGCCGCCGCCGTGGCGCTGGCCGATCTCGATCCGACCGCCTGGCGGTCTTTCAACCTGGTGGTCGCCGACAACGCGAGCGCGTGGTGGTTGGCGGCGCGCGAGGGCGCCCGGGCCGTCGTGGTCGAGCGCATCCCCGAGGGTCTTTCGATGCTGACCGCGCATGACCTCAACGATTCGGACAGCAACCGTATTGCCCGATTTCTGCCGCGGTTCCGCGCGGCACCGCCGCCGGATCCGGCGGCCGGCGACTGGGAGTCCTGGGAGGCGCTGCTGGCCAGCCGCGACGGCGACGGCGACGCGTCCGGCGCCATGAACATCGTCACGGCCACCGGGTTCGGCACGCTGTCCGGCTCGCTGCTCGCTCTGCCGTCGCGAGAGACGCCGGACCCCCGCGGCATCTGGCTGTTCGCCAACGGCCGGCCCGGCGAGGCGTCGTACGAGGCGGTGGCGGCGTGATTTTCTAGGCGGTCGCCGCCAGATACCAGTCCAGCACCTGCTCACCGGTCCACAGGGCGACGTCGGGCTTCGCCTTGATGTGCTCGTAGATCTTCTCGAGATACCCGATGCGGTGCGGCACCCCCGACAGGTAAGGGTGGACGCTGATCGCCATCACCCGCGTGGTCTCCGCGCTTTCGGCATAGAGGCGTTCGAACTGGTCGACGGTGCGCCGGTACATCGCGTCCGAGGGCTGGTGCTGCAGCGCGAAGATCGGGATGTCGTTGGTCTCGACCGAGTAGGGCACCGAGACGACGGAGCCGGTCGAGGTCTTTATGCGCAGCGGCTGGTCGTCGAGCACCCAGTCGGCGACGTATTCGATGCCCTCCTCGGCGAGGATGTCGATCGTCTCGTCGGTTTCGGTGAGGCCGGGGCTCTCCCAGCCGCGCGGCGCCTTGCCGGTGAACCCCTTGATCGCCGAAATGGCACGGCGAATCTCGGCGCGCTGGTCGTCGAGATGATGCATCGGCCCCTGCACGTAGCCATGGCCCATGAACTCCCAGCCGGCCTCCAACGCGGCCGTGGCGATCTGCGGATAGGCCTCGCAGACGATGCCGTTCAGCGCCATCGTCGGCACGATGCCGAATTTCGCAAAACAGTCGTGGAGCCGCCAGAAGCCGACACGGTTGCCGTATTCGTGCCAGGACCAGTTCGGCAGGTCCGGCACCAGCGGCTTGCCCATGGGCGGCGGCAGCACGGTGCGCGGCATTGGCCGCGCCGGGCTCCACAGCTCGACATTGATGATGGTCCAAACCACCATCCGCTTGCCGTCCGGCAATTTCAGCGGCGGGCGCTCGGTGATCGGCGAGTAGGGGACCCGGTCCTCGTATGACGGCATGCGCGCGCCTCCCTGATTGTTCTGATTGCTGCGCAGCGACGCCTAGCACAAATCGGCGTGCCACGTAATGGCGACTACCAAGGTAGGTCCAGCGCCCGTGTCAGGAACCGGGTCAGCGGCGCGAAGGTCTGGCAGGTCGCGGCGAAATCGTCCACGAAACCCGGGCCACAGGCATCGTCCTCGCTAAAACGCGCCAGCGCGAAGAAGTCCTTGCGCTTGATGTCCTCGATCAGCGGGTGCTCGGGATCGTAGCCGCGCGGCGGCCGTTTCAGCGACTCGCCGGCGAGCTCGCCCGTCGGCCCCAGTGCCTTCGCCGAGGTGACGCGCCGCCAGCCCGCTGAATCCCTGGCGATGGCGTCGCGGATCCTGGCCAACGCCGGGCCGTCGGGGTGCCAGACGCCGCTGGCGGCGAACACGCCGCCCGGCTCGAGATGCAGGTAGAAGCCCGGGGCGTGGGCATCGCGTGCCGCCTCGTGCCGGAACTGCGCACCGGCGTTGGTCTTGTATGGGCGCTTGTCCTTCGAGAAGCGGATGTCGCGGTGGATCCGGAAGAGGGAACCGCCATTGGGCCTCGGGTCCGCGACATAGCGGCCGCTGATCTGCTCCAGATGCGGCGCGAAACCGGCGATGAAATCGAGCATCGGGTCGCGCACATCCGCAACGTAACGCGCCTTGTTGGCCGCGAACCAGTCGCGGTCGTTGTTGGCCTCCAGCTCGCGCAGGAAGCCGAATAGCGCCGGGGTGAAATACACCATTCCCGCCATGATCGCCTCTCTTGCGGCAAGAATACCGCGAATCGGGGATTCGTGGGAATGCGATATCTGTCAGGCGCGTTCAGCCGGAAAGGTGGCCCTCGGTGCCCTTGCCCGGTCGCGCCGCGCACGGAATCAGTCTTCAGCGCGAGTTCGATCGAAATTGGGGCCGGCTTGAGCGAGTGCGCCCGGCGTCGTCGCCAGGGGACGGAATGTCAGCCGCCGGCGGTCTCGATATGGTCGGCGATCGAGTCGAGAAGCTGGCGCGCGGCCGTCGTCTCCATGCCCGGCTTGTCGCCGATGGTGCGCAGGCGTTCGGCGAGCGACATCCGGTTCGGATCGTTCGCCGCCAGGGTCGAGATCACGGTGATGATTGCCCGTGTCGCGCCGTCCAGCTCCTTCTCCAGGGTCGCCACCCGCGCCTCGAGCGCCTCGATCGTCTGATTGGTCATCCTAGTCTCCGCGTGCCGCGTTATGCCCAACGGTCGCCAATCATGCATGCTTCGGGTTAGCGTATCGTTAAGAAACGCGGTGTCCGGGCGGTCTGGCGGGGCCGGGCCTAATCCTCCGTGTCCGGGGCGGCGGGGTCGCACAGGATCAGTTGCTTGGCGGCGCGCACCTCATCGAGCCGGCCGACCGGCGTTGTGTGCGGGGCGGCGCGCAGCAGGTCGGGGTCACCGATCGCCTCGTCCGCGATCCGCCGCATCGCATCGGCGAACGCGTCCAGCGTCTCACGGCTCTCGGTCTCGGTCGGCTCGATCATCAGCGCCTCGGCGACGATCAGCGGGAAATAATTGGTCGGTGGATGGAAACCGTAATCCATCAGGCGTTTGCTAACGTCGATCGCCCGCACCTCGCTGCCGTCTGGCCGGCCCTCGCAGACGAATTCGTGCATGTTGCGCCGGTCATACGGCACGGGATAACGGTCCGCCAGTTGGACGCGCAGGTAGTTGGCGTTCAGGACCGCGTGGATCGCGTTCTGCCGCAGGCCCTCGGTGCCGTGCAGGCGGATATAGGCATAGGCCCGCACCAGCATGCCGAAATTGCCGAAATAGGTACCCATGCGACCGATCGATTTCGCCGGCATGACGGGCCGGCAAGTGCCGTCGTCCGCGGCCCCCTCGCCGCATCGTGCGATGATCGGGCCGGGCAGATAGTCGGCCAGCGCGGCGGAGGCGCCGAGCGGCCCCGCCCCCGGCCCGCCGCCGCCATGCGGTGTGCCGAAGGTCTTGTGCAGATTGTAGTGCATCAGGTCGATGCCGAAATCGCCCGGTCGTGCGATGCCGGTCAACGCGTTCATGTTGGCGCCGTCGCCATAGACCAGCCCGCCGCAGCCATGCACGAGGTCGATCGCGGCCTCGATGCCTTCCTCGAACAATCCGAGCGTATTCGGATTGGTCAGCATCAGGGCGACAACCGTCTCATCGCAGGCCGCGCGGAGCGCCTCGAGGTCGATGTTGCCACGGGTATCGGACGGAATCTCGAGCGCATCCAGCCCGGCCATCGTCGCCGAGGCGGGGTTGGTGCCATGCGCCGAATCCGGGATCAGCACCTGGCGGCGCTGCGTCTCGCCGCGGTCGGCATGCCAGGCCCGCATCATCAGGAGGGCCGTGAGCTCGCCCTGGGCGCCGGCCGCCGGCTGCAGCGAGACCCCGGCGAAGCCGCCGATCTCCTTGAGGGACTCCTGCAGTTCGAACATGAGGGCAAGGTTTCCCTGCACCGTTTCCGGCGGCTGCAGCGGATGGCTCGCGGCGAAGCCGTCGAGGCGTGCCGCGTCCTCGCAGACCTTCGGGTTGTACTTCATGGTGCAGGAGCCGAGCGGGTAGAAGCCGCTGTCGACCCCGAAATTGTGCTGCGACAGCTTGAGAAAGTGGCGCACGACATCGCGCTGCGCCAGTTCCGGCAGGCCATTGTCGCGCCGCAGCAGCGCCTCGGGCAGGTTCGTCTTCGGCACCGCGATTTCCGGCAGGGCGAGGCCGCAGCGGCCCGCTGCGCTGAGCTCGTAGACAGTCGGTTCGGTCATGGCGGGTCTCCTCATAGGCTTCCCGACAAGTGGCGTTACGCGTTGGCGTGCCGCAGGCCGTCGACCAGCCGGTCGATCGCCGGGCGTGGGTTCATCTCGGTCACGGCGAGCAGCATGTGGTGCTGCAGATGCGGATAGTCCCGGCCGAGGTCATAGCCGCCGGTGATGCCGTACCCGTCGCGTAGGGCCCGGTTGACCTCGGCAACCGGTCGCGGCAACGCGACGACGAACTCCTGGAAGAACGGCCGCTGCGGCGCCTGCGGATTGACCGACAAACCGGGCAGCTCGGCGATCCGCGCCGCGGCGTAATGGCTGTTGTGATAGCAAAGCTCGGCGACCCGCTTGAGGCCCGACTTGCCGAGGGTTGCGAGATAGACGGTCGCGGCCAGCGCCACCAGGGCGGCGTTGGTGCAGATGTTGCTGGTCGCCCGGGCCCGGCGGATGTGCTGCTCGCGGGTAGCCAGGGTCAGCACGTAGCCGCGCCTGCCTTCGGGGTCGACCGTCTCGCCGACCAGCCGTCCGGCAAGGTTGCGGACATGGGCCCGACGAGTCGCGAAGACGCCGAGATGCGGTCCGCCGAACGACGGGGGACTGCCGAGGGACTGCCCCTCGGCGACGACGATATCGGCGCCATAGGCGCCCGGCGGGCGAAACAGCCCGAGCGCGATCGGGTCGGTCACGACGATCAGGAGGGCACCGGCCGCGTGCACGGTGTCGGCGAGTCCGTCGAGCGGCGCGAACTGGCCGAAAAAATCGGGATACTGGACCACCAGTGCCGCGGTCTGGTCATCGAGCCGCGCCGTCAATGCCTCGATATCGGCCTGTGGCGCCTCATCACCGATGATCTCGGCATCCGTGCCGGACAGATAGGTGCGGACGACGTTGCGGTATTGCGGGTGCACGCCGGGCGAGACAATGACCCTGGTGCGGCTGCGCTTCGAGGCGTTCAGGGCGAGCAGCACGCCTTCGGCCAGCGCGGTCGCGCCGTCGTAATGGCTGGCATTGCTGACCTCCATGCCGGTGAGGCGGCAGATCATGCTCTGATACTCGAACATGGCCTGCAGCATGCCCTGGCTGATTTCCGGCTGGTACGGCGTGTACGAGGAATAGAACTCGCCGCGCTGCAGCACATAGTCGACGGTCGCAGGGCAGTAATGGTGGTAGGCGCCCGCGCCGAGGAAGCAATAACCAGGCTCCGGGATGTCGTTGCGCCCGGCGAGGTCGCGCATTTCGCGCGCGAGCTCCATCTCGCTGCAGGGCGGTGGCAGGTCGAGGTCGGGACAGCGCAGTGCCGCCGGGACGTCATCGAACAGCTCCTCCGGCGTCGCAACGCCAATCGCCCGCAACATCGCCGTGCGGTCGGCCTCGGTGTGGGGAAGGTATGTCATGGCCATGTCACCGTCGGTTCGTTCGGCCCTCCCATATCCGCAATGTTTCTTCTTGGCCGGTCCGGTCGCCGGCTAGACCGCCACACGCACGAGACGGCGCAGGCGGTAGCCGATCACCACCGGAAGGAAGCCGTCGCCAGCCAGCGCCGCGTCAAGCGCGGCATCGCCGGTATCGAAGCGCAGCAGCGGTGTGCGCTCAAGCTTCGCTGGGGTCGCGACGACGGTGATATTATCGGCGCCAATCGCGCGGATGATCTCGGGCGTCAGCGGCCGGTTGCCGCGGCCGAGCACGAAACCCTGCGCGCCGATCGGGCTCAGCACCAGGCGCCGCCGCGGGTGGCGTTCGATGAGGTCGAGGAGGCCCCGTTCGTTCAGGTCGCTGCCGACGATCTGACCGCCCAGCACCGCATCGATGCCGAGCAGCGTCTTGTCGACCTCGAGCAGCGTGCCGATCGACTGCACCGTACTGCCGGGGCCCAGCAGGAACAGGATCTCGGGATTGGCCTCGATCTCCTCGAGCAGGTGCTGCGCGATCTCCTGCTTGACGTCAGCGTCCGTTGCCTCGTCGATCAGCATCTTCTGCGACTGTGTGTAGGTCGGCTCGTAAGGCGTCAGCGCCGCATGGTAGAGCCGCACCGCCCACTCGCCCTCGCGGTATCGGACCTCGTCGAGGTCGAGCACGTCGGCCTCGGCGGTGCCGAGCCGGCCGGCGAGGTACCCCGTCACGATGTCCGCGGTGCGCGTCGCGCTGACCCCGAACACGCCGGAATACATCTTGACGCCCGCCGGAATGCCGAGGATCGGAACGCGCGTGCCGGCTACGCTGCAGATATCGCGGGCCGTGCCGTCGCCGCCGCAGAACAGGATCAGATCGACGCCGGCATCGACGAACCGCCGGATCGCCGCCGTGGTATCCTTGGCTGTCGGTGGCTCGGCCGGCGCATGCACCGCCTCGACATCGTCGAAGCCGGCCGCGTGCAAGGCGTCCGCGCCCATCTTGCCGGAACAGGTCAGCCATGCGATCGCCGGCGGCCCGGGCGTGCCCGCGAGCTGGTGCCGCAACGCGGCGAGGGTCTCGCCGGCCTTGAGATGTGCCGTGGGCTGCGCGCCAAGCTGCATCGCCCGTTCCACCACCCCGTCGGTTCCCTTCAGCCCGACCGTTCCGCCCATTCCGGCGATCGGATTGATCAGGAAGCCAATCTTTTTCATCTGCCGGGCCCCCATATTCGACCCGTGCGGCGTTCAGCCGGTGCCTGGTGCGTCGGCCAGAATCTCGAGCACCTCGTCGATATCGGCCGCTGTGTGGTCGGCCGAGACCTGGAAGCGGATCTCCTCCTCGCCGCGCGGCACCACCGGGTAGGTGATCGCCGTCGCCAGTACGCCATGCGACCTTAAGTGCCCGACCAGCGCCCCGGTGCGGGTGGTATCGCGGACCATCAGCGGCACCACCGGGTGCTCGCCGGGGATCGTCTCGAGGCCGAGCTTCCCGAGCCCCGCCTCGAAGCGCGCCGTCATCTCGCGCAGGTGACGCAGCAGCGCGATGCCCTCATCGCTGTCAAGGATGTCGAGGGCCGCCGCGGCTGCTGCCGCCTCGCCGGGCGTGATCGGGTTGGAGTAGATGTAGAACGGCGCCTTTTCGCGCAGATAGTCGAGAATCGTGCGTCGCCCCGTCACATAGCCGCCATTGACGCCGAGCGCCTTTCCGAGGGTCGCGATGAGGAGGTCGACCGGTGCGCCGCCGACATGTTCCTCGGTGCCGCGGCCGGTCGCGCCGATCGCGCCGATGCCGTGCGAATCGTCGGCCACCACCAGCACGGCTTCATCGAACGCGTCGTCGAAGCGCCGCCCCAGCGCGACGATCTTGTCCAGCGGCGCGTGGTCTCCGCGCATGCTGAAAATGCCGTCGGTCACCACGATGGCGCGGCGGCACGTCTTCGCCGCCGTGGCCAGGCAGCGTTCGAGCTCGTCAAGGTCGAGATGGCGGTAGACGTACTTCTCCTTCGGGCGGGCGAGGCGCATCGCGTTGATGATGCAGTTGTGGTTGAGCTCGTCCGAGATCACCGCGGTCTCGTCGCTGATCAGCGGCGGCAGCGTGCCCATCACCGTCGCGTAGGCCGAGCTGAAGATCATCGCCGCCTCGCGGCGATGAAATGCGGCGAGCTTCTCTTCCAGCGCCACGTGCTGGGCCCATGTGCCGCTGATGAAGCGCACCGCGCCCGGCCCCGCGCCGCAGGCGTGCACCGCCTTCTCCTCGGCGGCGATCACCTCGGGCCGCAAGGCCATGCCGAGATAGCCGTTCGAGTTCATGCGCAGGAACCGCCTGTCGCCCGCGCCCTGCAGCAGGTACCGCGGCCCGTTTCCGGCGGCCGCCGGGACGACCCCGGCGAACACGGTCTCGTCACCCTTCCGGGTACCGGCGACCTCGAGTGCCTCGAGCTCCGATTGCAGCGTCTCTTCCAGTCGCCCCCGGGCCATTGCCTGCCTCCTCAGCTCTCGTTCGCCGGATCTGCGGCCCGGCGCAGCGTCGGGCCCAGCTTGTCCAGCATGTCCTTGGTCATCGCCGCCATGTCGTAGTCCGGCTTCCAGCCCCATTCGCTGCGCGCCGCGCTGTCATCCATCGAGCGCGGCCAGGTATCCGCGATCGCCTGGCGCACCGGGTCGACCTCGTAGTCGATGACGAAGTCCGGGATGTGTTTCCTGATCTCGGCGGCCAGCTCCTCCGGCGTGAAGCTCATGGCGGTGACATTGAAGGCATTGCGGTGGACGAGACGCGCGGGGTCCGCCTCCATCACCTCGATCATCGCCCGGATGGCGTCGGGCATGTACATCATGTCGAGCCGCGTATCGGCGCGCAGGAAACAGGTGTAATGGCGGTAGCGCAGCGCCTGCCGAAAGATCTCGACGGCGTAGTCGGTGGTGCCGCCGCCCGGCGGCGCGACATGGCTGATCAGGCCGGGCAGCCGGATGCCCCTCGTGTCGATGCCAAAGCGGCTGGCGTAGTAGTCGCACAGCAACTCGCCGGCGACCTTGGTAACGCCGTACATCGTGGTCGGCCGCTGGATCGTGTCCTGCGGGGTGGCATCCCGCGGCGTCGACGGGCCGAAGGCCCCGATCGAGCTTGGCAGGAACACGGCGCAGCCATGATGCCGGGCGATCTCGAGCACGGAATAGAGGCTGCCCATGTTGAGCTGCCAGGCGGCCTGCGGCTTCTCCTCGGCGATCGCGGAGAGCAGCGCGGCCATGTGGTAGATCGTGCCGATGCCGTATTGCCGGACGATCTCGCGAATCTGCGCCGGCTCGGAGCAGTCGAGCAGCTCGAACGGCCCGGCCGCGGCGCCGCCCTTGGGCACGCGGATGTCGGAGGCGATCACGGCCTCGGCGCCGTAACGCTCGCGCAACGCCGGGACCAGCTCCGATCCGATCTGCCCCAGCGCCCCGGTGACGAGGATTGCCGTCTTCATCGGCGAAGGCCCCCCTGCTGCGTATTCCGTCCGCCCGGCAGCTTAGGATAATCGGCCAAATCGCGCAGCGCTGTCGTTGATATGGGTCAGGCGGGAGGCAGTGGCGCCCACTCGACGTCGGCCAGCGGGATGGCCATGGGATCGGGCCTCGGATTTCATATCCGGGGCTTCGTGGCGCTGGCCGGCCCTTGGGGCGGCGGCTTTTCGATGCCGGCCGAGGGGATGACGCTCGGTTCCGTCGGGCCCTAGCCCGGAAACACCCGCTTGAAGATCGTGTCCACGTGCTTGGTGTGGTAACCCAAGTCGAACATCGCGTCGATCGCCGCGGCGTCGAGGTGCCTGGCGACCGCCTTGTCGGATTTAAGCAGCGCCTGGAAATCCTTGCCCTTCTCCCAGGCATCCATCGCGCATCGCTGCACCGCCTCATAGGCGTCCTCGCGGCTCATGCCGGCCTGGGTGAGCGCCAGCAGCACCCGCTGCGAGTTGTGCAGGCCGCCCAACGAATCCAGGTTCCGCTGCATCGCCTCGGGATAGACCACGAGCTTCTCCACCACACCGGTCGCGCGGGCCAGAGCGAAGTCCAGCGTCACCGTTGCGTCCGGGCCGATCATGCGCTCGACCGAGGAGTGCGAGATGTCGCGCTCGTGCCACAGGGCGACGTTCTCGAGCGCCGGCACGACGGCGCCGCGCACGATCCGAGCGAGGCCCGAGAGGTTCTCGGTCAGCACCGGGTTGCGCTTGTGCGGCATTGCCGACGAGCCCTTCTGGCCGGGGCTGAAATACTCCTCGGCCTCGCGCAGCTCGGTGCGTTGCAGATGGCGGATCTCGACGGCGAGCCGCTCGACCGACGAGGCGATCACGGCCAGCGTCGCGAAATAGGCGGCGTGGCGGTCGCGCGGGATCACCTGGGTCGAGACCGGCTCCGGCCTGAGCCCCAGGCGCTGGGCCACATGCGCCTCGACGCGCGGGTCGATATTGGCAAACGTGCCGACGGCACCCGAAATCGCGCAGGTCGCCACCTCCTCGCGCGCGCCTAGGAGCCGCCCGCGGTTGCGCGCGAACTCCGCGTAATGCCCCGCGAGCTTCAGCCCGAAGGTCGTCGGCTCGGCATGGATGCCGTGGCTGCGGCCCATGCAGGGCGTGTATTTGTGCTCTTTCGCCCGTCGCTCCAGCGCCGCCAGCAGGGCGTCGATGTCGGCCAGCAGGATGTCGGCGGCCTGGCACAGCTGCACCGCAAGGCAGGTGTCCAGCACGTCCGACGAGGTCATGCCCTGATGGACGAAGCGCGCCTCGTCGCCGACATGCTCGGCAAGGTTGGTGAGGAACGCGATGACGTCGTGTTTCGTCTCGCGCTCGATCTCATCGATGCGGTCGATCTCCCATTTGCCGCGCTGCCAGACGGCCTGGGCCGCCTCCTTCGGGATGACGCCGAGCTCGGCCTGGGCGTCGCAGGCATGCGCCTCGATCTCGAACCAGATGCGGAACTTGTTTTCCGGCTCCCAGATCTTGACCATTTCGGGCCGGCTGTATCGCGGGATCATCGGGCGCCTCTCTCGGCAATGGGCGGGATGCGCGCCGGTTATGCCAGAGCCGCCGCGTGCGGTGCAAGGGGCGGCGAGGGGCGGCGGGTTGCGGCATCGCTGGTGAAGGACGGCGCGCAGAGGACTTGACCGCGGGTCGGTCGGACGCATATCCCGGGGGCAAAGGAGGGCTCATGAGCACGATCATCGGACTGTCGGGGAGCTTGAGGAAGGGCTCCTACAACGCTGCCCTGCTGGCCGTCGCCGCCGAGGTGGCGCCGGACGACTGCACCGTCGCGGTCGAGTCGATTGCGGGAATACCGCTCTACGACGCGGATCTCGAGGCCGCGGGGGCGCCGGTGCCGGTGACCGAGCTGCAAGAGAAGCTCGACGCGGCGGACGGCCTGTTGCTGGTCTCCCCCGAATACAACCAGTCGATCCCCGGGGTGTTCAAGAACGCGATCGACTGGCTGAGCTCGTTCCCGCTCGGGGGCGACAAGATCTTTCGCGACCTGCCGGTCGGGCTGATCGGTGCCTCGCCGAGCTGGTCCGGCACGATCAACGCGCAAACCGCCTGGCTGCCGGTGTTCCGCGGTCTCGCCATGAAGCCGTTTCTCGGCGAGACGCTCTATGTCGGGGAGGTGCGCGGCAAGTTCGACGAGGACCGAAATCTGACCGACAGCGCGCTGCGCGACCGGCTGACCCACTGGATGGCGAAATTCGCCGCCTTCGTTGCTGCCGAAACGAAGCAAGGCTGAGGCGGCCGTTCCGAATCGATTCGCAACGCTACATGACGTTTCAAATCGGTGGACGTCCCGGCCAGCGAGTTGGTATCCCGATGCCGATCACCTACGTGTCTGTGCGGCCCGACCCGCAGAAAAGACAGGACAGAATGATCTTCCGCCAGCTGTTCGACCCGCAATCCTCGACCTACACCTATCTGCTCGGCGATCCGGCGACGCGCAAGGCGCTGCTGATCGACCCGGTGTTCGAGCAGGCGCAGCGCGACGCGGCGCTGATCGGCGAGCTCGGCCTCGACCTCCTGTATACGGTGGACACCCATGTCCACGCGGATCACGTCACCGGCGCCTGGCTGCTGAGGCGGCGGCTCGGCAGCGCGATCGCCATCTCGGCCGCGAGCGGCGCCGACGGCGCGGATCTGTATCTTGCCGAGGGTGACACGGTCGCCTTCGGTGGCCGGCACCTCACGGCGCTGGCGACGCCCGGCCATACAGACGGCTGCATGAGCCTGGTGCTCGACGACGACAGCATGGCGTTCACCGGCGATGCGCTCCTGATCCGCGGCTGCGGCCGTACGGACTTCCAGCAGGGCAGCCCGCACACGCTCTACCGCTCGGTGCACGAGAAGATTTTCCACCTGCCGCCGCACTGTCTCATCTACCCGGCGCACGACTATCGCGGATTGACGGTGACCAGCGTCGAGGAGGAGCGGGTGCACAATCCGCGCCTCGGCGGCGACATCGGCGCCGATGACTTCGCCGGCTATATGAACAATCTGGGCCTTGCGCATCCAAAACAGATCGACATCGCGGTACCCGGGACTATGCGCTGTGGCCGACCGGAAGACGAGGATGCCGCGCTAGCCGGCCCCGACTGGGCGCCGCTCACCTTCACCTTCGCAGGGTTCTGGGAGATCCAGCCGCACTGGGTCGAGGAGCACCGGCGCCGCGTGCAGATCGTCGATGTGCGCGAGCCCGACGAGTATGAGGGACCTCTCGGCCGTATCGCCGGGTCGCTGCCGATTCCGCTCGGCGAGCTCGCGCGGCGCGCCGGCAAGCTGTCCAAGGACAGGCCCATCGTCACGGTCTGCCGGGCCGGCGCCCGCTC
>CP070634.1:1021064-1048828 GCA_020356105.1 Rhodospirillales bacterium | reverse complement strand
CTGTGCTGCAGGCGCAGCTGAAGTCCTGGGACACGGTTCTGGAAAATCTCAACAAGGATCCGTTCTTCAAGAAGGTCGTCGATTCGCAGCGTGACTGGTCGAAGCGCGTCGCCTTCTACGACCTGATGAACTCGGCCGACTACAAGCTCGCCTACGAGCATTACTTCGGCAAGCTCGGTTTCTAAGCGAAGGACGAGCTTTCGAGATTCAACCCCGGGTGCGGGCGGCGCGTTCCACGCGCCGCCCGTCCGGGGTTTGGATCGCCAGTCGCCGCGCCGCCGGGGGGAGGCTCAATGGAACGTCTTCTGTTCACCATCGATGGGATCAGTGCGTGGGTCGGGAAGGCCTTCGCCTGGTGCATCATGATTATGACCTTGGGCGTCAGCTACGAGGTCTTCGTTCGGAAGTTCCTCAGCAGTCCGACCTCCTGGGCCTTTGATATCAGCTACATCATGTACGGGACGCTGTTCATGATGGCCGGCGCTTACACGCTCTCGCGCGACGGCCATGTGCGCGGCGACGTGATCTACCGGCTGTTGCCGATTCGCACGCAAGCCACGATCGAACTGGTCCTCTATTTTCTCTTTTTCTACCCCGCCGTCCTGACCCTGATCTATGCCGGCACCGACTACGCGCTGGAGTCATGGAGCTACAACATGGGCAGCGGCGAAGTCAGCGTGATGAGCCCGGCCGGGGTGCCGATCTCGCCGTTCAAGACAGTCATGCCGGTTGCCGCCGCCTTCCTCCTGCTGCAGGGCTTCGCCGAGACGGCGCGCTGCGTGATCTGCCTCAAGACCGGGGTATGGCCGCAGCGGCGACACGACGTCGAGGAAATGGAAACCATCCTGTTGCATGCGCAAGAGGATGAAGCGCGATCGCATCGGGACGAACCGACCGGTGCCAACCCCCGGGGCACCGACAGGGGAGACGCCACATGACGGACCCGCAGGTCGCCATCCTGATGCTGGGCATCTTCATTCTGACGATCCTGCTCGGCTTTCCCATCTTTCTTACGCTCATGGCGATGGGGCTCGGCTTTGGCTTCTACGCCTACTACACGCCGGGGCAGGAAATTCTGAACAACCAGGTCTTCTTCCTGTTCGCCAACCAGACCTATTCGGTCATGGCCAACGACGTCCTGACGGCGGTGCCGCTGTTCCTGTTCATGGGATATATCGTTGAACGGGCAAACATCGTCGATCGGCTGTTTTACAGCCTGCAGATGGCGGCGCGCCATTTCCCCGGCTCGATGGCCGTGGCGGCGCTCGCGACCTGCGCGCTGTTCGCAACAGCAACCGGCATCATTGGCGCCGTGGTCACGCTGATGGGCCTCCTCGCCTTCCCGCAAATGCTGAAGGCCAGATATGATACGAGTTTTTCGGCCGGCGTAATCTGCGCCGGCGGCTGCCTCGGCATCCTGATCCCGCCGAGCATCATGCTGATCGTCTATTCGGCTGCGGCCGGAGTCTCGGTGGTCAAGCTCTACGCCGCCGCCATGTTCCCCGGCTTCATGCTGGCGGGCCTCTACATGATCTACGTGGTCGGTCGGGTCCTCTTCAATCCGAAACTGGCGCCGAAGCCGGAGTATGACGAGGAGATCCCGTTCTTTCGGGTCTTCTTCATGATGCTGACCTCCTTCTTCCCGCTGTTCATTCTGATCCTGGCAGTGTTGGGGGCGATCCTGTTCGGCTGGGCGACGCCGTCCGAAGCGGCCTCGCTTGGCGCGCTCGGCGGTCTCGTCCTGGCCACGGCATATCGGGCGTTGACCTGGGACCGGCTCAAAGAGTCTGTGTATCTTACGGTGCGCACCTCGGCGATGGTGTGCTGGCTGTTCGTCGGGTCCTGGACCTTTTCGTCGGTGTTCTCCTATCTCGGGGGACACGACATGGTGCAGGAATTCGTCGTCGGCATGGATCTCTCGCCGATCACATTCCTGATCATGGCCCAGATCATCATCTTCCTGCTGGGCTGGCCGCTGGAATGGTCGGAGATCATCGTCATCTTCGTGCCGATCTTCCTGCCGATGCTGCCGTTGTTCGGCGTCGACCCGCTGTTCTTTGGAATCCTTGTGGCGTTGAATCTGCAGACCTCTTTCATGACACCGCCGATGGCAATGGCGGCCTATTACCTGAAGGGGGTCGCGCCGCCGCACGTGCAACTGATTGATATCTTCAAGGGCGTCCTGCCGTTCCTGTCGATGGTGATTCTCTCGATGGTTATGCTGTACGTGTTTCCCGAGATCGCACTGTGGCTGCCGACGCAGGTCTACGGGCGCTGAGAGCCGACAGATTGACACCATGGACCCGGCCCATCCCGCGCAGCTGACAGCCTCCGAGGCCACGGCCGCGATCCGCGAGGGGTCGCTCCGCGCGCAGGACCTCGTCCAGGCCTGCCTCGACCGTGTTGATACCGTGGATTCGGAGGTCGAGGCCTGGGCGTTCCTCGACCGCGACTATGCGCTGGAGCAGGCCCGGAGACTCGACGACATGCACGCCGCCGGGCTGCCCAAAGGGCCGCTGCACGGCGTGCCTGTCGCGGTGAAGGACATCGTCGACACCGCCGACATGCCGACGGAAAGCGGCACGGTTCTGCTCAAGGGCCGCCGACCGGCCGAGGACGCGGCGATCGTCGCCATGCTGCGCCAGGCGGGCGCGGTGATCATGGGCAAGACGGTCACGACGGAGCTTGCCACCTATCATCCGGGCAAGACGCGCAACCCGCACGATCCATCGCGAACGCCGGGCGGCTCGTCGAGCGGCTCGGCAGCCGGAGTTGCCTCGTTCCAGTTTCCTCTGGCGATCGGATCACAGACCAACGGTTCCGTGCTGCGGCCGGCCTCGTACTGCGGCGTCTGGGGCTTCAAGCCGACACGCGGCGTGACGTCCCGCGTCGGTGTGCTGAGCCAGTCGCCGTTCCTGGACATCCTGGGGTTCTTTGCCCGCGACGCCCGCGATATCGCCCTGATCACCGAGGCCCTGGCGGTGTACGACGCGCGAGATCCGCAGATGCGGCCGCGGGCGAAGCCACCGCTGGTCGAGACCGTAACGCAGGAACCGCCGATGCCGCCGCGCCTGGCCTTCGTCCGGACACCGGTCTGGGATCAGGCCGATGCGCATGCGCATGAGGCTATCGAGGAACTGGCGGGCTTCCTCGGCGATCATGTTCGCGAAGCCGTGCTCCCGGAGGCCTTCGCCCACGCAATCGACTGGCACGGCACCATCATGGAGGCCGATATCGCGCGCAATTACGCCGCCCTGTATGAGCGCGGCGCCGACAAGATGAGCGAATCACTGCGTGGGCAGATCGAACGTGGCCGGAAGACCACTGCCGTCGCATACAATGAAGCGCTGTCCAGGGTGGACCTGCTCAATTACGGCCTCGCGGAGATGTTCGAGGATTTCGACGCGATCCTGACCCTGCCCGTGACCGGCGAGGCGCCGGTCGGGCTGGACAGCACGGGCAGCCCGATCTTCTGCACGATCTGGACATTGTGCGGCACCCCGGCGGTCACCGTTCCGGTGATGCAAGGCGCAAACGGCATGCCGATCGGCGCCCAGCTTGTCGGCGCGCCGGGCGACGATGCGAGATTGCTGCGGGTCGCTGCCTGGCTCGCCAGGCTGGTCGAAGAGGGTTGATCGCGGGACGCCGCGGGGACATAGTCAGGCTCGGTTTCGGAAGGGGACGATCATGATTGAAAAAGCCGTCGGCATCATCGGTCTTTGCACATTCATGCTGTTCGCCGGCTTCATCACGGCCAAGGTCGGTGAAATTGACCTCTGGATCGTCTTCATTCTCGTCAGTCTGATGGCCGGCTACGATTTCTATCTTGATATCTTCAAGGCCTCGAACGGTAACGGAAAAGGTCCTTCCGACTGACGTTTTGAAATTTCGTTACGTTCTTCGGACGGGGTCTTTACGGGACCCCGTTTTTCCGTTAATTAGCGCCCCCTTTCGCCAATCTTGCGAATACCGAGGAGCGAACACGTGCCAAGGACCGAACGACTCATAGACCTTTGCGGCGGCCGGAACTGGTCCGTCGTCGGTCCTGCGTTCGCGCTCTTCGGCAGCTAACCGCCGCTCGAAGGTCCCGGCCGCCGCCCGGCCCGACGGCCACCGCCTCCGGACCGCCGCCCGCCATCGGGACGGCTTTTGACCCGCACCCTATTGAACGACTGAACCGGGAAACGAAACGTTCCCCGATCGAACCCGACCGTAAATGTGCATCTACACGGTCAGACGGAGCAAGCAATGGATGAGCACGTTCTTGGTCGGCTCGCGTTGCAGCTGGCCAACAATGAGATGTTTTTGGGGATTATCGGCGCGCTGGCGATTGGCGCGCTGCTGTTTGCGCTGCGCTCGGTGTTTGCCGCGCTATGGCGCTGGACTGTCCGGCAGCTGACAGTCGAATTGACTGTCGACAGCACGGACCCCGCGTTCGAGTGGATCCGTCTCTGGCTGGCCCGGCTTCCCTACGGCAGTCGGGCACGGCGGCTGCGCTTGACCGCGCGCAACCAAAAGCAAGATCACGACGCCGGGTGGGGGCAACCAGAATGGACGTTCTCGCCGGGCGAGGGTCTCCACCTGTTCCTGTATAACGGTCGCCCTGTCGCTCTGCGGCGGTCCATCGACACGCAGGGCGGGCAAGGCATCGCGGTAGGCGAGACGTTCGTCTTCAGGACCGCCGGGCGGCGCCAGGATGTCCTGCGACGCCTCGTCGAAGAGGCGATGCCCGTCGACCGCCGCGATGATCGCGTGCCGATCTACGGCTGGTTCGGATGCTGGCAGCTGACGACCCGGCGACCCAGGCGACCGCTGCATACGGTGATCCTGCCGGACGGGCTGATGGACGTTGTAATCGAGGACGCCGCCTGGTTCTTCAATGCCGAGGACTGGTATATCGAACGTGGCGTACCCTACCGCCGGGGCTATCTGTTCTCGGGTCCGCCGGGCACGGGCAAATCGTCGCTGGCGCTGGCTTTGGCGGGAAATTTCGACCGGCCACTGTACACGCTGAACCTCGCAGCGATCGGCCATGATTGGGTGCTGGCGGAGATCTTCGCCGACGTCCCGCAGCACGCGATCGTGCTGCTCGAGGACGCCGATGCCTCGGCCGCGGCAAGAGCGCGCAAGGACAGGCAGAGCAGTCAGACGAGCCCGCGCGGCGGACTGACAAAGGCCGGGTTGCTGCACGCGATCGACGGTTTGGCTTGGGCAGACGGGCGGTTGTTGATCATGACCACGAACCAGCCCGAAAGACTCGACCCGGCGCTGGTGCGCCCGGGGCGGATCGACCTCAAGGTTCCGTTCCGACTGCTCGGGCGCGAGGAGGTGCGGCGCATGTATCTGCGCTTCCATCCTGGCGCCGAGGCGAGCGCGGATCGGTTCGCAAATCTCGTGCCGGTCCCGGTTTCGGCTGCCGAGCTACAGCGGCGGCTGATGGCGGCGGACCCGATGGCCGGGTTCCGCGGCAAGGGCACGACCGCAGCCGCGGAATGATACGGTTGTACCCCGGCGCGGGGGGGCCGGTATCATCCGGGTGGTCATAGCGGCGCGGGAAGACCTCGTCGAATCGGTTATACGCGCAAGCAGATCGTCTGCGTGAAAGGGTGACGGGTCGCCCCGTCACCCTTTTTCATGCCCTGTACCTAACGTGCGGCCTCGGCATTCAGCTGCGCCTGGAGCGCCGTCCAGGCTTCGAAGGCTTCGTCCGGCAGCGTGTGGGCAATGCCCTTGTGGCAATCAATACAGGTTTGGCCTTCGTCGATTCCCTGCTGATGACGGCGTGAGGCGCGCGCCTCCTGCAACGTGTAGTCCATGAAGTCGTAGTTGTGGCAGTTCCGGCACTCACGCGAATCGGTTTCTTTCATCGTGCGCCAGACCCGCGTGGCCAGACGGACCCGTTCCGCCTCGAATCTTTCACGCGTATTGATCGAACCGATCAGATGATAATAGAGCTCGCCCGTCGCCTGGATCTTGCGAACGACCTTGTGGAACCAGTTCTTCGGAACGTGGCAATCCGGACAGGTTGCACGCACGCCGGTACGGTTCGAGTAGTGGCTGGTCTCACGAAATTCGCGAAAGACGTTGCGCTCCATTTCATGGCATGAAATGCAGAATTCCTGGTTGTTTGTCATCTCCATCGACCAGTTGAACCCGCCCCAGAAGATGATGCCGGCGGCAAAGCCGACGATCACCAAAGTACCCAGCGCAATCGTCGCATGTGGCCTGACCACGAAGTGCCAGAACTGGCGAATCCGGTCCCGCCAGGTGACACGCCGCATATCATCGGAACCGCCCTGACTGCCGGCACCGGATACGTCGTTCGAGCCGTCTTGTGTCATGGCTGCCTCTTCCTGCTATTCGACGTCTATCGCCGGTTTGAATTCGTTGTTCACGAGGTCCCTGGCGTTGCTTTGCGGGACGTGACACTGGGTGCAGAACCAGCGGCTGGACGAAACCCGATCGAGGGCAACGCCATCGCGGTTGAAGTAATGGGTTTCGCTGATCTTCGGCGCCCCCTGGTCGACATTGAACGGCCAGTCGTGACACTGGATGCACTGATTTACCGTCCGCGTGATCTGGTAGGACTGGATCTTGTGCGGGATCAGCGGCGGTTGCTGACGATAGGCCCGATCGAAACTCCCGGCCCGCGTTTCCTGCCTCTCCGGAGCGGGCACCATGTTGTTGTCCGGGATCTCGGTTTCGCCGCGCAGGGAGCGAACCTCCCCGGCCGGCTGAGCCGCGGCCTGGTCCTGCAGGTAGACAGACAGCGCTACGGCGCCGGCGGTCGTGACGATCGCAAAGGCACCGAGCACGACGAATCTGGCAAATCTATCGAGGATCTTGTTCACGATGGCACCCCCTTTATCTGAGTATCTCATGCCGCATTCCTGTGTCGCTGCGGCATCGCGTCGGTCGCTTGCGCAAACCGGGACGAAAATCGGAAAACCTCCCTGTCGCACACGTCGATGCAACGGCCGCAATTGCTGCAGTCGGACGACAGGATGACGGATCCCCCTCCCTTCTCGCCGCCCTTCAAGGCGGGCGTGATGACATGCGGCTCCGGGCAGACGGCGTAGCACTCCATGCAGTCATCGCAGGCCGTACGTTGCACCGCATTGATGCGCAGCAGCGCGAACCACCCTGCCAGGGCGTAGAAGGCGCCGACCGGGCAAAGATGGCCGCACCAGCCGCGGCGGCTGACGAAGAGGTCGAACAGGAACACGGCAAGAACCGCCGCCCAGGCGAGGCCGACGCCGTAAAGCACCCCCCGATACAGCAGGGTGATCGGATTGACCAGCTCCCAGACGATGACTCCTGTGATCGCGGAGACGACAAGCGTCATGCCGAGAATCCAGCGCCGCAGCGTTCGTTTCGGCTGCCACCCCTTGGGAACGTCGAACCGCTCCGAAAGCCAGTGCGACGCATCGGTTACGATATTGATGGGGCACACCCAGGAGCAATAAACGCGCCCGCCGATCAGCGCATAGAACACCAGCATGATGACCGCCCCGATCCAGGCGGTGAGGGCCGGCAGGCTGCCGGCGAAGACGCTCTGCAGCAACATATAGGGATCGGTCAGGGGCAGCACCCCGAGGGTGAGGCTGGAAGCCAGCGTGCCCTTGACAATCCAGAGGCCCGCCAGCGGCCCGACCAGGAACAGAGCCAGGATGCCGAGCTGCGACGACCGCCGCAACAGCAGCCATTTGTTCCTGGCCAGCATCCGGCGGGCGGGCGATGCGGCAGCGCCTGTCATAACGCCCCTCCCGGCGTCCGATCCGGCAGGTCTATGATATCCGGCAGCAGGGGACCGCCATGCTTTTCGCGTTCCTCCCAGCCCAGCCGGTAATGCGCACCGAGCGCGCCGGTCGCCAGATCGACCGGAAGCACCCGGATCGCCGCCTTCTCGAGAACGCAGCTCTTCTCGCATTTGCCGCAACCCGTGCACCGCTCGCTGTCGACGACCGGAATGAACATGGCATGTGCGCCGGTCCGCTGATTGTGCTGCTTCTCGAGCTTGATCGCCTTGTCGATCAAGGGACAGACGCGATAGCAGACATCGCAACGCAGACCGAGATAGTTGAGGCAGTCTTCCTGCCCGACCAGCACCGCGATGCCCATGCGGGCCTTCTCGATCTCGGTCAGCCCCTTGTCCAAGGCCCCTGTCGGACAGGCTTTCACACAGGGTATGTCCTCGCACATCTCGCAAGGGATATCGCGGGCGATGAAATAGGGTGTCCCGGTGGCAATCGGCACGCCCAGTTCGGCAAGGCGCAACGTCTTGTACGGACAGTCCCGCACACACAAGCCGCAGCGCACGCACAAGCCGGAGAAATCCGCCTCGTCACCGGCGCCGGGCGGCCGGATCGCCCAGGCTGGGCGCGCCGCACCCTGGCGGGCGAGCAGCCCAAGGAGCAGCCCGGCAGCGCCGACGCCGCAGGCCGCGCGGGCAGTTCCAGCCAGGAACCGACGACGGTCGGTCACCCGGCGCGGCGTTTCCTCTGGATCCCTTGCTGCCACCGGCCCAACCTCAGGCGACCTCCACCTTGCAGGCGCATTTCTTGAAGTCCGTTTCCTTAGAAATCGGGCAGGTCGCATCGAGCGTCAGCTTGTTGACCAGCTGGCCTTCGTCGAACCAGGGTATGAACACCACGCCTTCCGGCATGACATTGCGGCCCTTGGTCTCGACGCGCGTCTGCAAGACGCCGCGCCGCGTGCTGACGCGTACCGCCTGGCCGCGTTTGAATCCGCGCTTGCTGGCGTCATCAGGGTTCATGAACAGGACCGCGCTGGGAAATGCCCTGTGCAGTTCCGGAACCCGCCGGGTCATCGAGCCGGAATGCCAGTGCTCCAGCACGCGGCCGGTGACGAGCCACAGATCGTAGTCGCCGTCCGGGGATTCCGCCGGCGGCTCGTACGGCAACGCGAAAACCACCGCCTTGCCGTCGGGCTTTCCGTAGAACTCAACGCCCTTGCCCGTTTTCACATACGGATCGTAGCCCTCGCGGAAACGCCACAGGGTCTCCTTGCCGTCGACCACCGGCCAGCGCAGGCCGCGGCTGCTGTGATAGGTCTCGAAATCGGCCAGGTCATGCGCCTTGCCGCGGCCGAAATCCGCATATTCCTCGAACAGCCCTTTCTGGATGTAGAAGCCGAAATGCTCTGATTCGTCGTTGTCGAAACCCGCTTGCGTCTCGCTCAAGGGGAATTTGTTGACCTTGCCATTCGCGAACAGGATGTCGTACAGCGTCTTGCCCCGGTATTCGGGTTTCTTGGCGATGAGTTCCTCAGGCCAAACCTCCTCGACCTTGAACCGCTTGGAAAACTCGACCAACTGCCAGAGATCCGATTTGGCCTCGCCCGGCGCCTTGATCTGTTGTCGCCAGAACTGGGTACGGCGCTCGGCATTGCCGTAAGCGCCTTCTTTCTCGACCCACATGGCGGTCGGCAGGATCAGATCGGCCGCCAGCGCCGTGACCGTCGGATACGGGTCGGAGACGACGACGAAGTTGTCGGGATTACGGTATCCGGGCCAGGTCTCCTCGTTCATGTTGGGTGCGGCCTGCATGTTGTTGTTGCACATCACCCAGTAGGCGTTCAGGACGCCGTCTTTCAGCTTCCTGTTCTGAAGCACCGCGTGGAACCCCGGTTTTCCCGGGATCGTCCCTTCGGGAAGCTGCCATTTCTGTTCCGTGATCTCGCGGTGTTTTTCATTCATGACAACCATGTCGGCGGGCAGGCGGTGGGCAAATGTGCCGACCTCGCGCGCCGTTCCGCAGGCCGAGGGCTGACCGGTCAGCGAGAACGGGCCGTTGCCCGGCTCGGAGATCTTGCCGGTCAGCAGGTGCACGTTGTAGCAGAGATTGTTGACCCAGGTGCCGCGGACATGCTGGTTGAATCCCATGGTCCACAGCGACATGACCTTGCGGTCGGGGTCGGCGTACAGCTCGGCCAGCGCCTCCAGCCGCGACGGTTCGACGCCGGAGACATCGCTGACCTTCTCCAGCGTATAATCGGCGACATAGGCCTTGTATTCGTCGAAGGTCATGGGCGACGAGCCGCCCGCTTTCGTCGCGTTTTTCGCCGACTGCTCCCGCGGGTCGCTCGGCCGCAGACCGTAGCCGATATCATCGTTGCCGCGCCGGAAATTGACGTGATCCCTGACGAATGCCTCGTTAACACGGCCATTCTGGATGATGTAGTTGGCGATGTAGTTCAGGATCGCGAGGTCTGTTCCCGGCTTGAACACGATGCCGATATCGGCCAGGTCGAAATTGCGGTTCTCGAAGGTGGAGAGTACCGCGACGCGGCAATCGTCCGCGGTCAGCCGTCGATCGGTGAGGCGCGACCACAGGATCGGATGCATCTCCGCCATGTTGGAGCCCCACAGAACGAAGGCGTCGGCGTGTTCGAGATCGTCGTAACAGCCCATCGGCTCGTCGATGCCGAAGGCCCTGATAAAGGCCGCGACGGCGGACGCCATACAATGGCGCGCGTTCGGATCGATATTGTTCGACAGGAATCCGGCCTTCATCAGCTTGGCCGCCGCGTAGCCCTCCCAGACCGTCCACTGGCCGGAGCCGAACATGCCGACCGAACCGGGCCCCTTGGCCGCCAAAGCCGCCTTGAATTTCGAGGCCATCACATCAAAGGCCTGATCCCAGCTGACCGGCGCGAACTCACCGTCCTTATCGTACCTGCCGTTCGACATGCGCAGGAGCGGCCGAGTCAGTCGGTCCTCGCCATAGACGATCTTGGACAGGAAATACCCCTTTATGCAGTTGAGTCCGCGGTTGACAGGCGCATCCGGGTCGCCCTGCGTGGCCACCATCCGGCCGCTCTTGGTACCGACCAGGACACTGCAACCGGTCCCGCAAAATCGGCAGGGCGCCTTGTCCCAGCGGATGCCGGCCGCCGCTGCGGCCGCGGCACCGTCAGCGTCCGGTACGGTCGCGCCGGCGGCCGCAGCCGTGGCGGCGATGGCGGAGGTCTTGATGAAATCGCGCCGTGACTGTTGCATGGCTGCTACTCCCCAGTGTTTCTGGTGGTTGATCCGATAGCCGGTTGTGGCTCGAAATGGTGATAGACGAGGGCGGCGGAGAGCACCCCGGGCAGCCCGTGCAGGGCGAGAACCGTGTCGCCGGCGGTCGATTGGGATGTGTCCTCGACCGTTACGATCATACGGCCGCCCGATACCGTGTGATGAAGCTCGGCGCCTTCGAGGGCCTCGATGGCCTGCTCGACCTCCGCACGGCGATCGGGATGTGCATGCAACAATATGCCGCAGATATTCATGCCGTTTTCTCCAGCGATACCGCCTGTGTGGGACAAATCGCGATGCAGGCGCCGCACCCCGTGCAGGCGGCCGCATCGCCCTCGGGAAGGGCGCGACCTCCGACCGCAAGGCGAAACCGAATTGCGCGGGAATCGCACCATTCAGCGCAGATCCGGCAGGTGATCCCCTGCGACGCGAGGCAAGCGCTGCTGAATCTCGCCGCTAGCTGCCAGGGTGGGCCGTCGCGCGGGCCGAACGCCGGTTCGGCGCAGGCATCGGCGCAGGCATCGGCGCAGGCGCCGCAGAAATCGCAAGTGCCACGCCCGAAATTGACCTCGGGATAGCCGCCGCGGCCCCGCACGAGGATCGACGATGGACAGGCGTCGACGCAATCGCCACACGTGGAACAGAGCGCGGTAAATCGGTCCTCCGGCAGCGACCACGGCGGACGGATCGGATCGGCCTTGCCGCGCCACGCGCCGGAAATGAGCTGGCTGCGGCTGAAGCGAGCGTGCAACGTCCTATGCTCCAATCTACGCTGATGGTGTCGCAATCGACCAAACACGCATAGCGCAGATGCGGGGAAATTGATTTGATATCGGTCAAACACCGACCCGCGACGGTGCGTTTTTTGCGGCTTCCGGTGGGATCGCGCCGGCTCGGAAGTGGTTGCGAGCGCCGGGACAAAGACGAAGGGCGGCACCGATCGGTGCCGCCCTCGCAGTGTGCAGGTGTTGGCGGTGATTTGCCGTGTGGCAGGCTCAGGCGGCGCAGGCGGCGATTGCCCGTTCGCCGGTCGGCGCACCCGCGCGCGCGAACGACGCGGCGACATGACGCGCGGCGCAGATCGCATTGCCGCGCTTCAAGTCCCGACCCTGCCGGATCAACGCGGTCTCCAGGCCGGACAGCAGCCGCATGATGTTCTCCAGGCGAACCGCCTGGCCCATCAGGCCGATCCGCCAGACCCGTCCAGCCAGCGGGCCGAGGCCGGCGCCGATGTCGATCGCATGCTCGGCCATGAGATCGCGCCGCACCGCGGCCTCGTCGATGCCGTCCGGCACCTTGATGACATTCATTTGCGGCAAGCGATGATCGGCATCGACCAGGAAGTCCAGCCCCATGGTCCCGAGCCCGGCCTTCAGGATCTCGTGATTGTCGCGATGGCGCGTCCAGGATTGCTCGAGCCCCTCCTCCTTCAGCATCACCAGGGCCTCGTGCAGGCCATAGATTGCATTGACCGGCGCGGTGTGGTGATAGGAGCGCCCACCATCGCCGCCATCCCAATACCCGAGAACCAGATTGAGATCGAGGAACCAGCTCTGCGCCGGCGCTTTCCGCGCCTTGACGGCGGCGATGGCACGGGGGCTGAAGGTGACCGGCGCCAGGCCCGGTGGGCAAGCGAGGCACTTCTGCGTTCCCGAATAGACCGCATCGGCGCCCCATTCGTCGACGCACACCGGAGTACCGCCGAGCGACGTGACGGTATCGACGATGGTCAGCGCACCATGCGCCTCCGCCAGTGCACAGATCTCCGCCGCATCGGACTGCGCGCCGGTCGAGGTTTCCGCGTGGACGAAGGCGACTGCCTTGACGCCGGGATTGGCCCGCAGGGCCTCGGCCAGACGCTCAACCGAGACGGGCTCGCCCCATTCATGGTCGACCACAATCGCCTCGCCCCCGAGCCGCACGACATTCTCGCGCATGCGTTCTCCGAACACGCCGTTGCGGCAGACAATCACCCTGTCACCCGGTTCCACCAGATTGACGAAGCAGACCTCCATCCCGGCGGAACCGGGCGCGGAAAGCGGGAAGGTGACGTCATTGGTGGTACGAAACGCGTACCGTAGCAGGGCCTTGACCTCCTCCATCAGGGCGACGAAGGCCGGATCGAGATGTCCGAGCGTCGGCCGGGCGGTGGCACTCAGGACCCGGTTGGGGATTTCGGTCGGACCGGCGCCCATCAGGATCCGGCGGGGTGCGATAAAACTTTCCATCTCTATTGGTTCCTTCGTGTTTCGCCCGGTCGGGCTTCTTCCAGGGTCATTCGGCATGGCCCCGGCCGTCAGGCGCCGGGCCGGTGAACAACGATGGAGGCGCCCTGCGACTGCGCCAGATTGTCGTAGCCGATCAGACGAATCAGGTGGCCAGGCCACGCCTTGTGGCATTCGTCGATCTCGGCGAGCACGCGGTCGATATCGGTCTCGCCGAACATCGGCAGCTTCCACATGTACCAGTAGTTCTCGGCCGAGCGGGACGGCTCGACATGCTCGACGGCCGGGTTCCAGCCCCGGGCCAGGATATGCTCGATCTGCTTGCGCAGCCGGCCGGCGTCCATTTCCGGCAGGTACGAGAAGGTCCCGTACCTGCGGCTGCCGGGATCGTCCTGGCTGGATCGGTAATCCTTGATGTTCGCAACCTTGCTCATCTCTCTTGATCCTCTCGATGTCCGGTTCAGCCGGCCGCCAGCTTGTCGACGGTCTCGAACTCGAAGGTGATCTCCTTCCAGGTCTCCATGGCCGCGCCCAGTTCGGGACTGTGCTTGGCCGCGGCGGTCAGGATCTCCTTGCCCTCGCGCTCGACATTCCGGCCCTGGTTGCGCGCCTCGGTGCAGGCCTCCAGGGCAACCCGGTTGGCCGCCGCGCCGGCCGCATTACCCCACGGGTGACCCAGCGTTCCGCCGCCGAACTGGAACACCGCGTCATCGCCGAAGATCGAGACCAGCGCCGGCATGTGCCAGACATGGATTCCGCCCGATGCGACCGGGAACATGCCCGGCATGTGGCCCCAATCCTGATCGAAGAAGATGCCGCGGGCCCGGTTCTCGGGCACGAACGACTCGCGCATGATGTCGATCCAGCCGAGCGTCGCCTCGCGATCGCCTTCCAGCTTGCCGACCACGGTCCCCGAATGCAGGTGGTCGCCGCCGGACAGGCGCAGCATCTTGGCCAGAACCCGAAAATGAATGCCGTGATCCGGGTTGCGATCCAGCACCGCATGCAGCGCGCGATGGATATGCAACAGCATGCCGTTTTCGCGGCACCAGTTGGCGAGCGAGGTGTTCGCCGTGAAGCCGGCCGTCAGGTAGTCGTGCATGATGATCGGCATGTCGAGCGATTTGGCGTGCTCGGCGCGCTTGAACATCTCCTCGACGGTCGGCGCCGTCACGTTGAGGTAATGGCCCTTCTTCTCGCCCGTCTCCGCCGTCGCCTTGTGCACCGCCTCGGCCACGAAGTCGAAGCGCTGGCGCCAGCGCATGAACGGCTGGCTGTTGACGTTCTCGTCGTCCTTGGTGAAGTCGAGGCCGCCGCGCAGGCATTCGTAGACCGCCCGGCCGTAGTTCTTGGCCGACAGGCCCAGCTTGGGCTTGATCGTGCAGCCGAGCATCGCGCGGCCGTATTTGTTCATGATGTCGCGTTCGACCTGGATCCCGTGCGGCGGCCCGCCGCAGGTCGTCACATAGGCGACCGGAAAGCGTATGTCCTCCAGGCGCAGCGAGCGCACCGCCTTGAAGCCGAAGACATTGCCGGCGATCGAGGTGATGACGTTGACGACCGAGCCTTCTTCGAACAGGTCCAGCGGATAGGCGACGAAGGCGTACCATGCGCCATCCTGGCCGGGCACGGGCTCGATCCTGAAGGCCCGTCCCTTGTAGTATTCGAGGTCGGTCAAGAGGTCGGTCCACACCGTCGTCCACGTGCCGGTCGACGA
Organism: Rhodospirillales bacterium; assembly: GCA_020356105.1. Lineage (GTDB taxonomy): Bacteria > Pseudomonadota > Alphaproteobacteria > UBA8366 > JADFVY01. The sequence continues at coordinate 1,033,845 of CP070634.1, read as the reverse complement.
TTCGGCGGCGACCGCGGCCGCCGCTTCCTCGGGATCGACGCCCTCCTGCGGCACAACCTTGAAGCAGGCCAGCAGGTCGGTCTCCTTCACCGGATAATCCGGCTCCCAGTAGGTTTCCCGGTATTCCTTGACGCCGGCGCTGTAATTCTTGCCACTCATATCCTGATTTCTCCCTTGCCGCCGCCCTACTCGGCGGCCTGTGCTGCGCCCGCGATCCTCGGATCGAGCACGCCGGATTAATACCGCTTCGCCATCTCCGCCAGCGGAATCGGCTTGATCTTCGAGGCGTTGCCCGCCGTTCCAAAGGCCTCGAAACGCTCCGCGCAGAGCCTGCTCATCTCGGCGATCGCTGGCTTCAGGAACGCGCGCGGATCGAACTCGGCCCTGTTTTCCGATGCCACCTTGCGGAACTGGCCGGTCATCGCCATGCGGCAGTCGGTGTCGATGTTGACCTTGCGGACCCCGTGCCGGATGCCCGCGGCGATCTCTTCGACTGGCACGCCGTAGGTCTGCGGCATCTCGCCGCCGAACCGGTTGATGATGTCCTGCAACTCCTGCGGCACGGAGGACGAGCCGTGCATCACCAGATGGGTTTCCGGCAACCGCTCGTTGATCGCCTTGACCACGTCCATCGCCAGGATGTCGCCGGTGGGCTTGCGGCTGAACTTGTAGGCGCCATGCGACGTGCCGATCGCGACTGCCAGCGCATCCACCTTGGTGCGCGACACGAAATCCGCCGCCTGGTCGGGATCGGTCAGCAACATCTCGCGATCCAGCTTGCCCTCGAAACCGTGACCGTCCTCCTTGTCCCCTTCGCCGGTCTCGAGCGAGCCGAGGCACCCCAGCTCGCCCTCGACCGAGACTCCGACGAGATGAGCCATCCCGGTGACCTGCTTGGTGACCGCGACGTTGTACTCATAGCTGGCCGGGGTTTTTGCATCCTCCTCCAGCGAGCCGTCCATCATTACCGAGGTGAAGCCGTTGGTGATCGCCGACAGGCAGGTCTCAACGTTGTTGCCGTGATCCTGGTGCAGGCAGACCGGGATGTCCGGATGCATCTCGACCGCCGCCATGGCGAGGTGCCGCAGAATGCCGTCGCCGGCATAGGACTGCGCGCCGCGACTGGCCTGCAGGATGACCGGCGAGTCGGTCTTATCGGCGGCCTGCATGATTGCGATCAACTGCTCCATGTTGTTGATGTTGAAGGCCGGCACGCCGTACCCATGCTCGGCGGCGTGATCCAGCAGCTGTCGTAGCGCAACCATCGCCATGGTCTTCCTCCTTCGATCGTCGGCGGTCAGATCGCGTGCACGCCCATCGCGGCCTTCACCATGTGGTAGGTGATGAAGAGCTGCGAGAGCGCGAGCGGGTGGCTGATCGCTGTTTCATTGTGCGCGTCGATGAACTCGCCGAGGTGCTCGCGCAGGTGCTGGGCCTCCGGTATCAGCCCCCAGAGCAACTCCTCCATCGCCCGCGCGCGCCGGGCATCGATGTCGCCCGCGATGTCCAGAACGTCGACGGGCTTGCCGTCGACATCGCGTGACAGCTCCAGCTTGAGCCCGTTGCGAACGCCGAGGTCGAGGACCGGCGACAGGTCCGGATGCGGCAGGGTCGGACGCAGCGTATGCCGGACGTTCAGATGTGCGCCGGTCTCCTCGGAGTGGTCGGCAGGCGGGTAGAACTGCACGACGATATCCGCGAAGGTGCGCTGCGGGCGGATGAAGTCGGCGCTGTCGTGTTCGCGCTTCTTCAGCGATTCGCGAACCTGCGCCTCCGTGTAGCCGCGCTTGGCGGTGTCGCGCTGGATCTTCCATTTGACCCGCAGCGCCTCGACCGGCTCGAGGTAGACCTTGACGTCGTAGCAGTCGCGCATGGCGCGGGTCGAGTAACCGAGAAGTCCCTCGCAGATGATGTATTCCTTCGGCACGACGTATTCGGGCGCATCCAGCGTGCCGCCGCCGTGATTGTAGGTCGGCTTGAGGATCGGATGGCCGTCCCGCAGGTGCTTTATGTGCTGTTCCAGGATGTCGATGTAGTTGCCGCGCGGATCGAGCGCGGAGATTCCGTTTCTGGTACGGTCCTCCCGCGAATACCGGTGGTAGTCGTCGGTGCAGATCGTGACCACGCGCTCGGGCCCCAGAATATGGGCGATCCCGGCGGTCAGGGTGGTCTTCCCCGCGGCGGAATCGCCGACGATTCCAAGAATGATCGGACGGTCAACCCTGCGGTTGCGTGGCATGAATGCGGTCCTCCACGAAAATCCCTAGTGCACCGTCGAACGCGGGTGCCAAGTGGTGAGGATCTGCCGTTCCCCCCCCGGCCCCGAGATCATCAGGGTCTGCGTCCTTTCCCCGCTGCGCGTGCGCTCGACGCCCTCGAACAGCAAGCCGGTGGTAATGCCGGTGGCGCAGAAATACGCCTCGTTCGAACGGACAAGCTCGTCTGCAGCGTACCAGCGCCGCGTATCAAGACCGGCCTCGCGCACGGCCACGATCTCGCTGGGAAGCTGCGGGTCGAGCCGGCCGAGAAACTCGCCGCCAAGCAAGCGGATGGCGCAGGCCGAGATCACGCCCTCCGGGGTGCCGCCGGTTCCGATCAGGGCATCGATCCCGGAATCTGGGATCGCCGCCATCAAGGCACCCGCGACATCGCCGGCGGGATACAGGGCGACCCGGGCGCCCGCCGCGTAGATGCGCGCAACCAGTTCCTTGTGGCGGGGCTTCTCGAGAACGTACACCGTGAGATCGGAGACCCGCCGGCCGAGCGCCTTGCCCAGCATCGCCAGCTTGTCCGCCACCGGCGCCTCGGGATCGATCTTGCCGCGCACTTCGGACGGGCCGGCGAATTTCTCCATGTAGAATGCCGGGCCCGGATCGAACAGCGTGCCGCGCGGCGCCATCGCGATGACCGCCATCGCATTGGTCATGCCCTTGGCAAGGTAACTCGTTCCCTCGACCGGATCGACGGCGATGTCGAACTGCAGGGCCGCCGCGGGATCTCCGAGCTCTTCTCCCTTGTAAAGCTCAGGCGCCTGATCCTTTTGCCCCTCGCCGATCACCACGACGCCGCGGGCCGGCAGGTCGTCGAACGCGCGGCGCATGGCGTCGACCCCGGCGAGATCCGCTTCGATCTTGTCGCCGCGCCCGATCCAGTCGAACGCGGCGCGCGCCGCGGCCTCGGTCACGCGCCGAAGCGCATAGGCGAAGGCGGGATCGGATCGTGCCGTTTGCGTCAGTACGGGCATGGGCGCTCTTGACTGCAGCCGTTGACTCGTTTCGGTGACCCGGAGATTGCCCGTCGACAGGCGCGAAGCGAACACCCCCGAGGGGAGTTTATCGCGATCTTGTGGGCAGGGAAACACCCACCCGTTCGGGTGGCGTCAATGCGGCAGACTAACGCCGCGCACGACCAAGATATTTGGCGACCGCCTGCGCACGATTCTCGACCCCGAGCTTGCCGTAGAGGTTCTTGAGGTGGAACTTGACCGTGTTCAACGAGATATTCAGTGCGCTCGCGAGTTGCTGGTTCGTCATGCCCTCGGCGAGGGCCGCCAGAATCTCGCGCTCCCGGTCGGTCAGTCCGGCGAGCGGATTCATCTCGAGCAACCGCACATCGACATAGGGAAACGCCATGCGGCCGCGCGCCACCGCCAGCACGGTCTCGATCAGCCGCTCCGGCGGATCGCTCTTGTGGCAGAAGCCGGCGGCGCCGAGCGCCATCGCCTGGCGCGGCACGTCGAGGTCGCGACTTCCCGTATAGACCACGACGCGCGGCGCGTCCTCGCGTCCGCGCAAGACACGCAGCAGGGCGTCGCCGCTCAGATACGGCATCTCCCAGCCGACGACGCCGACATCGAAAGACAGCCTGCCCACCGCGTCAAGGAACCGCTCGCCGTCGGCGGTCACGGCGACGACGCGAAACCGGCCGTCGTCTTCAAACATGGCGCGCAACCCGCTCTGCACGATTGGGCTCTTGTCGGCGATCGCGATGTCGATCAGATCGTTGTCGTAGGGATCGTTCATGAAAACACCGGGTCCACGAAGCCCCCATGGTGCCTGCCGCCGTATTCCGAGACAAGTGCGACGCACGTCGCGAACGCAGGGCCGCTCGGATGTGAGTGCCGGACGACCGGCTCGACAGGGCCTGGCGCGAGCTCGGGGCTTCAGCCGAGGGCGGCGGAGGCAGCGCCAACCGCGGACGAGGAGAAGCACGGGAGAAGGGCGGGAACGAGGGAAGGAGGAAGGGAGGAAGGGAGGAAGGGAGGAAAGGAGGAAGGTAGAAGCAAGAGAACGCGGGAAGGCCAGGGAGAAGACGCGGGCGGACAACGGAAGCCGTGCCGGGGATGCCGGCGAAGGCAGGCCGCGGGTTGAGCCGCCACCGCCTATCTGATGGTGAGCGCCCGGCTGATCCCACTCAACAGTGTCGAGCCGGCGTCGACGAGCCGGGCGCCGGCCCCGCCCCTCCCCGCCTTCTGATAGGCCCCGGCACGCGCCATGCCGCCGCGCAGAATGTGGCGAACCTCCCGTTCCGCCTCGCGCGCCGAGTCCTGCCGGATCAGCAATGGCGACCCCTCGCTTGTGGTCCCGGAGGCGGCGTCGATCGCACGCCGTCGCGCCAGCCTCGCGCTGGTATCTCGGCGGGCCCGCCGGGCCGCCTCCTCGGCCTCCATGCGCGCCAGATCCGCATCGTGCCGGGCCGCCTTCTCTTGCAAATTGGCCGCCGAAATCGAGCCGGCAGCACTAATCACAGACCCGACGATCATCGTTGCCGGTGCACCAATTTCACGTACCTCTCATAGAGTTGGTTGTCGATCTCGAAGCCGCCGTGGCGGGCGAAGCCGAGACGCGATACCCAGCGGTGGCCCGGCTCGAAGCCGGTGCGCACGGCGGTCAGCATACATTTCGCGGGAACCGTCCGCTCCACGAGATCGAGCTGACACCTGGCCGCCCGATGAAGGCCGTACCGATTGGCCCGCGCAGCATCCGACAAGACCGCCCAAAGCACTGCGCCGTCGCGGATCAGGAGTGCGCCGAGACAGCCGAGTATGCGCCCGCTGCCGTCTGCCAGCGACCAGGCCGGGCCGGGCCAGCGATCGAGCGCACCGAACATGCTGCTCCCGAAACACGCCTGTTGCAGCAGCTCTTCCCGGCCGAGCGCGATCTCGCCCAGATGGGACAGGCGAAACGGCAGCGTGATCACCGGATGGTCACGCGCCGTCGCTGGTCTCGAGGTGCGGGACGATGGCCAGCACCGTCATCGGCAAGGGTGCATCGCTCTGGATGACGATCCGGGGATCGGTCTCCCATTCGCCGGGGAAATCCGCGATGATCTTCTCGCCGGTGAACAGCGGTACCGGCGCGTCCATCGCATCGCCGACGGCGCGGAACGCAACCGTTCCCAGCCTCGATTTGCCCGGCCCGACCTTGAGCCCGAGCGTATTGTGCAGCACGAGGCCGAGCGGGCCGACCCGCTTGGTCTGCGTCAACGCCGTGCCAAGCGACGATCCGCCCTCCAGCTTCAACGATCTGTAGGTGCTGGTATAGGCCAGGCCAACCCGGATGTGCCGGTACGGCGCGTCGAGGGCGATCCTGCCGTTGCGCACGATGCGATCCGGATGTTCCGCGCCGTCGGCCTGCACCTTGACGGTCTCGCCCTCGAGATGACCGAGCCCGCCCAGCATGTCGGTGGCGGCGCCGTCATAGGATATGCCGCAATCGACATAGAAGGCGGCGGCCTGCGCCGCTGCGGACTCGCAAGACCCCTCGAAGAACTCGACATATCTGCGGGTCGTGCCGTTGATCGTGCGGCGGACGACCAGCCACAGCTCGTCGCGATCCGCGCTGCCGCCGGCGGTGTTGCCGGGGATGGCGATCAGACTCTCGACCGCGGCCCCGCCGGCAGCGTGCGCGCCGCCCAGCACATGGCGCGACCAGCCGGCGACGTCCTGCGCCGGCCGGTAGGTCAGCGCCGCGAGGACGCCGTCGTCGCGCAGCGCCCAGATGATCGACCACGGTTCCTCCTGATACGCCAGCGCCGCGAGCCCGCCCTCGCTGATATGCTCGGCGAGGATCGTCAGATCCCGGGCCTCGTATCCGCCGATGTCGGGACTGTAGCCGTATTGCAGCAATCGCCGCCGGCCGGCCTGGACGAACAGTGTCGCCTCGTCAACCTGAAGCGCCTCCAGATCGGCGCATTGCCGGGTCGTTTGCGCCTTCGCATTGACCCCGGCCGGCGTGACCGGCTCGTCCTGCAGCGAGGCGCGCACGACCCATTGCGCACCGGCGGTGCCGAGCACAAGCGTCGGGCCCGGCGACATCCAGTGGATCGCATTGACCTCGGTCGTCCCGATGGTCCGGGCGATCGCGTCGTCGTCCTCGACGGCGCCATCCCGGCTGTCGGGCCGCATGTTCTCGAAATCCTGGCTCTGGGACAGCCAGAAGCTCTGCGGTCGATCCCGGGTTCCGGCGAAGGCGAGCCGCCCCTCGTAGAAGGCGACGGTCTTCGGGTGGCCGGTCGTGTCAGACCAGGCGCCGAGCGCCCAGTCGAGCGAGCCGGAGGTGCCGCCGAAATCGCGCCTGACATCGACGGCGATTTCGGTCGGAGAGTTGACGGCGGCGATGCGTCCATAGCCCCATTCGGGCCCGATGAGAATCCGGACAAGGCGGCCGACATCGGTCGGCTTGAATCCCATTCCGCCGTTGATCCCCTCGGTCCGCGACGCGCTGACGGCAACGCCGTACCCCGCCGTCGCCGACGGCGTCAGAATCGTCCGCGTGACATTGGCATCGAGATAGGGGCCGTCGGCAAAATCGACCTCCTCCAGCGACCAGCTGGCATGGCCGTAACGCTGCAGCCGGTATGCCGGGTGGTCGCCATCGACGAAATAGCGGATATCGGCGCTCTGGGCGCTGCGCAGCCGGGCGACGGCCGCGGCCGACCACGGTGTTTCGAGCTCCATGGCCGTGTCGCCGAGCAGCGCCGCATCGTCGATCTGAACGGTCTTCTCCCTGGCCCGGAACTGGACGTGGAACGGGCTCGCCGTCGGCGTGAAGGCGATGGCGTGATAGCCCACCCCGACCGTTCGGTCGTCGACGAGGTCGTTGCCGGTGGGGGCCGAGCCGATCCGCAACTCGGCCGTATCGCCGGCGACGCCGAGGACGCGGAACCTCAACACGTGCTCCTGCCCGGTCCTTGTCGTCGCGACGGCCTGCTCGGCCCAGGCGTAGTCGTCGGCGAGACCGTCGAGGTTGAGCCGGCCGCCCTCCGCATCATGGCTGATCGCCGCCTGCGTGCCGAGGGGCGCGGGGATATTGGCGGTCGCCGCGCCGGACGCGCCGTCGGCGATCGCCTCGTTGTCCTGGAAGGCCCCGCTCACCCCGGCGAGCGTCAGCACCCCGAAATCGCCGGTCCCGGCCTCGCCCTTGTTGACCGCAACGATGGTCCCGGTCGCGGCCGAGTTCGCGCCGGTGATGACAAGGCCCGGCGTGAACGCCCCGCTCTGCGAATCGAACGGCAGCTCGAAAAGCTGCGAGCGGTCGACCCAGCCGGTCGCCAGCGTGAAATCGCCGTTCGCGATCGTCGCATCGGTGGCGGCGACGCTGATCCGCCCCTGGTCCTTGTAGAAGCGGAAGTAGTTCTCCCCCGCCTCGATGACATAGGCCTGCTCGGTCGAGAACCGGAAGCGCAGCAGCCGCGTCGCAGCAGCGCTGTCCCTGACCTCGGCGACGAAGCGCGTACCCGGGCGCCGCATGAACCCGCCCTGCGGCAGCAGGATCAGGTTCTCCAGCGTCTCGGCCGCAAACGGGTATTGCCGCAGGTCGATCCGCGCCGCCATGCGCGGGCTGAATTCGCCGGCATTGACCGAGGGACGCAGCAGGTTGGTCCGTATCATCGCTCAGCCCCGCGCCGTCACCCAGTCGCCGGCCGGCACGGCCTGCGGCGGGTCGTCCTGACCGTCGACGCTCTTGGCCACCGCCACGGCATCCTCGAATCCCCGCTCCATGCGGTCCCGCAGACTCCCCGATTTGGCGAGCGGCACCGCGAGCTCCATCGCCAACCGCCAGGCCAGCGCCTCGCGGAAGGCCGGGTCCATGACGTTCGGATCCGTCAGCCGGCGCACGTAGCGCAGGTATATTTCGGAATAATGGGTGCGCAGCACCCTGCCTTCGGCCGGGCCGGACTCGGTGACGTAGTCGGTGATGCCGGCGCCGCCGGCAGAGTGGACGCCGATGGTGCGCATCCAGTCCGCCGGCAGGGCGAACTGGTAGCGGTAGCCGAAGGCCGGTGTGCTGGAGAGTTGCGCCAGCCGCGCCCGGCTGGTCGCGAAGTTCCAGCCGTGCAGCCGCAGCAGGTGATCGCGCAGCCGCGCGTATTGCTCGAGACACAGCGACGCCGCTGGCGTGCCCTCGGTCAGCGAGACGATGCGGTTGTTGCCGAGCTTCGCCAGCGCGGAATTGCAAATGCCTGCCTCGGTCGCCATGGTCGGGGCCTCCTCGGGTGCGGATGTCCGTAACGGTGTAAGGACGGCGGTTGCCGCCCTGAACAAAGGCAACGGGCGGCGCCCTATTCGCCCCGCCCGTTGCCGTTCCCTGCGCGGACTCAGTCGAAGCTGTAGACGAACATCACCCGCAGCGTGCCGGACCGCGGCAGCGCGGCGGTGCCGATGGAAAGGAGCACCGTCTCCTCCGCGCCAAGCGCCGCGCCCGTCGCCGCCACTGTGCCGAACAGCTCCGGCGTGTCGGTGACGGTGAGCGGGGCCGCGGCGCGGTACCTGCCGCCATCGCCGGCCACGCCGAGGGCGATCGTCGCCGTGCCGAGCGGGGTGTCGGTCAGCAGGACGCCGAACAGCGGGACCGCCCCCTTCGGCAGTCGCGCGACCGCGACGGTATCGGCCGTCGGCTGGCCGGACAGTGCGATTTCCTCGCAGAAGACGCGCAGCGTGCCGTCGACGAAGCCCGGGTCGGGAACCGCCTGCGGCGCGACGCGCAATTTTCCCATCTGGGTGCCGTGAAGCGTTGCCATGTGTTTGGACCTCCTCAGCCGGTCGGGATCGCAGCGCTGTCGTCGAGAGCGCCGGCGACGATGCCGGCCTCCTCGATCAGGCAGGCGCCGCCCGACATCCAGTGATTGACGAAATGCGAGGCGCGGTCACCGTGCCAGGTAATGTCGGCGGTGATCTGCGCGCCGGAGCCATAGCCGATCGCCGATTTGTGATAGGCGAACACCCGTGCCGTCGCCGTGCCCTTGCCGGGCAGGCCGGTATGGCGCAGCCAGTTGACGCCGAGCCAGGTGCGGGCCTGGGCCCGCTTCATGTAGGGGCGGTCCTCGCCGACATAGTCGGACGAGGCGAACTCCCTGACGGTCAGCGCCATCGACCAGGCCCGCGGGGTCAGCAAGCCCCAACGGTCGCCGTCGTCCGGCACGTCGGCATCGTCGAGCGCCTCGACCATCTCGATCAGCGCGTTGCGCACCGTCGCCGCCGAGGTCACGGTCCAGGCGATCGGCGCCGCCGCCGTCCCGGCCAGCCGCGCGATGATCTGCTCGTCGACCTTGCGGCCGAGCGCCCAGGCGCCGCCCCGTGCGACCGCCCCGCGCTCGTCGATGTTGGTCTTCAGCTCGTCCAGCTTGTCGACCCAGTCGCCGGCGTAGAAGTCGCTGAGCGCGCATTCGATCGCCGTGTGCTCCTGGTTCATCGGCGTAATCACGCCGTGCCGCGCCTTGGTGGTCGCGGTGCCGGTGCCGATGCGCTGGAAGGTGGTGGTCGATCCCTTGACCCCCGGCTTGTGCCGCACGGTGTTCAGGATCTTCGAGCCCTGGCGCTGGAAGGCGTCGTGGGCATCGGCTTCGTACTGTCGGACGAAGCTGTTGTCGATCTGGGTACTCATTGCTGTTCACCCTTGTGGTGGATGGAGAACTCGGGATCGCAGCAGCGCGCGATGGGCCGGCGATGGCATGGGAGCGGGGCGATGGGCCGCGCGGCGCCAGGCGCGGGTCGTCCCTGCCCTGGATAAGGGACCGCCGGGTCACGCGAATTGCGCTGAGCCCCGCGCCGGGTCGCCGGGATGATGGCGGTGGGCCGGGTCGGGGCGGGTGAATGTGTGGAAACGCGGCGGGGCGGGCGGCGACGGTCGGCCCGTCGGGCGCACCCCTTCGACGCTATCCATGGTACGGATTGCAAGGTCTACCTTCAAGGGACGGATGTCGTCCCGATTTGATTGGGGATTTGTGGAAGCCGGGACGCGCGCCCCGACGACCGACTGAATAGCGACTTTCCCGTCGGCGGGGCGGCCGTCGCGCTATCCACTTCTTCGGCAGGTCTGTTAGAGTGCACGCAAGTTCAGGCTGCCGGTGCGATCGGCGTTTGCCGTCAGGGGCGGCGACGGTACGAATTCGCCGCTGGAATCGCTCTTAAAGAATGGGCCGGTCATGGGGATACAGCGTGAATCGCGCGGACGCCGAGAGGAAAACCTGAAGGAATCCGCGGTCATCGGCGGCCCGGCCTTGCTGCTCCTGGTCGTCGGTTTTGCGGTCGCATACCTGTTCGTCGAGCCGGCGCCGCCGGACCGGATCGAAATCGCCGCCGGGGCGCGCGGCGGTGCGTATTTCGCGTTCGCCGAACGGTATCGCGACATCGTTGCAGCACAGGGCGTGGAGCTCGTCGTCCGCGAGACGTCGGGCTCGATCGAGAACCTCGGCCTGCTCGACGATCCGACGAGCGACGTGCAGATCGCGTTCGTGCAGGGCGGCACCGGTGATCCCACCGAATCGCCCGACCTGATGTCGCTCGCCAGCCTCTACTACGAACCGATCTGGCTGTTCCACCGCGCCGGTGATTCGATCGAGCGGCTCTCGGACCTGAACGGCAAGACGATCGCGATCGGCGCCGACGGAAGCGGCACGCAGCCGGTCGCGCGGATGTTGCTGCGCGAAAATGGCGTCGCCGACGGCACGAAACACCTGTCGATCGGAGGCTGGGCCGCGGTGGATGCATTGCGGCAGGGCGTTGTCGACGCGACGTTCATCGTCGCCTCGCCGGAGGCGGATTTCGTGAACGCCTTGCTTGCCGACGACGCCGTGCAGGCGATGAATTTCAGGCGCGCCGCCGCCTATTCCCACCGCCATCGGTTTCTCTCGGAGGTCACCCTGCCGCAAGGCGTCGTCGACCTGGCCCGGGACATACCGCCCGCCGACATCACCCTGGTCGCGGCGACCGCCACCCTGGTGGCGCGCAAGGACTTTCATCCGGCGCTGGTCGCGCTGCTGCTGCAGACGGCGCAACAGGTTCATCGCGATGGCGGAATGCTCGAAGGGGTCGACCGGTTTCCGTCCGGTCGGCATGTCGATTTCCCGCTCAGCGAGGATGCCCGGCGATACCTGAAGTCGGGCCAGAACTTCCTGCAGAGATATCTGCCCTTCTGGGTCGCCAACTTCCTGGATCGCACCAAGGTCATGCTGGTGCCCCTGCTGACCCTGCTGTATCCCCTGTTCCGGATGTTGCCGCCGGTGTATCGCTGGCGCATGCGATCAAAGGTTGCCCGGTGCTACCAGGACCTGTCGCGGCTCGAGGGGGATTTGCGGGGCATGGCGGCGGGCGATGACATCGCGACGTTCACCGCCGAGCTCGACCGCATCGAAGACGTGGTCCGCGAGCTGCACGTCTCGCGCGGATACCTGGACAGCGTCTACGCCCTGCGCCTGCATATCGAGATGGTGCGCGCCGAGGTCGCGAGAAGCGCAGGGGGAACGGCACCGCGAGGTGCCGGCACGACACCCGTAAAGGCGGATCGATCGACCGATCCGCGCGTCATCCCGCCCCCGTGATCTCGCCCCACAGGTCGCGCTCCTCGGCATCGAGACGCTGGGCCGCGTCGCGGTCGCCGCGGGCGAGTGCATCCTGCTTGGCCGCGCGCAAATCCCGGACGCGCTCCTCGGGCGTCGCGTCGCCGCCCGCGCCATCGGGCAGGAAGACGCTGTCCTCGCCGAGCCGCCTGCCGGCCTCGGCGAAGGCGCGCACGAGGCGCGGATGGTCGGCGAGGCGCACGCCCTCGACCGAAAGATCGTTGAGGAACCCGAGCATCTCCGCGCCGCCGAAAGCGACGGCGGCGCGGTGCGCGGCGGCGAGCTTGGCCTCGTACTCCCCGCCCCATTCGCGCCGCAGCGCCGCTTCCGACTGCGCCCGCCCGTCGGCCAGCTCGCGCGACAGATGCGCATCGAGATCGACCGCCATGCGGTAATGCCAGTCGAGCACGCCGCGCGCCTGCTCCCTGGTGAGGCCCAGCTCGAGGGCGTGTTCGAGGAAGGCCCGCTCGCGCGCCGCGCCGGCCTCGTCGGGCGCAAGGTGGTCCGGCAGCGCCGGCCGTTCATAGCCGTAGTCGTCGATGCTGTCGGGCACCCCGAGCCGGCGGCGAAAGGCGCGGATCTCCTCCGCATCGGCATCCTTGCCCGGCGGGGTGAGCGCGCGCGACAGCTTGCGCCGCAGATCGTAGGCCATCTTCACCGCATCGGCCGGGCCCGCCATGCGGTCGGCGAAGGCCCGGAGCCTGGCATCGGAAATCGCCTCGCGCCAGTCGGCTCCCTCCGCCGGCGCGTCCTGCGCTGCCGCCGCCGCGTCCTGTGGCGCCGCCTCGGGCGCGCATTCCTGTTCCGTCTCGCTCATCGCTACGTCTCCTTACCCAGCCCGTCCTCGGAAGCGGGCTCGGCGTTGAGGACGGCGAGGATCTGCAAGCCGATCGCCCGCTCGCCGTCCTGGAAGTGGGACATGTAGGGGTCGCCCGGCACCACG
>CP070634.1:973197-1020964 GCA_020356105.1 Rhodospirillales bacterium | reverse complement strand
GAACAGGATCGCCTGCACGTTCGGCGCCTCGACATAGCCGTCGATGATGGCGAAGCGCGTGTTCGGGAACTCCTTGGCCACCTTCTCGATCGCGGGGGCCTGGGCAAAGCCGACGCCGAGCACCGGATCGGCGCCGCGCTGCGCCATCTTGCGGATCGCCTGCTCGCGCTGGGTCTCGTTGGTGACCTCGAATTCGCGGTATTTGATGCCGGTTTCCTTGTTGAACCGGACGACGCCGTCATTGACCCCCTGATTGAAGGATTTGTCGAACTTGCCGCCCATGTCGAACACGACGGCGGGCTTGATGTCTTGCGCACCGGCCGCGGTGACGCCGAGAATCACGACGCCGGCGAAGATGGTCAGAGCTGTGCGAAACATGTCGCCTCCATTCCTGGTTTGGTGTTATCGCCCGCGGCCCGGCCGCGGGTCCCCGATGCGCCGTCGCTGCCGGTATCCTGTCGCCGGCCCCGACGCGTCAGCATTGCTATTCGCCATAGGGTATCCAGACATTCTTTATATGCGTCGCGTGGCGCAGGAACTCCGCCCCCTCGCCCTGATCCGGATCGAACCAGTCGCGCTCCAGCCCGTTGTTGTTCCATACACGCTTCAGATTCCCGGCCGCGGCCCGCTCGACCGCGGCGCCCCCCGCCGCGGGTCCGACGTACCACACCGCGTCGACCTCGTCATGTTCGGCCAGCGTCCGCGACAGCGCGTCGCGCGCGCCGGTAACGATGTTGAGCACGCCGGCGGGCAGGTCGGAGGTGTCCAGCACCTGATACAGATCGGTCGCCGCCAGCGGATGAATTTCCGACGGGATCGCCACGACGCGGTTGCCCATCGCGATCGCCGGCGCGACGAGCGATACCAGCCCCAGCAGCGGCACGCGATCGCCGCAGCAGACGCCGATAATCCCGACCGGCTCGCGCATCGCCATCGCGACGCCGCGCAACGGCACGCCGTGCACCGCGCCGTCATACTTGTCGGCCCACGCCGCATACGAGAACAAACGCCGGATCGACGCCGCCACCTCCGCGGCGCCGTCGCTGCCGGTCATGGCGGTGATGCGCGCCGCGAATTCCGCCTCGCGGGCCGCGAGATTCTCGGCCACGTAAAACAGGATCTGGGCCCGCAGGTGTCCGTTCGTCCGGCCCCAGGACCCGGCGGCCCGTGCCGCCTCGACGGCGTTGCGGATGTCCTTGCGGTTGCCGTCCCCGACATGGGCGATCAGCCGGCCTTTCGGATCGAGCACCGGCAGGCTGTTGCCGCCGTCCGGCCGTACCTGCCGGCCGCCGATATACATCTTGGCCGTGCGGTCGACCGGTGCCACCGCCGGCGACACGCTGCCGGAATCCCGCGGATGCCTGGGCGCCGCATAGCTTCTGTAGGATTTGGCATGATCGGGCCTGAGATACTCGAACACGCCCTCAAGGCCGCCCTCGCGGCCGAAGCCCGACTCGCGACAACCGCCAAACCCGGACGCGGCATCGAACAGGTTGGTCGCATTGACCCAGACCACGCCGCAGCGCAGCTGCGCGGCGATGTCGAGCGCAAGGCTGATGTTGTCCGACCAGACGCTGGCCGCAAGGCCGTAGCGGGTATTGTTGGCCAGCGCCACCGCCTCGGCGGGGGTGCGAAAGGTCATCGAGACCAGGACCGGACCGAAGATCTCCTCCTGCGCCACCACCGAGGCCGGCGCGACGCCGGTCAGCAGCGTCGGGGTGACGAAGCAGCCCTGCTCGGGCACAGGGATGTCGGGCTGCCACAGCTCCGCCCCCTCGGCGACGCCACGCTCGACCAGAGTCAGGATTCGCTGCCTCTGGACCGGTGCGACGATGGCCCCGATATCGACCGACTTGTCGAGGGAATCGCCGACGCGCAGGGTCTGCATGCGGGCGTGCAGTCTGGCGAGGAACGCCTCGGCGACGCCTTCCTGGACCAGCAGCCGCGAGCCGGCGCAGCAGACCTCGCCCTGGTTAAACCAGATTGCATCGACCAGCCCCTCGACGGCGCTGTCGAAATCGGCATCGTCGAAGACGATGAAGGGCGACTTGCCACCCAGCTCCAGCGTCAGCGACTTGCCGCTGCCGGCCGTCGCCTCGCGCACCAGTCGCCCGACCTCCGTGGAGCCGGTGAACGCGATCTTGTCGATTCCGCCATGCCGCGCCACCAGCTCGCCGGCCCGCCCGTCGCCGGTGACGATGTTGACAACCCCCTTCGGCAGGCCCGCCTCGCGGCACAGATCCGCGAACAGCAGCGCGGTCAGGCTGGTGAACTCGGCGGGCTTGAGGACCACGGCGTTGCCTGTGGCAAGCGCCGGCGCGACCTTCCAGGCCAGCATCAGCAGCGGGAAATTCCAGGGGATGATCTGTCCGGCGACGCCGAGCGGACCGTAGCCCTTGAGCTCGCTGTCCATCAGCTGTGCCCAGCCGGCATGATGGTAGAAGTGCCGCGCGACGAGCGGCAGGTCGATGTCGCGGCTTTCGCGGACCGGCTTGCCGTTGTCCATCGATTCCAGCACCGCGAACAGCCGTGCATGCTTCTGGACCAGCCGCGCCAACGCATAGAGATGGCGCGCGCGCCCATGACCGCCGAGCCGGTTCCAGCGCGGCTGCGCCTTGCGGGCGGCGGCGACCGCGGCGTCGATGTCGTCGGCGCCGGCCTGCGCGATGCGGGCCAGCGTCTCGCCGGTTGCCGGATTCACGGTCTCGAAACGCTCCCCGGCAGCGGGCTCGACCCAAGCACCATCGATGAACAACCCGAACGCGCCGTCATGCGTTTTCAGCCAGGCGCGGGCCGCCTCGTCGCTCTCCGGCGCCGGTCCGTACTCCATGCTCGCGAAGATCTCGGCGATACTCATCTTCGCTAGCCCATCGGCTGGTGGTGGGCGGCGGCGTAACGGCCGGTTGCGCAATGCGAGAGCTGGCGTTCGATGTCGCCGAGCAGACTCGAGGCGCCGAAGCGGAACAGCGAGGGTTCGAGCCACGGCCGGCCGAGCTCCTCCTTGATCAGCGCCAGCCAGGTCAGCGCGTCCTTCGCCTTCGAGATTCCGCCGGCGGGCTTGAAACCGACCGCATGACCCGTGTGCCCGTGATATTCGCGGATCATCCGCAGCATCACCAGGCCGACCGGCAAGGTCGCGTTCACCGGTTCCTTGCCGGTCGACGTCTTAACGAAATCGGCACCGGCCATCATGCAGACCAGCGCGGCGCGACCCACATTGCGCAGCGTCCCCAGCTCGCCGGTCGCCAGGATGGTTTTCATGTGGGCGGCACCGCAGGCCTCTCGGAATGCCCGCACTTCGTCGTACAGCGCCCGCCAGTCGCCGGTCAGCGCATGGCGGCGCGAGATGACGATATCGATCTCCGCCGCACCGGCCGCGACCGAAAGCTCGATCTCCCGCAGCTTGAGTTCGAACGGTGTCTGCCCGGCGGGAAAGCCGGTCGACACGGCGGCCACCGGGATGCCGCTGCCGGAAAGCGCGTCGATGGCGGCCTCGATCATCTCGTGATAGACGCAGACCGCGCCGACCCGCACCGGCAGGCCGTCCGCACCCAACCGATCGAGAATCTCCGCGCGCACCGGCTGCCGCGCCTTGGCGCAGAGGCGACGCACCCGGCCCGGGGTATCATCGCCAGACAGCGTCGTCAGGTCGATGCATGTGATGGCCTTCAGAAGCCACGCCGCCTGCCAGTCGTTCTTGACCGTGCGGCGGCCAGGGAGTGATGCGGTGCGCCGCTCGATCGCGCTGCGGTTGACCCGCACCGCTTCCACCCAATCGAGATCGAGTGCCAGCCCGGGATTGCGCGCCGCGGCGGCGCCGCGGTGCAATTCGGTCACGGTGGTCATGTCCCGACCTCCTGCAGCGGCAGCCTGTCATCCCCGAGCCGAGCGGCGATCCATCGCGCCTCGGCCTCCGCGACGACGAGATCGGTGATGATCCCGGTGCGCAGCGCGCCGAGCACCGCCTTCGCCTTGTCGGTGCCGCCGACCACGGCGATGACGCGGCGGCCGCGGAGTTCGTCGATGCGAAGCCCCAGCGCATGGTCGTTGACCGGGCTGTCGACAGGAGATCCGGCGAGGTCGATGAAGCTGCCCATGATGTCGCCGACCGCGCCGAGGCCGCGCAATTCGTCCCATTCCGCCTCGCTGACCATGCCGACCTGACGGATATGGGCGTCCTGCCCCAGCGTGCCGATACCGATGACGAAGAACTCCGCCCGGCGGGCCAGCGCCAGCATGTCCTGGACGCTCTTCTGGGCCAGCAGAACCTGCTTTTCAGCGCCGCTGGCGGCGAGATAGGGGACCGGCAGGAAGTAGCCCTCGCCGCCGCTCCGCTCGACCAGCCGCTGGACAACGTCGAACGGGTTGGCCGAGAGCTTGCGCGTCAGGCTGCCGGACACCGACACGAAACGCAGATCGGGCCGCCTGAGCAGGGGCATACGGGAAATCGCCGCGGCCAGCGAACGACCCTTGCCGACGCCGACCAGCGCGCCGGGCGCAAGTCCGACCAGTGTTCGATGCAGGAACCGCGCCGCGGCGGCGCCGACCGATGCGAACATCCCGTCCCCCGTCCGCGCATCGCCCATGGCCGGCGCGACGATGCAATTGCGCAGGCCGAAGCTGCGCACCAGCCTCTCTTCGCAGGCGATGCATTCGGACGGGACGCCCTCGATGAACACCTTGACCAGGCCCTGCTCCTGGGCCTGCGCGATCAGCCGGTGCGCCTTGGCGCGCGATACGCCGAGCCGAGTTGCGATATCACCCTGGGTGTAGCCGCCGATATAGGACAGCCAGGCCGCCCGCGTGGCCAGGTCGAGGTCGCCGTCTTCGGCGGTCTTGCTCCCGTGTTTCAAAGGCGCCGGCCTGAGATGAGATTTTTCTCACGCGCTGAGAAATTTTATCGTATGTCTGTGCCAACGACGAAGTCAACCGCCGCATCGCGGGCTGGTCGCGCAACCTCTCGTTTCTGCTAGCATGGCCAGCCCGGGATGCGCGGAGATCCCCGGAAGCCGGAGTCAAAACATTGTACGGGAGAGGCAAGATGCATCAGATCCTACGGAAATCGGGAGCCTGGCCGGCCGTTGCCGTCCTGCTGCTGGCGCTGCCGCTGGCCGCGGCGGCCGAGCCGACCAAGATCACCTTCCTGCATGTCAACGACGTCTACGAAATCTCACCGAAGCGCGGGCAGGGCGGGTTCGCCGAGCTGATGAGCCTGCTCAAGGCGGAGCGCGCGGCAGCGCAACACAGCATCACCACCTTCGGCGGCGACCTCATCTCGCCGTCGGTCATGTCGGGCCTGACCAAGGGCACGCAGATGATCGAACTGATGAACGCGGTCGGCGTCGACGTCGCCGTCCCCGGCAATCATGAGTTCGACTTCGGCCCCGAAATCGCGGCACAACGCATCGGCGAGTCGAAATTCCCCTGGCTTGGCACCAATGTCCTGGGCCGGGACGGCAAACCCGCCGCCGGCATGGTCGACCTGCATACCGTCAAGGCCGGCGACTTCACCGTCGGATTCTTCGGGCTTCTGGCGCCCGAAACCGATACGCTCTCCTCGCCGGGCGGGGAGATCAGCTTCGCGTCGATCACCGCGACGGCAACCACATCGGTCAAGAAACTGCAGGATATGGGCGCCGACGTGATCGTCGCCCTGACCCATCTCGACATGGCCACGGACATCGCCCTGGCGCGTGAGGTCGAGGGCATCCACGCCATCCTCGGCGGCCACGACCACGATCCGATCGTCTGGCGGGCCGGCAGCGTGCCGATCCTCAAAGCCGGGTACGACGCGCATCATCTGGGCGCGCTGGACCTGTCCGTCGAATGGGTCGAAAGCCGCGGCCGGAAGAGATTGCAGGTCGTGCCGGCCTGGCGCCTGACCTCGACCGCCGGCGTCACGCCGGATTCCGACATCAAGGCCATCGTCGACGGGCACAACGCCCGTCTTGACGAGGCGCTCAACGTGCCGGTCGGCAAGGTCGCGGTGTTGCTCGACTCGCAGCGCGCGTCGGTGCGCACCCGAGAGACCAATATCGGCAATCTGATCGCCGATGCGATGCGCAAGGCCGTGGGCGCCGATATCGCCATTACCAATGGCGGCGGCATACGGGGCGACCGCACGTATGATGCGGGAACCGTACTGACCCGCAAGGATGTTCTGACCGAGCTGCCGTTCGGCAATGTGACCGTGTTGCTCGAGCTTTCGGGCGCCGACGTGGTGGCGGCTCTAGAAAACGGTGTCTCGCAGGTCGAGAAGACGGCCGGGCGATTCCCGCAGGTCTCGGGCCTGTCCCTCGTCTATGATCCGGCGGCGACAGCGGGCAGCCGCGTCGTCTCGGTCAAGGTCGGCGGCGCGGCGCTCGATCCGGCGAAGATCTATCGGGTCGCGACCAACGACTACATGGCCGGCGGCGGCGACGGGTACGCCGCACTGGAGAAGGGAAAGGCGCTGATCGACGCCTCGGGCGGCACGCTGATGGCAACGACGGTGATGGATTACATCGCCGCCAACGCCCCGGTCGCGCCGAAGGCCGAAGGGCGGATCACCGCGAAGTAGGACGCCTGGGACCGGGGATACAGAGCTGTCATCGCGAGGCCGGTGGCGCCGCGGCATTCCGGAACGATGGAGAGACCGGATTGCGTCGTCGGCTTCGCCGCCTCGCGATGACGGCATAGCCGTTCGCGGAGAAACCTGGTCAAGGGCCCGGGGCGCCAGCCGACAGCGCCCCGAAGAATTCGGCCAGCCGGGCCGCGTCGAGTCGCCCGTCGGTGCGAACGCCGGTGCACAGATCGAGGCCGAACGGCCGGACCCGTCGATACGCCTCGGCGACATTCCTGGCGTTGAGGCCGCCGGCGAGGAACACCGGCCGCGCGACCGTGTCGACGATCCGGCGGCTCACCGACCAGTCGTGCACGCGGCCGGTGCCGCCCAACTCCTTCACCGTGGCGGCCGGCCGGCCGGAGTCGAGCAGCAGGGCGTCGACATGCGGAGCGCAGGCCCGGGCGGCGTCGACCGATTCCGGGCCGCTCACGTGGATCACCTGAACGATCTTTACTTGCGGCGCCGCCTTGCGCAGCGCCTCGTAGGCCCGCGATGTCACCGCGTCGACGAGCTGCACGGTGCTGGTGCCGCAGCGGCGCACATGGTGGATGATGGCGTCAGGCTCGGTTTCGCAGGTCAACAGGAAGGTCGCCACCGCCGGTGGCGCCCAGGCGGCAATCTCGGCGATCCTCTCGTCCGCGATCGGGCCGGGACCGCTCGGCATCCGCCCGACAAGCCCCAGCGCGGCCGCGCCGTGGCGGACCGCGAGCTCCGCCTCGGCGATCGAGGCGATGCAACATATCTTGACTGTGACCATTCCTCACCTCCCCGCGGCCATAATTCTAAGGTCAGATCGGCACGGCATGCAAACCAGCCCGATCCGGCCCCGCGGCACGGAGCCCGCACGACGCCCGCGCAAAGCGGCGGAACCCGCCGAGGGGTGCGAAGATGTGACCGCATCGCCGATGTCGGTTTGCCCCAACCGCGCCAGTCGCTGTTTACGGAGACGCGATTGCGCTGTTATCATTGTCATTCGACGGGATCAAATCGGGGACGAGGCAATGATTAAACGCATAAAGGGCGGCATCGCGGTTTCGGGGATTCTGTTGCTGTCGCTCGTGCTGCCGGCGACGGCGGCCGAGAGGGTTTTCGTCGCGAAGCTGGAGCCGAACCGGGCCATCCTGCCGGGAGACGTCAAGGCCAACGGCGTTGCGACGTTTCGGCTCAGCAGCGATGGCAAGACCGTCAAGTACAAGGTCGACGTCTTCGGAATCGAGGCGGTTTCCCAGATTCACATCCATCTGGGCGCCGACGCGACTACCCCGGAGGGCGAGCACTACCATCTGCCGCCGGGCGAGGATCACGGCCGCACCGTTGCCTTCCTCCTGAACTTCTCGCCGAAGGGTATCAAGGGCAACGGAACCGTCACCGAGGGCACGCTGACGGCCGCAGACCTGTCCGGCCCGCTGCGCAAGCAGCCGATGAAATCGCTGGTGGATCACATGGCCAAGGGCTGGAGCTACGTGAACATCCACATTTTCCAGGATTACGGGAGCGGCCGGAAATACTGCTGCCCGGCCGGGCTCCAGGGCATTATCTGGCCCGCCGACTAGCCAACGCGGAGGTTTCCACTTAGTTGAAGAAGTGCTCGGCCGTCAGGGCCGACGGCGCATGATTGCCGCCGAGATCCTGCGAACCTCGGACTCCTAGCCGGTTGCCGGTGTCTCTGGATTGGCCGCCCCCGGGGGCACGCGGTCGAATGCGCGGTCGCCGAAAGAGCCGGGCTGCAAAGGTCAGCGGTTCGTCTGCGATTGCGGTGCAGGCTGTTGCGGCTGTGGCGCCACAAAGCCGGGCGTTCGCACGCCGCCGGCCGGGGTGGGGGGCTGGCGCGGCCGCTGGCGCCGGCGCGTCGGATCCTCGGTCAACACCATCTCGAATCGCCGGTCACTGTGTGCCAACACCATCCGGTCCTCGAGGATCTCTTCCACGGTCCAGCCGCGCAGGGTCTCGCCGACCTGAAGCGACAGCGCCTCGCTGCCGGGCCGCGGCGGGCCGGTCGGCTCGACGATCGCGACCCAGGCGTCGCCAGCGTGAATGATGCCTGTGAGCATCAGCCCGTCCAGCCCGCTGGGCGGGGGCGGGCCCTCGGGAACCGCGACGGGTGCATCCTCGCGCGGCAACCGGTCCGGCGAGAACAGTGGACGCTCCTCGATCACCTGGAAGACGGACTCGCCGGGGGGCCGGTAAGTTCCATCCTCGGCCTGTCCATCAGCCACCGAGTCCGGCCCGCCCTGCGCGCCGCCGCCGGTTTCGACGACCAACACGAGGGAATCCGGATGGCGCATCTCGAGCGCCACCACCCCGGCCAGGAGCAGGCAGAACAGCAAGAGGGCACCGAGCGGTCGCGCCAGTGTGCGCGGCATCCTCACGGCGCCACCTCGCGACGATAGGCGTGAACATCGAAGCGGATCGCCAACCTCTCGTCGGGCTGCACCTGCTGATTCCGGCGTTGCAGGATCCGCCCCCCGCCGCGGCTGCGGATCTCCAGATTGTCGATGAACAGAAAGGTCGGCGCGGTTTCGATGCTGTACAACAAGCGACGCAGGCCGGCAAGGTCACCCTCGAGCGCGATCCGAATGCCGATCCGCCGGAAGCCCTCTTCCGCCACCGGCGGCAGGACCTGCGCGCTGCGCAAAGTCAGTCCGTGCCGCGTTGCCTCGCGAGAGGCACGGTTTTGCAGGTCAGCCCCCGCAAGGGCGTCGCTCGCACCGCTCAACAGCCGGGTGCGGCCGGTCGGATCCCGTGCGATCCGGTCCAGCTCGGCCTGCAGCAACGGCACCGCGGCGGCCAGACGCTGGAGCCGGGGTAGTTGCTCGCTGGCAAAGGCGACGGATTCGCGGTCGGCGCGATAGCTTTTCACGAGCGGCGCCAGGCCAACCAGCCAGATGCCGGCCAACAGGGTGATCAGCAAAGCCACGGCGGCCAACCGCCCGACCATCGGCGGCAATGTCGGGCTCATGTCGACCCCTCCGCTGCCAGAGCGACGGACAGGTCGAATCGCTCCTTATCGATATTGGGCACCCGGGTCACCGGCGATTCGAACCGCGCACCGGCGAACCGAGGATGAGTCTCAAACAGCTCGAGCAGCGGCGATGCGGCCGGCGCGTAACCGCGGACCCGCACCCGTCCATCCTGGAAGCGCAACTCGAACAGATAGGTGTCGTCGGGCAGCAGCCGCGTCAGATCCGCCAGAACCGACACCGACAAGGGCATGTTCAGCTTCCGGTCGATGAGGAATCGCGCGTCCTGTCGCCGCTGCCTCAACGCCTCGCGCAAATCCGTCGCCTCGCGCGCCGCCGTTCGGGCGGCGGCCAGCGTACGGTCGGCTTCCGCCGCAGCCGTGGCCTGCCAGCGCAGCGGCAGGGCCACTGCGACAACGAGAAGCGCAGCCGCAATCACCGCCAAGACCGCCATCAAGATCGCCCGCCCCCCGAGCCCGCTGGACTCGGTTCGGCCCGAAAGATCGAAGGGCCGGTCCGATTCTTCGTCGCCGCCGGCGGTGACCAGGACCGGTGTCAAGCCCCAGCCGGCCGCCAAAGCCTGTGCCCGTTCGACCTCGTCGCGCGGCGCCACAGCAATCTCGACCCTCATCCGGCCGGCCGTCTTGTCGCGGTCGACGACACGATAATCGTAACAGGCCTGTTCTGGCGAAAACGGGGTCTGGCGATCGAGTTCGAAGTGCAGCAGATCGGCCAGTTCGGCCTCGGCCGCCGATGGCAAGTTGAGTGTCTTTCGCAACACCCGCTCGGCCGACAGGGCCAGGACGACGACGGCCCCTCGCATCCGGCCTCGGATCAACCGGCCCATCGCGACGCGCTGCTCCGCATCGCCAAGCGAAAGGTCGATGCTGCCCAACTCCTGGCGCGAACCGCGCAACAGCCGTGCGACCGTTGCCGCGTCTGCGCCGATCGTGACCGAGATCAGCGCGGGCTCGCCGGAAAATGCCGCGCGCAGGGAGCCCGGCACCAGCCCGGACAGCTCGCCGAGCCACCAGCGAAAGAAGGCGGCGAACGTATCGGCGGCGACAGCGAGACCCGATCTCATAGCCGCCCCGTGACCATGGTGACGCGCAGAGGCACGATGAGCTCCGGCGGCGCAAGGCGGCCCGCCCCGGGCTCGACGATCAACCGCACCGCGAGCGGGAGTGTCGGCTCGTCCGTCCAGCTCCCGGTCCATTCCCGCGCGCCGCTCTCGCGCTCACGCAGGTAGTCGAAGCGGATCCGCGCCGCATCTTCGATCAGCACGTGCCGCTCCGGCTCCTGCTCGCTCGCCGCGCCGGGATCGCCGCCACTCGGGACATAGGGGACCCGCACCAGCACCAACCGGGAACCGGAACTGCCGCCGCTGTCTTCGACCTCGAAGTCCAGACGCTGCAATCCGCCGAGCCCGAGATGTTCGGCCAGCGGAGCGATCAACGACAGCGATTCCGCATCGCCCGCGAACAGCGAACGCGGCTGCCGGTCGGCGCCGGCTTCGAGCACGGGGGTGGCCTGCGACAGGGTGCGGCGCAGGAAGGCCCGGACGATCTGGTCGTGCGATTCGGTCTCGACGCGCTGGCCGACCGTCTCCCAGGTCCGCACGCCGAGACGCAGACCGCCCAGCGAGAGTGTCGCCATGATCCCCAGAATCGCGAGAGCAATCACGATTTCGACAAGCGACATGCCGCGCGTGCGGCGTTCAAACGACTGCCTGCTCATCGCGGCCTCAGCCGAATTGTCTCCAGGATCAGCGGGCCGCCCCCGTCCCAATTCACGGTTACCGAAACGACGACGGGTTCGAGCTGGACGTTCACGGGCAGGTTGTCCGACAGCGTCTCGGTCGCCACGCGCCAACGATAGGTCTCGTCGAACTCGCCGGCGTCGTCCCAGACCGCGTCGGGTCGCGCCGCCTCGACCGCCGCGAGCCGGCTCTCCGCCAGTGCCAGCGCCCGCCCGTATCGCTCGCCCGAAGCGACCGCCCGCGAGGCATCGGAGAAAACGCCGTATGCCGCGGCCAGCGAAAACGCGAGGATGGTGAATGCCACCAGGACCTCGATCAGGGTGAACCCCCTGTCTCGCCTGAAAGGCGCCATATCCGGACTAGCGTTCGACATCGACGATTCCTGTGAGCCAGTCGACGTTGACAATGTAAGCCTGACCGCCGTCGGTGACCGTGACACGCCCGCCGGTCGCGCTGCCATCCGGGAAGAATCGGATCTGACCGGCCTTGTCGCCTGTGAGCTCGGAACGCGCGGTCACGAAACTGAAGTCGAGATCCTCGGCCAGGGCGTGCTCCACACCATCGGCGTCGCGGTATACGCGCCGTTCCACATCGAGCAGCAGGGTGGCCGGCGCGTAGCGGCCGATCGCCTCGCTGCGCGCCAATCGCAACGCCGCGGCCAGCTCCTCCGCCGCGACCCGAGCCGCCGGTCCAGGGCGGGCAGTGGCGACGACCATCGGCACCGACGCCAGAACCAACCCTACGATGGCAAAGGCGACGAGAAGTTCCAGAAGCGTGTATCCGCGACTTGCGACCATGAGCTCCGACTACCAACTCGTGATATCGGCGTTTTCTTCGTCACCGCCGTCAGCGCCGTCGGCACCGAGCGAATAGAGGTCGTATTTGCCGTGTCGGCCGGGTGACTGGTAGACGTAGGGGTTGCCCCACGGGTCTGTCAGCGCCTCCTTGTTCTTGAGATACGGCCCGGCCCAGCGATCGACCCCCGGCGGCGCGGAAACGAGCGACTCCAGGCCCTCCTCCTGCGTCGGATAGCGACCGACATCCAGGAGATATGCGTCCAGGATGGCGCCCAACCGGTCGATCTGGATCGCGGCCGTGCGTATCTGCGATTTCGTCAGGTAATTCAGGTACATCGGCACTGCTACCGTGGCGATCAGCGCGAGGATCGCCAGCACGACGAGCAGCTCCATCAGCGTAACGCCCCGGCTACGCCGGCGGCGTTTCTGGCGGCGATCAGTAAGCAAGGTCATTGACACTCAAGAATGCTCCCAGGACTGAGATAATGACGAGGGCGACGATCGCGCCGAGTATGATCGTGATCGTCGGAACCATTAGCGACAGCAGACGTTGGATCGACCGCTGCGACTCGGTTTCCAGCGCGGTGGCAAGCTCTGCGAGCACGCCGTCGAGGCGGCCGGCCTCTTCGCCGACCTGGATCAGCTGCACCGCGAGCGGTGGAAAGGCGCCGGCCCGGGCAACGCCGCGTGCCAGGCTTCCCCCTTCCCGCAGCCCCTTGCCGACGGCTTCGGTGCTGTCGCGGAAAACGGTACTGGTCAGCGAGTCGGGGACGATCCGGAGCGCCTCCGTGAGCGGCAGGCCGCCGGTCAGCAGCATCGACAACGTGCGCGCAAAGCGGGCGGTCTCGACGCGCGTAATGATATTTCCGATCAAGGGCATGCGCAGCTTCGTCCCGTCCCAGTTGCGGCGAAACGCCGGGTCGCGCAGGCGAAACCGAAAGGCGGCGACGGCGAGAACAGCCGCCAGCAGGCCGGCCCACCAATACGCCTCGATGAAATCGCCAGCGGCCAGAAAGCCGCGCGTCAACAACGGCAGATCGGCGCCCAACTGCTCGAACAGCGGCCGGAACTGCGGCAGCACGAAGGCGAACATGACGATGATCGTGGCGACCGTCATAAGCAGCAGAATCACGGGGTAGACCAGCGCGCTCCTAAGACTCTCCCGCAGCGAATAGACCCGGTCGAGATAGCTGGCCAGCTGGTCCATGACCTGGTGCAGGTTGCCGCCCGCCTCGCCGGCCCGCAACATGCCCGAATAGTAGCCCGGGAACAGGCCATATTCGCTGACCGCCTCGGACAGCGCAGCACCGCTCTGGACGCGCTGATAGATCCGTTCGAGCGCCTTCCGCAGGGCCTTCTCGCCCGCCATATCGGTGGCGAACCGCAGGCCGCGGTCCAGCGGCATGCCGGCGCGAACCAGCGTCGCGAGCTCACGCGTTGTCGTCGCCAGCCCGCCGAGCGAGGGCGCGCGGCGGCGTCCCGACAGCCGAAGCGCCGGCAGCGCGGCCGCCCTGCGGGCCGCAGGTGCGGCGGATCCATTGCCCACGCTGAGCGGAAAATGCCCCTGCTTGCGTAGGCTCTCGACCACGGCGTCGGGCGTGCTGGCGTCCATATCGCCTTCGACGATCTCGCCGGCGGCGCTGACGGCCCTGTAATGAAAGCTCGTCATCCTCAGTCGCCCCGCGTCGTCCGCAGCACTTCCTCGATGCTGGTCGCACCGGCAGCCGCCTTGGCCAACGCGTCCTCATACAGCGTGCGCATGCCCTCGGCCCGGGCCGCCTGTTCGATGGTGTGGGCGTCCGATTCGGCCAGGACGAGTCGGCGAATCTCGTCGCTCATCACCAACACCTCGATGACCCCCAGGCGACCATGATATCCGCTGCCGCCGCACGAGTCGCAACCAACCGCCCGGTATAGGGTCTCGGGCGGACCGCCAGGCAGCAGCTTGTCCATCTTGAGGCGCTCGATCAGGGCGTCGTCGGGGGCATAGGCCTCGCGACAATCCGCGCACAAGCGCCGCACCAGGCGCTGCGCCGCAACACCATTCAGGGTGGAGCTCAGCAGATAGTCGGGCACGCCCATTTCCAGCAGCCGGGTCACGGCGCCCGCCGCCTCGTTGGTATGCAGGGTGGACAACACCAGGTGGCCGGTCAGCGCCGCCTGCACCGCGATCTGCGCGGTCTCGAGATCGCGGATCTCACCCACCATCATGATGTCCGGATCCTGCCGCAGGAAACTGCGCAACGCCGAGGCGAAGGTCAGGCTGATATCCGGCTTGACCTGCACCTGAATGATCCCGTCGAGCTGATATTCGACCGGATCCTCGACGGTAAGGATCTTTCGCTCGTCGGTGTTGAGCCGCAGCAGGGATGCATAGAGTGTCGTGGTCTTGCCGCTGCCGGTCGGCCCGGTGAGGAGCAGCACCCCATGCGGGATATCCAGCAGCCTGAGATACCGATCCGCCGCGTCATCGGCGAAACCAAGGCTACCGAAATCGAGCGAGACACCCTCGCGGTCGAGGATACGCAGAACGACACTCTCGCCATGCACGGCCGGCGCCGTCGAGACGCGCAGGTCGATTTCGCGCCCACGGCTGGCGAGGCGGATGCGGCCATCCTGGGGCAGCCGCCGCTCGGCGATATTGAGCCGGGCCATGATCTTGACCCGCGAGACGACCGCCTGGGCCAACCGAGCCGGCGGCGCCTCGACCTCACGCAGCACGCCGTCAAGGCGGTAGCGCACCCGCAGGCGTCCCTCGAAGGGTTCGAGATGAACGTCCGAGGCGCCCTCTTCCACGGCGCGTTCGATCAACAGATTGACGAGACGGATGACCGGCGCCTCGCTTGCCTGGTCACGCAGCCGCTCGACATCGGCATCCGCCTGACCGGCGGCATCTTCGCCCGCGTCCCGCGCCAGCACCTCGATGGCATTGGCGTCCCCGTACAGTCGATCCAGGGCCGCTTCGATCTGAGCCGGCGTTGCGATGCGGAGTTCGACCGGTCGTTCCGTCGCAAGGCGCAACGCATCGACCGCGAAGGTATCAAGCGGGTCCGCCACCGCTGCGACGACCCGCTCGCCATCTTCGAACATCGGCACCAGTCGCGCTTGCCGCAGGAAACGCGGGCTGAGCTCCGTCTCGAACAGGGGATCCTGCGGAAAATCGTTGTCGCGGGCAAGCTCAAGGCCGGCCGAATCAGCCATCGCCTGGGCGAGATCCTTGTCGGAGAGGAGACCCAGCTTGGTGAGAACGGAGTCCAATCGCTCACCGGTTTCGGCAGACACACGTCGCGCCCGCGCCAGGGCCGGCGCCTGCAGCTTGCCGGACGAAATCAGCTCATCCGCCAAGGCGTCGAGAAACGCGTCAGACTGACTGACAATCCTCGGTTCAACCCGTCCTGTCGTTTCGAATTCAGCACTCATACCGCCACCAGTGGGCCATGCAGCCAGACGATCCAAAACGCAAGGGCAAGCGCGGGCCCGAAAGGAATTTCACCCTTGGCGTCCACCTTACCGCCCGCGGCCGCCACTGCCAGCAGGCCGGCGAGCGTCAGCATGGCGCCCAGGAATACGACGCTGGGCAGCCCCTGCCAGCCGACCCAGGCGCCGGCAGCGGCCAACAGCTTGGCATCGCCGAGACCCAGCCCCTCGCGTCGGCGGATCGCGCCATAAAGGCCCCGTATCGCAACGAATCCAAGATAGCCGATCACGGCGCCGATGGCATGATCGGGCAGACGCTCCGGCGCGATCAGCGCATGCACGGCAAGGCCGGCAGGAATAAGCGGCAGGACCAGCACGTCCGGGAGCACGAGGTGGCGCAAGTCGATCATGGCCGCAGCGAGTAGCGTCCAGCCCAAGATGCAGCCGATCCACGACAACGGCCCCGGCAATACCAGTACTGCCCACGCGGCGACCACCAGCGAAGCTGCCTCGATGCCTGGGTAGAACGCGCCCAGCGCGGCACTGCAATGGCGGCAGCGGCCCCGCAGCAACAGCCAGCTGGCGAACGGGACCAGATCGGTGGCGCCGAGTGTTACGCTGCAATGCGGGCAAGCAGAGCGCACCATTCCGATCGGCTGCCCGGCGGGCAGCCGCAGAATCAGCACGCCGATGAAGCTGCCGATGAACGGCGCAGCGATGACGGGCCAGATCCATTGGTCTGACAGGTATTGGGACATAGCGTCGCGAATCTACCTTCGGGTCTGGTGTTTCAATGCATTATAACGCAATATCGGGTCGCTGGCGCCCGAATGCTAACCAATTCTTCATATATCCTGTAGGACTTAAGATTGCTTTACTGGGAACGCGATTCCATCGACCGTCTTACGGGCAATGAATGGAAAGGTAAACGGTTTGAAGGGATGTCTGCATGTTGAGCCGTAGCCGCGGACGCTCATTTGGCCTCCTGTTGTCGATATTGGTACTGTCGCTGCCGGGCTGCGAGCGCCTCTCCCAATCCGAGGGGATCGAGCCGGAGTTCGAGCCGGCCCCGCAACGACCGGGACTCAGCGAACTCGGTCGCGGCGACGCCATGCGAGACGATACGGCCGGATCCGGCGATGAAGCGGCCCAGCCCGACAAGCCGGAGTACAGGATATTCCGGGGTACCGGCAATTTCATCAGCGGCGATTCCGATGCGCCCGTAACGATCCAGGTCGGAGACGATGGCGATATCACCCTGGATTTTGCCGACGCCGATATTCGTCAGGTCATAAAGGCGACGCTCGGCGAAATTCTGGGGCTGAACTACGTTATCGCACCCGACGTTCAGGGCACCGTGACGGCGCAGACCGAGCGCCCACTGTCCCGTGACGCGCTGCTGCCGGCGCTCGAGAGCATCCTGCGGCTACACGGTGCCGCGCTGGTGCTTGATGGCGCGATCTATCGGGTGGAAACCCTTCAGAGCGCGGCTCGCAGCCAGCGTTCGATCCGGCTTCGAGCCGGAGAGAGCGGCGCCGGCTACGGCGTCCAGGTCGTCCAACTGCGGTATATTGCCGCAGAGGACATGAGGGAGACCCTGGCACCGCTGGCCGGACCCGAGGCGGTGCTGCATGTCGACCGTTCACGGAACCTTCTGATCCTGGCCGGCTCGCAACCGGAACTGGCGGCTCTTCTCGATACGGTACGGGTGTTCGACGTCAACTGGCTCGCGGGCATGTCGTTCGGAGTGTTCCCGCTGGAGTTCTCCGACCCGGAAACCATCATGGAAGAGCTCGGCCTGATCCTCGATACCGAACAGGGCGGAGCGCTGTCCGGGCTCATCCGCCTGATGCCAGTCGAACGCATGAACGCGGTGCTGGCGGTCTCGCAGCAGCCGCGCTATCTCGACGAGGTGCGTCGCTGGGTTCAGCGGCTGGACCGCGGGACCCAGACGGCGGCCGACCAGCTGTACATCTACTTCGTCCAGAACGGCAAGGCCGTGGACATCGCCGACGTCTTAAACCAGGTCTTCGGCGAAACCTCGGAAACGCAACGCGTCGAGCGGGGCTCGATCGTGGCGCCGGGCCTCGAGCCGGTGGAGATCTCCTCGACGCCCGCGCAGCAACAGGCCGGGACAACGCCCGTCACGGTCCAGCCCCAGGCACAGCGCGCACAAGGGACCGGCCAAACCGGTTCCCGGAACGTTGCCGCGCTGGAGCCCGAGGCGATCGCCCTGGCCCCGGAATCGGAAGTCCGGATCGTCGCGGACGAGAGCCGCAATGCCTTGCTGATCTCGGCGAGCCCCGCCGAATATCGCGCAATCCTGCGGGCGCTGCGCGAGATCGATCGGCGGCCGCTGGAGGTGCTGATCGAGGTGACGATCGCCGACGTTACGTTGACCGATTCTCTGAGATACGGTGTCCGTTGGTTCCTGCAAAGCAGTGACGGCAGGAACAGCATAACGTTCAGCGGCACGGCGACGACGGCCCCCGGCGCCACCGTGCCGGGCCTGTCCTACGTCTTCACCTCGACCAACTCCAATTTCGTGATCGACATGCTGGCCAGCGTCACGGACGTCAACGTCATCTCGGCTCCGCAGGTCATGGTCCTGAACAACCAGGAAGCGCGACTCCAGGTCGGCGACCAGGTATCGGTCGCCACCCAGTTGTCTACCCAGAGCACCCAGGATCCGGATACCGGCACCACGGATTTCATCAGCAACGTCGAGCTCAGGGACACCGGCGTGATCCTCACGGTAACCCCGCGCGTCAACGAAGGCGGGCTGGTGATCATGGAGATCGAGCAGGAGGTCAGCCAGGTCAGTCCGGATACGGCGGCCGGATCGCTCACCCCGACGATCGAGAAACGCGTCATCAACACCACCGCCGCGGTGCAGAGCGGCCAGACCGTCGCGCTGGGCGGGCTGATTCAGGACAACAAGTCGAACACCAAGGTGGGTGTGCCGGGTCTGTCGAAGATCCCCTTTGTCGGCGCGTTGTTCCGCTCCACGACCGACACGATAATCCGCAACGAATTGCTGGTGCTGGTGACGCCTCGGGTCGTCAGCAACATGCGGGAAGCACGCGAGATTACCGACGAGCTGCGACGCAGGATCGAGGAGATCGAGCGGCTTGAAGCCAAGGTCTACCAGGAAGTCAAACCGGCCGAGCAGGAGCCGGCGGAATAGGGTGGTGCGCCCTGCTCGCAACCGCGGCGTCGCGCTGATCGCGGTGCTCTGGTTCGCGCTGCTGCTCGCGGTGATCGCCGGCAGCTTGCTGACGACAACTCGCAGCGAATTGCGGCTCACCCGCAACCTGGTTGACTCCGCCCAGGCCGACGCCCTCGCCGAGGGTGGCATCTTCTTCGCGATACCGCGATTGCTGGACCGGGATGCCGAGACCCGTTGGACCGCCGACGGCGCGACGCATCGGCTCGAACTGAACGCGGGACACGTTGAAATCGCCGTCCATGATGCGACGGGCCGCATCGATCTCAACGCCGCGCCGCCGGATCTGCTCGCGGGCCTGTTCAGGGCCGTCGGCGTCGATCAGGATCAGGCGGAAGTCCTTGCCGCGCGGATCGCCGATTGGCGTGACCGCGACGAGGACGCGGCGCCGGGTGGCGCCGAGCAGGCCGATTACGACCGTGCCGGGCTGAGCGTGCGGGTCGGCAACGGGCCCTTCGCCACGCCCGGCGAAATCGTTCGCATCCCCGGCATCGATATGATTCTCTACACCGCGATCGAAGGGGCCGTCACCGTTTGGTCGCGCCAGCGCGGAGTCGATCCGGTCGCCGCGCCGCGCCTCGCCTTGCTTGCGCTGCCGGGGATGTCATAAGACGCGGCGGACGCGTTGATTGCGGCGCGCGCGGAAGCGACGTCGAACGGCGGCGACAGTAGGCTGCTGGGCCTCATCCCGGCTGAGGCAAGGCGCTGGCTTGCCCGCGGCCGGGGCCGCGTCGTTTACGTCACCGCAAAGGCCGAGACACCCGGGGGAGGAGTCTTTCTGCGCGAGGCGGTGATCGAGCTGCGGCCCGGCGCCGACCCGCCCTTCGTCACCCATGGCTGGCGCCCGGCGCTGGCGGTCGGCACCCCGAAGGGAGCGGGTTAGCACGGCCCGCGATGAGTCGCGATGAACGCCCGCCCCGCGGGCGTCGCCGTGACATACAGGCTGCTGCCGTCCCGCTGCTCGTGGGTCACGAGGCCCTCGTCGAGGGCATCCTCCCAGACCGTCAGACGCGGGCACGACGTCCGCCAGGCGTCCATGACCTCGGCGTAGGGGCGTGGTCGAGCCGCAACCCATTCAACGAGATCAAGCATCAGCGACAGGGTTTCTGGCGTCATCGGCGGCTCCGGCGGTTGACAGACCGGCATGGTATCACGGCTCGGCACGCAAAGACCACCAAACGCGCCTGTCCGGGGCTTCGTGCAGACCCGTCAGGCCGCACTGAAGACGGCGTCGGCCGCTTGATCCTGGTCGCCGGACAGGGGTGGGGTCGGGCGCAAAGAACGGGTGATCCGTTTGCCCGGCGCTGTCGTATCACGTTCATCGAGACCAAATCGAGGGAACCGGGATGACACGACGTCGCAGAATGCTCGTCCGCAGCCTAGCCATCACGCTCGCCGTCGCGGTGTCGCCAGTCTGGTCGGCGGCCGCGGAGCGGCCGGATAGCCGTCCGCAATACCCCGATCCGTTCGAGCTCTATGGTCCAGACATCGCGTTCGACGTCTATCGTAAGGGCGATAAGGTCGGATTTCACGAGGTTCGTTTCGAGCAAGCGGGCGACAGTCTTCGCGTGGTGAACACATTCCAGCTTGAGATCGAAGTCCTGTTCTTCACCGCGTTTCGATACCGCTACCACTCCGACAGTCGCTGGCGCGACGGCCGACTGTTGCAGCTCACCGCGACCGTCAACGACAACGGCACGAAGTCGGTGATCCAAGCCGCCCGCGACGGCGCGGGCATGGCGATCCGGACCGGTGAGGACCGCACCGCCGTTGACAGCATTCTGTTTCCCACCAATCACTGGAACGTTGCGGTTCTGAATCAGACCCGCGTGCTGAACACGCTGACCGGTCGCGTCAACGCGGTGAATATCGAACGGCGGGGCCGCGAGGAAATTGCCACCGAACGTGGCCCGGTGATGGCGACCCGGTACGCGTACACAGGCGAAATCGATGCCGAGGTCTGGTATGACGATCAGGGGCGCTGGGTGAAGCTGCGCTTCCGCGGTCAGGATGGATCAACTGTCGAATATGCGTGTCGTCGGTGCCAAGGACATGTCGGCGCCCATGCGGCAAATGGGTGAGGCCTCGCAGGAAAAGGTCGCCTGGATCACGGGCGCGGGCAAGGGGATCGGCCGCGCGCTCGCGCGACGTCTTGCTCATGACGGCTGGAACGTTGCCGCCAGCGCGCGCTCCGAGGAGGATTTGGGCAGCCTGGTCGAGGAATGTCCGCCCGGCCGGGTGCGCAGCTACCCGCTCGACATCACCGATCTGGCGGCGACCGAAACGGTCCTTGGCCGGATCGAGGAGAACATGGGGCGGATCGACCTTGCGGTTCTCAACGCCGGCACGCACACGCCCGTCAACGCCGTCGGATTCTCAGTCGAGACGGTCCGACACCTGGTCGAAACCAATCTAATGGGTACGGCCACCAGCCTGTCCTGCATCATGCCGAAATTTCTTGCGCACGGCGAAGGGCATATTGCCGTCGTCGGATCGCTGGCCGGATACCGGGGTCTGCCGACGGCCGCCGCCTACGGTGCCAGCAAGGCGGGGGTCATCAATATGTGCGAAGCGCTGAAACCGGAATTGGAACTGCACGGCGTGCGCTTGACGCTGATCAACCCGGGCTTCGTCGAAACCCCGCTGACCGACAAGAACGATTTCCCCATGCCGTTTCTCATGCCGGTCGAAGAAGCGGTTGAGCAGATCATGCGAGGCCTGCGGCGCACCGCGTTCGAGGTCACGTTCCCGTGGCGGTTCGCCATCTTGATGAAGCTGCTCCGCCTGTTGCCCGACCGCTTGTTCTTCGCAGTGACCCGCCGGATGGTGCGTCGCTGACGGCGACGAACCTGGGACAAGGGCGAGTTGTGCAGCGCTGCATCGCGCCACCGATGTCACGGGAATGAGAGGTGACCAGTCGCAAGGACGGCGGCGCGACTGAAGAAGCGCGGGGGCGGCAGCATCCCTGCCTGCCGGGCATCACGAGAGTGGGTTTCAAGACATAAGGTAAGGAACGTTCACGTCGCTCTTATCGCATCGGCTTGCGAGGCGGTGAAAAGGGGGTGTCGCGATTGCAGCAGCGTAAGCCCATACGTAGCAGCGGGCCCGCGTGGTGTGGGACGCGTCTCCGGAAGGGCGGAACCTGGTTGTCTGCCAGGCGAGAGGAAAGTCTCGCTGCCGGCCCGCCCTCTACTGGCCGGTCGCCGTCGCAGCCACGCGGAGGGACGGTGACGCGACTGCGGTCTCCGGTTCGATGTGCGCCGCCAGGCCGGGCTTCATGAATGCCAGAGTCACTTCGCCGATCGAGATCCCGAATTTGCTGACCCGCGCGCGATTGAGCAACACGCCCGACGGTTGCAGAAACATCCAGTCGTTGAAGTGCACGCGCAGCGTTCCGTCGCCGACCTTCAGATCCATATCGTAACGCCAGTTGAGTGCGTTGCCGAGCGCCTCGCCGCGGGCGACGCCAATGACGTCGTCGGCGCGTCCTTCATAGGTGTTCGGGCCGGTCTTGGTGATGCGCCAGACGCGCCGGTCCAATTGGCCGTCGGCGAACTCGAACCGCTCGTCCAGGACCAGAACAGTGCCGTCCCACGTCCCCTCGATATCGACCGTGAACTGGCGGCGCAACCGCCCGAACCGATCCTCGAACAGCCCCCAGGCGCGAGTCTCGCCCGCGAAATACTCCTCTAGGACCAGGGCTGGCGTCGCATTCTCAAAATCTTCTGTTTTCATGCTCGTACAACCACTTATCAAGATCAGACAGGTCAAGACCGCAGCTCGGGGTGCCGTCATCGGGCGGCCTCCTTCGTGTTGTGCTTTCAAGCAGTCGATCGGTCCAGTCTGCGCCGGATCACCGCATGCTTCTCGGCGGTCAGCGGGAATCGCCATATGACCGCGATCGCTGCTGTCTTTATTACGACGGGAACCAGCGCATAGATCACAGCAAGCATGCGGATTCCCCCGGCATCGGGAGCGACGGGATCGAATCCGGTTGCCTCGAGGGCCGGCAGGGCGAGCCCGACGGCGGCCGCGAGGGCCAGCTTCGTGCTCATGCTCCAGAGCGCGAACTGCAGTCCCGCGCGGCTGCGGCCCGAGCGCAGTCGGTCGTAATCGATGACATCGGCCTGGATCGCCGGTGGCAGAACCAGATCCGCGCCGAGCGCGACGCCGGTGATCACGCATACGATGCCGAAGGCAACGAACGCGCCCTGGGGAATCAGCGGCACGGCGGCGAACGCCAGGCACGCCGCGGCCATCGTCCAGCACCAGACCCGATGCTTGCCGAACCGGCGGCTGAGCGGCAGCCACAGCGAGATCGCCAGGATCGCGGAAAGAAAGTAGACCAGCACGAACAGCGAGCGCTGCGCGGCATCCGCGCCAAGCCCGTGCTCGAGATAGATGATGAACAGGGCCGCCGGTATGCCATTGGCCAGCCCGTTCAGGAACCAGGCCGAGAGGAGCCGCAGAAACGGCCCGTTGGTCAGCAACAGCGCCGCGCCCTCGCGCATCCTCCGGAGCGACATCGCGGCCTCTTTGCGCGGCGGCGAGACGTCGGGGACCTTCCACAGCAGCAGCGGAATGACCAGTATCCCGAGGATGATGGCGATCCACGCCATGCTCCCGACCGCGTCCCGCTCGCTGCCGTCGAGCTGCACGACGACGGCGTGGGCGACACCGGCCCCGACGATTCCCAGAACCATCAGGCCTTCGCGCCAGGCGGTGATCCGGGTGCGTTCATTGTAGTCGGGGCTCAGCTCCGCGCCCCATGCAAGATAGGGAACCGCCACCATGGTCCAGCCCGCATAGAGTACGAGCGACCAGCCGAGCAGGTATTCGCCGCCGACGACCTCCGGTGGGTTGAGGATCTTGAACAGGCCGAGCCCGGCGACCACGGCGCCGGCAGCGATCCACGGCTTGCGCCGGTTGCCGCCGATGCCGAAGCGGTCGCTCAACACTCCGATAAGCGGATCGGTCACGGTATCGAAGATACGCGCGACCAGCAGGACGACGCCGGTTGCCGCGAGGCCAAGTCCAAGCTCGACACCGTAGAGCGCCGGCAGATGGATGTAGACCGGGATGGTCGGCAGCGCCAGCACGAGCGCCGGCAGCGCGTAACTGAGAAGCGTCGGTTTGGGCAACCTGACGCGGGCTGGTTCGCTCATGGACGCTCGACGACGAACTGGCCAACGTCGATCCGGCCGAGGTCGAAGCCGACCTCGCAATAGCAAAGATAGTATCGCCACAGACGAAAGAAACGTTGGTCGAAGCCAAGCCGCCGAATATGCGGCCAGGCCTCGCGGAAAGCCGTGTGCCAGCGGCGCAAGGACTCCGCGTAGGACGGCCCGAAATAGAAACGATCCGTCAGCTTCAGGCCGGCGTTGCCGACGGCCCGCTCGAAGGCCGAAGGGCAGGGCAGCATGCCTCCCGGAAAGACGTACAGCTGGATGAAGTCAGGTTTTTGTCGGTACGTCTCGTACGCCTCATCGGCGATCGTTATGACCTGAAGGGCCGCTTTGCCGCTCGGTTTCAGGCACCGCTTGACCACCGCGAAATACGCGGCCCAGTTTTCCTCGCCGACCGCCTCGAACATCTCGATCGAGGCGATCTTGTCGAATTTCCCCGCCACATCGCGATAATCCTGCAACCGGATCTCGACCCTGTCGGCGAGGCCGGCCCGCGCCATTCTCGATCTGGCGAATTCGGCCTGTTCGACCGACAGGGTTATGCCGACCACCTCGCATCCGAATTCGGACGCGGCGATCTCCGCGAAACCGCCCCAGCCACATCCGATCTCCAGGACCTGATCACCGGGTCTCAGATCAAGGGCGCGGGCCAGCCGCCGGTATTTCCGCTTCTGCGCCCGCGCATGGGATTCCTGCATATCCTCGAACAGCGCGGACGAATAGGACATCGTCTCGTCCAGCCAGTGACCGTAGAAGGTGTTGCCCAGATCGTAATGCGCGGCGATGTTGCGACGACTGCCCCGCTTCGTGTTGGCCCGACGGGCATGTCGTATTCGATTCACGATTCGGATCAGCCGCGACGAGCGGAGCATCTGCGAGAGCGGCTCGAGGTTCAGGCCTCCGAGCTTCAGGAGAGCAGTGAGATCCGGCGTCTCCCACTCGCCCTCCAAATACCCGTCCGCCAGCCCCAAGTCGCCGGACAGGATCAGGCGCGAAACCAGGCGATTGTCATTTATTTGAAGAATCGCCTGCGGTCCCGGCTCGGTGCCCCCGAACGTCATCCGCCGGCCGGACGGAAACTCGACGGTCAGCCGACCGTGCCGGATCCGGCGAAACCACCGCAGCAGCAGCTGTTCGCGCAGCCCCGGGCGCGCGGCAACGGCGTCGGTGCTGGCGGAACCTACCGAGGTCATCAGAGTGTTCTTCATGCTTTTCCTGTCTCAGACGCGATGCGATTGCGATTCTGCAACGCTGCTCTGCACCGGTGCGGCGGCGGGCGTGTGCGAGAACACGCGAAACCCCTTCGCCCAGAGCAACAGCGCCTGCCAGTGGATGGCGGCAATGATCTTCACAGTCAGGAACGGAAAACGCAAAAAGGCCCGAGCCAACGTCCCGTCGGACAGCGGCTCTCGCGTCCCCTTGAAATAGGCGGCCAGAAGCAGCCCTTCGGCGTCCTCTTGCCGGATCACGACGTTGACGGCGTCGCCGGGCGGAACGATCCGGAAATGGTATTCGGCATCCATACCGATGAACGGCGAGACGTAGAGCGACTTCCCGCAGCTTTGTCGCACGACGGCACGGCCACCGTCTGATACCGGAATGACGTAGGTGTGGCGCTCGGAGTAGGTGTTGCACACTTCGTAGAGAATCGCCGCGAGTTCTCCGGTGCGGCGATAGCAGAAATAGACGCTGAGCGGGTTGAAGACGTAGCCCAGTACCCGGGGATAGCAGAGCAGGCGTATCGGGCCGCCGTCGCCTGCGATGCCGGCATCCCGAAGGCGCGCCTCGACCCATGGCCGAAGCGGCTGGCCGTCAGTCGGACCGTGGTCTCGATCATTGAACGACATGACCGCGCGCCGATTGTATCCGAACAGCCGCAGCCGCCGGTCCAGCTTCGGGAGTTCATCGAGGTCCAGCAGCAGGCTGAACACCTCGTAGCGCAGGCGGTGGTGCCGCGGGCGAACTCGCTCGTGGCCGACCGTTCCGCGATAGATGGCCGATCGAATCGTCATGCTGCCGGCGCCCGCGCTTGGGACAACAGATTGATCCTATCGCTTTCACCCTTGACGTTCCAGGGTCGCCGCACCTCGCCGAGCTGCTCGGCGACGGCCAGACCCGCTTGCAGGGCATCCTCATGAAAGCCGTAACCGAAATAGCTGCCGCAGTACCAGGTCCGGCGGTGGCCCTGCAGCGACCACAGCTGGTTCTGTGCCGCCAGGGCGGCACGGTCGAAATAGGGATGCGTGTACTCGAACTCGCGGATCACGGTGCCCGGCGCCGGCTCACGCACGGGGTTGAGAGTCACGAACAGCGGATAGCGCGGGTCAAGCGACTGGAGACGGTTCATCCAGTAAGTAACGCAAAGATTCTCATTCTCGCGTTCGCCGCGGCCGCCGATGAAATTCCAGCTCGACCAGACACGGCGCCGCCTCGGCATCAGCCCGGGATCGCTATGGAGAACGGCCCGGTTGCGCGTGTAACGCCACTGTCCCATGAGGCTTGCTTCCATCGGATCGGGATCCGAAAGCAGGCGGAACGCCTCATCGGCGTGTGCGGCAATGACGACATGGTCATATGCGCAGGACTGGCCGTCTTGACCCTCGACCAAGACTTTGTTGGCGATGCGCCGCACCGACCGTACGCCGCCGAACCGGATGGCATCGCGATAGCTCGCTGTGAGCCGCCGCACATACTCGCGGCTACCGCCGACGACGGTCCGCCATTGTGGCCGGTCGGTCAGACGCAGCAGCCCGTGATGCTGGAAAAAACGGATGAAGGCCGCCGCCGGATAATCCAGCATCTCGCGTGGCGTCGTCGACCAGATCGCCGCGCCCATCGGCAGGATGTGTGAATTGATGAAGGTGTGGCTGAAGCCTCGCGTGCGCAGGAAGGCCCCGAGACTTACCTCGTCCGCCTCGGGATCGCTTAGAAAGCCAGGCGCCTCGCGGTAGAACCGCAGCAGGTCTGACACCATCAACCAGAACCGCGGCCTCAGCGCGTTCGCGCGCTGGCCGAAGAGACCGTTCAGGTCGGTGCCGGCGTACTCCAGCGCACCGCCGCCCAGCGACGCCGCGAAGGACATGTTGCTGTCCCTGGTCGGCACGTCGAGAAAATCGAACAGCGCGGTCAAGTTCGGGTAGTTGACGTCGTTGTACACGATGAAACCGGTATCGACGGGGATGACGCCCGAGTCGAGCGGCGCGTCGACGGTGTTTGAGTGCCCACCAATCCATGCATTTTTCTCGTAAACGGTGATGCGATGGCGCTGATTGAGGAGCCAGGCCGCCGACATGCCTGCGATGCCGGTGCCAATGATCGCGATGCTCAGGCGACGGTCGGAAGAGAGGTGGGTCTGGTCCATTTGCGCACTTTCCGGTAAGGATCGAGTAAGCGTGCCGGCCAGCGGCCGCCCTGTTTGAATAATGTTTACGGCCCGGTTGGTGCGATGGATCACAGGCGCGCTGAAAAAAAATTCCGTCACCGGAGATCCAAGAGGCACCGCGCCGCGTATTCGAAGCATGGAGCAGGTTGGTCACGTCAGACGGTTTCGAGCTTCGCCGCTGCCGGCTGTGCGAAAATCAACTTCGATCGCGCGACGGCGCGGGCTGGATCCTCAACGGTCAGCGGGCAAGGTTGAGCCTACGATGAGCAGTTTCGAGCCGGGACGCACCGAGACGGAGCAGTTGAACCAGCTACTGTTGGCGGTCGCGGAACAGCGTGATCGGCAGGCATTTCGGGCGTTGTTCGGACATTTCGCGCCGCGGCTGAAGGCCTTCGTCATGAGCCAGCAGGCCGACGCGGGAACAGCGGAAGAGGTCGTGCAGGAGACGATGGTCAACGTTTGGCGCAAGGCGGCGCAATTCGACGCGGCAAAGGCTTCGGCTTCGACATGGGTGTTCACGATCGCACGGAACATGCGGATTGACATGCTGCGCAGGGCGCGGCGTCCGGAGCCGGATATGAACGATCCGGCGATGGTGTCGGATCCGGAACCCCTGGCTCATGAACGGA
Source organism: Rhodospirillales bacterium (assembly GCA_020356105.1). GTDB lineage: Bacteria > Pseudomonadota > Alphaproteobacteria > UBA8366 > JADFVY01. The sequence goes on along the minus strand of CP070634.1, from coordinate 993,004 downwards.
TTTCGCATGAGCAGGAGGCGGAGCGGCTGAGGGCGGCCGTGGCGGAGCTGCCGGCGGAACAGCAGGAGGTCCTGCGCCTGGTGTTCATGGAGGACATCACGCATGCCGAGGCCGCCGAACGGCTCGGCATCCCGCTTGGTACCGTGAAGTCCCGCATCAGACTGGCGCTGAAGCGCGTGCGGGCGGAGGTTGGAGAAAGAGAATGAAGATACATCATCATCCGAGCGACGAATTGCTGCTCGACTATGCGTCCGGCGCATTGGGCGAGGGCTGGAGTCTCGCGATCGCAACGCATCTGGCGCTGTGCCCCGCCTGTCGGCGCGCGGTCGCGGGCATGGAAACGCTGGGCGGCGGCTTCCTGACGTCGGTGGCGCCCGCACCGATCGGCGACGATGCGCTGGACATCGTCATGGCGCGGCTCGATGCCGAGCCGCAGGAGCCGGCCGCAGCGCCCGTCGCGGAGATCCCGCGCGGGGCGGAGCCTGTCCTGCCACAGCCGCTGCGCGGATATCTTGGTGGCGATGCCGGCGATCTCGAGTGGCGCCGGCTTGGTCTCGGGGCCTTCCAGGTTCCGGTCGCGATGGAGGATCGCCGCACATCGGTGCGCCTCTTGCGGATTCCGGCGGGCCGGCCGGTGCCGGAGCACTCGCACCGCGGGCTGGAATTGACCCTGGTGCTGCGCGGCGCGTTCTCCGATGCCACCGGTGAGTATAAGCGGGGCGATTTTCAGGAGGCGGACGACAGCCTCGAGCATCGGCCGCATGCGGCGCCGGGCGAGGATTGCATCTGCCTTGCCGTGACCGACGCGCCGTTGCGTTTTTCCAGCGTCACCGCCCGGATCGTGCAGCCGCTGCTCGGAATCTAGCATCGTCGTACCGCGCCGGTGGCGGCCGGCGCGCAGGGCGGCCCGGCCGACGAGGCGGTGTCGGAACTGGCGCGCCCGGCAGGATTCGAACCTGCGACCCCAGGATTAGGAATCCTGTGCTCTATCCGGCTGAGCTACGGGCGCGTCGCGGCCTGTATAGCGCAAAGTTGGCAGGCGTTCCAGCCGCGGCCATCGTTCGCCGCATTACGCTGCCCCCTGAACCCGAAGCTGGACCGCGCGGGTCGCGCGAACGGCTCCCGCATCGCCTGGCTAGTCGCCGAGAACCTCGATCTGCTCGGGATGGGTTACGTCGATCATCGGGCCGTTGCGGTTGTCGATCCAACCCCGCACCCGCACCGTTCTGCCCTCCAGAGCCAGCAGGTCCACGCCGTCCTCATCGAAGGCGGCGCGGTTGCGGGAACGCACGACGATCGTAAAATCGGTCCGCCAATCGGCGCCGAAATTCAGGTAGGTCGTGCCCCGCACCCTGGCAGCATCGACGATGCGACCCTCGACCAGCTGGAACGTGCCGAGATCAGAGGTCAACGCCAGAGGTGACCGGATGGCATAGAAGTTGTCGGCCCAGATTCCGGCCTGCGCCTGCCGCGCGGCACGTTCCGCGGCAAGCATCTCCGCGATCAGCGCCCGGTTGTCGGCGAAGCTGTAGACGCGCGCAAGCCCTTCCTCCAGCAGGACGCGCTGGATCCAGCGCCCGTCCCCAAGCACGAGGTGGGCCAGCTGCCGTCCATGCCGGTCCGTGCGCCGCCCTCCATAATAGAGCGACACCTTGCGATCGCGGGTCAGCAGGTCGAGGGCGGCCCGGGCCCGGTCGGCGAGTGGCCACTTGCGGAAGGTCGTGCGGCCAAGTGGCAGCTTGGGCGCTTGAATGCCGACCAGTCGCACCTCGCGGCCATCGACGAGCAAGACGGTATCGCCGTCGATGACCTCGGAAACCGTCGCCTGCCCGCCCGCGGCGAGCCCGCGCACCGCCGCATCGGGGTCGGCCGACGCCGGCCGACCCACCGGGATCAACAGTACCGCCACGGCAATTCCGAAGAGGATCACGCGCATTGCCGCCATCCGCGCCTTCTCGCATGTTTTCGCACTGCTGCGAGCGTATCGCAGCGGCCCGGAAACGCAAGACTGCGTGCGGAAGACGGAAAATTAACGTTCCCTTCGGTATTTTCCGCCTTGAATCTTTTCGACGGGACGGCGATGTCTTGCCGGCATGGCAATGGATGGCGAAGGCGGTGTCGCCAAGGCCGCCCCAAGGACGGTGATGGAACTCACGCGACGACATTTCTGCGGCTTGTCCTGCTCGGCACTTGCGCTAGGGGCGACGGGTTGCGCGGTCAACCCCGCAACCGGGCAGCGGGATTTCATGCTGATGTCGCTGCAGGACGAACGTCAGCTGGGCGCCGAGATGCATCCCGAGGTGATCAAGGAATTCGGCGGCGTCTATGACGATGCGCGGGTCGCGCAATATGTCGCCACCATTGGCGGTGTGCTCGCCAAGACCACCGAACTGCCCGATCAGAACTATACCTTCACGGTACTCGACAGCCCGGTCGTCAACGCCTTCGCCCTGCCGGGCGGGTATGTCTACATCACCCGCGGGCTGATGGCGCTGGCCAGTGACGAAGCCGAACTCGCGGGGGTGCTGGGGCACGAGCTGGGCCATGTGGTGGCCCGCCATTCGGCGCAGCGGTACAGCCGGGGCATGATCGTCGGCGGCGTTGCCGGGCTGCTCGGCGCGGTCACCGGGAGCGAGACCGTGGGCAGTATCGTCGCCGGAGTCGGCAGCCTCGCGTTCCTGCAGCCGTTTTCCCGCGAGCAGGAGCTGGAAGCGGACCGACTCGGCGTGCGCTACATCACCCGCGCGGGGTACGACGCCGGCGCGATGACCAGCTTTCTTGCGAAAATGCGTGAGAACAGCCGCCTCGAGGCCAAGATCGCCGGGCGCGATCCCGACGAGGTGGACGCGCGTGACATCATGTCGACCCACCCGCGCACGGTCGAGCGGGTCAATCGGGCCATGCAACTTGCCGGGGCCGCGGCCGGTCGCGGCAAGTTGGGATCGGATACTTATCTTGCCCGCATCGACTCGATGATTTTCGGCGATTCACCGCGCCATGGCCTGGTGCGGGGACAGGTGTTCGTACATCCGATCGAACGATACCGTTTCGAGGTGCCCGGCGGTTTCCAGCTCAAGAACCTGCCGGACGCCGCAATCGCGGTCAGCCCCGCCAGGATGCTGATCCAGCTGGATGCGGCCGAAAAGCCGTATGACGGGCCGATGACCAGCTACATCGCGCAGGATTGGGCCCGCGAGTTGACGCTCGAAGGACTGAGACCGGTCACGGTGAACGGCTTGGCTGCCGCGACCGCCGAGGCGACCGTCGCCGTCCGATCCGGGACGGTGCAGTTCGGGCTGGTTGCGATCCGGTTCGACGCGGGGCGGATCTACCGCTTCCTCGGCGCGGCGCCTCGCGACTCGGCGTCCACCCTGATGGCGGCGCTGCGTGAAACGGTGTTCAGTTTCCGTCCGATCAGCCGGGCGGAGGTCTCGGCCGTGCGCCCATGGCAGCTCAATGTCGTTGAAGTGCGCAGCGGCGATACCGTGTACGGCCTGGCCCGGCGTTCGCCGTTCGAGTCGCTGCAGCAGGAGCGGTTCCGGGTGATGAACGGCCTCGGCGCGAGCGAACCGTTGCGCGCCGGCGCAAGAGTCAAACTCGTGGTCGAACGATGATTCGATCTTGCCGCGGCCGGGTCAGCGCGGTGTTTGCCGCAGCGCTGCAGATGTTGATCGGCGGTTGCGCGATCAATCCCGCCACCGGCACCGTCGATTTCATGCTGGTATCGACCGAGGAGGAAGCGGAAATCGGCCGCAAGACCCACCCGCAGGTGCTGGCCGAATTCGGCGGCGTCTACTATGACCCGGCGCTGGCGACCTATGTCGAACAGGTCGGCAACAGGATCGTCGCGATCACCGAGCTGCAGGATTTCGAATATCGCTTCACGGTTCTCGACTCGCCGACGGTCAACGCCTTTGCGGTGTCGGGGGGGTACGTCTATGTCACCCGCGGGCTGCTCGCGCTGCTGAGCAGCGAGGCCGAACTGGCCGGGGTGTTGAGCCACGAGCTGGCGCATATCAACGCACGACACGGCGCGCAGCGACTGAGCGGAATGAAGGCGGAAGACAGACTCTGCGCCGCCTTCGGCTGCGATTTCGAGGTGCCGGTCCTCGGCGACACGGCCGCCGTCGGGATCCGGCTGGCGTTCGGCGGCTTCAGCCAGGACCAGGAGCTCGAAGCCGACGAGCTCGGTCTGCGGTATCTCACGGCGGCTGGTTACGATTCGCGGGGCATGACGGATTTCCTGCGAAAGCTTGAGGCGCAGAGGGATCTCGATGCACGGGTCGCCGGCCTCGGCGCGCCGCGGAAGGATTCGCACGGCTACGCCTCGACCCATCCGCTGACCGGGGCGCGGATCGAACAGGTGGCGGGCCTGATCGAAGGTGCCGGCCGATCAGGCGGGATGCTCGGCGTTACAGTCTATCTCAATGCCATTGACGGCCTGCTGTACGGCAACCGGCAGGAATACGGTTTCGTGATCGGCCGCACCTATGCGCATCCAATTCGCCGGGTCACCTTCACGGTGCCGCCGGGTTATGCAATGTACGCCGACAGCCACCGCGTCACCGCGCTCGGGCCCGACGGGGCAGCGATCCTGTTCGAACCATCGCGCCGGCTGATCACCGGTTCGGTGACCGAATATCTGACCAATATCTGGGCCGAAGGGCTCCCCTTGGCCGATGTCCGCGGGTTCCAAATCAATGGCCTGGATGCCGCCACCGGATGGCTGCGGAGCGAGGACCAGCAGCACCCGATGGACTACCGTCTCGTTGCGGTTCGCGCCGGAACCGGAACGATCTATCGATTCCTGTTCCTCGTGCCAGCACAGAGCAGCGCGCATGCGAGCGAAGACCTTCGCAAGGCGACCTATAGCTTCCGGACGCTCGACGAGGATGAGGCTGCGTCGCTACGTCCCCGCCGCGTGCGCATCATTACGGCCGCACAAGGCGATACGCTCGAATCGATCGTGCCGCTGAATAAGTTCGCCGACCACGCCAGAGAGCGGTTCAGCATTCTCAATGGGCTTGGACCGGCCGCCGCCCTCGAGCCCGGTCAGCCGGTCAAACTGGTCCGATATTGAAACCGGCCGGTCAGCGGCCGGGCATCGTCACGTTTCCAGAAGGATATCGCCCGGCAGCTCGATGCGCCGCAGCATCGAATCCTTCAGCTTCCCGAGAGCCCGGCTCTCCAGCTGACGCACGCGCTCCTTGCTGACGCCGAGTTCGCGCCCCAGTTCCTCCAGCGTTGCACCCTCATCGGTCAAGCGTCGCTGGCGGATGATCGTCTGTTCGCGGGGGCTGAGCTCGCGCAGCGCCTCAGCCAGCCAGCGCGACCGGGTTTCGGCATCGCGCATGCCGATGGCGACGGATTCCGGGCTCGGGCCCGTGTCCGGCAGAAAATCCATCCAGTCGTCGTCCGAAGAATCCGAGAGGGGGGCGTTGAGCGACTGGTCGAAACCACCCAGCCGGACCTCCATCGATTCGACCTCACCAACATCGACGTTCAATTGCTCAGCAATGATTTGGCGACCTTCGTCGCTAAGACGCGTGCCCGATGCGTCGTCGATCCGGGCACGCAACCGACGCAGGTTGAAGAACAGCGACTTCTGCGCCGCCGTCGTACCGGTCCGGACGATCGACCAGTTCCGCAGCACGTAATCTTGCATGGCAGAGCGAATCCACCAGGTGGCATAGGTCGAGAACCGCACCTCGCGCTGCGGCTCAAAGCGGGCGGCCGCCTGCATCAGCCCGACATTGCCCTCCTGAACGAGATCGCCCATCGGCAGGCCGTAATTGCGGAACCGGGACGCGGTGCTGACAACTAACCGCAAGTAACTGCGCACCAGCTCGTGCAGTGCCGCCTCGTCCCCGTCCTCGCGCCAGCGCCGCGCGAGTTCGAACTCGCGCTCGCGCGTAAGGAGCGGCTCCTTCATCGAAGTCTTGATATAATTCAGATTTGCCCGCTGGGTTTTGGGATCGTCGATATGAGCCATGGTTCAAGCTAAGAAGCAGCCGTTGGGCGCTCTCCATGTTGAGTCTGGTTGCAAACCCTTATACGATAATGATAGCAAAAAGCTCAGTGCGCCAGTCAACTTTTTTTGACACAGTTCACGCATCCCGACACATCGCGTCCGGCGCAATCGGATCAGCGAGCCCGGCGCGTGGCCGCGGGTAAAAGCGCTAGATATCGATACGGTCGACGACCGCGCCGGCCGGATCGAAACAGGCCGCCGTCAACGGGCCGCCAAATCCACACCCGCCATCGACCGTGGCCGTGCAGGCTGTTTCAGCAAAACCGTTATGATCCGGATCGTAGCCTCGCACGACACGACGGTAATCCTCATACGGTTCGGTGATCTCCGAAAAGCTTCGTCCGGCCCACCAGAAGGCATCGCTCTGTGCGGCCAGCGGCCGCTGCGTATCGATGCCGCAATTGACGAAGAGCAGTCGGCCCTCTCCATTGCTGACCGCGGCCCGCTTCAAGCCTGCGAAGAAGGCATCGTGCCCCGGATACCTGCGCACCGAATCGCGCAATGTCCGGGTCCATTCGTTGAGCAGTATGGTGCCTCCCGCCGCCGCCCGTGCCCCGGCGTCCGGATCGCCGCCATAGGCCCGCAACGTAGCCTCCACACCGCGCGACAGCACCCAAGCTAGGATCGCCCGTGGATCACTGGCGAACTGCAGCTGCAATAATTTCTGCCACATTTCCTCCTGGCTGCCCCGTAGGTAGATAACGTCGGCCGCCACCCGCAGCGGCGGATGCGCGAGAACCCGACGTCGGAAGGCCAGCAACTCCTCGACCGTCCCGACGACATCCGGCCCGTGCCCCAGATAATTGCCGAGGTAGACCAGCGCGTCGCGCGCACCGAGACGAGGCTCGAGCCGATCGTGAAGAGTCTTAAGCCGGCTCGCCTCGCCGTGCACCGCGCCCACTGCCCAGATCCGCGGGGCACCACGGATTTCGGCAATGGATGTCAAATCGCGCATGCGGTCAGGCCCTGAATGGCAAGCGCCGGCTGTGCGCCTGTCGGGGGGCGTGGGAGGCCGCCCTCAAGCAGCCTTGAGCATCGCCTCGAGTTTCTCCGTCGCCGCGCTCTCGTCGAGGTTCTCGACCGCTGCGAATTCCCGCACCAGGCGATCGAGGGCGGCCTGGTAGATCTGCCGTTCGCTGTAGGACTGGTCCGGCTGGTCGGCGTTGCGGTGCAGGTCGCGGACCACCTCGGCGATCGACACCGGATCGCCCGAATTGATCTTGGCCTCATATTCCTGGGCCCGGCGGCTCCACATCGTTCGCTTGACGCGGCTGCGCCCCTTCAGCGTCTTCAGGGCGCTCTTCATCTGGTCGCGCGACGACAGCGGGCGCAGGCCTGAATTGCGCGCCTTGGCGACTGGAATCCGCAGCGTCATCCGATCCTTGTCGAAGTGGATCACGATCAGCTCCAGACGACATCCGGCGATCTCCGCCTCTTCAATGCCGGCCACCTTTCCGACGCCGTGGGTGGGGTAGACCACCCATTCACCGCCGCGAAACTTCAACGCGTCAATTGTCCCACTCATTTGGTCCTTCAGCCCCTTGATACCAATCGTCAACACGGCTACCGCGCGGTGGACAACAATTCCTGCACGCCATACAAGCGGTTCGGAAATCACAACCTCTCCCGTGCCAGCGCGCTCTGCGCCGACCCTCGCGACCCGGCCATTCCAAGGCTCAGGCCGCGACCATTCCGTCCGCTCAATGTTATGCAGGAATCATCCCGCCCGACCACCGCCCCGCGGAACGGGCGAGCGCTTTCCTCGCTCGCTATACGGGGTAATAATATAACAGGTTTTTTCGTCGATTTACAGGGGGTTGTTCAGTGGTCGCCTAATCCGGGCCACCTCACAGCAAAGGCGGCACGCCGGATCAGGACTTCGGCGGCTCCGGACTGAAATACTTCTCGAATTTATCGGACACATCCTTCCAGTCATCGGCGTCGTCCGGCGGATCCTTCTTGCGGGTGATGTTGGGCCATTTCTCTGAATACTCTCGATTCATTTCCACCCAGTCCTCGCCCTCGCTGTCGGTGTCCGGCAGGATTGCCTCGACCGGGCATTCCGGCTCACAGACGCCGCAGTCGATGCATTCATCTGGATGGATGACCAGCATGTTCTCGCCTTCGTAAAAGCAGTCGACGGGACACACTTCAACGCAATCCATGTACTTGCAGCGGATGCAGTTTTCGGTGACGACATAGGTCATGCCGGCCCTCTCCTCAGCTCTTCGTCCCTTGCCCACCGGCCGTGCCGGCCTCGCCGGAAAGTCGGTCCAGCACCCGTTTGCGCGCCGCGCCGCTTTCCTGGTCCGTCACATACAAAAGTCCGGCCACCCTGCGCAACATGTTTGCTTCGAAATCGTGCAGGACGCCGTCCGCGTACGCGACATCCCACAGCATCTCGATCATCGCCACGCGCTCGGCATGATCGAAATTGTCGCGCACCGTGCGGGTGAAGCCATAGAGTCCGCCGGCAAGATCGGTTTCCGCATCGGCCGCCGCGATCAGGGTGGCGATATCATCCGCATTCATTGCGAAGCGATCGCCTAGGATTGTGGCGATTCGACCGCGCTCGGCATCCTCGAAGGCGCCATCCAGCTTGGCCGCCTCGACCATCAGCGCCGCCGCGGCAAGACGCAGCTCAGCCTCACCGTGGCCGGACGCCCCCTCGGGCGCCGCGCCCTTGCGACGAAACAGGAAATCGCGCAGGAAATCGACCATCGCCGTTGTCTTGTTGCAGGTTCCTCGTGCCGCAGCGGACACGATAAAGCGCGACACCGCCTAGCACGGGCCGCGCGTCGCCGCAACCCGCGTCGGACGAGGGGCATCCCCACCCGGGCGATGGCCGGGTGGGGCGATGGCGCGTGTCCGACACCATGCACGGGCGTTTTCCGCTCCGTTCAGCGCGGCCTCACGGCGCACAGCACGGCGCGCACCGGCCGGGGCCGCAATACTTTGCCGCGTGCGCAGTAATCCGGCGCCGCGCCGCGCACGTATCCCCAGAGAAATGCAACGCACCGCACACATCATCGCCATGTCCCTTCTAATCTCCGGCTGCTCCGTGTTCGGCATCCGCTCCGGCACAGAACAGCCGACCTACGAGATCGTCGCGCAGCTGGTCGAGACCATCGAGGTGCGGCGCTACCCGCCGCGTGTCGCCGCGGAGGCGCTTGTCGAGGCCGCCGACGAGAAGCCGGCCCGCAACGCCGCTTTCCGGTTGCTGTTCGACTATATTTCCGGCGCCAACCGGTCAAACCGGCAGATCGCCATGACGACCCCGGTCGAGACCGCGGCGGCGTCGGAAAAGATCGCCATGACCGTGCCGGTAGAAAGCGCGCGAACGGGCGAAGCGACACTGCGCATGCGATTCTTCCTGCCGACGGGCCTCGACCTGGAATCGACGCCGGCGCCCCTCGATCCGCGCGTGCGCATCGTCGCGCTCCCCGGGCAGACGGTCGCAGCACTCCGGTTCAGCGGTTCGCGGGGGAGGGACGCGGTGGCCGAGAAGACGACGCAGTTGCTGCGCGCGCTCGCGGAAACGCCCTGGCGTCCGACGGCCGAACCGGTCGCCTATTTCTACGACCCGCCCTGGACGCTGCCCTTCCTGCGGCGCAACGAGGTCGTAGTCGCGGTCGAGCGGTAGCGCGTCATCGCCCTCAATCGACCGCAGCACGGCTGACACCGCATACGCACTGGGTTGCCGTTCCGGATCAATTGGTCCAGATACTGTCGGAGACCGTATGTATTGGTATGTGACCAATGAGGGGTTCGAAGATGCGCATGCGTGCAATCATGATTTTGCTGGGGCTGGTGGCGGCCGCCGCGCCCGCGAGCGCCGAAGGTGCCGGGAAATCGGCGCATGACTTTACCTTCACCGCGATCGAGGGCGGCCCGCTGCCGTTGTCGGACTTCCGCGGCAAGGTGGTGATGGTCGTCAACACGGCGTCATTCTGCGGTTTTACCCGCCAGTATGACGGGCTGCAGGCGGTCTGGGAGCGCTACCGCGACCGCGGCCTCATCGTGCTCGGCGTGCCGTCGAACGATTTCGGCAACCAGGAGCCGGGCACGGAAGACGAGATCAAGCGGTTCTGCGAGGTCAATTTCAACATCGATTTCCCGATGACGAGCAAGGTCCCGGTCAAGGGCGCGGACGCGCATCCCTTCTACATGTGGGCCGCGGGCGAGGTCGGTGATGCCGGCACACCACGCTGGAACTTCCACAAATACCTGATCGGGCCCGAAGGCGAACTCGTGGCCTGGTTCTCGACGCGGACCGAGCCGACTTCGCGCGAGGTGGCGGTCGCCATCGAGGCGCAGCTGGCGCGCATCGAACGGGCCGGCGGATAATCGGGCGGCGCACGAAACAGACATTCAATCTTCAATACAACGGCAACACGGCAGATGCTGAAAAAGGATCAAATCGACTCACCTTGGCCGGAGTCAGGGACCGTCGACCCCAAGCAGATCGAACGCTTCGAGAAACTGGCCGAGGAATGGTGGAAGCCGGAGGGCAAGTTCCGCGTCGCCCACAAGTTCAACGCCGTACGACGCGATTATCTCGTCAGCCGAATCGCCCGGCATTTCGGGCGCAACCCCGGCAACGAGGACACGTTGTCCGGCGTGAGGATCCTTGATGTCGGATGCGGCGCGGGGCTGTTTTGCGAACCGCTGGCCAAGCGCGGCGCCGAGGTCGTGGGGATCGATCCCACTGCCCGCAACATCGAGATCGCCCGCTGGCATGCGGCGCAGGAAGGGCTGTCGATCGAATACCGGCACGGTCTCGCCGAACACGTCGTGGCGACGGGCGAGCGCTTCGATGTGGTCGTCAATGCCGAGGTGGTCGAACACGTGGCCGACCCGCAACAACTCATGAAGGACTGCGGCGATCTGGTGAAACCCGGCGGCCTCCTGCTTGTCGCAACGCTGAACCGGACGGCTCGCGCTTTTCTCCTTGCGATCGTCGGCGCGGAATATGTGCTGCGCTGGCTGCCGAAGGGAACGCACGAATGGCACCGCTTCCTGCGCCCGGACGAAATTCGCGGCATGTTACGGCGATCGGGGCTGCGGACGACCGAAATTGTCGGCGTATCCTACAGCCCGATCGCCGATCGTTGGCGGCTGTCCCGGGACACCGGCGTGAACTTCATGCTGCTCGCGGCGAAGGAGGCGAAATGACCGTTCTGGACGACACGATGCGCGAGGCATCGCGCGGCGAGGCTAGCGCGCCACACGGGCACGGCGGCACCAACGCTGGGCCGCCGGCCGTGCCGCCGACCGCGAAATGGCTCGGCGGCCTCGGCGCGCTGCCATTCGTGGGTCTTGCCGCGGCCGGCCTGGCGGCCGAGCCGGCGCTCGGGGAGTTCGCCCGCCTGGCACTCGCCGCATATGGCGCCGTCATCCTCTCGTTCCTCGGCGGCGTCCACTGGGGTCTTGCGATGGCCGGACTCGGCCCGGATAGCGGCGTCTGTCGCACTGCCCGCCGCCTCGCCTACAGCGTTATACCGTCGCTCGTCGGCTGGGGCGCGCTGTTCGTGGCCCGGCCGCTGGGCCTGTTGATCCTGGCAGCGGCTTTCACCGGTATGCTGTTGTTCGATGGCCGTGCCAGCCGAATCGGCGAGGCTCCGCTCTGGTATCGCAGATTGCGGCTCCCCCTGACGGGCGTCGTTGTCGCCGCGCTTGTGGTCGGTGCGGCCGGATGACCGGCCGGGAAGAAGGGACCGCAGACCGCAGGCGGCAGGACAGCGTCGGCAAATGCGAATCCTTGGCCATGCCGTCCCGACCCGGGCGAGTCGAACTGCGACCGCGCCGGGAGCCGGTTGGCGGCCATCCGAGACCGTCGCGACTGGAACGCGTGACAGGAAGGTTGCGCGTCGGCTGTGCGATCCTTGTTCTGCTCGGTCTCACCGCTGCGCGGGCGGCGGCCGACGAAGCGGCCCTATGGTCCGCCCTTCGCACGGACGGGCATGTCGCGCTGTTGCGACACGCGATCGCGCCGGGGACGGGCGACCCGTCGAACTTCAAGCTCAGCGATTGTCGCACGCAGCGGAATCTCTCCGATGCCGGGCGTGAACAGGCGGCGCAAATCGGCGCCGGCTTCAAGGCCAACGGCATCGCGGCGGCGCGGGTCTATACCAGCCAGTGGTGCCGATGCCGGGAGACGGCGCAGCTGCTGGATCTCGGCCCGGCGACGGAATTGCGGTCGCTCAACTCGTTCTTTCAGAGATCGGGCCAGCGCGAGCCGCAGACCCGCGCCCTGCGGCAGTGGCTGTCCGACCAGACGCTCGATACCCCGCTGGTGCTGGTGACCCACCAAGTGAACATCACGGCACTGACCGGAATATACCCAGCTTCGGGAGAGCTGGTCGTCGTCCGCCGGAGCGAAACCGGCGAGCTCACGGTCGTCGGGACGATCGCCGATGAGTGAGCCCGGCATGACAGCGCCACCGCCGGGGCCGCGTTCGCGGGGCCGCGATATCCTCGGCCTGCTGGCGTTCGCGGCGGCCTGCGCCGCGGTTTCGATCATCGGCGGCGCGGTGACCAGGGGTAGTATCGACACCTGGTACCGCGCGCTCGACAAACCCGCGTTCAACCCGCCGGACTGGGTTTTCCCGATCGTCTGGACAGCGCTCTACGTCATGATGGCGATCGCCGCCTGGCGGGTCTGGCGTCGTGCGCCGATCCGCACGACCTGGCCGGCACTTTCGGCCTTCGCGGTTCAACTCACCCTCAACCTCGCATGGTCGTTCCTATTTTTCGGCCTGCAACGGATCGAACTGGCTCTGGCTGAGATCGTCGTCCTGCTACTCGCCATCGCAGTCAGCGCCAGGCTGTTCTGGCGGATCGACCGCTGGGCCGGGGCGCTGATGGCCCCCTATTTTCTCTGGGTGTGTTACGCGACAGCGCTGAACGCCGCGCTTTTCCTGATAAACTGAGGTAGACGCGAACGCGATGTCGCATCCGGCGGGATCGTCCTCAGCCCTTGCCGCGCAAGATCCGCACCGCCTCGTTGAGCTGGCTCATGCGCTTGTGATCGCCGTTGCCGCCGTCGGGATGGTGAATCGCGGCGAGCTTGCGGTAACGATGGCGAATCTCGGCCGCATCGGGAACGGCCCCCGGGGCCAGCCCGAGAATGTGGAGCGCCTGCGCGCGGCTGCGCACGCCGTTGGCGAGCGGTTCGAATGAAAGCGCCTGCACCTGACGCCGCAGGTGGGCAATCTCGGCTTGCGCGCGCGTCAATTTCTCGGCTGCAGTTGGGGCGCCGCCATCCTCCATCGTCAGCGTCACCTCGCCACCTTCCATGGCCAGCGCCAGGGCAAGAGCGGCGCGGATCTGCGCCGCGCTGCGGCCAGCCAGCGTGCGCACCTGCAGCCGCGGCTTGCGGCGCCAGTGCTTGCCCGCATTCGCACCCGTTTTCAGGATCACGGTCTCCCGGTCGCCCGGCTCCGGCTCGCCCGGATCCGGAAAGGCCGCGGCCTTCGCCGGTAGCAGCAGCAGCACCGCCCGCGCGAGCTCGCCGGGATTGACCTTGCGACGCGCGGCCAGGTCCAACACGGAATCGCGGAAGGTGCTGGAGCACGGCACCACATAGGACTTGCTCGAGAGATTTTCGGCGGCGTGCCGCGGCGCGCGGGGCATGTCGTCCCAATCATTCGGTTGGTCCAGCTACTCTTCCAGCCACGGGCGACAGCGGCGCGAGCGTACCAGCATCACCTTGCGCGTGGCCTCACCATAGACTTTCCGCGGCACGGGCATATCCGTCAACTACGATTTCAGTTTTCTGCTGCGCGACATGCCGCAGCGTGCCGTGCCAACGCTCGCACCGCAGCAACGATCGTGCGGGATATTAGGGACCAAGACGTTCGAACGGCGGAGCGTCCTCATGCTGAGGAGCCCCGGAGGGGGCGTCCCGAAGCATGAGGCCGCGGCTTCGGCAATAGGCCCGGCAGCAGCAGGAATATCCGATAGTGACCGCGCCGGCGTCAGGCGCGCAATACGCCGCCGGTCTGCTTTTCGACCGCGGCGATCACCGCGGCCGAGACGCGCTCGATCTCCTCGTCGGTCAGCGTCTTCTCCCGCGGCTGCAGGGTGATGGCTACGGCAACCGATTTCTTGCCCTCGGCCACCCCCTCGCCCTCGTAAACATCGAACAGGCTGACCTCGCTGATCAGCGTCTTGTCGGCGCCCCTAGCGGCGCGGATCAGTGCCTCCGCCGGCACCTCGGCGTCGACCACGAAGGCGAAATCCCGGCCCACCGGCTGGAACGGCGAAGGCCGCAACAGGGCCCGCGTCTTGCCGCCCTTCGCGCGCGGCTGCGGGATGTGGTGCAGGAAGATCTCGAATCCGGCCGCCGGACCCTTCATGCCCATCGCTCTTAAGACGCGCGGGTGGATCTCGCCGAACCGGGCCAGCACGTTGGGACCGAGCCGCAACGTTCCGGACCGCCCGGGATGATACCAGTCTGGCGCATCACGCGTGACTTGGAGATTGTCGACCGGTGCGCCGCACGCCGCCAGCACCGCGAGCGCATCCGCCTTGGCGTCGAAGGCGTCCACGGCGCGCGACGCCGCCGCCCAGTGGCGCGGTCCGGAATTGCCGGCGCGCAGGCCGGCAGCAACGATGTCCTCGCCCTCCGGCGTGTCGTCTCGCCAGGCCGGGCCGACCTCGAACAGGCCGAGATCGGGGTAACCGCGGTCGGTGTTGCGCGCCGCAGCGGCAACGAGATTGGCGAGAATTGAGGGGCGCATCACCGCAAGATCGGCACTGATTGGATTCTCGAGGTGAAGTTGCGCGGGCACACCGCCGAACAGCGCCGCCTGGTCCTCGGCCATGAACGACCAGGTCACCGCTTCCAGCAGGCCGCGGCCAGCCAGCACCCTGCGGGCGAAGCTCTCGCGCCGCTGGCCCAGGGTGAGGATCTGCTCCGGCAGGTCGCTCTCGCGTTCCAGCGGCACCGCCGGGATCGCATCGAAGCCCTTGACCCGCAGCACCTCCTCGACGAGGCAGGGCTCGATCGTGATGTCGGGGCGCCAGGACGGCGTGGTGGCGACGATCGCACCCTTGCTCTCCTTCGTCGCGAAGCCGAGCGCCTCGAGGATCTGCCGTTGCGCTTTGACCGGCAGGTCCACGCCGCCCAGCGTCTTCACGCGATCGGCCCGCAGCGTCACCTCGCGGGCGGTGTCCGGCATCTCGCCGGCGATTGAAAGGTCGCTCGCCTCGCCGCCACAGATATCGAGCACGAGGTGCGCCGCGACCTCAGCGCCCCACAGCGCCGATTCCGGGTCGACTGTGCGCTCGAAGCGGTAGCGCGCATCCGACTCGATGCCGAGCCTGCGCCCCGTCGCGGCGGTGCGAATCGGATCGAACAGCGCCACCTCCAGAAACATCTCAGTGGTCTCGGCCGTGCAGCCGGTGACTTCGCCGCCCATCACCCCGGCGATGCCATGCACGCCCCGTGCGTCGGCGATGCAGGTCATGCCCTCCTCGAGTTCATATTCCTTGCCGTCAAGGGCAAGAATCGTCTCGCCGGTCTTGGCAAAACGCATGGTCAGCGTGCCGCCCTCGAGCTTCGCCGCATCGAACACATGCAACGGCCGGCCGAGATCGAAGGTGACGTAGTTGGTGATGTCGACCAGCGCAGAGATCGGCCTGAGGCCGATCGCCAGAAGACGGTGCTGCATCCAGGCGGGGCTGGGTCCGTTTGTAAGATTCCGGAAATAGCGGCCGACGACCATCGGGCAGGCATCGTCCTGGCCCTTCGGAAACTCCCGCCGCCACTGGATCGGGCTCTCGAAGGCGGGCGGCACCGGCTCGGCCGTGGCGAAGTCCTTCAGAGTACCAATCCCGGCTGCGGCCAGATCCCGGGCGATGCCGCGCACGCCGAGACAATCGCCACGATTCGGGGTGATGCCGATCTCGATGACCGGATCGTCGAGCCCCATGATTTTCGCGAAGGGCGCACCGACCGGCGCGTCCTCCGGCAGCTCGATGATGCCCTGATGCTCGTCCGACAGGCCCATCTCGCGCTCGGAGCAGAGCATGCCGTTCGACTCCTCGCCGCGGATGACCCCTTTCTTGAGGTCCAGCCCGGTGCCCGGAATATAGGTGCCGGCCGGCGCGAACACGCCTTTCATACCGGTCCGTGCGTTCGGCGCGCCGCAGACCACCTGGACCTTCTCGGTGCCGGTGTCGACAATGCACAGGCTCAACTTGTCGGCGTTCGGGTGCTTCTTGGCCTCGACGACATAGCCGACAGTGAAGGCCGCAAGGTCCTTCGCCGGGTCATGCACCCCCTCGACCTCGAGGCCGAGGGCGGTTAGGGCATCGGTGATCTCGCCGAGCGACGCGTCGGTCTCGAGGTGGTCCTTGAGCCAGGACAGGGTGAACTTCACGGCGTCAGCCCCCGAATCAGCGTCGGCACCTCGAGCGGCACGAAACCGTAATGCTTCAGCCAGCGCAGATCGGCGTCGAAGAAGGTCCGCAGGTCGGGAATGCCGTATTTCAACATGGCGATGCGCTCGATCCCCATGCCGAAGGCGAAGCCCTGGTAGATATCGCGATCGATTCCGCAGGCTGCCAGCACGTTCGGGTGCACCATGCCGCAGCCGAGGATCTCGAGCCAGTCGTCGCCGTCGCCGATCCTCAGCTCGCCGCCCTCGCGACTGCAGCCGATATCGACCTCGGCCGAGGGCTCGGTGAACGGGAAATGGCTGGGCCGGAACCGTACCGGCACGTCTGGCACCTCGAAATAGGCGCGGCAGAAGTCGATCAGACAGCCCTTGAGATGCCCCATATGAGTCGTCCGGTCGACGATCAGTCCCTCGACCTGGTGGAACATCGGCGTATGCGTCATGTCGCTGTCGCAGCGATAGGTGCGGCCCGGGGCGATGATACGCAGCGGCAGGCCGTCCGGGCCGTCGCCCTTGATCAGCGCCTGCATGGCGCGGATCTGCACCGGCGAGGTGTGGGTGCGCAGCACCATGCGGTTGCCGACGTCCTTGGCGCGCAGGTAGAAGGTGTCATGCATCTGCCGCGCGGGATGCTCCGGCGGGATGTTCAGCGCCGTGAAGTTGTGAAAATCATCCTCGATGTCGGGCCCTTCTGCGATGGCGAAGCCCATCTCGCCGAAGATCGCGACGATCTCGTCCATTGTCTGGCTGATCGGGTGCAGCCGGCCATCCGGCTGCGGTCGCGCCGGCAGGGTCACGTCGACCGATTCCGCGGCAAGCCGCGCGTCCAGCGCGGCCGCCTCCAGCTCCGCCTTGCGGGCATCGATCGCCGCGCTGACCTCTTCCTTGAGGGCGTTGATGGCCTGACCGCGTTCGCGACGCTCTTCGGCCGGGATCCGGCCGAGCTCCTTCAACAGGCCGGTGACCGTCCCCTTCTTGCCGAGCGCCTCGACCCGGACGATTTCGAGCATGTCGGGAGAGGTCGCGGCGGCCGTCGCCTCGACGATTCTCCCCCGGAGTGCCTCAAGATCGCTCATCGGATCCTCGCCGCCGGTGCCCGGCGGCGCTCCGCCCTCTGCCCCTTACTTCGCGGCGGCGGCCAGCGCGTCGCGCGCCTGGCCGACCAGGGCCTCGAACGCGGCCGGCTCGCTGACCGCGAGCTCCGCCAGGATCTTGCGGTCGAGATCGATCTCCGCCTTCTTCAGGCCGTTCATAAACTGCGAATAGGTCATGCCGTGCTGCCGCGCGCCGGCATTGATGCGCTGGATCCACAAGCCGCGGAAATCGCGCTTGCGCGTGCGCCGGTCGCGATAGGCGTATTGCAGGTTCTTCTCGACCCGCTGGATCGCGGCGCGGAAGGTGTTCTTGGCGCGGCCGCGCGCGCCCTTGGCCAGCTTGATGACTTTCTTGTGACGGGCGTGCGTGGTAACGCCCCGCTTGACGCGTGCCATGATTCGGTCTCCTTAACGATGAGGGCTCAGGCGTTGGGCAGATAGTTGCGTTTGACGACCTTGGCGTCGCACGCGGCCATGATCTGCGTTCCGCGGTTGGTCCGCTTCATCTTCTGGGAGCGCCGGCGCAGCATGTGGCTGAGGCCCGCGCTGTTGAACCGCACCTTGCCCTTGGCGGTCAGGCGGAAGCGCTTCTTCGCGCTGCTTTTCGTCTTCATCTTGGGCATTTCATGTCCTTTCATCTTGCGTAGCGGCCGGGCATACCCATCGGGCCCGGACGCGCTATCGGGGCGCGGGGCAGTCCCCACGCCGCGCGGCCTTATATACGCAGATGCGTTGCGATGCAAGGGGGGCGGGCGCGACACCCGGAACGTCCGCTACTTGGCAGGTCATGTTTGCTTTCCGCGCTATGGCAGACTCCGGCGAAAGGCCTTCGGCACAGCTGCTCCTGACCCAAGGCGGACATATGGCAATCCGGCTTGGTTTTAGTTTCCACTTTGCGCTGTTACGGTAGTCCCAGTGTGAAACGAAACGGACAGGTTGCTCTGCGACCGGACGATAGGTCTACCCTATGCGTATTCCTGACCCATCTCGGACACCCAAAGGCACCATTGTTCTGAATCACTGAGGCTGCGACTCACGGTTCCTAAGACGGTCAAATTGATTTGACCATCAGCAAGACCCGGTCATTCATACCGCCGGTCGTATATTGAGATTCACCGGCGATGTGAAACCCTTGTTTCTCATAAAACCCTATGGCCCCAGGGTTTTGATCCCAGACTTTGAGCCAGCATGAGTCGTACCCGCGTCTTGAGGACCAGCGCAAACCCTTGCTTAAGAGCATGTGACCCAGTCCACGGCCTTTTGCGCTATCGACCAAGAATAAGCGCACCAGTTCAATCGGGCGAAGTGCGCGGACTTCAGAAGGCGCATCAGAGGCTTTCAGGTGGGAATAGCCGGCCAAGTTGTCAGAACTGTCAACCAGTAGGAATATCCCGGCATGCGCAAGCTCGGCTCGTATCTCGGTAACGGAGAATACCTGCTGCACGTATTCCTTCACCTCCTTCTTGGTTAGGTCTGGATAGGTGGCCTCGAAAGTCTCGGCTGCCAGTTTGGCGAGAGAGATAACATCTTCCACCTGCCCGCGGCGTATTCGGTATCCAGTGTTCATGTCGTGTATGTAGCACATCTCCGCGTGTGAATTTCACCTCACCCTTGATCTTGCGTGGTTATCTCAGCGCATAGGCCAGATGATCGGTGGTTTCCACAGCATTTGCCTATGTGAAGCGGAAAACGTGGGTCTCGACGCCTTCGAATCGATGCTCCCCGAGGGCGACCGAGTGCGTATCCTGGCAAATCGGATTAGGAATGAGGACTACCTCGATCCAGACGCGACAGTGGGGGTTTGGGATGTTGTTTCCCGCCGGTTCAATGAACAAGCGCGGGATGCAGGAATTAGCAGTGAGTTTCCTGACTTCGTTGCAAACATCATCAGTCGCGCGATGCATGCAGGTTACGGCGAAGAAGATGTCGCGGCTTTGGTCAAGGCCTTGCGCAAGCCCTGACGGGGGTCGATTGCCCTCAAAGCAGTCAATAGTGACGGCAACTATTGGCTATTCCGAGACCATCCTGACGCCGTGAACAGTCTTCGGCTTACAGGCAGAATGCGGACATTCAATGGCCAGGCGACGGCCCGACCTGCGATACCGGCGGACATGATAAGGCCGCCGGATCGCGCCGGCTGCCCGCCCCATATCGTTACGGGTCCCCGTCGGATTTCGCGCGCTGTTTTTCGTATAATGCCAGCGCTTCTCTCGCTATCACGTCAACGTCCACGATCTTGCCGTCCCTGATCGCCACGATTTCGCTGTCCGGCTGCA
>CP070634.1:963432-973097 GCA_020356105.1 Rhodospirillales bacterium | reverse complement strand
CGCTGGCCGGCCTCGTGCGGTTCGACGTTGTGGATCAGGATCTCTTCGCGGCCCGTCATCACGGCCGACACTGGACGAATCCATGCAGGCACTCAAGGCCCTCGTCATCTTCCTGGGTGTGCTCATCGTCATCATGATGGGCGTTCTCGCATATGGCATTGCGGTGAAATTCGGCGGCGTCGCGGACGGCGGCGATGCCGGTGCCCCGGAGGCTTCGCTCGGAGAGTCCTGGACCGCGATGCGCATTGCGGTGCCGGAAGGCGCGCGGGTGGCCGAAACCGTGATCGACGGCCGCCGCATGGTCGTGCGGCTGTCGCTGTCCGATAACAGCCAGAGATATCTGGTGATCGATCTGGATAGCGGCGATCTGATCGGCGCGATCGACCTCGAAGCGGAGGGGCAATGAATTTCGGCAGCGACAATATGGCCGGCTGTTCGCCGGAAATGCTCGAGACGCTGGCCCGGGTCAACGGCGGGCGCGCCATGCCTTATGGCGCGGATTTGGTGACCGAGCGCGTCAAGGGTACGATCGCCGAGGTGTTCGAGACCGAGGTCGAGGTCTTCCCGGTGGCGACCGGGACGGCCGCCAATGCCCTTTCGCTCGCCCTGATGTGTCCGGCCTGGGGCGCTGTCTGGTGCCATCCGGAGAGCCATGTCAACACCGATGAATGCGCCGCGCCCGAATTCTATACCGGCGGCGCGAAACTGATCGGGGTGCACGGGCCGCACGGCAAGTTCACGGCCGGGGCGCTCGCGTCGGCGCTGCAATACGCGGGCTATCGCGGCGTTCACGAGGCGCTGCCGGCGGCGGTCTCGATCAGCCAGGCGAGCGAGTCCGGCACCATCTATACGCCGGCCGAGATCGCCGCCATCGCCGAGCTGTGCCGTGGCCGCGAGCTGGGCCTGCACATGGACGGCGCGCGCTTCGCCAACGCGCTGGTGACGCTCGGCTGCACGCCGGCCGAGGCAACCTGGAAGGCCGGCGTCGACATCCTCTCGTTCGGCGCCACCAAGAATGGCGCGCTGGCGGCGGAAGCCGTGGTGATCTTTGCCGAGCGCTTGCGCAGCCGCGCCGCCGAGATGGGCTTCCGGCGCAAGCGTGCGGCGCATCTGTTCTCGAAGATGCGGTTCCTGTCGGCGCAGCTGGAGGCGTATCTGGCCGACGATCTGTGGCTGCGCAGCGCCGGCCATGCCAACGCCATGGCGGCTCGCCTGGCCGAGGGGCTGGCCGCGATCGCGGGCGTCTCGCTGGCCCATCCGGTGGAGGCCAACGAGATCTTCCCGATCCTGCCGCAAGCCGTGCGACAGGGCCTGCGCGATGATGGGTTCCAGTTCTATGACTGGCCCGATGCCGGACCCGACGGCGTGCGCCTGATCTGCGCCTTCGACACGGCGGAAGCCGACGTGGACGCCTTCCTCGACTCGGCGCGCCGCCACGCCGCCGCGGTGGCCTGAGACTGCGAAGGTTCCCGCCGCATAAAAATCCCCGGGTCGAGATCGACGAGATCGTGCGACCTGACCCCTTTCAACCGATGATCGTGAACTGCGGGAATTCGCGGCGGACGGCGTCGCGAAGATGGTTGGCCAGGACGAGAAACTCCTGCTTGCGCGCCGAGCTCTTGCGCCATACCAGGCCGACCGTGCGGTAGATCGGCGCGCCGCTGATCGAAGACACCTTGATCGTCGCGTCCTGCGCCAGGCTCGAGTGTACGTACAGGCCGGGTAGGAACGATACGCCCATTCCCATGCCGACCATCTCTCGAAGCGTATCGAGGCTGGTCCCCTCATAGTCCGACATCAGCTTGGCGCCGACCTCGTCGCACAACCGCTTGACCTGCTCGTGCAGCTGATGGCCCGACTCCAGGGTCAAGACGGCGTATCCGCGGAGGTCCCGTCGGCCCAGCTTGCTTCGTGCCGCGAGCGGGTGATCGGCCGCCATGGCGAGATAGAGCGGTTCGCGAAACAGCGGCTCTACATCGAGATCCTTGCGATTGACCGACAACGGCATGACCAGGACGTCGTGACGTCCCTGTTCGAGGGCGGGCGGAAGCGCCGTGGGGATGTCCTCACGTACGTACAGCTTCAGCTTCGGGTACGTTGCGTGCAGATCGGAGATCATTCTTGGAAGCAGGTACGGCCCGATCGTCGGCGGCAGTCCCAGCCGGATCGTGCCCCCCATGTCCTCGCCCTGAGCCGCGGCCAATTGCCGGATTTCCTCGGCGTCGCTCAGCATGCGCCGCCCGATTGCGGCAACCTGTCGACCAACGGGTGTCACGATGACGGCCGAGCGGTTGCGCTCGACAAGCTGGACGCCGAGCCGCTCCTCCAGACCGCGCAGCTGAGCGCTCAGCGTCGGCTGGCTGACGCCGCACACTTCCGCCGCGCGCCGAAAATGGCGATGCTCTTCGAGAGCGAGAAGGTATTCGAGTTGGCGCAAGCTCGGCATCTGTCACCGGACAAAGTTGAACGTCAATAGAGAAAATCTATCAAAATCGCGATAAAATTCAATTGGTCCTATCAAAAATGTCACATCATATTTTCCTCCAGCCGACCACGCTGCTGCCGCCGGCCGATGGTGAGCAGCCGTCCCGGAGCCGACAGGGAGGAAAGATCGACATGAAAAGATTCAAGAATGTGCTGGTCGTTTATGACGACGCGATCGGCGGAGACGATGCGCTGAGCCAGGCGGTCGCGCTGAGCCAGAGCAACGGTGCCCGACTGACGATCGCGACCGTCCTTCGCGAGGCACCACTTCCGGGGCTGGCGGCCGAGGCCGCAAAACGCACCGAACGGCTGGCCGACAGCGTGCGTCATGCGGGTGTGGCGACGGTCGATTGCGGTGTTCTGGCCGGTGTTCCCTTCGAGGAGATCATCCGCCAGGTGGTGCGGCACCAGCACGATCTCGTCATCATGAGCGCACAGGCCGGAAAGACCCTGCGTGACGTCGTGTTTGGCGGGGCGGCAGCGCAGGTGATCCGAAAGTGTCCCTGCCCCGTCTGGGTCATCCGGCCGGGTCAGGCCATTCCCTATCAGCGCATTCTGGCCGCGATCGACCCGGCGGCCGTTCTCCATGACCATCTCAATGTGAAGATCATGGATCTCGCGGCGTCGCTGGCCTCGCGCGACCAGGCCTTGCTGCATGTCGTGCATGCCTGGGATGTCGAGGGGAAGGACCTCGATACCATCAGGTCTGAAATCAGCTCGGAACAGCGCCAGGCCATCCTGCGGCGACACGAAAGCAAGCGCCGGCAGGCGGTGGATGCCCTGCTGGCGGGCTATCCGATGGGAGCGATCAATCACCGGCTGCATCTGCCGCGCGATCTTCCGGAGCGGGCGATCGTCAGCCTGACGGAGCGCGAACAGATCGACCTCATCGTGATGGGGACCGAGGGGCGGTTCGGCCTGTCCGGCCTGCTTCTCGGCAACGCGGTGGAGGCGGTTCTGCGATCCGTCGAATGCGGGATACTGGCGGTGAAGCCCGATCATTTCGAGACGCCGGTTGCTCTCCCCGAGGCGGTACTGACCGGGCGCGGCAGCCTGGAATCGCGCGGCTGGGCAGCCTGACGGATCGTCCGGGATCGCGGATCTTCGCGCATATTTTTCGAAAAACGGAGCGCCGATGCGGGCGCTGAAATCGGGAGGCAAAGGTGAAAGCAACACTTGCGAAGGCGGCAGACATCAAGCGCGGCGCGCAGGCGTTCTTCGAACATGAGGCGGCGGGTGGAATCGTCCTGATGGCGGCGGCCGCGGCCGCGCTGACGCTCGACAATTCGCCCTTGAGCTGGCTGTACGACATGTTGCTGAGCACACCCGTCGTCGTCCAGGTCGGCGCGCTGGAGATCGACAAGCCGCTGTTGCTCTGGATCAACGACGGGTTGATGGCGATCTTCTTCTTCCTCGTCGGGCTGGAGATCAAGCGCGAGATCGTCGAGGGCAGGCTGTCCAGCGTGCAGAAGGCGTCGCTTCCGGTGCTGGCGGCGATCGGCGGCATGGTGGTTCCGGCGCTGATCTATGTCGCCCTCAACCGGGGTGATCCGGAAGCGCTGAGAGGTTGGGCGGTTCCGACGGCCACCGATATCGCTTTCGCGCTCGGCGTGCTGGCGCTGCTGGGATCGCGCGTTCCCGCGGCCCTGAAGGTCTTTCTGCTGGCGCTCGCCATCATCGACGATCTTGGCGCCATCATCATCATCGCGGTGTTCTACACCTCGCAGCTGTCCCTTGGTGTCCTCGCCATCGCGGCGCTCGGCATCTCGGTGCTTGCCTATCTCAATTCGCGCGGCGTTCAGCGCGTTGCCCCCTACCTTGTAACAGGGCTGATCGTCTGGGTGTGCGTCCTCAAATCGGGCGTGCATGCGACCCTGGCCGGGGTGGTCGTTGCCCTGTTCATTCCGCTGAAAAGTCCGCAAGACGACCAGGAATCGCCGCTAAAACGAATCGAGCATGGGCTGGCACCATGGGTCGCCTTCGGGGTCATGCCGATCTTCGCCTTCGCCAATGCCGGCGTGGCGCTGCACAATTTGTCGTTCGGCGACCTGTTTGCCGGCATCCCGCTCGGCATCCTGGCGGGCCTGTTCGTGGGCAAGCAACTGGGCATATTCGGCAGCGTCTGGCTGGCGGTGAAGATGGGCGTATCCCGGTTGCCGGACGGCGTCGGCTGGCTGCAGATCTATGGCGTGTCGGCACTTGCCGGCATCGGCTTCACGATGAGCCTGTTCATTGGGACGCTCGCGTTCTCCGACCCCGAACATGCTGCCGCCGTTCGGATCGGCGTGCTTGCCGGCTCCACGCTGTCCGCGTTGCTGGGCTATGTCATCCTGCGCTACGCCGCGGACCGCCTCGGCAGCCGGTCCGACGACCGGTCCTATCGCGCCGCGGGCGTCGCCGACCGGTCGCCGGCCTAGACCCGGCTTCGCCGTCGGCGGATCTGGAGCCCTCCCCCGGGGCTTTCAGATCCACCGGCGGCGGATGCCGGCCGTCCCGACCGGCGCGCAACGTGGTCCGGTCGTTCGCTCTAATCTTCCCGGCGTAGCGTGATGTCGACCATCAGCGAGCCGGCCAGGGCCTCCAGCGCATGGCGCAACTCGTCGCCGCTCAACCCGGCGGGCACGCGAACCTGCGCCTCGGCGTAGAACATCAGACCGCCGCTCATTGGCGCCTCGCGAATGTCGGTGTCCATGTCCTCGACGCTGACCCCGCGTTCGGCCAGGCAATGGGTGATGTCCCTCAGGATTCCAGGCTGGTCCGGCCCCACGAGGTCGAGCGTGTACAGTGCGCCTTTCGATGATGCCGGTTCCTTCACCGGTGCCCGCGCGGGCGTCCCGGGGGCACCCGACGTTTCCTCGACCGTCAGGTGGAAGCCTTCTTCCTCCAGGGCCGACAGCGCCGTCTTCAGGGCGGATACCTTGTTCCCGTCGATCTCGATTCGGGCGATCCCGGCAAACTTCTCCGCCAGGTGCGCCATGCGACTGTCCAGCCAGTTGCCGCCTTCCGTGGCCACCGTTTCGGACAGCCGCTCCACAAGGCCCGGCCGGTCGTCGGCGATAAAGGTCAGGACAAGCGTTTTCTGCATGATTCGTTACCCCCGGCAGCGCGCGGCATGCGTCCGTCCGCGACATTAGCAATCGCGCATCGCCTCCGCCAGTGCGCTGGCGGCAAAGATTGGCGGTTCGGCGGTCGCGAGGGTCAGGCCAGCCGTTCGCCGCCGCGTACCGGCTGTCGAAGATTGTTGCCCGCGGGCGCCAGTGGACAGGTCCAGTCGCTGGAATGAACGCAGAAGGGGTGATAGGCGAAGTTGAAATCAAGGACGAGCCGGCCCTCCGCCATGCCGAGGTCGGCACCCTTGATCGAATCGAGGAGGTAACGTCCGCCACCGAAGGTCTCACGGCCGGAGGTGGCATCGGTGAACGGCAGAAACAGCCCGCCGCCATAGCCGGCGATCCAGAATACGGTCAGTTCGCCGCCGAGCGGCCCTTCGAGGCCGACGGTACGGCCGGCGGGGAGCAGCCGCACTGCGCCGTCGGCTCCCAGCTCCATCCGCTGCTCGGTTTCGTCCGCTATCGGCGCCAGTTCGACCGCAAACCTTAAAGACGGATCGTAAGGATAGCAGGGCAGGCCGGCGAACACCGCCCGGTCGGCGGCCGGCAGCGGCGATTGCGGGTGGTGTGCGAACAGGGCATTGCGCGTGCGGCGCCAGTCCTCCCAGCCGACCGCCGGGTCCGCCGCGCTGCGGATGCGGGCGTAGAGCGCGGCAACCTGGCGCCGCCAGTCAGCGATCTGCAGGGCCGGGTTCGACCGAGGTGCGGCCGGCTGACGGGGCTGTGGCATGGGTTCGCGCATGGCATGCAACCTTGCAGGCGGCCGCTGTCGGGCCAACCGCCGATCACGCGAATGTGAAAGGCATGCGCTGCCCGCGCCTTGCTTGACTCGCGCTTCGATGCGGATTAGAACAAAACAAGAACATTTGCTGTTGGAGCGAGGGTCGATGTCCCGTTGGGAGAACCTTGCGGGTTTGCGCGCGGCAGTGGCGCGGATCGAGCGCGGCGCCGCGGCGCGGGCCACCAGCGTGCTGCCGCTCGGCGTGCCGGCGATCGATGCGGCGCTGGGCGAAGGCGGGCTGCGAGCCGGGGCCCTGCACGAGATCGCCGGGCCGGCAGCGGACGGTTTTGTGGCGGTGCTGGCCGGGCGGCTGGCGGCGCGGGGTGGCGGGACGGTGTTGTGGTGCCCGGCCGGTGAGGGCCGGGGCGTGCTCCATCCGCCGGGCCTGGCGATGCTGGGGCTGGCGCCAGAACGGCTGCTGCTGGCGCGTTGCCGCGGTCGGGCGGAACTGCTGGCGGTTGCGGAGGAGGGGTTGCGGACCGCCGGCCTTGCCGCGGTGGTGGCGGAAACCGCGCAGGCGCCGGGAATGGCGGCGATGCGCCGCCTGCAGCTGGCGGCGGAGACCGGCGGGGTGACGGGGTTCCTCCTGTGTCGTGGCGCCGGCAGGCGCCATGGCGCCAATGCGCCCGGCGCCACGGCGCCAGAAGCCGGTGCCGAAAGAGAGCAATCCGCGCCGGGTTTCATGCCGCCCAGCCCGGCGGTCAGCCGCTGGCAGGTGGATCCTGTTCCGGGTGGAGGCAGGCAGCGCTGGCGCTTGACGCTGCGGCGCTGCCGCGGCGGCGGCACGGGCGAATGGATGGTGGACTGGGATGAGAAGACGCATCGTTTCGCTGTGGTTCTGTCGGCTGGCGACTGACCGCATCCTGCGGCATCGCGGTCCGGCGCCCGATGACCGGCCGCTGGCGGCGGTCACCGAGAGCGGCAGCCGCATCCTGCTGTCCGGCGTCACCCTGGCGGCGGAGCGCGCGGGGCTCAGCCCCGGAATGACGCTGGCCGATGCCCGCGCGGTGGCGGCGCATCTGATGACGGTTCCGGCCGATCCGCGGGCCGACGCCGTATTGCTGTCGCGGCTCGCGCGCTGGGCCGGGCGTTATACGCCGATCGTCGCGCGGGACGGGGCGGACGGGCTGTTCCTCGACATCACCGGCTGCGCCCATCTGTTCGGCGGCGAGGCGGCGATGCTGACCGATATGGCAACGCGGCTGGAAGGGTTGGGGCTCGCGGCGTCCGCGGCGCTTGCCGACACCCCCGGTGCGGCCTGGGCTTTGGCCCGGCATGGCCGGCCCGGCGCCATCGCGCCGCCCGGCGGCACCGCGCGGGCGCTGGAGCGGCTGCCGGTGGCAGCGCTCCGGCTCGACCGCGAGACTGCCGCCGGCCTTGCCCATCTCGGGTTGCGGCGGATCGGCGATCTCTACGGGCTGCCGCGCGGCTCGCTGGCCGCCCGCTTCGGGGTCGGGACGGTGCGGCAGCTCGACCGGGCGCTCGGCCACGCGGAAGAACCGCTGGCGGCGTCGCGGCCATCGACGCCGCCCTGCGCCCGGATGTCCTTCGCCGAGCCGATCGCCGCCCGCACCGATATCGACGCGGCGCTCGCCTGGCTGCTGGGAGAGATCTGCACCCGGCTGGAAGGGCTCGGCTGCGGCGCGCGGCGGCTGGAACTCGCCTGCCACCGGGTCGACGGCACGGCGCAGATGCTGGACATCGGCACCGCCCGCCCCCTGCGCGATCCGTCCGCACTGGCCCGGCTGTTCCGCGACCGGCTGGACAGGATCGATCCCGGCTTCGGCATCGAGGCGATGATCCTTGCGGCCACGGCCAGCGAAACGCTGTCCCCGGCGCAGGGAAGGATAGGGTCTCGATGCGACACGCAGGAAGGTGCAGCTGCACTGACCGATCGGCTGGGCAACCGCCTCGGCTTCGGGCGGATCCGCCGCGCGGCCGCGGTCGACAGCCATCTGCCGGACCGCGCCTGGCGGCCCGTATCGCCGGTCGAAGGGGTGGAGGTGCTGTCCCCTCCGGCGACGCCGCTGCGCCCCGCGCGCCTGTTTGCGCGGCCCGAGCCGGTGGCCGCGGAGGCGGGACGGAACGAGGGACCACCCGCCGCTTTCCGCTGGCGCGGCCGCCGCCATGCGGTCTGCGCCGCCGAGGGGCCGGAGCGCATCGCTCCCGAATGGTGGCGCGACGATCCGGCCTGGCGCGACGGCGCGCGCGACTACTGGCGCATCGAGGACGCGGCCGGCCGCCGCTTCTGGCTGTGCCGCGTCGGCGATCCCCCGCAATGGCACCTGCACGGGCTGTTCGGGTGAGGACTGGTTCCGATGTGCACAGTTCTGGCCGGAAGAAAGAGAAAACCACAGAGACACAGAGACGCAGAGAGAACTCGCCGCTCTCGCCCCATCCTGGAGACCTTTGCGCGACTCTCCAGAGCGTTATCCGTTGAGGTGGAATCGGTTCCGGACGGCAGCGCAACCTCCTACTTCGAGACGGGCCTCTTATCGCGGCTCGCACACGCCGCCTGCCGGCGGCTGCGCGGCGCGCCGGCCCTCCTCAGCATGAGGCTCCGATGTCTGTGTCCTCATACTGAGAAGGCTGCGAAGCAGCCGTCTCGAAGCCTCATCCTGAGGAGGCCCGAAGGGCCGTCTCGAAGGGTGAGGTCGCGCCGATATGGCCGAGCCCAACGTAACGGATTTCGCGCTGGTTCGTCATTGCGAGGCGCGAAGCGCCGTGGCAATCCAGACGATCCGGACGACTGGATTGCTTCGCCTGCGGCTCGCGATAACAGGTATTCGTTTCGTGTGGGGATCTCCATCCCTCGACAGGCTCAAAACGAGGGAATCGGCATTGCCCGGTACATGGTCAGTACCTCTGTGTCTCTGTGTCTCTGTGGTTCAAACCGGTTCCGGGCGGCAGGGGGTGTGCCATGACCCCCGCCTATGCCGAGCTGCACTGCGTCTCCAACTACAGCTTCCTCGAGGGCGCGTCCCATGCGGCGGAGCTGGTGCAGCAGGCGGCCCTTGCAGGGCTCGCCGCGATCGGCATCGCCGACCGCAACTCGGTGGCCGGCGCGGTGCGCGCCCATATCGCGGCGAAGGAGGCGGGGCTGCGGCTGCTCCCCGGCGCGCGACTGGATCTTATGCTCGTTATCAAGGACCGGCAAGGCGAGAAACCGGTGCCTGCGCATGAGGGTGACAACATCTTCACGGCTCATGGTTACCGGCACACTGAGGAGCTCTTTATGGACAAGGGTCTCAATTCGGTCCCGGGGAGAGGCGAGCAACAAGTCGCGCATG
>CP070634.1:911645-963332 GCA_020356105.1 Rhodospirillales bacterium | reverse complement strand
CGTGACCGTCGGTGCCTGGTCCCTCGGCTCCGAGCCTGTGCAGGCCCAGCAGAAATTCATCACCATCGGCACCGGCGGCGTGACCGGCGTGTATTATCCGACCGGCGGCGCCATTTGCCGTCTTGTCAACAAGGGCCGCAAGGAACACGGTATCCGCTGCTCGGTGGAAAGCACCGGCGGGTCCGTCTACAACATCAACACGATTCGTGCCGGCGAGCTGGACATGGGCGTGGCCCAGTCCGACTGGCAGTATCACGCCTATAACGGAAGCAGCAGCTTCAAGGACCAGGGACCGTTCAAGGAGCTGCGTGCCGTGTTTTCGGTGCATCCGGAGCCGGTCACGATTCTGGCCCGCCGCGATTCGGGCATCAAGCATATCGACGATATCAAGGGCAAGCGCCTGAATATCGGCAATCCCGGCTCGGGCACCCGCGCGACATGGGAGGTCATCGAAGGAGCGCTCGGCTGGCAGCGCGGTGACCTGAAACTGGCGGCGGAACTGAAATCGGCCGAAACCGGCCAAGCCCTGTGCGACAACAAGATCGACTCGTACTTCTGGCTGGTCGGCCATCCGTCCGGCCTGACCAAGGAGACCGTCTCGTCCTGCGATGCGGTTCTCGTACAGGTCTCGGGCCCGGCGATCGACAAGCTGGTCAAGGACAACCCGTTCTATCGCTACGCGACGATCCCGGGCGGCATGTACAGTGGCAATCCCGAGGACGTGAAGACATTCGGTGTGGGCGCGACCTTCGTGACCTCGACCAACGTGCCGACGGAGGTGGTGTACCAGGTCGTGAAGGCGGTCTTCGAGAATTTTGACGACTTCAGGAAACTGCACCCGGCATTCGCCAACCTGAAGAAGGAAGAGATGATCAAGGACGGCCTTTCGGCTCCGTTGCATGATGGCGCCGCGAAATATTACAAGGAAGCCGGCCTGATGTGACGCGACGATCGGGGGGAGCGAGATTGTGCGTTCCCCCCGGTCTTGCGTGCCGTTGACCCAGACTGTCCGAATGCCCGAAATAGCGACTGTCAGACCGAGTCGTGCAGGCTGGAAACGTGTCTTGTGCGGCATCGGCCTGCTGCTGGCAGCGTCCGCCTCGTCGACGGTCGCAGCGACCGATATCGTGATCGGTACGGGCAGTGTGTTTGGGGTCTATTTTCAGGTGGGCCGCGGGATCTGTCGCCTCGTGGAACGGCACACCGAGGGGCTGGAGTGTTCCGCGGTGCCCACCCCCGGCTCAAGATTCAACATGGACAGCGTTCAATTGAACGCCTTCGAAGTCGGGATCGTCCAGTCGGACGTTCACTACAAGGCCTACAACAAGACCGGCGATTTCCTCGAATTCGCGGACGTTTCCTACGATAATATCCGGTCCGTCTTTTCGGTCCACGGCGAGCCCTTTACCGTGCTGGCGCGGCGCGACTCGGGTATTCGCACGCTTGCCGATCTTGCCGGCCGGAGGGTCAATCTTGGTAATCCCGGCTCCGGCCAGCGTGCGACGATGCAGGTCGTCATGGATGCGATGGGTTGGACACCCAAGAGCTTCGCGTTTGCCGGAAGCCTGCCGGCGGCACAACAGTCGCTAGCCCTCTGTCATGGCCAAATCGAGGCGATGGTCTATGTCGTTGGGCATCCCAACAAATCGATCCAGAAGGCGACCGATCTCTGCGATGCGCTTCTCGTCCGCGTCGAGGGTCCCGAGATCGATCTCCTGGTCGCCGAAAATCCGTATTATTCGTATATGACGATCCCGGGTGGAATCTATCGGGGCAACGGCAAGCCGGTGAACACGTTCGGCGTTCGAGCGACCGTCGTGGTCTCCGCCGATCTTGACGCGGACACCGTTTACGCGATGACCCGCGCCGTATTCGAGCACCTCGACCAATTCAAGAAGATGTACCCGGCCTTCGACGCGCTCGATCCGAAGCGCATGATCAGCGAGGGACTGGCTGCGCCGTTGCACGCGGGCGCCATCCGGTACTATGTCGAACGGGGCCTGATGTGAGCGCGAAACATTAGCCGGGGCTGCGGACCAGCGACAGGGGGAAAAAGGTGGCCAACGAGGAAGCGAAAACCGAGAGATCGGCACAAGATTTCGTGGCCGAGGCTGACACGGGGGCCCGGGCTCCCGCCGATCTTTTTTCGCGTCGACTGCTATTCTATGTCGCGGTCGCATGGTCGGTATTTCAGATCTGGATCGCCTCACCGCTGCCCTTCATGCTGGCGGATTATATTCCGCTTCTCAACGACACGCATACACGCTCTATCCATCTGGCATTTGCGGTCTTCCTTGCCTACCTGTCGTTTCCCGCCTTGAAGCGGTCGCCGCGGCACCGAATTCCCGTCCAGGATTGGGCCCTTGCCATCGTCGGAGCGTCGGCCGCGAGTTACACGGCCGTCATGGCGCTCCCGCTCTCGACGCGGCCGGGGCTGCCCGAATGGTACGACCTGGTTGCGGCAGGCATCGGCCTGGTCTGCCTGCTGGAAGCGACCCGACGGTCGCTCGGTCCGCCGCTCATGGTTGTGGCCTTGTTGTTCCTCTCCTACGTCTTCTTCGGCCATCTCGCGCCAGATGTCATCGCCTGGAAGGGAGCCTCCTTCCAGAAGGCAATGTCGCATCTCTGGCTTACCCAGGAGGGCGTGTTCGGTATCGGACTTGGGGTTTCGACAACCTTCGTCTTCCTGTTCGTGCTGTTCGGGGCACTTCTCGACAAGGCCGGCGCCGGAAATTACTTCACCATGGTGGCATTTTCCCTGCTCGGCCATATGCGTGGCGGACCGGCGAAGGCGGCGGTCGTTTCTTCGGCAATGAACGGCATGATTTCGGGATCGTCGATCGCCAACGTGGTCGTCACCGGCACCTTCACCATTCCGCTGATGAAGCGCGTCGGGTTCTCGCCGGAAAAGGCCGGCGCGGTCGAGGTCGCATCGTCGACCAACGGCCAGTTGACGCCGCCGATCATGGGGGCGGCGGCGTTCTTGATGATCGAGTATGTCGGCATCTCCTATGTCGAGGTGATCAAGCACGCTTTCCTGCCGGCCGTGATTTCATATATCGCCCTCGTGTATATCGTGCATCTCGAGGCGTTGAAGGCCGGGATGCAAGGTATCCCCAGACGCGAAGTCTCGCCGTTGATTCGTCGGCTCATCGGCTTTGGCGTGACGGTCGCTGGCGTCATCATCCTCTCGGGCGTCATCTATTATGGATTCGGCTGGGTCAAGGATGTGGCCGGGGACGCATCGTTCTGGATCGCCATCTTGGTGATCCTGGCCGCCTATCTGGTTCTCGTCCGGATTGCCGCCAGGGTTCCCGATCTCGGCTCGGAGAGCGAGATCGCGAATATGGAATTCCTTCCCGATGTCGGGCCGACGGTCAAATCGGGCCTGCACTTCCTGCTGCCCGTGGTGGTGTTGATCTGGTGTCTCGTGGTCGAGCGCTTTTCGCCCGGTCTGTCGGCGTTCTGGGCTTCGCTGCTGATGATCTTCGTCGTCGTGACGCAGGATGCGCTCAAGGCCTTCTTCCGGGGGCACGAGCCGGACTACGTTGCGGCAATGCGCCTTGGCTGGTCGCACACGGTGTCCGGGCTGGCGGCCGGAGCGCGCAACATGATCGGCATCGGCATCGCGACCGCGGTGGCCGGGATCGTCGTCGGCACCGTCACGCTGACCGGCATCGGGCTGGTGATGACCGAATTCGTCGAATTCATCTCCGGCGGCAATCTGATCTTGATGTTGTTGTTCACCGCGTTCATCAGCCTGCTCCTCGGCATGGGGCTGCCGACCACGGCCAATTATATCGTGGTTTCGACCCTGATGGCCCCGGTGATAGTGACGCTGGGCGCCGAATCCGGTCTGATCGTGCCGCTGATCGCAGTGCACTTGTTCGTATTCTACTTCGGCATCCTGGCGGATGATACGCCGCCGGTCGGCCTGGCCGCCTTTGCCGCCGCGGCGATTTCCCAGGGTGATCCGATCCGCACCGGTCTGCAGGGCTTCGCATACGATATCCGCACCGCGATTCTGCCCTTCCTGTTCATTTTCAACACCGAGCTCTTGATGATCGGTATTGAGAGCGTGCCGCATCTGCTGATGGTGATCGTGTCGGCGGTGGCGGCAATGCTGTTGTTCGCAGCCGGCACGCAAGGGTATTTTCTGGTTCGCAGCCGGATCTGGGAGTCGCTGGCTTTGATCGGGATTGCGCTGACCCTGTTCCGTCCCGGCTTCTGGATGGATATGATCGTTGCGCCGGTGGAAACCCGGCCGGCACAGGAGATCGTCGCGATCGCCGAGGCACAGCCGCCGGATACGATTTTGCGCGTCCGGATGTCGGGCGAGACCATCGACGGCGAATTCGTCACCAAATTCGTTCCCTTGCCCCTGGGCCCGGCGGGACCTGGCGCCGAACGTCTGGCGCATGGCGGGATAGAGACCCGGCTGGAGGAGGGCAAGACGCTGGTCGACAACATCGTTTTCGGTACGGCCGCGGAACAGGCCGGCGTCGATTTCGACTGGGAGATCCTCGATATCCAGGTCGATGCCGATCAGCCGCCC
Organism: Rhodospirillales bacterium; assembly: GCA_020356105.1. GTDB lineage: Bacteria > Pseudomonadota > Alphaproteobacteria > UBA8366 > JADFVY01. The sequence continues at coordinate 958,777 of CP070634.1, read as the reverse complement.
AAGCAGCTGATCTTCATTCCGGCGCTGGCCATCCTGGGTTTGATCGCGTTCATGCAGCGCCGACGTCGTCCGGCGCCTGCCCCGCGCATAGCATAGCGAGACGAGCGATGTACCAGACAATTCTGCTGCCGCTGGACCTGAATGACGAGGCGTCGTGGAAAAAGGCGCTGCCGACGGCGCTGGAGCTATGTCGGGCGCACGGCGCCATGTTGCATGTGATGACCGTTGTGCCGAATTTCGGGATGGCCATCGTCGGCTCGTTCTTTCCGGAAGGATTCGAAAAGCGGGCGCTTTCCGATGCCGAAGCGGCACTGGTGAGATTCATTGCCGCGCATGTACCCAAGGACTTGGTCGCAGCGCATGACGTGCATCATGGCACCGTGTACGAGGAAATTCTCAGCGCCGCCCAGCGGATCGATGCGGATCTCATCGTGATGGCCGCGCACCGGCCGGGACAGGCGGATTATCTGCTCGGCCCGAACGCGGCGCGTGTCGTCCGACACGCCAGTTGCTCGGTTCTGGTCGTCCGCGACTGAACCGCCGGCCGTCCGTGCTATGGCGTCGTGGCGCCGTCCTTTTTTGGGCCGCTGTCGAGGAAATCGCCCAACACGCCCGCCGCACCCGCGAGGCTGTTGCCGCCATCGCCGCCGCCCAGGGTAAAGACGCGCTCGGGCACGAATTTTTGGGCGTTGGTCAGGGCGGAAGTCAACACGTCCGGATTGGAGTCGAAGAAATCCAGTAGCCGGCCGACCACGAACTCGAATTTGCGCAATTCGACAACCCGGTCCTCACCGAGAATTGCCGATTGCGCCTTCTGGCCCTCCGCGATCAGTGTCAGCTTGTCACGCTCGCCCTGACCCTCGTTCCGGCGCGCCAGCGCGAATTGCTCGGAACGTTTGACTTCGATCTGCGCCTCGACCAGCTTGTCTTGCTGGTCCGCAGTCGCGCGCGTCTGCTCGGTCTTGATCCGCTCGCTCTGGGCACCGCGTTCCTGATGATAGGCCTTGGCGAGTTGTTGAGCCAGTTGTTCACGCTTGCGCGCGACCAGGAGTTCGGGCGGCAGGTCGGGTTCCAGCAGCCGGACTTCCTTGATGTCGACGCCGGCCTTGAGCCCCTCGTTGCGGATGATTGCCTCGACCGCTTCCTCGAGCGCGGTCCGATTCTCGATGACGTCGAGGACGCGAACCCGCCGCGTGATCGTGCGCATCTCCGGCTCGCCATTCTCGTCGAGAGCCGGATTGCCGCTCTGGTCCAGGATCTGGGTCGGCACGCGGATCATCCCACCGGCGACATTCCGAACCACCGACTGAACGGCGGGGCTCATGATGCGATCCTCGACCTCCTGCAGGCCGCCGACGGAGGCGACCACGAAAGGCGCGTGTTCAGGCGTGACCTGGACCAGGACGCGCAGTTGCTGCGCAATCGTCCAGCCTTCGATCTTGAGGAAAATCGCCTCGTCCGCGGCGTTCCGTGGTACCGGGACCGTCTCCGACTCCTCGCGCTGAGTGATCCGGCCCTGCTGGTCCACCGCCAGTGAAATCTGTCGCCGCGTGAAGCCGCCGCGATACTCCCAAGTCTGCACCCGCGTGTCGACCAATGTGACCGTATACGCCTTTTCGTTGATGTAGTATTTGCCGGGGTTCAACGCCTGCCCCCAGACCCCGATGCAGCCGACCGGCACCAGCGGGACGCTGAGAACGCCTTTAAGCTCGCCGACATCTGTGGTTGGCGAACAATCGGTCGGCCGCGCGGCGCGCAGGTTGCCGAAATCGACCCGTGAATGGACATTCGATTTCACCACCCCCACGAAGCCTTTCGGGATGTCCGTGACGCCGCCCGTCTCGACGTTCCACAAGAAGCGGTTCAAGCGGTACTTCCCCGGTGTTAGCACGGTGGTCTGCGGGCCCTTTTGCCCGCCGTTAAAGAGGAAGTAGCCGGCGTCATTTATCATCTTGTCGGCGTCGTCCGCGGCGAACGGGTCGGCGTAGGTCTGGTCGTCGCGCAGCGGAACACCATCGCGCGCCACGAGGAATCCGTACTGGCCCGACGGAATCTCGACGACGTCCTCCATCGTCACGTTGTATTGGATGCGCAGGGCCGGCTGGAAGTGGAAGCCCGGCGGCAGGATATCGGCTTGCGGTCCCATTTCTCCCTCAGTCGCCAGGATGGCGCCCTCCCGCAAAGAATTGAAGCCGTAGACCTTGTCCTTGTGCCCGGTCTGGTCTTTGTCGACATAGACGAACGACAACGATGCGATCAGGGCCACGGCGATCAGTATGCCAAGACCTCGCACACCGAAACGCGCCGACGAAAGCAGCCGGTCACGCACGGGATCGGGTGACGTGATGTAACCCGCGCCGAACCAGGCGGAAAGAACGACGACAATGGCAAGAATCAACGTGGTCATGGTCTGGCCCTCCGGTTGTCTGAAAGACAGGGGCAAGCGACGACCGCAACCGCCCGGCCGGGCGCCGCAACGAGGATGCAGTCGGATTGCGGTCGCATAATTGACGGCATTTTATTAAAGTCAGATGAAAATGTCCCGCGAGCGGATTTCGGCGCGCGCTCTCAAGGCAGATTCAGCCGGACCCGAAAGGCCATCCGCTCCATATGCGCCTGCGCGCCGCGCGACAGATTGCCGAGTTCGAGAGCCTCAATCCACAGGACGCCGCTGAGTCGCGGCACCATGGCAAGGCGCGTTTCCGCACCATTGATTTCGTCCTGCGCCCGGTCGTTCGGCCACAGGAGGATTTCGAGAGCCTTTCGGGCCTCCTGGTATCCTGCTTCGTTCAACACGAAGGCGAAGTAACGCTCCCTTTGCGGCGCATTGAGATTGCCGTCTCCGGGTTCGTTCGGGCCGGTGTTGTCGGAATTGCGGAAGTGCCATCCCTCGATGATGGCATGGTTTGGGCCGCGGAACGGCGGCGTGACGGGGGCTACGAAATTGTGGTCTCGTTGCGTCGGATCGCTGATCCAGATGGTCCAGCCGCCGCCTGTCGGGATGAGGCGGAACTCATACTGATTCCCGTTGTAATCGAACCGGTGAACCAGTGTATTGCCGCGATTTATCTCGCCGCTGAAATCCAGCGGACCGTCCGCGGCAACGCGACCTGCGCTGACGAACAGCAACAATGCGACGATGAGTGTCAGACGAACCTGTACCATGATGACCGGCGAAGAGTAGCGTTCGAATGTGAATAGAACGTATAGCCGGTTCGCGGGGCCGCCCGGCTGTCGACTCCGGACTCGTGTGCCCTCCGTCCAATGACCATGTGCGGGTGTCCGCATAGGCTTGGCCGACCCATGACGTTATGGCAGTTCACCCTCGCCAGCGCAGCGAGCGAAAGTCGATGCGGCGCGTCTTCGGCAGCTCCCTCTGCGCTTTTCGCCATGGCCCAGGCGCCAGCGTATACAGGCCGACAGCTCGCCATTCGCGCCCGGCGTCGCTCGAACATGTCCTGATCGGATTTCGTCCGGTGCGTGACGCCGTATCGGAGTGGTCTTCAACAAGTGGTGACTGGTATTTTGCGGCCGCCGCCGATACAAACTTCGGCGGACCTTGCGGGAGATGTGTCGGTTTGATGGAGATCGAGGCGATCGAATTGTCCGAGCTCCCTGAACGGGAGTTGCGCACGATGCTTGCGGCGGGCGAGAAGGTTACCGAGTGCGTCCGGGTGTTGGGCAACACCGGAGACAACATCGTCGGCGAGTTGTTGCACGATGCCGAGACATTCTACGAGTGGAACCACTATCCCGAGGGCGACGTATTCGACCCGCACAGCAACGCACAATATTATTACCATGCCCATCCCAGGGATCAGCGCCCGGGCGAGCATGGGCATTTCCATACCTTTCTGCGGCCGCAGGGCATGCCACCAGGCATCGAGCCCGCACCGCTACCGGATTTCGAGCCGCCGGACGGCGAAAATGATGCGCTGAGTCACCTGATCGCCGTTTCCTGCGACAAGAAGGGTCAACCGATCAAGCTGTTCACGACCAATCGCTGGGTGACGGGTGAGGTATGGTATGCGGCTAGCGATGTGTGTCGGATGCTCAATTATTTCGTGATCGACCATGTGCGCCCGTCATGGGCGGTCAATCTGTGGCTGTCCAACCTGCTCGTTCTTTTTCGGCCGCAGATCCGCGCTCTGATCGAAGGGCGCGACGAGGCGATCGCGGCCTGGGAGGCCAAGAACCCGGGCGTCAACGTTTACGAGGATCGTGACCTGGAGGTGACGACGGAACTCTCGATTTCGGTTTCCGATCATATTTCGGCGATCCGCGATGCCTTGAAGCGACCGGGATAGCCGGTAACGTCAGAGCCTCATTCCGGTCTTGCGGTCGAAGACGGACATCTGCGAGAGGTCGATCCGGGTGGGCAATGGCGTGCCGATCTCGATCTGCTCCCGCGGGCTGAATCGGCCGCTGATCTCCGCCGGCCCGAATGCGAGGTTGACGTGCTGGTCGAAACCATTGGTTTCGACGAGGGTCGGAACGAGTTCCAACGACACTTCCTCATCGCCCGATGCCCGATCCCTGCCCGTGACGTATTCGGGGCGAATGCCCAGGATCACCTTGGTGCCGTCCTCGGTGCTGCCGACAAAGGGATAATGCTCTGCCGGCACCGCCATTGTCTTGCCGTCGAACGGGATCTCAATTCGAACCGCCCCGCCATCCTTGCGAATGTGTCCCTCGATGAAGTTCATCGCCGGGGATCCGATGAAACCGGCCACGAAGGTATTGACCGGATAGTCGTAGACTTCTTGCGGCGGCCCCCGTTGTACGATGATGCCGCCCTCCATGACGGCGACTTCCGTCGCAAGGCTCATCGCCTCGGTCTGATCATGGGTGACATAGACGATGCTGGCTCCCAGCCTCTGATGCAGCCGCTTGATCTCGGCGCGCATTTCCACACGCAGTTTGGCATCAAGGTTCGACAATGGCTCGTCAAACAGGAACAGCCTGGGCTCGCGCACCAGAGCGCGTCCCATCGCGACACGCTGCCGCTGACCGCCGGACAGCTGCGCCGGTCGCCGCTCCAGCAGATGGTCGATCTTGAGCATCCCGGAGACCCGCTCGAGCGCCGATTTCTGCTCGGCTCGGGTTGCGCCGCGAACCTGCATGCCGAAGGTAATGTTCTTGGCAACGGACATGCGGGGGTACAGCGCATAGGATTGGAACACCATTGCGATGTCGCGATCCTTCGGCGGAACGCCCGTCATGTCACGTCCGCCAATTAGGATCCGCCCGGAACTCGGTTCCTCCAGTCCGGCAATGCAGTTGAGCAATGTCGATTTACCGCAGCCCGATGGCCCGACGAGAACAAGGAACGACCCCTCGGCGATCGCAAGGTCGATATTCGTCAGAACGGCCGTGTTCTGAAAGCTCTTGCTAAGCTTCTCGATCGCAAGGACCGACTGATCTGGTTCCGCCATCTGCCTACCCCTTTACCGAGCCCGCCGTCAGGCCCCGGATGAAGTATTTGCCGGCGATCACATAGACGATCAGGGTCGGCAGGCCGGCGATGATCGCGGCCGCCATGTCGACGTTGTATTCTTTGACGCCGGTGGTTGCGTTGACGATGTTGTTCAGCGCCACCGTGACGGGTTGCGTTCCGGCCTGGCTGAACGACACGCCGAACAGGAAGTCGTTCCATATCTGTGTGAATTGCCAGATTACGGTCACCACGATGATCGGCGGCGACAGGGGCAGAAAGATCCGCAAGAAGATGGTGAAAAACCCAGCACCATCGATTTTCGCCGCCTTTACCAACTCCGTTGGAACCGTGACATAGAAATTCCGGAAGAAGAGTGTCGTGAATCCGAGCCCGTAGACCACATGCACCAGGACCAGACCGCTCAGCGAGCCCGCCAGCCCGAGCAGGCCCAGGGTGCGCGCCATCGGAAGCAGTACCACCTGAAAGGGGATGAAACAGCCGAACAGCATCAGCGCGAAGATCAGATTGGCGCCCCGAAATCGCCATTGCGAGAGAGCGTAACCGTTTACCGCGCCCAGCAATGTGGACAGCAGGACCGCCGGCACAACCATCTTCACGCTGTTCCAGAAGAACGGCTGCAGCCCTTCGCAGAGTATTCCCGCGCACGCCGAACTCCATGCCGTGCCCCACGACTCGAGGCTGACGCGATCAGGCGGGCTCATCAAGGATCCGGCGCGAATCTCGTCGAGATCCTTCAGCGAGGTGATCACCATGACAAAGAGCGGCAGCATGTAATAGGCGACGAATACCACCAGCAGCAGGTAAAGCAGACCGCGCGCCGTCATGCGCATGACCCTACGCCGGGCCGCCGCCTTTGTGCCGATGGTCGAAACAGTGACGTCAGTCATGACTCTGTCTGAGCTGCGAGTACAAATAGGGGATGATGATCGCTGCAACCGTCATCAGCATTACCGTTGCGCTGGCGGCGGCCTGGCCGAGATCACCGCGCGAAAACGCCATCGCATACATGTAGGTGGCCGGCAGGTCGGTGGCGTAGCCGGGCCCCCCGCCGGTCAGAGCGATGACCAGATCGAAGCTCTTGATTGCCAAATGGGCGAGCACGATGATGGCACTCAGGAATACCGGTGACAGCGACGGAATAATGATGCTGGCGTAGATGCGCGGTAGGCTGACGCCATCGACCATGGCGGCTTTGATGATTTCTTGATCGACCGAGCGAAGTCCGGCCAGGAACAGGGCCATGACGAACCCGGAGGCCTGCCACACGCCGGCAATCACAACTGTGTAGATTGCCAGTTCCGGGTCCACCAGCCAGCCGAAACGGAAATCCTCCCAACCCCAGCTCCGGACCACCGCTTCGATGCCGAGGCCTGGGTTGAGGATCCACTTCCACGCGGTGCCGGTGACAATGAACGACAGCGCCATCGGATACAGGTAGACCGTTCGAATCGCGCCTTCCGCACGAATGCGCTGGTCGAGCAAAATCGCCAGCAACAAGCCGAGGGCAACAGAGACCGCGATGAACAAGACCCCAAAAACCAGGAGATTCTCCATGGCCACGTCCCATCGCGGCGTGCGGAAAAGCTTTGCATACTGGTCGAGGCCTTCCAGCTGGTAACGCGGCAGGATCCGTGATCGTGTCAGCGAGACATAACCTGTCCAGGCGATAAACCCGTAAACAAAGAACAGAACGGCCGCGAGCGACGGCGCGACGGCGATTTTCGGGATGTGTCGGGTCAACCAGGCGGACATGGCAAACCGACCCAGTCGCCGGGGACCAGCTTCTGGCCCCTCGGCGAGAGGGGGACGGCTCTAGCGCGAATTGGCGACGGCTTCGGCCAGCATCTTGGCCGCCTGTGCCGAGCCCATGTCCGAATTGAAATGTTGGGTCACGACGTCCGTGATCGCACCTGCCTGCTGCCCGCGGAGCGCCATGCCGTGAGCGTAGCTCGGTAGCAGGGTTCCGCTGCCGGCGGCAACGTCCATGTCGTAAGAGGAGCGTCGCGCGCAGTAGTCGAACTGTCCCAGAGATGTGCCCAGCCGCGCCGGAATCGAGCCCTTGGCGAGGTTGAACGTCTTCTGGAAATTCTCGCCGACGATGAGTTTCGCCAGCAGTTTCTGCCCGGCGATGCGGTCTCCGCCCTGCACCTTGAACATGGCGAAGCTATCGACGTTGTATAGGAACCCAGCACCCGGGGTCGGGCTGCACTGATAGTCCTTGCCCGGAATCTTGCCGGCCGCGGTAAACTCGCCCTTGGCCCAATCGCCCATCACCTGAAATGCGGCCTCTCCGTTAATCACCATCGCGGTCGCAAGGTTCCAGTCGCGGCCCGAGAAATTGTCGTCGACGAAACCGCGCAAGGTCCGCATCTGATCGAAGACCTTGATCATGGTCGGGCCGCTGAGCGCCGCTGGATCAAGTTCGACGAGCGCCTTCTGATAAAAACCCGGCCCGCCAATGCCAAGAGCGACGGTTTCAAAAACGGTTGCGTCCTGCCAGGCTTCTCCGCCGTGCGCCAGCGGTGTAACCCCCAGCGCCTTGAGCTTCACCGCAGCCTCGTTGAATTCCTCCCAGCTGGTCGGCATTGGTATCCCGGCTCTGGCCAAGACCGCCGTATTCGCCCAGATCCAGTTGACCCGATGGACGTTTACCGGCGCCGCGCAATACTTCCCGCCACATTTCATGTGCTTGCCGATCGCGGCGGGCAGCAGCGCGTCCCATTTTTCTGCCGCGCCGACGTCGGAGAGGTCGGCGAGCACACCCTCCTCGTACCATTCCTGGATGCTCGGGCCCTTGAGCTGCACGGCTGTCGGTGCGTTGCCGGCCAGAACCCGGGCCCGGAGCGCCTGCATTGCCGCATCGCCACCGCCGCCGGCGACCGGCATGTCGACCCACTTACCGCCGTTGCTCTGGAACTCATCCATCAGGGTCTGCACGGCACGCGCCTCGCCACCCGATGTCCACCAGTGCAGTACCTCGACCTCCGGCTGGGCCAGGGCGTTGCTGGTTCCCATCCCCGCGATCAGCACCAGGGATGCCAAGACGGATCGTTTCATCGTTACCTCCCGTTCTGTTCGTGCCGCGGTTGCTTGGCTGCGACCGCGAGCGTTGCCCCCATCAAATACCGGACGGGCACGCACAATCAATAACTAACATCGACTGGACACGCGTCATCGGCAACGAAATCGAATTCGCCTTTGCCGAACTCGCGTGCCGCAACGAGAAACGGACTTGGCTGAAAGATGCATTTTGCCGCGTAATGCCGGGTCGCAACGCGTCTGTTGCGCTATCGTCTTGGGGCTGGTCGGTGGTAGGTCACCCGCACCTTCGTTGTGCCCTGCTGGACGAAGCCGAGATGACGGGCCGCCGCATAGGACAAGTCTATGACCCGTTTCTTGGAGAACGGACCTCGGTCGGTGATCGTGACGATCACGAACTTTCCGTTCTCGAGATTGGTAACCCTGACCTGGGTGCCCGTCGGTAGTGTCGTGTGCGCCGCCGTCATCTCATACATGTTGAACTTGCGGCCGCTCGCTGTGGTACGGCCGTGGAAGGCTTCGCCATACCATGAGGCGATGCCGGTCCGGTCGTAGGAGCGGTCGTCCCGCGGCACATAGCGTACGCCCCTGATCACATACGGCTTGCCCAGCTTGTAAGGCACGTCGGTTGGCGCCGCCGCGGGCTGCGCCGCCGGTCCTGGGTCTGGTGTCGCGCCGCCGCCGCCACAGGCGGCCAGCAACGGCATGAATGCCAATAAAAGAAAAAGCGCAGCCGGTCGTGACGCACCGGTGAAAAGCATTGCCGGGATCCGCAAGCAGTCCATATTACCGCTAATTCAAGCCCGATCCGGTTGGCATTTCGTTAAACGCGACCCGCGCGCGGGAACAAAGAACACGGGGTCAATCTGCCGCGGCGTCGTGCCGCGGCCGGCCATCGCGATCGATGTGCTCGACGGCTGTCAGCTTGTTGTCGAGATGCAGCCGCAAGATATCCGCGAGGCGCCTTCCGTCGCGCGCGGCAAGTGCATCGAGCATTTGCTCATGCTCGTGCATGGCCTGTTCCCAGCGCCCGGCCCACCTGTTGGCGACGAAACGCTGGCGCTGGATGCGCCCGCCCAGCTGCCGGTAGGTCTCGATCAGCACCTGGTTGCCGGATAGTTCGACGAGCCTCTCGTGAACACGCTGATTCAGCCTGAAATATTCCGGCAGTTCCCCGCGCGTCTGGTGCAGCGCCATCTGATAGTGAAGCACGCGCATTTCGGCGATGTCATCGTCGTCGACCCGCTCGACCGCGAGTTCGCCGGCCAGCGCCTCGAGGGCGCCAATCACCTTGAAGGTATCCGCGATGTCCGCGGGGCTGAGATCAGCGACCGTCGCACCGCGATTTGGCTGCAGCGTCACCAGCCCTTCCGCCGCAAGGACCTTCATGGCCTCGCGCAGCGGCGTACGGGATAATCCGAGCCGATCGCAGACGGCCTGTTCCCGCACGCGCTCGCCCGGCGCCAACTCGCCCTCCACGATCATGTCGCGCAGCCGCTCGGCGGCTTCCTCGTGCAATGGACGGCGTCGCTGTGGTCTCTGTTGCGTCAGCTCCGTTGCAGCCAGAGGCGGGGCAACCCTGCTGGTGTCGGTCCTCTCCGTCACAACTCAGTTCTCCTTGATCGCTTCCGCCAGAACGCGCGCAACATGGACGGCCTTGCGTCCGCCGCCGTCTTCGATCTGGTGCCGACAGCTCGTGCCGTCGGCGACCACGAGATCGCCGTCCGCCGCCGCTCGAACCGCGGGCAGGACACCCAACTCACCGATACGCATCGAAATATCGAAATGTTCCGCTTCGTAACCGAAAGAGCCTGCCATGCCGCAGCACGTCGACTCGAGGGTCTCGATCTTAAGATCCGGCACCAGGGCCAGGACTCTCTCGACCGGGCCCATCGTGCCATGCGCTTTCTGATGGCAATGCCCATGCAAGAGGGCTTTTCGGCCCGCTGCGGACCTGAACGCCAAGGCGAACCGGCCAGCCTCGACCTCCGCCGCGACGAACTCCTCGAACAGCAGGGCGTGCTTTGCCAGGCTGGCGGAATCTTCACCGGGCAGAAGCGCCAGGAATTCGTCGCGCAGGCTGAACAGGCAGGAGGGTTCCAGGCCGACAATTGATATGCCCTTGCGTATCCAGGGGCGCAGTGCGCCGATCATGCGACGGGCCTCCGCTCTCGCCTCGTCGATCAGTCCAGCGGCCAGAAAGGTTCGACCGCAGCAGAGCGGTCGCCCGGCGTCCTCTGCGCGAGCAATGTGCACGCGATATCCCGCCGCCGCCAGGACCCGTAAAGCGGCGCGCGCATTTTCCGGCTCGAACCACGTGTTAAACGTGTCGACGAACAAGACGACCTCCGGACCGCCATCCGGTCCGGCAACTTGATCGCCATGATGGAAAGCGTCGCGCGACCATTCGGGCAGACTGCGACGGGCACTGAGCCCCGCTACGGCCTCGCCCAACCAGGCCAGCGCACCGATGCGGTTCCGCAAATTCAGCAATGGCGCGAAACTGGCGGCCCAGCGCGCGTAGCGCGGCAAGTACGCGACCAGACGGTCGCGCAACGCAAGACGGTTCGTCTTGCGCCATTGGTAGAGAAACTCATACTTCATGCGCGCCATGTCCACGCCGGTCGGACACTCGCGCTTGCAGCCTTTGCAGCCGATGCATAGTTCCATGGCCGCTTTCATTTCCGGCGCGAGGAGAGCGTCCCGTCCCAGCTGACCGGTAACGGCCAAGCGAAGCGTGTTGGCGCGACCGCGCGTAACATGCATTTCGTCTCCGGTCGCGCGATACGACGGACACATCACACCGGGGCTCGCTTTGCGGCACGTGCCGTTGTTGTTGCACATCTCGATGGCGGCCGGAAAACCACCCCATTCCGACCAATCGAACCCGGTTTCGAAAGGCAGGGGGGCATAATCCGGCCGATAACGGAACAACGACCTGTCGTCCATTTTCGACGGCCGGACGATCTTGCCCGGATTGAACAGGCCGGCCGGATCGAACTCATCCTTGACCGCCTCGAAGCTGCGGGCGATCCGAGACCCGTACATTTTCTCAAGAAATTCGGAGCGCACCAGGCCATCGCCGTGCTCGCCCGAGAACGACCCCTTGTATTCGCGCACCATGGCGAAGGCTTCCTCGGCGATCTCCCGCATCCTGCGGACGTCCGTGCCGTCCTTCATGTTCAACACCGGACGGACATGCAGTGTTCCCACCGAGGCGTGCGCATACCAGGTGCCGCTGGTGCCGTGTTTCTCGAAAATCCCGTTCAGCCGCTCGGTGTAGTCGGCGAGCTGTTCCAGCGGCACGGCACAGTCCTCGATGAAAGAGATCGGCTTCCCCTCGCCCTTCATCGACATCATGATATTGAGTCCCGCCTTGCGAACCTCCCATATACGGCGCTGGAAACCGGGATCGATTGCTTCGACGACCGCGTCCGGATAGCCGAGGTCGCCCATCAGTTCGCCCAGACGCTTGAGGTCACGCCGCTGCATTTCAGCGTCGTCACCTGCGAACTCCACCAGCAGAAGCGAATCCGGTTCACCCCGCACGAACTGGTCGACGGTCGCCCGAAACATCTGAATGTTGCGGGCAAGGTCGATCATCGTGCGATCGACCAGTTCAACGGCCGACGGGTTCAGCTTCACGATGTGCTGTGTTGCCTCCATCGCGCCGCGGAAGGTCGGGAAGTGACAAACTCCCAGCGTCCTGTGCGGCGGAATCGGCTGCAGATCGAGTTCTATCTCATGGAAGAAGGCGAGTGTCCCCTCGGAGCCCACGAGGAGATCCGCCATGTTGTGGCCGGCGGCATCGATGGTCTCGACGTTGTAGCCACCGACCTTGCGCAGAAGCTTGGGGATCCGCGCGTCGATCTCTTCGGCATTGCCTTGCGCCAAAGCACGCATGTGCTGGATCAGCGCGATGTATCGGTCCGGCGCATCAAGCCCGGCAAGATTTCCCGGTACATCGCCGAAATTGGCTTCTGTCCCATCCGCCAGAATCGCGTCGATCGAGCGGACGTTGTGCACCATGTTGCCGTATCGAATCGAGCGCGAGCCGCAACTGTTGTTTCCGGCCATACCGCCGATAGTGGCCCGGTTGGCCGGCGACACATCCACCGGAAAGAATAAGCCGTGGGGGCGCAGGAACGCATTCAATTGGTCGAGCACGATGCCCGGGCGGACCCGGACCCGGCGGCGATCCACATCGAGCGAAACCACATCGCGAAGATGCTTGCTGGTGTCGATGACAAGGGCCGCGCCGACGGCCTGTCCGCACTGGGATGTGCCGGCGCCCCGGGGCAGCACCGGCACGCCGGAGTCGCGGGCTATCTCGATCGCAAGGCGGATGTCTTCAACCGTTCTCGGAACCGCAACGCCGATCGGCATGACCTGGTAGATCGACGCATCCGTGCTGTAGCGGCCAAGGCTGAACGGATCGAACAGAATCTCCGCCTGTGTCTCGCGGCGCAGTCTGCGCGCCAACGGACTGTCGCTAGCGTTTTGTTGTCGGGGGAAAGCCGGGCTTGCCATGGGTTGACCTGCGATCATCTCGCCGTGCGGCGCAGGATAGACGAAACCCCTATCGTTTGCATACAAAATCCGGCCGAATGCGGCGGCGCGGCCCGATCACCAGACAGCCACCTGAAATATCAAATAAAAACAGCGTACAATCTGCGCTTGCAACGAGTAGAATTGTATGCAAATCTTTTTGTCGCAACAAAAAAACCAAGTAGTGGATTTCCTGGGAGGCCGCAGAGTGTCGTTCCGTAGTGGACGCCATTTCCTTCAGATTCCTGGCCCGACGAATGTTCCGGATCGTGTTCTCCGGGCGATGGATCTGCCGACGATCGATCACCGGGGCCCTGATTTTGCCGAGCTCGGTCGCGAAGTGATTGCCGGGATGAGGCGTGTCTTCCAAACCGAGGGCGACGTCGTCATCTATCCCGGCTCGGGAACCGGGGCCTGGGAGGCCGCGCTGGTCAACACCTTGTCGCCCGGCGACCACGTGTTGATGTACGAAACCGGCCATTTCGCGACGCTCTGGTCGCAGCTTGCGAGGCGTCTCGGCTTGGAAGTCCGCCTTATCGACGGAGATTGGCGGCGTGGCGTGGATGCCGCCGTAATCGAGAGTTGCCTTCGCGACGATCGAGAACATTCGATCAAGGCCGTATGCGTGGTCCACAACGAGACGTCAACCGGGGTCACCAGCAATGTGCCGGCAGTGCGGCGCGCGATCGATGCCGTGCGACATCCGGCGCTTCTGATGGTCGATACCATCTCATCGCTGGCATCGATCGATTACCAGCACGATGCGTGGGGCGTGGACGTTACCGTCGGGGGATCGCAGAAAGGGTTGATGCTGCCGCCGGGGCTTGGCTTCAATGCCATCAGCGCAAAAGCGTTGCGTGCATCACAGTCGGCGGCGCTACCACGATCATACTGGTCCTGGGAGGAGATGCTGGGGCCGAACAGCAAGGGGTTCTTTCCATACACGCCGGCGACCAATCTGCTCTACGGGCTGCGCGAATCCTTGCGCATGTTGCTGGACGAGGAGGGCCTGAACAACGTTTTCGCGCGCCATCACCGGCTTGCGGAGGCAACCCGGCGTGCGGTTCGGACTTGGAATCTCGAACTCCTGTGCCTGAACGAGGAGGAATACAGCGATTCGCTGACGGCAGTCCTCATGCCCGATGGCCACGACGCCGATGCGCTGCGCAAGGCGATACTCGAGCGTTTTGACATGTCTCTCGGATCTGGCCTTGGGAAGGTCGCGGGCAAAGTGTTTCGGATCGGCCATCTTGGCGATTTCAACGATTTGATGCTGATGGGAACGCTGGCCGGGGTCGAAATGGGATTCGCGATCGCTGGCGTGCCGCACACCGCCGGAGGAGTAATGGAGGCGATGGGGTATCTGTCAGAGCGCCGGAATAACTGAAGATGAGACGCGATCACCGCGTTCCTTTTTAAACGATAAGAATCGGCTTGGACCTAAAAAGGAGGAAACCATGAGATTGTTGAAACTTGTTGCGGGTCTGGTGCTCGCGACTGGTCTTGTTACGCCGGCAGTGGCGCAGGAACTCGTCCTGAAATTCGGACATGTCGGCGCACCGGGGTCGTTGTTCGACGTATCTGCGAACGAATTCGCACGTCGTGCCAATGAGCGGCTGGCCGGCAAGGCGCGAGTCGAGGTGTTCGGCTCGAGCCAGCTCGGCAAGGATCAGGAATTGCTGCAAAAGCTGAAGCTGGGCACCGTCGACTTCGCCCTGCCGTCGACCGTGATGTCGACGGTCGCCGACGAGTTCGGCATGTTCGAGATGCCGTATCTGGTCAAGAACCGCGACCACATGAGCCGCATCGAGAACGAGATCTTCTGGGCCAAACTGGCGCCGGCGGCCGAGGCCAAGGGCTACGGCATTATCGCGGTGTGGGAGAACGGATTCCGGCATATCACGAACAACAAGCGACCGATCGAAAAACCGGCCGATCTGCAGGGCATCAAGCTGCGCACGCCAAAAGGCGCGTGGCGCGTCAAGATGTTCCAGACCTACGGGGCGAATCCGACGCCGATGGCCTTCTCCGAGGTGTTCACTGCGTTGCAGACCGGCGTCATCGACGGCCAGGAGAACCCGTTCGCGCAGATCTACAGCGCCAAGTTCCAGGAAGTGCAGAAGTATCTGTCGCTGACCGGGCACGTCTATACCCCGGCCTATGTGGCAGTCGGCAAGGTGCGCTGGCAGAAGCTGCCTGACGACATCCGCGCGGCGCTCGAGGAAACCGCCAAGGAGACCCAGGCTTTCGTTTACCAGACCGCGGCCCAGATGGAGGACGACCTTCTCGCCAAGCTGAAGGCCGGCGGCATCAAGGTCAACGAGGCCGACAAGCAGGCCTTCATCGACGCGAGCGATTCCATCTACAAGGAGTTCGCCACTTCCGTGCCCGGTGGCAAGGAGATGGTTGAGCAGGCATTGAGCCTGGCCGAAGGCTCCTAATAACCGTGACGGTAGCCCCCGCCCGAGCCGCAGCCGCGGGCGGGGGCTCTTAACGGTCGAGGCGGAGGGAGGTCCGGATGGCGACGCTCGCCCGGGTGCGCCAGATTTATGAACGTTTGCTTGAGGCGGTGACGATCTTCCTGATGATCGCGCTCACCGCCGTCGTCGTGGTCGCTGTCGTCTACCGCAAGGCGGGGGCCTCGCTCGTCTGGTACGACGAGGTGGCATCGATCATGCTGGCCTGGCTTACCTACTATTGCGCTGCCCTGGCGGCACTGAAGCGTAACCATATCGGCTTCGAGGGCATTATCGAGGCAGTGCCGCCGCGGCTCGGCCTGGTGTTCCTCGCCGCCTCCGAGATCGTCATCTTCGCCTTCTTCGGCCTGCTTGCCTGGGTCGGCGTGCTGGTCCTGCAGGTGCTCGAGGGTGATACCCTGGTCAGTCTGCCGCAGGTCCCGGTTCAGCTAACGCAGTCTGTGATACCGATCGGCGCCGTCCTGTTCATGATTGGCGAAGCCCTGAGCCTGCCCGAGACATGGCGAAGAGTGCGTGACGGTCGGAAACTTCATGATGAAGTCGGATCCGGGCCGCCCAACGCTGGGGCAGCGCAGGGGAGTCCCGGCCCGTGACGCTCGTCCTCATGCTGATCGGCCTCATCGCCCTGATCCTGATCAACGTCCCGATCGCCATCGCACTCGCCAGCGTTGCCGTCGTCGCCATGGTCGCGACCGGCGGCGTGGATCTCCTGCCAAACGTCGCGCTCGTGATGTACGACGGGGCAACCAAATTCCCGCTTCTTGCAATCCCGATGTTCATCCTCGCCGGAGCGATCATGAATTCGTCGGGCATATCGCGACGCCTCATCGCCTTCGCCTCGGCGCTCCTCGGTTTCATCCGCGGCGGCCTGGCGATGGTCAATATTGCCGCCTCGATGTTCTTTGCCGAGATCTCCGGCTCCGCCGTCGCCGACGTCGCGGCGCTCGGCTCGATTCTGATCCCCGCCATGAAGCGCAAGGGCTACCCCACGCCGTTCGCGGCCGCCGTGACATCGTCCTCCGCGACCATCGCGGTGATCATCCCGCCCTCGATCCCTATGATCCTCTATGCCGTGATGTCCGATAGTTCGGTGGTCCAGCTGTTTGTTGCCGGCATCATCCCGGGAATCATCGGCGGCGTCGGCATGATGGCGGTGTCTTACTGGTTCGCGCGCCGCTGCAATTATCCGGTCGAGGAGATCTTCCAGCTCAGGCGGCTCTGGGTGACATTCAAGGATGCGGCATGGGCATTCTTGCTGCCCTTCATCATCCTCGGCGGAATTTTCGGCGGGATCGTGACGGCAACCGAGGGCGCGGGACTCGCGGTCGTCGCGGCGCTCGTCATCGGCGGGGTCATCTATCGAGAGCTGGACTGGCGACATCTGCATGATGCGATCATCGAGGGCGGAGTCCAGACCGCTGTGGTCATGCTGCTGGTCGCGGCGTCGGCTCTCGTCGGCGTTTATCTCACCGAGCAGCAGGTGCCGCAGAAGCTGGCGGCGACGATTCTCAGTTTGACCGAGAACCGCTACGCGGTACTGGCGCTGCTCAACGTCTTCTTTCTGGTCATCGGCTTGTTTCTCCATTCCGCTGCGGCGATAATTCTGGTCGTACCGATCGTCATGCCGCTCGTTCATGCGGTCGGAATCGATCCGGTGCATTTCGGGCTTGTCGTGACCCTAAATCTGGGGATCGGGCAGCAGACGCCACCGGTCGCATCGGTGCTGATCACGGCTTGCGCGGTTGCCAAAGCCAATATCTGGGACGTCAGCAAGGTCAATATTTACTTTATCGGCGTGATCGCCGCCGTGCTGTTGCTTGTCACCTATGTTCCGATCGTCCCGATGGCCCTGGTCGAACTGTTCTATCGCTGAGGAGGGGCAAGGATGGCAGGCGAAACAATCCTGACTCGCCGAGACGGACCTATTGCAACGGTTACACTGAACCGCCCTGAGAAGCTGAACGCTATGACAAGACCGATGTGGCGGCGACTCGGTGAGGTTGTCAGGTCCCTGCATGCCGCAGACGACCTGCGCTGCATCGTCATACGCGGCGCGGGCGGCAGGGCGTTCTCGCCCGGAAATGATATCTCCGAGTTTTCGACCGACCGATCGAATCCGGAACAGGCCAAGGCATATGGCGAGATCCTGCACGACACCCTGAACGCGCTTTCCGCTTGCCGCCACCCCACCGTGGCCCTGATTGAAGGCGTTTGCGTCGGCGGGGGATTGGAAATCGCCGGCCTTTGCGATCTTCGGATATGCGGGGAGTCGGGCCGGTTCGGTGTGCCGATCAAACAGCTTGGTCTCGTAATGGCGTACCCGGAGCTGGCGGCGCTGCGGAGATTGGTGGGCCGGTCGGTCGCCCTGGAGATCTTGCTGGAAGGCCGCATATTCGATGCGGCGGAGGCAAAGGAGAAGGGGCTCGTCACGCGCGTGGTCCCAGACGAAAAGGTTGAGGAAGAGGCCTATGCGGCAGCGGCACGAATCGCCGAGGGTGCGCCGCTGGTGGCGCGCTGGCACAAGAAATTTGCGGACCGCCTTGAGGATCCCGCTGCCCTGACCGCCGAGGAGCTCGACGAAGGCTACGCTTGCTATGCGACCGAGGATTTTCGGATCGGTTACCGCGCGTTCCTCGCCAAAACCAAGCCGAAATTCGAGGGTCGCTGAGTATGTCGGAACGACGCGGCCCGCTCAAAGGCATGCGGGTGATCGAACTGGCCCATATTATGGCGGGGCCGGTCTGCGGGCTCATGCTCGCCGACATGGGCGCCGACGTGATCAAGGTCGAAAAGATGCCGGGTGGCGACGATACGCGCCGATCGCTGCCGCCGGAAATCGGCGGCGAGTCGGCGGCTTTCATGATGATGAATCGCAACAAGCGCGGGATCGCGGTCAACCTGAAGCACGAGCATGGGAAGGAGGTGGTACGCCGGCTCCTCGGAAGTGCGGATGTGGTGATCGAGAACTACCGTCGCGGCACGATGGAGAGGCTCGGGCTGGGGTACGATGTCTTGCGAGAACGCAACCGGCGACTGGTCTATTGCGAGATCTCGGGCTTTGGTCGCACCGGGCCGTACGCCGACCGTGGCGGGTTTGACCTGATCGCCCAGGGTATGTCCGGGTTGATGAGCATCACCGGCGAGGGGGGCGGCCGGCCTCCGGTGAAGGTCGGCGCGCCCGTCAGCGACATCACGGCGGGCATCCTTGGTGCCCTGGGTGTGGTCGCCGCCTACGCGAATGCGCAGCAGACTGGTGAGGGGCAACGTGTTGACACGTCGCTGTTCGAGGCAGCCATCACCCATACCTATTGGCAGTCGGCGATCGCGTTCGCGACCGGCAAGTCGCCGGGGCCGATGGGTACCGCCCACCCGCTGAACGCGCCCTATCAGGCGCTGCGCACGAAGGATGGCTGGATCAATGTCGGGGCGGCGAACCAAGCGAACTGGCTGCGCCTGCTCGATGCGTTGGAGGCGCAGGAGTTGGGGAACGATCCGCGCTTCAGGGAGAACGCTGATCGCATGGCTCATCTTCGCGAACTGACGGATGCGCTGGAGCGTCGCCTGGTTGGCCACAGTACCGAGGAATGGTTGGCGAGGTTCGAGGCGGCCGGATTGCCGGCGGGACCGGTCCTCGACATTGTGGCGATGCAGCACGACCCGCAGGTGCTGGCACGAGAGATGGTGACGGAGGCTATTCATTCGCAGCTCGGGGCAGTCAAGACGATCGGTCTTCCCGTCAAGTTTTCCAGGACGCCGGGCAAGGTCATCACCGGAGCGCCAATATACGGACAGCATACGTCCGAAGTTCTGCACGAGTACGGCTACAAAGCCGACGAGATAAAGGCCCTGGCTGAAAGCGGTGCTGTCGCGCTGGCCGCATAGGTGCCAGATCTCTAAGCCGTGCCCGCCCCTGGATACCTGCATTGACTTGCCGACCAGGGCGCCACGGTCGCGCCCGTCGGCGCGTTGATAGAGCCGAATGACCAACGTTACCGCTTGTCGTCGACATCGTCACGACTTGGGCGCAAGGGTCGCCGAGACGGGCGGTTAACCGGATATTAAGCCAGCCTGACTGATCATCGGACTAACCCGCATCGGCCGCGTCGACTGGACACGTAGACGTCTGGTGTGCGTGTCCAGAGCCGACAGAGCGGATTGCAGGGAACGCCGTGACGGCGCTCCCGCCGGAGTCCGAGAAATGAAACTGACAATCAGGCGGAAGCTTGTGTTCATGGGAAGCGTCGCCGTTTTGGCGCTGGGCGCGCTCGTAGTCGTTGCCTGGAACGCGAGTACGGCTGTCCGGGCAGTCACGGAAGCGAACCGCAAGATGCTTCAAGAGGCGCAGACTCTGGGCAATCTGCGGGTTTCGACCCTGGAACTGGTCCTTGCGGCGTCGGATTCGATCGTCGATGCGGATGAAGGGTATGTGTACGATGAACGCCTCGAGAAGATGGACCGTGGGATTGCAGCGCTTCGCGAAAGCCAGAAGATTGTCGATACCGTGGCAAAACGCGCCAACAGGCCGGGTCTGGCAAACGAAATCGTTGAATTGACGAATGTCGCGGATCGCGTGATCCGCGTGGAACTCGTTCAGGCGATCGAGAGCCGTGCCGGTCGCGAAGCCTTTGCCCGTTTCGACGACGATATAGATCAGCATGGCAATGGCTTGGTCGATTTGCTGGAGGAACTCCAGAGCCTCGTGCTCATGGATCTGGCGCGGTCCGGTGCCGAAGTGAACCAAGAGGTGACAGGCGCGTCCTGGATATCCTTGATGGTCGGCGCCGTGTTCGCAGGCATTCTCGTCGTCGTGATGTTCTTTATCGGGGTCACGATCACGCGTCCGATCTCACGTCTTACGGCGGTCATGAGGGAATTGGCTGACGGCAACCTCGACACGTCGGTTGCCGGACAGGAGGGCACCGACGAGCTGTCCGACATGGCTCGGGCGGTCCAGGTGTTCAAGGATAACGCGGTCGAGAAACGTCGCCTCGAGAGGGCACAGGCTGAGTCTCAAGAGCGCTCCGCGGCGGAGAAACGTCAGACCGTGCAGGAGATGGCGGACCGCTTCGAACGCCAGGTCAAGAAAGTCGTCGACGGCGTTTCTTCCGCAGCCACCGCGATGCAGGTTACGGCGCAGCAAATGTCGGCAACCGCCGAACAGACCAGCCGGCAGTCGACCCATGTCGCCACCGCTTCCCAGGAGGCGGCAGCCAATGTTCAGACGGTGGCCGCCACCGCGGAGGAATTGTCCGCCTCCATCTCGGAAATCGGGCGACAGGTGCTGCAATCGGCCAAGATCGCAGACCGCGCGGTTGCCGAGGCCGAGACCACCAATGCGACGGTACAGGGCCTTTCCGAGGCCGCCAGCAAGATCGGTGAAGTGGTGGTCCTGATCAACGACATTGCCGGACAAACCAATCTCCTCGCGCTCAATGCGACGATCGAGGCGGCGCGGGCCGGCGAGGCCGGCAAGGGCTTCGCGGTGGTGGCGCAGGAGGTCAAGAACCTCGCCAACCAGACGGCTCGTGCGACGGAGGATATTTCGAAGCAGATCACGTCTATCCAGGACGAGACCAGCGGTGCGGTCGGCGCGATCGAAAAGATCCGCACGATCATCGGCGAGGTCAACGAAATTGCGACGACGATATCGTCCGCCGTCGAGGAGCAGGGCATTTCAACGCAGGAAATTGCGCGCAATGTTCAACAGGCGGCGCGCGGCACCCAGGACGTCAACCAGAATATCGAGAGCGTCTCGCGGGCTGTGAGCGAGACCGGCGTGGCCGCCGATCAGGTATTGAACGCGTCTCAGGAAATGGCGCGGCAAGCCGAGGGTCTGCGGAGCGAGGTCGAGCGCTTTCTTGGTGAGGTGCGCGGCGCCTGAGGGCTGACGGAATGGAATGCCGAGCATTGGACGCAAATTGATGGCGGCGCGAGTCGGGAATCATTGACTGCAACCTCCAGTCGACAGGCGAATACGTCTGGAAGGGCCCCCGGAGCACCGTGCAGGCTGATCTACCTTGGGCCGCGCGCACCGCGACGCAATCACAGCCAGGGATCGCAGTTTGTAATTTCTGTTGGCAGAGCACGTCATATCCCCTGATTGTCTCGGGAAATAACGATTGGTTAACCATATTATGTAAGAGTTGTGTAAAGTGGCGGGAGAGTATTCCTTGCTAGGAGCATTCTTGGTCCTGCAATGAGTGTCTGGAAGACGAACCTCTCAGAGCTGAACATGTTCAGCCTGCGGTTTCGTAATGGAACGGCCGAGCGCCGGTTCCTTTGCAGGCATATGCTCGACTCCCGGACGGTGATCAGGCTCGGCTTGGTGGCAGGCGCCGCGATATATGCGGTGTTCGGAGTTCTCGATGTTCTGATCGTTCCCGATGATATCTACAACTTCTGGATAATCCGGCTCGGGGTCGTGTTTCCCGCCATCGGCGGTATGCTGCTCTTTACCTACAGCAAGAGCTTCGTGCGCTTCGCACAGTTGGGGCTCTCGCTGGCGATGTTCGCCGCCGGCATGGGGATCATCGCCATGACGGTGGTCGGCAAGCCCCCAGCGAGCCACTGGTACTATGCAGGGCTGATAAGCGTGGTGATCTATTGCGCCAGCGTCTTACGCATTCATCACGTCTATTCGCTGATCGTCTCGATCGCCCTGTTCGGCTGTTACCAGATTTCCGCGATCTACTTGAACCCCACGCCGCATGAAGTGCTCTTGAGCAACAACTTCTTCCTCGCCATGGCCATCGCGGTTGGCGCGACGGTGAATTATGTTCAGGAGCTCTACCTGCGCCTGAACTATCTTCAGACCCGCCTGTTGATCAGCGAGAAAGCGGTTTCGGAGAAACTGCGCCGCAAGGCGGATGCCGCCAACAGGGCGAAGACCGAATTTCTGGCCAGCATGAGCCATGAGTTGCGCACGCCCCTTAACGCCATCATCGGATTTTCCGAGATCGTCAAGGAGGAGATTCTCGGTCCGCTGGGAACCAGCCGCTACAAGAGCTATGCCGAGGATATCTACTCGAGCGGCACGCACCTCTTGAATATCATTGGCGACATGCTTGACCTGGCCACGGCCGAAGCCGGCAAGCTGACCTTCGTTGAATGCGAGTTCGACCTCTGCAAGGTCGTTGATGAGTGCCTCCGCATGTTCCAGGTGCCGGATATCTCCCATGGGCTCCGGATCTCGGCATCGCTGCCTTCGCAAAGCGTCAAGGTCTATGCCGATCCCGGCCGGATCCGGCAGATCGTCATCAACCTCGTTTCAAACGGCGTGAAATTCACCGAAAAAGGCGGTGAGGTCTGCGTCTCGCTTTGGATCGACGAAACGGGAAGTTGCGTCCTCAGCGTCGCCGACAGCGGCATCGGCATGGCGGCGGACGAGCTGGGCAACGCAACACAGCCATTCTTCCGCGCGGGCAACCCCTATACGAGCGCGCGCGGCGGCACCGGTCTGGGACTGCCGATCGTCCAGAAGATCATCGAATGGCACGGAGGGCAGCTCAAGATCGAGAGCAAGCCCGGGCAGGGGACCGTCGTAACGATGCGTCTGCCGCCCGAGCGCACCATCATCGAAGCGCCGCGTCCGCTCACATTGCCGGGCTAGCCCGGCTTCATCCTTCGAACCCGGATCATCCGGGGGCGCGACCTTGATGGGCGTGGGAATTCAGGGCTTGCGTAGCGTCAGTAAATAAACGCGACCCGTCGGATCCGTCTCGAGCTTGCGCGATTTGGCTGGCAACCCGTCCACCATGGCCCACATTGTTTTCTCGTCGCGGTAATAGACGCTCCAGTCGCAGATGAACTCCATCGGCCACAGGCTGCTGGAGCTTGTCTTGCGGAGATTGCCGATGACCAGCCGGCCTCCCGGCGCGAGGCGATCATATAGCGATGCGATCAGCCCGCGCGCCCGGTGATCGGTCAGGTAGTCGATGATTCCCATGCTGTAGATGAGATCTTGCGGCCCAACGCCTGGAAAGATCCGATTCTTTTTCGCGAGATCCACGAACGACATGTTGAGGCACTGCACTGTTGCGCGGCCCCGATGCCGGGTTGTCTGGGGATAGATGTCGCCATAGGCCTGCTCGAGCGCCTCGTGCTCCTGATCAATCAGGGTGAATGAAATCGGTGCCGGAATCGCGTCGGCCTGAAGGTAATTGGAAACCTCCTTGGCGGGACCGCTGCCGATGCTGGTGACATGCATCGCGTCGTTTGATTTTCGGTTCGCGACTTCGTCGGCAATGATCTGTTGCACCATTCGCATCCGCGTGCCGACGAATTCCCCGATCTCCAGCCCGATGTGATGCAGGAGTTTTCCGATCGCGGTTTCCCCTTCGCTTTGCCACTCGTAGACATGGTTCATCACCTGATAGTCGCCGGGATAGCCAAGCGGCTTTTCATAGCTGCGGCGCCAGATCGGCCCATCCATGAACTCGGGTGTCAGAACGAGCTCCGTAAACCTTTTCGTTGCGCGCAGGCGCTCCGGCTCCTGCATGAGCGGTTCGACCAGGGCGTTGGCATGCTCCCAGTGATTTCGCCAAGCCGGAATGATCCGCTTCTGACAAAGCTCAAGCGCCTCGTCGACGGTGCTCTGCGCCGATGGCGCGGCACCATTGTCGCGCGATTCGTGACGTTCCAGGACCGCACGGAAATTCCGCAGCAGATGCAGCACGTCAGCCGTCAGCTTTCGGTATGCGGGATCGACCAGACCGGTGTCGGGGGTCATGCCACGGCCGATCTCGAGATCCAGTAAAAGGCGGTTTCTCTTGCGGATGACGTCCGCAATATCGAGGTAGTCCGACGTCAGCCCGAGACCGACGCTGACGCCGCATTTCTGGCGGGCGATGCGGCAGACCCGCGCCCGACCCTCGTGTATGACGGTATCGTCGAGCAGAAGTCGCACTGAAAACTCGTCGCCAATCTTGGGCGCCCAGATCGACGATCCGACGCCAATCGCGCTGAACCCCGTCATGCTCAGGTCTTCCAGCGCGAGCAGATTGTCGTCTATCTCCACTCTGGCGGTGGCCTGTGGAAACAAGTCCCGCGCCTTGAACCGCTCCGCCCGATAGAACACGCGCCGTCCGGATGCACCGGAGAGGCGTTCGTAGGAATGCATGTCACCCTGCCTTTTTTATCCCCGTCGATTTGACTGATGTTTTCTCGCCGATTGCCCCATCATCGGACGAGAAACGTATTGTTCAGTTCTTCGTTTACCTCGCGACTAGACTTAACATCCTGCGCTCTAATGCATTTTCTCGATGCTAGCGCAACCAAAGAAAACGAGTAAAGCGTTTTTTCGAGTTTGGCCTTTCTGCGGTTTTTGCTTCCGCATGACTTACGGTTTTGCCGTTTAGTTCGCTTCCATTCACTTATTTATTAAACTGTGCCGTCCGGATATCGCCTGAACGGTCGTCAGGCACCACTATACTCCGATAATACGATATGATCGAATTATACGGAAGCGAAAATCCGGGATGATTTACGCGCCAAGATGGTGGCGACCCGGAATAAGCGAGACGGCTGCCGACGGGTGTGGGGGGTGGAGATGGTTAGGCCCGGGCTCTTTTTTTCCCCGGATACGGTTGGAATGAGGCATATACGCCCGGTTGAAGAACGCGGAAACGTTGCGGCTGGCCACGCTCGGACTTCGCTGCGGCTCGGCCAGCGAGGCCGATGCGTCGAAGGGTCGCAGGTCGTTACAATGCGCCTGGAGCCCGAAAAACGTCTCAAGCGCTTCGGGCGGCGAGATTTTGAGATCTGTCGAGCCGGTTCTGTGCGTGTCACGCACCATGCGCGCCAGGAGATGCGATACCGCGCGATCTCCGCGCGACGATCACCGACCCGCCCGTGACTCAGTTTTCCGCCTGCGCCGCCATGCGCGCGCGAAGAGTCTTGAGGATGGTTCCGATCGGGTCCGCGGGCGAGAAGACAGTGGCATAGATTCCGTCCGGGTCGATCAGGTAGATGTGTGCGGAATGGTCCATCGTGTAGTCGTCGGCCGAACCGTCGCCGTCTCGCAACGGGATGCGCGCATAATATGCCCGATAGGACTTGGCGGCGGCCGCAATCTGCTGTTCCGTGCCGGTCAGGCCCACGATCTTCGGATGAAAGGCGGCGACGTAAGAACCGATCACCTCCGGCGTGTCGCGCTCCGGATCGACGGTGATGAAGACGGGCTGCATCCGTTCCGCCTCCGGGCCCAGTTCGTCCATGATGAGCGCGATCGTCCCGAGTGTGGTCGGGCAGACATCCGGGCAATGCGTAAATCCGAAGAAGACCAGGAGCCAGTTGCCGCGGAAGTCGGTATCGGAAACCGCCTCAAGATCGCTGCCGACGAGGTCGAATTCCCCGGTGACGATCTCGCGTGCGACCTGTTCGGCGGTCTTTTGGCGTTCGTCGTCTCCGGTCCGGGGGACGGTTCCCCGCTGGTAGATATTGAGAGCCCCGTAGACCGCGATCGCGGTGGCCGCGGCAAACCAGAGGAATAGTCTCGCCTTTCGCATCTAGCCTCCCGAAATGTTGCGGAAACAATTGGTCGCTCGCGCCATCGCTCCGGTGGTTCCGCTCCGCGAGCCTGCACATGGTGGGCCGTACGATCCCCATGCATCGGGACATCGGGCACGACAGCGCGCGCGTCCAATGATAGGGTTGCTATGTTGCCCCGTGTGATCTGCCGTGCGAGCGCGAGGATGGGTCGCTCCAGTCTCCAGATCGATGTCGAATGCTATGCCGGCCATCGCGGCGAAGAGACGCCGCGGAGGTTCGTCCTCGACGGGCGTACCATCGAGGTTGCGGAGGTTGTCGATCGCTGGCTTGCACCCGAGCATCGTTATTTCAAATTGCGGGACACACGGGGCTCGATCTGGATTCTGCGCCACGATACGCGGCTGGGCCGTTGGGAACTGATCATGTACGAGGCGGCAACGGCGGCCGGTTACCAGCGGAGCGGATAGCAGGTCTGAACTTGCCCCGTGGCGGTCACCGTGCAGGTATAGTTGACCCCCTGATAATCGACAAGAAGCAAGAACCCCTGAACCCCTTCGCTCGACGAAGCCCTGATCTGCCCGCCCTGGACGATGGCGACTGCCTGCTGTCCTTTGGCCGGCGGCTGCTGTGCCTCGGCGGCCGGCGCCGACAACACCAACATCAGAACCGTCAGACCTGCGAAGATCGTTGCACGCATGCGTCTTCCTCCTTGCTGGGGCGCATCGCCGCGCCGATGCGCCGGGATGTCATATAACCGGTCCTCACGACGGGCAAAATCCGGTCGGCGCGCATGTCATGCCGCGCGACCAAATGTCAAACCCCCCGGTTTCCCGGGGGGTTGTGCTGGTCGGAGTGAGTGGATTCGAACCACCGGCCCCCGCCTCCCGAAGACGGTGCTCTACCAGGCTGAGCTACACTCCGGCCGGAAGGCCCGCTATATACCCTCTTGGACGGGTCAGGGCAAGGGCTGGCTGTGGCGCCGCAGCCTGGGAACAGGGCCCGGCCCAGGCGAGCCGCGGACAGGTCGCAAAAAGGATTGAGATGTGAGGAAAATCAACACGTCGCCTGAGGCGCCTGCCGAAGCGCGGGCAGTGCTTGAGTTCTGGTTCGTCGAGACGGAACCGCCGAGCTGGTTCAAGAAGAACCCGGATTTCGACGAAACCGTGCGCAACCGTTTCGCCGAGGTCTACCGGCGCGCCGCGACGGGCGCACTCGAGGAGTGGAGGGATACGCCGTTGGGCTGCCTGGCCCTGATTATCGTTCTGGACCAGTTTCCCCGTAACATGTTCCGCGGCGATCCCCGGTCCTTCGCGACGGACGCGGCCGCGCGCGACGTTCTGCGCCACGCGCTGGAGAAGGAGTTCGACGTCGGTTTATCGACGACGCAAAAGCAGTTCCTCTACCTGCCCCTCCAGCACAGCGAGGAGGCCGCTGATCAGGCGCTGTCGGTCGCTCTCAATGCTGCGACCGGAGACCCGGACCTGGTCAAATGGGCGGACGCCCACAAGCGCATCATCGACAGGTTCGGTCGGTTTCCACATCGCAATGAAATCCTCGGTCGGGCAACGACAGCCGAGGAGGCCGAGTTTCTTGCCAAGCCGGGCTCGTCCTTCTAGGGGCAGGTACGCGTCAGTACGCCCGGTCCACCGCAAAATCCACTGCTTCCATCATCGCTGCGCGGATCGGCATGTCCGGGAAGGCCGCCAGCGACCGTTTGGCCCTCTCTGCATAGGTCCGGGCCCGGGCGGCGGTCTCGTCGAGCGCGCCGTGCCCGCGCAGCAGCGCAATCGCGTGCCCGAGGTCGTGTTCGTCCTGCTCCATCCGTTCCAGCGTGCGCGTCCAGAAGCTTCGTTCCTCGGCGTTGCCGCGGGCGAAGGCCAGGACCACGGGCAGGCTCATCTTGCCCTCGCGGAAATCGTCACCGACCGTTTTGCCCAACTTGGCCTGCAGCGCAGAGTAATCGAGCACATCGTCGATCAATTGAAAGGCGATCCCCAGGTTCATCCCGTAATTCGCCAACGCGTCTTGCTCGGTGTCCGGCCGGCCGGCCACCACGGCGCCGATCTCGGCGGCGGCGGCGAACAGCGTTGCCGTCTTGCAGCGGATCACCTCGAGATAGGCATCCTCGTCGGTTGCGGTGTCGTTGGTCGTGACCAATTGCAGCACCTCGCCCTCGGCGATCACGGCAGAGGCGTTGGAGAGAATCCGCAACACCTCCAGAGATCCGTCCGCCACCATCAACTGGAAGGCGCGCGAGAACAGGAAGTCGCCGACAAGCACCGACGCTTGATTGCCCCATACGGCATTCGCCGAGTCCCGGCCGCGCCGCAACAGTGACTCGTCCACCACGTCGTCGTGCAACAGCGTGGCCGTATGGATGAATTCGACACACGCCGCAAGCGCCTGCTGACGCCGGCCCTCATAGCCGCATAGCTTGGCTGCCGCCAAGGTTACCATTGGGCGCAGGCGCTTGCCGCCGGCCGCGATGATATGGCCGGCAAGCTGGGGGATCAGCGCCACCGGGCTCTGCATGTTGTCAATGATCAGCTGGTTGACCGCCGACAGGTCATCCGCCACGATTTCATGCAACAGGTCCAGTGACGGCTTGGAATCGGCCGCGGCCTGCGCGGCGTCCAAATCCGCCCGATCCTTCGTCTCGGCGCCGACAACAGCCAATTCGAGTCCCCTTTCAGTCGCAGGGCTTGCACATTGCAAGCGAGCATAGTTTAACCCAACCCATGGTC
This sequence comes from Rhodospirillales bacterium, assembly GCA_020356105.1. Classification (GTDB taxonomy): domain Bacteria; phylum Pseudomonadota; class Alphaproteobacteria; order UBA8366; family JADFVY01. The sequence goes on along the minus strand of CP070634.1, from coordinate 930,023 downwards.
AAGTGGACCAAAAAGCGCACCCTTCGGCAAGAATGAAAGAACTCCTGCGAACTGGTGATCACGTGCGAATTTCGTGGCTCGCGGCGCTGCTGGCAGGCGAGAACATCGAGGCCGTGGTGTTGGACACGCACATGAATATCGCGGAAGGATCGATTTCGGCGATACCGCGCCGGATCATGGTCGCCGATGAGGACTACGATGCAGCCAGGCGAATACTGGCCGAGGCAGGCGAGTGGGACGACGACGGGGATCGCGATACGCTGGACAAGCTGCTTGGCGGGCGCGTCAAGCTGCGCCAGCCGGCCGCGGGCTATCGTGTCGCCATCGACCCGGTGCTGCTCGCCGCATCGGTGCCGGTCGCGGCGACGGGCTGCCTGCTCGACGCCGGGACGGGGGTCGGCGCGGCCGCCCTCTGTTTTGCCCGACGCGTGCCGGGTGCGCGGGTGGCCGGGCTCGAGCTGCAGCCGGAATTCGCGCGGCTTGCGCGCGAAAACGTCGCGCTCAACGACATGGATGATCGTGTTTCGATCGTCGTCGGCGATATTCTCTCGCCCCCGCCTGATCTCGCGCCCGCGGCATGGGACCACGTGATTGCGAATCCGCCGCATCTCGCCGTCGGCCGGGCCGACCCACCGCCGCGGGCGGCGAAGGCGACAGCGCAGGTCGAGATCGCGGCGACGCTGGCGGATTGGGTCGGATACGCGTTGCGCATGGTGCGGCCCAAGGGAAGCGTCACCTTCATTCACCGCGCGGACCGGCTGGACGAGTTGCTTGCGCTGTTTCACGGCCGGGCCGGCGGGATCGTCGTGTTTCCGCTGTGGCCGAAGGTGGGACGCGCGGCCAAGCGCGTCATCGTTCGGGCCCGCCCGGATGTCGGGACGCCGATGCGGCTGGCGGCCGGCCTGGTGCTACACGAAGAGGCGGGTGGCTATACCGCGGACGCCCTCGCCATCCTGCGCGATGGTGCGGCGCTCGACCTGTAAGTGGCAGTCGCCAAGGGCGCTTTCCATCTTGTGAGGCCAGTGGGCCGTCCCTATGTTAGCGGCCATGAAACATCCCCCGAAGGAGAGCTGGCTCGAACGCCTCCCGTTGATCGGAACCTGGTTGTCACGCAAGGCTTCGGGAGCACCGGTGGTCGGAGTGTTGCGCTTCGCCGGCGTGATCGGGCAGGCCGGATTCGGTCGGCGCGGCATCACGCTGGACGATCTGGCGGACTCGATCGAACGTGCCTTCAAGCTGAAAAAGCTCGCCGCGGTGGCGATTTCGATCAACTCGCCGGGCGGCTCGCCGGTTCAGTCGGCCTTGATCGCGCGCCGGGTACGGGCGCTCGCCGAGGAGCATGACCTACCGGTCTATGCGTTCTGCGAGGATGTGGCGGCATCCGGGGGCTACTGGCTGGCCTGCGCCGCGGATCATATCTATGCGGACGCGGCGTCCGTGGTCGGATCGATCGGTGTCGTTTCGGCCGGGTTCGGTTTCACCGAGCTGATAGCGAAAGCGGGCGTGGAGCGACGCATCCACACGGCCGGCGAGTCGAAGGCGATGCTGGATCCGTTCCGGCCCGAGGACCCGAAGGACCTCAAGCGTCTCAAGGCCATCCAGGAAGACGTTCACGACCAGTTCAAGGACTGGGTGCGCAGCCGCCGCGGCGCTCGGCTGGACGCGCCGGACAAAGTGCTGTTCGACGGCACCATCTGGACCGGCCGCAAGGCGTTGGAACTCGGCCTGATCGACGGTCTCGGCGACCTGCGCGGCGTCATGCGGGAGAAATACGGGGAGAAGGTGCGGCTGCGCCCGGTCAAGGTGCCGCGCAACTGGTTGCAGAAGCGACTGGGAATGTCGCGGACCGGCGCGGTCGTCGACGATCTGCTGGCAGCCATCGAGGAGCGGCTGACCTGGGCCCGTTACGGGCTGTGATTCCAGCGCCGCCGCACTTGACCGCGCGCCCATCCGCCCGGTAGGAGTCCGCTCATGTTAGGTTTCAGTTTCAGCAAGATCGCGGTCTTGATCGGCATCGTCGTCGCCATCTGGTACGGCTTCAAGCTGGTCGGGCGGCTCGATCAAGCGCGCAAACAACAGAAGCGCGGCGGCAACCCCACGGCCCGGGCCAGCGGCGGCGCGCCGGAGGTCGAGGACACCGTGCAGTGCCCGGTTTGCAAGGCCTATGTCGTTGCCAAGTCCGCCGGCCCCTGCGATCGTCCGGATTGCCCGTACTGAATATCAGTTGACCTCGGACGGGCTTCCCGCCGACATGATTACGGCGAAACGGGTGGGCAGATTCGCTATACCCGTGAATGGTCGATCCGGCGCGGGCGCAGGCGCGCCTCGTCCGGATAGACCCTGAGCCGCGGCACCAGGCCCTGGCGCAGCGCGCGCTGCACGCCTTGCCAGTACGCCGTTCCAAGCAGCTCGCTATGCGCCTCCCGGAACAGGCGGCGCAACTCGCGGTCGGGAATCCGCAAGCCCACGTCGATCTCCTCAGGCAGAAAGACGATCCCATCCTCGAAGAACCAGTCGGCCACGTCCTCCTCGCCGTCGAGGCGGCCGGTATTGGTGCGCACCTTGATGTCGGTCAGCGGCTCCACTGCGTCGTAGTCGAACAGGTAGACCTTCAAATAGGGGCTGACGCCGTAGTTGCGGCCGTCGAGATCGCGGTTGAAGACGTTGGCGGCGGCATTGTTGCGGATACAGTGGCCCAGATTGACGATGGCTGTCCGCGCATCCTCCCGCGACGCGCTCTCCAGGAACACCGGCAGCGGACTCATCTTCATCTGCACGATCAGGTGCTTGAAGACCAGGAAGTCGCCCTGCCGCGTTACCGTGCGGCTGGCCTCGGCGAGCAGTTCCTCCCGCAGCTCGGGCGCGAACCAGTCGGCGTTCAACCGGATGTTATAATAGATCAAGTTGTCCAGCATGCTGCCGGTGCGGTTGATCTCATGCACGCGGCTGTATTTCTCCAGGACCGAGGGGATGCCCTGGAACGCGCCCCATTTGTACTGCTCGGTCGGCTCGTTGCGGATCACCTTCAGCACATAGTCCGACGACGGGGCCGAGAACCCGATGGCCACCGTTCCGCGGAATCCGACCGCGGTGTCGAAAACATCGCCGGAGGACTGCAGTTCGCGCTCCAGCTCCTGCGCGACGGCGACCTTGCCGACATGGTTGAAGCCGATCGTCGAATAATGCAGGCCCAGCGGCCGTCGCGGCATGATGCTGTGGAGGAAGGCGGCCAATTCGTGATAGTGCGGGATCGTGACGTGGAAGTTCGCCAGCGACGAGCTGAACAGGTTGTGCGCGTCGGCTTCGCTGGTCAGGACCGCGTCGACGAAGATGCCGCCGGTGTGGTTTTCCAGCGACAGCACGATCAGTTTGTAGCCGCCGTCGGCCATGACGATGCGCCCAACGACATAGGCCCCGCGATTGCGGTAGAAGCCCGAATTGACAATGTGAATGCCCCGGAACCCCCGGGACCGCTCGCCGTCGAAGTCGAATTCGCGGTTGAGCCGCCTTGCGGCCATTTCGGCATCGGTTTCCATGTCCTGGAACGGCCGCGAGAAACCCGGCACCTTGAGGATCTCGGTCACCAGTTCCGGCGTGAAGCATCGGGCGCCGGGCAGTTCGCGGAAGACGGTGATGGGCTCGCTGTTCGCGGCTCGGCTGGGCGTTCCGAAGGAATACTCCACGGGTTTCCATTCGTCCTGGTACAGCATGCGCCGGACGGAATGGATATAGGCGATGGCGAGGTCCTCCTCGTAACGGCCGGCGACCAGCGGGAAATAGACCGCCTCGACCTCCTGCCACAGCGCCTCGTCGCCGACGAGCCCGGGGAAGGCGCGATGCAGCCGTGCCGCGATCTCGTGGATGGTGTCGCTGTAGATGGTCAGGCGGCGCCGGCTCAGGAGCAGAGAATCCGCGGGGTTGAGCTCCTCGAAAGCGGTCTTGGCCTGCCAGGTGATGCGACGGCACTCCGCGTGGTAGACATCGAAGACGCCGAGGATGCACTCCGCGGTGAGCTGTATGGCCTCCTCACGGTCCCAGGCGAGCCCGATCCGGCCGAACGCGTCGATGGCCGCCGCAACGTCCGCGTGGTGGCCTGGCCGCGGCTTGCCGCCGATTATCGTGCGGTCCGTTTCGGTTCGCGCCATTATCCGGTTCTCGGTTCAGGAACACCATCTTAGCCGAGCAAAGGAGCGTCGGTAAGGCCGACGCACCGCCACATGCCAGGCGCGCGACCCCATCGCCGTTGACCACCTCTGGCGGGGCCGTTATTTTGCGCCGCACATAAGGGGCCGCGCCCCGCAATACCGGGTCCGGGAATGGCCACCGACAACAGTTTCCAGTCACTCATCCTCAAGCTCCACGAATACTGGTCCGCGCACGGATGCTTGATCCTGCAGCCCTACGACATGGAGGTCGGCGCCGGGACCTTTCATCCTGCGACGACCTTGCGGGCCCTCGGGCCGGAACCGTGGAACGCTGCCTACGTGCAGCCGTCGCGCCGGCCCACCGATGGACGATATGGCGACAACCCGAACCGCCTGCAGCATTACTACCAGTACCAAGTGATTCTGAAACCCTCGCCGGTGGACAGCCAGGCGCTCTATATCGAATCGCTGCGCCATCTCGGCATCGATCCCGTTCAGCACGACATCCGCTTCGTCGAGGACGACTGGGAAAGTCCGACATTGGGCGCTTGGGGGCTCGGCTGGGAGGTCTGGTGCGACGGCATGGAGGTCACCCAGTTCACCTATTTTCAACAGGTTGGCGGCCTCGAATGTGATCCGGTTTCTTGCGAGCTGACCTACGGGCTCGAGCGGCTGGCGATGTACGTGCAAGGGGTCGACAACGTATTCGACCTCGATTTCAACGGGGCCGGCGTGACCTATCGTGAGGTGTTCCACCAGGCGGAACGCGAGTATTCAGCGTTCAATTTCGAGCGTGCGGACACCGAAATTCTAAGCCGCCACTTTCGGGACGCGGAGGCGGAGTGCCAATCGCTGATCGCGGCCGGATTGCCGCTGCCGGCCTACGACCAGTGCCTCAAGGCGAGCCATCTGTTCAACCTGCTGGATGCGCGTGGCGTGATCTCGGTCACCGAACGCCAGGCCTATATCGGCCGGGTTCGGGCGCTTGCCAAATCCTGCTGCGAGGGCTGGCTCGCCTCACGCGGGCACGCATAGCACCATGGCCGAATTGCTGCTGGAACTGTTTTCCGAGGAAATCCCCGCCCGCATGCAGGCGCGCGCGTCCGAAGACCTGAAGCGCCTGGTGACCGATGGGCTGGCCGCCGCAGGGCTCAGCTTCGAATCCGCCGAATCCTTCGCGACACCCCGTCGACTGGCGCTGTACGTCGATGGGCTGCCGGCCCGGCAGCCGGACATCCGCGAAGAGCGCAAGGGACCGAGGGTCGGGGCTCCGGACGCGGCCATCGCCGGGTTCCTGCGCGGTGCCGGGCTCGAGTCGCTGGATCAGTGCGAGAAGCGCGAAACGCCCAAGGGCGAGGTCTGGTTCGCGGTCATCGAGAAGCCTGGCCGTGACACCGAATCGGTGCTGCCCGATATCCTCGCCGCCGCCATCCGCAAGCTGGCATGGCCGAAATCGATGCGCTGGGCGCACAACAGCTTCCGCTGGGTAAGACCGCTGCACAGCATCCTCGCCGCGTTCGACAATGTGGCCCTGCGAGGCGAGTTCGACCTTGGCGGCGAAACGATCCGGCTCGGCAATCGTACCTGGGGCCACCGTTTCCTCCATCCCGATTTCATCGAGGCGACGAACTTCGAGGAATACGTCGAGGGCTTGCGGAACCCTGGCCATGTCATCCTTGATGCGGCCGCGCGGCGGAAGATCATCGCCGAGGCGCTCCGGGAACTTGCGGCGGAGGCGAAGCTGACGGTCCGCGATGATCCCGCCCTGCTCGACGAGGTCGCGGGGCTGGTGGAATGGCCGGTGGTCCTGATGGGCGACATCGATGAGGCCTTCATGACGGTGCCGCCAGAGGTGCTGACAACGGCCATGCGCACGCATCAGAAATACTTCGCGCTCGAGAGACCCGACGGTTCGCTGGCGCCGCGCTTCGCCGTGGTCGCGAATATCGAGACGAAGGACGGCGGCAAGCGCATCGTCGCCGGCAACGAGCGCGTCCTGCGCGCCCGGCTTTCCGACGCGCGCTTCTTCTGGGATCAGGACCGCAAGCAGACGCTGTCCAGCCGGACGACGCGATTGTCCGATATCACCTTCCATGCGAGGCTGGGAACGCTGGATCAGAAGATGGACCGCGTGCAGGCGCTCGCGGTGGAGATTGCGCGTCATGTTCCCGGGGCTGACCGTGACCGCGTGCGCGCGGCGGCCCGCCTCGCGAAGGCGGATCTGGTGACCGAGATGGTCGGCGAGTTCCCGGAACTGCAGGGCGTGATGGGCCGCTACTACGCCCTGGCCGACGGCGAGCATGAGGAGGTCGCCGATGCGATCCGCGATCACTACGCGCCGCAAGGACCGAACGATTCCTGCCCATCGGCGCCGGTCTCCGTTGCCGTCGCGCTGGCCGACAAGATCGACACGCTGGTCGGCTTCTGGGCGATCGACGAGAAGCCGACCGGCTCCAAGGATCCCTATGCGCTGCGCCGCGCGGCGCTGGGCGTGATCCGGCTGATCGTCGAGAACCGGCTGCGGCTGCCGCTTGCCGAGATATTTCGAATTGCGAGCCACCCCATCGCTGAATCTGCAACGGATGTGAGCGGCGACCCGCGAATCTCAGACCTCCTCTCCTTCTTCGCCGACCGGCTCAAGGTGCATCTGCGCGGCCAGGGGGTGCGGCACGACCTCATCGCAGCGGTGTTCGCGCTGGGCGGCGAGGACGACCTCTTGCGGCTGCTGGCGCGGGTAGAGGCGCTTCAGGACTTCATCGCGAGCGACGATGGGGCGAATCTGTTGACCGCGTACCGGCGGGCCGCGAACATCCTGCGTATCGAGGAAAAGCGGGACGGGGTATCATATCGCGAGGACCCCGATGCCCGGGCCTACACGCAGCGCGAGGAAGAAGCGCTGGGCCTTGCCCTGGACGACACGTCGAAGGCGGTGGAGGCGGCCATAGCGCAAGAGGATTTCGCCGGTTCGATGGCGAAGCTGGCGGCACTTCGGGCACCGGTCGATGCGTTTTTCGATGAGGTGACGGTCAATGCGGATGACCCCGCCTTGCGGCGGAATCGCTTGAGGCTTCTGTCGCGAATTCGCGCCACCATGGAAATGATTGCGGATTTCAGCCAGATCGAGGGATAGCGGACAAGATGAGCAAGTGGGTATTCGAGTTCGGTGACGGCGCCGCGGAAGGCCGCGCCGATATGCGCGAGTTGCTTGGAGGCAAGGGCGCCAACCTTGCCGAGATGTGTCTCCTCGGTTTGCCCGTCCCGCCGGGTTTCACCATCACCACCGAGGTCTGCACCTATTACTACCAGAATGGCCGGTCATATCCGGACGATCTGGCCAAGCAGATCGACGCGGCGCTTGCAGGTATCGAGACCAAGGTTGCTGACATGAAATTCGGCGATGCGAAGGCGCCGCTCCTGGTCTCCGTGCGCTCCGGCGCGCGGGCCTCGATGCCCGGGATGATGGATACGGTGCTCAATCTCGGGCTGAACGATGAGACCGTCGAGGGGCTCGCGGCGTTGAGCGCCAACCCGCGCTTCGCCTATGACAGCTATCGCCGCTTCATACAGATGTATTCCAATGTCGTCCTTGGCGTGGAGCACTACAATTTCGAGGAGATCCTCGATCTCCACAAGGAAGAGCGAAACGTACAGCTCGACACGGAGCTCGACGCCGATGCCCTCAAGAACCTCGTCGTCGCCTACAAGGCGCGCGTCGAGGACGCGATCGGCGCTCCGTTTCCCCAGGACCCGAGGGAACAGCTGTGGGGCGCCATCGGCGCCGTCTTCGGAAGCTGGATGACGCCGCGCGCGGTGACCTATCGCCGTCTCCATGGCATTCCCGAGGATTGGGGGACCGCGGTCAACGTCCAGGCGATGGTATTCGGCAACATGGGCGACGATTGCGCGACCGGTGTTGCGTTCACGCGCGATCCGTCGACCGGCGAGAACGCCTTCTACGGCGAGTATCTCGTCAACGCACAGGGCGAGGACGTGGTGGCCGGCATCCGCACCCCGCAGCATCTGACTGTTGCCGGCAAGGATGCCAACGGCTCCGAATTGCCGGCGATGGAAGAGGTAATGCCGGACGTGTTCACCCAGCTCTGCGACATCCGCGGCAGGCTGGAAACCCATTATCGGGACATGCAGGACGTCGAATTCACGGTGCAGAACGGCAAGCTGTGGATGCTGCAAACCCGCAACGGGAAGCGGACCACGCAGGCAGCGCTGCGGATCGCCGTCGACATGGCGGAAAGCGGACTGATCGACCGGTCCACGGCGGTCGGCCGCATCGAGCCGCAGGCGCTCGACCAGCTGCTGCATCCGGCTCTCGACCCGAATGCCGAGCGCATCGTCATCGCCACCGGGCTGCCGGCGTCGCCCGGCGCGGCCTCGGGCAAGGCGGTGTTCACCGCCGATGAAGCGGAAGCGGAAGCGGCGAAGGGTGAGCGCGTCATCCTGGTGCGCACCGAGACCAGTCCCGAAGACATCCACGGCATGCATGCGGCGCAGGGTATTCTGACGACCCGGGGCGGCATGACCAGCCATGCCGCAGTCGTCGCGCGCGGTATGGGTCGCGCCTGTGTTGCGGGGGCCGGCGACATCCAGGTCGACGAGAAGACGCGGACGATGAAGGTCGGCGGACGGACGATCAAAGATGGCGAATGGATCACCGTCGACGGTGCCGCGGGCGAGGTCATGCTCGGCGAGGTGCCGACCGTGAAGCCGGAGCTCTCGGGGGATTTCGCCACTCTGATGGAGTGGGCGGATGTGGCCCGGACCATGGGCGTGCGGGCCAACGCCGATACGCCGGAGGATGCACGCACAGCGCGCGATTTCGGCGCCGAGGGAATCGGGCTGTGTCGCACCGAGCATATGTTCTTCGAAGCCGAGCGGATCGTCGCCATGCGCGAGATGATCCTGGCCGACAACGAGGCCGGTCGCCGCGCGGCGCTGGACAAGATCCTGCCGATGCAGCGTGAAGACTTCACCGAGATCTTTAAGATCATGCGGGGTCTGCCGGTCACGATCCGACTGCTTGATCCGCCGCTGCACGAGTTCCTGCCGCGGGGCGCGCAGGAGATGCAGGAGGTGGCCGATGCCGCCGGTGTCGATATCGATACGGTGCGCCGCCGCGCCACGGAATTGCACGAGGCCAACCCGATGCTCGGCCATCGCGGCTGCCGGCTGGCGATCAGCTATCCCGAGATTTGCGAGATGCAGGCGCGGGCGATCTTCGAGGCCGCCGTCGCGGTCGAGAAGGAAACCGGCGAGGGGCCGATCTGCGAGGTCATGGTGCCGCTGATCGCGGTGCAGGAAGAGTTGGAAATCCTCAAGAAGATCATCGACCGCGTCGCCGATGAGGTCGCGGCCGAGACCGGCCGCCGGCCGGCCTATATGGTGGGCACCATGATCGAGCTGCCGCGCGCCTGCCTTCGCGCCGCCGAGATCGCCGAGCAGGCGGAGTTCTTCAGCTACGGCACCAACGATCTGACCCAGACGACCTTCGGGCTGAGCCGGGATGACGCCGGCAGCTTCCTGCAATACTACGAAAAGCAAGGCATTCTGGAGCACGACCCGTTCACCAGCATCGATGTCGATGGCGTCGGCGAGCTGGTCAGCATCGCGACCGAACGCGGCCGCCGCACTCGTCCGGACATCAAGCTCGGGATTTGCGGTGAACACGGCGGCGATCCGGCCTCCGTGGCGTTCTGTAACAAGATCGGGCTGGACTATGTCTCCTGCTCGCCGTTCCGCGTGCCGATCGCCCGGCTGGCCGCCGCCCAGGCGGCGATCGCGGGTGACGACGGCGACGTTGTCCGCATCGCGCGGGAGGCCTGAGCACTGTCACCAGGGCATGATGGGGGCGGGGCGGCGAGACCCCGTGGCGTGCTGCCGTTGGGACGGCTTCAGCGATCATCCCTCGACCCCATGCGACATTCATGACCACGATCGAGTCGTATTTCGCGTCCCTGTCGCTCATTGAGGCCGGCATCCTGGCAAGCTTGATTGCCGGCCTTGCGGCAGGAATCGGCGCCGTGCCGGTGCTCGTCATCCGGTCCGTCTCGCAACGAGTGAACGACACGATGCTGGGCGTCGCTGCCGGGCTGATGCTGGGCGCCACCGCCTTTTCATTGGTTCTGCCGGCAATCGAGGCCGGTGCCGCGCAGGCGGGATCGGAGAGGCTGGCCGCGTTGAGTGTCGCCATCGGCATCCTCGCGGGAGGAGGGCTGCTGTGGCTGGTCCACCGGACGCTGCCTCATGAGCATTTCGTAAAGGGGCGCGAAGGCCTGGAGGTTTCGAGGGTTACCGGGCTCTGGCTCTTCGTTATCGCGATCACCGTGCACAACTTTCCCGAGGGGCTGGCGGTCGGCGTCGGTTTCGGGGGCGGTGACGTCGGCAACGGGCTGGCCCTGACCACCGCGATCTTCTTGCAGAACCTGCCCGAGGGGTTTGCCGTCGCGCTGGCCATGCTGGCGCTCGGCTATGGTTCGGCGGCAGCAATATCGGTGGCGCTGTTGACCGGTCTTGTGGAAACCGTCGGCGGTTTCGTCGGCGCCGGCGTGGTGTCCCTCTCGGCCGCCCTGCTTTCGCATGCGCTGGCCTTTTCCGCCGGTGCGATGCTGTTCGTGATCAGCCACGAGGTCATTCCCGAAACCCACCGTAACGGCCACGAAACCGCGGCGACGTTTGGGGTGCTTGTCGGGTTCGCGGTGATGATGGTCCTCGACGTCGCCATCGCATGAACCCGCCTGCCGAGGACCGGAGAGCGTTGCGGTGACCCGGTGTCCGGCCGCCAATAGACGCCGGCGCCTAACGGGCGCCGGTATCGATGAACGGCACGGTACGGCCGATCGGGTCTCCCTGGGTTTCGTCCTCGCGCATGACGATACGGCCGCGGATCACGGTGGCCGCCGGCCAGCCGGTCACCGCCATGCCGTCGAACGGCGTCCAGCCGCATTTGCTGACGATCCAGTCGGCGGTGATCGTCCGCTTGGCCTTAAGGTCGACGATGGTGAAATCGGCGTCGAAGCCGACTGCGATCCGACCCTTGCGGGCGACATTGTAGATGCGCGCCGGCCCGGCCGCGGTAAGGTCGACGAAACGCTCCAGCGTCAGTCGGCCCTCATGCACGTGGTTCAGCATGACGGGGACGAGCGTCTGTACGCCCGGCATTCCAGAAGGGCTCTCGGGATAGGGTTTCTCTTTTTCCTCGAGCGTGTGCGGCGCATGGTCGGAGCCGATCACGTCGACGACGCCCGACGCGACGGCCTTCCACAATCCGATGCGCTGCTTTTCGTCACGGATCGGCGGGTTCATCTGCGCCAACGTGCCGAGCCGGTTGTAAGCCTCCGGTGCCGCCAGCGTGAGGTGCTGCGGCGTCACCTCGACGGTCGCAAGATCCTTGTGCTGTGCCAACAGACCCATTTCCGCCGCCGTGGTGACATGCAGGATGTGGATGCGGCGCCGGGTCTCGCCCGCCAGTTCCAGGGCCCGCCGGGTTGCGAGAAGCGCCGTCTCCTCGTCGCGCCAGATCGGATGGCAGTAGGGCTTGCCGCCGTCGAGTGCGTATTCATAGCGGGCTTTCAGACGCTCCTCGTCCTCGGCGTGGATCGCGATCCGACGCCGTCCACGTGACATCACCTCGCGCAGCACGTGCTTCTCGGCCACCAGCAGCGAGCCGGTCGACGATCCCATGAACACCTTGATGCCGCAGCACCCGGTCAGCTGCTCAAGGCCGGCCAGTCGGTTGACGTTCTCCTTGGCCGCGCCGATGAAGAACGCGAAATCGCACCAGGCCCGCCCGCCGGCCCGCTTGATCTTGTCGGTCAGGTCGGCCGTCGACACCGTCGGCGGATTGGTGTTCGGCATTTCGAACACGGCCGTAACGCCGCCCATGATGGCGGCCCGGGTGCCGCTCTCGAGGTCTTCCTTGTGTTCGTTGCCGGGTTCGCGGAAATGGACCTGGCTGTCGATCACGCCCGGCAGGACGTGCAGGCCTTTCGCATCGAGCACGGTGTCCGCTGATGCCGCGGCGAGATCACCGATGGCGGTGATTCGTCCTCCGGAAACACCGATGTCCGTGTCCAGCCGGCCTGCCGGCGTCAGGCATGTGCCGCCGCGGATGATCAGATCGAGATGTTCAGCCATGACGCAAGACAGGTCCCAGATCGCAAAGCCATTCGGTGCGGGGCCGCATCTGCGCCGCCCCGCCAAGGGTAATGCCAGATTGCGGCGCTGCAAACCGCTAAGTCGGGTCGCGCCGGCCGCTTGCCACCGTTGGCATCAGCCCCTATCTGGTGTGGCGGGTTGCTGATTGAACAAGACGACCGGGAACATGACGAAACGGTTCTACACGCCCCTTGCACACCGCGGTGTGCTTACCGTCGGCGGCACCGACCGCCGGGAATTTCTGCAGGGCCTGGTATCCAACGATGTGATGCGGGTCGATGCGGGGCATGCGCTGTGGTCGGCGTTCCTCACACCGCAGGGCAAGTATCTGCATGACTTCTTCATCGCCGAGGTCGGCGAAGCGCTCTGTCTGGACTGCGAGGGGCATGAGAGGCTGATGGATCTCGGCCGTCGGCTGCACAAGTTCAAGCTCCGTTCGGCGGTCGAGCTGGGAATCGCGGATCACCTTTGCGTGTTGGCGTTATGGGGCGACGATGTCGGATCCCTGCTCGGGGTGTCGGAAACGCCCGGCGCCGCGCGCGCCATGGAGGGCGGCGTGGTCTATATCGATCCGCGCCTGGTCGCGGCGGGGGCGCGTGCGATCCTGCCGGCGGACCGCGCGGCCGAATTGCTCGAGGGGCTGGGTTTCGCGGCCGCGACGCCGGACGATTACGACCGCATGCGGCTCGAACTCGGTCTGCCCGACGGCAGCAAGGATCTGGTCGTCGAGAAGTCGATCCTGCTGGAGAGCAATTTCGATGCGCTGAACGGCGTCGACTGGGACAAGGGTTGCTATATGGGCCAGGAACTGACGGCCCGGACCAGGTATCGTGGCCTGGTCAAGAAGCGCCTGATGCCGGTGGCGGTGTCGGGCGAGGCGCCGGCGCCGGGCGTGATGCTGATGCGCAACGGCAAGGAGGCGGGGGAAATGCGCTCGTCGCGCGACGGCCTGGGGCTCGCGCTGATCCGGCTGGAGCATGTCGCGGCGGACGGCCAGATGCCGACATTCGAAGCCGGGAGCGCGACGCTGACCCTGCGCGAGGCGCCTTGGCAGATCCCAGAGCCGCAATCCTAGCTGTCGCCGCCGAAGAGGTCGGGCAGGATCAGGGCGCGCACGATATTTACGTGATCGTCGGTCCATAGCGGGGCGTTGGCGCCGCGCAAGGGGTCCCAGCGCAGATCGGGCGCTAGCTCGGCGATATCGTTCGGCCGTCGCGCCATGACCGTCCAGATCGAGGGCACCCGCAGCGATGAGACGATCTCGGCTTCTGCGATCTCGCTGTCGTACCGGACCACGCCGAACAATCCCGTTTCCAGGGTGATCCGGCCGATCACCGGTTCGAGATCCAGGAACTGGTTCGAGATATGGACCAGCAGCACGCCACGCGGCGAGAGCTTGCGGCGGTACAGGCGGAACGCCTCGACGGTCAGCAGGTGCACCGGGATCGCATCGGACGAAAATGCGTCGAGGACGAAGAGGTCGAAGGTGCCGTCCGGAAATTGCTCGAGCGAGAGGCGCGCGTCGCCCAGGCGCATTGTCGCATCCGGTTTGCAGTCGGCCAGATAGGTGAAATATTCCTCGTTTCGGGCGATCCGCACCACGGTCGGGTCGATCTCGAAGAAGGTCCAGTCCTGACCGTCCTGCGCATAGCAGGCGAGACTGCCGGCGCCAAGCCCGACCACGCCGACACGCCGAAATCGCTGCGGCGAAAAACTGCGGAACACCGCACCCACCGGCCCTTCCGGGTGATAATAGGTCGGCATTTGCCGGCGCATGCCGTGATCCACGAATTGGGCGCCATGCAACGTGGTTCCGTGCATCAGGAGGTGCGCGCGCGGCGGGTCCGGCTGCAGCATGACCCGGTGGACGCCGAAGAAGCTGCGTTCGCGTAGCAGCGTCAGGCGCTGGAATTCCCCTGCGATGCCGGATTGCGCCAGCACCGTCGGCCCGGCCGCCAGCAGAATGGCGAGGCCCAGCGCCAGGCGCAGCGGCCGGCCCATCAGCGCGAAGCCGATCGTGATGCCGACGGCGATCGAGTAGGTGACGACGGCAACGGCCGTGCCGCGGCCGCCGGGCCCGTATTGAAAGGCCAGCGGAAGCCCCAGCGCGACAAGCGCCAGCCCCCCCGGCAGCGCGATGTCGAGCAGCAATGCGCGCCGTCCGCCGACCGCGCTCCACGGCCGCAGCAGCGCCACCGCTGCGATCATCAGCGGATACTCGAGCACCGAATTGAACAGCAGCGGCGCGATCGCCCCGTTGAACACCCCGCCGAGCACGCCGCCGACTGCCATCCACAGGTAGAATTCGGTCAGGTGCTCCGCTGTCGGGCGACGCGCCGCGAGTTCGCCGTGGCACGCGGTGGCGATGAAGAAGAATGCGACGAGATGGATCGCGATCTCGCCCCATGCCCCGGCGATGTCCCAGGACATCGCCACCGCCAGCAGGATCAGCGCCGGCACCTGCAGCACCAGCATCCAGCGGTGCGGCACGACAGGCCGCCGCGCAAACACGATCACGAAGCTGAGCAGATAGAAGGCGAGCGGCAGGACCCAGAGCAGCGGGACCGCGGCAAGGTCTGTCGAGATGTGCAGCGTCGCCCCCAGCATCAGGCTCGACGGCGCGAAGGCAAGCGCGATCCACCACAGCCGACGACGCCAGGTGATGTCCGGCGCCAGGGTCAGCTCCTCTCCCTCGATGCCCGGCGGCTCGGCGATATAGCGGCGCCACAGGAACAGCCCACACAGACCGATCAGGCCGATCAACGCCAGATAAAAGCCCGTCCAGACGAGGCTCTGCCGGTCGAGCCCCATGCCCGGTTCGAACAGCAGCGGATAGCCGATCAGCGCGGCGATGCTGCCGATGTTGCTGGCGCCATAAAGAAAATAGGGATTGGCCGAAGCCGCGTGACCCGTATGCGCGAACCAGCGCTGCAACAGCGGCGCGGTGGCCGAAACCGCAAAGAACGGCAGTCCGACGCCGACCGCCATCAGCGCAAGCTGCCAGCCTGCCGGCATCGCCGCCGCAGGCGGTATCCAGCCCGCCGGCAGCGCCACGGGCAGGGCGACGAGCGCCACAACGAGCACGACGCCGTGCAGCAGCGACTGTCGCTTGAGCCCCAGCCATCGGACCGACAGGTGCGCATAGAGGTAGCCGGCCAGCAGCGCGGCCTGGAAGAACAGCATCGCGGTGATCCAGACCGCAGGCGCGCCGCCCAGCAGCGGCAGCATCATCCGCGCATAGAGCGGCTGCACCCAGAACAGCAGCAGGGCGCTCAGCCCCAGTGTGATCGTATAGAGAGACAGCATTCCCCAATCCTCTTGGCGCATCGCCCGTCCTTGTCCGCGCCGATGATACGCATCGACCGCCGGCCGGCGTAGCGAAATCGATGCGGTCGCGGCGAAACCGGCGGCACGACCCCATGCACCGGCGTTTTCCGCGGGTTTCAGGGCGCGTTTCGATCCTCTCGCGCTTGCCCCGCGGCGGCGCAGAAGCTATACCGCCCGGCAAGGCGGGCAAACAACCGGACAGGAGGCGATCACCATGGCCGAAGACCGTTTTTCCGCACTCGTTCTGACCGAGGCCGACGGCACGGTTGCCGGCGAGATCAAGGAGCTCTCCGAAGCCGACCTGCCGGAGGGCGACGTTACCGTCCGGGTCGAATATTCCGGCGTCAACTACAAGGACGGGCTAATCCTGAACGGACTCGGCCGGCTGGTGCGCGACTATCCGCATGTACCGGGCATCGATTTCGCCGGCACCGTCGCGCAGTCGCATCATGCCCGCTACGCGCCCGGTGACAAGGTGGTGCTGACCGGCTGGCGGGTCGGCGAGATCCACTGGGGCGGGCTTGCCGGCAAGGCGCGCGTCAGGGGCGACTGGCTGGTGCCGCTGCCGAAGCGGCTCGATGCGCGCCAGGCGATGGCGGTCGGCACCGCCGGCTTCACCGCCATGCTCTGCGTGCTGGCGCTGGAGGATCACGGTGTCGCGCCCGGGTCCGGCAAGATCGTCGTCACCGGCGCCGCCGGCGGCGTCGGTTCGGTCGCCATCGCGATCCTCGGCAAGCTTGGCTACGAGGTCGCCGCGGTCACCGGCCGCGCCGAGACGCACGACTATCTGAGGTCGCTGGGGGCGACGGAGATCGTCGCGCGCGAGGCGCTGTCGGAGCCGTCCGGCAAGCCGATGGAAAGCGCCGTGTGGGGCGGCGCCATCGACACTGTCGGCGGCGCGACGTTGTCGCGGCTGATCGGGCAGATGGCCTACGGCGCACCGATCGCCGCCTGCGGCAATGCTGGCGGCATCAAGATCGAGACCAACGTGCTGCCCTTCATCCTGCGCGGCGTCAAGCTGCTCGGCATCGACTCGGTCATGCAGCCCTATGAGGAGCGGCTGCGCGCCTGGGAGCGGATCGGCCACGACTTGCCGATGGACAGGCTGGAGTCGATGATCGAGGAGATCGGGCTCGAAGAGGCGATGGCGGCCGGCGCGAAGGTCCTGAAAGGCCAGGTCCGCGGCCGTACGGTAGTCAAGCTCTCCTGAAGCCTCCTGGCGCCATGGCGCCAGGTCGGGCACCGGGGCGACCTCACCCTACGAGACGGCGCTCCGCGCCTCCTCGGGGTGCGGATACAAGCGTTGGGGCCTCATGCTGAGGAGCGGCGCGGGCGCGTCTCGAAGCATGAGATTGCTCGCCGGCACCGGCCACAACGACACCAGGCGCCACGGGCCGACCCCACCGAAAACGGGTCTGGCGCGCTTGGCATCGCACCGCTAGGCTGGCGCCGCGTTCTGGCCCCGACGCCGCACCCCCGTTCCAGGAGGCATCCCATGCGCGATTTCGAAATTCCCGGACGCTCCTGCGTTCATGCGGTCAACGGCATGGTCGCGACCTCGCACCCGCTGTCCACCGGGGCGGCGCTGGATGTGCTGAAGGATGGCGGCAACGCGATGGATGCGGCGATCTGCGCCGCGGCGGTGCAGGCGGTGGTCGAGCCGCAATCGACAGGCATCGGCGGCGACGCGTTTGCGCTGCTCTGCCCGAAAGGCACCGCCGAAGTGATCGCCTATAACGGCTCCGGCCGCGCGCCGGCGGCGGCGACGGTCGACTGGTACCGCGAGCGGGGCATCGATGCGATCGTCCAGCACAGCCCGCATTCGGTGACCGTGCCGGGCGCCATCGAGGCCTGGTGCCGGCTGAACCGCGATCACGGACGGCTGGGGCTGGACCGGCTTCTGGCGCCGGCGATCCACTATGCGGCCGAGGGCTATGCGGTGCATGCGCGGGTCCGCTACGACTGGATCAGGGCGCAAGAGACCGTCTCCTGGGATGCCGACGCGAGGGCACTGTTCCTGCCCGGCGGCGCGGTGCCGGAGGAGGGCGCGCTTCATTATCAGCCGAAGCTCGCCGAGACCCTGCGGACCGTGGCCGAGAAGGGCCGCGACGGCTTCTACGAAGGCCCGGTGGGCGAAGCGATGGCGGCCAAGCTGCGGGCCGTCGGCGGCCTGCACACGGCCGACGACTTCGCCGCCACCGAGGGCGATTACGTGACGCCGATCACCACCGACTACCGAGGCTATACGATCCACCAGATCCCGCCGAACAATCAGGGCGTCACCGCGCTGATCATGCTCAACATCCTGGAAGGTTTCGACCTTGCGCAGTACGACGCGCTGTCGGCGGAGCGCACCCATCTCGAGATCGAGGCCGGGCGCATCGCGTTCGCCGTGCGCGATACCGCCATCTCCGATCCCGGCACGCTCAAGGTCTCGCCGGACCAGCTGGTCTCCAAGGACTGGGCCGCGGCCTTGCGGGCCAACATTACCCTCGATCGCGCCATGCCCGGCATTCCCGACCTCGGCCTGAAGACCGCCGACACCGTCTATATCAGCGTCGTGGACAGGGACCTCAACGCGGTCAGCTTCATCAACTCGGTCTACCACTCCTTCGGCAGCGGCATCCTGTGCCCGGTCACCGGCGTGCATTTCCAGAACCGCGGCGAGAGCTTCCGCATCGATCCCGACCATCCGAACCGTATCGGGCCTTCCAAGCGCCCGCTGCACACGATCATG
>CP070634.1:865077-911545 GCA_020356105.1 Rhodospirillales bacterium | reverse complement strand
GAACTTGCCCAGCAGGGATTCCATCAGCCCCATCATCGAGGCGATGTGGATCGGCAGCGATTCCTCGGCCTGGACGACGAGGCGGCCCTGCGGGTCGGTGATCGCCGTGGAATGATCGTGCCGCTCCTTGATGTTGGTCGAATAGGCGCTCTTCATCAGCGCAACGAAGCTCTCGTCGGTGATCGAGCGCAGCGCGTTCGAGAGGATCTCCAGCCCTATGGGATCGAGGGCGGGTCGTGGCTCGTTCATGGGCGCACCTCGATGACGATGTTGCCGGCCGCATCGACCGTGGCCCGGTCGCCGGGCCAGACCGGCGTGGTGGCGTCCAGCTGCTCGACGATGGCGGGGCCGGAGACGAGCTGGCCCGCCGACAGCCTGGCGCGGTCGTAGACGGGGGTCTCGAGCGGGGTTTCGAAATCCGAGAAGTAGACCGGCCGCGTCTCGAACGGCTCCGGCGCGGGCGGAGCGCTATCATCGGCCGGCGCCGCGGGCTCCCGGTAGAGCCGGCCGCGCGCGGTCAGCCGGACGTTGACAACCTCCACCGGGTCGTCGGGATTGTGGTAGCCATAGGCCCGGTCGTGCGCCGCGAAGAACATCCGGCGCATCGCGCCGGCGTCCGGCACGTCGCCGGGCGCCAGCCTCGGGGCTTGGACGAACGGCACCGCCAGCTCGAAATTCTGCCCGACATAGCGCATGTCCAGGCTGAGTTCGTAGATCCGGTCGTCGTCGGGGATGTCCTCCGCATCGAACCAGGCCGCGGCCTGATCGCGCAGCGCCGCCACCATGTCCTGGATGTCCGGGACTTGCGGGTCCGCGACGGGGGTGCGCTGGCTGACGACGAAGTCCTCCTTGAGGTCGGAGACGACGAGGCCCTGGGCGCAGACGATGCCGGGGGCCGGCGGCACCAGGATCTCGGAGATGCCCAGCGCCGCCGCCACGTCGCGCGCGTGCAGCGGCCCGGCGCCGCCGAACGGCATCAGCGCGAAGCGGCGCGGATCGTGGCCGCGCTCGACCGAGATCGTGCGGATCGCGCGGACCATATTGGCGACGACGATGCCCAGCATGCCGTGCGCCGTGCGCTCGACGGAAAAGCCGAGCCGCTCGGCGGCCGGCGCGAAGGCGGTGCGCGCGAGCTGCGCATCCAGCGCCATCTGGCCGTCCAGCAGGCCGCGCGGCGACAGGCGGCCGAGAATCAGGTTGGCGTCGGACACCGTCGGCTCGGCACCGCCGCGGCCATAGCAGGCCGGGCCGGGATCGGCCCCGGCGCTCAACGGTCCCACCTTCATCAGCCCGTCGCGGTCGAACCAGGCGATCGAGCCGCCGCCCGCGCCGACCGTGTTGATGTCGACCATCGCAAGGCGGATCGGGAAGCCCGCCACGCTGCGGTCGAAGGCGATATCGGCATGGCCGTCGCGGACCAGGGCGACATCGGCGCTGGTGCCGCCCATGTCCAGCGTGATGACGTTCGGCCGGCGGGCGGATTTCGCGACATGCAGCGCGCCGACGACGCCGGCGGCCGGGCCCGAGAGCGCGGT
The DNA here is from genome assembly GCA_020356105.1 of Rhodospirillales bacterium. GTDB lineage: Bacteria > Pseudomonadota > Alphaproteobacteria > UBA8366 > JADFVY01. Next base: position 910,010 of record CP070634.1, on the reverse strand, counting down.
GCGGACCGGAAAGTCGCGCGCCGTGGCAAGCGACATCAGCCCGCCGCTCGACTGGTTGATGCCCAACGTCGCGTTCGGCACGGCCTCGGCGAGTCCCGCCTCCAGCTTCTCGACGTAATCGTGCATCACCGCCTGCAGGTAGGCGTTCAGCACGGTGGTCGAGAAGCGCTCGTACTCGCGGAACTCCGGCTGCACCTCGGAGGACAACGAGAGCAGCAGGCCGGGGTCCGCCGCCCGCAGCGCGTCGGCGAGCCTTCGCTCATGCGCCGGGTTGAGGAAGGCGAACAGGAAGCAGATCGCGCAGGCCCGGGCGCCGGTCTCGCGCACCTGCGCGACGATGTCGGCGATGGCGGCGTCGTCGGGCGCGCGCAGCACCTTGCCGGCGGCGTCGATGCGCTCGTCGAGCTCGAGACGGAAGCGGCGCGGCACCAGCGGCGGCGGGTGATCGCGATAGAGGTCGTACATGTGCGGGCGGGTCTGGCGGCCGATCTCCAGCAGGTCGCGGAAGCCCTTCGTCGTGACCAGGGCGACCCGGCCGCCCCTGCGCTGGATCAGCGCGTTGGTCGCCACCGTGGTGCCGTGCGAGAAGCGCCTGACCTCGGCCGGCGGGATGGCGTGCCGGGCGGCCAGCGCGGCGAGGCCGTCGAGGATCGCCCGGCCCGGATCGTCCGGCGTCGACGGGCGCTTTTCGACGCGCACCGCGCCGCTCGCCTCGTCCAGCGCATAGAAATCGGTAAAGGTTCCCCCGACGTCGACCCCGATGGTCCAGGCCATGGCGCATCTCCCTGCGTGCCGGCGCCTTGAATGCAACAAGTATAAAAAACGTATTTTAAGGTTTTCGTCAAGCCATAGGATGTCTCCGATTGTTCACAAACAATCCCATGCGCTACCCTGTCGGCGCGCTCGCCCGCCGCCTTCCGCAGGAGATCCGATCGCTGTGACCGACCGCACACTGACCCTGGCCTGCGTGGCCACCGACCGCTCGCGCCCGATCCTCGACGGCCGCGTGACGGTGCCCGGCGTGACATTCGCGGCAGAGCCCGGCGAGCCCGAGGCGATCTTCCGCACCGCGCTGCGCGAGCACGCCTTCGACGTCACCGAGCTGTCAATGTCGAGCCACATCACCGTGACCGCCCGCGGCGATGCGCATTATGTCGGGGTCCCGGTGTTCCTGTCGCGCGCCTTCCGCCACTCCGGCATCTATGTGCGGACCGACCGCGGCATCGACCGGCCGGAGGATCTGAAGGGCCGGACCATCGGCCTGCCGGAATATCAGCAGACCGCGGCGCTGTGGGTGCGCGGCATCCTGCGCGATCTGCACGGCGTCGGCGTGCGCGACGTCAGGTGGCGGATCGGCGGGGTCGAGCAGACCGGTCAGGGCGAGCGCATCAGGCTCGACCTGCCGGGCGACATCGACGTTGAGCCGATCGGACCCGACGAGACGCTGAACGGGCTGCTCGCCGACGGCGCGATCGATGCGATCATCTCGCCGCGCCCGCCGTCCAGCCTCGCCGATCCAGACGTTCCGGTGGCCCGGCTTTTCGCCGATTACCGCGCGGCCGAGATCGCCTATCACAAACAGACCGGCTTCTTTCCGATCATGCATTGCCTCGCGCTGCGGCGCGCGCTGGCGGACGAACAGCCGGACCTGCCGGGCAAGCTGTTTCGGGCCTTCGCGGCGGCGCGAGACCTGGCGCTCGCCGAGCTCGGCCTGATCAACGTGCTGCGGGTCAGCCTGCCCTGGGTCGCGGCGGCGCTGGCCGAGACGCAGCAGGTCATGGGCCCCGATATCTGGCCCTACGGTTTCCGGCGCAACCGCGACGAGATCGCGGCGATGACCCGCTATGCGCATGAGGATGGCCTCACCGACCGTCGACTCGAGCCGGAATCGTTGTTTCATCCCTCGACCCTGGATCTGACGGCCAACGACGGCGGCGCAGCGCCGTGACTTGAAAATTGGGCACGCAGCATCGAGTTCTATGACAGCGTGGAGCGGTGCGGCGGACGAGAGGAGGCAAGGCATGTTGTTTGGACCTGGCGGCCGGGCGGACACCGGCGGCGGCTTGCGCGTCAGCCCCGACCGCGTCCCGGCGCCCGAACATGACATCGACGCCGCGGCGACGCCGGACGAATCGGTCGCGGTGCTGGCCGGCGGCTGCTTCTGGTGCGTCGAGGGCGTGTATCGCATGCTCGATGGCGTGCACGAGGCCGTCTCGGGCTATGCCGGCGGAACCGAGGCGACCGCGAATTACCGCGACGTCTGTTCGGGCGACACCGGGCATGCGGAAGTCGTGCGGCTGCGCTTCGATCCGGCACGGATCAGCTTCGGCCAGATCCTCCGCGTCTTCTTCGCGGTCGCGCACGACCCGACGCAGCTGAACCGCCAGGGCAACGATGTCGGCACGCAGTATCGCTCGGCGATCTTCCATGCCGACGCGGCGCAGAGGGAGGTGGCGCGGGCCTATGTCCGCCAGCTCGACGGCGCCGGGGTGTTCGCCGCGCCCATCGTAACGGAGATCGTGCCGCTGGCGGACTTCTATCCGGCCGAGGACTACCACCAGGACTACGCCGCGCTCAACCCGACGCAGCCCTATATCGCCTGCGTGGCGCTGCCCAAGATGAACAAGCTGCGCCAGTATTTTCCGGACCTGCTGAAGACAGGCTAGTTGTGCACGGCAGGGAGGCGCCGCCTTGAGCAGTCAGACGGCCCGCGGCTCGCAAATCGTCACCCGCCTGAGGCTCGGCACCGGGCTCGTGCTGTTCTCGTTCGTGCTCACCCATTTCACCAATCACGCGCTCGGCCTCGTATCGCTCGAGGCGATGGAGTGGGGGCGCCGGTTCTTCATTGCGGTGTGGCGCAGCCCCATCGGCACCATCGCGCTCTATGGCTCGCTGCTGATCCATTTCGGGCTCGCGCTGTGGTCGATCTTCCGCCGGCACACGCTGCGCATGGCCGGCTGGGAGGCGGTGCAGCTTCTGGTCGGTCTCACGATTCCGCCACTCCTGATCGCGCACATGGTCGGAACGCGGGGCAGCTTCGAACTGGCCGGCACCGACGCGAGCTACCCGTGGGTGCTGTACGTTCTCTGGGTGGTCGATCCGGCCAATGCGGTGCGCCAGCTGGTGGTGTTCGCGGCGGCCTGGATTCACGCCTGCATCGGGCTGCATTTCTGGCTGCGTTTCCGGCCCTGGTACCGCAGGATCATGCCGCTCACATACGGTGCGGTCCTGTTGATTCCTACGCTCGGCGTTCTCGGATTCCTCAAGTCGGGACAGACCGTAGCCGCCTATGCGGAGGATCCGGAATGGACCGCCTCGATGATCGCCCGGACGGACCCGCCCGGACCGGCGGAGCTGCCGATCCTCTATACGGCGAGGGACGGCCTTATCATCGGCTTCTGGGTCCTTTTGGGCGGGACGCTGGTCGCCCGGATGGCGCGCGACGGCATCAATCGCCGCCGCAAGATCGCGCTGGTCTATCCCGGCGGACGGCGCGTGTCGGTATTGCCCGGCACGACCGTTCTCGAGGCGAGCCGCATTCTGGAGTTCCCGCACGCCTCGGTGTGTGGCGGCCGCGGACGTTGCTCGACCTGTCGCGTCAGGGTCTCAGACGGCCTGGAGCATTTGCCGCCGCCCAACCGGCAGGAGCGGGACGTTCTGAGGCGCATCGACGCGCCGCCGAACGTCCGGCTGGCCTGCCAGACCCGTCCGACCGCGCAGGTCTCGGTCATGCCGCTGGTTCTGCCTGCCGACGGTCTGCGCGCGGCCGCGTCGCGTGACATGTTGAGCCACGGCCACGAGGCCGAAGTCGCGGTCCTGTTCGCCGATATTCGTTCCTTTACCCGGATGTCGGAGCAGCAGCTGCCCTACGATGTGGTGTTCCTGCTCAACCGGTATTTCGAGGCGATGGGCGGCGCCATCGAGAGTGTCGGCGGCCATATCGACAAGTTCATCGGTGACGGGGTGATGGCCGTCTTTGGCATCAGGCGGCCGATCGATGATGCGTGCCGCCGCGCGCTCGCGGCGGCGCGCGCGATGTCGGAAAACTTGCAGGAGCTCAACGAGAGCGTGATACTCGAGGGGATCGAGCCCCTGCGGATCGGCATCGGCATCCACGCCGGACCGGCGATCGTCGGCGAAATGGGATATGGCCAGGCGACCGCCATCACAGCGATCGGCGATGCGGTCAACACGGCAAGTCGGCTGGAGGCGCTCACCAAGGAATACGGATGCCAGCTCGTCATCTCCGAGACGGTGGTGCGGCATGCCGGGATCGATCTGCCGGCATACGACTCGCACAATGTCGTCGTCCGCGGCCGAAGAAGACCCCTGACCGTGTACGCCATAGCCGATGCGCGCGCGCTGCTGCCGTCGATGCCGACGGAAAGCGACCAGGCCTCCGGCTGAAAAAAAGTCCGACTGGGTGGCATCGAAGCGGCGCGCCGTCGGCATACTTTAGCGAGCCCGGATTTTTCGATTCCTTCAGCCGGGCCCGACATTGTGGATAACCGGCGCAACCGAACGAGGAGACGTCAGGGTGTTTAGCGATTTTTCATTGAAGGCAGCGGCGCTGGCTCTGGCCGCCGCGACGCTAGCCGTTACAACCGCCGCCACGGCACAGGAACTGCAGCTCAAGCGGGTCATGCTGTCGGCCGGCGGCGTCGGCTATTTCGAGTACGAAGCCCAGGTGGAGGGCGATGTGACGCTGCCCCTGTCGGTGCGGCTCGACCAGGTGGACGACGTTCTGAAAAGCATCGTCGTCTATGACGATTCCGGCGCCGCCGGCGCGATTCGCCTGGCGGGGCGGGAGCCCGTGTCCCAGATCTTCCGGGATCTGCCGTTCGGCCCCGAGGCGCTGAAATCGCCGGTTTCCCTCCTCAACGCCCTGCCGGGGTCGCAGATCCGGGCCACCGGCCAGCGGCAGATCGAGGGCCGTCTGGTGCGGGTGGTGCCGGAGTCCGTGGTGCTGCCCGACGGCAGGGGGGCGACCACCCGGCACCGGGTCAGCGTCATGACCGCCGCCGGCCTTCAGACGTTCATCTTCGAAGAGGCGGACTCGGTGATCTTCACCGACCCCGAGCTGCGTGCGCAGATCGACGCCGCGCTGGCCGCAATCTCGGAACACCGGACACGCGACCGCCGGACGCTGCAGGTGCTCAGCCGCGGTACGGACAAGCGAACGGTGCGGGTCGGCTATGTGGTTGCGGCGCCGCTGTGGAAGGCGACCTACCGGCTCACGCTGGCCGGTCGGGGCGATGCAAAAGCACGGCTCCAGGGCTGGGCGGTGATCGAGAACATGAGCGGCCAGGACTGGCGGGATGCCGAGCTGACGATCGTATCCGGGAACCCGGTCACCTTCCGCCAGGCACTCTATTCCGCCTATTACGTGCAACGGCCGGAGGTGCCGGTCGAGGTTCTCGGCCGGGTCATGCCGCGCGCGGACACCGGCGCAATCAGCCTCGATGTCGATGAACTGGCCGCCGCGAACCTCGGCTACGAGCAGGAATTCCGCAAGGCGCAGCGGGCATTCCCGGGCGAGGGCGGCGCGGTGGGGCTGGCCGATCTGAGCGACGCGAGGGATGCGATGCGGGCCAGCCGGATGGCTGAGGCCATGCGGGCGGATGAGCCTGCGGCTGCGGCGCAGGCGCCGCTTCCGCCCCCGAGCCAGGCGCGGCTGGTGGCGGCCGCCTCGAAAGAGGCGGCGACCCAGGTCACGTTCCGGATTCCGCAGCCCGTGAGCGTCGCCTCGGGCCAATCCGTGCTGGTCCCGATCATCGATCGCGATATTCCCGGTGAGCGGATCGGCCTCTACCAGCAATCGGCCCACGACAAGCATCCGCTTGCCGCCGTTCGCCTGGCCAATGACGGCAAGACCGGGCTTCCGGCCGGCGTCATCACGCTCTACGAAACCAGTCCGGACGGCGCGTCCTATGTCGGCGACGCCCAGCTCGCGACCCTGCCGTCCGGCGACGAGCGGCTGGTCAGCTTCGCACTCGACCAGAAGACCCTGATCGACCGCGAGGTCGAATCGAAACAGGTCATCGCCAGGGGCCGCATCGTCCGCGGTGTGCTGGAGCTGACCTACGAGGCCGAGCAGACCACGGTGTACCGGATCAAGGCGCCGGCCAACGAAGCCCGCGACGTGCTGATCGAACATCCGCGCCAGCAGGGCTGGAAGATCGTGACGCCGGATCCCAAGGAAATCGAGCTCACCGACGACCAGTACCGCGTCCGACGGACCATCGCGGCCGGCAAGGAGGCCAAGCTGACCGTCCAGTTGACCCGACCGCGCGTGCAGACGATCGCGCTGACCGGTCAGACCAGGGATTTCTATCTCGCCTATGCCGGCAACGGCGAGCTGAGTGACCGACTGCGCAGCGCCCTGCAGCGGATGGCGGAGTTGCGCGATGTCGTCGATACGCACCAACGCCGGATGCAGCAGCTCGAGGAAGAGCGCAAACGGATCCATGAGGAACAGCGCCGTATTCGCGACAATCTGGCTCGGATTCCGCGCGACAGCGACCTGCACAAACGGTATCTGAGCAAGTTGAACGTGCAGGAGGACAAGCTCGAGACCATCCTCGCCGAGACCGAGGATGCCCGCGAGGCGCTCGACGCCGCGACAGCCGCCCTGGGCGACTATATCCGCGAGCTCGACATCTAGGGCGGCGAGGGGCGCCGGGGCCGCGGGCCCGGCGCCCCGCCGCCTTTTGTCGGGCCGTGTCGCTCAGAATCTCTGCAGGAACCGCACGATCTTGCGGGTCCGCTCGCTGAACAGCTTCGGCGCGTAGTAGCTTCCCGCGGCACGTTTTCCGACCTCGGAAAGCGTCGGATAGGGGGCGATCACCCCGGCCATCCGGCCGATCTTCTGCCGTGTCGATACCGCGAGGACCCAGGGCAGGATGAGTTCGCCGGCATGCGGGCCGACGATCGTCGCGCCGCGGACGCGGCCCTTCCGGTCGGTCACAATCTTGGCGAAGCCGTCGGCGACGTGTTCGGCCCTGGCCCGGTCGTTCTCCGAAAACGGCCAGCGCAGCACGTTGATTCCATCGCCCAGCCGTTCCTTGGCCTGAAGGTCGGTCAATCCGACCTGCGCCAGTTCGGGATCGGTATATGTTACCCAGGGCACGGCGGCGTGATCCGCCTTCGCCGGAAGCCAGAACAGCGCGTTGCGCAATACGATTCCGGCGTGGTAACCGGCGACATGGGTGAACTGATAGCCGCCCGCCACATCTCCAATGGCGAACACGCGCCTGTTGCTCGTACGCAGGCGCGCATCAACGGCAATTCCCTTCGGACTGTACTCGATCCCGGCCGCGTCCAGCCCCAACCCGTCGACATTGACCGTGCGACCCGCGGCAACCAGCAGATGTGAGCCCTCGATCGTCTCGGTGGCGCCGTCCTTCTTTATGGTCGCCGTGATGCCGCCGTCCTCTTTGGCAAGCGCCTGTATCTCAATTTTCTCGCGGATGGCGATGCCCTCGGCCAGCATGCGCCGGCGGACAACGTCGGCCGCTTCGGGATCGTCGCGGCCAAGCAGACTGAACATTTCCAGCACGGTGACATCGCAGCCGAGCCGGCGATGCGCCTGCGCCATCTCGGCGCCGATCGGACCACCGCCGATCACGATCAGATGCGCGGGTCGCTCGTTCAGGTCAAAGATCGTCTCATTGGTCAGGAGCGGAACGTCGTCGATGCCGGTGATCGGCGGGATCGCGGCCGTCGACCCGGTCGCCACCACGAAACGTCGCGCGCGAATTCGCTGCCCGCCGGCCTCGACTTCCCGGGGGCCGGTGAAACGCCCGGCGGCACGGATGACATTCACCCCCATGCCCTCGAAGCGCTCCTGTGAGTCCATCGGTGCAATGCCGTCGATGACGCCCCGGACGTGGCCGTGAACGGCGGCGAAGTCGATCTCGGGTTCGAGGCTCGTGATTCCAAAGCGCGCAGCTTCGCGCATGGCCTGAGCGGCGTGACCGGCGGCCAACAGTGCCTTCGATGGGACGCAGCCGTAGTTCAGGCAGTCGCCGCCCATCTTGCCCTTTTCGATGAGCACGACCCTGGCGCCCATTTGTGCGCCGCCCGCCGCAACGGTGAGCCCGCCGGATCCCGCGCCGATGACGCAGAGATCGGCATCGATCGTATCCGTCATGTCGGCGATGTTCCCAATGGTTGTTGTCGACTCAAGGGCAACTCTTTAGGAATGCGGCGGTAACATCAAACCAAAATCTTCGTGATGCCCTGCAATCCATCGAGGCGCACCAGCCCTTGAAACCGCGGCCCACGGGCCTCTGGAAAGTCCAGCTCAGGCGGGATTCACGCGACGCGATCCTCGGGCGAAGCCGTCTGCCGGGGACGGTTGGCCCAATCCAGCATCCAATCAAGCGTGCGCCACACCGCATAGAAGGGCGCCCCGGCCTCCAGCTGGATCACCCAGGTCTCCGCTGACTTCGTGTGTACCGACAGTTCGTGGAACTGACGCTTGTCGAGATGCCCCCGCCGAAGCGCTACCCCCATGTCATGCGTGAACCGGGCAACATCGAAGATCGAAAGGCGGTGGATGCCTTCGACATCAAGCCAGAAGAGGCCTCTATTGGTGACCAGGCACCAGTTAACATCGCCACCGAGGTAGGCAATTACCGGTTCCTCACCGACCTCCAGCTTCACGTGTTCGAGCAGCAGCTGCTGCCTGCTCTCCGGCAGGTCGGAAAAGAGCTTGGTCTTTTGGGCGTTGCCCATTCGACGGCGAAAGATCGCCTTCATAACGTTGCTCGCCGCAAACCTGTCCATCGTGATCTCCCCTCGCGACTGCGCCCCCGGCTTGCACGGGCCTCGGCTCCGTGGCCCGGTCGGCGTCGATGAATCCGGTTTCCGGCACGAATAATGTCCGAAATTCGCTGCCGAAGCGTTAAACGCCGGATTTAGCGAGAATGCCGTCGTTCCCTCATCTTTGAACTCTTTTCGGCCTGTTGCCGAGCGCGGCAACAGGCTCGGCCGTGGCGGCGCATGCGATGCCGTCAGGAGGGCAATGCAAGAATCGCGGCCACTCCTGGTTGGTTGTCGCCCAGCGTAAATGTTGCGCCATGCAACCGGGCCACCGCCGCGACGAGACTGAGGCCCAGGCCGCTTCCCGGGGTGCTTCGGCTGCTGTCGAGGCGCGCAAAACGCCGCACGACCCTTTGCCGATGTTCTGCCGGAATGCCGGGGCCGTTATCGGCGACCCGCAGGATCGATTGGTCGTCTCTCGTTTCGAGCAAGACCTCGATGCGTCCGCCTGGAGGCGTGAATTTGATGGCGTTGTCCAGCAGGTTGGCGACGGCCTGGCCCAGCAGCTGCCGATGGCCGGTCGCGGCAAGGCCGGGCGCAATCCTCGCCGTGAGCTCTAGACCCGCTTCTTCCGCGCTCGGCTGGTAGACTTCGACGAGATCTTGCACCAGCCTCGACAGATCCAGTTGGGACATCGTCTCGCGGCTCGATCCGGCTTCGGCGAGGGCGATGTTGATCAGCGCCTCGAACGTTTGCAGGATCATATCCAGTTCGGCTGCGGTGTGCTCCAGCGCCGCGCGATATGTCCCGATATCCGTTGCCCCGCGCAGCGCCTGCTCGATGCTGCCCCTGGCCCTGGTCAGGGGGCTGCGTAGATCGTGGGCAAGGCTGTCGGTGACGGCGCGCATGCCGGTCATCAGCGCATCGATCTGATCAAGCATCTCGTTGATCGTGCGCGCCAGACGATCGAATTCGTCGCCGCTGCCCGAGAGCGGAACCCGCCGCGTCAGATCGCCGCTGACAATCTCGTGACTCGTGGCCGCGACCGCGTCGACTCGGCGCAGCGCATAGCGTCCGACCAGGATACCGCCGCCCAGACCGACGACCAGCACCGGAATCAAAGCCCATGCGACGCCTTCGTGCATGATGCGGCGGAAATTTCCGTGCGCCGCCGTATCCCGGCCGACCATCAAATGGAAGCCCCCCTGCAGCTCGAACAGGCGGGCCCGGAATTGGCGTTCCGTCTCCGCCGGATCGGTGCTGTGGCGCAGCCGTATTTCCGCCCAGCCGTCCCGGATCTCCGGCGCCTGCGGCCAGGTCTCCAGATTGCCGGCCAGCGGACGATAGAACGGATCCGTCAGCAGGTAGACGTTAGCCAAGTCTTCGTTCCGCCGGCTGCGTTCGCGGACGATCTCGATCAGCCGTGTCAGACCCTCATCCCTATATTGTTCCGACAGGCCCCGGATCTCGGCGCGGATGGTGTTGTTCGTCTGTCGCTCGATCAGATCGCTGGTCGACCAGTAGATGAAACCGAGAACGCCGGCCAAGGTCGCGGCGAAGACCGCCAGATACACAATGGCGATCCGAAACGTCGAGGTCCCAAATAACCTAGTCGCCGACATCGATCGAGTATCCGCCGCCGCGGTGGGTATGAATCAGCGGACGGTCGAAATCCTTGTCTATCTTCTGCCGCAGGCGGCTGATGTGGACGTCGATGACGTTGGTCTGCGGATCGAAATGAAAATCCCAGACGCCTTCGAACAGCATGGTCCGGGTCACGACCTCGCCGGCATGGCGCATGAGGTACTCGAGCAGTTTGTATTCGCGCGGTCTTAGCTCGATGGTCTGGCCGGCCCGTGTCACCTTGCGCGACAGCAGGTCCATCGTCAGGTCGCCCACCTGATGCTGCGTTGCCTGTACGATCGCGTGCGGCCGGCGCGACAGTGCCTCCAGTCGCGCGTGAAGCTCGGAGAACGCGAAGGGTTTGGTCAGGTAGTCATCGCCACCGGCGCGCAGCCCCTTGACCCGCTCATCGACATGGGCCAACGCACTGAGGATCAACACCGGTACCGTGCTGCCTGTCGCGCGCAGGGCGCGCACCACGGACAAACCGTCCAGGCCGGGCAGCATGCGGTCCACGATCAGCGCGTCGTAATCGGCGGTGGTCGCAAGATGCAGCCCATCCGGACCGTTTTCGGCCCGATCGGCGACGATCCCGCACTCCGCGAGACCTTTGATTATGTAATCGGCCGTCTTGTCGTCGTCTTCGATCACCAGCGCGCGCATGCTGCCATCTTTCGAAGGAACCGGCCGGATCGTCGGTGTGCCGGACTGCCCCTCATATGGGGTGCATGGTATTGGCATGACAAGCCTCGAGACGCTGCAGGGCCGGTCGGCGGAATGCCGACCGGCCCTTCGGCGATCACCTCCCTGTCCAGATCATGCGATCGCCGGCGTTAGGCCGATGAACAGGTTCTGGCCGCGCCGGCTGACCAGCAGCAGAACCGCCTTCTTCTTCCCGGAGGCGGCTTCACGGACGAGCCTGTCCACCTCGGCTGGGTTGGTCACGGGCTGGTGCGCAATCTCGCGGATCACATCGCCCTTGCGCAGACCCTGCTCGAAGGCCGGCCCCGAATCGATCCCGGTGATCACGACGCCGTCCACGTTCTCCGCCAGCTGTAGCTCCGTGCGCAGCTCCGGCGTCATGACCGCGAGATTGGCGGCGAGCGCGTCGGATCGGCCGGCATGTTTCGACTGCCCTTCCGATCCCGCCGCGGCAAGCTGTTGACGATTCGGCATTTCGCCGGCCACCACCTTCACCATTTGCTTGGCGCCATCGCGCCAAAGATCCAGCGCAACGGTGGTTTCGGCCGGATGACGGGCGATCAGGCGCGCGAGATCGCGCGGGCCGCCGACGACCTTTCCATCGACCTTGCGGATAACATCGCCCTGCCTCAGGCCGGCTTCGGCGGCGGGGCTGTCCGGCAGTACCTCGCTGACAAGGGCGCCGTCCGTTCCCTCGCTGCCGATGGCGCTCGCGATTTCGTCAGTCAGTTGCTGGACTTGCACCCCCAGCCAGCCGCGCGTGACCCGGCCATTCTCGCGAATCTGCGCGACCACCGGCTCGACCAGATTGGACGGAACGGCAAAGCCGATTCCGACACTGCCGCCGTTGGGGGAGACGATCGCCGTGTTGACGCCGATCACACGGCCATTCATATCGAACAGCGGACCTCCGGAATTGCCCTTGTTGATGGGGGCGTCGACTTGCAGGAAGTCGTCATAGGGGCCCGCATTGATATTCCGGCCGCGGGCCGAGATGATGCCCGTCGTGACGGTGCCGCCAAGACCGAAGGGATTCCCTACGGCCATCACCCAATCACCGACCTCGGCCGCATCCGAATCGCCGAAAGCGACGGCCGGAAGGGGTTTCTCGGCCTCGATCTTCAACACGGCGATATCGGTCAGCGGATCGGTGCCGACGACCTTCGCCTCATACTCCCGGTCGTCGTTAAGCCTCACGCGCACGGCATCGGCCCCATCGATCACATGATCGCTGGTGACGATGTAGCCCGCCGGATCGACGACGAATCCGGATCCCAGGCCCTGCATGGGTTGCGGCTGGATTCTTTGCCCGCCATGCTCCTCGAACTTCCGGAAAAACTCCCCGAAAGGCACGTTGTCCGGAAACTTGAACGGCAGTTCCGGCCATTTGTCCGCCGTGGTCTGGTCGCGGGTGGTTGTGATCCAGACGACGGAAGGCGAGCTCTTCTTTGCCAGGCTGGAGAATCCGTCCGGCGCCGGTGCGGCCTGCGCGAGGCCACTCCACACCAGGATCAACCCGAAGGCCAGCGCGGCTGCGCTCCCGCGGAGCGACGGTAGTCTGCTGGCACGTACAGCGATGTTTGTCATGACATCTGCTCCTTCATCATTGTTACGAGCGGTCACCCGCCCTGGGGGCGGCCGCAGGTCAATCGATCACCTCACGACCAACCGGTGGCCTCGCGTTCAACAATCGGCCCGGCGTTGGACCGGGGGGTGTCTGCCGCCGGGCCGAGTAGTTCGGGGGCGCGGCTCGGGGTCAACTGGGCCCGCGCCCCCGTCCGGCGATCTGCCGAACCTCCCGCTTCCTCGGGGGAGGGTCCCGAAACCCCGAAGGAGCGGTTTGGCGTCCGGTTGCGATCGTTCCGGCAAAGTCGGAAGCGACGTCCGGCTCTTTTGCATGCAGGATGGCCGAGACAGGCTGACAGCGATGTTTCGCGTTGATTAAATCTCGTTCATCTTTGCGTCATCGCGGATGACCGGCGACGCGCCCCTGTTCCGGCATGTCGGGGTGAGCGGGGGACGTGAGACGCGACGATGTCCGGCTGTCGGCAACGGTCGGGAGCGCTAGCAGATTTCACTTTCCGTCCATTTCCCCCTTCGCTACCCTTCGCCCGGAGCGCGGGCGAAAGGGCCGGACCAGCGACGGGAGGCGGAATTGACGGGACAGGCGAAGCGAAATCTCTGGCGAATCTTCGCCATCACGTGTGGTGTCCTGGGGACGCTGATCGCCTTCGGGCCGCCGGCAACGGCGCAAGGCAACGCCGCCCCGCCGGCACCGTCGGTAACGGTTGCGCCGGTGATCTCGCGGCCGGTTGCATCGACGCTAGAGTTCGTCGGTCGGACCGACGCGTACCGCGAGGTCGATCTGAGGGCGCGTGTGGTCGGGTTCCTGCTGGAGAGATTCTTCGAAGAGGGCGCAGAAGTATCTCAAGGACAAGTCCTGTTCCAGATAGATCCAGCCGAATACGAAGCGGCGGCCGCAGCGGCCGCGGCCCGAATAAAGCGGGCGGAGGCCACTCTTACCGAGGCGACGAGAAACCTCAAAAGGGCGGAAACCCTGGTCAAGAGGGGACATCTCAGCCAGGCCGAGCTCGACGAGGCGGTGGCCAAGGCCGCGCAGGCCGAGGCCGACCTTGCGGGCGCCAAGGCGGATCTCACCACGGCCGAGCTCAATCTCGGTTACACGCGGATCGTCGCGCCGATCAGCGGGCGCATCGGCAAGAGCAGGATCGACGCGGGCAATCTGATCGGGCCGGACAGCGGCGTTCTCGCTTCGATCGTCGATGTCGACCCGATCCGGGTAACCTTCGCGATCACCGAGCGGGAGATGCTCGACTACAAGCAGGCGCAGCAGGGCAGCGAGTCGCGGCGATACACGCCGACACTCCGGCTTGCCAATGGCAGCATGCTCGAGGAGCCCGGCGTCATCACCTTTCTCGACAACCGGGCCGACCCGATGACCGGAACGATCCGGCTGTTTGCGGAGTTTCCCAACGCGGAGCAACTGGTACTGCCGGGACAGTTCGTCAGCGTGGTCCTCGTCAGCGCGGAGCCCGAGGAGATGATCGTGGTGCCGCAATCGGCGGTGCAAACCAACCAAGCGGGCGCCTTCGTCCTTGTCGTCGATGAGGACAACAGTGTTTCCAGCCGGGCGGTCGTGCTGGGTGAACGCACCGATGGCGATGTGGTCGTCACGCAGGGGCTGGTCGTTGGCGAGATGGTCGTCGTCGAGGGAATCCAGAAGGTGCGGCCCGGGGCCAAGGTGACGCCGGTGCCGGCCGCGCAGGAGCCGGCTTCCTGACATGATCAGCGCCTTCTTCATCGATCGGCCGAAATTCGCCTTCGTCATCGCCATCGTCATCGTTCTTGCCGGGTTGCTGGCGCTGACACGATTGCCGGTGGCCGAATTTCCGGAGATTACGCCGCCAGAGGTACAGGTCACCGCAACCTACCCGGGCGCCAATGCACAGGTCGTGGAGGAGACCGTCGCCGCCGTCGTCGAGGCGGAGGTCAACGGCGTCGAGGACATGATCTATATGTCGTCGAAGAGCGCCAACGACGGCAGCTACACGCTGACCGTGACCTTCGAGGTCGGGACTGACGGCGACCAGGCGCAGGTCAATGTCCAGAACCGGGTCTCACTGACCACGTCGCGGCTGCCAGAGGAGGTCGTTCGCCAGGGCGTTTCCGTAAAGAAGCAATCGACATCGATGCTGCTGGTGGCGTCGGTCTATTCGCCGAACGAAACCTATGATGACCTCTTCCTGAGCAACTACACCAGCATCAATATCCGCGACACGTTAGCGCGCGTGCCGGGTGTCGCCGACGTTTCGGTCCTTGGCGCCCGCGATTACGGCATGCGGGTATGGTTGCAGCCCGATCGCATGACCTCGCTGGGGCTGACCGTGGGCGACGTGATCGCTGCGATCCGCGAGCAGAATCTGCAAGTTTCGGCGGGTAGTGTCGGCGCCGCGCCGGCGCCCGCCGGACAGCAGTTCGAGTTCACGATTCTCGCGAAAGGCCGGCTCGAGGACGAGCGCGAGTTCCGAAACATCATCCTGCGGGCCCGGACCGACGGTTCGATCGTGCGCCTCGGCGATATCGCACGGGTCGAGCTGGGAGCACAGGAATACGGCTGGTTCGGTCACCTGAACGGCAAGCCCGCCGCGATCCTTGCCGTCTATCAGCTGCCCGACGCCAACGCTCTCGACGTCGCCGACGGGATCAAGGCGGAGCTCGAGCGCCTGGCGCAGCGCTTTCCCGAAGACCTCGCCTACCAGGTGACCTACGACACCACGCTCTACGTCAAGACCTCGATGCACGAGGTCATGGTAACGCTGTTTCAGGCGATGGCGCTCGTCATTCTGGTTGTCTTTGTCTTCCTGCAGGATTGGCGTTCGACGCTGGTGCCCACGATCGCGATCCCCGTCTCGCTGATCGGTACCTTCGCCGCGCTGCTGGCTATGGGCTATACGATCAACACGGTCAGCCTGTTCGGCCTCATCCTTGCGATCGGCGTCGTCGTCGATGATGCGATCGTCGTCGTCGAGAACGTGCAGCGTCACATGGCCGACGGTCTGTCGCCACGCGACGCCACGCGCAAGGCGATGATCGAGGTGTCGGGGCCCGTGATCGCGACGACGCTGGTGCTGCTGGCGGTGTTCGTGCCGGTCGGCTTCACGCCGGGGCTGACCGGCCGGCTCTATCAACAGTTCGCGGTGACGATCTCCGTGGCGGTGGCGATCTCATCCGTCAACGCCCTGACGCTCAGCCCAGCACTATGTGCCAGCTTCCTGAAATTGCCGAAACCTGTGCAGCGCGGGCCGCTCGCCTGGTTCGAACGGATCCTCGCGGGCAGCCGGAACGGATATTCCGGGATTGTCGCGATCATGGTGCGCCGGCTGCTCGTCACGCTTCCGCTGTTCGTCGTCCTGTTAGTGGGTGCCGGGTGGCTCTTGCAGAAATTGCCGACCGGTTTCGTGCCCGCCGAGGATCGCGGTGCTATCTTTGTCGACGTCCGCCTGCAGGACGCCGCGGCGCTGCCGCGCACGGCGCAGGTGCTGGAGCGCGTCGAGCAGATCCTGGTCGACACGCCCGGCGTGGCAAACGTGATGTCGATCGGCGGCTACAGCATGTTGTCGGGATCGGTCCTGCCGAACGCGGCCTTTCTGATCGCGGCCCTTGATCCGTGGGACGAGCGCGACGATCCGAGCCTTCATGTCGACACAATCACCGCGCAGCTGCGCGCCAAGCTGTTCGCCCTGCCGCAGGCGACGATCCTTCCCTTCAGCCCGCCGCCGATTCCGGGCCTTGGCACGACCGGCGGCTTCGAGTACGTCCTCCAGGACACCGAGGGACGCAGCCCGGCCGAGCTTGCTTCGGCACTTGGCGGCCTGATCTATGAGGCCAACGGGCAGCCAGAGCTGAGCACCGTGTTCAGCACCTTTCGCGCCAACGTGCCGCAGATATTCGTCGATTTCGACCGCAATGCGGCGAAGACACGGGGGGTGACGGTCAACGATGTCTTCCAGACGCTGGCGGCCAATCTCGGTGCTTTCTACGTCAATGATTTCAACAAGTTCGGCCGGGTCTACCGGGTCCTGATCCAGGCCGAGGCCGACCAGAGGAGCGCGCCGGAGGATATCGGCAATCTCTATGTCCGCAATGCGGACGGCGAGATGGTGCCGCTGCGCAGCATGATGCAATCCAGGCCCGCGCTTGGACCCCAGCAAGTCGAGCGCTACAACATGTTCCGCTCGGCCACGGTGAATGGCAATGCCGCGCCCGGGCGCAGTTCCGGCCAGGCGATCGCCGCCATGGAGCGGATCAGCGGCACGACGCTTCCCGCCGGCTTCACGTTCGAGTGGACGGGAATGGCATTCCAGGAAATCCAGGCGGGGCAGGCGGGCTCGTTCATCCTCCTGCTCTCCGTCGTTTTCGCCTATCTGTTCCTGGTCGCGCAGTATGAGAGCTGGACGACACCGTTTCCGGTGATGCTGTCGATCGGTATCGCGGTGCTTGGGGCGGCGGTGCTCCTGATGGGCCGCGGCATTGCGCTGGACACCTACGCCCAGGTCGGTCTCGTGCTGCTCGTCGGCCTTGCGGCGAAGAATGCGATCCTGATCGTCGAATTCGCCAAGCAGCTGCGCGAGGAGGGGCGGCCAATTATCGATGCCGCGCTCGAAGCGGCGACCCTGCGGTACCGCGCCGTGCTGATGACGGCATTCTCGTTCGTCCTTGGCGTCATGCCGCTGGTCTTCGCCAGCGGTGCCGGATCGGCGAGCCGGCAGTCGGTCGGGACCACCGTGTTCGGCGGCATGCTGGGGGCGACACTGGTCGGGATTTTCTTCATTCCCGTGCTGTTCGTCGCATTCCAAGCATTGCGCGAGCGGGTGAAGAAGGGCCTGGGTGGCGCGGCGCCGGCGAAAGAGGCGCCGGCACAGGCGGACTGACGTCCGTCTGCGCCGCGTAACCATACGATCCGGGAGAAGGAGGCCTGACCATGAAGCTCTACGATTTCCCGCTGTCGCCGAGCCCTCGGCGGGTGCGGATGTTCGCCGCCGAGAAGGGGATCGCTCTCGATATCGAAACCGTGAATATCCGCGAAAAGGAACAGTTCACGGATGCCTTCCGCAAGATCAGCCCGAACTGCACGGTGCCGGTCCTCGAGCTGGACGATGGCGCGACGATCTGCGACAGCATTGCGATCTGGCGCTATCTCGAGGAAATCAGGCCGGAACCGCCGTTGATGGGGACGACGCCGCTGGATAAGGCGATGGTCGAATTGTGGCTGCGCCGCGTCGAACTCGAGGGCTACCAGGCGGTGGTCGAGGTGCTGCGCAACGGTGCCGAGCGGTTTACCGACCGTGCGGTGCCGAGCGCCGAGAATTTCGCCCAGATTCCGGCGCTTGCCGAGCGGGGCAAACGCCGTTATGCGCTGTTCCTGGACATGCTGGACGAACGACTGGGCGAAAGCGCATACGTCGCCGGCCCGGATTTCACCGCGGCCGACATTCATGCGCTCATCACGATCGATTTCGCCGAACGCGCCGTGGATATCGCGCCGCCCGACAGGCTAGCCGCCCTGAAAGCCTGGCGCGAAAAGGTCTCCGCGCGGGACAGCGCGCAGGCCTGACGGCCGGCACGTCGGTCAACGCCGCTTGCGACCGCTGGCGGTTCGTTGCGATCGCGCCCCGCGATCGTTCGAGTGCCACCATAGCCGATTGAATCCGTGGGAACCCCGGGCCGTGCCGATCCCGGCCGGCGTTCATCTTCCGTTCAAGTCCGACTGATATCATGCCGTGTATTTTGCGCTTGCCGCGGCGCGCCGAAGGTCAGGGTGCGCCGGGATTTCAGGCCAGCGGGCTATTCAGCGGCGGAGGTCGGAATTGACCGATAAGCGGGTTCCGCCGGTACAAATTTGGAGATTCGAGCATGGACCGACGGAAATTCGTTCGATTGATGGGCGGCACCGCCGCGGTTGCCTTGCTGCCCGGTATTGCCGGTTGTGCCGACCATGCGCACACGCACACGCGGGTCGTCTATGGCGCGGCGCCGCAACCACCAGCCTATTACGAGTATTACTACTACCCCGACGTAATGGTCTATTACCATATCTATACGGGCTATTATCACTATCACTTCAACGGCGCATGGCGGCGGACACGGCAGCGACCCGGCTTCCTGTACCTCGATGAGAGGCGACGGCAGATGATTGTCATACGGGACGAGCACCCCTACACGCGACACGCCGAGCATCGCCGCAAATATCCTCCCCAGCCGGTTCCCCCCGGCCACGCCAGGGGCCACGGCCATGGGCAGACCCCGCCGGAAAACAAGGGCGTTGGCTATGGCCGGACACAGCCGCCGGGCCAGGCTAAGACCGACAAGATTGGCAACGGCGCGGCGCCGTCCGCAACGCAGCCGCAGCTTCCTCCGCAGAGCCAGGGGGTTGGGCGCGGCCCGGCGCAGCCCGCAACGCAACCGCAGCTTCCGCCGCAGAGCCAGGGCGTCGGGCGCGGTCCAGTGCAGCCGGCTGCAACACCGCAACTTCCGCCGCAGAGCCAGGGGGGCGGGCGCGGCCCGGTGCAGCCTGCTGCAACGCCCCAGCCCGTGCCCGCACCGCAATCCGTCGGGCGCACCCAGCCGCCGCCGCAGTCCCAGGGTCCAGGGCAGGCGAGGGGCAAGGCCGCTCAGCCGTGCCCCAGCGGTGCGCAGAACGGCAAGGGAAAAGGCAACACCTGCTGACATCGGCCGAGCCGATGCCGCTTGCACCGGCGGGCGGGGGTGGAGACAATGACGAGCTGAACCTCTGGCTCAGGCGAGATAGAGATCCGTGCTCGACCGCGCGATGCGACCGATCATCGACCCGCCGCTGAATGCGGCCGGCCGTCGGCTGGCGGCACTTGGGCTTTCGGCCAACACCGTAACCCTGACCGGGTTTCTGATCGGCGTCGCTGCGGTGCCGGCCATCGGTCTTGGCCATTTTGGCTGGGGGCTCGGCCTGATCCTCGCCAGCCGGCTGTTTGATGGTCTGGACGGCGCCGTGGCCCGCGCCGCCGGCGTGACCGATGTCGGGGGATATCTGGATATCGTCTGCGACTTTATTCTCTATAGCGCCTGGGTCTTCGGATTCGCCCTTGCACGCCCCGAATACAGTGTCGCGGCCGCATTCTTGATGCTGAGTTTCGTCGGGACCGGATCGTCTTTCCTGGCCTACGCGGTGTTCGCCGCGAAGCGCGGCATAGATACGCAGATCCACGGCTCGAAATCGCTCTATTACTTGGGCGGGCTGACCGAAGGCACCGAGACGATTCTCGCCTTCATCTCGTTCTGTCTCTTGCCGCAGCATTTCGTGCCGTTGGCGCTGCTGTTTGCCACCGCCTGCTGGATCACCACGGTATCGCGCATCCTGGCCGCCGCCAGGAGTTTCCGGTCCTGATTCGCGGGGTGTGGTACGGGATGTTGAACTTGTCGCTCGGAGTCGTCGTCTGCACCGGGTCCGCGGGCCCGGAATCGCCGCGAGTCATCGCCGAAACATGGCGTGCGCCGGCGTTTGCTATGATTCGGCAGCCGATCGCGCCCGGAGTCAAAGGATGACCGGCGAGCCGTTGCGAGAAGCCCGCAATTTGGCACCGGCGGGCCTAACCAGTGCGGTTAGCAGGAGGCACGTGGTCTCGTGAACCGAGACATTTCCGGCACTGGACGGATGTGGCGTTTTATGACCATCGCCCTCACGTTCTTCGTGGCGCTAGCCGGGAGTGCGGCTCGTTCCGCCGACGCGCCGATACCGGTTGAGGGGGCGCTGCCGATCGAAGATTCGGCCGAAAACGGCGACGCACCAGCCAGCGACGTTCCGGCCGACCACGACGACGGCGCGGCACGACCGGAAGAGGCAACGGAGGCTGTGGACACGGCGCCCGTCGACCATACGGCGGAGAGCGGTGACCCGGAGCCCGCCGAAGATGTCCCGGAAGACGACGATGGGTCGCCCGGATTCATCGATGCCGGCCACGCGTACACGTCCGCAGGCGTACGCGGTCTTGCCTCATGGCTCGATGGGTTCTTCGCCAATGAGAACTACGAGGCGGAGGTCAACGAATCGCGGCTGCGGCTTCGCATCGACAGTTTCGTGGAAGAATACGAGGGAGTCGATGTCGACGCGAAGGCCCGTCTCTACCTTAAGTTACCGGCCCTGGATGAACGGTTGCGGCTCGAGGTCCTGAGCGCCGGCGAAGCGGATGAGGACACGCTGGCCGACACTGCGCCACCCGCGTCCGAGCCTTTGGACCAGGGACTTGATAGCCTCACCGCGGCACTCTCCTATTTCCTGCGCAACGACCCCAAGCGGTCCATCAGCTTGCGTGTCGGGCTGGATTTCGACGGCTACGATCCCAATCCGTTCCTCGGTGCGCGTTACCGCGCCCAGGTCGGGCTGAACGAATTCTGGAATTTCCGCTTCGTCCAGCGGTTCCGCTACTACTCTCTCGACGGTCTGGAGTCTCGGACACTCCTGGGTCTCGACCGCGCGTTGCCGGCCGAAATGCTCTTCCGATGGGAAATCAACGGGGTCTGGCTGGAAGAAGACCCCAATTACTTCTATGGCGTGAACTTCTCGCTGTTCCAGCCGCTGAGCAAGAAGACAGCCCTCGAATACCAGATCCTCAACTCGTTTCGCACCGATCCGCACCGTCTCGACGAAACGACGTTGCGGCTCCGCTATCGCCGGCAAATCTGGCGCGACTGGCTGTTCCTTGAAGCTGCCCCTCAGCTCGCCATGCGCAGGGCCAGAGATTACGAGCCGGTGCCCGGTATACTCTTTCGCCTTGAAATGATCTTTGGCGGCTGAGCGTCAAAGCTCGACCGGGCTGGCCAGCGTCCGGGCCAGGACGCCGTTTGCTAACCCAATGTCTTTGCCGCGATTTCGTAAACGTCGCGGCTCAATCCTTGACGCTTGAGTATGCGCCGCAACTGCCCGCGAATGATATTCCGCCGATGCGCATCGAATCGGCGCCAGCGTCCCAGCGGAGTCAACAATCGGGCCGCGACCTGTGGGTTGACCGGATCGAGCTCCAGCACCTGATCGGCGAGAAATCGATAACCCGAGCCGTCCGCGGCATGGAAACACACCGCATTGGCGCCGGCGAAGGCACCAATCAGGGCGCGCACCTTGTTCGGGTTTCGCAAAGAAAAGGCGGAATCCCGCATTAGTTCGCGCACCCGGACCAGCGTATCAGGTCGCGGCGCGGTTGCCTGGACCATGAACCATTTGTCGAGCACCAGGCGATCCTCGGCCCAGCGCTGCCGAAACTCCGACAAGGCCCGTCGGCGGTGCGGCGAGCTGCCATGCGCCAGGAACGACAACGCCGCGATCGAATCGCTCATGGTCTTGGCCGTCTCGAACTGGGCGTAGCAAAGATCGTCGATCTCCGCCTCGCCTCCCGCCATGAGAAGGCCCAATGCCCTGTTCTTCAGCGCGCGATGACGGGCCGCTTCGGGCGAAGCCGACGGAGGTGCGTTGCCGGCATGATGGTGATACGCGGCGAGCAGGCAGTCCCGGAGTTCGCCAGCGAGCTGTCGACGCAAGCTCTCGCGCGCCTTGTGTACGGCATCCACGTCGATCACCTGCAAGCGGTCGGCGACGACTTCCTCGCTCGGCAGCGCCAGCATCTCGGCCACGAATGCAGGGTCGAGCGTCGCGTCCTCGATGACGCACCGCAAGGCGTTGGCGAAGGCCACGTGCCCCGCCGCTGAGCCGCCGCGTTGAATTGCCCGGACGCTGGCCAGCAGCAGATCCACGGCGATATCCTGTCCTGCCTGCCAGCGGTTGAACGGGTCGGTGTCGTGGATCATCAGGTGGAACCGCTGCTCAAGAGAGAGCTCTTGTTCAACGATGACCGGAGCCGAAAAGCCCCGCAGGACGGACGGTGTCGGCGGGGTGTCCACACCGACGAACCGAAACGTCTGAACCGGCTCCCGCAGCTCCAGCGTGCGGGTAGCGCCAGCCGCATGGTCCCCATCTTCTTGGCAGAGCGGTATTTCATGCCCTGCGCTGTCGAGCAAGCCGATCGAAATGGGGATGTGCAGCGGTTTCTTTGTATCCTGGCCCGAAGTCGCGGGTGTCGTCTGCCGAAACGTCAGCTCGTAGGTCTTGGCGACCGCGTCATGGCGCCCCTCGACCTCGACTCGTGGCGTACCCGCCTGTCCATACCACAACCGGAACTGCGACAGATCGCCACCGGTCGCCGACTCCATTGCGGCGACGAAGTCGTCGCAGGTCACGGCCTGCCCGTCGTGACGCCGAAAATACAGATCGATGCCGTTTCGAAATCCGTCGTCGCCCAGCAGGGTGTGGAGCATGCGTACGATCTCCGCGCCCTTTTCATAGACCGTGGCGGTATAGAAGTTATTGATCTCAATATACGAATCAGGCCTCACGGGATGCGCAAGCGGCCCGGCATCTTCAGGAAACTGTCGGGCTCGCAACGCGCGGACGTCACCAATTCTTTTCACCGCCGCGCCGCGCATGTCGGCCGAGAATTGCTGGTC
The DNA here is from genome assembly GCA_020356105.1 of Rhodospirillales bacterium. Classification (GTDB taxonomy): domain Bacteria; phylum Pseudomonadota; class Alphaproteobacteria; order UBA8366; family JADFVY01. The sequence goes on along the minus strand of CP070634.1, from coordinate 886,871 downwards.
CCGAAATACCGTCAACCCCTCCTTCAAAGAAAGCTGGAACCAGTCGCGGCACGTGACCCGATTGCCCGTCCAATTGTGGAAGTATTCATGCGCGATGACGCTTTCGATAAAGGCGTAATCGCTGTCGGTCGCGGTCTCGGGCCGGGCCAGGACGAATTTCGCGTTGAAGATGTTCAGCCCCTTGTTCTCCATCGCGCCCATGTTGAAATCGCTGACCGCAACAATCATGAATATGCCCAGATCGTATTCCAGGCCATATTGCGTCTCGTCCCAGCGCATGGCGTTCTTCAGGCATTGCATCGCCCAGGCGCAGCGGTCCTCATTGCCGGGTTCAACATAAATCCGGAGCTGGACGGCACGGCCCGAAGCAGTCGTATAGGTATCCTCGACGCACGCGAGGTCGCCGGCGACCAGCGCGAAGAGGTAAGAGGGTTTGGGGTGGGGATCCTCCCACACCGCCCGGTGGCGGCCTTCCGGCAAAATCTCGCTTTCGACCAGATCGCCGTTCGACAGCAGCACCGGATAGCGCGTTTGGTCGGCGGTCATCGTGGTGCGGAACGTCGTCATCACGTCGGGCCGATCGGGGAAGAATGTGATTCGCCGGAATCCCTCGGCCTCGCACTGGGTGCAGAACGTGCCGCCCGACCTGTAAAGGCCTTCCAGGGCGGTGTTGTCTTGCGGCCGGATTTCGACCTCCGTGTCCAGTGTAAACGCGGTCGGCGGGTTCTCCAGGATCAGAGAATCCGCGGTCAACCGATATTGTCCGGTGGGCACCGGCCTGCCGTTCACCGCGATGGACAGCAGCTTGAGGTCTTGCCCGTCGAGGATCAGCGGCTTGCTCGCAACGCCGGATCTGCGTCGCAGATCGAGATGAGCCGCAACGCGCGTCGTCTCTTCATTGAGATCGAATTCCAGGGCGACGCTCTCGACCGACCAATCGGGCGGCCGATAATCCTTGAGCCAAATGGTTTGCGGGGCATTCCCCGGCGTTCGGGCTTCTGCGCTCATGCATCGAATTTCGGGTGATGACGCGGCAACGTCAAGCCGCCGACCCACACGATGTCATCCCCGGGCGATCTGAGGGCTACCAGACAACCCGTCCTCCGCGCGCTTCGAACCGCACCGCAAACGATGTTTCGGCACGTTTGAGAAGTATCGACTCGCCTTCGTCCAGCCGCACCGGCTCGTCCTCGGGCAGAGCGGCCCAGTCTTTCGCTGCCAGCAGGGGGCGCAATTCTAGCAGAAGCCGGAACCGTTCATCGACCGCAACGATACGTCCGGGCGTCTTCATTTGCAGAACGTATGCGTTGGCCAGGTCCGTCGCGCTGAACGATAGGCTCGTTGTCTTGTACGCTTCGCCCAGCCGGACGTTGTAGCCGCCTCCGAGAAGCGGCTCGGTCCCGCCTTGCGACAATATCTTCCACTCGAACCGGTAGTCTCCCTTGCGCCTTCCCCTGAACGAAAGGTCAATGCGGCCCGGCTCGCCGCCGCCCGGCCACTCGACCCGGTATCCCGTAATCCTGTGAAGGCGGTCGGAAAGAGCAAGCAGCCGCGCAGCGGCCTGCCTCTGCGCCTCGACATAACGCACCACGGCACGTTGCCTGTCCTCGATCGTCAGGGTGGTCATCACCCCCACCGCTACGCCGACGATCAGCACGGCCCAAGGGACGGACTTCGCGTGTTTCAGCCGTTTCGACGTCGCTTCGTCGTACCGGTGCCCGGCGGCCGAGCCGAGTTGATAACAGGAAAACAGGACCGTCAGGCCGATGATCGCGCCGAACGGAATAATCACCCAATCCGCCCACGCGCCGTTTTCGAATTGGTAAAGCCAGGCAACGCTGCCCATGACGCGTGCCGCGTATAACCCGGCATCCGGTCCAAGGACGAGCCCCCAGACCAGTCCTGCGGCCGCATAAAGCTTCTGGATCTTCATACCGCCGGAATGGGCGTCACCGAAGTCACGGCCCGATTGCGCAGCGTCGTTCAGTCCCATGACCCAACCTGCCCGTACAAGAAGAATCGGACCGGAAATTCCGCGCTCGACCGTCGTATCAGGGCCGACCAGCCATTGGCGAGATTGTGCAGTTCGTGCGGTGGCAGTTGCGACGTTTCGTATGTGGTGAGAATCGGCATCAATTGTGCTTCGAAGACGAACCACTCATCGACGAGGACGTTGGCGTCATGTCGGTTCAGCAACGCCCGATACCCTTCGATCACCGATTGGACCGGCATTGTGACGCTCATCATGCTTCGACCGGGCGAAAGGGACAGCGGTTCCCCGCCAGTCAGCAGCGAGCGCTCGTACACTTTGTCATGGACATGCCAATCGAGGCGATACTGCCCTGTGCGCAGGCCATCAAGAGTCACGGTTGCCTGCCCATCTGTATCTCCGTCCGGCCACTCGACGGCGATGTCGACGATCCGGTGTGTCTCGGACAGCAGCATCGGGAAATAGAGGGCCGCCGTATCGATGGCGGCCCGGGCTCGTTCGATCTGCTTGCTCCGACCGTACTGCTGCCATGCGAATCCGACGGCGATGACGAGGCCTACGACGAGAAGGCCCCAGGCAAACGCGCCACCGCCGCGCCCATCGGCCGGCCCTGCGTTCTTTGCGCCATGACGATTGGCCACGACGCGAGCGACAAATACGGCGCTGGCAAAGGTCGCAAATCCGACCAAAATCCCGAAGGCGGGGATGGCCCAGCCCGTCCAAGTCGGCCAGCTCGAATCGCCGAACAAAAACAGCCATGCGATGGCCGCCGCGGCGGCCGCGGCAGCCAAACCCGATCCCAAACCGAGCAGTAGCGCCCACAGGGAACCGACAACCAGATAAAGGCGCTTCCTGCTCATACTGCTGTCACAGCCGCTGCCGCCGCGCGGTCAGTCAATCTCTTCACGCAGGCTGTCACCGATGTACCTGAGCAGCGTCGCGGCTTCACTGAGTTGGTCGACGATCGGTTCTTCACCCTCTTCAACGAGAAAGCGGATACAATCCCAGTCGTCATGCAACGACCGAACGTCCAGATTCCCTGGCCGGTCATCTATGCCATAGCGGTCTTCCTCGGGCACATCCCAGTAAAACGTCTGATTCAGCGCAATCGACCGTTTCCCGTTGCTTTCGATGTGGTCGAGCAAGCGATTTACGATGCGTCGCAGATCGGCTATTTCGACGGCTGGTGTTTGCATCGTACGGTGCTCCTGTTCCAAAACCCTGGAAATGCCGCACATAATAGCCGCGGAAATGTTACCGCAGCGTTTCGAAATCGGAATTACTGGTACTTGACGATAACGGGAAAGATCACATCCCAATGGCAAATGCCCTGGCCGATTTCGGTGCGATCCGCAGCGCCTTCGGCAATCGCAATTTCGCAATCTTTACCGCGGGCAGCGCAGTCGCCCTGATCGGGCTCTGGGTCCAGAGGCTCGGTGTCGGCTGGCTGACCTGGGAGCTGACTCATTCCGGTTTCTGGCTCGGGGTTGTCGCATTCGCCGACCTGTTTCCAGCCGTCGTCGTGGGGCCGTTCGCCGGCGTTCTGGCAGACCGCCTGGACCGTCTCAGGCTGGCGCTGCTCTGTCAGACACTCTCTTTGCTGCAAACTCTGGTGTTGTTTGCGCTGACCTGGTCGGGGTTGATCGAGATCTTCTCCCTCGTCCTGCTGAACGCCTTCTTTGGGGCCGTCAGGGCGGTCTACATGCCGGTGCGGCTGTCTCTCGTTCCGTCGCTGGTGAAGGCGAACGATGTGCCGGCGGCGGTCGCGATATCGTCGCTGATCTTCAACCTGGCGCGTTTTCTCGGCCCGGCGCTGGCCGGCCCCATCATTACCTGGTGGGGGGTGGCGCCCACATTCGCGCTATACGGGGCAACGGTGTTCACGCTGTTGTTCGCGCTGACGCGGTTGCGCATCGAAGCCACCGGGCCGGTGCTCGACTCGGAGAACGGGATGTTGGCGCAGATTGCGGAGGGGGTGCGCTATACGGCTCGCCATCCGGCGGTCGGTCCGTTGTTGCTGCTAATGTTGACGATCTCTGTCCTGGCCCGGCCGATCGGAGAATTGTTGCCGGGTTTTGCGGACGAGGTATTCGCGCGCGGTGCGAGCGGGCTGGCCTGGTTGACGTCGGCGATCGGGCTCGGCGCGGTGGCAGGGGGAATCTGGCTGGCCAAGCGAGGCAACGCTGCCGGGCTGCTGATGATCGCTCTGCTCGGCGGCGGAGGCTGTGGGGCATCGTTGTTGCTGTTTACCGGGACTCCGCTGTTCTGGGTCGCGGTCCCGGCTGCGGCGATCTTCGGCGGCGCCATGGTGTCCAGCGCCATCGCCACCCAGACCTTGATCCTGCGCGCCGTGGAGGACAGGGTGCGTGGACGAGTGCTCAGCCTCTACGGCGCTATCTTCCGAGGCGGCCCGGCGGTGGGATCCGTGGTTATGGGTGCGTTGTCCGGACCGTTCGGGCTGCGCTTGCCGCTTGCCGTCGGTGGATGTCTGTGCCTGCTGGCCATGATCTTGTTGTGGCAGCGCCGGCGGCGGATGATCGTGCTACTCGAACGCGCAACGCCAACACCCCCCTGAAGGCGTTCGAAGCTTGTCCGTTTGCGCGCGCTGCCGACCTCGGTATAAAGATAAGGCGAAACGGTGATATGTTCGTGATCCGAAACAACAAACCGGAAGACGGGAGAACAATTCGATGTGCAGGAAATTACGGTTCATATTGACCATCGCCGCGGCGGCCGGAGTAGGGTTCACGGCACCGGCACTGGCGGATGGCATCAAGGTCGGCATGATCACGACGCTTTCGGGGGGGGGCAGCAGCCTGGGCATCGATATACGCGACGGTTTTGAACTGGCGCTCAAGCAAGGCGGCGGCAAGCTCGGCGGTGTTCCGGTGCAGCTCATTGTCTCCGATGACGCCCGCAAGCCCGAGGTCGCCAAACAGATCGCCGATCGGATGATCAAATCCGACAAGGTCGACATCATGACCGGTATCGTGTGGTCGAATCTGGCAATGGCCGTGGTTCCGGGCGTGACCAGGGGCGGCACGTTCTATATCAGCCCCAACGCGGGCCCATCGGCCCTTGCCGGGAAGATGTGCAACGAGAATTACTTCAATGTCGCCTGGCAGAACGACAACCTGCATGAGGCGATGGGCCAGCACGTCTCGGATAAGGGTTTCAAGAACGTCTACATTCTCGCCCCCAACTATCCGGCTGGCAAGGATGCGCTGGCCGGCTTCAAACGCTTCTACAAGGGCGGTCTTGCCGGCGAGGTTTACACCAAATTGGGACAGAAGGATTACGCTGCCGAGATTTCGGCGCTGCGCGCGGCCAATCCGGATGCCGTGTTCTTCTTCCTGCCTGGCGGCATGGGGATCAACTTCCTCAAACAATATGCCCAGGCGGGGTTGAATGACGAGATACCCCTGTTCGGCCCGGCGTTCTCGTTTGACGAGACGATCCTAGGCCCGGTCGGTGACGCCGCCGTCGGCGTGTACAACTCTTCGCAGTGGAACGCCGACATCGAAAATGCGGCGAACCGCGCCTTTGTTGCGGATTTCATCGCTGAACACGGCAGGCGTCCGTCACTTTACGCCAGCCAGGGTTACGATGCGGCCCGCCTGATCGGATCCGCCTTGGCGGCCGTCAAAGGCGACATGTCCAACAAGAGTGCCTTTCGCCTCGCGCTCACGAAGGCGGATTTTGAATCCGTGCGCGGCAATTTCCGCTTCGGCGCGAACCATCATCCGATTCAGGATATCTACATCCGGCAAGTCTACCGAAATGAGCAGGGTGAACTGACCAACAAGATCGTCGGCAAGGTCTTCAGCGACCATCAGGACGCATACGCCAAGGACTGCATCATGTGACGGTCGCCCCGCGCTGGCGCATGTGACAAGGGACTCGAGTCACATCGCCCCGACGGCGCGGGCCGTTGAAAGGGGGATCGGCGCCGGGCCGGCGCAAACGTGGCGCCGATCCGGCAGGGGCAGGTAACAGCGCGGGTCGACCGGTTCGGCGCCGCGAATTCTCACGGAACACCTGATGAATGCGCTGCTGGTTCTAGAACAGATTCTGAACGGGCTGCAACTGGGGGTCATGCTGTTCCTGCTTGCGGCTGGGCTGACCCTCGTATTCGGCATCATGGATTTGATCAATCTTGCGCACGGCTCCCTTTACATGGTGGGTGCGTTTGTCGCAGCGACGGTGACCCACTGGACCGGTTCGTTCATCCTGGGCCTGCTTGCGGCACTCCCGGCGGCCGCGATAACCGGCATGGCGGTGGAGTGGATCGCCCTGCGGTCCCTGTACGAGCGCAGCCATCTGGACCAGGTGTTGGCGACATTCGGCTTGATCCTGTTTTTCAATGAACTGGTGCGCATCGTCTGGGGCCCGCGAGCCATCTTCATGGATGTGCCGCAAGCCTTGTCGGGGACGGTCGAGATCATCCCCGGCGCGCCATATCCAATGTACCGCCTGGCGATCATCGTGGTCGGCATCGCGGTGGCGGCCTTCCTGTACTTACTGATCACCCGCACCCGGGTCGGCATGCTGATTCGGGCCGGCGCGAGCAACCGGGAGATGATCGGGGCGCTCGGTGTAAATGTCCGGCTCCTCTACACGCTGGTCTTTGGACTCGGAGCTGCGCTTGCCGGCCTTGCCGGCGCAATGGCGGGGCCGATCTTCGCGGTCGAGGTGGGCATGGGCGAGGGCATCCTGATCCTCACCTTCGTCGTGATCGTGATCGGCGGCATCGGATCGATTCGCGGTGCGCTCGTCGGCGCCCTCCTGGTTGGTCTGGTGGACACGCTCGGCCGAGCCTTCCTGCCTGGTTTGTTTCGTCTAATGCTGGACCCGGCGACGGCCGACGGTGTCGGCGCCTCGCTGGCGTCGATGTCGATTTACATCTTGATGGCCGGCATCCTGATCTGGCGACCGAGCGGATTGTTCCCCGCCCATGGCTGATGTCACGCGATCAAGTGCGTTTACCCGGCGCCACGCCGTGCATCTCGGCGCTCTTGTCTTCCTGGTGCTGATGCCACCGGTGGCGCTGGTGCTGGACGAGCCGTTCTATGTCAGCCTTGCGAGCCGCATCCTGATCTACGGCCTTGCGGCGGCGAGTCTCGACCTGATTCTCGGCTTCGGCGGCATGGTCAGCTTCGGCCACGCGGCCTTCTTCGGCACGGGTGGCTACGTTGTCGGCATCCTGTTCGTGCATGGCTTCGAAGGGACGGCATTTCTGGGACTTATCCCCGGCAGCGACAGCGGCCTGATCGTCTGGCCGGCGGCGGCCGGTGTCGCCGGCCTGCTGGCGTTGATCATCGGCTCGGTGAGCCTGCGCACCGGTGGCGTCTACTTCATCATGATTACCCTGGCGTTTGCGCAGATGCTGTATTTCTTCTTCGTATCGCTGGAGGCTTATGGGGGCGATGACGGCCTGAGCATGTACGGGCGCAGCCAAATTCCGTGGATGGACCTGTCGGACGATACCACGTTCTACTATGTCTGCCTTGCCGTGTTGCTGCTGTTTCTCGGGTTTGGTCACAGGGCCGTCGGATCACGATTCGGTATGGTTATTCGCGGTGTGCGGGAAAATGAACGTCGCATGACGGCGCTGGGATTCCCAACCTACAGATACAAGCTGGCCTGTTTCTCGATCGCCGGCGCGGCGGCGGGCCTTGCGGGCGCCCTCATCGCCAACCAGACTGAATTCGTCAGCCCGTCGCTGATGCACTGGACCAGGTCGGGTGAAATCATGGTCATGGTGATCCTGGGCGGAATGGGAACGTTGTTTGGCCCGGTTTTCGGAGCCGCCGCGTTTCTGTTGCTCGAAGAGGTGCTGTCCGCATGGACCGAGCATTGGATGATCGTGCTCGGCCCGGTCCTGATTTTTGTCGTTTTGTTCGCGCGGCGGGGCATATACGGCTGGCTTATCGGCGCGCAAGACGGTTCCGAATCGTGACGACCGATCCCGCCACGGGTCGCTCTTGGGACTCGATTGCCGATGATCGCTGGGGCATGCTGCCGGATGCGTATTCGACAGGCCGGCCGCGACGTCGCGCGGCTCGTCCGATGCCGACGCCTTAAACTCGAAGCTGGGCCGGGCCTCGCGATACCGCCGGTGCAATCACATGGGGCAGACAGCTGGATGTCACACGACGTATTTTCCGCGCTCGAGTCTGAGGTCAAGTTCTATTGCCGCGCGTTTCCGACCGTCTTCGAGCGCGCACGCGGCCACGAGTTGTTCGATCGCGGCGGGCGCCGCTACATCGATTTTCTGGCCGGCTGCGGCGCGCTCAATTACGGTCACAACGATCGCGCGATCAAGGATGCGGTTGTCCGCTACCTCGAGGCCGACGGCATCCTGCATGCGATGGACATGCACACCCGTGCCAAAGGCGAGTTCATGGAGGCCTTCAACGGCATCGTGCTGCAACCAAGAAGACTGGAGTACAAGATCCAGTTCACCGGGCCGACCGGAACGAATGCCGTCGAAGCGGCGCTGAAGCTGGCGCGGAAGGTGACGGGCCGGCCGACGGTCGCCGCGTTCACGCACGCCTTTCATGGGGTGACGCTCGGTTCGCTCGCCGCGACCGCGAGCCGCGGCAAGCGGCGGGCCGCCGGGATCGAGCTTGCCAATGTGACACGCTTGCCTTTCGACGGCTATTTCGGTCTCGACACCGATACGATCGCGCTGATCGAGCGGTTGATCGAAGATCACGGCAGCGGGATCGATCTTCCGGCCGCGTTTCTGGTCGAGACCGTGCAGGCCGAAGGCGGGCTGAACGTCGCATCGACGGACTGGCTGCGACGGCTGACCGAACTGGCGGAGCGGCATGGTATCCTGGTCATCGTCGATGACATCCAGGCCGGATGCGGTCGCTGCGGGCCGTTCTTCAGCTTTGAGCGGGCCGGCCTGTATCCGGACATCGTGTGCCTGTCGAAATCGATCGGCGGCATCGGATTGCCCCTGGCAATGTTGCTGATAAGGCCTGAGATCGACCAATGGCGGCCGGGCGAGCACAACGGCACGTTCCGGGGCAACAACCTGGCATTCGTCGCGGCCAGGGCCGCGCTCGACTACTGGAAGACCGGACGGTTCGAGGCAGAGATCAAGCGCAAGGCCGATACAGTGGCGGAGCGGCTGGCCGCGATAGCCGCGGTCGGCGGGGCCAACGCCGCCCATGTCAAAGGCATTGGCCTGCTGCAGGGCATCGCCTGGGAGCGACCCGAGGTGTCCGCGCGGGTCGCCGCGACCGCATTCGAGAACGGTCTTGTCGTCGAAACCTGCGGCGCGGACGACGAGGTCGTCAAGGTATCGCCGCCTTTGACGATCGGCGATACGGGTCTGGCCGAGGGGCTCGACATCCTGGAACGGGCCGTGGCAGCGGTCCTGATCGGGTGAACATGGTCGAGAGCACCGGTCTTTCGGCGGACGAAGCAGCGGTCCCTGGAATCGACGGCAAGACCGATCTGCTTCGCGCGCGCGATCTCCGCAAGCGCTTCGGCGCGATCGTCGCGGTGGACGGTCTCTCGCTGGAGCTGCGTTCCGGCGAAATCCACGCGATGATCGGCCCGAACGGTGCCGGCAAGACGACCGCCATCGCGCAGCTCTCCGGCGAGCTCACAGCGGATTCAGGCAGCGTGTGGTTCGCGGGCCAGGACGTCACCGGTCTTGGCGCCGACACCCGGGCCCGGCTCGGGCTGGCGCGATCGTTTCAGATCACCAGCCTGTTTCGCGGGTTCACCGCCGAGGACAACGTGTCGATGGCGATCCAGGCTCATGCCGGCCACAGTTTTCGGTTCTGGCGCGCCGCCCGGCGCGATCCCGTGCTGCGCGCCCCGGCACGGGCCCTGCTTGAATCGGTCGGCCTCGGCGCCAGGGCGGATGTGCGCGCCGGCACGCTGGCGCATGGCGAGCAACGCCAGCTCGAACTTGCGATGGCGCTCGCAACACGACCGAAGGTGTTGCTTCTCGACGAGCCCATGGCCGGGATGGGCCGCGAGGAGTCGGTGCGACTGATCACCCTGCTCGCGGAACTAAAGGGCAGGGTGGCGATTCTGCTGGTGGAGCATGACATGGATGCGGTTTTCGCGCTGGCCGACAGAATCAGTGTCCTCGTTTACGGCCGAGCGGTTGCCAGCGGCACCCCGGATGCGATTCGCGCCGATCCCGACGTGCGAGCGGCGTATCTCGGGGGCGCGGCGTGATGCTGGAAGTTGCGGAAATCGAGACATTCTATGAGGCGAGCCAGATCCTGTTCGGCGTCAGCCTGTACGTCGACGCCGGCGAGGTCGTCACCTTGATGGGCCGAAACGGCATGGGGAAGACCACGACCGTGCGCTCGATCATGGGGTTGACGCCGCCGCGCAGCGGCTCCGTGCGGTTCGACGGCGACGAGATCGCCGGCCGTCCCGCCTACATGATTGCGCGTGCCGGTGTCGGCCTGGTTCCCGAAGGTCGAAACATCTTTCATAACCTTACGGTCCGGGAAAATCTGATCGCGATCGCAGCGAACCGCGCTGGCAGCGCAAGCCCATGGGATTTCAACGCGATCTGTTCGATGTTTCCGCGACTTGCCGAGCGCGCCGGGAGCATGGGCAATACCCTCTCCGGCGGCGAGCAGCAGATGCTGGCGATCGCCCGCGCGTTGATGACCAATCCGAAGCTGCTGATCCTGGACGAGGCGACCGAAGGCCTCGCGCCCCTGATCCGGCACGAGATCTGGGACGTCTTGCGTGACCTTCGCGACGTCGGACAGTCGATCCTGTTGATCGACAAGGACGTGGAGGCGCTGTCGCGCATTGCCGACCGCCACTATATTCTCGAGAAAGGTCAGGTCGTCTGGTCGGGAAGCTCGGACCGCCTCGCCGCGGATCCCGAGATCGCAACCCGCTATCTGGGCGTCTGATGGCGGGTTCGGCCAATGGGGCCGGGGTCGACCGGACCGGCGCCAGAGGAGGACAAACATGATCGATCCCGAACTGGAGCGCCAGTACAACAATCGCGCGAACGTACCGGAACATCCGGAACTGATTGCCGAATGGGCCGAGAAGAGTGTTGCGTGGGAGGCTGAGGCAGTGCACAAGGCACTCGACCTTGCCTACGGCGACAGCGACTCCGAGATGCTGGATCTGTTTCTTGCCGATGCGGAGGGCGCTCCCGTACACATGTATATTCACGGTGGCTACTGGCAGGCCAACACCCGTAAGTCCTCAAGTTTCGTCGCGCGGCCGCTGGTCGCAGCCGGCGCCCATGTCGCTGTGGTCGAGTACGGATTGTGCCCTGCCGTTACCATCGACGAGATCGGGCGTCAGATTCGCGCCGCGCTCGCGTGGCTTTGGCGCGAGGCCGAGCGGTTCGGCGGGAACCCCGACAATCTAACGGTTTCGGGCCATTCTTGCGGCGGACAGCTGGTGGGCATGGCGATGGCGACCGACTGGGACGGGTTCGCCGAGGGCTTGCCGGCAGATCTGGTCAAGGGTGGCGTGTCGATCAGCGGTCTTTTCGACCTCATTCCGCTTGTCGACACGACGATCAATGAGAAGGTCGGCATGGACACCGAGACCGCCCGCCGCAACAGCCCGCTCTTTCTCGACCCCGCCGCAGCGGCGCCACTGGCGCTGTTCTGGGGCGGCGACGAGACGGATGCCTTCCGCCGTCAATCGAAGGCGATGGCAGAGATCTGGGGCGCGCGGGGCGTTCCGGCCCTTGCTGAGGCGATTCCCGGGACCAATCACTTTACGGTGTTGACCGGCATGGACGAGCAAAGTCACCCGGCCACGCGGGCGATCCTGCGACAGATGGGACTTGGACAGTAGCAGGCGGGTCGGATAAAGAGCACCGAATCCCTATGAGTCCAGCCGGCCGGACCGCCGCATCATGCCGGCAAGCAGTTCGTTCTCGCCGATGACGCCGATCAGAACGCCGTCACGATCGATCATGGGCATCGGACGACCCGTTGCGTGACGGATTTCGATCGCGGCGCGCATGGGAATATCCGGTGTCCCCGATACGAAGGAATCCCGGACGGTCTCGAGCGCGAGGTCGGGAGACCAGGCGACGCAGTCGGCATCCCTGTCGCCACTGAAGAAGGCTTCCGGCCTGGATGACTCGTCGAGACGGCAGCGGTGTTCTCCCGCCTCGTCCAGACACACGGTATCGGGCGCACCGGGCGCCCGGTCGAGGGAGGCGGTCGGCCGCATCAGGCTGACCCCTCGCAATACGTTCAGTGGATTCACATTTGCGACGAACGCGCGGACGTATTCTGTCGCCGGGCGGGCCACGATCTCCTCCGGCCGGCCATACTGGATGATCTTGCCGTCTTGCATGATCGCGATGTGCGTGCCGAGTTTCAGCGCCTCGTCCAGATCGTGGCTGACGAACACGATGGTCTTCTTGAGAGAGCGCTGCAGCTCCAGCAACTCGTCCTGCAGGTGTTCGCGGATCAACGGGTCGAGCGCGGAAAACGGCTCGTCCATCAGCAGGATATCCGCATCCGTGGCGAACGCCCGGGCGAGCCCGACGCGCTGTTGCATGCCGCCCGACAGCTCGTGCGCGTACTTGTCCTTCCACTGCTCCAGGTGAACCAGCTTGAGCTTGTCCTCGACAATCGCGTCTCGGGCCGCCTTGGACATGCCGCGCAATTCGAGACCGAGCCCGACATTCTCCGCCACGGTGCGCCATGGCAACAATGCGAATTGCTGGAACACCATGGCGATACGTTGCGAGCGCAGGCGGCGTAGTGTCGCGGCGCTGCAGGATGCGACGTCGATGGTGCCACCCGCGTCCGCCACCAGGACCTGCCCCCGGGTCGCCTTGTTGAGGCCGTTGACGCAGCGCAGCAGCGATGATTTTCCGGAGCCGGACAAACCCATCAGCACACAGATTTCGCCTTCCTCGACGGCCAGAGATGCATCGTGGACGCCGACCACCGCGCCGGTCGCCTCAAGGATGGCGTCGCGTTCGGCCCCGTTGTCCAGCATTGTCAATGCAGCGGTCGTGTCAGCGCCGAAGATCACGTCGACGTTGCGGAATTCGACGACAGCCATCGGCCTAACCCTTGGTCTCTCCCGGCTGCTTGAAGAACCGGTCAAGCAGGATGGCCACGATGACGATCGCCAGCCCGGCCTCGAACCCCTGAGCGATGTTGACCGTGTTCAGAGCTCGCACGACGGGTTTGCCGAGACCGTTCGCACCGACCAGGGCCGCGATGACCACCATCGACAGCGACAACATGATGCACTGTGTCAGACCGGCCATGATCGTTGGCAGGGCGTGCGGCAGCTCAACCTTCCAAAGCAACTGCCGCTGGGTTGCGCCAAACGCCTCGCCCGCTTCGAGCAACTGCTTCGGTACGCCGGAGATCCCCAGATATGTGAGCCGGATCGGCGCGGGAATGGCGAAGATGACGGTCGAAATGAGGCCCGGCACGACACCGAGGCCGAACAGGATCAGCGTCGGGATCAGATAGACAAAGGTCGGGATCGTTTGCATCAGATCGAGAATTGGACGCAGCCCCGTATATAGCCACGGCCGATGCGCTGCTGCGATTCCGAGCGGAATGCCGATGAGCATGCAGATGGAGGTCGCCGACAGCACGAGCGCAAGGGTCTCCATCGTCGCGGTCCAGTAACCCAGGTTGAGGATCAGTAGCAGAGATGCGACGACGAGCAGAACCAGCTTCCACGACCGGTGGAGCCGCCAGGCAAGCGCGGCTGCAATAGCGGTCAGCGCCAGCGGATGCATCCAATCGAGAATCCAGATGAAGCCTTCGATCAGGAACCCGAGAACGTCGGATATGAGGTCGAAAAACCACGCGACGTTCTCGTTTAGGAAGTCGACAAATCCCTTGATCCACCGACCTAGGGGAATCTTGTTGTCGGTCAGCCAGTCCAGCATGTTCCCTGCGCCTCCAGTCGCGTTTCGGCCGTCATGCAAGGTGACCGGACCCGTCGGGCCCGGTCATCCCCGTTGCCCCGCTCAGGGTCGCTCAGAGCCCAAGATGTTTGCGGACCGCCGACAGGCCATCGCCGCCGTCGACCGTCTGGACGCCTTCCAGCCACCCCTGGAGGACGGCCGGATTCTTTTTCAGCCATGCCGACGCCGCCCTGTTGGGCTCGACACCATCGTCGAGGATCGCACCCATAATCTCGTTTTCCATGGCCAGGCTGAATCTCAGGTTCTTCAGCAACCGTCCGACATTCGGGCATTCCTTTGCATAGCCGGCGCGGGTGTTGGTGTAGACGGTAGCGCCGCCGTAATTCGGGCCGAACCAGTCATCGCCGCCGGACAAATAGGCCAGCTCGAAATTGCTGTTCATCGGATGCGGCTCCCAGCCGAGGAAGACGACCCATTGTTTGCGCGACGTCGCGCGCCTGACCTGCGCCAGCATTCCCTGTTCGCTCGACTCCACCAATTCGAAGTCCTTCAGGCCGAACGCATTCTTCTCGATCATCTCGAGGATCAACCGGTTGCCGTCGTTGCCCGGCTCGATGCCGTAAATCTTGCCGTCGAGCCTATCCTTGAATTTCGCGATATCGGCGAAATCGCGCAGGCCGCCATCGGCGACATATTTCGGCACCGCGAAGGTGTATTTGGCGCCCTCGAGATTGACTCCCAGGACGGCCACCGAGCCCTCATCGCGAAACGGCTTGATATCGCCCTCCATGGTCGGCATCCAATTGCCGAGGAAGACATCGATGTCCTTGTTCTTCATGCTCGCATACGTCACCGGTACCGAGAGCACCTGCGCCGTCGGATTGTAACCGAGCCCCTCGAGCACAACCGAGGTCGCCGCAGTCGTCGCCGTGATGTCGGTCCAGCCAACGTCGGAGAATCGGACCGTTTTGCACGCGGCCGGCTCCGCGGCCGCGTGAGCGGTAGAAACAGTAAACGCCAGGAGGGCGGCCAGCGCCCCGCCGCGCAAGGTGGTCTTGAGCATCGTTATCTCCCTGTCTTTGCTCGGTTCCGCGGTCACCGCCGCATTTCGTCGTTTTCCAAGCGCGTATCCTGCCCATTTCCGTGGCATGACGCAACGGATCGCGATCTTGCTTGATCAACTGTCGAAGATAAAAAAGAATGCTCTGCCCCAGCCGACGGAACCACGACGATGCGGGAGGCCATCATGTCGAACGGCGCAGGGTGTCCGGTCCATTGTGGTCGGCCGCTCGTAGGGAAGATCGCCGCCATTCGCGGACATGCGTTGGCCGCCGGGCCCGCGTTGAAGCTGGCGGCCGCCCGGCCTGACGGACCGGATAGCGATGGATAACCCGCGCGAGGCCGACTATGTCATCGTCGGCGCCGGCTCCGCCGGTTGCGCCATGGCCTATCGGCTGTCCGAGGACGGGCGGCACTCGGTCGTTGTCGTCGAATACGGCGGAAGCGATATGGGGCCGTTCATCCAGATGCCGGCCGCGCTGTCCTATCCGATGAACATGCGGCGATACGACTGGGGCTACTGGTCCGAACCCGAACCGCATCTCGGCGGGCGGCGACTGGCCTGCCCCCGGGGCAAGGTCATCGGCGGCTCGTCTTCGATCAACGGCATGGTCTACGTCCGCGGTCATGCCTGCGACTATGATCACTGGGACGAGCAGGGCGCCACGGGGTGGGCTTACAAGGACATGCTGCCCTATTTCGAACGCATGGAACATGCGCATGGCGGTCAGGAAGGCTGGCGCGGCGTGGACGGACCGCTGCACGTGACCCGCGGCGCGCGACGGAATCCTCTATTCGACGCGTTCATCGAGGCGGGGCGCCAGGCCGGCTACCAGGTCACCGAGGACTACAATGGTGAAAAACAGGAGGGGTTCGGGGCGATGGAGATGACGGTATGGCGCGGACGTCGCTGGTCGGCCGCCAATGCCTATCTCAAACCCGCGCTCCGGCGGCCCAACGCTGCCTTGCGGCGAGGGCTGGCCCGCCGCGTGCTGTTCGAGGGGCGGCGCGCGGTCGGCGTCGAATACGAGAGCGGCGGCCGTATCGAGAGCATCCGCGCGCGGCGCGAAGTGATCCTTGCCGCCTCTTCCCTCAATTCACCGAAAATCCTGAAATTGTCCGGCATCGGTCCGGCGGCGGAATTGCGCCGGCACGGCATCGATGTCGTTGCTGACCGGCCAGGCGTCGGCGAGAATCTGCAGGATCATCTCGAACTCTATCTTCAAATGGAGTGCCTCAAGCCGATCACGCTGTACAAGCACCTGAACCCGATCTCCAAAGCCATTATCGGGGCGCAGTGGCTGTTCTTTCGCAGCGGCCATGGCGCGACCAACCACTTCGAGAGCGCGGCCTTCGTGCGTTCGCGGGCCGGCGTGCAATATCCGGATATCCAGTACCACTTCCTGCCCGTTGCGATCCGATACGACGGAAAGGCCCCCGCGAAGAGCCACGGATTTCAGGCCCATGTCGGCCCCATGCGCTCTCCGTCCCGTGGCGATGTCCGGCTTCGCTCGGCCGATCCGCGAGATCCGCCCGTCATCCGGTTCAACTACATGTCGCACGAAAGAGACTGGGAGGATTTCCGCATCTGCATTCGGCTAACCCGCGAAATCTTTGGGCAGAGGGCCTTCAAACCCTATGCCGGGCGCGAGATATCGCCGGGCGAGACGGTTGCAGGTGATGATGCGCTCGACGATTTCATCCGCGATGCGGTGGAGAGTGCCTACCATCCCTGCGGTACCTGCCGCATGGGTGCAGCCAACGATTCCATGGCCGTCGTCGATCCGCAATGTCGGGTCATCGGCGTTGCCGGCTTGCGGGTCGCGGACAGCTCGATCTTTCCCCGGATCACCAATGGCAACCTCAACGGCCCGTCGCTCGTGACGGGCGAGAAGGCAAGCGACCACATCCTCGGGCGCGATCCGTTGCCGCCCTCCAACCGGCGAGCCTGGATCCATCCTGACTGGCGGACGGCGCAGCGCTGACCGTATTGCGGCCTCCGAGAGGAGCAATGCCGGTTACGCACACCTTTAATTAATCATTCATACGTATCCATTGTCGATGGGTTCGAGCGCCCCGGGGAGATCGATGCGCCGGTTATTGCGATACCTTCTGCTGAACACGCGGATGAAGACCGCGGGGACATGGATGTCTGTCGCGCTGGGCGTCGTTGCGCTCTTGATTGTCGCCGTGTCGCTGAGGGTCTTCCTGGAATCCTACCAACTTGGCAGGACCTGGGAATCCTTCGAGAGGGGGCCCGGCAGCAAATCCGATACGCTTGGCGAACTGCGCGCATCGCTTGGCTATGGCGGTCTCATTCACGAGTTCAAGAATTTCGTCCTGCGGGGGGAAATGGTCCGAATCTCACGGGCCGGCCGCAAGGTCGATGACGCGTATCGCGCCATCAACGTCTATATCGAACTCGGCGTGAACGATCGCGAACGTCAGGCGCTGCAGGACCTGCGCGATGTTATCGGCCAATATGCCGCGGCTCTGCAGACGGTCATACAGATGATGCGGAACGAACTCTCGGCCAGCGAGATCGACGCGGCGGTGAAGATCGACGATGGTCCGGCACTGGCGGCGCTGGAGGTCTTGGCGAGTGAACTCAGCCTGGCGCGAAAAGCCGCTGCCGGAGAAGTCTACGGCAGGGTCGACACCTTGAACGGCTTCGCGTTGACCGCCGCCTTGCTGATTGGGCTGATCCAGATCGCGGTTGTTCTGGGCTTTCTTCTGGGAAATCGCAAATGGCTCGTCGCACCCATGGAGGCCCTGTCCGGAGCGATGCACGGTCTGGCGGACGGAAATTCCGAAACCGAGATCCCGGGAGCCGACCGCGGCGACGAGCTGGGTGAGATGGCACGCGCGGTGCTGGTCTTCAGGGAAAGCATGATCCGCAACGAGGAGCTGACGCGTGAGCGCGAAACCGGTCAGCTGGCACGCGAACGGCGGGCGGTTCGAATCGAGGGGCTGGTCACCGGATTCGACGGCGAGGTCACCGGGGTGCTGAACGCCATGGCGACGGCGGCAGCCGAGTTGGAGACAACGGCGCAGCGCATGTCGTCGACCGCCGAGCAGGCGAGTGGCCAGGCCGCCGCTGTGGCGACGGCATCCGACCAGGCGTCCGCAAACGTGCAGACCGTGGCCGTCGCCGCCGAACAACTGTCAGCTTCGATCGCCGAGATTGGGAGACAGGTCGGCCGGTCGGCGAAGATCGCGCGCGACGCTGCACGCGAGATGGACAGCACCAACGAGACGGTGCAGGGCCTGGCCACTGCGGCGGGTCGCATCGGCGAGGTTGTCGACTTGATCAACGATATCGCCGGCCAGACCAACCTCCTGGCGCTGAATGCAACGATCGAGGCGGCCCGTGCCGGCGAGGCAGGCAAGGGCTTCGCCGTCGTCGCGAGCGAGGTCAAGAACCTCGCAAATCAGACCGCCAGGGCGACCGAGGAGATCTCGCAGCAGATCCTCGCCGTGCAGACCGAGACCAACGGCGCGGTCGACGCAATCGGGAAGATCCGCACCGTCATCGGCGAGGTCAACGACATCGCCACGACGATCAGCACCGCGGTTGACGAGCAGGGGGCCTCGACGCAAGAGATCGCCCGCAACGTGCGGGAAGCAGCGCGCGGGACGTCCGAGGTGAACAGCAACATAGCCGGCGTGACCGAAGTCGCAAACCAGGCTGGCGGTGCCGCGGCCCAAGTGCTGGCCTCTTCGGGTGAGTTGACACGCCAGGCGGAAGGTCTGCGCGCTCAAGTCGACGCCTTTCTGCGCGACGTGAAGACCGTCTGACGGAACTGTCGCCGCCGCCAAGCCGGTGCCGCATGTTGAAGGCAGGGCGAGGCCGCGGAATTCCGCACGTTAGGTTTGCGTTAACCCAAAATAGGTAAGGTTTTCCTAAATCTATTCGGGAGTCTGCGCGACCCCAGGAGAAGTTTCCGCAACCTTCCGACAAAGACGGTGCGCGGCCAAGTTGTATTTGTTCGCATCATTGTTGCCAGTAAATCTTGCCGATGACCAAATTGTGATCTTGTTTGTATTGTCATCGAGGGGAGAAAGTAAACAATAGGTGTCAACGAGATTATTCTGATTTTAAAAAATTATTTTTGCCGGTCTCGTGCCGGCTTGGGGGAGAATCGAGGCTCATGGAGCGATTGACCGATCCCGTGTCACATCGACCACACACCGTGCTGAGCGTCCGGAACAGCCTGATGGCGATCCTCTGCGTTCTGACCGGAATCATCGGCTATTACACGATTGCCCTGACCATCGATGCGACGCATAAGCGCGACAACGCGATGGCCGCCGCCGTCGCGGGTGCGATCGGCGATCGAATGCTCGAGGCGGCCGCCGCCCTTGCGGCCGAGCGAGAGGCGACGGCCCGTGCCCTCGGCATCGGCGGCTACAAAGGCATCGGCGACCCGGGATTGCTTGAGCGGATTGCCCGTGACAGAGCTTCGGCCGGAACATTGATCGAAGCCGCGCTCAACGATTTGAGTCACGTCGGCGGATCGGCACTCGAGACGCATATTGCGGCGGTCCGTCAGAGTACGAAAGCCCTGGAGGCCCTGCGCCAACGTGTCGATGGCGCGCTCCGGCAGGGCGGCGGACGAGTTGCCGACGACGAGCTGGAGACGCGCTGGGTTTCCACCGCGTCGTCGGTCATCGAGGCGCTCGAGCGATTGCGGCTGGCGGCTGAGTTCCGACCGGACGATACGCTCGATTTCCCGCCCCGATTCTCTCGAATACAGGAACTCGCGGCGCTCAAGCAGGCGGTCTGGAAGATCGCCGAATACTCGGCGCGCGAGCGCGAGGTTCTGGCTGCGGTGATTTCCGGCGGTACACGCCTCTCGGCGGATCAGATCCTTCAGCTCGGTGTTTGCCGCGGACATATCGACGGCGGCTGGGCCGTGGTGCAAAGCTACGCTTCGCGCCCCACTGCGGATGCGGCGATCGTCGCCGCGCATCGCCGGATCGCAGCGGCATTCACCGAATATCAGCGGTTGCGAGAAGACGTCTTGCGCGCGGGCATGGCGGGCGGCTCCTACGCTGCGACGGCTGACGACTGGAGCGCCCGGTCGAATGCCGTGTCATCGGCGGTGGCGGAACTC
This sequence comes from Rhodospirillales bacterium, assembly GCA_020356105.1. Taxonomy (GTDB): domain Bacteria; phylum Pseudomonadota; class Alphaproteobacteria; order UBA8366; family JADFVY01. Next base: position 866,827 of record CP070634.1, on the reverse strand, counting down.
GCCCGGCTTGCCGGCGCGGCGTCGGCGACGATCGCCGAAAGCGCGGTAGCCCGCGGCGAGAGGCATATCAGGGTCGACATCATCCTGTTGATCGCCGGCGGAACGGCGATCGCGCTGTCGTTCTGGATCGTCCTGTGGCGGGTGACGTGGCCGTTGGGACGCATGACACGCGCGATGGAAAGCCTTGCCGCTGGCGACCGACAAATTGAAATCTCCTGGATCACGCGTGCCGACGAGATTGGCGCCATGGCCCGTGCGCTTCAGGTCTTCCGCGAGAATGCGATCGAAAAAGACCGCCTGCAGCAGGAGCGGCGTGACCGCGACGCCAAGGCGCAAGAGGAGAAGCGCGCCTCGATGCTGGAGCTCGCCGACCGCTTCGAGGCGCAGGTCAAGGGCGTCGTCGAGTCGGTGACCGAGGAGATCCGCCAGATGGAGGGTGTCGCAGCGCAGATGGCACAAACCGCGGATCAGGGAAGCCAGAAATCGGCCACCGTGGCGGCGGCATCCCGTGAGGCGACGGCGAATGTCAGCACGGTTGCGACCGCGGCCGAGAAACTGAGCGCCTCGATCGCGGACATTGGACAACAGGCGGGCCAGTCGGCCGACATCTCGCAACGCGCCGTCGAGCGGGCGAACCGGACCGACGAGACGGTTCAGGAACTGACGAAGGCTGCGGCGCGAATTGGCGAGGTTGTCGATCTGATCAACGACATCGCCGGGCAGACCAATCTGCTCGCGCTGAACGCGACGATCGAGGCGGCGCGGGCCGGCGAGGCCGGCAAGGGTTTCGCCGTCGTCGCCCAGGAGGTCAAGAACCTTGCCAGCCAGACCGCCAGGGCGACCGACGAGATCTCGCAGCAGATCCTGTCGGTCCAGGACGAAACCCAGAGCGCCGTCGGGGCCATCGAGGCGATCCGCGGCACCATCCGGGAGGTCAGCGATATCGCGACGACGATCGCCTCGGCGGTCGAGGAACAGAATGCCGCGACCGGCGAGATCGGCGCGAACATCCAGCAGGCCGCAGCCGGGACCAACGAAGTCTCGTCCAGCATCGAGGGCGTCTCCCGCGCCGCGCGGGAGACCGGAGAATCGTCGACCCAGGTACTCAATGCCTCGGCCGAGCTGAGCCGCCAGGCCGAAGCGTTGCGCGGCGAGATCGAACGTTTCATCGCCGAGGTCAGGAGCACCTGACCGAACAGGCTGCTTGCCGGCGGCTGCGCCGCCGGCGTCCGCCTCAGCCGATCTCCGATTTCTGCATCAGGTCGCCGCTGCGCCACAGATAGAGCGCCAGCATCGGCTCCGCCCCCATGCGCATGGCATGCGGGATCCAGGACGGGCGGTGCAGCACCGCGCCGGGCGGCGCAACGGCATAGGACTCGTCTCCGGCCCGCCATTCGGCGCGGCCGGCGAGCACGACATAGAGTTCCTCCGCCTCATGGCGGTGCTGCGGATACTCCGTTTCGGGCGCGAACAGCAGCAGGCCGCAGGCGATCTCGCTGGCCGCGAGGGGCCCGCGCGGTCCGATCAGCTCCATGAAGCCGTAGCGCGCCTGGAAGGCGGCGCCGAAGTCCGAGGCATCGTAATTCTGGCCCCAGGGGAGCGTATCGGCCGCCGCCGCGATCCGCTCCACCAGCGCCTGCGTGCCGGGGCCGGCGCAGCCCCGCGTCTGCGGCAGCCAGTCCAGCACCGGCAGCGGCGCCGGTACGACGGCGCGGGGCGCCGGCGTATCGGGCAGCAGCGCCAGCCAGTC
>CP070634.1:858147-864977 GCA_020356105.1 Rhodospirillales bacterium | reverse complement strand
GCTGATGGTGCTGTTCGGCTTCGGCCTCAAGGCGATCGTCATCACCACCGCGCTGTTCGCGATCTGGATCATCGTGCTCAACGCGCGCGCCGGCGTCATGCATATCAACCGCTCGCTGGTCGAGATGGCGCGCTCCTTCGGCGCCTCGCCGTTCGATGCGTTTACCAAGATCTATTTCTGGGCGGCGCTGCCGGAGATCATCAGCGGCGTCCGTATCGGCTTCATCCGCGCGGTCAAGGGCGTGATCATCGGCCAGTTGCTGATCTCGATCGTCGGCTTCGGCTCCCTCTTGGAGCTTTACACCCTCAACTTCCTGATGCGGCATTTCTGGGCGGTGCTGGTCGTCCTGTTCGCGCTGTCCTTCGTGATCGCCGAGCTGCTCGCCTGGCTCGAGCGCAAGGTCGAGTACTACGCCGCATCCCGAAACTGATTCGTCGCCAGACAGAAAGAAGGAAGAACATGAACTACGTCATCGATCCGCCGGCCGTCCCCTCGCTGCCCGTCATCGGCGAGGAGTCGCGATTCCCGGTTCACCGCATCTACTGCGTCGGGCGGAACTACGCCGCGCATGCAATAGAGATGGGCCACGACCCGGACCGCGAGCCGCCGTTCTTCTTCACCAAGCCGGCGGACACGATCGTGCCCAGCGGGTCGACGATTCCCTACCCACTCGCCACCGCGGATCTGCATCACGAGATCGAGCTGGTGGTCGCGCTTCGCGAAGGCGGCGTCAACATTCCCGCTGCCGAGGCGCTCGATCGCATCTACGGCTACGCCGTGGGCATCGATTTGACCCGCCGCGACCTGCAGGGCGAGGCCAAGAAGCTGGCGCGGCCGTGGTGCGCCGGCAAGGCCTTCGACCGGTCCGCCCCCTGCACCGCGATCCGCAGCGCCGCCGAGATCGGCCACCCCGACAACGGCCGCATCTGGCTTGCCGTCAATGGCGAGCTGCGGCAGGAGGGCGATCTCAACCAGCTGATCTGGAAGATCCCGGAGATGATCGAATACCTCTCGGGGCTGTTCGAGCTGGCGCCCGGCGATCTGATCTTCACCGGAACGCCGGCCGGCGTCGGCGCCGTCGCCAAGGGCGACGCGATCACCGGCGGGGTCGAGGGCGTCACCGACATCGAGATCCGCATCTCGTAGGGCGTTGTCCGTTCGGATCGTATCGGTCCGGCCTGTCGGCGCGACCGGACGCGCGCGGCGCCGCCCGGTCAGTCCAGGTAGGTGACGTTGCGATCGATGTGAGCGGCGAGGTTCAGCGCGTGCTCTCGCACCAGCCGTTCGGCGAGCTCGGTGTCGCGCGCCTCGATCGCCTCGATGATCTGCATGTGATCGATCACCGAGCGGCTCGCCCGGTCGGCTTCGCCGATCGTCTGCGCGCGGATGCCCCGGACATGCAGGAACAGCTTGTCGGCCGTCTCGAGCAGCAGATCGCAGCCGCTCATCCTCAGGATCGCCTGGTGGAACTCGATGTTGCGCTCGGAATACTCGTCGATCCGTGCCGCCGCCGCGCCGCCCCCGAAGCCCGCGAACATGCTGCGCAGCGACCCGATATCCTCGGCCGACGCGTTCTGCGTGGCGAGCCGCGCGGCCATGCTCTCGAGCGCCGCCCAGACAACGATGATGTCGAGGATCTCCTTCTTCGTCTTGCGGACGATCAGCACCCCGCGTCGCGGGATGATGCGCACCATGCCTTCCTGCTCGAGACGGGCCAGCGCCTCGCGCAACGGCGTGCGGCTGACTCCCAGCTGTTCGGAAAGCTGGCGCTCGTCGAGCCTGAGCTGCGCGTCCGGCGCGTAGATGTTCATCTCGCAGATCGCCGCCTTGAGGATCTCGTAGGCCCGATCCTTCAGGCTGACATTCGCCTCGAGCGCCGGGACGAGCAGCCGCGATGGTATCTCCTCGCCCATTCCTGCCTGCCTTTGCGGGCGCCGGCGGCTATCCCCCGCGGTCCGGGCCGCCATCTCAATGCGCCATGACGAGCGGGATTTCCGTGTGCTCGAGCACGTATTCGGTAACGCCGCCAAGCACCAGCTCGCGCCGCTTCATGCTGCCGAACGCGCCCATGACGATCATGTCAGCGCCATGCTTCGCCGCGGTCTCGAGCAGCGGCGCGCCGATGTTGTGCCGGCTGACCTTGAACGGGCGCGACAGCGACTCGACGCCGTGCAGCCGCAGATAGCGCTGGAATTTTGCGGTCTCGGCATCCTGCACGTTATCATCCGGCGCGCACAGCACCGTCACCTCGCCGGCCGCCGTCAGCAGTGGCAGCGCCCGATCGACCGCGTGCGCGGCCTCGGGGCTGCCATTCCAGGCAATGGCGACATGCTGCCCGGTCTGCTCGACCGGCTCCGGTGGCGCGATCGCCGTCAGCTTGCGCACGTCGAACAGCGCGGCATTGAGCGTGTTGAACCCCAGATCGCTCTCGCCCTCCGGCCGCGGCACGACGATGATGTCGCAGAACCGGCCGGCGCGGCGGATGACGTCGGCCTGCTTTCCGGCTTCTTCCTCCCACGACACCGACAAAGCATCCAGCGGAAAGGATTCGGAGTTGTAGGGTATCGTGCCGATCTGCCGCGCGGCGCAATAGGCATCGAACAGCTTGCGAAGACGATCCTCCTCCTGATGCGCGAGGTTTTCGGCCGCGCCGAGGATCGTTTCCCTGAAGGCGGCCGTCAACGGCACGCCATAGGGGATCATATCCTCCGGCTTGGCATGCACGTGCACCACATCGACATGCGAATTGAAGATCCTGCCGATCGCCAGAGCGAGGCCGAGGACGCTCTCCCCTTTTCCGTCGCCCCGCACCGGAGCGATGATTGACTTGATCGCCATGGCCGACGCCCTCCTCTATCGGTATCGGCGGAGACGGAAGCAACGCCCGCCCGCCGGGTGTCGCTTCAGAACAGGCCCTCGATCTGCCCGTCCGCATTGAGATGGATCGCGTTCGCGGCCGGAACGCGCGGCAGCCCCGGCATTGTCATGATCTCGCCGCAGATCGCCACGATGAACCCGGCCCCGGCCGAGAGCCGGACCTCGCGGACCGGCACGACATGGCCCGACGGGGCCCCCTTCGCGTTCGGATCGGTGGAAAACGAATACTGGGTCTTCGCCATGCAGACCGGAAAATCGCCATAGGTGCTCTGCAGCTCGGCGATCTGGTCGCGCACCTTCTTGTCCGCACTGATGTCGTCGGCGCCGTACAGGCTGGTGGCGACGCTGCGGATCTTGTCCCAGAGCGGCATGTCGTCCGGGTAAAGCGGCTTGAAATCGGCGTCCCCGCCATCGACGACCTCCACCACATGCCGCGCGAGCTCCTCCGTTCCGGCGCCGCCATTGGCCCAGTGGCTGCACAGAATGGCCCTTGCGCCCATCCCTTCCGCGGTTTCGCGGACCGCCTCGAGCTCGGCGTCGGTGTCGGTGATGAACTGGTTGATCGCAACGATCGGCGGCACCCCGAATTTCTTCACATTGGCGAGATGCCGTTCCAGATTCGCGCAGCCGTCGCGGACCGCCTGAACGTTCTCCTCGCCCAGCTTGTCGCGGGGAACGCCGCCATGCATCTTCAGCGCGCGTACCGTGGCCACGATGACCGCCGCGCGCGGCTTGAGCCCCGCCTTGCGGCATTTGATGTCGAAGAACTTCTCGGCCCCGAGATCGGCGCCGAAGCCGGCCTCGGTCACCACGTAGTCGGCCAGTTTCAGGGCCGTGCGCGTGGCGATCACCGAGTTGCAGCCATGCGCGATATTGGCGAACGGCCCGCCATGGATGAACGCGGGATTGTTCTCGAGCGTCTGCACCAGGTTCGGCGCGATCGCATCCTTCAGCAGCACCGACATCGGCCCCGGCGCCTTCAGATCGCTCGCACGGACGGGCTTGCGGTCGCGCGTCTGCGCAACGACGATATTGCCGAGCCTCTCAGTCAGGTCCTGCAGGTCGCTGGCCAGGCAGAAGACCGCCATCACCTCCGATGCCACGGTGATGTCGAATCCGTCCTCGCGCGGGAATCCGTTGGCGACCCCGCCGAGCGAATTGACGATCGAGCGCAGCGCCCGGTCGTTCATGTCGACGACGCGCCGCCAGCCGATCCGGCGCGGATCGATGCCGAGCTCGTTGCCCCAGTAGACATGGTTGTCGACCAGCGCGGAAAGCAGGTTGTGCGCCGTTCCGATCGCGTGGAAATCACCGGTGAAGTGGAGGTTGATGTCCTCCATCGGCACGACCTGCGCATACCCGCCGCCGGCGGCCCCGCCCTTCATGCCGAAACACGGGCCGAGCGACGGTTCGCGCAGGCAGACCATCGATTTCTTGCCGATCCGGCTGAGCCCGTCATGGAGACCGACCGAGGTCGTCGTCTTGCCTTCGCCGGCCGGCGTCGGCGTGATCGCGGTCACCAGGATCAGCTTGCCGTCGGGACGGTCCGCGAGCGCATCGATGTGCTCGAAGGACAGTTTCGCCTTGTGCGGGCCGTACTGGAGAAGCGCCTCCGCCGGAATGTCCAGTTTTGCGCCGATCTCGGCGATCGGCTGCAGGGTCGCCTCGCGGGCGATTTCGATGTCGCTCTTGCTCATGTCTGCCGCCCTTTCACAACTTGTTCGTCGCTGTTGCGGATCGACCGGCGGCGCGGCGCCGTCCGGGGGTCTCTTCGCATTCGTTCAGGTACCGAGGCGGGTTACCGCCGCGACGCCCTCGGCCGCGGCGAACTCAGCCGCAGCGACCTTGCCGCCGTCGCCGAACCGCACGCGCTTGACCAAGATGCCGCCGAGACCCGCCACCACCGTGATGCCCGCGTCGGATACCGCGACGACCTCGCCCGGCCGGCCCGCGGCCTCGACCTTTGCGCTATCGAAGATCTGCAGGGTCTTGCCCTCGAGGGTCGTCCAGGCGCCGGGCGCGGGATTGGTCGCGCGGATCTGGTTGTAGACCTCGCCGACCGACCGGTTCCAGTCGATCCTGGCGTGTTCCTTCTTGCACCAGCTCTCGTAGGTCGCCTTTGAATCGTCCTGCTTGATGCGCGGCGGATTGCCGGACCGCACCAGGTCGATCGCCTCGAGCACGCTGTCCACGCCGAGCGGGAAGATCTTCTTGAAATAGATGTCGCCCAGCGTCTCGTCGGGGCCGATATCGACTTCCTTCTGCAGCAGGATCTCGCCCTCGTCGAGCCCGTCATCCGGCCAGAAGATCGACAGGCCCGTCTTCGTGGCGCCCCACATGATCGGCCAATTTATCGAGCTCGGCCCGCGATGCAGCGGCAGCAACGACGGGTGGAAGCAGATCGAGCCGTGCGTCGGGATATTGCGGGCCTCCTCGGGTACGAAGATGATCATGTAGGCCATGACCATGAGGTCCGCGTTCAGCCCCCGCATCTCGTCGAGGATGTCCTTGTCCTTGTAGTTCGCCGGCTGGTAGACCGGCACCCCGCGCTCGAGGGCGGCTTCCTTGATCGGGTCGACCGGACGGCCTTCCTTGTCGGGCGCCGTGTAGACCGCCACCACCTCGTCCCCGCCCTTCTCCAGGATGGCCTCGAGGCAGGCCTTGCCGAACGCCTGCTGTCCGTTGACGATGATCCGCATGTCGTGAACTCCCCTTGTCTCCTAGACGGCGCCCTCGGCCTTGGCGGCCTCGATCTCGTCGGCCGACATGCCGCAGACGCCGCTGAGGATTTCGTCGGTGTGCTCGCCGAGCAGCGGCGAGCGGGTCACTTCGCTCGGTGAATCCGACAGTTTTACCGGATTACCGACCGTCAGATAGGGGCCACGCTCCGGATGGTCGACCTCGACGACGGTCCCCGTGGCGCGCAGACTCGGCTCCTCCGCCAGCTCTTTCATGCTAAGGATCGGGCCGCATGGCACGTTGAGCGGGTTGAGGATCTCCATGACGTCGAACTTGTTCTTGGTCATGGTCCACTTCTCGATTTCCGCGAACACCTGGTCCAGATGCGGCAGCCGTCCCTCGGGCGTCGACCATTCGTGGGTCTCGTCGAGCCACTCCTCATGCCCGATCGCCTTGGCGAGGCCCGCGAAGGCCGCGGCCTGGGTGATCACGTAGATATAGGAATCCGGATCCTCCTCCCAGCCCTTGCAGCGGACGATCCAGCCCGGCTGGCCGCCGCCCGACGCGTTGCCGGCGCGCGGCACGGCCGCGCCGAAGGAGCCGTTCGGATATTGCGGATACTCCTTGAGCGGCCCGTGCGCCAGACGCTGCTGGTCGCGCAGCTTGACGCGGCAGAGATTGAGCACGCCATCCTGCATGGCACAGGTGACGCGCTGGCCGCGGCCGGATTTCTCGCGGTGGAACAGCGCGGTCACGATGCCGAGCGCAAGATTCAGGCCGGTGCCGGAATCGCCGATCTGGGCACCGGTCACCATCGGAAAGCCGTCGAGCTCGCCGGTCGTCGAGGCCGCGCCGCCCGTGCATTGCGCCACGTTCTCGTAGACCTTGCAATCCTCGTATGGGCCCGGCCCGAAGCCCTTGACCGACGCATAGATCATGCGCGGGTTGATCTCCTGGATGCGCTCCCATGGGAAGCCCATGCGGTCGATCGCGCCGGGGGCGAAATTCTCCACCATCACGTCGCATTCCTCGATCAGCTTCGTGAAAATGGCCTTTCCCTTTTCGGTCTTGGGGTTCAGGGTGACGCTGCGCTTGTTGTGGTTCAGCATCGTGAAATAGAGACTGTCCACATCGGGAATGTCGCGCAGCTGGCCGCGTGTTGCATCCCCGACCCCGGGCCGTTCCACCTTGATGACGTCGGCGCCGAACCAGGCCAGCAGCTGCGTGCAGGTCGGACCCGACTGAACATGCGTCATGTCGAGGATTCGGACGCC
>CP070634.1:853147-858047 GCA_020356105.1 Rhodospirillales bacterium | reverse complement strand
CTGGGGCATCGTCGATCTCGATCAAGCGGGCGGAAACTTCATGAACGGCGGCTATACGGACATCCTGCCGGCGTTCGCATCGCATCCGATCTACGACGGCACGGCGATCGGCGGTGTGGTGCTGAGCGACGTGCGGGGGGCGCAGTATACGCTGAGCTCGTTCTCGGCAAATATCGGCGACACCAGCTTCCATTCGGTGTTCGACGCCTTCAACGCGCTGATCTTCACGCCGAGCGAGGTCGTGATCAATGCCGGCGTGGTCGATGTCGACGGTCTGTGCTTCTGCACCGGCAACGCGGCGCCCGGCCCCGACGGCAAGGCGATCACCCTGGTCCGCGACATTCTGGCGGTCGAGATCGACATAAAGCCCGGAAGCTTCCCGAATGGCGTCAACCCCGGCGCGAAGGGCGTGATTCCGGTCGCCGTCCTGACCACCGACGCCTTCGACGCGCTCGAGGTCGATCCGATGACCGTGCAGTTCGGCCCCGCCGGCGCCAGCATCGCCCACGCGGCAGGACACCCGAAGGACGTCGACAATGACGGCGATGTCGACCTCGTGCTGCACTTCCGCACCCAGGATACGGGAATCGCATGCGGCGATACGGAAGCGACGCTCACCGGTCAGACGGTCGGCGGCGTCCCGTTCTCGGGAAGCGACTCGATAAAGACCTCCGGCTGCAAATAGGCCGGCGGATCCGAAGAACCGGCCCGAAGCCGGCCTCACGCAGGAGCCCCGCATCCCGCGGGGCTCCTCTCTGTTGCGGCGGCAGACGCGCCGGGGCGCGATATCCCGCCGGGCGGGAAGCCGAGCGTCGAAGCGGTGCCCGCGGGTGGCAAGGCGCATAGCCGCCGATGCCTTCGAAGCCGCCAGCCCGATCTCCCCGCCCCGGTCGCACCGCCTCGCGGACCTTGCGAGCGCAGCCCGGGATGGCGGCTCCGGGCCGACGCGACACCCCGTCTTTTCGGCCGCGGCTACGAGCGTCTCTCGATGCCACGGGGTCGGTTCAGCTCCGGATTCTATCTACTCAGGGTCCGGGAACATATCGAAACACCATGGTCACATCTGCGATCTGGATCAGACTTATCGTGTCATGGGTGAAGGCACCGTCCGTCTTCAGATTCCAATCCATATCCAGGATCGCGAGCGCGGTATCCGTGGACACCTGTGACTGAGCAACCGATGCTGTGCCGTTCATGCGAATCTGCGACGAGGTGCCAACATTATCGCTCTTGATGCGCTGGCCGCTCGCCGCCAACAGCTTGGCTATATGGGAGAAATTTGCCTGCTCATCGGCATCCCAGTCGGTCGTGACCGTCCACCCCGTCACGGTTGCGGATACGTCCACGTCCACAGACCCGCCCGCGGGAAAGTTTATCCCCGTCATTTCGACCTGCAATCGCAGGTTTCCCTCGTCACGGACGGTATCCATTATCTTCTTGAGCGTCTGGAGCGTCGCTCCAGCCACGCCGGCGCCCGCCGAAATCGATCCTGCAAGGTTGGTCCCAAGTGCCTGCACCTGTCCATTGGTCGCGAGGTTCAGAAGAGAGGCGATATTGTCGAGCTCCGCACCCTTGGAGACCGCCATGGCGGCATCAATATGAAACGTGACCGTGATTTCTTCCGCCTGTGCATTGTCGGGCGAGACCACAACGCGGTCACCGACCCGGTTCACGATCAGGTTCAGGTCATCGCCCGGCCGGATATCCGGGACGATATCCGACAACATCGCCTTGTTCTTGTCGATAACATCGCGCTTGGAAATCTGCATTCTAACCTCCCCTGTGTTTTCTAAACTTAAGAGTTGCACCTCGAAATGGTTAAACTCGCCAAGCCCGCTGTCTTGTGCCCATCTCGAATTGCTCGCCTGATTGCCGAAACCGCCCGATACGCCGACGGGTGCCGTCACCCGATCCCCCGGACATCCCCGGCCCCCAGTTTTTCTTAAAAAAAGCAATAAAGATAGCGATATCAACCTGTTGCAAAATAATATTTTTAGCGCCAAAGCTGAAAAATATTTAAGTGTTATTTTGCACATTCGAGGTCTATACTGAAAAAATATTAAAGGGTAGAATTGTTCTTCCCTGAGCCAAGGACAATCACATGAGAATTCCCGAATGGTTGAAACCCGGGCTGTACGGGGCTGCGGCCGGCGCCATCGCGCTGGCTATCGTCGGCTTCACGTGGGGCGGCTGGATGACTACAGGGACGGCCAACAAAATGGCCTCCGAACAGGCGCGGATGGAAGTGGTCGCCGCGCTGGTACCGATCTGCCTAGAGCAGTTCAAGGAGGACCCACAATCCGCGACGACGCTGGCCGAGCTGGAAAAGGCCGACAGCATTTATGAGCGCACCAATATGCTCATGAGGACCGGCTGGGCCACGATACCGGGGTCGACCGACCCCAACCGCAACGTCGCGAGCGCCTGCATGGAGAAACTGCCGGCCCAGTTCTAGGACGCGCTGGCCTCGGCGCCATCGGCGTCGCCGAGTTGCTCTGTAGCGTGTTACCTGCGGCGCCGTTTGCCGGGGCCTGGAGATCATGCCGAAGGCAAGTACGGTGTTCGGCTACAACGACGACAGAAAGGTCACGGCCGCCTTCGACGACCCCGTCTTGGTGATGCCGTCTCGCCTCTTGCAAAAGGGCGAATCGGCGGTCTGGTTCGGCCGCTTCGTGACGACGCCGTAACAAAGCACCCTGCGATACGTCCGGTGTGGGTCAGGACCGGTCTTCTTGCGCGTGCCCAAGATGCTTCCGCTCAGCGGGTCATGGCAGACGCCACGGCGTTGAGGTCGGTTTAGGGGCTGAAAGCAGAACCCGTCTAACGCCAGGCCGAATGGGTGCTCATAGCCAGAAGCAGCCATCCCAACAGCCGATTTGAATCCAAGCAGCGCCTCTTGGCTGCGCTGGCAGAGTGGGCTCAGGTGCTAGCGTTAGACGGGGCCGAAGCGGGACATGGACTGGTTCGCACCAGACTCGCACCGCCCCTGATATCGATGCATGAGCCCTGGCGCGTTCGTAAGTGGTTTCGTGGTAGCCTCGACATGGAGACAGATATTGATAACGCTCGCGATACACCACCAGACAACGTACCGATACCGGGAACCGATGGAGTTCGGCCCGCACCGGTTGATGCTTCGTCCGCGCGAGAGCCGCAATCTGCGTCTGATCGCGCATGATCTGGAGGTAACGCCGGCCGCAGCGATCACATGGGCTCACGACGTATTCAGCAATACCGTTGCGACCGCGACGTTGAACGAGAAGTCGGACACGCTCGTTATCGACAGCCGTGCCGAGCTCACGCTCGACGTCGACCAGTGGCCGATCTTCGATATAGCCGCTTCCGCCGCGTACTATCCTTTCCTGCTGACCGACGACGAGATGACCGACCTCGGTGCACTGCGCCTTCAGGGATATCTCGACTCCTCCGGTCGGCTTCGCGAGTGGGCGCAAGGCTTCGTCGCCGGAAGCCCGACAGGAACCCTTGCCCTCCTCAAGGATATCTCTGCCGGCGTCGCCGCGCGGATTACCTATGAGGTTCGCGAAGGCGAGGGCACCCAGTCGCCCGAGCAAACGCTCAATCGGAACCAGGGGTCGTGCCGCGATTTCGCGGTCCTCTTCGTGGATGCCGTGCGCAGTCTCGGTTTTGGCGCCCGCATCGTATCGGGATACCTTTACGATCCAGACCACGACGCCGTTGGCTCGGACGGAGCCGGTACGACCCACGCCTGGGCGGAAGTGTATGTACCCGGCGCCGGCTGGATCACGTTCGATCCGACCAACCGAAGTGTCGGCGGATACAATCTGATCCCGGTTGCCGTCGCACGCGACATACGACAGACGATGCCCGTATCAGGCAGTTTCGTGGGAGACCGAGATGCGTTCAGGGAGATGGATGTGCGGGTGCAGGTGGCACGTTGTGACCCTTCAACGTACGGCAATGTCCTCACGGCTCAGCAATCAAGACATTCAGGGCAACGTTGACCCGGCTTGTATGAGTCGCGGCTCTCGCCAAGCCGCCCAATTCCAGCCCGGTTTTTGAGCGACGACATCGCGAAGTTTCGCCCCTGTCCGCCCCGCCCGAATCCGTTGCAGGGCCGGCGCTTCCGAAGCATTGCGATCGCACGCCATCGCCACTCGCACAGATCGCCACTCGCACAGAATGAATCCATTCGGCTGGCGCCCTGAACCACCTCGTGATGCTTTCGTTCGCGCCCGCAGGCTTGCGCTGAAGAGCAGATCCGCGGGAATTCCTGGTCATAATTCAAAATAAAAGTTCTCGACCTCGAAAAAAATTAAAAATAAAAAATTCCCCATACCGTTTCTTTTTTCATCAATGAATATTACGGACAAAAAATATACCGTATGTACCATTGCAAATTATTTATATGGATACTATATGAAAACAAGCGGCAAATCCTTGTCGTTGCATTGAAAGGAATTTCATATGTCCTTCAAGAAATTTTCTTCAGCGCTGGACGCGCCTGAAAAAGACGCCTCCCACGACAAATCCAGGGACGCACCGGCAAAGGATCAGCCGGCTGCAGAGCCTGACAAGACGCCGGCAGAAATCGCGCCGGCGCGCAAATCGTAGCATATGGAACGCAGGGGACTCCGTTCTTCTCCGTCGACCGCTCGATCGGACGGCAGGACCGCCAGCCAGGGGATATCCGATGACGGTACGCACGCACTACACAACGGTGACCTTCAGGAGGCCCTTTCGCCTCGGCGGGTTGGATGAGATGCTGCCGGCAGGCGCCTACAGCCTGGAGACGGATGAGGAGCTTCTGGAAGGTATCTCGTTTCCCGCCTACCGGCGGATACTGACCCTGATGCACCTGCACCCAGAGCCCCGCCATCCCGGCGTTGAGCGGTTCCTGAAAGTCGATCCCAAGGAGCTG
>CP070634.1:842246-853047 GCA_020356105.1 Rhodospirillales bacterium | reverse complement strand
GAGGTTCGGATTGTCGAACTTCGTATACCACGGGTCGTCCCAGTCCAGGGTCACCGTCGCCGGGCCCGAGAGGTAACGGAAGTCGATGATCGGCACCGCCTTGTGATAGGCGATGAAGCCGATGGTGACGGCGGCAACGCCTTCCGCGTTTCGCGGCGGGATGATGGTCAGGCTCTCGGGCCGGCCGGAGAACGAATACTCCAGCTCGGCATAGAGCACCCGCTTGTCCTCGGGCGGCCCCGGCACCCGCTGCCGCGTCATCGGGTTGACCATGCCGGCGAAGGGCGAGACGCGGTCCTTGCGAAGCCTTGCCTCCACCAGCTTCAGGTCGGCCCGTAATCTGGTGCCGTCCTCGGTAACGACCTGCAAGGTTTCATCCGAAAAACGGCTCAGTCTTTCGGCCAACGAAGGCCGGCCAGCGACGTTGGCCTTCAGCCAGTCATCGGGCACCAGCGCCTCGAAGACGGCGAGATCGCCGATATAGACCTCGAGCGCGACGCGGACCCGGTCGTCGAGGATCGTGATCTCGGCGATATTCGGCGCCGTCTCGGCACCCGTCAGGTTGATCCAGTCGGCGCGGGCCGCGGAGACGAGCGCGATCAAGAGAAACAAGAACGACAAAACAAGGATAGGGGCGGATCTTGACATGTTCTGCAACGGATCGCTAAGCGGCCGAAAGTGGAAGTCGCCCATACAATGCCAGATTTCCGGCTTTCTCAACCTTGGACATCTCAGAACTTGAACCGCAACCCGACACCCGCGCCGGCATCGTAGGGGCGGTCCGCACCGACGCCGACGAGGCCCTCGGCGTAGGCGGCCCAGCTCGGCCCCAGATTGTAGCCCAGCTGGAATTCGGCGCTGGCGGGCCAGATCTCGTTTTCCCAGTCATAGGGAATCTTGGCGTCCAGCTTGGCCCAGTAGCCCGCGCCGAACGGCTGCAGCGCGATCAGGCGGGCCGACGTTTGATTGACGTCGGTCGCGCCGTTGTATGAGATGAAATGCTGTACGAGCGGGATCAGCGCCAGCCCGGACCCGGAATTGCTGAAGGCGAGGCCGACAAGCGGCGCGATCTGATCGGCGCCGACGCCGATGCCCTTGTCCTCATTGCCGAACTCGATGATCCAGTCGAATCCGACGGCCGTGCGAAGCCCCCAGTTCTCGTTGAGTTTCGTATCGGACGGAAAATAGATCGGCTTGAGGACCAGCTTCTCGAAGTCCTGTTCGTCGATCCCGGTCACGTCGGTGAAGTTGTAGTGCAGCTCGTATTTGAGCTTGAGTCTCTGCAGCACCATGTACGCGCCGTCGATGAAGACATCATGCGTGTCGCCGGCCTCCGCGGAGGTGTATTTCCACCTGAGATCGACATTATTGGCCGCGGCGAGCGGATTGGACGCGTTCTCCTCCGCAACAGCCATGCTCGTCATGAGCGCCAAGCCGAGGCCGAGAAGACACCCGCGCATCATGGATTTGCGGCAAGGCGCGGCTTCGATGGTCATCGTGTCGAAGTCCTGAAAGAGAAAGAGATCGCATGCGACGGCAAGATGCCGCCGCATGCTCGATATCATCCCGCCTTATGCTGGCCTACAGCGGTCCTGCGAGGCTCAGGGCAGTTTTTCGGAACCGTCAGTCCTTGGGATACTTGAACTCCTGTCCGAGCTTCTCGCTGGCCTCCTTGTAGACGCCGCGCAGCACCTCGTCGACCTCGTCCCAGACACCACCCTCGATGAAATCGGAATAACCGATCGCTTCGACCGGGACGCCCGAATTCTTGCTGAAGGTGCTCCTGTCGTCCGGATTTGGATTCTTGGTTTCCGTCGCCGGCGGCGGCGCCCAGGTCGCCTCTTCGACAACGGCCATGCGGACCCGGATGTCGTCCTTGGTGACGTTCCAGACCATGAAATCCTCGGCGAGGCTGAGCGGCCCGTCATAGACGGTGCGGATGCGGTCGTGGACCTCGGCCGTGGTGTCGAAATCCTTGAAGAAGTGGTAGGCGACGGCCATGCGCGGCTTCACCTCCGCCATGATCTTGCCGAACGCCTCCGGGGCCGTGTGGATCTGGGTGCCCACTGTCAAAGCAGACTCCGGCGTGAACTTCATCTTCTGAACAAGACTCGGCACGGCGATGAAACATTCGTGGACGACCAGGTCGGCGTCCCTCGCGTATTCGATGAACCATTTGTTCGGATAGCTGTCGCTGCTGAACACGAATTTCAAATCGTTCCATTCGAGACTGAAGCTGACCGGCCCATCGATGGCATGAACGGCCGGGAAGGAGCGGATCGTAACGCCGTTCTCTTCATAGATGATGGCGTTCTCGCCCTTGTAGTCGAACTCGTTGATCTCGATCCGGAAGCCACGGAAATCGATCATTCCGGCGCGGCCCGCGAGATCCCAGGTATACATCCGCCTCATGCTCTCGATCGCATAGGCCGTGCCAAGCTCCTTCGTCGGGCCGCTCGGCCCCCACACGCGAAGCGGATTGTGCCGTCCCATGATTCCGCCGCCGATGAACAGCTCGCCGAGCGATCCGAAATGGTCGCCGTGCAGATGGCCGATGAACACCTTGTCGAGATAATCGTAGGGGATCTGCAGCGATGAGAGCCGCTCGGCGGAACCGCTGCCGATATCGAAGATGAACTTGTCGCCGTTGCCGAGCTCGACGAGGAAACACGCCGCCGCCTGGGCCGCGCGCGTCGTCGGCATGCCGGTGCCGCAGGCGATCACGCGCATCTCGTCGCGTCCGAGGTCTTCGCTGTTCGGGTAGTAGACGTCGCGCTCCCGCGCCTTCGTGGGCGACGGCTTTGCCGGGGTCTCGGCCGCAACGGCTTCTTGCACCAGATCGGGCGCCGTCCCGTTGCGCCCGTCGAAGTGTCCCCAGAGGTAGAGCATCGCCGCCCCGAGGGCGATCGCTGCCACAGCAAGAACTCGCTTGGTTACCCGCATCTCTATATCTCCTCCCGCAATGTCATGCGTTCGACCCGCCACCAAAATCTCGGCAAGGCTAGCATCGCCAAACATCCGTCGCAATTCGCGGTTCGCGCAGACTCCGACCCGCCGCGCGGATCGAAAGTCGTGCGTTCCATGTACGTTAACGCAGCTTGTCGCGCTCTCCGCAATGTTGCTACTGTTGAAACATGGGTGACGTTCGGACGTCGCGCCGGGGTCGGTCGGCATGATCCAGCCAGTCAGGCGCGAAACGGCGGCCAGCCGGCGAGCAGGCGGCACGGCCGAGAATGGCGCCCGGCCGCCCGAAGCGATGATTCGCGCCGCGCTCGAGCGCGTTCTCGTTACCTCGGCGCTCAAGGGCCTTCCGCGTCGCGCCGCCTTTTTGCGTTTTGTAGTCGAGGAGACGCTGGCAGGCCGGGCCGGGCTTCTGAAGGGATTCAACATCGCGGTCGCAGTGTTCGGCCGGGATCAGAGCTTCGATCCGCAGAGCGACCCCGTCGTGCGCCTGGAAGCACGGCAGCTGCGCAACGATCTCGCGCATTATTACCTCGATGCCGGGCGCGACGATCCGGTCCGCATCGACATGCCCAAGGGCGGCTATGTTCCCACATTCGAATGGAACCGGCCGCTGCCGGCCGCATCGGTTGCGGTGCCCGAATCGGCCGTAATCCTGGAGAAGAGCGATCGCCGCACGCGACCGATTCTGATCAGTGCAATCGTCGGTGCGGCATGTCTGGTGGCCGGGGTCCTGGGGACGTGGCAGATCCTCTCGATGGGGTCGCAAGATCCGGCAATCGTGCCCCGCTTCACCGAGAATTCGGAAGCCTACGCGATGTTCCTCGAGACCCGCCAACTCGGCCGACCGCCCAACATCGAGGCCCGCGTGCTCGCGGCGATGGAGTTGGCCCGCGAAGTGCAGGCTCTCGACCCTAGTTTCGGCGGCGGCTACGCGGCGGAATCCTTTCAATATTGGCAATACATCGTATTCGGCCACAGCGATTCGCCGGACGCGGACGCAAGGCGTGCGCTGGAGCTCGCCCGCAAGGCGATCGAAATCGACCCCGAATTCGGCTGGGGCTATCAGAGCCTCTCGCGCGCGCTGCAGCTGGCGGGCGATACGCAAGGGGCGATCGCCGCGGCGGAGCACGCCGTCGACCTCGATCCGGCAAATGCCGAGCATCTCGGCAATCTTGGACTTGCACTTGCTGCATCCGGCCGGGCCGCGGACGCGATCGGGCCTCTCGAGGAGGCGATACGGCTCTCGGAAGCAAACGTCCGCACCCCTTTCATGAACTATCTCGGCGTCGCCCGGTTCCACAATCGGGAATTCGCGAAGGCCGCCGAGACGATCGAGCGCAACCGCGACAGCGGGGGGCCGGTGGGCCCGCACATGTATGCGTATCTCGCGGCCACCTACGCCATGGCTGGAAACGAGGGCCGGGCGCGCGCCTTCGCGGAGCAGGTCCGGGCCGCCTCGTCCGAGTTTTCCGTGAGAGTCTTCATCGAAAACCTGATTCATGACACCGAGAGCCGACAGATGTTCTTCGAGGGGCTAAAGAAGGCCGGACTCGACCCCGAAACGCTTTAGCCGTTCCGCGAAACGGCATTGATTCCAGGAGATCCGCGATGCCCCTTTCCGATTTCAAGGCCCTCACCTTCGACGTCTACGGCACGCTGATCGACTGGGAGAGCGGCATGATCGCGGGGCTGAAGCCGCTGAGCGACCGCGTCGGCCGCACGCTCTCGCGCAACGAGATCCTCGAGGCCCACGCCCATTACGAGTCGGAGACGCAGCGCCAGACCCCGGCCAAGCTCTATGCGCGGCTGCTCGCCGTGGTCTACCGGCGCCTTGCCGAGGAATGGGGCGTGCCGGCGAGCTGGGAGGACTGCCTCGCCTATGGCCGCTCGGTGCGCGACTGGCCCGCCTTCGCCGACAGCGCCGCCGCGCTCGCGTATCTCAAGGACCATTTCAAGCTGGTCGTGCTCTCCAATGTCGACAATGACAGCTTCGCCCACAGCAACGCGAAGCTCGGGGTCGCCTTCGATGCCGTCTACACGGCCGAGGACGTCGGATCCTACAAGCCGTCACCGCGCAATTTCGACTACATGCTGGAAAACCTCGCGCGATGTGGCATCGAGAAGCACGAGATCCTGCACACGGCCGAGAGCATGTTCCATGATCACGGGCCGGCCAACCGCGTCGGCCTCGCCAATTGCTGGATCTACCGGCGGCACGACCAGGAGGGATTCGGCGCCACCATGAACCCCGGCGAAATGCCGAAATACGACATGGTGTTCAACAGCATGGCGGAGCTCGTCGGGGCGCACCGCAAGGAACTCGCGGGCTGACGCGCGGCCCTGCCGATTCGCCGCCAATCCTGCTCCCCTGCCCCGCCGGCCATGCTATAACCCGCAACGGACCGCGAAGGACGATGGGGCTCGGAGTGGCGCAGCCGGATATCATGGCCAACGCACGGCCGGAGCATGCCGGCGCCACCCTCAACACGGCGCCGCATTCGCTCGACGCCATGGCCGTGCTGGCGGCGCTGGACACCGATCCGGAACAGGGGCTGAGCGATGCCGAGGCGGCCCGGCGTAGCCGGCGCTTTGGGCCCAATCTGCTGCGCCACCGCCGCCCGGCCGGCCCGTGGCGGATCCTCCTCAACCAGTTCGAGAGCCTGGTGGTCTGGCTCTTGGCGGCGGCCGCGGCGTTGTCGCTCCTGCTCGGCGACATCGCCGAGGGATTCGCGATCCTCATCGTGCTGGCGCTCAACAGCGCGATCGGCTTCGTTACCGAATGGAAGGCGGTGCGCTCGGTCGAGGCGCTGCGCCAGGTCGCCCGGGTCGCAACGAGGGTGCGCCGTGACGGCGCGGTGCGCGCGGTGCCGGCGGAAAGCCTGGTGCCGGGCGATATCGTTCTGGTCGAGGGCGGCGACATCGTCACGGCCGATCTCCGCCTGATCGAGGCATCGCGCATGCAGGCGGACGAATCGCTGCTGACCGGCGAGTCGACGCCGGTCTCCAAGGGCACGGCGCCCGTCCCCGAAGATGCGCCGCTGGCCGAGCGCACCTCGATGCTGTTCAAGGGCACGGTGGTCACCCGCGGCAACGGCGCGGCGGTGGTGCTGGCGACGGGCATGGCGACCGAGCTCGGGCATATCGCGGACCTCGCGGCCGCGGCCGAGCCGGAGCAGTCGCCCCTGGAAAAGCGCCTGGCGCGGCTCGGCGGACAGTTGATCTGGCTGACGCTCGCAGTGGTCACGGTGATCGGCGGTGTCGGCTTCGCCTCGGGCGCACCGCCGCTCCTGATGCTCGAGGCCGGCGTCGCGCTGGCCGTGGCCGCGATCCCCGAGGGGCTGCCGATCGTCGCGACGCTGGCGCTCGCCCGCGGCATGTGGCGGATGGCCCGCAAGAACGCGCTGGTCGAGCGGCTTGGCGCGGTCGAGACGCTCGGCGCGACCACGGTGATCGTCGCCGACAAGACCGGCACGCTGACCGAGAACCGCATGGCGGTATCCCGGCTGGCGCTGCCGTCGGGGGGCTGGGAAGCGACGGCCGACGCGGCGCCCGCCAGCGAAGTCCGGGAGGCGCTGACGGTCGCGGTGCTGTGCAACGATGCAACGCTGGCATCCGCGGGCGGCGCGGCGGACGCGGCGACCGGCGATCCGACCGAGATCGCGCTGTTGCGCGCCGGCGCCGCGGCCGGGCTGCATCGCGCGACGCTGCTGGCCGATCTGCCCGAGCTGCGCGAGGAGGCGTTCGACCCCGACACCAAGATGATGGCGACGGTGCACCGGGCGGCGGACGGCTTCCTCTATGCGGTCAAGGGCGCGCCCGAGGCGGTGCTGCCCCGCGCGACCCGGATCCGCACCGGCGACGGCGGCGACGCGCCGCTGGCGCGGGACGGCCGGCAGCGCTGGCTTGCCGAAGCGGCGCGCCTCGCCGCCGACGGCCAGCGGGTGCTGGCGCTGGCGCTGAAGCGGGCCGCGGGCGCGACGGACGATCCCTATGCGGAGCTGATCTTTCTCGGCCTCGTCGGGCTGCTCGATCCGCCGCGCGAAGACGTGCCGCAGGCGATTTCCGACTGCATCGCGGCCGGGATCCGGGTCGTCATGCTGACCGGCGACCATGCGGCGACGGCCCGCGCCATCGGCCGCCGGGTCGGCCTGCCCGAGGGCGAGGTGATCGAGGGCGGCGCGCTGCCGCCGCTGCCGGAGCTCGACGATGCCGCGCGCGCGCGGCTTGCCGCGGTGCCCGTGCTGGCCCGCATGAGCCCGGCCCAGAAGCTCGACCTCGTCGCGCTCTATCAGCGCAGCGGCGAAATCGTCGCGATGACCGGCGACGGGGTCAACGACGCGCCGTCGCTGAAAAAAGCCGATATCGGCGTCGCCATGGGCCTGCGCGGCACCCAGGTGGCGCGCGAGGCCGCCGACATGGTGCTGGCGGACGATGCCTTCCCGACGATCGTCGCGGCGGTGCGCGAGGGCCGGGTGATCTTCGACAACATCCGCAAATTCGTGGTCTACCTGCTGTCGTGCAACCTCAGCGAGATCCTGGTCGTCGGCATCGCCGTGCTGGCCGGCCTGCCCCTGCCGATCCTGCCGCTGCAGATCCTCTTCCTCAATCTGGTGACCGACGTCTTCCCCGCCTTCTCGCTGGCCGCCGGCGAGGGCGAGGCCGGGGTGATGGCGCGCCCGCCGCGCGATCCGGCCGAGCCGATCCTGACCCGTCGCCACTGGCTGTCGATCGCCGGCTACGGCATGCTGATTACCGCGGCGACGCTGACGGCGCTCGCCATCGCGCGCTGGGTGCTGATGCTGCCGCAGCGCGAGGCGGTGACGATCTCGTTCCTCACCCTTGCCTTCGCCCAGCTCTGGCACGTCTTCAACATGCGCGGCCGCAGCGCGCGTCTCATCGTCAACGAGGTGACGGCCAACCCGGTGGTCTGGGGCGCGCTGGCGCTGTGCGTTCTGCTGTTGCTCGGCGCCGTGCACATCCCGCTGATCGCCGATGTCCTCAAGCTGGTACCGCCGGACCGTGACGGCTGGACCGTGGTCCTGGGCGCCAGCCTTGCCCCGCTCCTGCTCGCCCAGCTTGGCGATGCGCTGCGCAAGGGCGTGCGACGGTGAAGCGCGCATTGCTGATCGGGCTGGCCGTCTGCGCCCTCGTCATCGCCGCGGTGATCGCGCTGCTCGCCGCCGAAGGCCTGCTGTTCGACTCGAAGCCGCGGTTCAGCCCGGAATGGGCGGAATGCGATGACGATGACATTTGCGTTGCGGTCGCCTTGCCCTGTGGCTGGACCGCGGTGAACCTCAGCGATCGAGAGGCGGCCGAGGCCTATTACGGCTATCTCGCAACGGTGATCGAGCTGCGCTGCCGCGCCGACGAAGTGCCGGCGGAACCGCCGCCCGCCGCCTGCCGGGCCGGGCGCTGCGTCCTCGACTGATCGCGACCGCGGCTAGCCGACGATCAGCAGCGCCATCCACGGCACGAAGCCGAAGACGATGATCAGCAATTTGTGCAACCCGAGGAACGCGTAGATGATCGCATTGAAGGTCTCGCGCGGCAGCGGAAACATCCGGGTCTGCATGCGGTAGACGAAATCCGGCGCCGCCAGGAACCACAGCGCGGCCCAGGCGAATACCACTATATTCAGGATCGTGCACCACATGAAGAACGGCGTCAGGGTCTGGATATCCATGGAACTCCTCATCCTGCGTCAGGGCACCGGGCGACGGGACAGGCCCTGTGACGGCGCGGGCCGATCGATCGCGCGCCGCCCGGCATGTCGTGTCGCAAGGGCTCAGTATACAGCAGATGTTCCGCGAATGCCGATCGCGATCGGGCGGCGCCGTGCGGCCGCGGACTTTGCAACGCCTGTCAGGGCTGCGGGCAAGCGCTAGCGATAGAAACCGATGCGCGCGACCGCCAGGTCCGCCGTGAAGGCGCGGCCGATCGCGACCAGACCGATGCGCCGCAGCCGCCCTGGGTCCAGCGGTGCCGAAAGGCGGTGCGGCTGGAACGCCGCGAAGGGAAGATCGATGGTCTTCCAGTCTTCGCCGGCGGCGAAATGGGCACGATAGGATTGCCACGGCCGAACCGTCTCGGGCGTGCGTAGATGGACGGAGTATTGCTCGTCATTGCCGCGCACGACGAGGCGCACGCCCGTATAGCCCGACGCATCGAGCGTCTCGCCGGTGCGGGTCAGATCGAGCGCGGCCTGCAGGAACCCGCCATTGTTCTCGAGCCGCACCTCGCCGGTCAGATGCAGCGCCGGCCCGCCATCGATGACGACGCGGCCGAGTACGGCCTGCGAGAGTCCGCCCATGACCCGGTCGCTGACGCCGCGCCAGCGCGTGCCCAGGGTCGAGACCAGATCATCCCTGGAAAAGTCGTCGATCAGCATTCCGTTATCCCGCGCCCGCCGCCGGCCACAATAACGCAGCGGCCAGGAGAAGGCCTGCGGCAATTCCGCCCGACAGCGCGCTGCCGCATCGCGCAGGGGTCGACCAACCATTGATTTTGGCCCGCGGATCGCGCATCGTCGGCCACCATCCATCGCTATCGCGTCCCTGACCCGGAGATCCCACAGATGATCGAAGCCGCCCGATCCGACCTGACCGTGCCCGGCACGCTGCGCGCCGGCATCAATCTCGGCAATATTCTGCTGGTGACCGGTACCGCGCCGGACGGCGCCCCGCAGGGCGTCGCCCCGGACATGGCGGCGACGATCGCCGAGCGCCTCGGCGTCAACGTCGAATACGTCACCTATGCGACGCCGGGCGAGCTCGCCGACGCCGTCGCCGGCGACGAATGGGACATCGGTCTGATCGCCGTCGAGCCGAAGCGGGCCGAGCAGATCGCCTTCTGCGATGCCTATGTCGAGATCGAGGCGACCTACCTGGTGCCGGCGGACTCTCCGTTCCAATCGGTCGAGGACGTGGATCGACCGGGCGTGCGGATCGCCGTGTCGAACCGCGCCGCCTACGATCTCTACCTGTCCCGCACCCTCAAGCATGCCGAGCTGGTGCGCGCCGAGGGCCTGCCCGGCGCCTTCGAGCTGTTCGCGACCGAGAAGCTGGATGCGCTGGCCGGCCTCGTCCCGGCACTGCAGGAGAATGCCGCCAGCTTGCCGGGCTCCCGGTTATTGCCGGGGCGCTACACGGCGGTGCGCCAGGCGATCGGCACCAAGCCGCAATGCACGGCATTGAACGCCTTCGTCGAGAGCTTCACCGCCGAAGCCAAGGCGGACGGCCTCGTCGCCCGGCTGATCGAGCAGCACGGCGTCGCCGGCAAGCTGCAGGTGGCATCGGACGACTGAGGCGCGACCGCCCGGCGCCCGCGACCGCCTGGATTGCTTCGCTCCGCTCGCAATGACAGCGATGAAAGCCCGGCACAGGGCCGTCATTGCGAGGCGGCGCAGCCGCCGCGGCAATCCAGCTGAGGGGTGACCGTCCGGCCGTCAGTCGATCAGCACGTCTTTCAGCGTCTTCATCTCCTCGAGGCACCGGCCGGTGCCCAGCGCGACGCAGGACAGCGGCTCGTCGGCGATCGAGGCCGGCAGCCCGGTCGCGTGGCGCAGCACGAAGTCGAGATTGCCCAGCAGCGCGCCGCCGCCGGTCAGCACCACGCCCTTGTCGACGATATCGGCTG
The DNA here is from genome assembly GCA_020356105.1 of Rhodospirillales bacterium. Classification (GTDB taxonomy): domain Bacteria; phylum Pseudomonadota; class Alphaproteobacteria; order UBA8366; family JADFVY01. The sequence continues at coordinate 842,448 of CP070634.1, read as the reverse complement.
CCAGCTCCGGCTCGGTGTGCTCGAGCGTCGTCTTGACGCATTCGATGATCGCGCTGACCGGCTCGGCCAGCGCCTCGGCGACCTGCCGCTGGCTGATTACCAGCTCCTTCGGCACGCCGTTCATCAGATCGCGGCCCTTGATCTCCATCATCCGGCCCTCGCCGTCCTCCGGCGCGCAGGCGGTGCCGATCTCCTTCTTGAT
>CP070634.1:834644-842146 GCA_020356105.1 Rhodospirillales bacterium | reverse complement strand
TCGTGACCGGCTCCGGATGCACCGAAAACACGGCACGCAGCTCCTTGAACGGTCCCTGGTACTTGAAGCTGCTGCTTCCGTTGTATGCGTGATACTGCCAGTCGGACTGGGCGACGCCCATATCCAGCTCGCCGGCACGGATCGTGTTGATGTTGTAGACCGAGCCGCCGGTGCTTTCCACCGAGCAACGGATGCCGTGCTCCTTGCGGCCCTTGTTGACCAGACGGCAGATGGCGCCACCGGTCGGATAATACACGCCTGTCACCCCGCCGGTGCCAATGGTGATGAATTTCTGCTGGGCCTCAACCGGGGCCGAGCTGATCGACCAGACGCCGACCGTAACGGCAGCAGCCAAGGTTGCCGTTGTCAGAAGTTTCAACTTCATGGGAAGCTCCCGTATCTGTTCTGATCTGCGCCGCTTGCGGGCGCCATTGTTATTCGACGGACATCCGGCGGACACCCTGCCGGGACCGCCATGACTGTCGTCGATCATTTATCCGCATGGATACTCGCGACTATGCCTGCGCCGGAGGCATGGCGTCAACCGGCGATACGGCTATATCCGGGGCATTCAAGGAAGAAAACCGTGCGTCTTGAAGGCGTTCTCCGCGCCTGGGTGCAACGGCACCGCGATTCCCGCGCGCGCCATCGCCTTGCGGTCGAGGCGACCCAGCGCCGGATGCTGAGCCGCAAATGTCGAAAACTCGCCGAGCACTGCCTCGACAAGGGCGCGCACGATCTCGTCCTCCACTTGGGTCGTCGTCGCGAGCACGGCCCGTAGCCCGAAGGTCTCAACGTCGTCCGGCGCCCCGGTGTAAAGACCGCCCGGGACGACTGCAGGCGCAAGCTCCGTTCGGTCTTTGAGCAGCGCGTCGATCCGCTTTCCGGCAATCGCGATCAGCCTGAGATCGCACCGTTGCATGGCGTCCACCAGGACCGGCGTCGGGTGTGCCGCGACAATCGCCGCCGCATCCAGCTCGCCCGTACAAAGCGCGGTGAACTGTTCTTCCACGGACATCTCTGTGACCAGCGCCAGGTCGTCCTCGTCGAGCCCGGCCGCACGCAAAAGCGTTTCGGTCAGGACCCGCTGGTAGGTATAGGCCGGCCCCAGATTGACGCGCTTGCCCTCGAGATCTTCCGGCGTTTCGATCCCGGCACCCGCCCGGGTCACAAGCGTGAGCGCCTCGGCATGCAACGATAGAACGGCCCTCAGTGTTTCGTCGGGTCCGTTGGGACGAAACAGGCTGGTCCCGCGCGATGCATGCATCAGCCAGTCCGACTGGACGACTGCAAAATCCAGCAGGCCGTTGGCCAGCCGCTCGAGGTTCACGGACGAATTCACGTTGCTCTCGACGAGGCAGCGCCGGTTCGTCTCCTGCATCGAAAGGACCCGGCAGATCGCTCCTGCGGCCGGGAAATACACGCCGGCCACCGCACCGCCGCCGATGACGATGTCGCGCTCCGGCGCCGGCTCTGGCGGGGGCATGCCGGTTTCGGACGTGTCCGCCGGCACATGGCTGTCCGGGAACGCCGCGAACGGCAACACGATCAATGCAAGGGCGAACAAACCGGACGCGGCATTCAAATGGATTATCTTCATGGCCTTCCCAGATGATCACGGGCCCGGCCGGCATCGGCAGGTGCACGGCCCAGCAAACGCGCGGCGTCGACAATCTGCCGGACGAGCGCCGCATTATCGGGAGCCACGGTCCCGTCCGCCAGATAAATATTGTTTTCGAATCCCACCCGTGCGTGCCCGCCCAGCGCGGCGGCGGTCAGAGCGCACGCCCCCTCTCGCGGACCAAAAGCGCAGATCGCCCAATCCAGCATCCGCTCGCCACTGGCCTGGATGAAGGGCAGAAGGTCCGCCGGAACTGAATTCTGTCCCGGCTTGTAGCGGCCGAGAACGAACAAGACGAACGGACGTTCATAGGGCACCACGCCGCGGCGACACAGATCGGCGAAGCTTTCGCATTCCTCCGGCGAATAGAGAATGAATTGCGGCGCAATCCCCTCCTGCGCAAGCCAACGCAGGAAATCGCCGAAGGGAACGACTGATTCCTCCGCCGGACACAGTTCGCGTATCGCCACCGAGACGGCTTCCGGCCGGACCTCCCGCACCGCCGCCATCTGCTCCTCAGGCCGATATATGCCGAGCGCTTCGGTGGTCATCTGGATGATCATATCGCCGCCGGTTTCCCGTTCCACCGCGGCGATCGCGTCTTTGTAAGTGACAGCATCCAGGCTATGCCTCAGATCGGCGTCGCGCACGTGCAGGTGAATCATCGCCGCCCCCGCCTCCCGGCATGCCGCGGCGGTTCGGGCGCACTCCTCAATGGTGACCGGTATCGCTGGATGGTCGGTCTTGGTCTTGCGTCCCCCGGTGGGGGCGACGGCCAGAATCAGGGGCGCATCGACATCGAAACTATCCGACATCATGACGCCGACGCCGCAATTGCAGCGTCGATGGATGCTGCCAGTCGATCAGCGATCATTTCGACATGTTGGCGTTCGATGATGAAGGGTGGTGCCAGGAGGACGTGATCGCCACGCTTGCCGTCGACCGTGCCGCCCATCGGATAGCAGATCAAGCCTCGCTGCATCGCTTCCGCCTTGATGTGGGCATGCAGGCGCCGCGCCGGGTCGAACGGCTCCTTGGTCGCGCGATCGGCCACCAGTTCGACGCCGCGGAACAGCCCGCGGCCGCGAATGTCGCCGATATGGCTGTGATTGCCCAGCCGTTCGGTCAGCGTCCGGTCGAGCAGATCGCCCATGGCCTGCACGTTGCTCAGCAGGTCCTCCTCGGCGATTACCTTCTGGACCTCCAGCGCGGCAGCACAGGCCGTCGCATGTCCCATATAGGTATGGCCGTGCTGAAAGAAGCCGGATCCATCGCGTATTGCATCGTAGATCCTGCCGCCGACCATGGTCGCGCCGATCGGCTGGTAGCCGGCGCCGAGACCCTTGGCCACGGTCATTATGTCGGGCGCCACGCCGTCCTGCGCACATGCGTGCAATGTGCCGGTCCGCCCCATCCCGCACATGACCTCGTCGAGGATCATGAGCACGCCGTAACGATCGCAGATCTCGCGGATCCGCTGAAAATACCCCGGCGTCGAAGGAACCGCACCGAGAGTCGCGCCGACCACGGTTTCGGCGATGAATGCGATCACCCGATCACCGCCGAGTTCGGCGATCTTGGTTTCCAACTCGTCCGCGACCCGTTGGCCGAAGGCCTCTTCGCTTTCGCCAATTCCGGCCCAGCGATAGGCATAGCACGGCGAGATGTGATGCGTTTCGATCAACAGGGGCTCGAATTGCTGGCGCCGCCAGACATTGCCGCCCGCCGCCAGCGCTCCGAGCGTATTGCCGTGGTAGCTTTGCAGCCTTGCGATCACGTGCCGGCGCTGTGGCTCGCCGATCTCGACAAAATACTGGCGCGCCAGCTTGAGCGCCGCTTCCACCGCCTCCGAGCCGCCCGAGACGAAATAGATGTGATTGATCCCGTCCGGCGCATCCGCCACCATCCGTTCGGCCAGCTCCTCGGCCGCCTCACTGGTAAAGAATCCCGTATGGGCGAAGGGTATGGCATCCAGCTGCGCCTTGATTGCGGCCACCACACGCGCGTTGCTGTGTCCAAGGCAGGACACCGCCGCGCCTCCGGACGCGTCGAGATACCGCTTGCCATCCCGACCCTCGATGAAAACGCCGTCGCCCCTCGCAGCGACCGGATAATGCGCGCCGGTATGGCGATGAAAGACGCGGGTCATGGTGTCGACATATCCTTGGATTGATGGCTGCGCGATTCGTTGGACCATGTGTCCGGGAACCGGGGTCGCCGTCAAGAGCCGCCCTTCAGCCGCTCGCCCTCGGTCAGCGTCCATACGACGACAAACTTTATGGTGCGACCCAGCGCCTCGTCGAACGCGGTCACGATCCCCCTCATGCTGTTCTCCCTCGCCGCGACGACATTTTCGAAATTCTCTGAAGCGACGATAACACGCTGCGGCATGCGCACCAGCTTCGCGTTGATGCGCACCCGGATGTTCGGCGCCTCGCCGACAGGCAGACCGGACTCAGCGTCGGTGCTGTCGCCCTGCACGGCGCGGTACTCGGCCTGAAACTCGCGCAGTTCCGTCTTCAGCACGTAGTCGGACCGCAGACCGATCGCGTCGCGGCCCACGGCGACAATGCGGCCGGAATTCTCGAACGATTCGATGAGCAAACGCTGCACCATCTGCGGCGCCCGGTCGGTCCAGTTGGAGCGCGCAAAGTAGTTGAGCTCGATCGGGCTGTAGGCGACCGCTATCCGGGGCGTATCAAGCCCGGCCTGCGCAATTGGCGTTTCGATCAGCAGCTGCCAGTCGACCGCCACCAGATCGTCTGGAAACGTGCTCTTGGGGGTCAATACATAGAGCTGCGCGGGTTCCCCGCTGCCGGGCAACTGGACCGCGCAGCCGGCAGACACGGCAAGGCAGACGAGACCAAGAACCGCAACCAGCGCGAGCGCCCCTCTGCCCGGCCGCTGTCCGGCCGGCGGTGTCAACCGCAAGCTCATTTCACCTCCACCCCCTGCTGTTGATCGCCAAACAGGAACCGCGCGGGATCTCTCTCGAATTCGGCGGTCAGACGGCTCAGCGCCGCGACCAGTACGCGCGCCTCGGCCATGAGCTGGCTGAACTCGTACAGCCCGGTGGCGCTGAAATCGGAGAGCGGCTCGCGGTTCTCCTTCAGGAAGGCCGCCAGCTGTTCGGACGCGGCCGCAAGCTGTCGGACGGCACGCCGCGCCTCGGCCGCGGTCGCGCGCGCATCACTCATGATCGGATCGGCATTGCCTTCGACCGCCGCGAGGATGGCATTGGCATGCGCCGCCGCCTCACGCAGCTCGCGGGCCAGGCGGCCGACCTCCGATACGACCGCGCCGACGCCCTCAGTTTCGTCGGCCAACGCCGCTGTCACCATTTCGATATTTCGCAGCGAAGCCTCGATCCGCGCCCGGTTGTCCGGGCCCATCAGCTCCTCGAGCATGGCGACGACGCGGATTGCGCGCTGCAGCAATTCCGGCGCCGCATCGAGAAGCTCCGCAAGGCGCGGCGGAACCGAGCCGATGACCGGTCGTACCTGCCCGGCCTCCGCCTTGAGGAACGGCGCATCCTGCGTGCCCCCGGTCAGCTGGATATAGGCGATACCGGTGATGCCCTGGAGGGCGAGTGTCGCCTGCGTATCCTGCTTGATCGGGACGTCTTCGCGAATCTCGATCGTCACCAGCACCCGCTCGACGTTTTCCGGATCGATCCGCATGTCGGTGACGGCGCCGACGGGAATGCCGCGGTACTGCACCGGATTCCCGGATCGCAGCCCAGCGACGTCGCCGTCGAAATAGATATCGTAGAGGATCGTCCCCTGGTCGGCGCGATGCCCGGTGATCCAAACGGTGCCGGCCAGCAGGCCGATCATGCCGAGGATGACGAACGCTCCGACGATGATAAAACTGGCGCGCGTTTCCATCCCCTGTCCGGTCCCCATCCAGCCCTTACTTGGCCCGCTCGCCGTCGGCGGCCGCAGCCAGAGCGGCGCGCGCCCGCGGGCCGTGGAAATACGCCTGGATCCACGGATGCGGGTCCGCCATCTGGTCCGCCATTGTGCCGACCCGAACCCGTTTGTCCACCAGCACGGCGATGCGGTCGCAGATCGCGGCCAAGCTATCGAGATCGTGGGTGATCATCATCACGCTCAGGCCGAGGCTCCGCCGGAGGTCGCGGATCAGGTCATCGAACGCTGCGGCGCCGATTGGATCGAGCCCCGCCGTCGGCTCATCGAGGAACAGGATCTCGGCGTCCAGCGACAGGGCCCGCGCCAGGCCGGCGCGCTTCTTCATGCCGCCCGACAACTCGGCGGGCCGCTTGCGCCCCGCATCCGGCGGCAAGCCCACCAACGCAATCTTGAGTGCCGCCAGTTCGTCCATCAAGTCTTGCGACAGCCTGAGATGCTCGCGCATCGGGACCTGTACATTCTCGGCGACGGTCAGTGACGAGAACAGCGCGCCGCTCTGAAACAGGACCCCACAACGGGTCTGGGTCGCCGTGCGCGCATCGGTTCCCATTTCCGAAATATCGTTGCCCAACAACTCAACCGTGCCGGCGCCGGGCCGATTGAGACCGAGAATCGTATTCATCAGCACCGACTTGCCGCTGCCCGATCCGCCGACCAGGCCGAGGACCTCGCCCCGCATGACATCGAGATCGAGCCCGTCATGCACGACCTGATCGCCGAACTGATTGCGCAGGCCTCTGATCCGGATCACCGCCTCGGCCATCGCTCACACCCCGATCACCGAGAACACGATCGAAAAAGCAGCGTCCGCGACGATCACCAGGAAAATCGACTCCACGACGGATCGAGTCGTCAGACGGCCAACGCCCTCGGCACCGCCCGAGACCCGGAGCCCTTCGAAACAGCCGACGATCGCGATCAGAAACGCGAAAACCGGCGCCTTGACGAGGCCGACCAGGAAATGATCCAGCGTCAGGGCATCCTGCAGTCGACCGACGAACTGTGTTGCTGTGAGATCCAGGCTGACAAGCGCCATGACGCCGCCGCCGACCATACCGACGAAATCCGCAAACAGAGTCAGAATCGGCAGGCTTATGACCAAGGCACTGATGCGCGGCAACACCAGCACCTCCACCGGATCAAGGCCGATGGCCTCCATCGCGGCAATCTCCTCGTTGACCTTCATGGTGCCGATCTCGGCGGTAAAGGCGGACCCGGAACGACCGGCGATCATGATGGCCGTCAGCAGCACCCCGATCTCGCGCAGGATCGAAATCGCCATCAGGTCGATGGTGAAGATCTCGGCGCCGAACTGCCGCAGCTGCGTGGCCCCCTGATAAGCCAGCACGACCCCGATCAGGAACGACATCAGCCCGACGATCGGCAGCGCATCGAACCCGGTCCGCTCCACCTGGTTGACAAGCGAGACGAGGCGGAGCCGGCGCGGATGGCCCAGGACGCGCAGACCGGTGACGGTTGCAACGCCCAGGAATGCGGTCAGCGCCACCGTCTGTTGCCAGGCCGCAATCGTGCCGCGCCCGACCCGCTCGAGAAAGATGGCGACGGCGCTGGCGGGCGGCTCCGGCGTCACCGTGCACTCGCGATTGGCTGCGATCAGATCGAACAGTGGTCGAAACCGTTCAGCAAGGCCGCTGAACTCGACTTCCGCGCCATCCTTGCGGCAGCGCTCTGCGGCACGCTGCAGCAGCCAGACGCCGGCGGTGTCGAGTCGCTCCACCGCCGACAGATCGAAGCGCACCTCGGCCGACGTGCCGGGCGCCAGACCGGCGAGCGCCTGTTCCAGCGCGGCGGCGCCCGCGATCGTCCACTCGCCGCCTGCGGAAACCGATAATCGCCCGTCCGTTTGCGCCTGCCTGATCCAGCCTGGATGGTCCGTCATGCATCCCGTCTCCCGTGGCGGAGGGAGCATAGCCGAATCGCCTTCAGCG
>CP070634.1:830950-834544 GCA_020356105.1 Rhodospirillales bacterium | reverse complement strand
TCGACGCGGGGGCGATCAAATTCTTCAACCGTGACAAGACGCTGTACCGGATCGGCGATACCTGCATCGAATGGAAGGCGCTGACCACCGGCAATATCGGCGGCTTCGACATAAGGGTCGAGGATCCGTATGGCGGCACGCTCAAGATCGAGACGCCGCTGGTCTCCTGCGGGGTGCCGCTGGAGGAGATCGGCTACGAGGACGAGGTGTTCGACCGTTCCGGCGTGCTGCCGCGCTACCTGAAGATCTTCCGCCTGCCGGACGAGAACGAGCACCGGACGATCCGCTTCACCCAGCGCATCCGGTTGCGCGCCGAGGGCGACAACCCGCTGTTCATCCGCCTCACGCAGGAGGACGGCACGCTCGCCTGGACCAGCCCGGTCTACCTGATCCGATAGGACAGCGCACGGTGTTGGCGAACCTTCGCTCCGCACATCCGAGCAACCTCAAACTTCGAGACGCCCCTTCGGGGCTCCTCAGCATGAGGCAGCGCCGCTTGTGCCCTCATCCTGAGGAGGCTGCGAGAGCAGCCGTCTCGAAGGGTGTGGTCGCTAGGTGTGGGTCAGCGAGATCGGGCGCCGGCCGGACGTTGTCGTGGCTCGCTTTCGCGGCGCTCGCGACTCTGGTCCCGGTGCCGCCGGCCGACGCCGCGGCGGCGGGATTGCAGGACTGTGCCGCGATCGGAACGCCGGTCGAGCGCCTCTCCTGTTACGACCGTTTGGCGCGAGAGGCGGCACCGCCGCGTGAGGATTATGGCGGCTGGACGCTCGATGAGACGCCGTCGCGCCTCGATCCCGAGCGCACGGATCTGGTGCTGTGGACCCGGTCGGTGAACGCATTGCCGGGATCGGCCGGCGGTCGGATGCATGCCGTCCTGATGCTGCAATGCCGCCTCGGCGAAGTCGCCGCAATGTTCGATTTCGGCCGCTTCGTCGGCGGCGGTTCGGCGCGCATCGAATACCGGATCGGCAACGGCGCGGTGCTGGCCGGCGACGTTGCCGTGGCGCCCGACCACCGTCGCTTCGGCGTGTGGGAGCGCGACCGCGCGATCGGCTTCATCAAGGCGCTGTACGGTCAGCCGCAGTTGCGCCTGCGTATCGCGCCGCCGACCGGCGATACGATGATCGCGGCCTTCGATCTGGCCGGTCTGGAGGCGGCGATCGCCCCGCTGCGCGGGGCCTGCGGCTGGGAGTAGCCGGCGTCCCGCTGCCTCAATGCCCGCTGCCCATGCCGCCCGTGCCCGTTATGCCGGGCACCAGCGCATAGTTGGTGAGCAGGTTGAGATGGGTCTTGTTGTCTGCCCCCGGCGTGACGGGAAGCGTGTCGCCGCCATGCTGAAAGGCGAAGGACCTGACGGCTTTCAGCTCGAGGAACCAGCCGGGACAGGTGATATTCTCGGCGCCGCCGCCGACATGTACCGATGCCGGATCCCAGCTGTAAATCAGCACGCCGTCATCGAGCGTCAGCAGGCCCTCGGCCACGGCGCCTTCCAGCTGGCCTGCCATCTCGACATCACAGGACGCGGGAATCTCGACACCGTCCGTCAGCGCCTCGGTGCCGGCCGAGGTGATCCAGTGGAAATGGCTGTAGCTGCCGGGTTGCGGGATCGCCGCGCGATCGACCAGCCACACCGGATGATCGTTGCCATTGACGCCGCCATGGGACAGGAACACGGCCTCGCCCGCCTTGCCGCGCAACTTCCAGCCGGTCACGCATTCGAGGTCGACACCGCACACCTCGTCGTGCATCACGCCGCGCGGGTGCCGCGCCACCGGCAGCCCCGAGGCCGCGTCGATCTCGCCGGTGAAATAGATCAGGAACTTGCCCGACAGCTCGCCGTCGCGGCGCAGGCGCGTCAGCTGGTGGGTGTCGATGTGGTTGCCGAACATGAAGTCGAGGCCCGGTCCCCCCTCGTCCCCTTCGTCGGCGGCCGCCGGCGTCGCCAGGACGGCAAGCGCCAGGACGAGAGCAGCTGCAATCGTAGCGTTGTACATGATCGTGGTCTCCCTGAGCGAAGATTCCGAGCCAGCGGCGGGGTTTCGCCCCGCCTTTCTCGGAGCAGCCTGGCACCGATCCCACCGCCCTCGATGATCCAGGTCAACCGCGCGCCTCGGCGGCCGCTGCACCGTCTTCCATCATGGGCATTGCCCGGACAAAAAAATCGGGGAGAGGGACGGGCCCTCTCCCCGAAGGATCAACCTCTACGCGACGGTGTAATCAGTCGCGCGAGGAGTAACGCCACTCATCCCGATGTTCGTCGTCGTGATGATCGTCGTCGTGATGATCGTCATCGCGCCTCTCGAGGTAGTCCCCGATCTGCATGATGTCCGAATCCGGGAGACACTCGAGGAACCGCATCGCGTCTTCGTCCCAGATCGCTTCCGCGGTGTCCTCGGCATCGGTGTCGCGGACATCCTCGTCGACGAAGCCGCCCCTGGCGTCGATGCCGTGGCAACCGGCGCAGGTGGTGACGTAGCGCTGCATGCCGGAGACCGGCTGGGAGTTGAGGTAGTCCGAGATCAACATGATCTCGGGATCGCCCAACAGGCCCTGCAGGAACTGCATCTCCGGTACGCCGTCCGGGAACGGGCTGTCGGCCTCGTCATCACGCTCGTCGCTCGAGTGATGATCATCGCCGTCGCGGGCCCCCGGATTGCCCCAGATCGCCGCATCGGTCAGGCATTCCCGGGCACCGGGCACCTTTCTGAACGGCGCCGGGGCGTCGTCGAAGGGATCGCCATGGCAGCCGGCGCACCACATGTCGTAGACGTCCTTGCCGGCGACCATCTCCTGGCCTTGCCCGCTCAGCGTCACGGTCACGGTCGGCGGATCGTTGCTGTCGATCTGCAGCGAACCGCTGTCGGAGGTTGCCGCCGCCGGCTCATAGCTGAGCACGACGTCGACGGAGACCCCCGGATCCAGCGGACCGGGCAGACCCGGCGCAGAGACGATCGTGAAGGCCGGGCTTCCCGACAGGACCAGGTCCTGCACCTCGAGCACTGACCCGCCGTCGTTCTTGACGGTGACCATGCGCTGCGTCGAACCGCCGACCGCCACGATCCCGAAATCGACGACCAGCGGCTTGACCAAGATAATCGCCGGGACGACCGGATCGATCGTCGCCGTCGTCGACGCCGTATCCGTGTTGCCGCCGTCGTCGGTCACCGTCAGGGTCACCGTGTAGGTGCCGTCCACCGCGTAGGCATAGGATGGACTGACGCCCGTCCCCGTGCCGCCATCGCCGAAATCCCACTCATAGGTGACGATGGTGCCGTCCGGATCGCTCGAGCCGGAGCCGTCGAAGGTCACCGGTATGCCCGCCGTTCCGCTGTACGGACCGTTGGCATCGGCAACCGGCGGGATGGCTCGTGGCGCTTCGATCGCGGCCGTCGTGGACGCCGTATCGGTGGCGCCGTCATCGTCGGTCACCGTCAGGCTCACCGTGTAGGTGCCGGCCGCGTCATAGGCATGGCTCGGGTTGACGCCCGTCCCCGTGCCGCCATCGCCGAAATCCCACTCATAGGCGACGATGGTGCCGTCCGGATCGCTCGAGCCGGAGCCGTCGAAGGTCACCGGTATGCCCGCCGTTCCGCT
>CP070634.1:825239-830850 GCA_020356105.1 Rhodospirillales bacterium | reverse complement strand
TTTCTCGGGCGTCTTCGAATAGGTCCGAGATTGTTGATAGGCTACGAAGGAGGCGATCGACGCGCCGGCACCCGGCACCACGCCGATCACCAGGCCGATAATGCTGGTCCAGGTGATGTGCCACCATTTCGAACAGGCGAGCTTCACCCCTTCCCAGGTCTCGGCCCAGCCGGCCTCGTCCATCCGCCTTTGCCCTTCGTCGGAGATGATCGAGCGCCGCTCGATGACGACGAACGCCTCCGATATAGCGAACAGGCCGACCAGCGCCGGGATCAGCGGCACCTTGTCGTACAGCTCGAGGAAGCCAAAATTACCGCGCGGCGCGGCGTAAACGGTATCGGCGCCGATCGAGCCGATCATCAGGCCGAAAAAGCCGGCGATCAGGCCTTTCAACGTATCGCGGGCGGCGATCGAGGCAATCAGAGAGATGCCGAACAGCATGACGACGATCATCTCGACGCTGTGCAGGTAATAGGCCACCTGGGACAGCCAGGGCATCGCCAGCAGCGCCACGACCGTGGTTAGCAGGCCGCCGGCCACCGACGAGACGAAGGAGATCGCCAGCGCCTGGTGGCTGCGCCCGGCCTTGGTCATGGGATAGCCGTCCAGCGGCGTCGCCGCCGCGCCCGCGGTGCCCGGGATATTGACCAGAATCGCCGGGATTCCCGCGCCCATGCGCGACGATGCGTAGATGGCGACCATGAACACAAGCCCCATCTCCGGGTCCATGGCCAGCGTCAGCGGCAGCAGGATGATAATCGTGTTGGCGGCGCTGAAGCCAGGGATCGCACCGACGATCAGACCCAGCAGGATGGCCGGCAGGATCAGCCACCAGAAACTGAACATTCGGGCGAAAAGTTCGATGAAGAGGCCGGGATCGAACTCCATCTCAGAACGCCCCCTTAAACAGCGCGCCGACTTCGACCATGACCGGGTTCAGCACGGCCTCGACCGGCCCGGACGGGAATCTGACCTCGAAGGCATAGATGAACAGCAGGTACCCGCCGAAGGCGAGGATGGCCGACATGGCGAGAATGAATTTCAAGTTTTCGCCGCGGCTCAGCAACAGCATCGCCAGGCTGAGGAACGCGAAGGTCGTAAGCGTGAAGCCGCCCCACTGGACGACCACGATATAGCCTAACGTCAGAGCGAACAGCGCCGCGCGGCGGGGCAGGAAGGACACCGGTTCGGTCAGCCGCTGGAAGCCCAGATCGGCCTCGCCCCGCAGCAGCGCCACAACGTTGAACACGGCGAAGGCCGCGATCACCGAGACCAGGACGCCGGCGATGAAATAGGTGCTGACCTTGGCCGTCCACGGCAGCTCGATGATGGTGGAAATGTAGTAGATCGTGAAGGCTAGCGCCGCGACCGGAATCACCAAATCGGCGCCGATATGTTTCTTTTCGGGTTTGCCCGGGTCTACGTCATTGTTCATCTGGCAATCTGTTCCGGACGCTCGCCGCGGCGGCGCCGGGCTGATAGGAGAGAATGGGGAAAATCGCCAGCCGGGCAGGGCCGCCCGGCTGGCCGAAGTCAGGCAAAGACCCTGACGGTCAGCTCTTGCCCGTCAGAAGGTCCTTATAATCCTTGCCGATGTCCATCATCGCCTTGGCATAGGCCGCACATTCTTCCGGGTTGCCATAGCCGATGAGCTCCCACGGCGCCTTGGTGCGGATGACGGCCTCCTTGTACTCGGGGTCGTCGAAGACCTTGAGCAACGAGTCGGTCAGGATCTTGTAGCGATCCGGATGTTTCTCGATCGCCGCCTTCTTGATGCCATAGGCGCGGGCTCCGGCGATCAGATCGGGCAGGTTGGTGCCGAATTTGGCATTGACCGTCGGTGCATTCTCCGATTTGTCCGGAATCGGATTCTTGTGCGAGAACATCAGCACGATCTTGAAGTTCTTGGGCCGGTTGGCGATGCCGCCCGCCGGCAGCGCACCGAAATCCATCTCCCCGGTCTCGACCCCGGCGCGGGTGTTCTTGCCGCCGCTCAGCGGGATCGGGTTGAAGCTGGCGCCGGTATGGCGGGCCAGCGCAAGGGCGCCGAGAGTCGCCGGATGGGCAAGCCGGCTGACGCCGACATTGAGCGTCCGCTTCTTGCCCTCGGCGACGATGTCCTCGATGGTCTGCAGCGGACCGTCGCGCTTGACGAAGACGATGCCAGGGTCGGCGTCGACGCGTGCGAAATACATGAAATCATCGAGGTTGAACGACGGTGGCTTGACGACCCAGTTCAGTACCTCCGGGCCCATATTGCCGAAGATCAGGTCGTGGCAGTCGTCCTTGGCGAGGCCCATATACTTCTCATATCCGACGCGGCCCGCGGCGCCCGGATAGAAGGCCGCCTCGAAGTCGGTGTTCAGATATTTCTTCCAGACTCCGGAAAAGGCGCGCTGGTTGCGGTCGGCGCCGCCGCCTTCGCGGGTCGGCACGTAAATCTGCATGTTCCGTTCCGGAAACGACGCCCCGAACGCAGGTGCGAATGGCAGCGTCGCGGCCACACCCGCAGCGGCCGTACCTTTCAGAAAGGCGCGACGGCTCGCGCCCCGATCAAATTGGGTCATGAGTTCCTCCCGATGTTGTCGCGACTGGTCGCAATTTCAATTCGACGTTCTTGAAACAGCCAGACTCGCACGGGGGAATATTCCGCGACAGGCTCTCAATTGTCAACATAACCAACGGAAACCAAAAAGGAAATTGGTTGAAACGAGGCCTCAGACGTTCAGATCGGCGGGAATCGGCTACCGTTCGCAGGCTGTCTTACCCACCCTCGCCGGACAGCATCGCGCTGCGACGCTGGCGGATGATTCGGAACAGCGGCGCCAGCAGGGTGAGGATCGTCAGGCCGAAGATGGTCGCGGTCAGCGGTCGCTCCCACAGGAAGGCGATCGAGCCGTCGGAGATGGTCAGGGCGCGGCGCAGATTGTCCTCGATCATGTCGCCGAGAATGAAGCCGAGGATCAGCGGTGCCATCGGGAATTCCAGGAGCCGCAGGATGATCGCCGCCAGGGCGAAGCCCGCCATCATGTGGATGTCGAAGGTGTTGAACGACACCAGGTAGACGCCGATCAGCGAGAAAAACAGGATCAGCGGCACCAGGATCTGCCGCGGCAGCGCCAGCAGCCGGGCGATATAGGGGATCAGCGGCAGGTTGAGGATCAGGAGGATCACATTGCCGAGATACATCGAGATGATCACTGCCCAGAACACGTCGGGATTGTTCTGGAACAGCCGCGGTCCGGGCTGCACGCCATAGGAGATCAGCGCCCCGAGCATCACGGCAGTGGTGCCCGAGCCCGGGATGCCAAGCGTCAGGAGCGGCACGAAGGATCCGGTACAGGCGGCGTTGTTGGCGGTCTCCGGCGCTGCCAGGCCGCGCACCGAACCTTTGCCGAATTTGAGCTTGTCCTTGGCCGAGGCGAAGGTGCGCTCGGCCCCGTAGGCGAGGAACGAGGCGATCGTCGCCCCTGCTCCCGGCAAAACGCCGACGAAGAAACCGAGGATCGAGGTTCGGCCGATCACCGGAACCATCTCGCGCACCTCTTCGCGCGAAACCCGCATCGAGCCGAGCTCGCCCGCGGTCGCCCGTGCCGCCGCCTCCGACGTCTCGTCGCGCTTGAGGATCGCCATCAGCGCCTCCGACAGCGCGAAGGTCGCCATCGCCAACAGCAGAAAACTGATGCCGTCGACGAGATCGAGACTGCCGAAGGTAAAGCGCTGCACGCCGGCCGAGGGGTCGGTGCCGATCGTCGAGATCATCAGCCCGAGCACCGTTGCGATCAGCGCCTTGAGCACCTGTCCCGGCGCGGTAAAGGCGGAGACCGCGGTCAGGCCGAGCACCATCAGAGCAAGATAGTCCGCCGACTGGAAGCTGAGTGCGACCTGCGCCAGCGCGGGGGCGGCGGCGAGCAGCAGGATGGCGCCGATGGTGCCACCCGAAAAAGAGGACACCGCCGCGATCGCCAGCGCCTTGCCAGCATGGCCTTGCTGCGCCATCGGGTAGCCGTCGAAGGCCGTCGCCACGGTGCCAGCGACGCCCGGCGCGTTGATCAGGATCGACGAGGTCGAACCGCCGAAGATGGCGCCGTAATAGACGCCGGCCATCAGAATCATGCCCGAGGCCGGATCGAAGCCGTAGGTGATCGGGATCATCAGCGCGATCGCCGAGATCGGGCCGAGGCCCGGCAGCATGCCGATGAAGGTGCCGGCGAAGCAGCCGACGAACACCATCAGGAGGTTCATCGGCGTAAACGCCGTCGACAGACCGGTCAGGATCCCTTCGACCATGGTGCGCGCCCTACCAGAGCCAGCCGCGGAACAGCTCGCCGGGCGCGAGGTACAGCCCCAGCAGCCGGGTCATGATGGCCCAGAACCCGACGGAGACCCCGACCGAGGCGGCGCCGATCACCAACGGCCGCCGCTCGCCGAGGATGAGGTAGCCGGCGACCAGGAACAGCGTCGTTGCGACGATGAAGCCGAGCCAGGTGAAGGTCGCGCCGTAGACGACCATGGTCACCAGCAGCAATCCGACCCGCGTCCAGTCATACCGCGCCCAGGAGTCGCCCGCCTCCGGCTGCGCCCGCAGCGATTTGACGAGTTGCAGGAGCGCGAGCACGCCGCCGGCGACGGCCAGCGCGAGCGGAAAGGTCTGCGGCGTGAATGGCTCGTATTCCTGGCCCGGAAACAGGTCGATGCCGGTGGCCTGCCACCCATAGGCGATCGAGAAGGCAAGGAAGCCGAGGGCCGCCGCGACGTCACGGTTGAAGGTCATGCCCCGATGCTCCGCTGGTTCGTCTGCGGCGCCGGCGAAGACGGGGCGGACGTCATGTCGCCCGCCCCGCGCCGCTGCACAACGGACCTCCTATTTCAGGAAGCCGAGCTCGCGCATCAGCCCGCCGATCTCGTCTTCCTGCTGCTTCAGGAAGGCGACAAACTGATCGCCCGGAAGGTAAAGGTTCTGCCAGCCGTTCTTGGCCCTGAGGTCCTCCCAGGTCGCGGTGCCCTGCATCTTCTTCAGCACGTCCGCATAGGCCTTGGCCTGCGCGTCCGAGACGCCCGGCGCCGCGAAGAAGCCGCGCCAGTTGGCGAACTCGACATTGGCGCCCTGCTCCTTCAGCGTCGGGATGCCGTCGACCCGCTCGTTGGCCGAAACGGCGATGATACGGATCTGGCCGTCGCGATGCGGGCCGATCGCCTCGCCGAAACCGGTGGTCAACAGCTCGGTCTCGCCCGACAAGAGGCCGGCCAGCGCCTTGCCGCCGGCATCGTAGGGCACGTACGCGACCTGCTTCGGATCCAGCCCCATCGCCTTCATCGCCATCGCCGGCACCAGATGGTCGAGGTCGCCGCGCACCGAGCCGCCGGCGAACTTGACGCTGCGCGGGTTCTCCTTGAAGCGGGCGACGACGTCGGCCCAGGACTTGATCTCGGAATCCGGGCGCACCGCGATCGCCTGGTAGTCGCCGATGATGCGGGCGATCGGGGTCAAGTCGCGGAACGAATACGGGAACACCTTGGTCAGCGAGCGCACGACGATCGGCGTCGAGTTGACCATCAGCGTGCCCTGCTGGCGGTCGGCGGTCTCGATCAGGTAGCCGATGGCCTTGCC
>CP070634.1:821528-825139 GCA_020356105.1 Rhodospirillales bacterium | reverse complement strand
TGGGACGCCGGCGCAACAGGGGTCTGAACGAAAATCTCGCGCGCGAGATCCTGGAACTCCATACGCTTGGCGCCGATGGCGGCTACGACCAGGCGGACGTGACCGCTTTCGCCGGGGTTCTGACCGGCTGGACGGTAATGCCACGGCGATTGGATCAGGAACGGGCGGGCACGTTCACGTTCATCGACCGTGCCCACGAGCCCGGGGCGCAAATCGTGCTGGGCAAGCGCTACCCCGAAGCAGGGGAGGACCAGCCGCGCGCCGTTCTCGCCGACCTCGCGCGGCACCCGTCGACGGCCCGGCACCTCTCGTTAAAGCTGGCCCGGCACTTCATCGCCGATACGCCGCCAGCCAGCGCTGTCGACGCCTTGAACCGGG
The DNA here is from genome assembly GCA_020356105.1 of Rhodospirillales bacterium. Lineage (GTDB taxonomy): Bacteria > Pseudomonadota > Alphaproteobacteria > UBA8366 > JADFVY01. The sequence goes on along the minus strand of CP070634.1, from coordinate 824,761 downwards.
TCTTCCTCGAAACCGATGGCGATCTTCTGGCCGTCAGCCGCAAGCTGGTTGCGCTCGACGACGCGTGGAGGGCAGAACAACAGAAGTTCAAGCCGCCCGAGGATTATCTCGTCTCGGTGCTGCGCGCGATTCCCGACCTTCCTTTCCAACCGCGGCAGCCGGTTCGACTGTTGACGCTGATGGGCCAGCGGCCCTATGCCGCGCTCAGCCCGGCGGGCTGGCCCGATGAACAGCAGCACTGGGTTTCACCCGACGGTCTGATGAAGCGCATCGAATTTGCCGATCTCGTCGCCCGCACCGCGCGGGTCCGTGATGCGGCGGCGCTGGCGGGCGAATGCCTCGGTTCGCTGGCTTCACCCGATCTGCTGCGCGCGATCGGTCGAGCCGAGAGTCGCCGCCAGGGGCTGGCGCTGTTGCTGGCCAGTCCCGAGTTCATGAGGAGATAGCGGGATGACCAAAGCGTTTGCGAAATCGTCGCTCGCCACGCGACGCAGAATTCTGAAGTCGGGGCTCGCTGCGTCCCTGTTGCCCGTGTGCCTGCCCGGCTTGAGCGGTTTCGCCAGGGCCGGCACAACAGACGCTTCCGGGCGACGATTCGCCTTCGTGATCCTGAGGGGTGCGATGGACGGGCTGGCCGCGGTACCGCCCCTGGGCGACCCGGCTTACCGCAGAACCCGCGGGATCCTGAGTCTGGACGCGGCGATTGCACCCCACTTGGACGGGGATTTCGGACTGCACCGGACGTTTGCCTTCCTGCGCGAGTGCTACGATGCGGACGACGCGCTCATGTTTCACGCCATTGCCAGCCCCTATCGGGAACGGTCGCATTTCGACGGTCAGGATATGCTGGAGACCGGAAGCGCCGGCCGACCGGGTGAGCCCATGCTACGCGATGGCTGGCTTGCCCGGGCGCTGGAGAGTGCAGACAGGAAAGCCGGGGTCGGCCCGGCCCGCGCGGTCGCGATCGCCCGCACCATGCCGCTGGCGCTGACGGGCTCGAGAAGGGCCGGGACGTGGTCGCCGTCGCATCTGCCGGAGCCGGGCGGGAACCTTTTCGAACGCCTCGCCATGCTTTACGAGGACGACCCTCTGCTGCGCGACGCCCTTGACATGGCACGGCAAAGCGCCGCCCTGACCGATGGTCTCGGCATGCCGGGCAAGGCGGGCCGCGGCGGGCAGGCCTTTTCGATCGCCGCGAAAGCCGCCGGTCGGTTCCTCTCCGCCGATGACGGGCCGGACATCGCAGTCCTCGAATTGTCCGGCTGGGATACTCACGCCAATCAGGGGACCGCAGAGGGCCAGCTTGCCCGGCAGTTCGCCGCGCTTGACCAGGGTCTCAAATCCTTGAAGACCGCCCTCGGCCCGGCCTGGCGGCGGACGGCGATCCTGTGCCTGACGGAGTTCGGCCGCACGGCGCGACCCAACGGGACCGGTGGCACCGATCATGGCACGGCCAGCGCCGGCTTCCTCCTCGGCGGTGCGGTTGCAGGCGGCCGCATCGTCGCCGACTGGCCCGGGCTGTCGGCGGCTTCCCTTTTCGAGGAGCGCGATCTGAGGCCGACGCTCAGCACCCAACGCGTGTTGAAGGCCGTGTTGCAGGACCATCTGGGCCTCCCCGCGGATCGCGTCGACAGCGCGGTGTTCCCCGGTACCGCCGATCGCCCGGCGCTGGGTGGACTATTCAGGATCACCTGAATTTGCGATGCCCGCACCACGCTCGTCCGGCGGGTTGCCGCCCCGCCGAATTTTGGCCTGGGCCGCTACCCGACATACGGTATGATTGCGCGCCACGCCACGGGAAAGGACGATCGCCATGGGCCAGGAGCAACCCGACCAGCCGCTGGGCGAGCTGGCCCTGCGCACCCTGGCGATGCCGGCCGACACCAACCCGGCGGGCGATATCTTCGGCGGCTGGGTGCTCTCGCAGATGGACATCGCCGGCGGCATGGTGACCCACCAGTTCGCGAAGGGCAGGGTGGCGACGGTGGCGATCGATTCGATGGTCTTCCACCAGCCCGTCAAGGTGGGCGACATCCTGTGCTGCTATGCGCATATGGAAAAGACCGGGCGCAGCTCGATGACCCTGCGCATCCAGGCCTGGATCATCCGCGAGGCCGGCGGCGAGCGGGTCAAGGTCACCGAGGGCATCTTCACTTATGTTGCGATCGGCGCCGACGGCCGCCCGCGGCCGCTGGAGGCGAGTTAGGGGCTCGTTCCGGCGACCTTCAGCGTCAAGCGGTGCCGGCAGATCCCGATCATGCCGACGATGGCGCGCATCGCTTCCCGGGGCGCCTCTTTGGACCGGGCGACATCGTCGTCCGTGCGCTCCGGACGGTGGTCCTCCGGCCGGTCGCATCGCTCTTGAACGGGCGTTTGCCGGGGGCGGTCACGCCAATGTGAGGGCGCGGCGCTGACGCGAACGGCTATGCTGCGCGCATGCAAGAAGGAGGGGACGGCGAGGATGAGGAACGTCCGGGTATTCTTGGCCGCATTGCTGCTGCCCGCGGCGGCGCTGGCCGGCGAGGCGGATGTGATTGACGCGCGGGCCGAAAGGGCGGGAGCAGGCACTTGGCGGTTCTCCGTCACCGTGCGCCACGCGGACGAGGGCTGGGACCACTACGCCGATGCCTGGGACGTGGTGGCGCCCGACGGCACCGTGCTCGGCACGCGCACCCTCCTGCATCCGCACGAAACCGAGCAACCCTTTACGCGCTCGCTGTCGGGCGTGCGGATTCCGGACGGCATGACCGAGGTCCGCATCCGCGCCCATGACAGCGTCCACGGGCACGGTGGCGCGGAGTTCACTGTCAGCTTGCCGCGTTAGCGGGCGGCAGATCGTCCGCGGCCGGCGGCGTGACTTCGTCGGCCGTGCCAAGATCTTCCGACAGCGGCTCGACCGGCCCGACAGTCTGGGCAAGGCGGATCGAATCGGCGAAATGGGCGCGCATCTCCTCCGCCGGTCGCTCCCGACGGCGCATGCGCCAGATGGCGAAGCCGGCCATCGCGGCGAGGCAGGCGGCGTTGAAGGCGAACAGGCCGGGCGCGCCGAGGGCCGTCATCGCGGCTGACGCGATCATCGGCCCGAATACCGCGCCGACCGCATAGAGCAGCAACAGGGTGCTCGAGGTCTCGACGTAATCCTCGGGCGCCACATGGTCGTTGGTGTGGGCGACCGAGAGCGCGTAGAGCGGGAATACGAAGAGGCCGTAGGTCCCGGCGCAGGCAAAGATCAC
>CP070634.1:817614-821428 GCA_020356105.1 Rhodospirillales bacterium | reverse complement strand
GCTCGATGCGCTCGCGCCGGAACAAGGTCAACGGCAAGCTCAAGATCGACGTCGCCAAGGAGGTGATGAGCGAGATCGTCGGCCTGCTGCCGTCCGATTCGCAGGTCGGCCTGCGCGTCTACGGCCACCGCAAGAAGGAAGGGACCAAGGGAGACTGCCAAGATTCGCAGCTCGTCGTCCGCATCGGCGACCTGGACCGCAAGAAGTTGCTGGCGGCGGTCAAGAACATCAAGGCGCTGGGCACCACGCCGATCGCCTATTCGCTGCAGCAAGCCGGCAAGGACCTGGCCCGCATCGAGGGTCCGAAGCTCATCGTCCTGGTCACCGATGGCAAGGAGGAGTGCAAGGGGGATCCGGCCGCCGTGGTGACGGAACTGCGAGAACAGGGTATCGATGTTCAGCTTGATATCGTCGGCTTCGCGCTCGCGGAAGAGAAGGTCAAGCAGGATATGCAGCGTGCGGCTGAGGCCGGCGGCGGGCGGTTCTTCGACGCCCAGGATCGCGACGCGTTGGCCGCTGCGATCCGTAAGACGCTGGCGATGCCTTTTGATGTGTTGGACGGGCACAACAGGCAGGTTGCAACCGGCCTTACCGGCCAGGATCCGCTGGAAATGCATCAGGGAGACTATTCGGTGATCGTACGCACGGCTAAGGGCGACGTGACCTTGCGTGACGTCAGGGTCACGGAGGGGCGGTCGACCGCGGTCCTGCTGACTCGCGAAGAAGACGGCATCCGGGCAACGGTGTCTGAAGCAGGCCCCGCTCAATAGACCACGATCGCCATCCTGGCATTGATCGGCAATAACCGCGCTGCTCACCCCAGGACACCAACCGACACAATGCGACGGCGATGACAAGCGGAACATGCGATGGACAGCGCAGGCGGGGGTGACCTGCCTCCACCGATTGGCCCGAGTTCATCTTCAGCGCATTGAGGATTCAGACAATCCGGATGGTTGTCCTGGGCGCGGGAAGCAGCCCGCGCACCACAATCTGCCCTCCTGGCTCATACCCGACCCGAATGCCGCACTCGTATTGCGACCGCTGTTGGCCGCTAAGCCGATATCAGCATCGCTTGCGCGTTCACGCCACTGGCCGGATCTCCGCGGCGCGGCCGAAATGTCGGGGCAGAAGGGCCGCGATCACGCCACCTCGGCGCGGTTGTCGGCCATGGCGAAACCCTCCCGCAGGGCATCGAGATTGCGGTCCAGCAGCTTGGCCGGCGTGCCGCCGCGCACCGCCTGCTCCAGCCCCTCGCGGCTGCACAAGCCGGTCATCCCGACCAGGGCCGACAGCGCGATGACGTTGGCGACCCGCTCGCTGCCGAGGCGGATCGCGGCCTCGCTGAACGGCAGGCGCCGGAGATCGCAGGTCTTGCCCTTCCCGCCCTTGGGCGGCGCGGTGACGCGCCGCGCGTCCGCCAGCACGAGCGTGCCGTCACGCAACAGCGGCTCCGATGCGGCGACCGCCGTCTGGTCGAGGATGACGAGATAGTCGAGCGCCGTGACCAGCGGGTAATCGGCCGCGCCGTCGGTACTGACCACCATGTCCGAGCGGCTCAAGCCCCCGCGCGAGGTCGGCTCGTAGGCCTGGGTCGCCGCCACGATCCTGCCCTCGCGGGCGAGCGCCGCGGACAGCAGCTTGGCGCAGAGCTGCAACCCCTGCCCGCCTGCTCCGGCGAAGCGGATCTCGCAGCCGCTCACTGCGCACCGTCCTGTTTGGCACTAACGAAGGCGCGCCACGTCGCGCCGTATTCCGGCCGCTCGTTGCACGCCAGCACACCGGTCGGCAGCGCGTTCGGCCGGAATGGCCGGTCGACGACGTTGCTGTCGGACAACTCGGGCCGCATCGCCCGCTTCTGGCTCAGGATCATCTCCGGCGAATTGCCGAGGTCGTTCTTGCGGCCGTAAATCTCGGTGCAGTCCGAGATCACCTCGATGAAGGCGAAGCCCGGATGCTGGAGCCCCTCCTTGATCAGGTTCTTCAGCCCCGGAGTCTGCAGCGTCACCTCGCGACCAACCAGGCCGGCGCCCGCGGCTTCGGCGAGCTTGCAGGCATCGAACACCGGCTCGAGATTGCCGGCCGGCGTAGTCGTTGTAAGACGGCTCTGGCTGGTGGTCGGCGAGACCTGGCCACCGGTCATCCCGTAGACCTCGTTGTTCAACATCAAGCAGGTCATTTTCAGATTGCGGCGGCAGGCGTGGATCAGATGATTGCCGCCGATCGCCAGCGCATCGCCGTCGCCGGTGATCACCACCACCTCGAGGTCGGGGCGCGCCAGCGCGAGGCCGGTGGCGAAGGCGAGCGGCCTTCCATGCGTGACGTGGAACGTGTTGGCGTCAACATAGCCGCCAATCCGTCCCGAACAGCCGATGCCCGAAACGATGGCAAGGCGGTCCTTTGGAATGCCCAGCTCGTGCACTGCCCACAGGAGCGCCCTCAGCGCGATGCCGTGGCCGCAGCCGGGGCACAGGAAATGCGGCATCATGTCGAGCCGCAGATACTCGTTGATCTCGAACCTATCGACGTCCGCGACTGCCACCATTGCCTTTCCCGCCGCTGCCGGCGAGCCCCTCTATCCGTTCCAGGATCTGCGCCGGCGCGATTGCCTCGCCGTCGAAGCGGTCGAGCAGCACCGTCTTACTCTCCCCGCAGATCCGCGCGACCTCATGGCACAGCTGGCCGGCATTCATTTCCGGCACCAGCACGTGTCTTGCCTTCGCTGCGAACCTGCGTAGCTCGTCTTCCGGCAATGGCCACAGCGTCACGGGCCGTAAAAGGCCGGCCTTGATCCCCTTCTCGTGCGCCAGGGCCACCGCTTTGCGCGCCGCGCGTCCGGTAATGCCATAGGCGACGACCAGGATCTCGGCACCGTCGCACTGGACGGCTTCATAGGAGTCGATCAGATCGCGGTGCCGCTCCAACTTCTCGAGCAGCCGCGCGATGGCCCGCGTCACCTTGTCCGGCTTTTGTGTCGGAAAGCCGCTTTCGTCATGGGTCAGCCCCGTCGTGTGGGCACGGTAGCCGTCACCGGGCCGCGGCATCGGCGGCACCAGGTCGTCTGTTACCGCGAAAGGCTGGAAGCCGTCCTTCGGCCCATCGGCCCATTTGCGCTCGACAAGATCAAGCTCCGTCGCCTCCGGCAGGGTTACCGTCTCCACCAAGTGGCCGACGACTTCGTCGATCAGCAGGATGACCGGCATGCGCAGCGCCTCCGCCAGGTTGAAGGCGCGCACCGTCTCGTCGAACACCTCCTTCACCGAGGACGGCGCCAGCGCGATGGTCGGATGGTCGCCATGGGTGCCCCAGCGTGCCTGCATCACGTCGCCCTGGGCCGGTCGCGTCGGCATGCCGGTGCTGGGGCCGCCGCGCATTACGTTGACGACGACGCACGGCACCTCGGTCATGGCGGCATAGCCGATATTCTCTTGCTTCAGCGAGAACCCCGGCCCGCTGGTCGCCGTCATCGCCTTGGCGCCCCCCATCGAGGCACCGATCACCGCCCCCATCGAGCCGATCTCGTCCTCCATCTGCACGAAGACGCCGCCGACAGCCGGCAGCTCCGCCGCCATCTTCTCGGCGACCTCGGAGGATGGGGTGATGGGATAGCCGGCATAAAAACGGCAGCCCGCGGCGATCGCAGCCAGTGCGCAGGCGTGGTTGCCTTGCAGGTTGACGGGCAGCGTGCGGTTCGACATGGCGCGCTATGACACCGGCTCGAGCACGGGCACCCGTTCAACCCGGATCGCGAAATCTGGGCACAGCCACTCGCAGACGCGGCAGCCGGTGCAGGCCTCGGGATCGGTCAGCTCCG
>CP070634.1:807365-817514 GCA_020356105.1 Rhodospirillales bacterium | reverse complement strand
TGAATCGTCATGATCCCTGGGGCCAATGAATCTCTCTAGGGAACTGTCCCTGCCGGGGTCGTGGCCTCGGTACACGGTGCCCACCTGCATTTGCAGGCCCGAGAGGACTCTGTGATCACGGCCGAGGCGGCAGCGCCCATTCCCCGCGGCGGCCGGTGCGCCGCCGCGCTGTTCGTGGCGGTATCATCGCCTCGACTTCCGAACCGCGTGACCTTGCGAACCGCAATGCAGCCTTCGACCGATCTCAACGAAGCCAAGGAAGCACTGCGCAGGGAGTCCGCCGCACGGCGTGCGCGGGCGGCGGCGGCGGACGACGGCAGCGCGGCAGGCGACCTCGCGGCGCGGTTTTTCGTATCCGTCACAGTGCCGGCCGGCGCGCCGGTTTCCGGCTACTGGCCGATTCGCAGCGAGATCGACGTCATGCCGTTGCTGCGGGCGCTGGCGGCGCGCGGCCATCACATCGCCCTGCCGGTGGTCGAGGCCGCCGGCCGAGAGCTGGTGTTCCGGCGTTGGTGCGAGGGCGCCGCGACGGTCGCCGGTCCGTATGGCATCCGCGAGCCGGTGTCGACCGCGCCCGTGCTGAGCCCACGGGTCGTGCTGGTGCCGCTTCTGGCGTTCGATCGAGCCGGCTGGCGGCTCGGCTATGGCGGCGGTTTCTATGACCGCAGCCTGGCGGCCCTGCGCAGGAGCGGCCCGGTGCTCGCGGTCGGCGTGGCCTGGGCGTCGCAGGAGGTTCCGGCCGTGCCGCGCGATGACCGCGATCAGCGACTGGACTGGGTGGTCACCGAGCGCGAGGCATGTCCGATGTCGAGGGGCGCCGCATGAAGCTGCTGTTTCTCGGCGACATCGTGGGGCGCAGCGGCAGGGACGCGGTGATCGCCCGGCTGCCCGGGCTGCGCGAGACCCTCGATCTCGACTTCGTCGTCGCCAATGCCGAGAACGCGGCCGCGGGGTTCGGCCTGACCGGCAAGATTTGCGATGCGCTGTTCGCCGCGGGCGTCGACGTCATTACCGGCGGCAATCACAGCTGGGACCAGCGCGAGATCATCCCCTATATCAGCCAGCAGCCGAAGCTGCTCCGACCCGAGAATTACCCTGCCGGCACGCCCGGCAGGGGCGCCGGGTTGTTCGCTGCGCGCGGCGGCAGGAAGGTGCTGGTCGTCAACGTCATGTGTCGCCTGTTCATGGATCCGCTCGACTGCCCGTTCGCTGCCTTGGACCGCCTCCTGCCGAAGAACGGCCCCAAGAGCGGCGGCGCCGACGCGGTGCTGGTCGACCTGCACGGCGAGGCGACCAGCGAGAAGATGGCGCTGGGCCATCGCGCGGACGGGCGGGCCAGCATTGCCGTCGGCAGCCACACCCACGCGCCGACCGCCGATGCGCAGATCCTCCCGGGGGGCACCGCCTACCAGAGCGATGCCGGCATGTGCGGCGACTACGACTCGGTGATCGGCATGCGGAAGGAGGTCGCCATAGACCGGTTCGTCCGCAAGATCCGCGGCGAGCGGCTGGAGCCGGCGGCCGGCGAGGCGACCGTCTGCGGCACCTATGTCGAGACCGACGATGCGACCGGCCTGGCGACCCATATCGCCCCGCTGCGCCAGGGGGGCCGGTTGCGGCCCGAATGGCCGCTCTAGCGGGGCTGTGAAAAGACAGCGTTTATCGAGGATCGAGGGGCCGTCCTGTGGGCGGTACCGATGTCGTGCGCGGCGGTGGCGGTATCAGCTGGCGCGAATCTCGGCCAGGAACGACTCGACCTGGCTGCACATGCCCTCGGCCTAGCGGGCCATCTTGCTGGAAGCGTGAATGTGCGGGAGACGTGCGGAACTTGAAACCGCCCGACCACTGGATGCGGTTCTCTTGGATCAATGCGGCAGGCGCGAGCGCACCAGCAGCTCCAGAGCTGCGGCAATTGTCAGCGCCGCCCGGTTTTCCGTGCCGGTGATGCGCTGGTCGAGCACCGCGCGCATGCCCGCGACATGTGAATTGACGATAACCGCAGCGGCACGGTCCTGCGCCGACAACATGCGAGTCGCCTGGCACAGCGTATCGGCCAGGCGCGACAGGAGGGGATAGCCGAACACGGCACCCTGACCGCGGATGTCGTGGGCGAGGCGCGAGATCTCCCGATAATGCGAATCGGCGGCGTCTCCACCGATGCTTATCCGGGCGGCCGCCCGTTCCATATCTTGCAGGTCCCGCGACGCGTGAGCGGGGAACTCGCGGCTCAGCCGGCCGATGATTGCGTCGGCCGCGGCCAGCGCATCATCCCCAATCAGCTGCCCGCCCGACCCTCTGGCAGGACCGGTGGGTCGGGCCGCCGGCCCGGATCCGATCATCGAGTTCGCCTCCCGGCGCTCAAATTCCCGCCGTTCCTCCGCTCCGGGCTTTTCGACGCCGCAATCTTGCCATAAAACCCGGATAGTTAATCCGGCTCGACAGTGGCGGCCCGGTTGATAATACTCTCCCCATTCGCGCCCATACTAGATATAGTATGAGGTGGGAGCGTATATCACTCTAACTAGCATCTGCAAGGACGAATCCAGGACCGCGATGGCTGGCCATTCACAGTTCAAGAACATCATGTACCGCAAAGGCGCGCAGGATAAGAAGCGCGCCAGCCTGTTCGCCAAGCTGGGCCGCGAGCTGACGGTGTCGGCGAAGCTTGGCGGCTCCGACCCCGACGCCAACCCGCGTCTGCGCGCCGCCATTGCCGCGGCGCGGACGGCCAACATGCCCAAGGACAATGTCGAGCGCGCAATCAAGAAGGGCGCGGGCGGCAGCGACGGCGAGGATTACGAGGAGATCCGTTACGAGGGATACGCGCCCGGCGGCGTCGCCGTGATCGTCGAGGCGCTGACCGACAATCGCAACCGCACCGCCTCCGAGGTGCGCGCCGCCTTCAACAAGCATGGCGGCAACCTGGCGGAAACCGGCGCCGTCAGCTTTCTGTTCGAGCGCGTCGGCGAGATCCGCTTCCCGGCGGCGTCGGCCGGCGCCGAGGCGATGTTCGAGGGTGCGCTGGAGGCCGGGGCGTCCGATGTCGAGTCCGACGAGTCCGGACATGTGATCACCTGTCAGCCCGACGATCTGCACAGCGTCGCAGGCGCGCTCGAGGGGCAGTTCGGCGAGCCTGAATCGACCAAGCTGGCATGGCGGCCGCAGAACACGGTGCCGGTGGATGAGGACACCGCGGGCACCGTCCTGCGGTTGCTCGACGTGCTGGACGACAATGACGACGTGCAGGGGATCGCCGCCAATTACGAAATCGACGACGAGGTTCTCGCGCGGCTGACCGCGTGAGTTGCATGCAATGCGGCTGATTGGATTCGATCCCGGCTTGCGCCACACCGGCTGGGGCGTCATCGAGAGCGACGGCAACCGGCTGCGCCATGTCGCTGACGGGACGATCCGGCCCGACACAGGGGGCGATATGGCGTCGCGGCTGCGGATGTTGTTCGACGGCCTTGGCGCGGTGCTTGCAGAATTCCGGCCGCAGGAGGCGGCCGTCGAGGAGACATTCGTCAATTCCAATCCCGAATCGACCCTGAAGCTCGGGCAGGCGCGCGGCGTGGTATTGCTTGCCCCGGCACTGCTCGGTATCCCGGTCTTCGAATACGCCCCGAACCGTATCAAGAAGGCGGTGGTCGGCGCGGGCCATGCGGCCAAGTCGCAAGTGCAGTTCATGGTCTCCCGCCTGCTGCCGGGCTGCACGGTCTCGGGCGCCGATGCGGCCGACGCGCTGGCGGCGGCGATCTGTCATGCAAGCTACGGTGCCGGTCGGTCGTGGCCCGCGGATCGCCGCGCGCGGGCGGGAGTCAGGCAATGATCGCGCGGCTCAGCGGCATCGTCGAATTGCTTGGCGAGGACCGGGTCATCGTCGAGGTCGGCGGGATCGGCTATCTCGTCTTCTGTTCGGCCCGCACCATGGGCCGGTTGCCCGGCGATCGCGTTCCCGTGCAATTGCACATAGAGACGCATGTGCGCGAGGATCATATCCATCTCTACGGCTTCATCGACAGCGCCGAACATGAATGGTTTCGTCTCCTGACGACGGTACAGGGCGTCGGCGCGCGCGTCGCGTTGGCGATCCTTTCCGCCATGGGGCCGGATGACCTCGTGCGGGCCATCGCGTCCGGCGACAAGGCCGCGGTATCGCAGGCCAACGGCGTCGGCTCCAAGCTGGCAGGGCGGATCGTCGCGGAACTCAAGGACAAGGCCGGCGGGATCGCCCTCGGTCCTTCGGTGCGCACGGTGACCGGCATTGCGCCGTCCGGCGGAGGGGTCGACGCCGACGCGGTCTCGGCGCTCGTCAATCTCGGTTACGGTCGCAGCGAGGCGTTTGCCGCCGTGGCGCGGGCGGGAGGGCGTCTCGGCGATGAGGCGCCGCTGGCCGCGTTGATCCGCGCCGGCCTCGAGGAACTGTCGCAATGAGCGAACTGCCGGACCGTATCGTCGATCCTGCCGCCGACAGCGACGCAGGGCACACCGGCCGAAACGGCGACGAGGTGGCGATGCGTCCGCAGTCGCTGGAAGAGTTCATTGGCCAGCGGACGGTTTGCGAAAATCTTGCCGTTTATATCCGCGCGGCACGGGAGCGCAAGGAAGCGCTGGACCATGTGCTGCTGCACGGGCCGCCGGGACTCGGCAAGACGACGCTGGCGCAGATCCTGGCGCGCGAGATGGGGGTTGGCTTCACCGCGACCTCGGGGCCGGTGCTTGCCCGGGCGGGCGATCTTGCGGCGCTGCTGACCAAGCTGCAGCCGCACGACGTATTATTCATCGACGAGATTCACAGGCTGAGCCCTGTCGTTGAGGAAATTCTCTACCCCGCGATGGAGGATTTCGAGCTCGATCTGATCATCGGGGAGGGGCCGGCCGCCCAGTCGATCCGCATCGAGCTCCCGCCGTTCACGCTGGTCGCGGCGACGACTCGGTCGGGCCTGATCACCCGGGCCTTGCGCGAGAGGTTCGGCATTCCGCTGCGGATGGACTTCTACACGGTCGAAGAACTGACCGTGATCGTCGAGCGCGGCGCGCGGCTCTTGCGCGCGCCGATCACCCGCGACGGTGCCCGCGAGGTCGCGCGGCGCAGCCGCGGTACGCCGCGCATCGCCGGTCGCCTGCTGCGGCGGGTCCGGGATTTCGCGACGATCGACGGGCACCAGAAAATCGATGCCGGCGTGGCCGACCGCGGCTTGCGCAGGCTCGAGGTCGATGCGCGCGGCCTCGATGCCATGGACCGGCGGTACCTCTCATGCATCGCCGAGAATTATGGCGGCGGCCCGGTCGGAGTCGATACGCTAGCCGCGGCCCTGTCCGAGCAGCGCGACGTGCTGGAAGAGGTGATCGAGCCCTATCTGGTGCAGCAGGGTTTGCTGCAGCGCACGCCGCGCGGCCGGGTCCTGACCGTGCCGGGATGGTCGAGCCTCGGCCGCACGCCGCCAGCCGGTGCGGAACAGCTTGACCTGCTCGGCGGCGAGCCCGGAGGGAACCGCGATGATTGACGCGGGGATTGGCGGCTCCCATGTAACTCGCGTGCGCGTCTATTACGAGGACACCGATGCCGCAGGCATCGTGTATTACGCCAACTATTTGAAGTTCGCCGAGCGGGCGCGCTCGGAACTGATGCGCGATATCGGCGACGGCCAGTACCGGAAGATGCTGGCGCAAGGAATGCATTTCGTCGTGCGACGCTGTGTCGTGGATTACATCGGCGCGGCGCGGCTCGATGATCTCCTCGAGGTGCATTCGCGCATGCTGGCGCTGCGCGGTGCAACGCTCTCGGCAGAACAGATCGTCAGGCGCGCCGGCGAGGATCTGGTGACGATGAAGATCGACCTTGCGTGTCTGGGGCCCGACGGACGTCCGGCCCGCATCCCGCCGGATCTGCGGGCGGCGCTTGCACCATACGCCGGCGACGCGGTGGCGTCTTAACGGGATTGCAATCAAATTTCGCTAAATTGCACGGAACCTTGTCTCAAACAGCGCGATCTTAAGAGATGGAAACCAATCTGATCGAATCTGCAACGCTCGGCGGCTCCGTCGACGCCGTGAATCTCTCGATTTGGGGCTTGTTCTGGTCCGCCCACTGGATCGTCAAGGCTGTCATCGTGATCCTCCTGCTTGCCTCGGTATGGAGCTGGGCCATCATCTTCGAAAAGGTTGTGCGGATGCGCTGGCTGATCCAGAAGGCGGGCCGCTTCGAGGATGCCTTCTGGTCGGGCGGATCACTGGACGAGCTGTACGACCAGGTTGGCCAGCGGCCGAACGATCCGATGTCGGCGGTATTCTCCGCCGCGATGCGGGAATGGCGCCGCTCTCTGAGCCGCCGGGGTGCTGGCGGCTCGGTGACGGGCAGCCTGCAGGAGCGCATCGACCGGGTCATGCATGTCACGGTTGGCCGCGAAATGGAGCGCCTCGAGCGTTACATGGCATTTCTCGCATCGGTCGGTTCGACCGCTCCGTTCATCGGCCTGTTCGGCACTGTCTGGGGAATCATGAACAGTTTCCAATCGATCGCGGCGTCGAAGCAGACGACGCTCGCGGTGGTCGCGCCCGGCATCGCCGAGGCCCTGTTCGCAACGGCGTTGGGCCTTGTGGCGGCGATCCCTGCGGTGGTGTTCTACAACAAGTTGTCGAACGATCTGAACCGTTACGCCGGCCGTCTCGAGGCGTTTTCGGGCGAGTTCAGCGCAATCCTGTCGCGACAGATCGAAGAGGCGGCCTGACCGATGGGCGCGGGCAACGGACAGAATGGGATCAAGACGCGCGGCACGCGCTATCGGCCGATGGCCGAGATCAACGTGACGCCCTTCGTCGACGTGATGCTGGTGTTGCTGGTCGTCTTCATGGTCACGGCGCCGTTGCTGAGCGTCGGCGTGCCGGTCGACCTGCCGAAGACGGAGGCGGCCGCGCTCAACAATCCCGATGAACCGCTGGTCATCTCGATCAACGCCAAGGGCGAGATCTTCCTCCAGGAAAGCCTGATTCCGATGGAGAACCTGGCCGCGCGGCTGCAGGCGGTAACGGGGCAGAACGAGGACGCGCGGATCTTCGTGCGCGGTGACAAGGGGATCCAGTACGGCAGGGTGATGGAGGTCATGGGCAGTGTCAGCGCCGCCGGCTACCGCAAAGTGTCTCTGCTGGCGGAACTGCCGGACAAATCGAAGAGGAAGTAGCGTCCCCCGCAATGCCGATGTCAAAGGCATTTCTGTATTCTCTGCTGCTGCACCTCGTCGTCGTGCTGACGGCAGCGGTGCTGCCGCGGATCACGGATTTCTTCGGCGTCCAGCCCCTGCCCGTCGAGGACATGGTGCTGCTCGACGTCGAGCTCGCCGACCTCACCCAGACGCCGGAGCGCCGCATCCCCGAGACGGTCCCGCGGCCGGCGCCCAAGCCGGTCGCCGAGCCCGAGCCCGAGCCCGAACCCGAGCCGGAGAAGACCGAGGTTGCGGCTCTGCCGCCGCAGCCCAAACCGGTCGAAGAACCGCCGCCGCCGGAGCCAATGCCGAGCGAGGCCGCCCAGCCCGAGGTGCCGCCGCTGCCAGCCCTGCCACGCGCCAAGCCCGCGCCGCCGCCGAAGGAGGACGAATTCGAATCCATGCTCAAGGATTTGGCCCGCGAGCTCGAGGACGAAACGCAGCAGACGGCGGAGGCGCCGCCGCAGCAGGAGAACAATTTCCTCGATGATCTCGCGAAGGCACTGGACGAGACCGAGCCCGATCCCGATCGCCCGCTGGCCCAGAAGGCGACGATCCTCAGCAACCGGCTGACGATTAGCGAGGAGGATGCGCTCAGCCGTCACATCGAGCCATGCTGGAACGTCCAGATCGGCGCGCGAAACCCCGAGGAGCTGGCCGTCGATATCCGCTTGTACATGAACCGCGACGGCACCGTGCGCCACGCCGAAGTCGTCGACAGCGGCAGGATGTCGCGCGACCGGTTCTATCGGGCAGCGGCGGAGGCCGCCATGCGCGCGGTGCTCAACAAGCGTTGCCAGCCGCTGCCGATTCCGCCGCACAAATATGAGCAGCTGAAGTCGTTCGTGTATCACTTCGATCCGAGCAAGATGGTGGGGCGATGAGGGCGGATATCGATGCGCTTGCGCGGCTCTTTACGGCAACGGCGCGCCGCCATTATTCGGACCGGGGTGAGGCATGCCTTCAAATCTGTGGCTTGGCGGCTATGATCGGTGACAGGAATTGGCGACCCGGTTTGCGACCAGCGAACGTATGCAGTGGTGATGAAGATGAGTGTTAGTCGTTACTTGTCCGGATTGTGCGCAAGAACCCTGGCGCGGGGGCTTATCGCCATTGCGGCTGGGATCATCGTATCGATTGGCGTCGCTCGTGCCGAGATTCGCATCGACGTGACCCGCGGCAACATCGATCCGATGCCGATCGCGATCACCGACTTTTTCAGCGTCGACCAGAACACGGTCAACATCGGTGCCGAACTTGCGGCGGTCATCGCCGCTGATCTTGAGCGTTCTGGCCTGTTCGCGCCGATCGACCGGCGCGCCTTCATCCAGTCGATCGAATCGTTGCAGGCCCGGCCGCGGGCGTCGGACTGGCGGGTGATCAACGCGCAGGCGCTGGTCTATGGCAACGTGCGGTACGAGGCGGATGGCCGGTTGCGGGTCGAGTTTCGCCTGTGGGACGTGTTCGCCGACGTCCAGCTGGCAAGTTTCGCTTACAGGACCCCGCCCAGCAACTGGCGACGCGTCGCGCACATCATTTCGGACGCCGTCTACAAGCGGATCACCGGCGAGGAAGGCTACTTCGACAGCCGAATCGTCTACATCGCCGAGAACGGACCGCACACGAAGCGGATCAAGCGACTTGCGATCATGGACCAGGACGGCGCCAACCACAAATTCCTGACCGACGGCAGCGCGCTCGTGCTGACGCCCCGGTTCTCCCCGACCCGACAAGAAATCACCTACCTGTCCTATTTCAACGACACGCCGCGCGTCTACCTGTTCGATATCAACAGCGGCCGCCAGGAAATGCTCGGATCCTTCGAGGGCATGACCTTCGCACCGCGCTTTTCGCCCGATGGCAATTCGGTGATCATGTCATACGCCAGGGACGGGGATTCCGACATCTGGATCATGGACCTGCGGACCCGCAAGGCGCGACAGATCACGTTCGACCCGTCGATCGACACATCACCCAGTTACTCGCCGGACGGGCGACAGATCGTCTTCAACTCCGACCGCGGTGGCACCCAGCAGCTCTACGTGATGAACGCGGACGGGAGCGATGTGCGCAGGATCAGCTTCGGCGAAGGACGATATGCGACGCCGGTCTGGTCGCCCCGGGGCGATCTGATCGCCTTCACGAAATTCTTCGGCGGGCGGTTCTTCATCGGGGTCATGCGGCCCGACGGGACGAGCGAACGGTTGCTCACCGAAAGCTTCCTCGACGAGGCACCGACCTGGTCGCCGAACGGCCGCGTGCTGATCTATTTTCGTCAGACGCCGACCGACTCGAGTGGCGGCGGGGGTATCACGAGACTCTACTCCGTTGATTTGACCGGTTATAATCTTCGTGAAATCAAAACGCCGACGGATGCTTCCGATCCGGCCTGGTCACCCCTTAATCGGTAAGCGTTTATTAAGGTTCCTTACTGGCGTCTTAAAATTTCCACTATTTTGCCAGAAAAAATGCAGGATTCGGACCTTTGAACGGTTGTATTCGGCGAAAACTCGTGGTTATATGTCGACCTGTTGCGTTTTCGATTCGTTTCTCATTATTTCCGTTTGACCTCAACGGGGGTTCAAGATGCGCGTGAGAGTTTTCGGCCCGATGGCCGTTCTTTTGTTGTTGGCTGCCTGCGCTGATCAGGCCGCTACCGAAACCGAGACAGAAACCGCGGCGATGCCGGAAGCCCCGATGGCTCCTGCCCAATCCATTTCGGCGCAGGAGGATCTGGTGATCAACGTCGGTGACCGGGTGTTCTTCGATTTCGACAAGTCGGATTTGCGGCCCGATGCGATCGAGACGCTGAACCGCCAGGCCGATTGGCTGAACACCAACGGCGCGATCACGGTGACGATCGAGGGTCATTGCGACGAGCGCGGCACGCGCGAATACAACCTTGCGCTGGGCGAGCGGCGTGCGGCTTCGGCCAAGCAGTACCTTG
>CP070634.1:800439-807265 GCA_020356105.1 Rhodospirillales bacterium | reverse complement strand
TCCTTTTTGAACTCATCGGCCAGGTAGTCGATGATCCGCTTGTCGAAATCCTCGCCGCCGAGGAAGGTGTCGCCGTTCGTCGACTTCACCTCGAACACGCCGTCGCCGATCTCGAGGATCGATATATCGAAGGTGCCGCCGCCGAGATCGTAGACGGCGATCGTTCCCGTCCCCTTCTTCTCGAGGCCGTAGGCAAGGGCCGCGGCGGTCGGTTCGTTGATGATTCGCAGCACCTCGAGCCCGGCGATCTTGCCGGCATCCTTGGTCGCCTGACGCTGGGAATCGTTGAAATACGCCGGCACCGTGATCACCGCCTGGGTGACCGTCTCGCCGAGATAGCGCTCCGCCGTCTCCTTCATCTTCTGCAGGATGAAGGCGCTGACCTGGCTGGGGCTGTACTTTTTGCCGTGGGCCTCGACCCAGGCGTCTCCGTTGTCGCCGCTGACGATCTTGTAGGGCACCAGGCCCTTGTCTTTCTCGACCTCCTTGTCGCCGTAGCGCCGGCCGATCAGCCGCTTGATCGCAAACAGGGTGTTCTCAGGATTGGTGACGGCCTGGCGCTTGGCCGACTGGCCGACCAGCCGCTCGCCTTCGTCGCTGAAAGCAACCATCGAAGGCGTGGTGCGGGCGCCCTCTTCGTTCTCGATAACGCGGGCGTTCGATCCGTCCATGACCGCGACACAGGAGTTCGTCGTCCCAAGGTCGATGCCGATAACCTTGCTCATCGTCTCTTTTCCTTTTCAGCGGGCGCCAGCGACCCGATGGATCGGCGCCGTCCGGTGCCCCCGGTGGCGATTGAAAAACCTATCAATTCATCTTTGCGCTCCATCGCAGAGCGGCTCTCAGGGCTATATAGGAAGGGGTTTGAAGCCGTGCAACCGTCGCCGGAATGAATTCCCGGGCCGCCACCGCGGGGATGCGCGGCACGCCGGATCGGGCTAATCTGGCGGCGATCATGATCGTCTCGGCCAGCTACCGCACCGACATTCCGGCGCTTTACGGCGATTGGTTCGTGAACCGGCTCGCCGCCGGCGAGGCGCTTGTCGCCAACCCCTATGGCGGGCCGCCCTATCGCGTCTCGTTGCGACCCGCGGATGTCAAAGGATTCGTGCTGTGGACCCGCAATATCGGGCCGCTCACGGGCCGGCTCGCGGAGATCGCGGCGGTAGCACCATTCGTCGTGCAGTTCACCGTCACCGACTATCCGCGCACGCTCGAGCCGGGCGTCATCGACAGCGTCACCGCGATCGCCCAGATCCGCGAGATCGCCAAGGCCTGGGGACCTCGCACGGCGGTCTGGCGCTACGATCCGGTCGTCGAGACCAGCCTGACGCCGCCCGATTGGCATCGGAAGAACTTCGCGGCCCTGGCGGCGGCGCTGGCCGACGTGGTCGACGAGGTGGTGGTGTCGTTTGCGCAGATCTACGCCAAGACGCGGCGCAACCTCGACGCCGCTTCGCGCCGGCACAACTTTTCCTGGCACGACCCGGAAGACGACAAGAAGCGGGCGCTGATCGGCGAGCTGGCCGCCATCGCCGCAAGCCACAACATGCGGCTGACGCTCTGCAGCCAGCCCGCCCTGGTCGTCGCCGGCACGCAAGCCGCGCGCTGCATCGATGCGGTCCGGCTGTCCGATCTCGCCGGGCACGAGATCAAGGCCCGCGTCAAGGGCAACCGGCCGGGCTGCCTGTGTCACGAATCGCGCGACATCGGCGCCTACGATTCCTGCCCGCAGGGTTGCGCCTACTGCTATGCCGTGTCCAGCCGGGCCGCGGCGAAGCGGTTCCTGGCGGCGCAGGATCCGGCGTGCGAGAGCCTGGGCGCCGCGCGGCGCTAGACACGAGGTCCTCGGTGCCGCGCCAGTTCTGGCGGCGCGACCGGACGACGATCGCCTCTGAACGGTCAAAATGCGCCGATATGGTTGCGGGTCCCGCCAATTGCGGTCCGCCTATCCGCCTTCGTCGGGAGACTCTTTAGCGATGGCCTCCGACGCCGCCGGCTTTTCGGGCTTCGGGCCGCCTCTGGAGACGCCGACCATGGCGGCGCGCAGCAGCCGGTCGTGCAGGCGGTATCCGGGCTGCATCAGCTGGACGACGGTGCCCGCAGGCTTCTCCGGATCTTCGATCTCGAACATCGCCTGGTGGAAATTGTGGTCGAAGGGCTGGCCGACCGGCTCCAGCTTCTCGATGCCGTGGCGGGCGAAGGCGTCGAGGAAATCCTTCTCGATCAGCTCGACGCCGGTGATCAGGTCCTTCGCCCAGTCGGCGCCGTCCTTGCGCGCGTCTTCCGGCAGCGCCTCCAGGGCGCGCCGCAGATTGTCGGCCACGCTCAAGAGGTCTCGGGCCAGTCCGACGGCGCCATATTTCGCCGCCTCGCCGCGGTCGCGCTCGGCCCGGCGGCGGGTGTTCTCGGCCTCGGCGAGGGCGCGGAGCAGCTGATCCTTCATCGACAAAGCCTCGGCCTCGAGCGCGGCGATCCGGTCCTCCGGCGACGATGCGCCACCACCTGCGACCTCGCTCGTCTGGTTGGCGTCGGCCAGCGCCTCCTCGGCGGCCTCGGCCTCGGCCGCCACGCGCGCGGCGGCAGCGTCGTGGTCGGACTTGGTCTTTTCGGCGGCTTGCTTCTTTTTTTCTGTCATCTCGGTCCTTCCGGTTGCGCGCGGCGCGTTATCCGATCACCCGGCTGATCAGCCTGGCGGTATAGTCGACCATCGGAATGATCCGGCCGTAATTCATACGGGTCGGCCCGATGACGCCGATCGCACCGACCAGCTTTTCCTCTCGGTTCGTGTAGGGGGCGATGATCATCGACGCGCCGGCCAGCTGGAACAGCTCGTTCTCGGCGCCGATGAAAATCTGAACGCCCTCGGCGACGTCGGCCGCATCAAGCAGCTTGATGAGCGCTTCCTTGGTTTCCAGCGCCTCGAAAAGGGCCCGGATCTGCTCCAGCTGCGCCATGCCGGCGACATCTTCCAGCAGATTTGCCTGGCCGCGCACGATCAGCACGCCGGCGCCCGGCTCCTCGGACCAGGTGGCAAGGCCGGCCTCGACGACCTTGGTCGTCAGTCCGTCGATCGCGCCGCGGTGATTCTTGATCTCGGCAAGAATCTCGGCGCGTGCCTCCTGAAGGGTCCGGCCGACCAGTTTCGCGGCCATGAAGTTGCTCGCCTCGACAAGGCTGGAGGCCGGCATCCCGAGCGGCAGGTCGATGACCCGGTTCTCGACGCCGCCATTCTCGTCGACCATGACTACGAGAGCGCGCCCCGGGCCGAGATTGACGAACTCGATATGCTTGAGCCGCAGATCTCGCTTCGGCGCCATCACCAGCCCGGCGCAATGCGACAGACCCGAGAGCAGGGCCGTTACCTCCTCCAGCACCTGCGGCACGCTGCGGCCGGCCACCTTGCACTGGCTATCGATGTTGCTGCGCTCATCCTTGGTCAACGCGCCGACCTGCAGGATGCCGTCGACGAACAGCCGCAGTCCCCGCTCGGTGGGCAGTCGGCCGGCCGAGGTATGCGGCGCGAACAGCAGGCCGAACTCCTCGAGATCCGCCATCACGTTGCGAATCGTCGCCGGCGACAACGCCATACCGAGGCGCCGGGACAACGTGCGCGACCCCACCGGCTCGCCCGTCTCGACATAGGCCTCGACGACATGCCGCAGGATTTCGCGCGACCGCTCATTGAGTTCGATGATCATGGTGCCGCGAATGTAGTGAGCGCCATCTGGAGCGTCAATGCGTGGCGAGGGCTGGACGCGCCGCCGCGCAGGGTCTAGGGTCCGCGCGCCGCCGCGCCGACGAAACCCTTGGAGATCGAGCCATGCGCCCCTCGAACCGCGCCCCCGACGAACTGCGTGCCGTCAGCCTCGAGCCGGATATCTCGAAACACGCCGAAGGCTCTTGCCTTGCGCGTTTCGGTGATACCCACGTGCTGTGCACCGCCAGCGTGATCGAGCGCGTGCCGCCGTTTCTGCGGAACTCCGGCAAGGGCTGGGTGACTGCGGAATATGGCATGTTGCCACGGTCGACCGGCAGCCGCACCGACCGCGAAGCCGCGCGCGGCCGGCAGACCGGCCGCACCCAGGAGATCCAGCGGCTGATCGGCCGCAGCCTGCGCGCGGTAACCCGCCTCGAGGCATTCGGCGAGCGGCAGATCACGGTCGATTGTGACGTGATCCAGGCCGACGGCGGCACCCGCACGGCGGCGATCACCGGGGCCTGGGTCGCGCTCCACCAGGCCTTCGCCCATATGCAGCGGGTCGGGACGATCGAGGCGATCCCGCTCAGCGACCAAGTGGCGGCTGTCTCCTGCGGCCTGTGGCACGGAACCCCGGTCCTCGACCTCGATTACGCCGAGGATTCGATGGCCGAGGCGGATGCGAATTTCGTGTTCACCGGGTCCGGCGGCATCGTCGAGGTCCAGGGCACGGCCGAAGCCGATCCGTTTTCGCGCGAGCAGCTGGACGCGATGATCGAACTGGCACGGCAAGGAATCACCGTTCTGGCGTCGCTGCAACGAAAGGCACTTGGGCTCTGACCCGATCGATCGGGCGCGTCATGCCGGAAGGCGGCGCTCGGCGGTCTCGTCGATCCGCCGCTCGATGGCATCCCAGATCAGCGCAGCGACGGAGATGCCGTCGAACCGGTCGATCTCCTGAATTCCGGTCGGCGAGGTCACGTTGATCTCGGTCAGCCAGTCGCCGATTACGTCGATGCCGACGAACACCAGCCCCTTTTCGACCAGGGTCGGGCCTATGGCCTCACAGATCTCCTTCTCCCGGCTGGTCAGCGACGCTTTGACCGGCTTGCCGCCGGCATGCATGTTGGAGCGCGCCTCGCCCGGCGGCGGAATCCGGTTGATCGCGCCGGCCGGCTCGCCATCGACCAGGATGATCCGCTTGTCCCCCTTGCGCACCTCCGGCAGGTAGCGCTGCACGATCGCGGGCTCACGATAGAGTTCGGTGAACAGTTCGAGCAGCGCGTTCAGGTTCTCGTCCTTAGGCGGGATGTGGAACACGCCAGCGCCGCCATTGCCGAACAGCGGTTTGACGATGATATCCCGGTGCGCTTCGCGAAACGCCATCACCTCCGCGCGCGAACTGGTGATCAGGGTCGGCGGCATGAGCTCGCCGAACTGCGTTACGAACAGCTTCTCCGGCGCGTTGCGCACCGAGACCGGGTCGTTCACAACGAGGGTCCCGGGGTGGATATGTTCGAGCAGATGCGTCGCCGTGATGTAGGCCATGTCGAACGGGGGGTCCTGACGCATCAGCACCACATCCATCGTCGCAAGATCGACCCGTTCCGGTGCGCCAAGCGTGAAATGATTACCCGGCTCGCGCCGCACCTGCAGCGCGCTGGCATGTGCATAGACACGACCGTCCTCGAACGTCAGGGCATGCGGCAAGTAGTAGAAGATCGCATGCCCGCGCCGCTGCGCCTCCAGCGCGAGGGCGAACGTGCTGTCGGCATCGATGTCGATCGACTCGATGGCGTCCATCTGGATGGCTACGGCTAGGCTCATCGCTATCTCTTCGTCTGGAATGGGTCTGACGCGGCGCGCGGCCGCGCCCGATCAACTGGACTGGCCACGCAGCCGCTGCAGCAACAGCGCGGCGTCGTGTCGCGGCCCGTCCAGGGTCTCGCGTGAAATATACTCTTCGAGCGCCGCAACGGCCGTGTCAATGCGCCCAAGCTGCGCATCGAGCAGTGCTTTCTCGCGCCACATCATCTTGTCGTCCGGCGCGATCCACAGCATGCGTTCCAGGGTGCGCGCCGCGGCCTTCTGATCGCCGCTGCGCGACTGGCGAAGCCGGATGTTGTTCTGCAGCCGCACGAGCACCGTGCGATCCGACACGGCGTGGTGGTGCTCCGGCCGCAACTCGGCGCTCTCGTCGCCCTGTGCCTTGAGCAGGGCTCGAAGGTCGCTCGCGGTCTGCGGCGCGCATTTGGCAAACGGATCGAGGATGGCGCGCTGTCCGAGATGATCCATCCGCAGCAGGAAATGGCCCGGAAACGCAAGACCGCCGATCTCCCACCCCTGCGCCCGCGCCGCATGAATGCAGAGGATGCCGAGCGCCACCGGCAGGCCGCGGCGGCGGTCGATGACCCGCATCAGATTGGCGTTCTGCAGATCATCGTAGGTTCGGCGATCACCCTCGTAACCATAGGCGGCGAACAGGACCTCCCGCACCGCAAGGATCCGCGCCTCGATCGACTCGGCGTCGGCCGAGGCGCGACGCAGGTCCTCGGCCAGCAGATCGAGGTGGTCGTGATAGCGGGCCAGTGGCACGCCCGGCCGGTCGAGGCCGGCGAGCACGAGCGCCACACCGGCGATATCGATCGTGTTTGCGGCATCCCGGCCGACCCGGCGCAACAGGGTCTCGGCATCCTCGCCCGACTTCAACGATCACCCTCCCTCGACCGGCGATGCGATCCGCACATAGGGCACGACGTGCCGGACGTAGTCAATGTTCCGGGCGTGACCGACGACCCGATCCAGCTCGGCCTGGCTCTGCGCGATGCCCATGAGATACACGGCCCCGTTGACGGTATCGATGGTGTAGTTGATGCTCTGGATCTCGCCGTCGAACAGGATCGCGCTGCGCAGCCGTGTTGTGATCCAGGAATCCCGCGCGGCATCGGACAGGCTCCTGGAATCTCTCAACTCGACCTCGTTGATCACCTCGGCGACGCCATCCGCCTGCCAGGCGATGCGCGCCGCATCGATCCGGTTCTGCGGATTGGGCACGACCCCGGTCAGAAGCACCTTGCCCTCGACGACCTCGATATCGACCCGCTGGAACACCTCGACGTCGAACTC
>CP070634.1:797132-800339 GCA_020356105.1 Rhodospirillales bacterium | reverse complement strand
GCCTCGATGGCGGCGGTGGCGCCGCGGGGCAGCACGAAGGCATAGTCGACGACCTTGATCGATCGCACGGCTTCCAGGCGCAGTTCGGCGGGCACGCTGACGCCCAGCTCGCTGTCCGGGTTGACGCCGACGACCAGGAAATCTCCCGCCTCTCTGGCAAACCGGAGCAACCTGACATGGCCGGGGTGGACGACATTGAAATTGCCTGACACGAAGACGATCGACTGTCCGTCGCGGATTGTCGACCTGATATCGGCGGCGATGTCGGATCCCGCCGGGAGATCGTCGATGGGGCGCTCAGTCATGGCAGCCAGAATGCACCTGCGGCGGTTTCACAGATCCGGGTCGATCTCTATGAGCGGGCGCCCGACACGCCCCGCTTCGAGGTCGTCGAGCGCTGTGTTGATCTCCTCGAGTTTGTAGCGCCTGGTGATCAATTTCTCCAGTGGCAGGAATCCTTCCGCGTACAGCTCGGCGAATCGCGGGATGTCAGTATCGGGATTCGATCTGCCACCCCAGCTGCCGCGGATCTGCCTGCCGCTGATCAGTGCAAACGGGTCGAGGCTGATCCGATCCCCGTGTTTCGGATGGGAGGCGAACACGCACAGCCCGCCACCGGCGCGAACCACCTCGAAAGCGGACTCGATCACCGCGCAGACGCCCGAGGCCTCGATTGAATAATCGACGCCGCGCCCGTCGGTGATCCGCAGGATCTCGGCTACCGGGTCGCAAGATTTGCTGTTGATCGTCACGTCGGCACCGAAGCTTCCCGCCAGCTCAAGCTTCTGGTCCGAGACGTCGACCGCGATCACGCGCTTGCAGTCGAACAGGGCCGACGCCATCAGCGCCGAGAGGCCGATGCCGCCGAGGCCGAAAAAGGCAATCGTGCTGCCCGGCTCGGGCCGGATCTCGTTGGTTAGAATCCCGGCCCCCGTGGGGACGGCGCAGCCGAACAACACCGCGATGTCGAGCGGCAAGCCGGCCGGCAGGCGAACGAGTCGGTTCTCGGAGACCACCGCCTGCTCGTTGAAGGTGGTCACCCCGCCGGCATTGATGATCGTGCCGTCGCGGTGATACCGCGTGCCGCCGCCATCCGCGCCCGCGCCCTTGATCCAGCCGAGGATGACGTAATCGCCCGGGGCGACCTTGGTCACCGCCTCGCCGACCGCGACCACCTTGCCGGATCCTTCATGTCCCAACAGGTGCGGCAGCCACGGGTCCTCGCCGCGCCGGCCGCGCGCCTCCATCAACTGGCTGTGGCAGACGCCGCTATAGGCGATCCGCACCAGAACCTGGCCCGGTCCGAGGTCGGGGACCTCAATGCCAGGGAGGATTGCCAGGGGTTGACCCGGCTCGGTCAGGACGGCAGCTTTCATGACCTCCACAACGCCAAGCCACGCTCAACACGGCCCATGTGCCGGACATCCACGGTGCCGGTGTCTAACCGCCGCACGCGGGTCACGGCACGAACCAGTAATAGTCGCCGGTGTAGCCGACTTCGGCGAAGAATGAGATCCAGTCGTCGACGTGCATCATGGTCTGGGCGGTCAGGTTCCAGGCGATCATGGCCTCCTTTTCCGCATCGGTCCGCCACGCATCGACGGTGACGAACGCCCGGCCCCTCGAGACTCGCATGATCTCGCGCAGCGCCCGCCCGCATTCGTCCCGCGCCAAATTATGCACCGTGTTGATCGAGATGACGACGTCGAAACTGTCGTCGTCGAACGGTAGCTCCCTGGCATCCGCGACCTGGACATGCGGTCTCATATCCTCGATCGCGTGTTCGATCGCGAATTCGGAGATGTCCACGCCCTTGACGGTGATGCCGGGGATCAGCGCCGCCATGTCGTGCATCATGAACCCCTTGCCGCAACCGACGTCGAGCACCGAGCTTGCGGCCGTAAGGCCGAAATGCGCCTGCATCGTCGGGATCACCGGCTGCCAGAAGCGCGGATTGTAGTGAAACCCGCCATAGCCGTGCCGCCGCTCGCCGTCGAAGAACTCCTTGCCGAACCTGCGGGCGATCGCGCGATCCGCCTCGCTCTTCTCGGCGCCCCGCTCCGCCACGTCTCGCTTGGTGCGCGGATAATTCACCAGCAAGTCGATTTCCTGTCCCATGCTTACCTTCAGCGCTTGTGAATATAGCTTTGCGGCCGATCCTTCAGCTCGTCGAGGAACCGCTTTACCCAATCGATCGTCTGGTCGATCCCCGTTTCCAGATCGATACGATCCGTCCAGCCCAGCTCGGTGCGGATCTTCGTCGTATCGAGCATGTAGGCCTGGTCCTTGCCGAGGCGCTCGCCGACCACGTCGACACAATCCTCGAAGCGCTTGTCGAGCCTGTCCAGGATCATCTCGACGAGTCCGCGGATCGAGATGCTGCGCAGCGTCGAGATATGATAGGTCTGGCCCAGCGTTCCGTTCTCGGCGATCGCGTGAGTCGCGCTGGCGACGTCCGCGGCGTGTATGAATGAGCGCTCCGACAATCCCCCGCCGTGCAGCTGCAGTCGCTGTCCGGTCAGCGCGAACAGGATGGTTCGCGGAACGATCCTGTAGAGCTGCTGTCCCGGTCCATAAACGTTGGCAGCGCGGGTGAACAGGACGGGAAAGCCGTAGGTCTCGAAATAGGTTCGCAGGCTCATGTCCCCAGCAGCGCGCGATACCGCATAGGGCGTGCTCGGGTTGAAGGCGTGGCTCTCGTCGACCCAGCCCGACGTGCTGCCGTAGACCTCGGGCGTGGTGACGTGGACGTACCGCTCGAGATAGTCGAGATGCCGCAGCCTTTCGTGCAGGCGGACGGTTGAGACGACGTTCGTCATCATCCAGTGATCCGGGTTCTGCCAGCTTTCGCCGACCATGCTTTGGGCTGCGAAATTGACGACATGCGTCGGCCGCTCGCGGTCGATCAGCTCCTGCAGGGCATCCAGGTCGGTGTTGAGGTCGATCCGGTGAAAGCGGAATGTGCCGGGATGCCGCGTCCAGCCATAAATCCGGAACGGGTCGGCGACCTCCTCGGACCGGCTGGCGCCGATCACCTCCGCGCCGCGCGACATCAGGTGATCGACGAACGCAGCGCCGGAGAAGGAGTTGGAGCCGAGAACCAGGTATCTTGCCGGCACGATCTAGGCCCCGGCCCGGTCACGATTGCTGTACAGCCACTGCATCGCCATATGGCCGACGATCAGTTG
Source organism: Rhodospirillales bacterium (assembly GCA_020356105.1). GTDB lineage: Bacteria > Pseudomonadota > Alphaproteobacteria > UBA8366 > JADFVY01. The sequence continues at coordinate 797,151 of CP070634.1, read as the reverse complement.
CAGGTCCTCGGAGATCTGC
>CP070634.1:782037-797032 GCA_020356105.1 Rhodospirillales bacterium | reverse complement strand
TGGCTGGAGCAGAAACAGAAGCGGCTCGAGCATGAGGGCAGGGCCGAGGCCGCGCGCATGCGCACGCTCGCCGCCGAGCAGGATTGGATCCGCTCCAGCCCGCGGGCGCGGCAGGCGAAATCGAAGGCACGCATCCAGGCCTATGAGGCGCTGCTCGCCGAGAGCCAGAACCGCGCACCGGAGACGGCGCAAATCATAATCCCGCCGGGCCCGCGGCTCGGCGACGTCGTGGTGGTGGCGGAGGATTTGCGCAAGGGCTACGGCAACCGGCTCCTGATCGAGGACCTCTCCTTCCGCCTGCCGCCGGGGGCGCTGGTCGGCGTCATCGGCCCCAACGGCGCCGGCAAGACGACGCTGGTGCGCATGATCGCCGGGTCCGAGCAGCCGGATTCCGGGACGCTCACGGTCGGCGAGACGGTGCAGCTCGGCTATGTCGACCAGAGCCGCGATTCGCTGAAGGCCGATGCCACGGTGTGGGAGGAGATCAGCCAGGGCGAGGCGGAGATCGACCTCGGCAAGCGCAGGATGCCGTCCCGCGCCTATGTCGGCGCCTTCAACTTCAAGGGCGGCGATCAGCAGAAGAAGGTCGGCCAGCTCTCGGGCGGCGAGCGCAACCGTGTCCATCTCGCCAAGATGCTGCGTTCCGGCGCCAATTTCCTGATGCTGGACGAACCGACCAACGACCTCGACGTCGATACGTTGAGGGCTCTGGAGGAGGCGCTGACCGAGTTCGCCGGCTGCGCCCTGGTGATCAGCCACGATCGCTGGTTCCTCGACCGCATCGCCACCCACATCATCGCCTTCGAGGGTGACAGCCGGGTGGTCTGGTTCGAGGGCAATTACGAGGATTACGAGGCCGACCGCAAGCGCCGCCTCGGCACCGAGGCCGACCAACCGCACCGCATCAAGTACAAGCCGCTGACGCGATAGGCAGGCGCTGGCCGAGCGACCTTACCCTTCGAGACGGCTGCTGCGCAACCTCCTCAGGATGAGGCTCCAATACCTGTGCCCGCATGCTGGGGAGCGGCGCAGCCGCGTCTCGAAGCATGAGGTTGCTCGGTGTCGACGGTGCACCTATTTCTCGATCGGCACGCCGACCATGCTGCCCCATTCGGTCCACGAGCCGTCGTAGGAACGCACCCGTTTCCAGCCGAGCAGCCGCGTCATGACGAAATAGGCGAGCGAGGCGCGGTGGCTGAGTCGGCAATACGAGACGATCTGCTTGTCCGGCGTCGCGCCGCGCGCGGCGAGGATCGCCGTCAGTTCCTCGGGACTGCGGAACGAGTGGTCGTCGGCGAGCAACTCCTCGTAATAGAGGTGGCGGGCGCCGGGGATACGGCCGGCACGCTCGGCCCCGTGGTCCGGCTGGCCGGTGGTGTTGACGCGCTCGCCGCGGAACTCCTCGGGCGTGCGGTGGTCGAGCAGCACCGCCTCGGTGCCGGCGCCAAAGGCCGGCAGCAGGGTGAGCATCTCGTCGCGGCGCACCCGCATGTCGCTGCGCTGCGCCGCCGGCGGCGTATAGCTGGCAGGCGTGATCTCGGGAAGCTCCGTCGTCAGCGACCGTCCCTCGGCGAGCCAGCGCCGCTTCGAACCGTTGAGCAACCGCGCGTCGCCATGGCCCAGCAGCGTGAACACGAACCAGCCATAGCAGCCGAACTGCACCTGCTCGCTGTAGAAGACCACGGTATCCGCGTTGCCGATACCGGCCGCCGCGCAGCGCTGGGCGAACTCCTGGGGCGTCGGGAAATCGCGGGCCAGCGGGTCCCAGAGCCAATCCTTCCAGGCCCAGCCGCGCGCGCCCGGGATGTGGCCCTCCTCATAGGATTGCGGACTGGTCCACTGGATCTCGACGATCTTGACCGTTGGATCGGCAAGGCGCGATTCGAGCCAGTCCGGCTCGACGAGGCAGGTGCCGGGAGCGTCGTTCATCGCGGCTGGGCCCTCGACCGCGCGCCGGCGCGCTCGGCCCGGAGCTTGTCGACGGTGCGGGACAACTGCTCTAGGAGCGCCGCGATATCGCCGCCATTCTTGTCGAGGAAGGCGGTGTAGTCATCGCGCTGGGCGATCGCCATGCTCACCCCCTCGACCCGGATATCGACCACGGCATAACCATCCGGCCGGACCAGCAGCTGCCAATCGAGCCGCGCGGTGTTGGACCCGTTTACCTCCTTCAGTTCCGAAACCACCATGATGTATTTGTCGCCGGCCTTCCCGAGTTGCCGGTTCACCGCGAAGACATGACCCTCATAGGCGGCGAACAGCTGGGCATAGGTCAGAACCGCGATATCCTCGTAGAGCGTGGCGAAACGCTCCATCTGGGTATTCGAGACGCTGCGGGCATAGCGACCGAGCACGAAGCGGGTGATTCGCGGCAGATCGAAATTGGCGCGCAACAGCTCGCGGAATTTGGCCTCGCGTTGCGCCGAGGTGATATCGTTCGGCGCCAGCTCGCGGATCGCCGTGTCACCGAGGCTGCGGACGAACGCGACCGCTGTTTCGGTGCTGCCGGCCGGCGCCGCGGCATAGAGCCCGATCAGCAGCAGACCGACGCCTGCGGCGCGCAGGACGCGCCCGGGTTCTGCTCTATGGCGGGGCTTGGCGGATCGTCGGGTCATCACCGCCAAGTTCGCCCATGTTGTCCATCGCGTCAAACTCTATCATCGGCGGCAGCCCGCCGGGGTCGTCGGCATCGAACCGTCCGTTGCGAATCTCGTTGGCGCGCTGTTGACGATAGGCGCTGCGGGTGGCGGCATAGAAGTCGATCGACGAGCGACGCAGCTCGTCGATGAGCTCGAGATTGGCGGCCCGCCAGTCGACCGTGTCGACAGTGTAACGTATGACGGAACCGGTCAGCCCATGCTCCCTGCGAATATAGTATCCGACCGGGTCGAGCACGATGTCACCGGCGAGGCCGGCGGTATCCCGGATGTTGGACGGGCCGTAAAGCGGCAATATCAGGTACGGGCCGGAATCGAACCCCCAGACCGCCAGGGTCTGGCCGAAATCCTCATCGTGATAGGGAATGCCGGCGTCGGTCGCAATATCGATCAGGCCGCCGAGCCCGAGAATCGTATTGGTCGTGAACCTTCCCACGGTATCGCGTGCGCGCAACCCCTCGCCCTGCAGCAGGTCGTTGATCAGCACAACCGGCGCCTCGAGATTGTTGATGAAATTGCGAACCGCGGCCCGCACCCCGCGCGGAAGGACCGTCCGGTATCCAATCGCCAGCGGTCGCAACAGCGCGCGGTCGACGACCTGGTTGAACTCGAAGATCGCACGGTTCATCGGCTCCAGCGGATCGTTGAGTTCGTTGAAATAGGCCAGCTCTTCGGGATCGGTGGGGCGGGTCGCGCAGGCGCTCAGCGCCAAGATCAGCGCGAGCAAGGTCGTAACGCGGCGTCCTCTGGCTGAGCGCGGCATTCGCATGAAATCCTGATCCCTGACCCAGACGTTCCATGCCCCAAACGCCGAGAACATCATCCTGCGGCGCCAACATGTGGTTCGCGCCGCCTTCTCGATACCGCAGCGACGACCAGCCGTCGAACGCCACGACGTAACGCGATCGACGGCCGAAAACTATCACAGGGGCGCCGCAGACGCCACACCACGCGCATTCGACCAGTCATCCGCTCCTGGCCTCGAGGTGACGGATATCGCCGCTTTACAGAACATAAAGATATGTTTATATTATTATATCACACGGGCCAATTTTCCGCCGGGGATCGATATCGAAATGGATATGCTGCTCAGCGGTCTTCGCGCTGCTGCCGAGCCCAGCCGCCTGCGACTGCTCGCTCTCTGCGCCCATGCCGAGCTTACGGTCAGCGAACTGGTGCAGATCATCGGGCAGAGCCAGCCGCGCGTATCCCGCCATCTGAAGCTGCTGTGCGAGGCCGGGCTTCTCGATCGCTTTCCCGAAGGCACCTGGGCCTTTTACCGGCTGGCCGAGAAAGGCCGCTGTGCCGAGCTGGCGCGCGTCCTGGTCGACCTGATTCCGGTCGATGACGAGACGCTGGCGCGGGATCTGCGCCGTCTGGAAGCGGTCAAGCGGGCGAATTCGGACCGTGCGGCCGAGTATTTCAGCCGCAACGCCGCCGCGTGGGATAAGATTCGCACCTTGCACATCGCCGAGGCCGAGGTCGAGGCGGCGCTGCTGTCCTTGCTGCCGCAAACCGGCATTCGCGATTTTCTCGACATCGGCACCGGTACCGGCCGCATTCTCGAGCTGCTGGGTCCGCGCGTCGAGCGCGGCGTCGGCATTGACCTGTCGCGCAAGATGCTGTCCGTCGCTCGCGCCAACCTGCAGCGCGCCGACCTGCGTCACTGCCAGGTCCGTCACGGCGACATGTACCAGCTCCCGTTCAACGGCGAATCCTTCGATGCGGCGGTAATCCACCAGGTCCTGCATTTCGCGGACGATGCCGCCGACGTGATTGCCGAGGCCGCCCGCGCGCGGCGCCCGGGCGGCCGGCTGGTGGTCGTGGATTTCGCGCCGCATGATCTGGAGACCTTGCGGGCCGAACACGCCCACCGCCGACTCGGATTCGAGGACCGGGAGGTGACCCGCTGGTTCCGCGACGCCGGCCTGGTTCCGGGGCAGATCGTGAAGCTTGCGGGCGATCCCCTGACCGTCTGCCTGTGGGTCGCGTCCCGGGCCGCGAACGATGCCGAGGGCGCGCGTCCCGAACAACAAGAAGAGAGGGTCTGACCGATGGCTTTGGTGCCGCGAATCAGTTTCGAAATCTTTCCGCCCAAGACGCCGCAGGGCGATGCGGCGCTGGACGTGACGCTGGAGCAACTTGCACCGTTGCGGCCAGCGTTCCTGTCCGTCACCTACGGCGCCGACGGCTCGGGCCAGGAGCGCACCGTGCGCCTCGTCGAGCGGCTCAACGATGCCGGCCTGCCGCTGGCCGCCCATCTGACCTGCGTCGGGGCGACGCGGGACGAGGTCGACGATCTGGCGCGTATCTGGCGCGACATGGGCATCAAGCGCATCGTGGCGCTGCGCGGCGACGTCCCCGGCGGCGGGCCCTGGCGCCCCCATGCCGATGGCTATTCCCGCGCGGCCGCTCTTGTTGCCGGCCTGTGCCGAGTGGCGCCGTTCGACATCGCGGTGGCCGCTTACCCCGAACCCCATCCCGATTCGCCCACGCCCGCAGCCGATATCGAGAACCTCAAGGCGAAGCAGGACGCCGGTGCCGCCACCGCAATCACCCAGTATTGCTTCGAGACCGAGGCCATCCTGCGGTTCCGCGATCGCGCCGCTGCCGCCGGGGTGACGATGGAGATCGTTCCGGGCATCCTGCCGATCGTAGATTTCGCCCGCACCGTTGCGTTCAGCCGCCGCTGCGGGGCCGGCATCCCCGACTGGCTATGCGCACAGTTCGAGGGCCTGGAGGGGGATGCGGAGACCAGCGCCATGGTCGCCGCGTCGGTGGCGGTCGAGCAGTGCCACACCCTCATCTCCGAGGGATTCCGACATTTCCATTTCTACACCATGAACAAGGCGCCGCTCAGCTATGCGGTGTGCCGCCGTCTTGGCGTGCACCCGGCGCTTCCGGAGGCGGCCTGAGATGAGTCAGATCCTGAAAGCGCTGCGCGACCGCGTGCTGCTCTGCGACGGCGCCTTCGGCAGCCGCATCCAGGCCATGGATCTGGACTCGGAACGCGACTTCCAGGGTGCCGAGAACTGTACGGAAATCCTCAATGTCAGCCGGCCGAAGATCGTCCAGGCGATCCATGAGAGCTATCTTGCGGCCGGGTCCGACATCATCCAGACCAACAGCTTCGGCGGTTCGCCGCTGACGCTGGCCGAGTTCGGCATCGCCGACGAGGCCTTTGCGCTCAACTATCTGGCCGGCGAGTTGGCGCGCGCGGCGGTGCGCAAGTTCGCCAGGGACGGCCGTCAGCGTTTCGTACTCGGCTCGGTCGGGCCGGGCACCCGCCTGCCCAGTCTCGGGCATATCGATTACGATGATCTGGAGGCTGCCTTCTTCACTCAGTGCTCCGGCCTTCTCGTGGGCGGCGTCGACGCGCTGCTGATCGAGACCTGTCAGGATCCGCTGCAAATCAAGGCCGCCGTAAACGGGGCGCGCCGCGGTTTCGCCGATGTCAACCGCGCGGTGCCGATCTTCGTCCAGGTCACGGTCGAGACCACCGGCACGCTGCTGGTTGGCGCCGATATTGCGGCCGCCGCCACCGTGGTGCAGTCGCTAGGGGTCGACGGCATGGGCCTCAATTGCGCCACCGGCCCCCATGAGATGGCCGAGCACGTGCACTGGCTGGGCGCCAATTGGCCGGGGCTGATCACCGTGCAGCCCAACGCCGGCCTACCCGAATTGCACGACGGCCACACGCATTACCCGCTCACTCCCGATGAGCTGGCCGAGTGGGCAGATCGGTTCGTCACCGAGGAGGGCGTCAACCTGGTCGGTGGCTGCTGCGGCTCGACGCCCGAGCATATCGGAGCGGTCGATGCAATGCTGCGCCAGCGGGCGCATGACGGCTACCGGCCGCGGCCGGCGGAGCGCGAACCGCGCTGGACCCCGGCGATTTCCTCGCTTTATTCGTCCGTGCCGCTGCGCCAGGAGAACGCCATTCTATCGATCGGCGAGCGCTGCAACGCCAATGGCAGCAAGAAGTTCCGAGAATTACAGGCGGCCGAAGATTGGGATGGCTGCGTCGAAATCGGACGCGAGCAGCTGCGCGAAGGCAGCCATGCGCTCGATGTTTGTACCGCCTATGTCGGCCGCGACGAGGCCGCCGACATGGCCGAGCTTGTCAGCCGCCTGCGCGGGGCGGCGGATGCGCCGCTGGTCATCGACTCGACGGAGCTGCTGGTACTCGAAGCGGCACTGAAGCTGACCGGGGGCAAGCCGGCCATCAACTCGATCAATTTCGAGAACGGTGACGCGGCTGCCGACGCACGGCTGCAGCTCGCCCGCAGATACGGCGCCGCGGTGATCGCGCTGACCATCGACGAGGACGGCATGGCGAAGACCGCCACCGACAAGCTGCGCATCGCCGAACGGCTCTACGAGAAGGCCGTGAACGAACACGGCCTGCCCCCCTCGGACTTGCTGTTCGATCCGCTGACCTTCACCGTCTGCACCGGCATGGAGGACGACCGCAAACTTGCGCTTGAGACGCTGGACGGCATCGAGCGCATCGCCCGACGGTTTCCGGACTGCCAGGTGATTCTCGGCCTTTCCAACATTTCCTTCGGCCTCAAACCCGCGGCGCGGCATGTTCTGAATTCGGTGTTTCTCGATGAGGCGGTCAAGCGGGGCATGACCGGCGCCATCATCCATGTCAGCAAGATCAAGCCGCTGCATGCTATCCCGGACGATGAGGTCAAGGTGGCGCTGGACCTGATACATGACCGCCGTACCGCCGATTATGACCCCCTGCAGGCGTTCATCGCTCTGTTCGAGGGCCGCGAGGCCGCGACGGAAAAGACGGACAGCGGTCCGGTCAGCATTGAGGAGAGGCTGCACCGGCGCATTGTCGACGGTGATCGCAACGGGCTGGCCACCGACCTCGACGAGGCGATGAAGCAGCACCCGCCGCTGGACATCGTCAACGACATATTGCTCGGCGGCATGAAGGAGGTCGGTGACCTGTTTGGCTCCGGCAAGATGCAGTTGCCGTTCGTCCTGCAATCGGCCGAAACAATGAAGGCCGCGGTGGCGCATCTCGAGCCGCATATGGAGAAGGTCGAGGGACGGAGAAAGGGAACGGTGGTGCTGGCGACCGTCAAGGGCGACGTGCACGACATCGGCAAGAACCTGGTAGACATCATCCTGACGAACAATGGCTACAACGTCGTCAATCTCGGCATCAAGCAGCCGATCGCCAACATTCTCGACGCGGCCCGCGAGCACAAGGCCGACGCCATCGGCATGTCCGGGCTTCTGGTGAAATCGACGGCGATCATGCGCGAGAACCTTGAGGAGATGACCCGCGCCGACATTGACATGCCGGTGATGCTGGGTGGCGCCGCACTGACCCGTGCCTATGTCGAGGACGATTGCGTCGCCGCTTATGGCAGCGGTCGCGTCGTCTATGCCCGCGATGCCTTTGACGGGCTGAAGATCATGGACCGGGTCGTCAACAACGCGTTCGACGACTACGCCGCCGCTGTCCGGGCCAAGCGCACAAGCCGTCCGGGCGGCAACCGAAAATCGGTCGGCCGGGCCGGTCGTGCCGCCGCCGGCGAAGTGGATATCGAGGCGGCGCGGGCGAAGCGCATGGCGTTGAACGCGGACGCGGCGGTCCCCGTGCCGCCGTTCTGGGGCCCGCGTGTGATCGCGCGCGTGCCGGTCAAGGCATTGCTGCCTTATCTCAACGAGCGCATGCTGTTCCAGTTCCACTGGGGCTTCCGCAAGGACGGCCGCAAGCTGGACGACTACATGGAATGGGCGAGGAAGACGTTGCGGCCGGTCCTCAAGCGCATGGTCGACACCGTCATCCAGCAGGATATCCTCCTGCCGCAGGCGGCCTACGGCTACTGGAAGGCGGCCGGCGAAGGCGACCAGCTGGTCCTGTTCGAGGAAAACGGCATCGACGAGGCGGCGCGCTTCATGCTGCCGCGCCAGGCCGGCGCCGAGGGCAAGTGCATCGCCGACTACGTGCCCGACATCTCGGTCGGGCCCGAGGCGCGCGGTGTCGTCGGGCTGCAGGTCGTCACCATGGGCCAGCGTGTCGCCGACGTCGCCCGCGACTGGTTCGCCGACGACCGCTACCAGGATTATGTCTATCTGCACGGGCTGGGCGTCGAAATGGCCGAAGCGATGGCCGAATACGTCCACAAGCGAATCCGCAGCGAATTCGGATACGCTTCGGAAGAGGCGCGCGACATGGAGGGGCTCTTGAAGCAGGACTACCGCGGGTCGCGCTATTCCTTCGGTTACCCCGCCTGCCCGAAGCTGGAGGACCAGGACAGGCTGCTGGCCCTGCTCGGCGCCGAGGAGATTGGCGTCGAGCTGTCCGAGGAGCACCAGCTCCACCCCGAGATGTCGACGTCTGCGCTGGTCATCCCGCACAAGCAGGCGAAGTACTTCACCGTCTAGGGCGGCGGCACGACCGTATCCCGAGATTAGGCGGCCAGCAGCCGACGGTACAGCGACGCCGTCAGCATTGGCAGGACATACATCGGCAGCTGTGCCATGGCGACGTAGAGCCACATGTCTGGCCCGGCGATGCCGGCCGTCAGCACGAGCATGATCGCCATGTTGCGATAGCCGCTGGACAGGCCCATGGTCAGCGCCTGGCGCCGTCCCATCCAGAAGAACAGAGCCGTGCCCAGCGACTGCAGCGCGATATTCAGCGCGAAGGCGGCGCCGGCGAACAGCGCCACCGTCCAGGGGTCGGCGAGCAGGCGCGCCGTCACCCCGTCCATGATGGCGATCGCGAAGACGACCAGCGCGAGGACGATTGCACCGTTGATCTCGATCGCTCGGTCGTCGAGCGGCGCTCGTCCCGCGAGGCGGCGCACGATGCCGCTGACCACGAAGGGCAGGCCAATGAAGACGACGATGCGGACCAGAAACGGCCCCAGCCCGACCGTCAGCTCGAGATCGAGCAGCCAGAACGCGACCGGCCCGAGGGTCAGCGGCAGTAGCGCCGTGCCGACGACCAGGACGACCAGCGCCAGTGGCGCGTCGAGGCCGAGCAGCAGGGCGAAGGCCGGTGAGGCGGTGACCGGCGGCGCCGCGGCCGCGAAGACCAGGGCTGCCGCGAGTCCTGCCGGAACGCCGAGCAGGTTCACCGCGGCCAGCGTCAGGACCGGGGCGCCGAGCAGGATCCAGCCCAGCGCCGCGCCGGCGCGAGCCGGGCGCCGCGCCCAGGCGGCCATCGCGCCCGCATCGATGCGCAGCATCGAGAGGGTCAGGCTGATCACCACCGCCGCCTCCATCAGCGGTCGCAGCAGTGCCGCCAGATCGGGCAGCAAGAGACCGGCGAAGACACCCCCGGCCAGGAGCGGCCGGGCGTGGCGGGCGAGAACACGAAAGATTTGCCTGATCATTTCGATGGCGTCTCATCCCTGCCACTGGTGCCTGCGATCGGCCCGCTGCTTCGAGCGGCGCCACGCGAAAGCCCCCTTCGGGAGTGTCGACGTCGGAGGCACGTCGCGCCGGCACATTCAGACACTTCTAGCCGTGCTGCCGGCCGCTTGCCAATACGGCGCGTCCGGCGATACGCTGGCGCAATGATGATCGAGGCCCCCTTGCGCATCTATACCGATTCCGTGCGTCCGGAGTGGATCGACTACAACGGCCATATGAACGTGGCCTATTACGTGCTGGCTTTCGATTATGCCACCGATGCTTTTTTTGATTACCTGGGTATCGGCCAAGCGTACAAGACGGGCTCCGGCTGCTCCACCTTCGCCGCCGACATGAATGTCGGCTACCGGCGCGAGGTGCATGCGGGCGATCCGCTCGCCTTCACCACCTGGTTTCTCGGCTTCGACGACAAGCGGCTGCACTATTATCATGAGATGTACCACGGCATCGAGGGCTGGCTGTCCGCGACCTGCGAGTTGCTGAGCCTGCATATCGACATGGGCGCGCGCCGCGTATCGCCCTTTCCCGGCGCCGTTCTGGAGCGCCTGCGGCAGGTGCGCGCCGCCCACGCCGCGTTGCCGTTGCCCGACGCGGTCGGACGGCGAATCCGGACACCGCGGGGCTAGCCGGCGTACGCCAGCCCCCTTGAGGCGGGGCTCTTTGCGGTTTAATAACGGTTTTCCACCAAGATCAGCGGGAAATCCGCAGCCAACGCCCCGGGAACCGTCTTGCGCCTGCCCAATTTCGGCCAGATCCTCGAGAGGCTCGATCGCGTCACGCGGCACGAGCAGGTGATCCTGTCGGTCCTCGCCGTTGTTATCGGCGCGATCGGCGGCGGCTCGGCGATCGCCTTCCGCGAGGCGCTGGCGGCCATACAGTTTGTCTTCTATGGTTTCGCCGAAGAGCGCGTGGCAACGCTGGCCGGCGCGCTGCCCTGGTGGCACATTCTTGCCGCGACGACGCTGGGCGGGCTCGCGGTCGGCCTCATCGTCGCCTTCGTAATGCCCGGCCGCCGGCCGCAGGGGGTCGCCGACGTCATGCAGGCCTGCGCGTTGCGCGGCGGACGGATGAGCCTGCGCGGCGGGCTTGCGGCGGCGCTGGTGAGCGCGGTCTCGCTCGGCGCCGGCGCCTCGACCGGCCGCGAGGGGCCGGTGGTCCATCTTGGCGCGTCCTTGAGCGCCTTCGTGGCCGAGCGGTTGCGCCTCGGCCGGTCGTTGTCGCAGACGCTGCTGGGCTGTGGCGTGGCCGCGGCGGTGGCGGCCTCGTTCAACGCGCCAATCGCCGGCGCCTTCTTCGCGCTCGAGGTGGTGGTCGGTCATTACGCAATGAGTGCCTTCGCCGCCATCGTTATCGCGTCGGTCACCGGGACCATTGTCAGCCGCATCTGGTTCGGCGATTACCCGGCTTTCATCATCCCCGAGCACAGCATCGCCTCCTTCCTCGAGTTCCCGGCCTTCGCCCTGCTCGGCCTGGTCAGCGCCGCAACCGCGGTGATCTTCATGTATTCCGTTGACCTGGCCAGCCGCACCGCCGACCGGATACCGGTGCCCGCCTGGCTGCGTCCTGCCTGCGGCGGCCTGCTGGTCGGGATCATCGCGCTCGCCTTCCCGCAGGTGCTGGGGGTCGGTTACGAGGCAACGGATACGGCGCTGCGCGGACAATACGGGCTCACGATGTTGTTCCTGCTCTTGATGATGAAGACCACGGCGACCGCGATCAGCCTCGGCAGCGGCTTCGGCGGCGGCGTGTTCTCGCCCTCGCTCTATCTCGGGGCGATGCTGGGCGGCGTGTTCGGTATCCTGGCGACCCATATGTTCCCGCATCTGTCCTCGGGCCACGCTGCCTACACGATCGTCGGCATGGGGGCGGTGGCCGGCTCGGTGCTCGGTGCACCGATCTCGACCATCCTGATGGTGTTCGAGTTGACCGGCGACTACGAACTCACCATCGGGGTGATGATCGCCACCGTGATCGCTTCGCTGATCACCCGCTATGCCTTCGGCTTTTCCTTCTTCACTTGGCAGCTCGACCGGCGCGGGCTCAACCTGCGCCGGGGGCGCGAGCAGGGGTTGCTGCACGCGGTCCATGTCTGCGACGTGATGCGCTACGACCACCGCGCCGTCGCCCCCGGGGCCGGCATGGGCGAGATTCGGCGAAGCCTCCAGACGGCGCAGCACGGCGAATTATTCGTGGTCGACAAGGACGGCCGGTTGCATGGCACCATCACCCTCGCCGACCTCGCCGACGCCGCCTTCGACACCGAGCTCGACCTGCTGCTCAATGCCAAGGATGTGTGTCGGCACCATCCGCCAGTCCTTGCCGAGCAGGACGACCTCGAGGCGGCGATGGCATTGATCGAGAGCGTGCAGGAGGAGATCGTCGCCGTCGTCGACGATACGAAGGAGAATCGGCTCAAGGGCTATGTCCGCCAGCGGGACGTCGTGCGCGCTTACGACCGTGCCCTGCTGCAGGCCCGCGACGAGGAGTTTGGCAAGGGGTGAGGCGCGTTCAGTCCCTGGATTTGAGACCAAGCCAGTCGCTGCGGTCGCCGCTGACGACCGCGACCTCCCGCGGCTCGCCCGTGGGGTCGATCAGCGTGAGATTCACGGTCACTCCCGGCGCCCCCATCGCCCAGACCTCACGGTAGAAGGACTCCAGGGTCCGGATCGGCCTGCCGTCGATGGCCAGCACGAGGCTGCCCGGCAGGATCCCGGCCCTCTGCGCCGGGCCGTCGACGGCGACGCGGCTGACGAACAGGCCCTGTGGTGCTTCTTGCGTATAAAGGCCGAGCCAGGGCCGCGGCGCCGCCGATGAGCGGCCATCCGCGATCAGATCGGCGAGGATCGGCTTCAAGAGGTCGATCGGCACGAACATGTTGCCCGGGCTGAACTCGCCCGGCGCCGCTGCATCGTTGACGAACAGCGAACCGATGCCGAGCAGTCGACCCGCGCTGTCGATCAGCGCCGCGCCACCGAATATGGGGTGCGGCGGCACGGTGAAGATCGCTTCGTCCAGCATGTATTCCCAGTAGCCGGCGAAGCTGCGGCGCGAGACGATCTGCGCCGTAATCGCCTGATCTGCACCGCCCGCGCCGGCAACAACGACACGATCGCCATCCTCGGCCAGGGCCGATCGCGACAGGGCCATCGGCCGCACCTTGAGCGGGCGCTCGGCGCGCAACAGCCCGAACCCCGTTGCGTGATCGTAGGCGAGGATCTCGGCCGACACGGGCGCGCCGCCCGCGGCGGCGAGCGTGACCGTCTCGGCCTCGAGGATCAGGTAGCCGATGGTCAGGGCCAAACCGCTGGAGTCGATGACGACCGCATGACCGTCGCGCTCGGTGCCCAGCGACTCCGCGGTGCGGGCGTCGGCCGGAATCTCGGCGTGCAGCGCCACCACCGCGCCGAGCACCGATTCGATGGTCGGCGGCTCTGCGGCGCTGGCGGGCGGCACCGTGGCGGGCACCGATATGAGGGCGGCAACAATGGCGCAGGAAAAAACCGCGTAGAGATGTTTCATCGGGTGCACTCCCGACCCATATGGCACGCCGATGCGTGCCCAAACTAAGATTAGCGTGCCGGCGGTGCCTGTCCAGCATGGCGATATTTCTGCGCAGACAGCATCCACCGCAATGGTATAACCGCGCCATGTCCGATCCGCTGTACGACGACCCGCTCGATTCGCTCGAGCCGGCGCCCGCCAAAGAGCGTGCGCCGGCCGGGCCGCCGCCCTATCTCGCCAGCTTGAACGAGGCGCAACGCGAGGCGGTCGAGGCGCTGGAGGGGCCGGTGCTGGTGCTGGCCGGGGCCGGGACCGGCAAGACGCGAGTGCTGACGACGCGGCTTGCGCATCTGCTTTTCACCGGCCGGGCGCGACCCTGGCAGGTTCTGGCGGTTACTTTCACCAACAAGGCGGCGCGCGAAATGAAGGAGCGCGTCGCGCGCCTCGTCGGCCCGGCTTCCGAAGGGCTGTGGCTCGGCACCTTCCATGCGCTCGGCGTGCGCATCCTGCGCCGCCATGCGGAGCTGGCGGGGCTGAAATCAGGCTTCACGATCCTCGATGCGGACGACCAGATCCGCCTCTTGAAACAGATCCTGCAGGCCGAGAACATCGATGAGAAGCGCTGGCCGGCGCGGGTGCTGGGCGGCATCATCCAGGGCTGGAAGGATCGGGGGCTGACCCCTGAAAAGGTCCCGGCCGCCCAGGCCGGCGACTTCGCCAACGGCAAGGCGCTCGGCATCTACCGCGAATACCAGGAGCGGCTTTGCGTCCTCAACGCCGCCGATTTCGGCGATCTGCTGCTGCACTGCCTGACCATCTTCCAGTCCCATCCCGAGGTGCTGGCCGACTATCAGGCACAGTTCCGCTACATCCTCGTCGACGAATACCAGGACAGCAATGTGGCCCAGTATCTGTGGCTGCGGCTGCTGGCGCAGAAGCACCGGAATATCTGCTGCGTCGGCGACGACGACCAGTCGATCTACGGCTGGCGCGGCGCCGAGGTCGGCAACATCCTGCGCTTCGAGAAGGATTTCCCCGGCGCGAAGGTGATCCGGCTGGAGCGCAACTACCGCTCGACGCCGCACATCCTCGCCGCCGCCTCGGGCCTCATCGCCCACAACCAGGGCCGGCTCGGCAAGACCCTGTGGACCGAGGAGGGCGAGGGCGAGAAGGTCGGCGTGCGCGGCGTGTGGGACGGCGAGGCGGAGGCGCGCGAGATCGGCGAGGAGATCGAGGCGCTGCAGCGCCGGGGCGAATCGCTCAACGAGATGGCGATCCTTGTGCGTGCCGGGCACCAGACCCGCGAGTTCGAGGACCGCATGCTGACCCTCGGCCTGCCCTATCGCGTGGTCGGCGGCCCGCGCTTCTACGAGCGCGAGGAGATCCGCGACGCCATCGCCTATTTCCGGGTGATCCAGCAGCCCGAC
>CP070634.1:776309-781937 GCA_020356105.1 Rhodospirillales bacterium | reverse complement strand
GGGCATGAACGGGTGCAACAGGCGCAGCAGCCGGTTCATGACCCAGGCGGCGGTGGCCCGCGTCTCCGCCACGACCGCGGCGTCGTCGCCGGCAAGCAGCGGCTTGGCCAGCTCGACATACCAGTCGCAGAAGGTGTTCCAGGTGAAGGCGTAGATCGCGTTCGCGGCCTCGTCGAACCGGTAGACCTCGAGCGCCCGGTCGACCTCTGCGCTGCAGCGCGCGATCTCGCCGACGATCCAGCGGTTGAGCGGCGCTTCGGCTGATTTCGGATCGAAATCCCGGGCCGGCAGGCACTGGTTGATCTCGCAGAACCGGGCCGCGTTCCATAGCTTGGTGCCGAAGTTGCGGTAGCCCTCGACGCGCGATTCGTCCATGCGCACGTCGCGGCCCGGCATGGTCAGCGCTGCCAGGGTGAAGCGCAGCGCATCGGCGCCGTACTTGTCCACCAGCTCCAGCGGGTCGATGACGTTGCCGCGCGACTTCGACATCTTCTGGCCCTTGGCATCGCGCACCAGGGCATGGATGTAGACCGTGTGAAACGGCTCCTTGCCCATGAAATGCAGGCCCATCATCATCATTCGCGCGACCCAGAAGAAGATGATGTCGAAGCCGGTGACCAGCACGTCGGTCGGATAGTAGCGCTTCAGCTCGAGCGTTTCGTCCGGCCAGCCGAGCGTCGAGAACGGCCACAGCGCCGAGGAGAACCAGGTGTCCAGCACGTCGGGATCGCGGGTCAGCTCCGCGTCCTTGCCGTAATGCGCCTTTGCCGACTCCTGCGCCTCTTCTTCCGTTTCTTCGACAAAGACCTCGCCGTCCGGCCCGTACCAGGCGGGGATCTGGTGCCCCCACCACAGCTGACGCGAGATGCACCAGGGCTGGATGTTACGCATCCACTCGTAATAGGTCTTGGTCCAGTTCTCGGGGACGAACCGGGTACGCCCCTCCTCCACCGCCGCGATCGCCGGCTTCGCGAGGGTCGCCGCGTCAGCGAACCACTGGTCGGTCAGCCACGGCTCGACCGGCACGCCGCCGCGGTCGCCATAAGGCACCATGTGGACGTGGTCCTCGATCTTCTCGATCAGGCCTTCGGCCTCAAGGTCCGCGAGCACCTGCTTGCGCGCCTCGAACCGGTCCATGCCCCTGTATTTCTCGGGCACGTTGTCGTTGAGCCGCGCCTCGGCATCGAAGATGTTGATCACCTCGAGATCGTGCCGGCGGCCAACCTCGAAGTCGTTGAAGTCGTGGCCGGGGGTGATCTTGACCGCGCCCGAGCCCTGCTCCGGGTCGGCATGCTCGTCGCCAACGATCACCAGACGCCGTCCGACAAGCGGCAGGATCGCGTGCTTGCCGATCAGGTCCCTATACCGCGGGTCCTCCGGATTGACCGCCACGGCGGTGTCGCCCAGCATCGTTTCGGGTCGCGTCGTTGCAACGATAATATATTTGTTTTCAGTGCCTTCTATCGGATACTTGAAGTGCCATAGATGGCCCTTCACCTCGTGCTGTACGACCTCCAGGTCCGATATCGCCGTATGCAGCTTGGGGTCCCAGTTGACCAGCCGCTTGTCCTTGTAGATCAGGCCCTGCTTGTACAGTGCAACAAACACCTTCAGGACGGCACGGCTCAGCCCCTCGTCCATGGTGAAGCGCTCGCGGCTCCAGTCGCATGATGCGCCCAACCGGCGCAGCTGGCCGGTGATTGTGCCGCCCGACTCCGCCTTCCATTCCCAGACCTTCTCGAGAAATTTCTCGCGGCCCAGATCGCGTCTCCGGATGCCTTCCTCCTCGAGCATCCGTTCGACGACCATCTGCGTTGCGATGCCCGCATGGTCGGTGCCCGGCTGCCACAGCACGTTCAGGCCCTGCATGCGCTTGCGGCGAATAAGTATGTCCTGCAGCGTGTTGTTGAGCGCGTGGCCCATATGCAGGCTGCCGGTCACGTTCGGCGGCGGGATGACGATGCAATAGGAATCGGCGTTTTCGCTGCGGCCCGCCGCGAAATCGCCCTCCTCTTCCCACCGCGTGTATTGCTTTGCTTCGACCTCGTCGGGCCGCCAGCTCTTGTCCAGCATCGCTGAACGCCTCGTTCCTGTCAGATTATTTCGCCCGGACCGGTTTTCGACCGATCCGCCACGTTCTAGTCGCCGTCCGGCGCCCGGTCCACCAGTTTCTGGATTTCGCGGCGGACGACTCGCTCGACGATCGTGGGAAGGTTCTCGTCGATCCATTCCCGCAGCATCGGCCGAAGCAGCTCCTTGACGATGTCGGAAACCGTCGCGTCGCCCTCGCCGAGACGCAGACGGCTCACCTTTTCCTCCATCGCCCGGCTGAGTTCGCCCAGCACTGCCGAGGTCGCCGTCGACGCCGGCTGGGAAACGATGTCCTCGCCGCCGGTTTCGGGTTGGGGTGCAGGCGGCGCTGCGGGCTCGTCGGACATGGCCATGGTGGCCTCCTGCTGCTCTTCCGGTGATGGGGTTTCGGCCTCTGCGGACGGTTGCTTGACGGCCAAAATCGGATCCGCGGGCAGGCTGCCCGCCGGCACGGTGGGTTCAGGCGTCTCGATCTCGGGCGCCGCGATTTCCGGAGCCGCAATATCGGGAGCCGCACTGTCGGGCGCGGCGACCTCCGGCGCGGATGGGGCCTCCGGCTCGGGTTCGGGGGCCGGGCTGTGCACGCCAAGCACCGGCTCGCGGCGCTCTCCCTCCGCCTCGGGGCCGTCGGTCCGCCCAGTCGTCTCCACCGGCTTGAGAATCGGCTCGCGCCGCGACTCCGGCTCTTCCGTCGTCTCCAGCACCTCCGTCAGCTCGAGCACGTCCTCCTCCACCTTCAAAGGTCGTCGCTCGGCGGGTTCAGCCGGCTGTCCCGACTGTGCGTTATCTTCCGAAATGATTCGGCGGATCGATCCAAGAATCTCGTCCATCGACGGATCCTTCTGCCCGCTGCTGTTGCTCATCCTGCATTCTTTCCGTAGCCCAAGAAACCGACCGTACTCTAATCAGTTATAGTTTATGAAAGGTTGATTTACCGCTAATCGCCGATTCCGGTTCCCCAGATCTTGCCCTTCACTTTTTCGAAGTACGCCGTTTCATCATAATATTCGACCGGCAGTCCAAGATCCCGCGCCGTCAATCGGCCGACCGATACCAGCAGCGCGAGGCCGGCGACGAACGACGTCCGCTTGGCGACCACGAGATCGACTTGGGCATCCAGCAGTTCCTGTTCGGCGTTGAGCACGTCGAGCAGGATGCGCGACCCCACCCGGGCCTGCTCGCGCGTGCCCTCCAGCGCGACCTGGTTCGCCTCGACCTGGCTTTCGAATTGCCGTTCCGCGGCCAGCGCCACCTCCAGCGCCTGCCACGCCGCGGTCGCGTTGGCCCGCGCCAAGCGCTCGGCCTCCTGAACGTCATTGCGCCGTTCATTTGCGGTCTGCTTCGCCTGGCGCACCCGCGCGCTCGGTCCGCCGGCCTGATAGAGCGGAATACTGAGCTGTGCGAATATGCTGGCCTCGTCCGATTCCGTACCGGACGCGCTGAAATCCTCGCGATGGGAAACGCTACCGTCGAGCGACAGGGTTGGCAGCATCTCGCCCCTTGCGAGGGAGACGTCGTCATTGGCGGCCTGCTCGCGGTAGCGGGCAGCGGCAAGATCGGGATTGCCGTCCTGCAGCGCGTCCAGCGTCTCCCTGAGGCTTCTTGGCAGCCCTTCGATCGGGGGAGGCACGGCCAGATTTTCCGGTGCCTTGCCGATGACGCGGACATATTCGGCGCGCGCGGCCTCGAGATCCCCCTGCGCCCGGATCCGTCCGGCGACGGCGCCCGCCAGCCGGGCTCTCGCCTGGGCGACATCGGTCAGCGTCAACTCGCCCACCCGGAAGCGATCCTCCGTCGCGTTCAGCTCACGCCGAAGCACCTGTTCGTTGTTCGCGTTCAAATCGCGAACCGCGGTATCGCGCAGCACATCGATATAGGCGGTGGCAGCCTCGAACAGGACCGTCTGTTCCACCGAACGCAACAGCTCGCGCTCCGCCAGGATCAGATTGCGAGACCGCGACATCGCGGCGCTCGTGCGCCCGCCGCTGTACAGGGGCTGGCGAACCGACAATCCGTACGACAGCGGCTGCAGGTCCTCCTGTCCGCCAATGGTCGAGTCCACCGAAGCCACGCCGGCATCGCCGGTCGCGCTGACCGTCGGCAGATAGCCGCTGCGCGCCTCGGGCAAGGTCTCATCAGTGGCCCGCAATCGGGCGCGCTGCGCCAGCAAACTCGGGTTTGCATCGTAGGTCGCCGCAAGAGCCTCGTTCAATGACTCGGCGGCCGCGGGCGGCGCGACCACGACCGAGCAGATCACGGCGGCGCCGATGAGCTGCAGGGCCCGCGCCGCGGCGATCTGATATGTCTTTGCATCCGGCATGTCAGAACACGAATTCCGGCGGCCGCCGGAATGCCTCAAGGAGCGGAATGTTTGCGTCTCTGATGGGGCGCCGCGAGAAATGTTCGCCGATCTTCCGGATTAGCATCACCCGGCCGACCCCGTTCTCTTCTATGACCGCGACCAGCCGTCCGCCGTCTCCCAACTGGTTGAGAATCGCGTCTGGAACCCGCTCGACGCCCGCTTCTATGACAATCACGTCGAACGGGGCGTGTTCGGTGCAGCCCTCGCCGAGCGGTCCTTCGATCGACACGACGTTGTCGGGCGCGAATTCCGCGTACAGTTCCGCGGCCCGCGCGGCCAGCGTCGCATCGCTCTCAAGCGCGAAGACCGTGACGGCCAGGCGTGCCAAAACAACGGCGCCGTAACCCGCTCCGCTTGCCACGTCCAGCACGACGTCTGTAGGTCGAACCTCAGCCGCCTGGATCAGGCTGGCAAGGACAAGCGGCTCCATGAAATGGCGGCCGCCGCCGATGGCCAGATCCTCGTCGACATAGGCGATCCCCTGAAGCGCTTCCGGCACGAACCGTTCACGCGGCACCTCGGCCATGACCTCGAGGAGCGCTTCGTCGATGATCCGGTTCGCCCGCAACTGGCTTTCGATCATGTTCCTTCTGGCGTTGCCGAAATCCATCTCGCGTTTCTCCTGCTGGCGCGCGGCCGCGTCACTCTGCGACCCGTTATCTTATAAGCAGCTTGACCGTCAAAAACAACGAATTGCGCTGCGGCATTTGCGCCGGACCGCCTTGACCGCAAATCTGCGGCGACGTATATGACGGCGCAGGCGCTGAACCGCCTGGTCCGGTGGCAGAGTGGTCATGCGGAGGCCTGCAAAGCCTTTTACGTCGGTTCGATTCCGGCCCGGACCTCCAGCCCGACTCAGCAGCGAAAGGCGCGTTGCGACCGTGTTGGAACGCTTTGCAAGGGCCCGCGGTTTTGCTATAACCGCGCCGCCCGCCGGATGGAAAGCACCGAACTTTGGGTGCCGCGGTCCGGCCGCTACCCTGATCCCCGGTAGCTCAGTTGGTAGAGCAGGTGGCTGTTAACCACCATGTCGCTGGTTCGAGTCCGGCCCGGGGAGCCATGACACCCCAATGTTGTTAACAACATTGGCCTAATTAAAGGCAGTGGATTCTTCCACTGCCTTTGCTGTTTAAGGAGGCCGGTAATGGTACATGATCTTGATAAAAGCCCCATCC
>CP070634.1:768688-776209 GCA_020356105.1 Rhodospirillales bacterium | reverse complement strand
TCGTACATGTGCCAGCGCCAGTCGTCCTCGCCCATATTGCCCAGCGCCGCCGAGATCCCGCCCTGCGCAGCGACGGTGTGGCTGCGGGTCGGAAAGACCTTAGTGATACAGGCCGTCTTCAGGCCCTTCTGGGCCATCCCGAACGTGGCGCGCAACCCCGCCCCGCCCGCGCCAACGACGATGACGTCATAGACATGCTCGGTGATCGGATACGCTTTTGGCATGACAGCGGCGGCCTCCCGTCAACTGAGAGCGATCTTGAGAACTGCGAAGGCCGCCCCGAAACCGAAGATGACCGTTGCGAATTTCTGCAGGATCAGGGTCGCGAACTTGATCCAGCGCGAATGGATGTAGTCCTCGATGATCACCTCGAGCCCGAGATGCAGATGGTGGAACATGGCAGCGATCAAGACCAGCGCCAGCACCGCGTTGACCGGGTGCGCCATCCAGGCCGACGCGGTTGCGTAATCGGCGGGCCCGAGCGCGGCCAGCGAAAAGGCGAACCAGAGGACCAGCGGCACCATGACAATCGAGGTCGCGCGCTGGATCCACCAGTGATGGGTTCCACCATGCGCGGCGCCGAGGCCCCGAGCGCGGGCCAGCGGTGTGCGTTCCGACATCCTTTCAACCTCCCCGTACGGCGTAGGCGATCAGCCAGGCCGCCAGCGTCAGTACAACGGACATGACGGCCACCAGGAGTCCCGTTGCACGCGCGGTCGGCAGTTCGAACCCCCAGCCGCCATCCCAGCACAGGTGTCGGATTCCATTGCACAGGTGATAGAATGTGGCCCAGGTCCAGCCGAGCAGCAGCAACCGCCCGACCCAGCTGCCCAGCAGCGCCTGCGTATAGGCGAAATATTCCGGCCCGATCGCGAGCGCGATCAGCCACCACACCAGGACGATCGCGCCGCCGGCCAGTCCAACCCCGGTGAAGCGGTGCGTGATCGACAGCAGCATCGGCCACTGGAAACGGTAGACCTGCAAGTGCGGTGAAAGCGGCCTCGCGCGCTGGGTCATGCCTCGCTCCGAATATGCAGTGATTGGCGCCGCAACAGACTGCCAGTGAATTAGACCCGTTCGTGCGGCAAGTCAATCTTCGCACCTGCACAAAAGCACGCACGGCGCCGGCTGGCGCCGTCCTGCCCGACGATCGTCGGTTTTGCCGACCCGTCGGTGGCTTAGCGCGGAGGAAATTTGCCGGATTTTTGATTCGACTTTTATGGGATTTGCAGCGAACATGAGCGTCGCGTGAGGAGGCTGAAGTCGTCGCCGAATCACACCCGAAATGTCCGGCCGCGCCGCCCGTTTCGGGCCAGTCGCGCAGCAGGCCGGGTGGATGGCGAAACTTCGGGGACGCCGCGGCCGTCGGTCAGCGGCAGTCGGGCTCGGCGACGAAGTCCGCTTCGTCCGCCCTTCGCGGGGGATCGACCGAAGAGGAGCCCCGACTTACGCCGTAGAGCCCGCTTCGGGCTCGGGAGGCGCCGATGCACGGCGCCTCCCTTCGATTTTGGATGATTGTTCCGCCCTGTCGCATGGGGACTCGAGCTGCGTTGCCGGAGCGCGCAACCGCCGTGGCAGGCAGCCGGACCTGCGGTTCGGGCGCAAGCGGCAAGCATCGGATTCGATAGCAGGAGCTTATTCGAGCCGCGCGTGCAAGGACCCCCAGGGCGCGCCCGCGGCCACATACGGGGACACCCGGTTGCGGATCACCGATCAGGCCAGTCTAGCGCGGCAGCAACACGGTGTAGTCGAGATCCAACACCACGGCGGGATCGTACTTGCCCTCGCCGTCGCGCAACGGAAAGGCTGCGCACGGGCGGTTCCTGGTCGCGACCGTGCGCAGGCGCAGCCCGCCGGCGTCGGCGCGTCCGCCCAGCTCGATCCGTTCCCGCACCTCGGACCAGGCATAAATCGTATCGCCCGCGAACACCGGGTTGGCGTGGCTGCCGCCATTGATCGCGAGAACGAGGCAGGCATTCGCGAGCCCGTTGAAACTCAGCGCCCGGGCTATACTGATAACATGGCCGCCATAGACCAGCCGCCGTCCAAACCGTCCCTCGGCGGCAGCACGCTGGTCGAAATGCACCTTGGCGGTATTCTGCCACAGTCGCGTCGCCATCATGTGCTCGGACTCCTCGACCGTCATGCCGTCGACATGGTCGATGCGCTCGCCGGCCGCATAATCGCCCCAGCGCCGCGACGCGCCGGATCGCGCGAAATCCCAGTTCGTGCAGTCGAGTCCGGGCGGCACAACCAGATCAGATGCGCGCTCGGGCAGATCCGGCACCGTCGGGTCCGGTGCCGCCGCCGCCTCGTCGCGTTTGCGCACCATCACCCAGCGCACATAGGAAAGCACGGTTTCGCCGTGCTGGTTGTGCCCGGCCGTCCGTACCCAGACGACGCCCGCCTTGCGGCTGGACGTCTCTCTCAGGCCGATCACCTCGGACTCCGCGGACAGGGTATCGCCGGGATACACCTGCCCCTTAAAACAGCCATCGGCGTAGCCGAGATTGGCGACGGCATTCAGGGAGATGTCCGGAACCGTCTTGCCGAAGACAATGTGGAAGACGATCAGATCGTCGACCGGCGCGCGCTCCAGGCCGAGGCTGCGGGCGAATTCGTCGGAGGACTGGAGGGCAAATCTGGGGCCGTACAGCGCCTGGTAGAGGGCCACGTCGCCCGTGGTCACGGTGCGCGGCGTGGCGTGCGCGAGGATCTCGCCGACACGGAAATCCTCGAAGAAATGCCCAGAACCGGCAATCTCGTCCATGCCCGTCACCCGGCGGCGGATTCGAGCTCGGCGATCATGCTGCCGAGCCGCAGGATGCGGTGCGCGTTCTCGACGTGCAGGTTCTCGATCAGCCGGCCATCGACGACGACGACCCCGAGGCCCTTTGCCTCCGCCTCCGCATGGGCGGCGATGATCCGCTCGCTCCAGTCCAGCTCGTCGGCGGACGGCGCGAATATCTCGTTGGCCGTATCGATGGTCCGCGGATGGATCAGGGTCTTGCCGTCGAACCCCAACTCCAGCCCCTGACGGCAGGACGCGGCGAACCCCTCATCGTCCTTAAGGTCGAGATGGACGCCGTCGAGGATCGCAAGACCGTGCGCCCGCGCCGCCAGGATGCACAGGGACAGGCTGGTTACGAACGGCAGGCGGTCCGGCGTGTGCAGGCAGTGCAAATCCTTGGCAAGGTCCGAGGTGCCCATGACGAAGCCGCCGAGCCGCCGGGACGACCAGGCGATCTCCTCGGCGTGGAGCACGCCCAGCGGCGTCTCGATCATACACCAGATGGCCGTCTCGGCCGGCGCCTCGCAGGCCACAAGGTATGACTCGAGCTCGCGCACCGTCTCGGCGCTCTCGACCTTGGGCAGGAGGATCGCATCGGCGCCCGCGCCGGCCGCAGCCGCCGCATCGTCGTGGCCCCACTCGGTGTCGAGCGCGTTGACGCGCACGAGGACCTCTCGCTTTCCATAGCCGCCCGCCGCGAGCGCCTCGACAATACCCTGCCGCGCAGCCCCCTTGGCGTCCGGCGCAACCGCGTCCTCCAGATCCAGGATCAGCGCATCCGCCCCGAGCATGCGCGCCTTGTCCAACGCCCGCGGATTGGAGCCGGGAACGTAGAGCACGCTGCGGCGCGGGCGAATCGTGGCAGGCATGGGGCGCTCTTCGCTGACATGTCGGTTCGTCGAGGCGCAGACTATAGCCACGCCGCAGCGCTCCCGCAAAGTCAATATTGCAGTGCAGCAATCGATCCCCGCCGACGTCAGTGGTCGAGTTTCCTCAAACGCCGGGAGTTTCGAAGCCCTGGGCGATCTCGCCCTGGGCGTGGCGGCTTACGAGCGGGCCGCCTCGAGCGAATAGCCGGCGCCGCGCACGGTCCGGATCGGATCGGCGCCGGCCGCGGCTCGCAGGGCCTTGCGCAGACGGCCGATATGGACGTCGACGGTGCGGTCCTCGACATGGATGTCGCGGCCCCAGACCGCATCCAGGATCTGATCGCGGGAGTAGACGCGTCCGGGATTCTCCATGAAATGGCGCAGCAGGCGGAACTCGGTCGGGCCCAGCTCGACCTCCTGGCCGGCGATTCGCACGCGATGGGCGGCGAGATCCATGACGATCTCGCCGGCGACCAGCTCGTCGGCCGCCAGGCCCGGTCGCGCACGGCGCAGCAGCGCGTTGATCCGCGCCACCAGCTCGGCCGGGGAGAACGGCTTGGTCACGTAATCGTCGGCCCCGGTATCGAGTCCGCGGATGCGGTCGGCCTCCTCGCTGCGCGCGGTCAGCATGATCACGGGCAGGTCGGCGGTCTCGCGGCCGCGGCGGATCTGCCGGCAGATCTCGATGCCGCTGACATGCGGCAACATCCAGTCCAGAAGCACGATATCCGGCCGCTCCTCGGCCAGGGCGGTGAGCGCGTCCTCGCCGGTCTCGGCGACGCGCACCGCAAACCCGGCCCGCTCGAGATTGTAGGTCAGCAGGGTCGCAAGCGCCGCCTCATCCTCTATGACGAGCACCCGGGTCGTCACCGGTTATCGTCCTCCTCGGCATCGTCACCGTCGACATCCGCCGGCAGCGAATCCTTCAGCGGCCGCGCCTTGACCCGGAAATAGACGGTCTCGGCGATGTTGGTGATGTGGTCGCCGATCCGTTCGACATTCTTGGCGACGAACAGCAATGTCGTGCAAGCGCCGATGTTCCGGGGGTTCTCCATCATGTAGGTGAGGTATTCGCGGAACAGGCTGCCATAGAGCTCGTCGACCTCGTTGTCGCGCAGCCAGACCTCGACCGCCTTGTCGACATCACCGGCCAGAGATGCGTCCAGAACGTCCTTCAACATGCCGAGAACCAGCTTGCCGAGCCGCTGAATTCCGGTGACCGCGGGTCCGCCGGACGCCTCCGCGATGTCCTTGGCGCGGCGGCACATGTTTTCGGCGTGATCGGCGATCCGCTCGAGGTCCGAGGCGATGCGCAGGGCCGAGAGGATGTAACGCAGGTCGATCGCCATCGGTTGCCGCAGCGCGAGCATCCTGAGCGCCAGCCGATTGATCTCGGCCTCCATCTCGTCGACCCGGGCATCGTTGCCGGCAACCTCGGCCGCGAGTTCGGGATTGCGTTCCGCAACGGCACGGATGGCATTGTCGATCTGCGTTTCCGCGAGACCGCCCATGCGACCGATCAGCTCGTTGAGCTGCTTGAGTTCCTGGTCGTAGGCGCGAACGATGTGCTTGCTCTCGACGGTCATCGCGTCCTCCTTCAGCCGAAGCGGCCGGTAATATAGCCCTGCGTGCGCTCGTCACGCGGATTGGTGAAGATGTCCTGGGTGTCGCCGACCTCGACCAGCTCTCCCAGATGCAGGAAAGCGGTCCGCTGCGATACCCGTGCGGCCTGCTGCATCGAATGGGTGACGATGATGATGGTATAGAGGACCCGCAGCTCGTCGATCAGCTCCTCGATGCGGGCCGTAGCGATCGGGTCGAGCGCCGAGCACGGCTCGTCCATCAGGATGACCTCCGGATTGACGGCGATCGCGCGGGCGATGCACAACCGCTGCTGCTGGCCGCCGGACAGGCTGGTTCCCGGCTGATCGAGACGATCCCGCACCTCGTCCAGCAACCCCGCCTTTTCGAGGCTCGTAAAGACGATCTCCTCGAGCTCGTCCCGGTTCTGGGCCAGGCCGTGGATGCGCGGGCCGTAGGCAACATTGTCGTAGATCGATTTGGGGAACGGGTTCGGCTTCTGGAACACCATGCCGACCCGGGCCCGAAGCTCGACGACATCGAGCTCGTAGATGTCGCTGCCGTCCATCGTGATTTCGCCCTCGACCCGGGCCGTCTCGACCACGTCGTTCATGCGGTTGAGGCATCTCAGGAAGGTCGATTTTCCGCAGCCGGACGGGCCGATCAGCGCCGTGACGTGATGCTCGGGAATGTCCAGCGCAACGTCGAACAGGGCCTGCTTGTCCCCGTAATACACGTTCACGCCGCGGGCGCTCATCTTCGCGGGCGACCGCCGGGCGGTGCGGTGTGCGTCGATCGAGGACGGCACGCTCTGGGTTATCGCCATGACTGTCGTCTCCTACCAGCGACGTTCGAATTTCCGGCGCAGCAAAACGGCGCCAAGGTTCATGCAGATCAGAAATACCAGCAGCACGATCGTGGCGGCGGATGTCCGCTCGACGAAGGCGCGCTCGGGGCTGTCGGCCCACAGGAAGATCTGGACGGGCAGGGCCGTCGCGGCGTCGGTCGGTCCCTTCGGCAGATCGACGATGAAGGCGACCATGCCGATCATCAAGAGGGGCGCGGTCTCGCCGAGCGCCCGCGCCATACCGATAATCGCTCCTGTCAGCATGCCCGGCATCGCCAGCGGCAGGACATGGCCGCCGACCATCTGCATCCGGCTGGCGCCGAGGCCGAGCGCAGCCTCGCGGATCGACGGCGGCACCGCCTGCAGTGCGGCGCGGCCGGCGATGATCACGGTCGGCAGGGTCATCAGGGCCAGCACCATGCCGCCGACCAGCGGCGCCGATCGGGGCAACCCAAAGAAATTGAGGAACACCGCAAGGCCGAGCAGGCCGAAGACGATCGACGGTACCGCGGCGAGATTGTTGATGTTGACCTCGATCAGGTCGGTCCAGCGATTGCGCGGCGCGAACTCCTCGAGATAGATCGCCGCCATCACCCCGAGCGGAAAGGACAGGAGGAGTACGACGAGCATCGTCCACAGCGAGCCAAGCAGCGCGCCGGCAATGCCCGCGAGCTCCGGCTCGCGGCTGTCGCCGGACATGAAGAACCGCAGATTGAATCCGGTCTCGGCCCGGCCGTCCGCGCGCAGCGCCTCGATCCGGGCGATCTGCCGATCCGAAACGCGGCGTTCGTCCTCGGGCACATCCGCGCTGATATAGCCCTTCATGTACATGTCGACGTCGTCCGAGGCCGGAACCCAAAGCTGCAGCGTACGGCCGACAAGCGACGGGTCCGCCAGCACCTCGTCACGCAGGTCGAAGGCGGCGCCGCTGCTCACCAGATCATAGAGCTCCCGGCGGTCGCGGCGCTTTGTGACGTCGGGAAACATCCCGCGCAGCGTCTGCTTGACCAGGCCCTCGTAATTGGCGCGCGACAGCACCGCGGGATCGCGCGTCCTGTCCGGGTCGATCTCGGCCTCGACGAGCGGCAGGTCCAGCTGAATATAGGTCTGGCGGAAGGCGCTCCAGCCATTCGCCGCGATCGTGGCGAACAGGATCAGCAGCATGACGAGCGCGATGCCGATCGCAACCATGCCATAGGCCCGGAACCGCTGCTCCGCGGC
This sequence comes from Rhodospirillales bacterium, assembly GCA_020356105.1. GTDB lineage: Bacteria > Pseudomonadota > Alphaproteobacteria > UBA8366 > JADFVY01. The sequence continues at coordinate 768,900 of CP070634.1, read as the reverse complement.
ATAGCGGCGGCCGAGGCTGCGCCGGACGGCGTCCGCCGTTGCGGGCCGGTTCAAGGTGGCGTCACTCATACTGCTCGCGATACCTCCGGACCACATAGAGGGCGATCACGTTCAGGACCAGGGTGACGAGGAACAGCATCAACCCCAGCGCGAAGGCGGCGAGGGTCTTGGCGCTGTCGAACTCCTGGTCGCCGGTCAGCAGGGTGACGATC
>CP070634.1:744706-768588 GCA_020356105.1 Rhodospirillales bacterium | reverse complement strand
GGTTGCTGGCGGCGATCGACGCCGGCGCCACCGCGGCGATCCAGCCCGGCGGCTCGGTACGCGACGACGAGGTCATCGCCGCCGCCGACAAAGCGGGGATCGCCATGGTCTTCACCGGCCTGCGCCACTTCCGGCACTGAGGCGGGCGAGGCGCTGCGCCCATGAAGGTCGGCGACAGGGTTCGCGTGATCGGGGTCCCGGACGGATTGCCCGACAACGACATGGACACGAAGCGGATCTTCGAGCTGTGCGTCGGCCGCACTTTCACTGTTCAGGATCTCACCCCCGTCGAGGGGCTCGAATATGAACTCGTCGAGCTCCATGTGGGCGAGGTCGCCGGAGAGTCGGACTACATGCACTCGATCTATATCGAGCCCGAATTTGTCGAAATCGCCGGGGACGAGGACTGACCGCCGGCCGCGCGTCAGCGGCCCCGCCCGATATCAATGCCGCGCCGCGGCGCTATCGCCCGCGCAGCAGCGCGCGCCAGCCGGCCCGCGATTTCAGCCCCTCGTGGTGAAAGTAGATCAGCTGCGCCAGGGCCCGCATGGGCGGCAGGCCGAGGGTCCAGTCGTAGAGCCAGTTCGGCGGGTCGCAGTCGAGGGCGTGGCGAAGCAGGGATTTCCAGCGGTAGCCGGGATATTCGCGGGCCAGGATCGAACCCGGGTCGGGACCGCCGTGGCGCAGATGGGCGGCGATCAGCTCGCCGGCCCGGCGACCATAGCGAAAGGCCGGATGGATGCCGCCGGCGGTCAGCGGCGAAACCAGCCCGGCGGCATCCCCGAGCAACAGGACGTTTTCCGTGGCCACCGGCTGCACCCTGCCGCCGACCGGGATCGGGCCGCTGCGCCGCTCGACGAGCCGCGCTCGCGAGAAATCGAAGACCGATGCCAGCTTCTCGGCGAGACCGTCGGCCGAGGGCTTCGCGCCGAGACGGCCGGCGAGGCCGATCTGCGTGACCCCGACGCCTGGGACGGCCCAGCCGAGATAACCGGGAGACAGATCGGTGTCGAGAAAGCAGTGCAGCCGGTCCGGATCGATGTCGGCAACCCCGACATACTCGGATTCGACCCCGACCAGCATGCGCCGATTGACGCCGAGGCCGAAGCAGCGCGCCACCGCCGACCGCGCGCCGTCGGCGCCGACCAGATAGCGCGCGTGCAGCGCGGGGCTGTCGAGGATGATCCCGCCGGCCTCCAGCCGCGCGGATTCGAAGGCGACTCCATAGATCAGGCTTGCCCCGGCACGCTCGGCCTCGCCGGAGAGCCAACGCAGGACTCCCGCGGTATCGGTGGCAAGGAAATAATAGCCCGGTGATTCGAGGTCGATCTGACGCAGGCGCGGCGTATAAAGACGGATCCCGGGAACGGCGCGGGTGAACTGCCGCGGTATTTGCAGCTCCTCGGCGGCCTCCTTGACCACGATGCCGGTGGTGTGCAGCTGCAGGCCGGGCTCCTGCTTCCTTTCGATCACCGCGACGCTGAGGCCGCGCTCGGCCGCCACCCGCGCGCAAACCAGACCCGCGAACCCGGCGCCAACGACGACGAGATCGAACCGGTCGCTCATGACCGCGGCTCACGCACCGGCAGGAGCAACAGCAGGCCGACGCCGAGGAAGACCAGGATGGTCGCCATGCCGGCACGCTGGCTGTCGAACAGGTCGGTCACCAGACCGAATGTCAGCGGACCGAGAAAGGCCGTGGCCTTGCCGGACAAGGCATAGAGCCCGAACATCTCGGTGCGCATGTCGACCGGAGCGAGCCGCGCCATCAAAGATCGGCTGGCCGCCTGGGCCGGGCCGACGAACACCCCCAGCGCCATGCCGACGATCCAGAACGTCGACTTGGCCGTCGCCGCGAGGGCCGCCCCGCCGAGGCCGATCAGCGCGAAGAGCGCGACGGCGATCACCGGCTTGGCGCCGATGCGGTCATCCAGCCAGGCAAAGGCGAAGGCGCCGAGCCCCGCGGTGACGTTCAGCGCGATACCGAACTGCACGACCTCGCCGAACCCCATGCCGAAGGTTCCGGCCGCATAGATTCCGCCAACCGCGAACAGGGTGACGAGCCCGTCGGCATAGAACATGCGGGCAACCAGGAACCACAGGATTTCACGATAGTCGCGGATCTGGCGCACGGTTCCGAGCAGCGCCGCCATTCCGGCGCGAATGGCCGGTAGCGTGCCCAGCTCGACGGCCGTCCGGTCCGGCGTGAACAGGAACAGCGGCAGCGCGAACAGCGCATACCAGCCCGCCGCGAGCAGCGTGACCGCCCGCACATGCCCCGCCGCCTCGGTCGACACCCCGAACAACGGGGTCTCCGTCTGGACGAAGCCGAACAGGGCGATGACCAGGCAGGCGAGGCCGCCGGCATAGCCGAGTCCCCAGCCCCAGCCGGAGACCCGGCCGACCCGGCCGGGCCCGACGAGGTCCGGCAGCATGGCATTGTAGAACACCATGCCGAACTCGAACGCGATGCTGGACAGCGCCAGCAGAATCAGCGCCCAGGGAATGAAGGCGGGGTCGGGCAAGGTGAACCACAACAGCGCCGTCGTCAGGACGCCGCCGGCGGTGAATACCGAAAGCCAGGGCTTGCGTCGCCCACCCTGGTCGGCGATCGCCCCGAGCACCGGCCCGAGCAGCGCGACGGCAAGGCCGGCGGCGCCGACCGTATAGCCCCAGGCGGCGGTTCCCGATTCCGGCGTCACCGCCACCGCTTTGGTGAAATAGGCGCCGAACACAAACGTCGTGATGATCGTCGGATAGGCGGAGTTCGCCCAGTCGTAGAAACACCACGATATGATCGCTTTTCTGTCCGCCATCGGCCGGTTCGTCCTCGTTCACGGGAAAGTAACCAGATATCCCTACCATGCCGGCCTGTCGCCAAGAAACCGACTGCGTGAGACGATTCGAGGGCAAGCCGATGCTATACACCACGACGGAAAGCGTTCAGGGCCGCGAGATCGCCGAATATCTTGGTGTCGTGACCGGACAGGCGATCTATGGCGCGAATGTGATTCGCGATTTCCTCGCCGGGGTCCGCGACGTCGTCGGGGGCCGCGCCGGCGCCTACGAATCTGTTCTGCAGGACGGCACCGAGCAGGCCATGGCAGATATGCGGATGCACGCCGAGAAAATGGGCGCGAATGCCATCCTTGCGATCCGCATCGACTACGAGGCGGTCGGAAAGGACACCTCGATGCTGATGGTCGCGACCACCGGGACGGCGGTGCGGCTCGCCTGAGCGCGTCTCACAGCGCCGCCAGGGTGCGCAGTTCGCGGTTGACGACCGCCAGCATCGCGAGATCGGGCGTCGGCGCCGACTGAATTTCGTTGAGGATTACCCCGATGCGTTCGACCGACTCGACATGCGCCGCCGCCCAGCCCTCGACGGCTTCGACCCCTGCCTTGCCGGACCTCAGGGCGGCGGTCGTCAGATCGTACTGGTGGCTCCATACATCGTCGATGATGGCGCCGAGGGCCAGGCGCTGCCACTGGGTGTCGGCAGACATGGTCCTGGCGGTGTGGCGCAGCCAGTCGAGGCGGAACCGGTCGCCGATCAGGAAATAGGCGGTGCCCGCCTCCTCGACTCCCTGCCCCGCCGCGCTGGCGATGCGCACGATGTCGGGCGCCGACGACAACGCCTTCAACCGCCCAATTCGTGCCGCCAGATTGCCCGGAACACCCAACTGCTCAAAGCTTTTTGCCCGTTCGCGCGTGTCCCGCTGCTGTTCGGGGGCGAGAATATCGTCCAGCGCGGCCGCAAGCCGCTGCACGCCCTCGTGGAACTCGGCGATCAGGCTTGTGATGTCCAGCGGGTGCGCACAATTGCGCAGGAACCACGGCGTGATACGCCATAACGTGTAAACCGTCTGCAGCAGCATCCCGGTCTGCGACGTCGCCGGGGCGATGGTATCGAGCGCCTCAATGTCGTGCCACAGCGCGTGCAGGTCGAACACTTCGCGGGAGATCGTGTAGGCACGGGCGATCGCCGGCACGTCCATGCCGGTATTGAGCCGCATTTCGTTGATGAAGGCCGGGCCGGTGCGGTTGATGATGGAGTTGGTCAAGGACGTGGCGACGATTTCCCGCCGCAGCCGGTGCCGGCCGATCGCATCGGCGTACTTGCCCTGGATGGGCTGCGGGAAGTACCGAGCCAGATCCGCCTCGAACACCGGGTCGTCAGGAAGGTCGGATGCCAGCAGCTCGTCGTACGTCGCGATCTTGGCATAAGCCAGCAGCACAGCCAGCTCCGGCCGGGTTAGTGGGCGCCCTTCGGTCCGCCGTTCGGCGAAGGTCTCCTCATCGGGCAGGAACTCGATTTCCCGATTGAGGCGGCCGGCGCGTTCCAGTGCCTTGATCAGCCGCAGTTGCTCGTCCATACGTTCGATGCCCTGGTACTGCACCACCGAAAGCGACTGGGTCTGCTGGTAGTTGTTGCGCAGCACCAGCACCGCGACTTCGTCGGTCATCTGCCCGAGCAGCGTGTCCCGTTTCTCGCGGGTAAGTTTCTTGCGGGCCATCAAATCGCCCATCAGAATCTTGATGTTGACCTCATGGTCCGAAGTGTCGACGCCGGCCGAATTGTCAATCGCGTCGGTGTTGATTCGGCCACCCCGCAGCGCGAACTCGACGCGTCCCAGCTGGGTGACGCCGAGATTGGCACCCTCGCCGATCACCTTGCAGCCGAGTTCGTCCGCATCGACGCGCAGTGCGTCATTGGCGTGGTCGCCGACGGCGGCGTCCGTCTCGCGGGACGATTTGACATAGGTGCCGATCCCGCCGAACCACAGCAGGTCGACCCTGGCCCTCAGCATCGCCTGGATCAGCTCCGCCGGCGTCAGGCTGTCCGCGTCGATGTCGAACAAAGCCTTCATCTGCTTGGAGACGCGAATCGCCTTGGCGCGCCGTTCGAATACCCCGCCGCCTTTGGAAATCAGTTTCGGGTCGTAATCGGCCCAGCTGCTGCGCGGCATCTCGAACAGCCGTCTGCGCTCGGCGAAGCTGGCCTTGGCGTCGGGGTCGGGATCAATGAACACATGAAGATGATTGAACGCGCCGATCAGCCGGATATGTTCGCTCAGCAGCATGCCGTTGCCGAACACGTCGCCGGCCATGTCGCCGACGCCGACAACGGTGAAATCCTCGCTCTGGGTGTCGTGATCCATCTCGCGGAAGTGGCGTTTCACCGACTCCCAAGCGCCGCGCGCTGTAATGCCCATCTTCTTGTGGTCGTAGCCGGCCGAGCCGCCCGAGGCGAAGGCATCGTCGAGCCAGAATTCGTAATCCTGCGCGACCCCGTTGGCGATGTCCGAAAAGGTCGCGGTGCCCTTGTCGGCCGCGACTACCAGATAGGGATCGTCCGGATCCTTGCGCACCACGTCCGGCGGCGGCACCACGTCGTCGCCGACCCGGTTGTCGGTCAGGTCGAGCAGGCCCGAGATGAAGGTCTTGTAACAAGCGACGCCCTCGGCCAGATAGGCCTCCCGATCGCCGGGCGGGGGCAGCTGCTTGCAGACGAAGCCGCCCTTTGAGCCGACCGGCACGATCACCGCGTTCTTGACCTGCTGGGCTTTGACCAGGCCGAGGATCTCGGTGCGAAAATCCTCGCGCCGGTCGGACCAGCGCAGCCCGCCCCGCGCCACCGCACCGAACCGCAGATGCACGCCCTCGATGCGCGGGCTGTAGACGAAGATCTCCCGGAACGGCCGCGGTTCGGGCAGCTCGTCGATCCGCCGGGCATCCAGCTTCAGGGCGAGATGGGGTTTCGATTCGCCGTCGGGCCCGGCTTGAAAGAAGTTGGTGCGGACCGTGGCGCCAATGACGTTGACGAACCGCCGGATGATCCTGTCCTCATCGAGGCTTTCCACGGACTCGAGACGATCGAAGAGATCGCGCAGCAGCTCGGCGGTGAGCTTGTCGGCATCGCCCGAGAAATCGGGCTTGAAACGGACCTCGAACAGCTCCGCCAGCAGCCGGGTGACGGCCCCGTTGCGGGCCAGCGTCTCTTCCATGTAGGCTTGGCTGAAGGGGATGCCGATCTGCCGCAGATACTTGCTGTATGCCTTCAGCACCAGCACCTCGCGCCAGCCGAGGCGGGCCGAGAGCACCAGCCTGTTGAAGCCGTCATCCTCGACTTCGCCGCGCCAGATGCGGGCGAAGCTGTCGTGAAACGGCTCGCGCACGGATTCGAAATCGATCGCCCCACCGTCGCGCGAGACGAGCGAGAAATCATGCAGCCAGAGCGGCCGTTCCGTCGCCGCCAGCTGCACGTGGTACGGCACCTCGCCGAGCACCTTGAGACCCATGTTTTCGAGCATCGGAAGCACGTCGGACAGCGGCACCGGCGCGCCCGGCTGGTAGATCTTGAACTGTAGTTCGTTGGCGCCGGCCTCGATCGGATGGTAGAGGTTCATGCCGAGCTCGCCGCTGCTCAGCGCGCGATCGATGCAGCCGATATCGTAGACCGCGGTGTGGGCCGAGAATTCCTCGGTATAGGCGACTGGGAATGCCCCGTCGTAGCGCCCGAAGGTCTGCAACCCCGCCTCCTCGCCCATCGTCTCGACGAGCGCGTGTTTGAGGCGATCCTCCCAGGAGCGGCCGGCCTCGACCAGCCGCGCCTCGATCTCCTCGCGATCGTAGTCGGGGATCTTGCCCGGCGTCGTCTCGACGATGAAGTGCACCCGGCTGAGCACGTCGTCGCTCATATGCGTGTACCAGTTGACGACCCGGCCGCCGAGCGCCGATCCGAGAATCCGCTCGATGGTCAGCCGCAGGCGCGTGTTGTAGCGGTCCCGCGGCACGAAGACGAAGGCCGAGATGAACCGCTCGAACGGGTCGCGACGCAGGAACAGCGCGGTCCGCTGGCGTTCCTGCAGCTGCACGATGCCGCGGGTGATGTCGTAGAGGTCGTCCAGCCCGGTCTGGAACAGCTCATCCCGCGGATAGCTGTCGAGGATGTGCACCAGGGCCTTGCCCGCATGGCTGGCGGGATCGTAGTCGGCACGGCGGATCAGTTCGGCGATCTTCTGGCGCAACAGGGGTATGTTGCGCGGACTCTGGTTATAGGCCGCCGAGGTGAACAGGCCGACGAACAACCGCACCCCGGTGACCACGCCCTTCTCGTCGAACCGCTTGACCACGATCACGTCCATCAGCACCGGCCGGTGCACGGTTGAGCGGCGGTTGGCCTTCGTCAGCACCAGAACTTCGGACTGACGCAGATAGGCCTGCACCTCGAGCGGCAGCCGACCCAGCTCGCGCAGCCCCTGGAAGACGGAGATCTCCGGGTCGCCGAGCAGGCCAAGGCAGGTCTCGGGCCGGACCTTGATGCGCGCCCCCTTGCCCTTGCCCTCGATGTCCATCTCCCGATAGCCGAGAAACGTGAAGTTGTCGTCGAGCAGCCAGCGCAGGAACTCGATGGACTCGGCAAGCTGCGCCGGCTCGGCCCGCGGCGGCGGGGTCGACCCCAGCTCGGCGGTCAGGCTTTCGGCCTGTTCGATCATCTGTCGCCAGTCGGTGACCGCGGCGCGCACATCGGCCAGCACCGCCTTCAGCTGGTCCTCGATCTCGCGCAGCGCGCCGACGGCACCGCGTTCGTCGATATCGATATGCATGTAGGATTCGGGGATCGCGCCGTCGCCGATCTCGCCGCGCGGCGCCAGCGCAAGAAGTTCGCCATCGGCGGTACGCTGCGCCGCGAACTGCGGGTGAACGAACAGATGGACCGTCAGGCCGCGGCTGCTCAGGGCCATGGTCACCGAGTCGACCAGGAAGGGCATGTCGTCATGGACGATCTCGATGACGGTGTGCGGCGAATGCCAGCCATGCTTCTCGACGCGCGGGTTGAAGACCCGGATCTTGACCTCGCCGGGTCGCCGCTGCGCGCCGAGTTGCCACAGCGACAACGCCGAGCCATAGAGGTCCGCCGGATCGGTTCCGACGATGTCCTCCGGCGCAATGTCCTCGTAATAATGGCGAATGAACCGCTCGGCCGCGGCGGCCCGGTCGCCCTCGAACCGTTCCTGGACCCGGCCGACGATCGCATCGATCGTCTCCTGCTTGAGCGTCGTCGTCCGTTCCGTCATTCCGTCCCTCTCAGCCCCGGGCGGCCGGCTCCGCTGCATTTAATACGCACATGCGGCGCCGGGGCAAGGGGCGTCCGATATCGCCACGCCATGCCGTCGGAGAGGCGATGCCGGGCCGGGTTGCGGAACCGCCCGCGGCGCCAAGCCGGACCAAAAGAAAACCGCCCCCTCGGGGCGGCCGGAGACGCTGCGGCGAAAAGCTGGAGCGGGCGATGGGATTCGAACCCACGACTTCAACCTTGGCAAGGTTGCGCTCTACCCCTGAGCTACGCCCGCGCCGCGAAGCGCAATATAGGGACGCCGGAGCCGGCTGTCCAATGCGGCGCGCATCATACGCAAAGAGGCACGCTTTGCAAGCGGCGTCTTGCCAAGGTGACGCGGGCGCCGCCCGGGTCTTGCCGGCCGGCCGGCGCGGCGCTAGAAACCCGGGTCATGGACGATCGCCCCGCCTACGACGATGTCGCCCTGCTCGCCCGTTTGGACGAGCTGGGTATCGCCTGCGAGACGCACGCGCACCCGCCGCTGTTCACCGTCGAGCAGTCGCGCGCGCTGCGCGGCGACCTGCCCGGCGCGCATATCAAGAACCTGTTCCTGCGCGACAAGAAGCGCCGCATGTGGCTGGTCACCGTGCTGGAATCGCGCGATGTCGACCTCAAGTCGCTGCGCCGGCGGCTCGGCGCCCAGGGCAACCTCTCCTTCGGTAATGCCGAGCTGCTGATGGCGCATCTTGGCGTGATCCCGGGGGCGGTAACGCCATTCGCCGTGATCAACGACCGCGAGGGCCAGGTCACGATGGTGCTGGACAGGGCGTTGCTGGCTCAGTCACCGATCAACGCGCATCCGCTGCGCAACGACCGGACGTCGGCGCTGACGGCGGACGATCTGATGAGGTTCCTCGAGGCCGAGCGTCACCCGCCGCTGATCGTCGATTTCGACGACGCGAGCGAAGATTAGTGTCGCCGGGCCTTGCCAGCCGCGCTGCGAGGGGCCATTTATGTCGCTGTCATGACGGGGGTGCCGGCCGGGGCCGAAACACGTTCTCTGCGGCGCCCCGCGGGGCAAAAAGAAACGACACCGGACCAAGACCATGGAGCAACTGATCAGCCAGCCGGTCGATACCGATGCGCTGGTGACCGAGACCACCGATGCCGGGTTCGTCAACGATGTGATCGAGGCCAGCAACGCCGTTCCCATCATCGTCGATTTCTGGGCCCCGTGGTGCGGCCCGTGCAAGCAACTGACCCCGGTGCTGGAGAAGGTGGTCAAGGCGGCGGCCGGCAAGGTCCGGCTGGTCAAGGTCAACACCGATGAAAACCCGGCGGTTGCACAGCAACTGCGCGTGCAGTCGATCCCCGCGGTGTTCGGCTTTGCCGGCGGTCGACCGGTCGACGCGTTCATGGGGGCGCTGCCGGAATCGCAGGTCAAGTCATTCGTCGATCGACTGATCGAGGCGGGCGGCGGCGAGGCCGGTTCGTCGCCTGTGGATCAGGCTCTGGAACAGGCGGGCGCGGCCTTCGACGGCGGCGATGCAGCAACAGCCAGTGCCATCTACCAGCAGATCCTGCAGCACGTGCCGGACGAAGTCCGGGCGATGGCCGGTCTGGCGAAATGCCATCTGAAAGGCGGCCGCATCGAAGAGGCGCGGGCGGCGCTGGACCAGGTGCCGGGCGACAAGGCGTCGGACCCGGATGTCGCCGCGGTGCGCTCGGCCATCGAGCTCGCGGCCGATACCGAGGACGTTTCCGGCGATGTCGCCGACTTGCAGGCCCGACTCGCCGCCGACCCCGACGACCACCAGTCGCGATACGATCTGGCGCTGGCGCTCTACGGTGGGGGTGACGCGACGGCTGCGGTCGATGCGTTGCTGGAGATCGTGCGGCGCAACCGGGAATGGAATGACGAGGCTGCGCGCAAGCGACTGCTGAAGATCTTCGACGCGCTCGGGCCGACCGATCCGTTGACGGTGGATTCGCGGCGCAAGCTGTCTTCGATTCTGTTCTCATGAGCGTATTCGACCCGACATTCGAGCAGCTGCCGGCGACGATTCCGGTGTTCCCGCTGTCCGAGGTTCTGTTGCTGCCGCGCGGACGGCTGCCGCTCAACATTTTCGAGCCGCGCTACCTGGCGATGGTCGAGGACGCGCTGGCGGCGCAGCGCATGATCGGCATGATCCAGCCGGTGTCTGGCGGAGACGGCCGGAACGACCCCGATCTCTATGCGACCGGATGCGCGGGGCGGATCTGCCGCTTCGAGGAAACCGAGGACGGCCGCTACCTGATTGCCCTGGCCGGCGTCTGCCGTTTCAACGTTGCCGAGGAGCTGGAGCCGGTGTCCGGCTATCGGCGGGTGCGGGCGAACTGGAGCGAATTCCGTGACGATCTCGAGCCCTCGCCGGAGCCGGGGCTCAACCGGAAGCGCCTGCTGACCGCGCTGAAGGACTATTTCGGCGCGCATGGCCTGGAGGCCGATTGGGCGGCGCTGCGCGAGGCGCCGGAGGAACGGCTGGTAACCTGCCTGTCGATGATCTGTCCGTTCGGCGCCTCGGAGAAGCAAGCGCTGCTCGAAGCCGCGGACCTGACGGCCCGGGCGGAGGTGCTGCTGGCCCTGATCGAGATGGACGGGGCAACGTGCGGGCCGATGCGCCAGTAAGCGACCGGGGAGACAGAGCCGATGCCCGATCATAAATCCGGCGTGGATCCCAAGCTGCTGGAAAGCCTGGTCTGCCCGCTGACCAAGTCGCCGCTGCGCTATGATGCCGAAAAGGGCGAGTTGATCAGCGACGAGGCGCGGCTGGCCTATCCGATTCGGGACGGCGTGCCGATCATGCTGCGCGACGTCGCACGCAGCCTGGATGACGAGGAGGGCGGATGAGATGAACGGACCGGCAAGCGAATTCAGCGTTGCCCACTGGCCCACCGAGATTCGCCTCAAGAAGGCGGAGAAGGCGCTGGAGGTCGATTTCGACGACGGCAGCTCGTTCCTCTTTCCGGCCGAATTGTTGCGGGTCGAGAGCCCGTCGGCGGAAGTGCAGGGGCACGGACCGGGCCAGAAACAGACCGTATCCGGCCGCCGCCACGTCGGGATCATGGAGATCGAGCCGGTCGGCAATTACGCGATCTGCATCAAGTTCGACGATTTGCACGACACGGGAATCTACACCTGGGATTTCCTCTATCGCCTCGGACAGACCAAGGACGAGGTCTGGCAGGCCTATCTCGCCGAGCTCGAACAGAAGGGCCTGAGCCGGGATCCCCATTGAGCGCCATCTGGCGGTCCGCTGCGGCCATCGGCCGGCGGCGCCATGACCGGCCGGTCGCGGCCGGTCGCCGCCCGCCTACAGCGCTTCGCCTCTGACCAGCCGCGGCAGGTCGCCGACCACGCCCATCGCGTGCCGCATGAAGAACCGCTTTAGCGGTGGAATCCGGTCGACCGTCGCCAATCCGAGATCGCGGGCCAGGCGCAGCGGCGGGATATCGTTCGAAAACAGCCGGTTCAGACCGTCTGTGACCGCGGCCAGCAACACCGAATCGAAGCGCCGCCAGCGTTCGTAGCGGCCCAGGACGTCGGCACCGCCGATATCTAGACCAAGCCGCCGCGCATCGATAATTGCCTGGGCCAGCGCGGCGACATCGCGCAACCCCAGATTCAACCCCTGTCCGGCGATCGGGTGGATCGCGTGCGCCGCGTCGCCGACCAGCGCCAGGCGGCGGTCGGTGTAGCGCGCCGCGTGCTGCAGCGCGAGCGGATAGGAGAAGCGCGGCCCGACCAGCGCGAGCGCGCCCAGCCACGCGCCGAACCGGCGGCCGAGCTCGTCGAGGAACGCCGCATCGTCCAGCGCGAGGTAACGTTCGGCAAGAGCCGGTCGCTCGGTCCAGACGATGTTCATGCGCCGCCCGGTCAGCGGCAGCATGGCGAACGGCCCCGAGGGCAGGAAATACTCGACGGCAACGCCGCGGTGGTCGCGCTCGTGACGCACGGTGCAGACGATGGCCGTCTGGTCGTAGGGCAGGCGGGTGACGGCGATCCCGGCCTCGGACCGCGACGGCGAGGCGCGGCCCTCGGCGCCCACCACAAGCCGGCAACGGATCTGCCTGCCGTCTTCGAGCCGCGCCGCCGTGCCACCGGGCTCGCGGGTCAGCGAAGCGACTCGCGCCGGCGCGATCCGGCGCAGCGGCGGCAGCGTCGCGGCCTGCTCGAACAGGGCGCGGCGGATCACGCGATTCTCGATCATGTAGCCGAATGGCTGATCGCCAACCGCCCGGTGATCGTAGTGCAGGAACAGGGTCGACGGCCCGGCGGCGACGGTTCCGTCGGCAACCCTGATGTCGACGATCGGACCGGCCTCGGACTCAACCAGCGGCCACAGGCCGATGCCGCGGAAGACCTGCGCCGAGCCGTGCGCAATGGCCGAGGCGCGGCCGTCATAGCCGGCCTCGAGCAGCGAGTCCGATGGCGCGCTGTCGACGACGAGGGTGGCGACGCCGGCGCCCGCCAACGCGTTGGCCAGGGTCATGCCGACCATGCCGCCGCCGAGGATCAGCACCTCGGTTTCAACGTCTGCATCGCGCTCTGTTGGCGGATCCGGGATTTCGGACGTTGTGGACGTGGACATCGGCGCAGAATCCACGGGCGGGTCCGGTTCGTCCACAAAAAACAGCGATGCCGAGGCCCAATGATCAAAGAATAGGCATATAGCGGCGCCTGCCTATTTTTTGTGCGATTTGCTGATCGGCGATCCGTGTGCCAGGGTGCCGATACGCCTTCAAGATATTGATTTATCAGCGATATTTTTATTTCCGGCAAGCTGGCATGAAACTTGAGAAGCGGTTGCCGATCATGCGTCGCCGCGGCGGCGCGGCCCCGGCCGGGGCCACTCGCACAATTGGCATAGGGGGAGCCCCGCTATGAAGCTCGTGATGGCGATTATCAAGCCATTCAAACTCGATGGCGTTCGCGAAGCCCTCACCGAACTCGGTGTCCAGGGTCTGACCGTCAGCGAGGTCAAGGGGTTTGGCCGTCAGAAAGGCCAGACCGAAATCTACCGCGGCGCGGAATACGCCGTGAATTTCTTGCCCAAGGTGAAGATCGAGGTGGTGGTCTCGGACGACATGCTCGACCGGGCCGTCGAGACCATCCAGACAACCGCCAGCACCGGAAAGATCGGCGACGGCAAGATTTTCGTACTCGACGTCTCCCAGGCGGTGCGCATCCGCACGGGCGAGACCGGTGGCGAAGCGCTCTGAGGGAGAGGGGACTCATGAAACATCTGCATAAAATCGTCCTTGCCGCGGTCGCGGCCCTCGGGCTCGCCGCCGTCGCCGCCCTGCCGGCCGCGGCCGCCGTCGAAGCGGAGACGGCCTTCGTCTTCAACAGCTTCTCGTTTCTCGTCGCCGGCTTCCTGGTGATGTTCATGGCCGCCGGCTTCGCGATGCTCGAGGCCGGGCTGGTGCGCAGCAAGAACACCGCGACGATCTGCCTGAAGAACATCGCGCTCTATTCGGTCGCCGGCATCATGTACTACCTGATCGGCTACAGCCTGATGTATGTCGATGTCGGCGGCTGGATCGGTTCGTTCAGCGTGCTGTACAACCCGTCGGAAGCGGAGCTCGCGCTGATCAATGCCGAGGAGGCGACCGAGGAGATGGTCGCCGCCGTGGTCGACAACGGCTATTCGGTGATGTCCGACTGGTTCTTCCAGATGGTGTTCGTCGCCACCACGGCCTCGATCGTCTCGGGCACCCTGGCCGAGCGCATCAAGCTCTGGCCGTTCATGATCTTCATCGTCGTGCTCACCGCCATCATCTACCCGATCCAGGGCGCCTGGACCTGGGGCGGCGGCTGGCTCAGCGAGCGCGGCTTCTCGGATTTCGCCGGATCGACCATCGTCCATTCGGTGGGCGGCTGGGCGGCGCTGACCGGCGCCATCATTCTCGGCGCCCGCAAGGGCAAGTACGGTCCGGACGGCCGGGTCAACCCGATCCCGGGCTCCAACCTGCCGCTGGCGACCCTGGGCACCTTCATCCTGTGGCTCGGCTGGTTCGGTTTCAACGGCGGCTCGCAACTCGCGCTGGGCTCGGCCCTCGACGCCGCCGCGATGTCGATCGTCTTCGTCAACACCAACCTGGCGGCGGCGGCCGGCGTCGTCGTGGCGATGGCGGCGACCCAGGTCATCTACAAGAAGGTCGACCTCACCATGGCGCTGAACGGCGCCCTGGCCGGCCTGGTCTCGATCACCGCCGGGCCGGACCTGCAGAACCACTTCCTGGCCCTGATCGTCGGCGGTATCGGCGCCCTGATCGTGGTGCTGGCGGTGCCGCTGCTCGACAAGCTGAAAATAGACGACGTCGTCGGCGCCATCCCGGTGCATCTGTTCGCCGGCATCTGGGGCACCCTGGCGGTCGGCATCTTCGGCGGCGGCTCCCTGGTCACACAGATCGTCGGTATCGTCGCGGTCGGCATCTTCGTCGCCGCGGCCAGTGCGATCGTCTGGCTGGCCCTGAAGTTCACTGTCGGGATCCGGGTCAGCGACGAGGAAGAGGATCTCGGCCTCGACCGCGGCGAACTGGGCCTGGAGGCCTATCCCGAGTTCCGCGGCTCGCAGAGCCTCGTCTGACCAACCTCCCATATCATGGTCCGACTGGCCCCGGGGCAAATGCCCCGGGGCCTTTTTCTGGCGGCGCCGGCGTATCGATCCCTGTCGCGGCCGGGCGAGGTCACAATTCCGCCGCGCTGTCCGGATAGCTTGAGATCGTGGTCCGGGACGCGTACTATCCGGGGCCGCGAGTTTACGTTTTGTACGCGTCGCCGCCAAGGCAACCCGGCGACGCGCCTTTGTTGGACCAACGATGCGCGACCACCCCGGACTCGACCTGCTCGGCGACTACCCCTTCCAGCGGCTGGCGGCCCTGCTCAAGGACATCCCGGCCGCCGAGGGCATGGCGCCGATCCTGATGCATATCGGCGAGCCGCAGCTGCCGCAGCCAGCAATGGTGGCCGAAGCGGTGGCCCGCGAATCGCATCTGTGGAACCGCTATCCGCCGGTCGAGGGCACGTCCGATTTCCGCGCTGCCGCGGCGGCGTGGCTGACCCGCCGCTATGGCCTGCCGGACGGCATGGTCGATCCCGAGCGTCATGTGATCGCGGCCTGCGGCACCCGCGAGGTGCTGTTCCAGACGGCTCTGGTGGCGGTTCCGGACCGCGACGGCGGCACCGGCGCTGGACCGCCGGTGGTGCTGATGCCGAACCCGATGTATCACGTCTATTACGGTGCCACGGTGCTGGCGGGGGCCGAGCCGGTACTGGTGCCGGCGACCGCGGAGAGCGGGTTCATGCCCGATTACGCCGCGCTCGACCCGAACTTGCTGCGGCGCACGGCTCTGGCCTATCTCTGCAGCCCGGGCAATCCGCAGGGCGCGGTGGCGTCGCTGGAGCGCCTGCAGACCCTGATCGAGCTGGCGCGGGAGCATGGCTTCCTGCTCGCCCTCGACGAGTGCTATTCCGAGATCTGGCGCGGATCGCCGCCGCCGGGCGGCCTCGAGGCCTGCGCCGCGCTGGGCGGCGAGATGGAGGGTGTGCTGGTGTTCCATTCGCTCTCGAAGCGATCGAACGCGGCGGGCCTCAGGGCCGGGTTCGTCGCCGGCGACGCGGCGGCGCTGGCTCGGTTGCTGCGCCTGCGCAACTATGGCGGCGCGCCGATTCCCGGTCCGCTGCAGGCGGCGGCTGCAGCGTTGTGGCGCGACGAGGACCATGTGGTCCGGAGCCGCGCGCATTACCAGGCGCTGTTCGAGCTGGCGCGGCGGATTCTCGGCAATCGGGCGGGCTATCACGATTCGCCCGGCGGCTTCTTTCTGTGGCTCGATGTGGGCGACGGCGAGGCGGCGGCGCGCGCCGCATGGCGCCACGGCGCCGTCAAGGTGATGCCCGGCGGCTATATGAGCCGGCCCGATTCGGCGACCGGCGCGAACCCGGGCGATCGCTATATCCGGATCGCCCTGGTGCACGATCTGGATACCGCCGAGGCCGGCCTGAGCCGACTGGCCGACGCGCTGGAGCGCTGAGCGATGGCATCGCGACGGCGGACCGCTGTGTTGCCGGCCGGGCTCGGCGCTTTCGTGCGCCGGCGGCTGGTCGAGGGGGTGGGCCTCGCCCTGATCGCGACGGCGATCGTCGTGATCGTCGCGATGCTGACCTACGATTCGTCCGACCCATCGCTCAACACGGCCGGCGGCCGCGGCAGCGTCAACAACCTCTTGGGATATCCGGGCGCGGTGGTCGCGGATCTCGCATTGCAGACGCTGGGGCTGACAGCGGGCCTCGGCGCGATCATCGTCGGCGCCTGGGGGTATCTTCTGTTCCGTCGCGGCGGCCTGCGACAGGTCTGGGCGCGGTTCGCCGTGCTGTCGCTCGTCCTGTTGACCGGTGCCGTCACCTTCGAGGCGATGCCGGAACCCGAATCGTGGCCGTTGCGCGCCGGTCTCGGCGGGCTGGTCGGGCGCCAGATCCTGATCTGGCTGACGGCGGCGGCGGGCGGAACAGGGCCGTTGAGCGATCCGTTCATCGTCGGCACCATGAGCGGTATTGCGACGGCCTGTGCGACATTGTGGCTGCTCGGCTTCAGCCGCGCCGAATGGCGCGCCGGCTGGGCGCGCATCTCGGCGCTGTTGGCCGCGCCCCGACGCGCCGTGAGCCGCGCGCGATCGGCCGCCCGGCGCGGACCCGCCGCCAACGAGGCCGATGCGGTTCGGGCCGAGCCTTATCTCGCCGCGGCACAGGATCCGTTTCCGACAGGCGAGCCTCCTGCCGCGCCCACGGCGCGCGCGAAACGCCGGCTGGAACCCCGCAAGCGGACGCCGCGACCGCTCGGCGCCAGCCAGGCCTCGCTGGACCTCGCAGCCCCGGACGGCACGTTCCAGCCACCGCCGCTCGACCTGCTCGAGGCGGTGCCCCAGGCGGACGCGCGGGATGCCGAATTGTCGCCAGACTCGCTGGAACAGAACGCGCGACTGCTCGAGCAGGTGCTCGAAGATTTCGGCATCCGGGGCGAGATCGTGAAGGTGCGGCCCGGCCCGGTCGTCACGCTCTACGAGCTCGAACCGGCGCCGGGCATCAAGACCAGCCGGGTGATCGGCCTGGCCGACGACATCGCGCGGTCGATGAGCGCCATATCCGCCCGAATCGCGACGATTCCGGGCCGCAACGTGATCGGCATCGAACTGCCCAACGCGCATCGCCAGACGGTCTTTCTGCGCGAGCTGCTGGCCGCCCCGGCGGTCGCCAAATCGGCCCTGAAACTGCCGCTGGCGTTGGGCAAGGATATCGGCGGGGCGCCGGTTGTCGTCGACCTCGCGCGCATGCCGCATCTGCTGGTTGCCGGCACCACCGGCTCCGGCAAGTCGGTCGGGCTCAACGCGATGGTCCTCTCGCTGCTGTTCCGGCTGACACCGGACGAATGCAAATTCATCATGATCGATCCGAAGATGCTGGAACTGTCTGTCTACGACGACATTCCCCATCTCATCGCACCGGTCGTGACCGAACCGAAGAAGGCGGTGGTGGCCTTGAAATGGACGGTGCGCGAGATGGAGGAGCGCTACCGTTCCATGTCGAAGCTGGGGGTGCGCAATATCGAGGGCTACAATGCCCGCCTGGCCAAGGCCCGGCGCAGCGGTGAGGTGCTGACGCGCAAGGTCCAGACCGGTTTCGATTCAGAGACCGGCCGACCGGTCTACGAGGACCAGCCGCTGGACCTTTCGTCGCTGCCGTACATCGTCGTCGTCGTCGACGAGATGGCCGACCTGATGATGGTCGCCGGCAAGGAAATCGAAGCGGCGATCCAGCGACTCTCGCAGATGGCCCGCGCGGCAGGCATTCACCTGATCATGGCCACCCAGCGCCCCTCGGTCGACGTGGTGACGGGGACGATCAAGGCGAATTTCCCCACCCGGGTCAGTTTCCAGGTCACCTCGCGGGTCGACAGCCGGACGATTCTCGGCGAACAAGGGGCCGAACAGCTGCTCGGCCGCGGCGACATGCTGTATATGGCGGGAGGCGGTCGGATCACGCGCATCCACGGACCGTTCATCGACGAAACCGAGGTCGAAGCGGTTGCGGCCTTCCTTCGCGACCAGGGCGCCCCTATCTATAACGAGGGCGTCACCGAGGAGGAAGAAGGGCCGGGCGAGGAGGCCTTGGGCGGCGGCGACGAAATGTATCACCAGGCGGTCGAGCTGGTGGTCCGCGAGGGCCGGGCGTCGACCAGTTTCATCCAGAGGCATTTGCAGATCGGCTACAATCGTGCGGCACGGATCATCGAGCAGATGGAAAAGCAGGGCGTGGTCAGCCCGGCCAACCATGTCGGCAAACGGGAAATCCTCGGCGGCGGCAGTGGTCATGGGCATTAGCGTCGGCATGAGGCGCCTCGGCGCCGCGCTGGTCGTCTCGCTCATCGCGGCGACATCGTTGGCTGCCCAGACAACCGCGGCACCGGAGCCGGCGCGTCTGTCCCCGGAGGAGCAGATCCTGATCAGCCAGATCGAGGACTACCTCAACGGAATAACCACGGTCGAGGCGGGATTCGTGCAGATGAGCGCGCAAGGCCAGTACGCCAAGGGAAAACTCTACCTGCAGCGTCCCGGCCGGATGCGGTTCGAGTACGAGCCGCCGTTTCCCTATCTGCTGGTCGCCGACGGGACCTGGTTCATCTATGTCGACCAGGAGCTCGAGCAAGTCACCTATTTGCCGCTCGGCAAGACTCCGGCGGGCCTGCTGCTGCGCAAGGATTTCTCCTTTTCCGAGGGGCTGGTGGTGACGGGTATCGAAGCGCGCCCCTCGTCGGTGCGCGTCGATGTGGTCGATTCCCGGCGGCCCGAGGCGGGACGCGTCAGCCTGACCCTGGCACGAAAGCCGCTGTCGCTGAAGAGCTGGACCGTGCACGACGCGCAGGGCCAGCGGATCCAGGTAACGCTGATCGACCCACGGTACGGTGCGCCGCTTGACAAGTCCCTGTTCCGCTTCATCAACCGGTTCGAGAGGCGGCCGGAGCGGTAACGTGGATACGACGGCAATGAGACGATTAACGGGCGCTTTGGCGGTTCGCGTTCAACGATTCGAAAGACACTGCAGATGACGGAGCACGATCTTCCCCTGGTGGGCATCCCGGCCTGTGTGATCGCCGAGGGCGGCGGCGGCGATTTCCACAAGGTGGGAGAGAAATACATCATGGCCGTGGCCGGCGCGGCCCACTGCATGCCGCTTCTGATTCCTGCGCTTGGGGACTGGTACGATCCGCGTGAGCTGGCCCAGCGGCTGGACGGTCTGCTGTTGACCGGCAGCCCCTCGAATGTGGAGCCGCATCACTACAACGGCACGGCGAGCCGGCCGGGAACCCATCACGACCCGGTGCGCGACGCGACGACCCTGCCGCTGATTCGCGCGGCCCTTGAGCTCGGCGTGCCGCTTTTCGCGATCTGCCGTGGCCACCAGGAGCTCAACGTCGCGCTCGGCGGCACCCTGCACCAGAACGTCCACGAGGAGGACGGCAAGGACGATCACCGATCGGACCAGACCAAGCCGTATGACGACCGCTATCGCGAGCGCCACGCGATCCGCATCACGCCGGGCGGCGTGTTGCAGCGCTTGGCCGGCGGCGCCACCGAGGTCATGGTCAACTCGCTGCATGCGCAGGCGATCGACCGCGTCGCCGACCGGCTGGCCGTGGAGGCGGTCAGCCCGGACGGTGTCGTCGAAGCCGTCACCGTGCGGGACGCGCAGGCATTCGCCTTGTCGGTGCAGTGGCATCCCGAGCATCCGATCGCCCTCGAATGGCCCTTGTCACAAGCCATGTTCCGCAGCTTCGGCGACGCGGCACGGGCCCGCCGCGCGGGCCGCTCCGCGTCGGGCGCCGGCGGCGGTCGCACCGAAGCGGCCTGATGAGCTCGCCGGCACGGAATCGCGGGCGATCGCTGCCGCGGCGGAAGGTCTCGGCGCGCCGTCCGACACGGATGCGGTGAGCCGATGCGGATCGCCACCTGGAACGTCAATTCGGTGCGGTTGCGCCTGCCCCTCGTGGCGCGGCTGGCGCGGGAATTCGGCCCGGATGTGATTTGTTTGCAGGAAACCAAGGTCGTCGACGACTCGTTTCCCCGCAAGGACATCGAATCGCTTGGATATCGTCACATCGCGGTCCGGGGCATGAAGGGCTACAACGGCGTCGCGATCCTCTCGCGGCTACCGCTCGAGCCCATGGACGGCAAGCAGTTCTGCGGTCGCGACGATTGCCGGCATATCGCGGTGCGCATCGAAGGGATCGATCTTCACTGCCTGTATATTCCCGCCGGCGGCGATGTACCGGATCCAACGGAAAACGACAAGTTCGCCCACAAGCTCGAATTCCTCGACGAGCTGGCCCTCTGGTCGCAGGCGCTCCGGCGCCAGGGTCGACCCGTCGCGGTCGTCGGCGACTTCAATGTCGCGCCTCTGGAAACCGATGTGTGGTCGCACCGGCAGCTCTTGACCGTGGTCAGCCATACGCCGATCGAGGTCGAAAAGATCACCCGCGCCCAGCAGGAGGGCGGCTGGGTCGACGCGGTGCGTCACTTCGTGCCGCCCGCCGAGAAGCTGTACTCGTGGTGGAGCTATCGCGCGCGGGACTGGGCTGCATCGGATCGCGGACGGCGACTCGACCACATCTGGGTCTCACCCGATCTGGCACCGCGGCTGACCCGGGCGGCGGTCATTCGCGAGGCCCGCGGCTGGGAGCGACCGTCCGACCACGTGCCGGTGGTTGCCGATCTCGATAAATCGCAGAATGACTTGAAAATAGTTTGAAAGCCTAATTCGCGACCGCCTTCAAGGCACAATGCCTAGTTTGCCATCGACCTGTTCGAGTCGCGGATTTTCGAACAGGGCGCGAACAAACCGACATCTCGCCGGCATGCACGGCATCGACCGGTGCCTCGTCGACCGGTCAGTCGCCGGTGGCGTTCGCCTCGAGCCGCGCCCGCAGGTTCTCGGCCTCCGGGGCCTTGTTGTAATCCTGGTTCAGGTCACCGTCGCCGGCCGGGCTCTTGCAGGTGAAGAATTTCGCCGGGCCTTCGGTGATGTGAATCCCGTGCACCGCGTTGCGGGGAATATGAACCAGGTCCCCCGGCCCGACGGTGCGGGTTTCATCGCCCACCTGCATGCGCATCCGGCCCTCGAGCATGTAGAGGAACTGCTCCTCGTTGGGGTGGAAATGCGGCGGCGGCCCGTCGCCCGCCTGATAGGTGACGTGCCCGACCTTCATCAGTTCGCCGGCAACGGTTCGCATCTCGGCACGCCCCAATTCCGGCCGCGTGACCTCCATGTCCGATATCTTGAAAAACGGCATTCGTGCCTCCTCGCTTGGCAGGGCTCGAGTTTACGCGTGCCGGTGCGCGGCGGCAAATGCTATCGGGGTCGGCGAGCCAACCTGCTCGACGGCGGTCGGTATCAGGGAACCAGCCGGTAGCCGCCGGGTTCGGTGACCAGGATCTCGGCATGTGAGGGATCGCGCTCGATCTTCTGGCGCAGCCGGTAGACATGCGTTTCCAGCGTGTGCGTGGTGACCTCGGCGTTGTAGCCCCAGACCTCGCCCAGAAGCTGATCGCGGCCGATCGCCTTGTCGCCGGCCCGGTAAAGGTATTTGAGGATGGAGGTTTCCTTCTCCGTCAGCCGGATCTTGCGGTTGTTCTGGTCGTCGATCAGCATCTTCGCGGACGGCCTGAAGGTGTAGGGCCCGACCGGGAATACCGCGTCCTCGCTTTGCTCGTGCTGGCGCAACTGCGCGCGCACCCGGGCCAGCAGGACGCCGAGGCGGAACGGCTTGGTGACGTAATCATTGGCGCCGGCATCGAGACCGAGGATGGTGTCGGCGTCGGTATCATGCGCGGTGAGCATGATGACCGGCGCCTTCATGCCGCCGCGACGCATCAGGCGGCAGCATTCCCGGCCATCCATGTCCGGCAGGCCGACATCCAGCAGGACGATATCGAAATAATTCGTCTTGACGGTATCCAGCGCCGCGGCGGCGCTGCCGACAGCCACGACCTCGAACTCCTCGTGAAGCTGCAGCTGCTCGGCCAGAGAGGTCCGCAGGGCATCGTCGTCATCGACCATCAATATGCGCTTGCCCGTCATCGCCATGTCCTCCCACTTGCTGCGGCCGGCGGCGGAGGCCAGAAGCGTCACCCTTTGGCGACCGTTTCGATCGCATCCCGTTCGTTCGCGGTGCCCTGACCGTTAGAACAAAGATGGGACAGCGTCGCGCCCCGACAAGGCTTGAATCGCTCTACAGCGCGTCCACGACCGCTCGCGCATTCCATGTCGCCGCTTCAATCACTATATCTACCAAGCTTATAATGACAGCGCAGCCGGTTTGCGCTACACGGTCGCCGGAAATTTACTGGAGTTTATCATGTCGAACGGCGCTAGTCAGCACGAGGTCGGGCGGGACGAACCGGACCGGGCCCGTGCGCGCTCCGCGATCGCACGCGCGCTGGGCGATTTGCGACGCGGTGCCGGGGTCGTCCTGATCGATGCCCGCGGCGGCGAGGCGGTGCTGGTCGTCGCGGCGGAAGTTGCGGATGCGGCGGAGGACCTCTTCGGGCGGGTGGGGAGCGCACCCTGCTGCGTCGTCCCCCGGGCGCGCGCGGCCGCGCTGGCACTGAACGTGGCCGACTCGCCGGCGGTCGCGATTCCCTGCGGTGGCGCGGCAGGCGCGCCGCTCGATACGGTGCTCGTTCGCGCCGTCGCCGGGGCGGAAGGCCCGGGCCCCGGCCCGACCGGGCACCCCGCAGGGCCGGCCGACGCGCTGCAGCGGGCCGCGGTTGAACTGGTGAAGCTCGCGCGCCTGCTGCCGGCCGCGATCACCGTTTCGATCCCCGGCGATGCGGCGCGGTTCGCCGAACAAGAAGACCTGCTGGCGATCGACGCCGACTGGATCGCGGCATATCGGGCCGACGCGGAGGGGGAATCGGTGACCCTGGTGACGCGCGCGCCGGTGCCCCTCGAGGGCGCCGAAAACGCGGAGATCTTTGCGTTTCGGCCGGAGGACGGCGGCAAGGAGCACCTCGCGATCGTCATCGGTGAGCCGCGGCGCGACGACGCGGTGCTGGTTCGGATTCACTCGGAATGCTTCACCGGCGACCTGCTGGGCAGCCTGCGTTGCGACTGCGGTGAACAGCTACGCGGCGCGATCCAGACGATCGCGGCCGACGGCGCCGGCGTGCTGCTCTATCTGGCGCAGGAGGGCCGCGGCATCGGGCTGGTCAACAAGCTGCGCGCCTACCGGCTGCAGGACGAGGGCTTCGACACCATCGACGCCAACGAACGCCTTGGATTCGAGGCCGACGCCCGGGCTTACCGGCCGGCCGCGACGATGCTGCGGGCGCTCGGAATCAACCGGGTCCGGCTGCTGACCAACAATCCGGCCAAGGTCAAGGGCCTCTGCGCCTGCGGCATCGAGGTGGTCGAGCGCGTCCCCCACGCGTTTCCCGCCAACGCCCACAACGACCGGTATCTGAGCACCAAGGCGGCCCGCGCCGGGCACCTTCTGTAGGCGCGACGGTGGACCTCGTCGTCGACGCCACCGGCCGGATGATGGTGGGCCAGCGCAGTTTCCGATGCGCGATCGGGCGTGGCGGGGTCCGCGCCGACAAGCGCGAAGGCGACGGCGCGACGCCGGTCGGCCGGCTCGCGCTGCGTCGCGTCATCTATCGCGCCGACCGGCTGCCGCAGCCGCAGACCGCGCTGCCCGCCACGCCGATGCAACCGCATGACGGCTGG
>CP070634.1:732781-744606 GCA_020356105.1 Rhodospirillales bacterium | reverse complement strand
GATTGAAGGGGACGAAGCCATCGGCTACCGCATCATTGCCAAGGCGCTCGAATTCCCCGCGCGGCAGATCGCCGAGAACGCCGGCGCCGACGGCTCGGTGATCGCCGGCAAGCTGATCGAGTCGAAGGACCTCAATCTTGGCTTCGATGCCCAGGAGGGCGAGTACAAGGACCTCGTCAAGGCGGGCATTATCGACCCGACGAAGGTGGTGCGCACCGCCCTGCAGGACGCGGCGTCTGTTGCCGGCCTGCTGATCACCACCGAGGCGATGGTGGCCGAGAAGCCCGAGCCGAAGTCGGCGGCGCCGGCCGGCGCACCCGACATGGGCGGCATGGGCGGCATGGGCTTCTAAGAACGTCGTCCTTGCAGATTTCAGGATTTCAGCCGGGGCGGGCGACCGTCCCGGCTTTTTCTTGCGCGGTCGGCACGCAGCGCCGGCAACACACTCCCGTGCCCGACTTATTCAATCATTAACCGGCCTCCGCTTATGTAGTGGTGCGGACCGCGGTTCGCCGGATCCGTCCGGTTGCAAGGCTGCACAGGAGTGATTGCATTGGCCGTCGAACTCACCGGCAAGCGAATGCCATGGGACCGGCTGAGCGCATCGGCACTCGTTCTTGCGCTGGTCGCCACATTCCTCGTCTACGGGTCGGTCATGCTCGCATTCCTCGACCGGACACTCGAGCATGGCTGGTATCCGTTCGGCAACGATTACGGCGAAGGTCCGGTCCTTTTCCAGGTCGCGGCGCTGGCATCCGGGGAGTCCCTGTACAGGCCGATCGCCGAAGCACCGTTCGCGGTGGCGAATTATCCGCCCGTGTTCCACTACGTGGCCTGGCTCCTCACCGGCCTGACCGGCGATCCGCTTGTTGCCGGACGCTTGGCTTCGTTCCTGGGCTCTCTCGCCAGCGGCGCGCTGATCTTTACGCTGGTTCATGGGGTCCTGCACCGCGATCATGGGACGATGGCGCGCCGGCTTGGCGGCGCGATGGCGGCATTGTTCTTCCTCAGCCACTACACCGTGATCGGCTGGTCGTCGACCATGCGGGTCGACACCTTGGCGCTCGCCCTGGGTCTGCTGGGAATGCAGTTGTTCGTGCTCGCTCTTCGGCGGCCGACTCTCGCATGGGTGTACGGACTTGCCTTCGTGATGGCTGCATTCACCAAACCGAACATGTTCGCCGCGGCACTGGCGACTTTCGCGGCCGCATTTATGCTCGACCGGCGGCGCGCCCTCGTCGCGGCAACGGTCTTCGCGGGTGCCGGGCTTGCCGCAGTGGTCTGGCTCGCCATCGCGACGGACGGAGAATTTCTCAAGCACGTCGCCTGGTACAATATCAACGAATACCGCTTCGACCTGATCCTCAAGCGGTTGCGACAGAGCCTATTTTGGCGCGGCGTCGATATCGTCTTGTTGTTTGCGGGGATCGGTTACCTTGTCATACGGCTGATTTCGCGCCCGGAAATCGCGCCGTCCGTTGCCCGTCGTCGCGACCCGGACCTGCCGCTGATGCTGTTCGGCGGCCTGATGGCCGCAAGCCTCTTCAACGTGGTCGGCGCCGGCAAGACCGGCGCCTCCGTGAGTTATTTTCTCGAATTTGAAGCCGCGGCAGCGCTGCTCCTCGGAACGCTGGTCGTGCGAATGACGACATTTCTCAGTGCCGACCGGTGGAGCCCGGACTGTGGCCGCCGACGGGTGATGGCGATCTTCGCACTCGCCGTGCTCTGTTGGCAGGCAACGGTTGGCTGGGCCGTGAAGTTCCGGGAGCCGGACTGGCAGGCCATCGCGTTTTCACGGCAGGTTGCGGAAATGATCGCAACGGCCGACGGGCCGGTCATCTCGGAGGAGATGGTCCTGCTACAGCGTGCTGGCAAGCCGCTCTACTTCCAGCCGTTCATCATGACCCGGCTGGCCGAGGATGGGCGATGGGATGCGGCACCCCTTACGCAGGCCATGAGGCGCGGCGACGTTGCGTTCGTCGTTCTGTACTCGGCCATCGGGTCGGCACGTTACCAGCGCCGGTTTCCGGAGGGTTTTCGCGCCGCGTTGGAAACGCGTTACGACCAGGTCGCGCAAGTCGGGCACCTGGGCGTGTTTGCACCGCGCCAAACGGCGCCGCGTTGATCATGATATCCGAAGTGGTGACGATCGTCCTGTGATGGGCCGGCGACCCGTCGGGATTATCGTCGTGGCCGCCTCAGAACAACTCCCCATCGGTGTCGTCAATCGGTGGGGTCTCGGGCTCCGGCTCCGGCTCCGGCTCCGGCGCCGGTTCCGAATCCCTACGCTGGGGCGGCGTCCAGTCGGGATTGGTACGCTGATCGTCACCGGGGTTTGCCGATGCTGCTGCGGCCGCGTCGGCGGCAAGGGCCGCGTCGATGCATCTGATATCGTCTGGATCACACAACGCCACGCGGTTGCTGCAGCTGCCGAGCACGAGGGCCGCTGCAATTAGCAGGTAGATCGCTTTCATCTCTTTATCCTTCCCTGACAATGAGATCCGCAAGCAAGCGCATACGGATACGACCTGACACCCTGGTCCGCGCTTACCCCGACCAAGGTCTCGTCTCTCAGATACACGCCATTGGCGATCCTGCTGAATTCGAGGATTCTAATCGCGCAGGATTTTTTTGAGATGCATTAACTATAATACACTTTTTCTAGTGTTAGTCAACGGAATCGGCCGTAAAGGGGCTTGCTGATAAGGCATCCGTTCGACCATGCAACCCTATGAGAGGGAGGCCTGCTGCATTGATTCCGGGTGTTGTTGGGGGGGGGCGGCAAGAGCGTCGCCCAACGCTCCGATCTCGTGCGGCCTGCCACAGGATCAACAGGCCAGGAGGATCTTGCCCTTGTGCGTTGCGCTTTCCATCAGTCGGTGTGCCTCGGCCGCCTCCGCCAGCGGCAAGACCTTGTCGACCACCGGCTTGAGGCGGTCCTCTGCGAATAGCGGCCAGACCCGCTCCTCCAGCTGCCGGGCAACTTCGGTTTTGAACGCATCGGGCCGACTGCGCAGGGTCGAACCCGTATAGGTCAGGCGCTTGAGCATGATCGGCATCAGGTCGACCGTGACCTCGGCGCCGCGCGCGAACGCCAGTTGGACGATGCGCCCGTCGGGTTTGGCCGCCTTGATGTTGCGAGCGATATAGGGACCGCCGACGATGTCGAGAATGACGTCGGCACCCCCGTAGGTGTCGCGAACGACGGCGACGAAATCCTCCGCGTCGTAATCGACCACCCGGTCGGCGCCAAGATCGCTGCAGAAGTCACATCGCTCGCCCGGGCTGTCGGTGGCGACCACGGTCGCGCCGAACGCCTTGCCGAGCTGGATGGCCGTGGTGCCGATGCCGCCGGCGCCGCCGTGGACGAGAAACGTCTCGCCGGCCGACAGCCCTGCGGTCATGAAGATGTTGCTCCAGATCGTAAAGAATGTTTCGGGCAGGGAGGCCGCCTCGCGCAATCCGAGCCCGTCCGGTATCGGCAGGCAATGATCGGCGAGTACGGCGCAGTACTCCGCATAGCCCCCGCCATTGGTCAGTGCGCAAACGCGGTCGCCGACATGCCATCTCGTAACGCCGTCGCCGACGGCCGCGACCTCACCGGATATTTCCAGACCGAGCAGGTCCGAGGCTCCCTTGGGCGGCGGATAGAGGCCGCGCCGCTGCATCAGGTCGGGGCCGTTGATGCCGGCAAAGGCCACTTTGACCAGGATCTCGTTGGCGCCGGCGGACGGCACCGGCCGCGTTGCGGGCTTCAGAACCTCGGGTCCGCCGGCACCGCTGATCTCGACGGCCTGCATCGATTGCGGGATGTCAGCCATGGCGGCGCGGTCACAGATGCCGCAGCGCTTCGCGCATGGCATGTCCGATCAGGCTGGGACTCTCGGCGATGATCGCGCCGGCATCGCGCAGCGCGTCGATCTTGTCGCGCGCGCTACCGCCGCCCAGCGGATCGAACGTTCCCGCATGACCCATGCGGCGACCCGACGGAGCATGGATGCCGACGACGTGGGCGACCACGGGTTTCTTCGGTTTGACCCGTCGCAACAAATCGGCGGCGTCCTCCTCATCCGTTCCGCCGATCTCGCCGATCAGCACGATGCCATGGGTGGCGTCGTCGGCCAGGAACAGTTCGAGGCACTCGGCGAATCCGATGCCGTGTACCGGATCGCCGCCGACCCCGATCGAGGTCGACTGGCCAAGCCCGACCCGCGATGTCTGCTCGACAACGGCATAGGTCAGGGTCGCGGCGCGCGACGCGATGCCGATGCGGCCCGGCTTGTGGGGCCGGTCGGGCATGACGCCGATCCGGCACTGGCCGGGCGATATGATGCCGAAGGAGTTGGGGCCGATGAGCCGGGACTTCGCACCGGTCAGGGCGTCCTTGACGCGGATCATGTCGAGCACCGGGATACGCTCGGTCACGCAGACGATCAGCGGGATCTCCGCTTCGATCGCCTCGATCATCGCATCGGCCGCCTGCAGTGCCGGCACGAAGACCGCCGTCGCGTCCGCTCCCGTCTCGCGGGCCGCTTCTGCGACGCTGTCGAACAGCGGGATGTTGAGATGCTCTCGGCCACCCTTGCCCGGCCGTACACCGGCCACCACGTCGGTGCCGCCGGCGATCGCGCGCTCGGCGGACCGGCTGGCCGTGGCGCCGGTCAGGCCCTGGAACATCACCTTCGTATTCGCGTCAACCAGGATCGCCATCAGCCGGCTCCCGTGCCTGCGATGCGCACCGCTTCATGCGCCGCGTCTTCCATACTGTCGGCGAAAATCACCGGGATCCCCTGGTTGCGCAGGGTCAGCTCGCTGATTTCCTTGCCCGTCCCCGCCGCGTAATAGACCACCGGCACTTCCGCCTGGGATTGACGAAAGGCGGCTGCGATGCCTTCCGCGATGGTATCGCAATGCAGGATGCCGCCGCCAATCGCCATGACCAGCACCACGCGGACCCGGCGATCGCGCAGCAGCAGCAGGATCCCCTCCGCGATCTGGTTGCGCGACGCCATCGGACGGGTGTCCATGAAATTGGCCGGCTCCCCGCCCTCGTCCTTGATCAGATCGATCGCCGCGAGGCCGAGGCCGGCGCCCGTCGTCATCAGCCCGATATTGCCGTCCATGCGAGCGTAATTGTGCTCGTAGCGGCTGGCCTCGCGCTCCTGCGGGTCGACTTCGTCCTCGTCCCGCAACTCCAGCAGGTTGGGGTGCCTGGCCAGGGCGTTGTCGTCGAGCACCATCTTGACGTCGAGGGCGACCATCTCTCCCGCCCTCGTCAGCGCGAGCGGGTTGAACTCGATCAGGCTGGCGTCGGTCTCGACGAACGCCTTGTGCGCCCGCGTCGCGATATCGGCCAGCTTGCCGGCCTGGTCGGCGGTCAGGTCCAGCCGCTTGGCCAGCTGCTTGCGGTCGTCATCGGACAGGCCCGGCCCGCCCAGCGGCAGGTCGACCAGCGCCTCACGCTCTGCGAGCGCCAGCTCGACACCCTCGCCGCCCTGCGCCGCCGCGACAAGGTCGATCCGCGCGCGTGTCCGGTTGACCATGAGAGCGGCATAGAGCTCGCGGTCGACGTCGCAGGCTTGCTCGACATAGACCTTCTTGATCAGCAGCCCGTCCCGGCCGGTCTGTCCGGTGACGATCTTGCGGCCCAGCAGTTCATCCGCGGCCGCGGCGACCTCGGCGACGCTGCCGAGCATGCGAACGCCGCCCGCCGCCTGGCGCTCGCCGGCGTGGACCTGTGCCTTGAGGACCCACGCGTCGCCGCCGATCTCCTCGGCCCGCTGCCGCGCCTCGTCGGCAGTCGCGGCGATCGCGCCCTGCGGCATCGGGATGCCGTAGCTGCGCAGCAGGGCCTTCGCTTGGTATTCGTGCAGATTCACCTAATCATCCTTTCCGCGCGTCTCGCCCGACCCGAGCCGCGAGTGCGCGACGCGTGTCCGTTTCGACCGAGCGGTTTCGGAGACGTTCGGAGACATGGCCGGGGCACCCGCAGTATCTGGTATACCATATACCAGCAATCCTCAAAGGGCAACGGTGGAATGTGCGGATTATGGGCGACCTGATGCCGCGATGGAACCCATAAAACGACGACTGCCCGTAATACGCGAATGACCGGGGACGCAATTGCGCAGCGCAGTTGACGGCGCCGCCGCGACGGGGGCAGAATGATATGGGCCCAACGCTTCCACACGGCGGGCTGGACGCTGGAGGCATGATCTGGCATACCAGGTACCAAAGAACCTTGCGGGCGTCCGGTTGGCGTAGGGACGGGAGGGGTCAAGAAGGCTGTCCGGCATCTCAAGATCGCCCGGGCACCATCGTTCAAAACCAAAGATACGGCGCGTCGGCCGGTGTAATTCGCGGCGGGCGCGCTGGGTAAAACGGGAGGAAATCGTGAAAGTCCTGATAAACCGACTGACCGTATTATGCGCGGTCCTTTCGATTGGCGCCGTGTCCATCGTGATGACGGCGCAGAGCAATGTCGCGCATGCGGCGTGGGAGCCGAAGAAGCCGGTCGAGTTCGTGATCATGGCCGGCACGGGCGGCGGCGCCGACCGTCTCGCCCGCTTCATCCAGTCGATCATCGAAAAGAACAAGCTGTCGCCGATGCCGTTCGTTCCGGTCAACAAGGGCGGCGGTTCGGGCGCGGAGGCGCTGCGCTACCTGAAGGACAAGTCGGGCGATCCGCACGTCATCATGGCGACGCTGAACAGCTACTACACGACACCGCTGCGGCAGCCCCAGCTTGGCGTCGACATCGCGACGTTCACGCCGATTGCGCGCCTCGCCGAGGACACCTTCCAGCTCTGGGTCGCCACCGACAGCGGCATCAACACGGTCGAGGATTTCGTCGCCGCGGTCCGCAGCGCCGGCTCGGCCAACTGGAAGATGGGCGGGACCGGCAAGGGACAAGAGGATTCCCTGGTCACGGCGCTGCTCGAGAACAAGTTCAAGATCAAGATGACCTACGTGCCCTTCAAGGGCGGTGGAACCGTCGCCAAGCAACTGGTCGGCAATCACATCAACTCGACCGTGAACAATCCCTCCGAGCAGGCCGGCTTCTGGGATGCGGGCAAGTCCAAGCCGCTGGCCAGCTTCACGCCGAAGGGCAAGCTCGCGGGCAAGTTCGGCGGCATTCCGACCTTCGAGGAGCTCGGCTTCGGCTCCGACATGGTCTACTACATGCAGCGGAGCGTGATCGCCCCGGCCGGGATCGACAAGGAGGTCCAGGACTTCTATGTCGGCGTCTTCGAGAAGGTCTACGAGTCGGAGGAGTGGCAGAAGTACCTGGCCGACAAGGGCCTGGTTCCCGGCTGGCTGGTCGGTGACGAGCTGACGAACTACTTCGTCGCCGAGCGGGAGGCGCATCGCAAGCTTCTCATCCAGCTGGGCGAAATGAAGTAATCGTCGCGACCGTCTCTGATCGGGGGAGGGGCTACCGTCATGCGTCTGGCGGAACTCGTGATGGCCATCGTCATGGCGGTCTTCTCCCTCTATCTCATGTGGAAGAGCGCGGAGCTCCCCGTCGGCTGGATCCCGGGTTCGGGTCCAGGCGGCGGGGCGTTTCCGTTCTGGCTCTCCGTCGGGATGCTGATCTGCTGCGTCTGGATCATCGCCAGGTGGATCCGGCGCACCAGCCCACCGTCCCAGTCGACCGAGCCGTTTCTCGAGGGCCGGGCGTTTCGGATGTTCGCGATTGTTGCGGGCTCCCTGACCATCATGATCGGGCTGATCCACGTCATCGGCGTGTACGGCTCGGTACCGTTGTTCCTGGTTTTCTATATTCGGTTCCTTGGACGACACAGCTGGCTGACGACCGGGGGACTCGCGCTGGCCACGCCGGTGGCGACGTTCTTCTTCTTCGAGATCGCGCTCAAGATCACCTTGCCCAAGGGATTCACGGAGCCGCTCTTCTATCCCCTGTATCGGATATTCCTTTAGAAGATTTCCCGGCTTTCCCGGGCCCGGCCGCGCGCGGCCTCCGGGCCTCGGTCATAACTTCGAGTGACAGTGCCGCAGACGGCCGAAGGCGACGAGCAGACAGCAGCACGGTGCTGCGAGTCCGAACAAGGGATCCGAAGGTCAGATGGATATTTTCGCGAATCTTCTGGGCGGCTTCCTGATCGCCGCCGACCCCCTCAATCTCGGGCTGCTCGTGTTCGGTTGCGCGCTCGGGCTCTTCATCGGCGCGATGCCCGGCCTTGGATCGGTCAACGGCGTGGCGATCCTGCTTCCGATGACCTTCCTCGTGCCGCCGACCAGTGCCATCATCTTCCTTGGCGCCCTCTACTATGGGGCCATGTATGGCGGCGCCATTAGCTCGATCATGCTCGGCATTCCCGGCGCGTCAACCGCCGTTGCGACCACCTTCGACGGCCGACCGCTGGCGATGAAGGGGCTGGCCGACCGGGCGCTGGTCGCCGCGGCGACGGCATCGTTTGTTGGCGGCACGATCTCCGTTATCCTGTTCACGCTGTTCGCGCCGCCACTGGCAGAGGTCGCGCTCGCATTCGGGCCGCCCGAAGAATTCGCGCTGATGATGCTGGCCTTCGCCACCTTCATCGGCCTCGGCGGCGACGACATTCCAAAGACATTCTTCTCGATCTTCATCGGGCTGGTCTTCAGCGCCGTCGGGCTCGACATCGTCAGCGGAGAACCGCGCCTGATCTTCGGCGACCTGCCCGGCTTCTATCACGGGATCAACTTCCTCGTCCTCGCCATCGGAATCTACGGCATCGGCGAGATGCTGTGGACGATCGAGCTCAGCGAGGGCGAGACCATGCTCTCGAAGGCGACTGTGTCGTTCCGGCGCATTATCGACAGTCTCAAGCAGGTGCTCTTGCGGATGAAAACCATGGTCATGGGCTCTCTGCTCGGCTACTTCGTGGGCATCCTGCCGGCCGCCGGCGCAACGCCCGGCGCACTTATGGCCTATGGCGTGGCCAAGAGCGTTTCCAAGGATCCCAAGAGCTTTGGTAGGGGAAACGTCGACGGTGTGCTGGCGCCCGAATCCGCGAACAATGCGGCCAGCACCGGGTCGATGCTGCCGATGCTGACGCTCGGTATCCCCGGCTCGCCGACCACGGCGATCCTGCTGGGCGGGATGGTGATCTGGGGGCTCGAGCCCGGACCGTTGCTGTTCATCGACCATCCCGAATTCGTCTGGGGTCTGATTGCCAGCCTCTATGCAGCGAACCTGTTTTCGCTCTTGATCAACATTGCGTTCATTCCGGCGTTCATCTGGGTGCTGAGGCTGCCGTTCACGATTCTCGCGCCGATCATCTTCGTGCTGTGCATCATCGGCGGCTATGCGCCGACGAAGGACATGCATGACGTCTGGCTGATGCTGATCTTCGGCGTCATGGCCTACCTGATGCGCAAGCTCGACTATCCCATGGCGCCAGCGGTGCTGGCCATCGTCCTCGGACCGCTTGCCGAGCGCTCGATGCGACAGTCGTTGATCGGCTCGCACGGCGACATGGTGGTGTTTTTCGAGCGACCGATCTCCGGCGCGATCATGGCGTTGGCGATCATCCTGTTCGTGCTGCCGGCCGTCGCCGCTATTCGCCGCCGGTTGGGGCGCGGTTCGGCAGGGGGCTAATCGACGGTCATGCCGGTGCGGGAGCCGTCCCGCAAGTCTTGTTGCGCGGCGGTAAAGTGTGGTGTACTGTATACCAGATACCACGCTGGATACTGCCCCGCTGTGAAAGTGATAAGCGCGCGGGGCGGGGCGCCGGCCGTGGCGGCAAGTGTTGTGCATTCGTTTGATCATTCGCATCTGATGCTTTGGCCCTTGCGCTGGGTTCCGCGAGGGTGCACAGAGAAGCCGCGTCGGGCCGCGACGTGATGGCAGATCGATTGATCACGGGAGCGGAAAGTTGGACCTGCAACGGATCGTCGGATTTCGATCCGCATCGGGATGGTGAAGGAGGAAAACATGGCTGACACGGCGACCGATACCCTGGCGAAGAAGGACAAGTCGGGCGAGGTGATCTCCGGCGGGCACCTGGTGGCCAAGGCGCTCAAGAACGAGGGCGTGGACACGATCTTCACCCTGTGCGGCGGACATATCATCGATATCTATGACGGCTGCCTCGACGAAGGCATCCGGATCATCGATGTCCGGCACGAGCAGACGGCGGCGCATGCGGCGGACGGTTATGCGCGCCAGACGGGCAAGCTGGGCTGCGTCGTGACGACCGCGGGCCCTGGCTGCACCAACGCGATCACGGGTGTCGCCACCGCCTTTCGCTCCGAGAGTCCGATCCTGCACATCGGTGGGCAGAGCTCGCTGACCCAGCACAAGATGGGTTCGCTTCAGGATCTGCCGCATGTCGAGATGATGACGCCGATCACCAAGTTCGCGGCCGGCGTCATGTCGACCGAACGCGTGGCCGACATGATTTCGATGGCGGCGCGCGAGTGTTTCGCCGGGGCGTACGGCCCGAGCTACCTGGAGATCCCGCGCGACATCCTCGACCGCGAGATCCAGGTGGACAAGGCGGTGATCCCGGCCGCCGGGCATTATCGCGCGTCCGTGCAATCGATCGGTGATCCCGCCGACATCGAGAAACTGGCCGATATCCTGGTCAAGGCCGAGCGGCCGGCGATGCTGGTCGGCTCGCAGGTCTACATGTCGCGCGGACACCAAGCGGCGATCGACCTTGCGCGCGCGCTCAACGTACCGCTCTACATGAACGGCGCCAGCCGGGGCATCCTGCCGCCGGGCGATCCGCATTATTTCAACCGCACGCGCAGCGCCGCCTTCGGCAAGGCGGACGTTATCGTCATCGTCGGCACGCCCTTCGATTTCCGCATGGGGTACGGCAAGCGCATCAGCAAGGAGGCG
Source organism: Rhodospirillales bacterium (assembly GCA_020356105.1). Classification (GTDB taxonomy): domain Bacteria; phylum Pseudomonadota; class Alphaproteobacteria; order UBA8366; family JADFVY01. The sequence goes on along the minus strand of CP070634.1, from coordinate 733,757 downwards.
ACGCTGGTGCAGATCGACCAGGATTACAGGACGGTCGGCAAGAACCGCGATATCGCGCTCGGCCTCGCGGGCGATCCGGGCTCGATCCTCAAGGCGGTGCATGATGCGACGACCGGCCGCTCGGACAACGGCGCCAACGGCCGCAAGGGCTGGATGGAGGAGCTGCGGGCCGAGGAAGCGGCGCGCACCGACAAGCTGATGCCCCTGTTCATGTCCGAGCAGGACCCGATCCACCCTTACCGTCTTGCCTGGGAGATCAACGAGTTCCTGACCGAGGACACGATCTATATCGGCGACGGCGGCGATATCGTCACGATCTCGGCGCAGGCCGTGCAGCCGCGCACGCCGGGTCACTGGATGGATCCCGGGGCCCTCGGTTCGCTGGGCGTCGGCACCGGTTTCGCGATGGCCGCCAAGCTGGCGCACCCCGCCAAGGAGGTGGTCTGCCTCTACGGCGACGGCAGCTTCGGCATGACCGCCTTCGACATGGAAACGGCCAATCGCTTCGGCGCGCCGTACATCGCCATCGTCGGCAACAACTCGCACATGAACCAGATCCGCTACGGCCAGATCGCCAAATACGGCGAGCAGCGCGGCAATGTAGGCAACAAGCTCGGCGACGTGCCGTTCGGCACTTTCGCCGAGATGCTCGGCGGCTACGGCGAGGAGGTGCGCGATCCGAACGAGATCGGGCCGGCGTTGCAGCGGGCGCGCGAGCAGGTCCGGTCGACGGGCAAGTCCGCCGTCATCAACGTCTGGGTGGACCCCAACGAATACGCGCCGGGCACCAAGGCCCAGACGATGTACAAGTAGCCGCCACAGTTCGAGGGCGTGCACAAGCATGAAAAGAAACGCAGAAGGACAGATTTCATGACCAAAGCATTGGAGGGCGTCCGAATCCTCGACATGACGCATGTTCAGTCGGGTCCGACCTGCACGCAGCTGCTGGCCTGGTTCGGCGCCGACGTCATCAAGG
>CP070634.1:694690-732681 GCA_020356105.1 Rhodospirillales bacterium | reverse complement strand
ACGTTCGATACGCAGGTGATCACCTGCGAGCGCAGCGCGGTCACTGACGGCGAATGGCGCTATCGCACCTGGTTCTATGCGCCGGCCGCACGACACTATGTTCGGCGGGTCGACCGGTTCAGCGATGGCACGATCATCGCCGTCGGGCTCGTCGCGATCCGTCCGGGCGGCAAGGGCTGGCCGGATGCTGCGCGCGCTGGCCTCAACTGGGCGATTCAAGATGCCCTGAACGAGCAGCCGATTGGATCGGGCGCCGGGTGGAGCAGCACCAGCGTCCCGGCGATGTTCACGATCATGCCGACGGGAGCCCGCACGACCGAAGACGGCCAGAACTGCCGCACCTTCGTTCTAATCCGTTCGGCGGAAAAGGAAAACCGCAGCTACCCCGCAATCGCCTGCCAAGATTTGGAAACGGGCGCATGGCGCGTGCCGGTTCTTGATCAGGACGCTCCGCCGGTCAGGGGTTTGATGCCGGTCGGATGACCGGGTGACTTGCAGAAATCTGGCGCGGCGAATTGAAAGGAAAAGATGTTTCGAGTGTTTTTGGTCCGACTGATTTTCAGATCTCGAGAGGTCCCGGCCAATCGAGATCGCCACTATTGAGGAAGGTCATTGCCAAGCTTTAAGCGACCGGGGAACAGATCAAGGGAACGGGTGGAAGTTAGGAGGGTCTCGCCGCGCGCGAAGGGCCGGCACGGGGATTCCAGGGATTGGAGGACCCGTGGTCGTCGCTGCGCCGCGTCGGCGCTGGCAAGGATCGCCGCCATCTCCCAGCGCGTCTACCGCATTGGGCGCATCCGCTGGCGACGCCGCTGGCGTGATCATTTGCCGGTCTTTGTGGTGCTTGTCGCGGGATCGGCGATTTCGGTCGGCGGCTACCTGACCTCGCGCGACTATTTCGAGCGGGTCGAGCAGCACCGGTTTGTCCGCGAGGCTTCCCACCACGTCGCCGTTGTCCAGAATGCCGTCAATCAGCAAGTTGAAGCGGTGCAGATGACGGCCCGGATCTTTTCGGGCGGGGACATCGAAGTCGATCGATGGAGCTTCTACGACTTTACGATTGGGCAGCTTCCCAAACAGTCCGGGATCGAGGCGTTCCCGGGACTGAAATCGTATCCCGGCATACAGTCTCTGAAGTGGATTCCGTTTGTGCCGCACGACAAACGCGCGGACTACGAGGAAAAAGCCCAGATGGATGGGCTGTTCGGGTTTTCGATTTCCGAGCGCAATTCCGGAACGGAGATCGTCAAGGCCGCCGACCGTGCGTCCTATTTTCCGATCTATTACGTCGAACCGACAGACGGAAACGACGAGATTCTAGGGTTCGATCTGGCCACTGTGCCCGCCATACGCCAAGCACTTGAGCGGGCAAGGGACACGGCAGCCGTGACCTTGGCGCAGGACATCCCGATTACGATCGGCTCCGCCGCAAGGCGCAGCGTCATGGTGATTGCGCCGGTCTACCGGGGGCGGTCCGTGCCGGCTTCAATAGGCGGACGTCGCACCGCGTTGAAGGGCTTCGTGGTCGGCATGATCGACCCGGCCAAGATTGTCAACGTAACCGTGGATCTGTATACGACGCCGGCCTGGCTCGACATGTATGTCTTCGATGACTCGGCCAGAACCGATGGCGGCCTTATACATTATCGGCCGTCGCAGCTGCGGCGAACGCAGAGCTGGCCGCTTACCCTCGGCGAGCTGAAACGCGGCCGCCACATGAGCGAACCGCACAAGGTCGGCGATCAGAACTGGTCCATCGTGGTGGCCCCGGTGTCCGGCCGGACCAATTTTGAAACCCATGCGACGCCATACGGTGTCGCCGCCTTCGGTGCCGTGTTGACATTGATACTGGCCCATTATTTCGTCGCTCAGCGCAAGCGCCGGCGACTGATCGAGGAAAAGGTTACAGAACGGACCGCCAAATTGTCGGCCGCCAACAGAACGCTGGCGACCGAGGTTCGCGAACGCAAGCGCGTTGCCCGCGCGCTTCAGAACGCGAAGGAAGAGGCCGAAATCGCCAACCATGCGAAGTCCGGGTTCCTCGCGATGATCAGCCACGAACTTCGAACGCCGCTGAACGCAATTATCGGATTTTCGGAAATCCTGAACGACGAGATGTTCGGCCCCCTCGGTCACAAGAAATATTCGGGTTACGTGCGGGACATCAAGAACAGCGGCCAGCACCTTTTGGGGCTGATCAACAACATCCTCGACCTGACCAAGGTCGAGGCCAACGAGTTCAATTTGCGCCGTCAGACGATGAACCTGGCGACCGCGATCGATGAGGTCCTGCGCCTGTTTCACGGTCAGGCGCAGGCGGCGGGGCAAGTCATTGAAGTCGAACTTGAGGAACCGCTGCCATACCTGCACGCCGATCCGGGTGCAATCCGACAGATCCTCATCAATCTCGTTTCGAACGCCTTGAAATTCACCCCCGATGGCGGGCTGATCGTGGTCGCGGCCAAATCCGGAAGGGACGGCCGCCTCGCGATCTCGGTGGCGGACAACGGCATTGGCATTCCCGAAGAACATATCGACGGGGTATTCCAGCCCTTCATCCAGGTCGACAGTTCGCTGGCACGCAGATACGAGGGAACGGGACTGGGACTGCCACTGACAAAGAGCCTTGTCCAGCTGCATGGCGGCACCATCAAGATCGATAGCGTCCCTCGGCGGGGAACCACCGTTATCGTGACGTTCGAGAAGAACATGGTCCGGCCGCGCGATGGCGATGACGCCCGAATGGGCGGTAGTGACATGGAACCGCGCATGGATCTGCACTAGTTTTGATCCCGGTTGTGGACCAGGCTGCGTGAAGCCCCAAGAGATCAAGGTAATCGTTTTTAAATCAATTCCTTGTTAGTTAGTCTGCGAATCCTGGCGACGGAAGAACGGCCAATGTTGTCAACCATCGTGACGGCGCGACGAAATATCGGCCGCAGCGCTCTGGCGGAGCACGGGGCGACTCTCCGGCGCGTCTTCGGCTGCTGCGCCGTCGCCATATTGACCGTCACCCTGGTTGGCTGTGAGCAGTTCTCGGGCAATACCGGAACCACCTCCGGAACCGTGGGCGCCTCCGCCAAACGCGAGGTGCAGCCGGACAAGACGGTTCGGCAGGCGCAGATCCTGCTTGCGGACCTGGGATACGATCCCGGACCGGCCGATGGCCTGCTCGGCAACCGGACCACGCAGGCGATCCGCGAGTATCAGAAAGCCGCCGGACTGCCTGTTGACGGCAAGATCAATGCGCGGCTGATGAAGAGTCTCGGATCCGGCGGGCCCAGGAAGACACAGGCGCGCGCAGACTCATCGGCCGCGCCGCGCCAGTCGCCGGGACCGGCCGCGGCCGCATCGGAGCAGCGGCAACCGGTCAACGATGTCTACAGCGCGGATTACGGCGATATCCAGCCGATCTATAATCTGGGCGATGCGTTCGTATGGTCGAGCGGACATGTCGACACCGTGTTGCGGGTGGGTGCGGAGAACGTTGTGTGGCGTTCGAGCGACGGCACCGGTCATACCGCGTTTCGCAGTTTTGCCCTGCCGCCGCTCGAGTGGCAGACCGAATCGACCGAGGGCACATCAAAGATTGATGTCGAACCTCCGGCAATCTGGCCGCTCAAGATCGGCGACGAGATAGAGTTCGAGGTCGAAAGTCAAAGCCGCAAACTGAACGAGGAAGAGGTCCGCGAGGTCTTCGAGACCTGGCGCTGCGCCCGCGGCAATGACAATACAATCGACGTGCCGGCCGGCCGCTTCGAGACCGTAGTCGTCACTTGCTCGCGCGACCCGACACCGCCCGGAAGCTGGCGCAAGCGGGTCTGGTATTACGCGCCGGCGGTCCGGCACTATGTGCGGCGCGACAGTTTCGATGCCAACGGCCAGCGGCGGCGGATCCGACTGGTAAGCCTGCGCCCCGCCTGGAAGGATTGGCCACCGGCAGCGCGCGCGGGCCTGGACTGGGCGATCCAGGACACCCTGACCAAGGGCAGGAACGGTATGGGCGTCGAATGGAGAAGTTCGGGGGTCAGCACCAAGCTGATGATCGTCCCGGGTACGGAATTCACGGGATCGGGCGAGCGGCAGTGTCGCAAATACGCGCTGATCCAGAGCCCACCGATGGCGCCGCGCGTTTATCCGGCCATATCGTGCTGGGATGCCGACCGGGCCAAATGGCTCGTCCCGGGGCTGGACGACGCGGCCGCGCCGGTCTCGGCCGTCCGCTAAAGCGAGGCAACCGGTTACCATGGTCGGGCATACGCGGGAGTGGGAGATGCAGTCAATTTGCCGCCGGCCCGTGGCAGTTGCGTGACTGATCTGCGGGTTGGTGCTAGGGGGCTGTGCCGGACCGTCCGCCGAGAGCACGGGCGGATCCACCGCCACCCCGGCAGCGCCAGGCCAGCCGGTCGCCAGTCGGGCGCCAACCCGAGCCCAGATCGCCGAAATCCAGCAGCTGCTCGTCGAACGCGGATATAACCCGGGGCCGGTCGACGGCCTGTTGGGCCCGCGGACCACGGCGGCGATCGATCAATATCAGGGAGACCGGGGGCTGGCCCGGACCGGGAGGGCTTCGCCCGAGTTGCTGTCCCATCTGCGCAACCAGCCGAAAGCGGCCCCGGCGGTCGTCTCGGTCGAAGCGGCACGGGGGGCCGGTGGCTACGAGGTGGGCGAGCGGTACGTGTTTTCGAACGGGCTCACCCATGACATTGTCGAAATACGGGCGGGTCAAATCAAGTGGCGGACATCGGACGGCGAAACATACTTGGCGCAGCTTGGGGTGGGCCTTCCGGTGCTTTCGTGGGAATACGGGTCCTGGCGCGGCCGCAACCGCGCTGCCCGCGACGCGGAGGCGGCGTGGCCGCCTGTCCGGGGGACCACCGTCGATTTCGACGTCAGTAGCGAGGAATGGAATACCGAGGCCAACGGCACCGCCGCCCGTCAGGAGAGAGACATCCGCTGGTCTTGCCGGAATGAGGGCTCGCGGGAGGTCGAGGTGGCAGCCGGAAGATTTGCCGTCGATGTCGTTACCTGCGAGCGCTGGCCGGTCGCCGCCGGAGATTGGCAGACACGGATCTGGTATTATGCCCCGACCCTGGACCACTACGTCCGGCGCGACGACCTCGATACGTCGGGCCTTCAGATCGAGTCGCTCACGCTGGTGGCGGCGCTGCCCGGCGGCGGCAAGACCGTGCAGACAGGTCTGCGCAATGTGCTTCGCGACACCTTGTCGAATCGGGCACGTAATGAGCCGGCAGTCTGGACCGACCCAGGTGGTGGCGGGCGCTTCGTCGTCCGCGTCACACGGGACTTCAGGGCGGAGGATGGCCGGGCCTGTCGCAACTACACCATTGTCCGGGCCGGGGCAGCGGATGTCCGCCGTGAGTTTCCGGGCGTTTCGTGCTACGACAAGGGTAAGAAGCAATGGCGGGTTCCCGGCCTTTGAACCGCTGCCAAGACAGGATGAAGTACCAGGAGGCCTCGGCGCACCGTCACGCCATACGCCCCGGATATCGAGGCAGGCCGTCGGCGATCGCGTAATAATCGCCCATGCGCTCGGTGAACGAATGCGCCGACAGCCGAATCCCGGTCGGCGCGTCCAGAGAGCCGGCCGCCACGGCAATATAGGGCCGCGACGCGTCGTCCCAGAACAGGGTGGAGCCGCAGCCGGCGCAAAAGCCGCGCCGCACGCCGGGTGAAGACTCGTACCAGGCCAGCCTGGCTCCCGATTCGATGACCAGTCGCTCGTTGCCGCAGGCGGCAAACGCGGCGTAGTGACCGGTCATCCGCCGACACTGCGTGCAGTGGCAGGCCACGGCGTCGCGGAGCGGGCCAAGGATTCGATACCGCACCTCGCCGCACAGGCAGCCGCCGGTGTAACGTGACTGCTTCGACATCCCGATTCTCCCATGGATCGACAGCGAGACGGCGGGACGATACGACGATCCGGGCCGTCCCGCATCCCCGGCGCCCGGACGCGGCGACCCGAGCTTGCGCATTCGACGCCATGCCCCGTTGTTTTCTGCCGGTTTCGCGACGAATGCCACAAACGGACCAAATCGGCTATGATCGGCGAGACTGCATGATCTCGGCTGATGACGCGACAAGATCTTAACCTTTGCGCAATCCGGCTGCGGGAGAATGGCAGGATGACATCGATCCACCGAGAAACGGCCGGCCGGCCGGAGGCTGGGCAATGACGGCGCCGCGGCGCGCCGGTCGGCCGACTCTGTACGCGCTGCGACCGGTGGAGCCGGCCAATCTGCTGCTCGGGCTGTTCGTGCTGTTTGTCATGCAGATCCTCGCCGTCGCGTTCTGGCAGTGGCTGGTCGACCTCTATCCGGCGACGCTGGCCGGGCCGGTGCAGCCGTTCGTGGCGGCGATGGCGTGCTCGCTGAACGCGTTCATCACCACGGTGTTGAGCCGGCCGCGAAATCACCGGGAAAGCCTCGCGGCGTGCGGCGCGGCGGTGTTGAGCAGCGTGGCGGTGGCAGCCGGTGTCGTGCTGGCGGCACTGGCAGCGCTGGCTGCATTGCCGGATTACAGCGACAGCCGGGTGGTGCAGGCGTTCGTCGCGACCGCCGGGTTCTGGAGTGGAACGCCCGTGATCTACGGCGCGGTGGTGCGGCTCGGGCTGCGCCGGATTGACGATCAGACCGCAAGTGACGGAACGGAACTGTGAACGGACAAAAACAGCAACCGGCCCCGGGCACGACCGCCGCAAAAGCGGCCGGTCAACTCCCGCTGGCCGTGAAGATCCTGCTGGCGCTCGGCGGCTTTGCGTCGCTCGCCATCGCATTGGAGGGCGCGCGGACCTGGAGCTGGTGGGCCAGCGCGGTGCTCAGCGCCTGGAACATCGGCGGCACGCCTGTGGCCCCGGAACTGTTCATCTACCCGGCGTTCTTCACCATGGTGCTGACGCTCTCGCGGCCGCCGCCGGGCGCCGATACGGGGCGGTTCCTCGCCACCGGCCTGCTGTGGAGCGCGGCGCTGTTCCTCGCCGACCCGGCGCTGCGGGCGGCGGTCAATGCCGTCACACCGGCGGCGGCGGAAACCGGTGCCGCCGAGACGTTGCGGGGCACGCTGCTCTACGGCCTGCTGTTCGCCTGGATGTATCTGACCTTCCGCCACCTGATCCCGCGCGGCAAGGGCCCGCTGGCGGAACCGGAGGCGGACGTCGACGCGCCGGACGCGAGGGAGGGCGCGGGCGAAGGCAAAGCCGCACGGTAGGTGCAACATCCTAACGGAATCGAGGGGCGGCCGGCCGGCCACCCCTCGTGTCGTTCCTTGCGGTCGGGATTGCCGCGTTCAGCCGAAGATGTCGGCGACGATCCCGGCGTACCAGCCTTCCGCCTCTTCGGCGGTGGCCGTGCGGGTCGCCGCATCCTCGCCGGTCTTGCTGATGAAAGTGTCTGTGCTGGCGATCTTCTCCTTGGTCGCCTGGTAGGAGGCGCCGACCTTCACCCCGTCGCCGTTTGCGATGAGACTCCAGCAGGTGTTGCTGTAGCGCGGTTCGAACGCCCGCGAGCCGGTCAGGGCCGCACGGATCGCCATGGCGCAGGCCTTGGCCTGGCTGTTGGCCGAGAAACCGGATTTCGGCATCTGTGCGGCGATGCTGGAATCGCCGATCACGTAGGCATGCGGCACCCGGGTCGAGGCCATGGTGAACGGATCGATCGGACACCAGCCGCTCTCGTTGGCGAGACCCGCGGCAAGCGCGATGGCGCCCGCCCGTTGCGGCGGGATGATGTTGATGACATCGCCCTTGAAGCTCTCCCCGCCGGTGTGCAGCGTCTTGCCCCGGACATCGACCTTCTTGACGCCGCCGGTGATGTTCAGCGGCAGCCATTCGATCATGCCTTCGTAGTGCCGCGCCCAGCCTTCCTGGAACAGCGCCTGCTTGGAGAACTTGTCCTTGGCATCGACCGCGATGATCTTGGAGCGCGGCTTGTTCTGCTTGAGGTACTGGGCGACCAGCGAGATCCGCTCATAGGGACCCGGCGGGCAGCGGAACGGGTTCGGCGGCGGCGCGATCAGGAAGACGCCGCCATCCTCCATCGCCTCCAGCTGGCGGCGCAGGATCTGCGATTGCGGGCCGGCCTGCCAAGCATGGGGGAAGGTCTCCGCCACCTCCTTGCTGTAGCCCTCATAGGCGTCGTATTCGAAGTCGATACCGGGCGCCACGACGAGCTTGTCGTAGGAGAAGGTCTCGCCGCCGGCGACCGTGACGGTGCGCCGCGCCGCATCGACGCCGATCGCAAAGGCCTGTACGACGTTGATACCGTAATCGGACTTGAGCTTGTCGTAGCCGTGGGTGATTGAGTCGAAGCTGCGCAACCCGCCGATATACAGATTGCTGAAGAAGCAGGTCGTGTGGCGCGCATTGGCCTCGATCAGCGTGACGTCGATCGCGCCCTTGGAATCCTTGGCAACATATCGGGCCACTGTCGCGCCGCCGGGCCCGCCGCCGACGACCACGAGTTTCGGCTTGGCCTGGCCGATCGCCGGCGCCGCCAAGGTCGACGCGGCAACGCCGGCGCCCGCCATCATCCCAAACTCGCGCCTCGTAAATTTCCTGTTCATTCGTGTTGCTCCTATTGTCCTTGTTTCTCGAAAAACACGGCCAGCGCCTTCATGTCCTCGTCGCTCAATCGCCTGGCGACGTTCTGCATCAACGCATGGTCTCGCTCGCCTTCCTTGTACGCCACCATGACCATCACGAACGCCTCGACCGGCCATCCCGTGATCGGCGGGATGCCGGGCGCCCGGCCCTCGAGCTGGTGGCATGCGGTGCAGTCACCCGAAAGGTACTCACCGAGTTCGTAGAGTTCGTCCGCAGACGCGTGACCGCATGAAAGACTGCCGGCCAAAAGGCCAGCAACGAGGACAAGAGCAGCCCTCGACCCGCGATATCCCATTGACGCGCCTCCCTTTTTTATCTCTCCCCCCGCCGGGGCACAGGCCTGCGGAACGTGCGTTTCGCCCGCCCAGCAGGGCTTCAATGCCTATCTTTTGCAGTAATTACACACATTTCTTATTGGGGAATCAAGGGGGATCGAAGCCGGGCGGAAAGCGAAACGCCAGGGGCACCGCGTGGAACAATCCGCGCGGCGCCCCCTTCGAGCTTGCAAATGTCAGATCGGGTCAGCGGCCGAACGCGTGACGATGGCCGCGCCCCTTGGGGCGATGCCAGCCTCTGCCATGATGGTGCCAGGACCGCGTCATTTCGAAGACACTGACCACACCGCTGCCCTCATTGGCGGCATAGACGTAAAGCGAACGGTGCGATTTCAGATAACCGATGCCTTCCGGTGCGAAATCACCGAGATCGACGCCACCATTCACCGGGGCAACGTCGACGACGGTCGGGTTCGCCGGGTCGGCCAACGACACCAGCGCGACGGCATCGGCCCGCTCCAGACCGACGGCGGCATACTGGACGTCATCATACCAGAAGGTCACGAGGTTCTCAGGCTCCGAGCCCTTGCTGTCGCTGCGGCCGTCCGGATAGACCCCGGCCTCGTTGGCCAGGTAGTCGATCTGGTTTCCGGTATCGCCAAGCAACATGCCGGTCGCGGCGTCGAACACGCTGACCGTGCGCCCGCCCGCGGTGGGGAAATGGGGCATGTCGGTCTTCGAAGCCTTGAGATCGGTATCGCCCTCGTCCGCGGTGACGAAGTAGCGGCCATCGGGGGTGACAGAGATCCCGTCGGGCTCGCGCAGCGCATACAACGCGTCCTCGACGAACTCGACAAAATCGTCCTCGATGATATCCGCGTCGTGCGTTGTGGTTCCAAGGCCGTAGTAACCGAGAAACTCGCCGTCCTCGACGTCGATCACGGCGACCCCGTTGTTTTCCTGCAGAACCACCAGGGCGTGTTCCCCGTCCTTCGTGAACGCGGCCAGTTCCGGCTCGAGGAATCGCGGCGAGTTGTCGAGCAGGGGAATCAGCACGAGTTCACCGCTTTCCTCGTTGCCCATCACGTCGACACCGTCGATGGTGCCGGCAACGAAGTCGAGGTCCTCGATGACTCCGTTGTTGTTCCAGTCGTAACCGCCGACTCCGTCCTCGAATTCATCGGCGATTTCGCCGTCGCCGTTGAGATCTACGGCGCGCTCGAGAAGGCGCTCGTCGGACGTGCGACCGGGGTCACTCGCATTGACCATGCCGGGCGTGCCGGTGGCGTCCGGTAACACGATGTGCATGGTGGTCGCGTCTTCGGGACCATCGTCAAGGTCGATGACTGTCACGCTGCCCGGAGGCGAGAAGAACTCGCCCGTCTCCGGATCGAGTGCAAAGGACTCGCCTTCGTTCGAGACGACCGCGTACTCGCCTTCCCGATCGATCACCACCGCATCCGGTTCCGAGCCGACGGTCAGGGTATTGAGCACGGCGCCCGTGCTGGCGCTGCGAATCTCGACCCGCCCGTCGGCGAAGACGCCCTCGATCTCGATGGCAACGATGAAATAATCGTCCTTCGGATGGAAGGCGACGGAGGTCACGCCTTCGCCGGACACCAAACCGAGGTCGAAGACCCCAGCCGACACCGGCGTGGCCGGATCGCTCAGATCGAGGATTGTCACGGAGCCTGTCTCGGAATTGGTCACGGCGGCGCGGGCAGAAGATTTCTGCACGCTGATGACTTCCGTTCCCGCGCCAACGCCGCTGTCCCACGAGCCCACGAGATCAAGCCCGGGCTCGGCCAGCGCCGGTGTCGCGGACGCCGAGATAAGCGCCAAGGCTGCAAGAGATTTAAGGGAACTATTCCTCATCACTGTCTCCAATTCTTCCTTATTGCCAACAAAATTCGATTTTGGTCAGAGTCTTATGTGTACCCAGCACTCCCTCTTGTTGATCCACTACCCGGTGACGACGGGCTCAGCTCGCCATCTGACTTTGCACGTTGTCGGGCAGCTCGCGGTCGGCGCCCGCCGTCGCGTTGAGCCGCAACCCGTCGAGAAACGCCTCGATTTCCTTGTTCAATTGCTCGGACTGTCCGGACAGGCTTTGCGCCGCCTCCAGAACCTGCGTAGCCGAGGCGCCGGTCTCGCCGGCAACCTGTCGGACCTGCTCTATATTCTGCGAGACGGCCTGGGTCCCCGCCGCCGCCTCCTGAACGCTGCGAGCGATCTCCCGGGTCGAGGAGTCCTGCTGCTCGATGGCCGCGGCTATCGCTGCGGAGTTGTCGCCGATGCGCTGGATGATATCGAGTATCCCCTGCGTCGCATCGACGGTCTTGCCCGTTGCCTGCTGGACCTCCTCGACTTGAGTTGCGATCTCGCCGGTCGCGTTCGCGGTCTGCTTGGCGAGATTCTTGACCTCCTGGGCAACCACGGCAAACCCCTTGCCGGCCTCGCCGGCGCGCGCCGCCTCGATCGCCGCGTTCAGTGCCAGCAAGTTGATCTTGCTGGCAATCTTGTTGATCAGATCGACGATCTCGCTGATCTTGTCGGCGGCGCGGGCCAGATTCTGGACGGTCGCGTCGATATCTTCGGCGGCGGTCGTCGCCTGCGCAGCAACCCGGCTCGAGTCCATGATCTGCCGATTGATCTCGCGAACCGAACTCGAAAGCTGCTCGGTCGCCGTGGCGGCAGTCTGTACGTTCATCGACGACTCTTCCGAGGCGCTGGCCACCGCCGTCGATTGGCGGTTGTTTTGATCGGCGTAGGCCGACATCGACCGGGCCGTATCCTTGAGCTGCGAGGACGCGGTCGATACGCTTGTCACGATCGCCTTGACGCTCGCGTCGAAATGCCGCGCGAGGCGATCCATGGTGCGACGTTTTTCCTCGCGCAGGTCCGCCTCGACCTGCTCCTGCTCGGCCTCGATACGCTCCTTCTCTGTGATCGCATCGCGGAATACCCGGACAGCGTGCGCCATCTGGACGATCTCGTTCTCGCTGGAGCGATCGTCTAGCGAGACGTCGCCATGGGCCCGGGCCAGATCCACGAGCTGCGCGATGATCCGGGCCAGGGGCGCACTGACCAGCCGTCGAAACAGGATCACAAGAAAGACGATCGAACCGAGGAGGATCGCGACCGACAACAGCGACGAGCGTTGCCATGAGGCGGCCAGATCCGCCTCGACGGGGCGGAAATCCCAGAAAATCAGGACATGCCCAGCCGGAACGACCTTGTTGTACTTGGCCTGATAATAGACGGAGGGGGCGGAAACGGCGAGATAGTCGCCGGCCAGCCTGTGCTCGGCACGCTCGCCCAGCGCAACCGCATCTGCCGTGAGACGATCCGGTAGCAATTCCGACGCGCCGTCACGTCGCCATTCGTACACGATCTTGCCGGCCTTGTTGACGGCCACGACGGCGAGGAGATCCGCGACATCGTTCAGGGCGAGCGTTTCATGGACCTGATCGAAGACATCGCTCTTCCGCCACCGCAGGGCCCCGGCCATGCCGGAGGCGATGAGGCCTGTCTGCACCCTTTTGTTGGCGATGACCAGGTCAGTCGCATGGGATCGTTCGTTGGCCCCCTGCACGCTGATCAGCACCGCGAAGGACAGGGCGAAGATCACCGCGACAACGGCAACCGCCCGCCCCTGAAAACTTTTCAGCCAGCCTCTCTTGATCATCGTCCACCCTTCCGCCGGTCAAGCTCGCAATCCAGCTCGGTCATGAAATCGCGGCCCGCTTCACTGGAACCGCCTGTACCGGCTATACCATCCGTGTCACGCAGCGGTCCGTGCCTGGAACTCGGGCGCAATCCGCGCGCGGGACCCGCCCGTCCGCGAGGGCCGGGCGTGCCGGCCCCCGCGTCGGCAGCGCGTTGTCCGCTCAGAGCGCGTCGACGTTGAAGCCGACGGTGACTGCGCCGATCGGCTTGCCGGTAACCGGATCCTTGACGGTGAAATTCGCCTGGGACTGCATCGACTGGGTCGAATTGTCGAACTCGACCTCGTCGACGAACATCGCTTCCGGTCCGACCAGGAAAGTCTTGGTGAACTTTATCTCTTCACCTTGCCAGATGTCCGAATTCGGGGTCGACTGGGCGATGCTGAGACCCTTGGCATCGATCACGCCGATCTCATTGACCCTGTTGCCGGAACGGGCAATAACCTCGCGCATGCGCGCGGCCAGGTCGTTCTCGACAACGCTGTCGATCAACGGACGATTGGAACTGTCGATTTCCTTCTGCCAGGTCGCCTCGAGCCTGTCGATATCAGCCTGGGTCATCTGACCCCGCCTGGTATTCGAGGCGCGCAACGCTTCGATTAGGTCGTCCTGCACGATCATCGACATGATCTCGGGCATTGCTTTCTTGATGGTTCCTTCGTGAGAATCGGCGAACGCATTCGATCCCGCAATCGCGATGAGGCCCACCGCAAAGATTGTAGTTGCGCGTAGCATACTTTCCTCTTCCTTAGCCAACTTCACAGCATATGAATTTCTACCCCAGATTGCTCCAAAACCTCTTAACAAAATGTTTATCGCCGACTCGCAGGAGAAATAGTTATATTAAACAATATGTTATTTTGCGGCGGTTCGCCGACTTATCCGTAATACGGGAGTATTATCGGCGGATCTGCCGGGATGTCCTTCGCGTTTCGCGGAGCCGGATTCTATCGTTAAGATTGTATTGCGCGCGTGGCCCGACGCGGCCGGCCCAGCCGGTTACCTCAGAGAATCAGGACTGCCCGGCGGCATGTCGGACGGCTTGGTGTACGCCGGCGCACCGCACCGGGACCTCCGCCCTAACCGAATATTTCAGCCGTGATTCCGGCGTACCAGGCGTCGCCGGCGGCAGCCGAGGCGGCGCGGCTCGAATCGCTCTCGCCGGTCGGGCTGATCTCGAGTTCGATGCGCTGCAGCGCGCCGTCGACGACCGCGAACGACGCCCGCTCCTGCACCGCGTGGTCCGGGGCGACGTGGCTCCAACACGCGCCACCCAATACGGGCGCACCGGCCGTTTCGCCGGCGAGCGATTCGAGGATCGCCGCGGCGCAGATTTCCGCCTGTTTCTGGGCAGCGTAGGCGGCCTTCGGCATTGGCGACGCCAGGGCGGCATCGCCGATGACATGGATGCCCGGCTGCTGCGTCGACTCGAAGGTCACCGGATCGACCGGGCACCAGCCTCGCCGGTCCGCGAGGCCCGACTGGATGGCGATGCGGCCCGCGGTCTGGGGCGGGATGACGTTGGCGACCGCGACGCGGAACGTCTCGCCCTCGGCCATCACCGTCATGGCCGCCGGGTCCACGGCCCTGACGCCGCCGGCAAAATCGGCCGGCAGGACCTCGATCATGCCGGGATAGAAGCGCACCCAAGCCTCTTCGAACAGATCCTGCAGCGGAAAATCGTTCTTGGCGTCGAGGACGAGGATCTTCGAGCGCGGCTTCGCCGCTTTGAGGTAATGCGCGATCAGCGAGGCCCGTTCATAGGGTGCCGTCGGACAGCGATACGGCATGTCGGGAGGGGCGATCAGGACCGTGCCGCCATCCGCCATCGCCTCCAGCTGCCGGCGCAGCAGCATGGTCTGCTCGCCTGCCTGCCAGGCGTGCGGCATGGTTCGCGCCGCATCCGGACCGTATCCCTCGATCGCATCCCACTGAAAATCGATGCCGGGCGCAACGATCAGCCGGTCCCAGGGCAGCACCTCGCCGCCGGCGAGGCGGACCGCCCGCTGCGCGGGATCGATCGCCAGGGCCACCTGCCGCATGTGATTGATGCCGTAGCGCCCGGTCAGGGTCTCGTAGCCGTGGGTCAGCGAATCGAGGCTGCGCAGCCCGCCGATGAAGAGGTTCGAGAAGAAGCAGGTCACGTAGCGGCTCTTGGGCTCGACCAGGGTGACTTCCAGCCCCTGGCCGGCCGCCGCCAGCAGGCGCGCCGCCGCCGCGCCGCCGGCGCCGCCGCCGATCACCACCACCCGGCCGCGCGCCGCGCGCGCGTCGCGCCGCCACAGGGCGGGCGCGGCAATCATCGCCGCCGCCGTCGCCTTCAGGAAATCCCGCCGGTGCCGCACCGCCATCACTGCCGTCCGATCAATCCAGGATTCGCTGTCTTCCGGCGCTACTGTACCGCGGACGTGCCGCCTGGATAAGGCCCATCGGGCGCCAACGTCCGGCGACGCACGGGCCGCCGCGCTCAGGCCGTACGCGTCCGGCCGGACGCCCGGTCGGCGTCGTCGGCCCCCGCCTGGTCGATGATCTCCCAGCCCCGCGCCAGCGCCTCGCCGCTCAGGCGGCGGTCGGGGCGGACGGCGACCGGCCGCGCCACCCGGGCCAGCAGCGCAAGATCGTCGATTGAGTCTGCATAGGCAGCGGCGTCGTCGAGAGACGCGCCGTGCCGGGCACAGAGTTCCGCCGCGGCAACAACCTTGCCGTCACCAAGTGGATGGAAGGTCGGCGCGGCGGCGGCGAACCGACGGCCGGAGAGGGCGTAACGCGCTCCCAGCCAGCCATCGGCGCCAACCTGCCCAGCCAGCGGGCCGGCGAGAAAGTCCGGCGTGCCCGTGAGCAGCAGGACGATCTCGCCCGCGCGGCGATGCTCATCCATGCGCTGCAGCAGCCGCCGGTCGATCAGGGTTGCAAGCTCGCGTTCGACGAAGCGCCGCGCGACCACCGCCACTTCGCCCAGCTCCAGCCCGCTGAGATAGGCCTTGTTCTTGCGAAAGACATGCCGGCCGTATCGGGGCCCGTTGACCAGCGTGAACCAGCCGGCCGCGAGCGCCTGGCGCGCGCCGATCGCGCCGACGGCGAGAAGATGGCGCGCGAACAGGGCCTCGCTGCTGCGCCGCCCGGTCAGCAGCGTGCCGTCGACATCGAAGATGGCTGCCTTCACCGTGCTGCCCCCGGCAGGTCGATTGAATGCCGGACGCCGGCTATTCCGCGGCACCCGGCGCACGCCGCAGCGCGGCGAACGGATCCTCGCGGTGAAAGAACTCGGCCAGCACCGGTATGCCGCGCAGGAAGTTGACCACCACGGCGAGCCAGACCAGAACGGTCAACACCGTTGCGAACAGACCGCCCCAGGCGGCCCAGAACCCCGGATCCACCGCGGGCAGCGGTTGCATCAGCACGGCCCAGCCGAACGCGGCCAGCTTGCTGCCGCACGACATGCCTCGCATGAACTTGCCGACCACCAGCGCGCGGCCCAGCCGCGTGCGCATCATCTCGTAAGGCGCCTGACCCTCGCTCGCGCCGATCTGGCGGATCGAGTCGGTGAGCTGGCCGCGCACGATGAAGTAAATCGGCACCCAGACGGGCACCAGGCCCAGATGGGCGAGCGCGACCCACATCACGCTCTCGACGATGCGGTCGACGGCGATGTCGAAGACCGCGCCGAACAGCGTCGACTCCTTGCGCCGCCGCGCCACCACCCCGTCGAGCCAGTCGAACAGCACGACCACGAGGAGCAGCGGCAGATCCAGCAGCTGCCATGTCGGCGGCGCGAAGTACATCATCGCCAAGAGCACGAACAGCAGCAGCAGGCGGGCAAGGGTGATCAGGTTCGCCATGTCGGGACCTCCGGGTATCACAATATCGACGCAGGCGTCGAGGGCTTGGCACGACCCCATGCGCGTCGCGGCCGGCCCGTCTGCGCGGTCCGGCCCGTATCCTTGATTATAACTCAAACGCGCAATTTTGGGAGAGGCGGCCGGCGAACCGCGACCGAAAGTGCGCGCCATCGCGGCCTGGTCCCGGCGGGTGGGCTGGAAGCTGCGGCGCGTTTCCGCTAAACAGGTTGCTCGCCGGACCGCGAAGCCGTCGGGCCAGACGCGGAGAGCGGCAGGGCGCCGCCGAGACCGACAGAACCGCTGAGACCGGATGTGACCCGATGATCCGAACCATCGCTCTCCTGATCTCCGTGATCGCCGTCGCCGGTGTGCCGGCTGCCGCGAGCGATGAGGGGTACACGCACGGCCTTTTGTGGCGCATCGAGGCTGCCAGCACGTCGCCGAGCCACCTGTTCGGCACCATGCATTCGACCGATCCGGCGATCGCGACGCCCGGCACGGCGCTGCGGCGCGTCCTCGACGGCGCCGACAGCCTGACGATCGAGGTCGTGCTGGACGATACCGCGAACGCGACCATGGCGCGGGCGATGCTGCTGCCGGAGGGGAACCTGCTGGGCGAGATCGCCGGGCCGGAGTTGTGGCACCGCGTGGCCGAGACCGGGGCGCGGTACGGCGCGCCCGCCGAGTTCCTGCAGCGCTTCCAGCCCTGGGCGGTGCAGATGATCTTCAGCTTGCCGCCGGCCGAGCTGCGGCGCCAGTCGGAAGGCGGCGCGCACCTCGACAAGGTGCTGCAGACGCGGGCGGTGGAGCGCGGCATCCCGGTCCACGGGCTGGAGACCGTGGACGAACAGATCGCCGCGCTCGCCGGGCGACCGATGGACGAGCAGCTCGCGCTGCTGGATGCAGCGATAACGCTGAACCCGGATATCGACGCCATTTTCGAAGACCTCAAGCGGCTCTATCTCGCCGGGGACCTCGCCGGCATGCGCCGCATGGCGCGCGAGATGACCGGTGGCGCGCCGCCGGAGCTGATCGACATCTATTTCGACCGGCTGGTCCGCGAGCGCAACCGGCGCATGGCCGACCGCATGGCCGAACGGCTCGCCGAGGGCAACGCGCTGATCGCGGTCGGCGCGCTGCACCTCTACGGCGACGACGGCGTACTCGGCCTGCTGGCGGCGCGCGGCTACACGGTCACCCGGGTGGAGTAGCGCCGTCCGAATCGCGCCAGGACCCGAACGGCTCGCGCGCGAAGATGCGCCGCACCATAGGCTCGAAATGGTCGAGCGGCAGGGTATCGTAATCCGGGTCGAACGAGGCCTGGTCCCAGCGCTCGCAGAAATCGACCGTGGCCTGGTAGTTCGGATGGTCGCGATAGCGGTCGCGCTCGTTGCGGTCCCCGCCCAGATGGTGGGCGTAGTAGAAGGCCTGGAAGACGCCGTGATATTTTATGATCCAGTACGTACGGTCTGACACGTACGGCCGCAGCAGGGCGGCGGCGAATTCGCTGTGATTGCAGGGCGCGAGCGCATCGCCGATATCGTGCAGCAGGGCAGCGACCACCATTTCCTCATCCGCGCCGTCGCGCAGGGCGCGGGTCGCGGTCTGCAACCCGTGCTCCTGACGGGTGACGGCATATCCCTCGAACGTGTTCTCGAGACCTCGAAAATAGTCGAGCACGCGATCGGCGATCCCGCGCGCATACGCAACCTCCAGCCCGTGGAGGAACTCATACTCCTCCTTCGTGCCGTCCTCCATGCGGGTGAACCCTACGACATGCATCCTCGCCTCCATAGCCGGCGTACGTATGGCCGCAGTCAATCCCTGTAATCCGGTTCCTCCTCGTCGAGGATCTCCTTCATCGCATTGAAGTGATCCAACGCGGCGTCGAGCGGGAATTCGGTCCACTGCCGGCGGGTCATCTCCGCCACCTCGTCCGAGACGACGTTGAGCGGCTGGCCGGTCGACAGCGCCAGCACCTGGAGCTTGCAGGCGCGCTCCAGGTAATACGTCTCGTCAAACGCCTCGGCGACGCTGCGGCCGATCACCGCGACGCCGTGATTGGCCATGAACAGGACGCTCTTGCCGGGCTCGATCGTCGTGCCGATACGCCGGCCCTCGGCCGCGTCCAGCGCCATGCCGTTGAAATCCTCGTCATAGGCGATGCGATCGTGGAAGCGCATGGCGTTCTGGTCGATCATCTTGAGCCGGTAACCCGCGAGGCACGCCAGCGTCGTCGCGTAGAACATGTGGGTGTGCAGGACACAGCGTGCCTCAGGCCTCGCCGCGTGAATTCGTCCGTGGATGTGCCAAGCCGTCGGGTCCGCCTTGCCGGCACCGCGGCCGATCACGTCGTCATTGTCGGCGGCGTCCAGCAGCAACAGCTCGCTGGCCCTGATCCGGCTGAAATGCCGGCCCTGGGGATTCATCAGGAAACGCCGACCATCCTCGGTCACGGCCAGGCTAAAATGGTTGGCGATTCCCTCGTGCCAGTTGAAGCGCGCGGCGATACGAAACATCGCGGCGAGATCGATGCGGCCCTGGCGCTCGGTCTCATCCATGCGCGAATTATCCGCGCGTACGGCATGTAGCGGCATGTCCTCGCCCTCCGCATCGGTTTTTCGCCAGCACGGGCAGGATCATGCGCACGGACAGGGCCACGAATCAAGATGTGCGGCGACCGGGACGGGGCCGTCGTCGCCGACCGCGGTCCGCGACCCGCCGCCCTGTCGCCGAGATGTGATCGGAAGCGGGCTGTTGAATCGGCTATGCTGTCACCGATCACCGATGGGAGCGTTAGACATATGGGGTCCGATGCAGGCGACGCCGGGGCAACGGCGCAATCCAAGATCAATCCGATGGGCACCGACGGCTTCGAGTTCGTCGAATATACGGCGCCCGACACCGCGATGCTCGATTCGCTGTTCATCACGATGGGATTCGCCCGCGCGGCGCGGCATCGCTCCAAGGATGTCACGCTTTACCGACAGGGCGATGTCAATTTCATCGTCAACGCCGAGCCCGGTGGCTTCGGCGCGGAATTCGCCATAGCGCACGGCCCGTCGGCCTGCGCCATGGCCTTCCGGGTGGCCGACGCCGCCCATGCATTCCGCCGGGCCGTCCAACAGGGTGCGAAACCGGTCGCCGGCCAGGTGGGACCGATGGAGGTGAATATCCCGGCTATCGAGGGTATCGGCGGCAGCCTGCTGTATTTCGTAGACCGCTACGGCCCCAAGGGCACGATCTACGACATCGACTTCGTGCCGCTTGAGGGGCCCGGCGATGACGGCGTCGGCCTGACCTATGTCGATCATCTGACCCACAACGTTGCGCGCGGCAACATGGACGAATGGGCCGGCTTCTACGAGCGGCTGTTCGGATTCAAGGAACTCAAATACTTCGACATCGAGGGCAAGCTGACCGGGCTCAGATCCC
The DNA here is from genome assembly GCA_020356105.1 of Rhodospirillales bacterium. Lineage (GTDB taxonomy): Bacteria > Pseudomonadota > Alphaproteobacteria > UBA8366 > JADFVY01. The sequence continues at coordinate 712,784 of CP070634.1, read as the reverse complement.
GCGCCATGGTCAGCCCCTGCGGCAAGATCCGCATCCCGATCAACGAATCCTCGGACGACAAGTCGCAGATCGAGGAGTATCTGCGCGATTATCGCGGCGAGGGTATCCAGCACGTGGCCCTCGGGACCGACGATATCGTGGCCACAGTCGAAGCGCTCAAGGAGCGGGGCATTCGCTTCATGGCGCCCCCGCCGGATACCTACTACGAGGCGGTCGATGCGCGTGTGCCCGGGCATGGCGAGCCGATCGCGGATCTCAGCCGCAACGGCATCCTGATCGACGGGGCGCCGACACCGGACGGCGGGCGGCTGTTGCAGATTTTCACCGAGACCGTGATCGGACCGATCTTCTTCGAACTGATCCAGCGCAAGGGCGACGACGGTTTCGGCGAGGGCAATTTCCGCGCGCTGTTCGAATCGATGGAGCAGGATCAAATCCGCCGCGGCGTGCTGAAAAAGTAGGGGGTCTATTTCGCCGAGCCGGCGGGGGCGCGGCGGCGGATCATGTGAAGCTCTCGCAGCGCAAACCCGCCGACCAGAAGCGTGCCGGCGGCGGCCAGGTAGATTCGCAGCGGCTCGAACCAGGCCAGCAGCAATTCGCCCCCGAAGACCAGAAGCAGGATCTTGTTGCAGACAGGACAGGCGACGCCGAGGAAGGCGAGGATGCCGCCGGCGCCGGCGCCCTTCACCGAACAGAAGGGTCGCCGAATCGCAACATAGACGCCAGCTGCCACCGACATCGCGGCCAGGATGGCGATCTCCCAGCCGCCGGCCGGCGTCATGCGCACGAAGACCGGGTTGTCCCACAGGGCCGCGATGGTGCCTAGGAGAACGAAGCTCGCCGCTGTCGTCGCGATACCGGCCGCGATCCGTTTCGGGGTGACGTGGTCCATCGCAAACATACCCTTTCGGTCCTTGACGTGGTGATCCGTCGTCGGGACGGCAACGGCCCGGACATGCGACGCCGCCGGAAACCCGGAAATCGGCAGTTTTCAGAGGGTTCTGCACGAACCAGCCGGTGCATGAAGGAAACATACATCCCGGCCCCTTCCGCAACTTGTTGGAATCATTAATTTTTCTCTGTGCCGGGCCGTTGCGATGCATAGTTTTCTTGTACTTCACGCCCGATTCCGGTGCCTTGAATCGCACGGCTTATCGGTCGGCTGAAACCTATAACATACTGAATCCAATAATTGTTTTTTGCCCGTGCCGACACCAGCCCTCTTTGGCACGGAAGTTGCGCCTGTTCTCTCTGAAAGCGCTCACGCGAACGAGGTGGCGCCATGAACGACAAAGCGAACATTCTGATCGTCGATGACGAAGAAGTGGTGCGCCTTAGTCAACTCAGGACCTTGGCGGAAGCCGATTGCAGAGCCGAAGCGGCCTGGAACGGCACAGAGGCCTTGGAGGCGATGGAGCGGCATCCCTACGACGTCGTTCTTCTCGATCTCCGTATGCCGGGCCCCGATGGCATGTCGGTTCTCAAGACCATCAAGGAGAGATGGCCCGAGAGCGAGGTGGTCATCATCACCGGCTATCCGTCGATCGAGACTGCCAAGGAGGCCGTGAAGCTTGGTGCTTACAACTATCTCGCCAAGCCGGTCAGCCCGGACGAGGTCGTCAAGGTCGCCAACGGCGCAATGATGAAGAAACGGTGGAGCCTGCACACGGATCACACGGGTCCGGCGTGACGCGTCAGCTCTCGCTGTCGCGGATCGTCGAGAGACGATCGGTTCCCCATCGAGGAAGGAGTATTGGTCATGAACGCCTTACGTAAAGTTCTCGTGGTCGACGACGATGCCATCGTCGGTCGCAGTTTCGACAGGGTCCTTTCGGACAAGGGCTATGACGTGAGCACCGCCCTCGATGGTCAAGAGGCCCTGAACAAATGCAACGAAGAGACATACGACGTCGTATTCACCGACATCAAGATGCCGGGGATCGACGGGCTCGAGGTTGCAAAGCAAATCAAGGCGAGATGCCCCTGGACACCGGTTGTGGTCATCACCGGGTACGGGACCGAGGAGAACGAGGCCGAGGCCCGCGTGCTGGGCGTCAATGGCTTCGTCCGCAAGCCACTGACCCCGGAAATGATCGAGGGCATCACGCTCAAGGCCCTCAAGCAGGGTGCGCCGGCATCGGACGAGGCGGCGGCCATCGCAATACCACAGGCCGAGATGGTCGTCCCGGAAACCGCTCCGGCCGTCGAGCGCGCCGGAACGTTGAAGGACGTCCTTGCCTTCGCCGGGAAAGCCGCACTGTTCGTTGCGGCGCCGCTGATCGGGCTTGTCTACGCGTTGTTCCTGCCCTTCTACGGGCTCGGCCTGCTGACCTGGATGGGTGCTCGCGCGCTGTTCCGGATCAGCGTTATGAAGCGGCTCGCGGGATTTCTGAAGAACGTCGCACTGTTCATCGCGGCGCCCTTCATCGGCTTGGCGTACGCGATCCTGCTGCCCTTCGTCGGGCTTGGCTTGCTCGCCTGGATGGGTGTGCGCACGCTGATCAAACGCCCCGAGCCGAACTAGCCGCACGGCGCTCGGACACTGGCGGCACGCTGCCGGCCGATGGCAGCGGCCGCCGCCGGAGCGGTGAAGCATCGAGACGAGTCGGCGACCACAAAAGGAGCAAGACCCATGGCAAGCTCCATCATTGAAGTCCATGCCAAGGCAAGTCGGTATTCCGCCGGTTTCACGGCGACCATCGTTGCAGCACTCTTCACTCTCATTGCCGCCGGCGCCGCGACCCCGTCCTCCGCCGTCGGCATTGCCGCAGATGTGCTCACGGAGGACGACCAGAACTGCCTTGCCTGCCACGATTCGGAAGGAATGGAGAAGGACCTCGTCAACGGCGAGATCCTCTCGCTCGCGGTGCAGGGCGACGGATTCGCGGCCTCCGTCCACAGCTGGGTCGGCTGCGCGGGTTGCCACGGCGATGTCGACCTCGAGAGCCATCCGCAGGACAAGCGGATCGATAGCCGACACGGCTACGCGGCGGCGGCATCCGAGATCTGCGCCGATTGTCACAGCGCGGCCGATCTGGCCGAAGGGCCGGCGCATCATGCGCGCGCGGCGGCAGCGGCAGGGGCGGCCTGCTCGGAATGCCACAATCCGCATGCCGTCACCGCGATTGCCGAATGGAAGGCCGCGACGACGGAAACCGCCTACTGTCTGACCTGCCACAAGCAGCCCCTGAGCATGCGGCTGGCAAGCGGCGAGACCCTCTCGCTCGCGATCGACGAGGCCGTTCTGCGCAGTTCGGTGCATCCCGACCATGAGTGCACGGACTGCCACGCGGGATTCGCGATGGATGCCCACGAATCGATTGAAAATGCCAGCACGCGCGAGCACGTCGTGGCGCGCGCCGGCATCTGTGGCGATTGCCACGCCGACAAGGTCGAGCAATATGAGGGCAGCATTCACGCCATACTGATCGGCGACGGCAACCTCGCGGCGCCCGTGTGCTCGGACTGCCACGGGTCGCATTCGGTTCGCCCGAAGGCGGTTTACGAGACCGTCAGCGGCGTGCCCTGCAAGGCCTGCCACGCCGAAATCTTCGACGCCTATGCCGAGAGCATGCACGGGCGCGTGCGCGGCGTCCTGGGCCATTTCGAAGCCCCGATCTGCGCCGATTGCCATCGCGCGCACGAGGTTGACGCCGTGTCCGGCGGGCGGCTGCGTGAGGCATGCCTCGGCTGCCACGGAGAGGCCACCGGCGCGCATGAAGAGTGGCTCCCGAATGCGGCGCTGCACCTCGAGGCGGTGTCGTGTCCGGCGTGTCACGCGCCGGAAGCGCAACGGCGTGTTGAGCTTCAGTTGCTGGACGGCGCGGGACGAACCGGCGCCTCGGAACCGATAGCGGGACCACAGATTGCGGCCCGGATCCGCACTGCCGACGCGGATGCCGACGGCCTGAATGCGGTCGAGCTTTGGAACCTGGTCAGGGACCTCAAGCGCGAGGACCCGTCGGCTGAGGTGGCCCTGCAGGGCCGGATCGCGGTGCAGACCGGCGTGGATGCCCATCAATTGTCCAACAAGACCCGTGCGGTCCGGGAGTGTGCCAGCTGTCACCGACAGGGCGCGGATCCGTTCCAGCGCGTCACCGTATCCATCATCGGACATGACGGCAGGTCTCAGCATTACAACGCCGACAAGGACGTTCTCAACTCGGTCCTGTCGGTCAACTCGGTAAGCGGGTTCTATGCCATAGGCGGAACGCGCATCAAACTGCTCGACATCCTGCTGGCCCTAGCATTCCTGGGCGGGATCTCGGTGCCGATCGGGCACGTGACCGTGAAATGGCTCTATGAGCGATACGTGAAAAAACCCCAGGAACAGGGTGCATCCCGGGGCTCGTGACAGTCCGAACCGCGGCCGCCACCGGGCCTCGGCGAGGCCGGCGGCGGCCCCAAGCGGAAGGAGACGCAAGATGAAGAAGCTTTATATCCACCCGCTCCCGGTCAGAATCTGGCACTGGACGAACGCCTCCGGGTTCGTCGTGCTGATCCTTACCGGCCTGCAGATCCGATACCTCGGGCTGATCGAGGTGATCCCGTTCAAGCTTGCCGTTAACCTGCACAACTGGATCGGCTTCGTGCTGATCGGAAACTTCTTCCTCTGGCTCCTGTTCTACGTGTTGTCCGACAAGATCAAGGTCTACCACCCGGAGCTCAGCCCGACTAAGCACTTCCGCGACAGTTTCCGGCAGCTCAAATATTACGGGTACGGCATCTTCAAGGGTGATCCGAACCCGCACCATGTGAGCGCCTATCACAAGTTCAACGCGATGCAGAGCATGAGCTACCAGATCATCATGATGCTCGTCGTGCCGATCCAGTTCTACACCGGGCTGCTGCTATGGGACGTGAAGCGTTTCGCCGGTGCCGTCGCGTTTTTCGGCGGCGTGAGGGTCGTCGATACGGTGCATGTGCTGATCTTCATCTTCTTCGTCGGGTTCATCTTCGTCCACGTCTACCTCGCGACGCTGGGCCACACCCGGACGGCCCACTTCAAGGCGATGTTCACCGGCTACGAGGAGGTCGAGGACGAGGCGGTCGGGCAATCGTAGTCAGCAGTCAGGGCAGCCACCTGTCGCCGGGCCGTTGTTTCCGCGGCCCGGCAATTTTTGCATCCAATGTCAGCTCGCCTCGGAAGCGCGGTGATTCGCGCCGGGACCGCGGATCCGGATGTTGTACTTCTTCATCAGCGCCTGGAAATTGGCCCGCTGCATTCCGGTTTCTTCGGCGCTCTTGGTGACGTTCCAGGCGTTCCTCTTGAGTGCCTCGATGACAAACAGCTTTTCGATGTTCTCGACCGACTTTTCCCGCGCAACCTTCTTGACCCGCTTGAGCTCGTCGCCGGTCCTCGGCACATCGATGTCGAGCCGCGGCGTCATGTCGATGATGCTCACCAGATGCGCCTGCCGGATCGTGCTGTCCGTCGCCAGGATGACGGCGCGCTGAATGGTGTTTTCCAGCTCCCGCACGTTGCCCGGCCAATCGTAATTCATCAGCAGGTTCATGGCTTCGGCGGAGATTTCGGTCATTTTCTTGTCGAGATCCGCGGCGAACTGGTTCAGGAAGTGGAACGCCAGGGCCGGGATGTCGTCCCGGCGCTCCCTGAGGGGCGGGATCTGGATCGGAAAGATGTTGATGCGGTAGAACAAATCTTCGCGGAACGACCCGTCGGCGACCATCGCCTTGAGATCCTTGTTCGTCGCGGTGATCAGCCGGAAATTGGCACCCTGCGTGCGGGTGCCGCCGACAGCCTTGAATTCCCGCTCCTGGATGACCCGGAGAAGCTTGGCCTGGATCGACAGTGAGATGTTCCCTATCTCGTCGAGAAAGAGCGTCCCGTTGTCAGCCACCTCGAAGAGGCCCTTCTTGTGGGCCACCGCGCCCGTGAACGCGCCCTTGACGTGCCCGAACATCTCGCTTTCCAGCAGGGTTTCGCTCAGCGAATTGCAGTCGACCGGGACGAACGGCTTGTCCTTGCGCAGACTGTTGTAATGAATCGCGCGCGCGATCAGCTCCTTGCCGGTGCCGCTCTCGCCCTGCAGAAGAACCGTGCTGTTGGTCGGCGCGCATTTCGCGATCAGGCGAAACACGTTCTGCATCTGCGGGCTGGAGCCGATGATATTCTCGAAGCGGTATTTGGAGCTCACCTCGGACTTCAGGTTGAGATTCTCCTGCAACAGCTGGCGCCTCTCCAGGGCCCGGGCGACGACCAGCTCCAGCTCGTCCGGGTCGAACGGTTTCGGCAGATAATCGAAGGCGCCAAGCTTCATCGAACGGACGGCGGTCTCGATCTGGGAATGGCCGGTTACCATGATGACGTCGATATCGGGATGGGTCTCCTTTACCCGCTGCAGCACCTCCATGCCATCGATTCCCGGCATCATGATATCCAGGATGACCACATCGTAGTCGTCTTCCTCGATCTTTTTCAGCGCCGCGAAGCCGTCCTGAACGGCCTCGACCTCGTAGTCGGCGTTGCCGAGGATCCGAAGACAGCTGCGGATGACGATTTCTTCGTCGTCGACGATCAATATCCGGGCGCTCACGGGCTGACCTCGGCGGGGTTGTTCTCGGGCGCGTGAGTCGGCGGATCCAGCGGCAGGTAGATCCGGAAGGTGGTTCCCTTGCCGACCGTGCTCTCCACCACGATGCAGCCGCCGTGCGCCCTTACGATGCCGTGGCTCACCGAAAGCCCCAGCCCGGTACCCTTGCCGACTTCTTTAGACGAGAAGAACGGGTCGAAGATCCGCTGGAGATTTTCTTCGGGAATGCCGCATCCGGTATCGATGATCGCGATTTCGGCCATGGGAACGGGATCGAGCCCGGGATCCGGGCACCGCGGTTCGGGCGCCTTGCGGCACCGGATTGTGATGCTGCCGTCATCCTCGATGGCGTGCTGCGCGTTGACCAGCATGTTCATGACGACCTGTTCGATCAGGTCGGGTTCGACCCAGACCTGCGGCAGGTCGGGGTCGAGGTCCAGCTTGATCTCGATGTCGTGCAGATGGGCCGGACGCTCGACGATCCGGACCGTGTTCTCGATGATGCGATTGAGATCCGCGTATTTTTTCTCCGGAGTCTTCTCGCGCGAAAAATCGAGAAGCCGCCGGATGATGGTGGCGCACCGCTTGGTCTCGCGGATGACGAGGTCCAAATCTTCGGCCTCGGGGCTGCCGTCCGGCATGTTCTTGCGCATCAGCGAGGAGAAGGTCAGGATCCCGGTCAGCGGATTGTTGAGTTCGTGCGCGATGCCGGCGGCCAGCAGGCCGACGGAGGCGAGCTTCTCGCCGCGCGCCGCCTCGGCCTCGGCGAGGCGAAGTTCCCGGGTCCGCTCCTCGACCTTTTCTTCCAGCGTGTGGCCCCATTCGCGCAGTTCGTCCTCGGATTTCTTGAGGGTCAGGGTCATGTCGTTGAACGTCGTCGCCAGCTTCCCGAATTCATCGTTGCTGCGCACCGGAATCAGCTGTTCGAGATTTCCCGAGGAGAGCCGTTTCGCGCCGCTTTCCAGGTCGCGCAATGGAACGTAGATCATGCGATGGACCAGAAACGTCAGCAATAGCGATGCCCCGATGATGAAGCCCAGCGAGGTTCCGGCGACGGTAAGGGAATTGGCGCGGATCGTCTGGTCGATCTCGTCCAGCGAATAGACAATGTCGAGCACGCCGAGCACCGTGTGATCCTTGGCGTGCTGATGGCAGGCCGCGGTGTAGCAGGACGGCTCGTTGCGGATCACGCCCAGGCTGCCAAGCAGGCGGCGGCCGTCCGACGCCTCAAAGATGCGCGGCCTCTTGCAGCCGGGGAATTGTTCCAGGGATCTCTGGGCCTGGTGGCACTGCGCACACTCCTCGGCCTCATCCTGCACCGTCGCGCCGATTTCGGCCTGATGGGTCGAATGGACGATCGTCCCGTCCTTGCTCAGTATCCTGACCTTCTCGATGTTTTGCTGACTGCCGACGTCCTGGATGATCTGCCCCACATAGGCGGGCTGGTTCTGCAGCATCGCAAAGCGCGTGCTTCGGGTGATCACTTCCGAGAGCTGGTGTACGTGGCCGGTCGCCTCCTGGAGGAGTTCCTGCCGATTGTGCCGCACCACCAGGAGGGTGAACAGCAGCATTGCGACCGCCAGGGTGATCGCCATGAAGACGCCGATCTTGAGTTTGAGGGAGACCGCGCGCATTCCCTCCTGCACCTCTCCTGTGATTTTAGACGCGAATGGCATCTGCCCGTCTTCCGGGCGAAACCTCACATGGGCGACCTGCGACTGCAAATCACCAGAGACTTCATGTAAAATAACAAACTAGCAGCGTGGCGGCCGCGGCGAATTGATCCGAATCAATCCGCGCGCGGCCGGGTCCGCACGCGCGGGGTGCGCGATCGGGGCCCGGCAGCGGGGGTCCGCCCCCGTTTCGCGAAGAACCCATAGCGTTGCCTGCCGGGGGCGACGTCGCCATAATCGGGACCGCCCACCGGCGCCAGGAGGTCATCGCATGTCTGGGGACGAGTCGCCGCCGCGGGCCCGGCGGAGCCGACGCGAAAGGCTGGCGGCGAAGACCGATGGCGCGCCGCCGCCGCAGATGCCGGGTTTCGACGTCGAAATGCCGCGCGCCGATATCGGCCCGGGCGCAGCCGCCGCCCGGCCGCAATTCGCCTATCTCGACGAGGCGGGCCTGCAGCGGCTGGTCGAGCGCAGCTTCGAGCTGATCGCGCAGCGCGGCGTCGATGTCAATTACCCGACGGCCGCGGCGTCCTTGGCCCGGGCCGGCTGCCGGGTCGACCCCGACGAGAGGCGGGTGCGCATCCCGCGAGAACTCGCCGAGGAAGCGCTTGCGGCGGTGCCGCGCCGCACGACCCTCTACAGCAAGTCGGGCCGCTTCGATCTTGAGATCCCGCGCCGCGACAACACCTTCCACATGCGCACCGGCACCGGCGCGCACGGCTTCATCGAGCCCGGCGGCCGCCACCGCAAGCTGGTCCTGGACGATGTGGCCACCATCGCCGCGGTCGGCGACGGCCTGCCGGAGGTCGGCTTCATCGCCCATCCCTTCGTCAACGACGTCCCCGAGCAGACCGCCGACCTGCACGGCTTTGCGGCGCTTCTGGCCGGTTCGGAAAAACACAATTTGATACAACCATACGAGGCCGCAAATGTCGGTTTCCTGATGCGGCTGGCGGCGGCCGCCGCCGGTGGCGAGGCGCGGCTGCGCCAACGCCCGATCGCAAGCTGCATCGCCTGCTCGTTCACCCCGCTCGAGTTCAAGCGGATGGACGTCGAGGCGATCATCGAGGCCGGCCGCTACGGCCTGCCGATCCACGCCTGCAGCCTGCCGACGGCGGGCGGCACCGCGCCGGTGACCATGCCCGGCACGGTGCTGATGGCGGGAGCGGAAATACTCTCTATGGTTGTATTAACTCACGTCCTTGCACCCGGCACCCCGGTCATCGCAACGCCGCTGATCTTCGCGCTCGACATGCGCACCGGCCGCAGCCTGCAGGCAAGCGTGGAGGCGCTGCGCGGCGCCTGCATGGCGGTGCAGCTGTGCAAGCGCGGCTTCGGCCTGATGACGCACAGCTACGGCGCCGGCGCCGATACCGCCGATGCCTGCGGCCAGTCGCAGGCCGAACGGGCGCTGATCGGCTGCATGGTCGGCCTGTCCGGGGCCGATATCCTGGGCGGAGTCGGGCAGCTCGAATGCGCCACCGTGTTCAGCCCGGTCCAGGCGGTCATCGACAACGAGCTCGGCGCCATGCAGCGGGCCTGGCTGCACACGGATGCGATCGACGACGAATCACTGGCCTGGGAGTTGATGCTCGAGATCGAGCAGGGCGGCAACTTCCTCGCCAACCGGCACACGCTGGCGCATTGCCGCGAGGTGTTCGCGCCGGGCGCGTTCTTGAGGCTCGGCCGCGACGCCTATGAGGCGGCCGGCCGCCGGACGGTGCTGGACAACGCAAAAGCGATCCTCGACTCGCTGCTCGCGCGCGAGCCGCCGCCGGGCCTGCCGGACGAAGAGACCGTGCGCGAGATGGCCGGGATCGTGGAAGCGGCCGAGCGGGCGATCCTCGGTTGAGGGCAGGCGGGCGATGACGGACACCCTGGACGACCGCCTCGACGCCATCTTCGATGCCGTGCTCGACTACGACGACGACGCGGCGGAACGACTGGTGCGGGCGGAGCTGGCGCGCGGCACCGATTTGCAGCTGATCCTCAACGATGCGCTGATCGCAGCGATGGACGAGGTCGGCGACCAGTTCGGCCAGGGCACGCTGTTCGTGCCCGAAATGCTGATGGCGGCCCGCGCGATGAAGGCCGGGCTCGAGGTGCTGCGGCCGCGGCTGACCGAGACGGACACGGCGCCGGCCGGCACGATCGTGATCGGCACGGTGCATCGCGACCTGCACGATATCGGCAAGAACCTGGTCGGCATGATGCTGGAGGGCGCGGGCTTCACGGTGATCGATCTCGGGGTCGACGTGCCGCCGGAGGCCTTCGTTGCGGCGGCGCACGCGCATCGCCCCGACGTGCTCGGCATGTCGGCCCTGCTGACGACGACGATGCCGAACATGCGCAAGACCGTTGCGCTGCTGCGCGAGGACGGCTGGAACGGCCGGATCATGGTCGGCGGCGCGCCGGTGACCCGCGAATTCGCCGACGAGATTGGCGCCGACGGCTTCGCCGCCGATGCCCCCGGGGCGGTCGCGCTGGCGCGGCGGATGACACGCGCCGGGTAGACCGGCGGCATGTGTCGGGCGTTGCCTTCGCGATGCAAGATCTGCAAGGCGCCTACAATGGGATGCATGGACCCCGCCCAAACCCGAGCCCACGGTCGTTCAATTCGCCTTCGGACCTGCGTAACCGTACCGGTCGAGTGTCTGGAGGATGTCCCGCGCGATGGGCGTGCCCTCGCGGAAGATTCTGCCGACCAGGAAGCGCGCGGGAAAATTTGGCCAGGTCGCGCCGAGTTCGTCGATCAGTGATCGTGCTTCCGTATATTCGCCGAGCCGATCGTGGGCAACCGCCTCGAAGATCAACGACGGAGCACTGATCGGCGCGCCCGCGGCAGGCGCGCCTTTGAATGTTGCGATAACGGCACGGTCTCGGCCGAGCATCAACTGCGACACGCCCCAGATATTTCTTGCACCAAACCGGCCGGCGCCGGAACGTTCGCGGTCCGGGCGAGACACATCTGCAGCCAGGTCCGGCGCCTCGGCGAGGATCGCTGTAATTCCCACGAGGTCGAGCACATAGCCGTTGTCGGGCTCCAGCGAGATGGCGAGTTGCGCCTTTTCGATTGCCGCGTCATCGTCACCCAAAACCGCCAGATGCAACGCCTTCGCGCCGTGAGCCCAAGCATTCGAAGGGGCAAGGGCGAGAGCCTTGTCCGCCATGGCGCCCGCTTCGGCGGAGAGCTTGGCTGCTTCGTCTGCGTCGAAAGAGAATATGGCGAGCACTGCCAGAACCTGCGCCGCGCCTGCATAGCCATCGGCGAGCGTCGGGGCGAGTTGGATGCTGTGTCGGAACATCTCCAGCGCCAACTTCTGGCGCCGAGTGTCGAACAGGGGAAACAGCAGGCCACGCGTTTCTTGGGCAAGGTCAGCCGCCTGCAGAGTCGGGACCGATTGCGCGCGGAGGGCTTGGCGGACGGCGCCATCGCTCGAATCGCCCTCGGCCACCGGCGTGACCCTGGGCCAAAGCAACAGCATCCCCACGACCAGCGCGGCGGCTCCAATAGCAACGGCCACAATTGTGGTCGCCGGCACCCGGGCAGGTGGGCTCGGCAGGGATGGAGGCGCCTCGGCTTGCGCCGCGCGCGTGAAACGGGGTGTATAGCCGCCGGGATCCACGTGGATGTGCAGCGGGTCGGCGCGTCCCGGACCGGCATAGTATTCGTCGAGCAACCGCCTCAACCGGCGCGCCTCTACTCGCACGAGGTTCTGCCCGCCCACGCCCATATCTAGGTCGCGCCCATAGACATCGGCGGCGATTGTCTTCCCCTTCACCCGAGCGCCGCGACCAGCGAGGGTTTCCTCGACGATATAGGACAGGAACTGCTGCATGCGAGGCGAGGTCGAGAACAGCTCGCTGCCGAGCACCAGGGCAAGCTCGCTGCGCACGGATTCGGCGGAGGGATTCGAAATCCCAATCTCCTCACGGCCTTCTGAAGCGCGGCCCATGTACATCTCACCTTCAGCTTACCGTAACTAACTGGTCGCCACGGCAATCGGACACCACGATCGGCTTCGTCAAGAACGTAACTTCCGCGGCGAAGCTGTCAATGCAGAGCCTCCTCGATCACCTCCCGCATATCGCCGATGCGATCATGGACAGAGCGAAATCGGACCCCAGGCTGAGAGAAGCGATCCGCGATTTCCAGCGGGCCTGCGATAACGCCCTGGACGAACGGGCATCGCCCGAAGATCGCACGATATGGACCGAGATCAGAAACGAACTCCGCAATGAGCTACAGCGGCTCGCGCTCCCGAAGACCCGTCACAGATGACCCCACGACGAAGGACACCACGACATGAGCGACGACAAGAGCAAAGAACTCCCCCGGTCGGAGGCCAAAGCGCCACAAGATCCCGGACGCCGTGAGGTTCTAAAGGGCCTCGCGACCGGCGCCGCAGCGGCCGGCACCGCGGGCCTTGCAGCCGGAACTGCGGAGGCGCACCCTGGCTCCGGCCCGCTCGGGGCCGACCTCAAAAATCCCTACGGCGGCCGGCCGGCCGGTGGAATCTCGCTGCCGGAATACTTTCGTCCGACGAAATACATGACGGGCTCGAACGCGAACTATTTCCCGTTGTCCGAGGAGCTCGGGCCGGATGAGATGCGCATTTCGTTCTGCGGTTCGACACCGTTTCCGCCGCGAGAAGACCAGGCCGGCACCTGTATCATGGTCGAGCTCGGCAACGGCAAGCGCTTCTTCTTCGACTTCGGCACTGGCTGCGTGAGAAACATTATCGGAATGCAGGTGCCGGGTCAGCTGATCAACGACATCTTCATTAGCCATCTGCACGTCGACCATTACGCCGACGTCCCGTACATCTTTCCGTTCCGCGCCTGGTCGGGCGGCTACACGCCGCTACGCATCCATGGCCCCTCGGGCCGAACGCCGGAGCTCGGTACCAAGGCGATGGTCGACGGCATGAAGCAAATGCTGCGCTGGCATCTGGAGGCGTTTGACGTCTTTCCTATCGGCGACGGCTACGAGATCGAGGTCAACGAGTTCGATTTCCGCAAGGAGGGCGGCGTAGTCTATGATCAGGACGGCGTAACGGTTCGGTCCTGGCCGCGCAGCCACGCAAAGGACGGCGCTGTCGGCTACCGGCTCGACTGGAACGGGCTGAGCTTCGTTTGGACGGGCGACGGCAGGCCCGACGAGTTGTCGCGTGAATATGGCAAGGGAGTTGACGTCTTCGTCACGGAGATGTCGGGTCAGGACATCGGCCAGTTGATGACCTACAAGTACGGAATTCCCCAGCAGCTTTTCAACTACACGATCGACACGCACCATACCTCGCACTACGCGGTGGGCAAGCTGTTCGCTGACGCCCGTCCGCGGCTGGGCATGGTGACCCATTTTACGCAGGACGACGATATCGACGCCGAGATGCTCGCTGGGATCCGAGCCCACTATGATGGCCTTTTCGAGTGGGGGATCGACGTGGCGGTCGTGAACGTTACCAAAGAGGCGATCTGGTATCGCAAGGCGGTGCTTCCAGGTAAATCGGGGTCGGTCCCGCCGTTCCGCGAGCTCGCAAAGGCCGCAGAGGCAGGCCGCATTACGCTTCCCGAGGAAGTCACGCTGCCCAATCCGCGCCTGACTCGTGCCGACCAGCAAGACCAAAAATACCGCGATATGGAGATCGATCCCAAGGAATACTATCCCGAGGACGTGTTCCGCGCGCCGAACGGCGACTGGCCGGAAAACTTCACGATCAAAGTGGCCGACGTTATCGGCCCCCGCGAGAAATAACCGGGAAAAGGTGCTCCGATGATCGAATTCGGTTCGGCCTACGCCGTCCCCGTCACCATCCTTACCGGCTTTCTCGGGGCCGGCAAGACCACTCTCCTGAATCGGATACTGACGGGCGATCATGGCCTTCGGGTCGCCGTGCTGGTCAATGACTTTGGCTCGATCAACGTGGACGCCGATTTGGTGGTCGGCGTCGAAGACGATGTCATGAGCCTTGCGAACGGGTGCGTGTGTTGTTCTATCCGCGACGATCTGATCGAGACCGTCGAAGCCGTTCTCGCGCGCCCGGAGCGACCCGAGTACATTCTGCTTGAGGCTAGTGGCGTGGCTGATCCGTCATCAATCGCGATGACCTTCACCGATCAGAAGTTTCGCGACATGATCCGCCTCGACAGCATCACGTGCCTCGTGGACGCAGAGCAGGTCTTTGCCGCGCCGGAGCAGATGGAGCTGAAGCTCCGACAGATGGCGTTCTCGGACATGATCATTCTCAACAAAGTGGATCTGGTTGGCCGAGACACCGTTCAAAGGGTTCGCGACTGGCTGGGTTCGCGGTTCAAACGCTATCGTCTTGTAGAAGCGGTCAATGCGGACGTGCCGCTTGACATACTCCTGTCCGTTGGCCGGTTCGCGGAGACGCAGCTTGAGGCGGCGGAGCACCACGTCCACGGGGATGGCTGCAGTTGCGCAGATCACGATCCTGACCATACGGCTCGCTTCACCACCGCGATGCTGCGCACGAACCGCCCCGTTGCGCTTTCCGGTCTCCGCTCAGCAGTCAAGCACCTGCCCGGCGATATCTATCGGGTGAAGGGTTTTGTTTTCAGCGAAGAGGATCCGGAGCACCGGGTCATCGTTCAGGTCGTGGGGAAGCGGATTGACATAGCGCGTGACGAGCCTTGGCGCGACCAGACGCCGGAAACACGTCTTGTCGCCATTGGAGCCCCCGAAGCAGTTTCCGAGCGAACCTTGGAGGGCGTTCTTTTCGATTCCGCCTGATCGAGATCAAGCGCCGGATATCCTGACCCCCGCTATCGGCGCACGGATGAAGGGTCCCGCCTCTGCGAGCCTCCGATCGGTCGCATTCGGGTCCGAACCCTGCCGTTTGGCTAAGGCGCGATCGGTCAAGATAGAATCGGCCATGGAAGGCGGTGCAACGAAACGGTTTACGCGCTAGTGCATTGTCCGTTCAGTTGAAATCGACCCAGGTCATCAGCACGACCTCATACTGAGGAGGGCCGCAGGGCCCGTCTCGAAGCATGAGGCCGCCGCGCCCAACGTAACGACTCACGCGCCAGGGACCTCCTCAGGGTAAGGCCCCAAGGTCCGTGGCCACAACGTCAGGGGGCTGCGATGCGGCCGTCGCTGCCGGCAGTGCATCACACCCGGCTACGTCCCGCGAAACTGGGCGATTTCCCGGCGGAAGGGCGGTTCGTCGACCGGCACTTCGGCATCGAGTTCGCGCGCATAGCGGTGGCCGGCATAGACGGCGGCCGCGATCAGCCCGGGCGCACGCGCATCGCCGATGACGGCAACGCTCTCGACGCCGGCGGCCGCCCAGTCGCCTCGCCGGTCCCGCAGCTCGAGATAGAGGGCGTCTTCCGGCTGCCGTGCCGTGACCAGCAGGACCGCATCGCAGGACCGCGCGTCCGTGCCACCCGTGAACACGCATGCGGTCGCAACGCCGTCCGGCGCGATCCGCGTGAGCGCCCGGTGCGGCACGATGTCCACGCCAAGCTCGAGCAGCCTGCGCTGGATCGCCGCCTGTTCCAGCGTGTTCTGCGTCCAGCCCGCGACCTCGGCCGCGGGGGTTACCAGCGTCACCGTACAGTCGGCGGCAACCAGCAGCTCGGCCAGCACGCTGCCCATGTAGTAATGGTCGTCGTCGAACAGCACGACATGGCCGCGCGGCGGCGCGCCGTCCATCAGATCGTCCGGGGTCAGTACCGTCGCGCCCTCGGCCACCGGAATCGCGGCCTGGTGGAACCGCGCCAGGCCGTCGCGGCGCCAGCGGGACCCGGTCGCCACCGCGATGTATTCGTAGCCGAAGCCGAGAATCTGGTCGCAGGACAGGGCGCTGTCGTAATACAGCTCGACATTCGGCAGATCGTTGAGCTGCTGCAGCCGGTAGTCGCGCACCCGCGCCCAGGCCGCAAGGCCGGGCAACCGGCACTCCCGGGTGATCCGCCCGCCGGGCTCGTGCCGGGCCTCGGCGAGGGTGACGGCATAGCCCCGCTTGCCAAGAGCGCGGGCCGCCTCCAGCCCGGCGGGGCCGGCGCCGACGACCAGCACGCGGCCGGCCGATCCCTTGCCGGCGATACGCTCCGGATGCCAGCCGCGCCGCCATTCCTCGCCCATCGTCGGGTTCTGGGTGCAGCGGATCGGCGACATCGTCATATCGCCGGTCACGCAGATATTGCAGCCGATGCACTCGCGGATCTCGTCCTGCCGGCCCTCCTCGATCTTGCGCGGCAGGAAGGGATCGGCGATCGACGGCCGCGCCGCGCCGATCAGGTCGAGCACGCCCTTGCGGACCATCGCCGCCATGGCGTCCGGCGAGGTGAACCGGCCGACCCCGACCACCGGCTTCGTGGTGATCTTCTTGATCCCGGCCACGAAGGGCTGCTGCGCGCCCTCGTCGGCAAAGCGCGAGCTGCGCGAGTCGTTGTCCCAGCCGGAGAGCGTCAGATCCCACAGATCCGGCAGCTCGGCCATCAGGCCGATCACGTCCTCGACCTCCTCGCGATGCAGCCCCGCCGCGCCGATCATCTCGTCCATGCTGATCCGCACCGCGATGGCGCAGGCATCGCCGACCGCGTCCTTCGTGTCCTCGATCAGCTCGCGCAGCAGCCGGGCGCGGTTCTCGAGGCTGCCGCCATACTCGTCGCTGCGTCGATTGTAGCGCCGCGACAGGAAGTGCTGCGGCGCGCCGAAACCGTGCGCCGCATAGACATAGACGATGTCGAATCCCGCCTTCTTCGCGCGCAGCGCGGCGTTGCGATGCCAGCGGCGCAGGTTGGCGATGTCTTCCCGGTCCATGGCGCGGGCCTGCACCGGATCGTTGGTAAAGGTGATGATCGGCATGTCCGACGGGCCGAGCGGAATCTCCCGCGTGTAGAAATTCGGTCCGTTCATGCCGTTATAGGCAAGCTCGATCCCGGCCAGCGCGCCGTGCCCGTGCACCGCCTCGCACATCGCGACAAGCGGCGGCAGGTCGCGGTCGTCCCACAGCCGGATCTCGATGAAGGGGGTGATCTCGGAGGTGTGGTGGATCTCGGCCTGCTCGGTGCACACCACCCCCCAGCCGCCTTCCGCCTTGATCCGCCGCAGCTCGACCATGCCCGAGGGGTCGCGATACCCCATGCCGTTGCAATGCGGCACCTGATAGAAGCGATTCGGCGCCGTCACCGGCCCGATCGGAATCGGCTCGAACAGTATGTCGTATCGCGGCTCGCGGGCCACCTGTCCTCCCCCTTCCGCCGTGGCGCCCCCGCATTACGCCACCCCGGCCGGCCCCACATCGAGCAGGGCCGAGACCCCGGCGCCGCGGGGAACCGCCTCAGTCGCAGCAGCGCTCCTGCAGGTTGTTGCCGAGACTCAACAGGAACATCAGGCTCTTCTGCGAGTCCGGCTTCGACAGCAGGGACAGCGTCGACCACACGCCGCCCGTTGGCTGGGCATCCGCGGTCTGCCGCACGGCGTCCTCCATCGCGCTGGTGGCGCCCTCGGCGAAGCGCGACAGGCTGTCGCTGCCGAGGGTGTTCACCATCTGCTCGAAGAACGCGAACAGTCGGTCGACGATATTGTCGGTCGAGGCCGACCGCGCCGTATGGAGGAGCGCCACGAAATCGAACAGGGTGTTCAGCGCCCCGACCCGGTGCAGCTCGGTCAGCCTGTCGAGCGCCGTGTGGATGGCCTCGCGCGTCGTCTCGTCGTTCAGGCGGTCGAGGATCTCGAGCGCGTTCGATCCGGTCACCGCGAGCCGCTCGACCATGCCATCGGTCAGGGCGTCGCGGGCCGCCTGGATCAGCCGTGCGGTCTCGTCCTCCGGCAGGTTCGAAAGCGCCTGTGCATGTTCGGTCATGTCATCCTCCTCACAGCAGGCCCCG
>CP070634.1:671110-694590 GCA_020356105.1 Rhodospirillales bacterium | reverse complement strand
CGGCGCGCGCTTCCCGGATGCCGTATCCTGCAAGAACGCGCAGCCCCAGCTTCGCGGCCGCGGCCGCCATCGGCCCGGCACCGATGTCGGCGCGCAGCTCGACGATCGCGGCGACCGCGACGCCAGCCTCGGCAAGATCGAGCGCCACGCCGTAGCCATCGTCACCGGCGGCGACGACGACGGCGCGCGTACCGGGCCGGACCCCGTACAGCCGGATCAGCCGCTGCGCCGCGGAGCCCAGCATGATCCCGGGCAGGTCGTTGTTGCGGAAGATCGACGGCTGCTCGATCGATCCGGTGGCCGCCACCACCGAGCCGGCCCGGATCTTGTACAAACGGTTGCCCGTCGTGACCGGCAGCCAGTTGTCGGCGAACAGCGCTTGCGCGACGGCATCGGCGTGAACGGTGATGCGCGGCTGGGCGGCCACCCTTGCCGTCAGGTCGGCGCGCAGCGAGTCCGGCCGCGCGCGGTCCGCGTCGAAGCGTGCATAGCAAAGGCTGCCGCCGAGCACCGGGTTGTCATCGACAAGGATGACCTCCGCCCCGGCCTCCGCCGCCGCAAGCGCCGCCGCCAGTCCGGCGGGCCCGGCACCGATCACGGCCACGTCGCAGAATCCGTATGCCTTGTCGTAATAGCCAGGGTAGGCCGCGAGGTCGACCCGGCCGAGTCCGGCGATGCGGCGGATGACGCGCTCCCAGAAGCGGAACGCGTTGCCCGGCCGGTAGAACGCCTTGTAGTAGAAGCCGACCGGCATGAACCGGCCCAGCCAGCCGAGTAGCGCCGCCCGGTCCCTGTCCAGCGAGCCGAAGACGTTCTGCGCGGTGACCGTCATGCCCGGGGCAATGGGCATCCGATCGGCCAGGACGTTCGGCTCTCCGGGCAGCTGCACGAGGCTGTTGCCGTCCTGCCCGGCCATCGTCAGCACGCCGCGTGGCCGGTGGTACTTGAACGAGCGCGACAGCACCCAGCGCCCGTCGGCAGCCAATGCACTCGCGATGCAGTCGCCGGCGAAGCCCTGGTATTCCTGCCCGTCAAAGGTGAATGCGACCGGCGTTTTCCGGTCGAGCAGGAGGCCGTAGGGCGGCGGCAGGCGGTTCGGCTGGGCCATCAGCGTCCACCGCCTCCGTCCGGTGCGTCGAAATCGATGCGCTGCTTGAATACCTCGCTGGCCGGATAGGTCCGGATGATTTCGTCCGTCACGGTGTTGCGCTCGGCGATGAACCAGTAGGCGGAGGCAATGTGACACCACCATTCGCGAACGATGCCGGCGGTGTTGTCCGCCATCATCAAATGGTCGGCCCATTCGGCGTCGCTGCAGCCATTCGGATCGGGCATCGCCGTCACCTCGCCACCATAGCTGAACTCCGCGATATTGCGCGGACCGTTGAGCGGGCAGGTGAGGATCTTCATGCCGCGCCCCCTTCAGTGGCCGACCGAGGCCGCGCCCTTCTCGCCGAGCAGCCGGAGGTCGGCGAAGCGGTCCAGCGTGAAGGGCGCGATCCGGTCGGGCACCTCGCCCGTCGCCACCAGCGCCGCCATGTTCAGGCCGCAGGCCGGCGTCGCCTTGAAACCCCAGGTGCCCCAGCCGGCGTCGAGATAATAGCCCGCCAGCGGCGAGAGCCCCATCACCGGCGCGAAATCCGGCGTCATGTCGGTAACCCCGGCCCATTGCCGCATCAGCTTGACCTCGCCGAGGAAGGGGAACAGCTCCAGGATATGGGCCATCAGCCCCTCGGCGAATTCCAGCGACGAGCGGGACGAATACAGCGGGTAGGGGTCCGAGGCACTGCCCATCACCAGCTCGCCGCGGCTGCTTTGCGAGACGTAGATGTGCAGGCTGCCGGACACGACGATGGTGTTGAGGAACGGCTTGAGTGGCTGCGACACGCAGGCCTGCAAGGGGATCGAGCGGATCGGCAGCCGGAAGCCGGCCATCTTGGCGACAACCGAGCTCATCCCGGCGACGGCCTGGATGACGGCGCCGCACCGGATCCGGCCGCGGTCGGTGACGACCGCGCTGACCCTGCCACCGGTCTGTTCGATCGCCGTCACCTCGGTCTTCGGATGCAGCTCGACGCCGCGCTCCGCCGCCCGGATGGCGTATCCCCAGGCGACCGCGTCGTGGCGCGCGACCGCGCCCGGGACGTGGTACAGGGCGCCGAGCACCGGATAGCGCGTCGCGCGCGACAGGTTCAGCGTCGGCTCGATGCGGGCGATCTCCTCGGGGAAGACAAGCCGCGATTCGACCCCGAGATGGGTGTTGACCTCGGCCCGCCAGCGACTGGTGCGGATCGCGGCATCGGTATGCGCGAGGGTCAGGTGGCCGCGTTCCGAATAGAGGATGTTGAAGTCGAGCTCGTGGCTCAGCCCGCGAAACAGGCGCAGCGATTCATCATAGAAGGCGACGCCTTCCGGCGTCAGGTAGTTCGAGCGGATGATGGCGGTGTTGCGGGCGGTGTTGCCGCCGCCGAGATACCCCTTGTCGAGCACCGCGACATCGGTGATCCCGTGATAGCGTGACAGGTAGTAGGCCGCCGCCAGACCGTGCCCGCCACCGCCGATGATGACCACATCGTAGGACGGCTTGAGATCCGGCCGGGGCGGCAATTGCCGCTCTACCGGATATCGCCTCGACAGCCCGTATTTGAGAAGGCCGAACGGCATCCTGTCTCCCTCGCGCCGCCGCGCCGCTGGTTCGTGGGCATGATCACCGCGGCTTGCGGCGCCGATTGTGCCGGAACCGTCGCCGAGTTGTCAGAACCCGATGCCGGCCCGGCGCCGCCCGCCGAAAAGTGCAAAATAAATCAATAAAATCAATAAGTTAAATAAAAGAGCCGCAATCCGTCCGCGGCGCCAGCAAACCCGGCGAACGGCCGCCGCCCGTCCCGCAGGATCGCCGGCGACCTCCGAATGCCGCGATTCGCGCCGGTTTCCGGGGGCCATAGCGTGTCTTCGATCGTCCACGATCATCGCCGGCGCCGCGCCGGCATCGCCGGTTGCTGCGCCGCACCGACCGCCACCGGCGTGACCCGGGCCCGCCCGTCCTCAGGCCCGCAGGGCGTCGTTGCCCGGATCGAAGGCCGGCTCGGCCAGCACCGTCGCCTGCCGCCGCTCGCCGAGTATTTCCACCTCGAAGCGTGTGTCCGGCGCGGCGTAGGCCGGCTCCACATAGGCAAAACACAGGCTCTTCTGCACCGTGTGGCCATAGCCGCCGGAGGTCGTCACGCCGATGACCTTGTCGCCGTCCAGCACCGGCTCGCCGCCATGCGCGTCCGCATCGCCGGCGGCAACCTCGCAGTAGACGATGCGGGTCCACGGACCCTTTGCCTGTGCCGCCTCGACATCGGCTCTGCCGGCGAAGTCCTTGTCCAGCTTCACGAACCGCATGATGTCGGCCTCGACCGGGGTGATCTCGTTGGTCAGCTCGGCGCCGAGCCCCTTGTAGGCTTTCTCGAGCCGCAGCGCGTTCACCGCATAGACGCCGAAATCGGCGATGCCGTGCGGCCCGCCGGCGCTCCAGACGGCATCATAAAGATCCTTCAGCCGCGCCATCGGACAATGCAGCTCCCAGCCCAGCGAACCGACATAATTGACCCTGAGGGCCCGCACATCGATCCCGGCCACGGCGATCTCCTGGCCCGACAGCCAGCGGAAATCCTCATTCGCGAGGCTCGCATCGGTGAGCGCCGAGAGCGTGTCGCGCGATTTCGGCCCGGCCACCACGAGGACGCCCCAATCGTCGGTGACATTGGCGATCCCGACATCCTCGCCCTCCCGGCGGGCCATGGTCAGGGCATCGTAATCGCGGATCTCCCACGCCGCGCCGGACAGGATGTAGAACCGGTCCCCGGCCAGCCGGGTGATCGTCGATTCGCCGCGGATGCGGCCGGTCGGCCCCAGGATATGGGCGAGCACGATGCCGCCGGGCTTCTGCGGCATCGCGTTGGCATAGACGCGGTTGAGGAAGGACTCGGCGTCCGGCCCCGCGACCTCGAACTTGGCGAAGCTCGAGAGGTCGAGGATTCCGACCCGCTCGCGCACCGCCCGGCATTCCGAGGCCACGACCTCATGCGTGTTGTTGCGGCGGAAGCCGGGCTGCTCCTCGCGGCCGTCCGGCGAGAACCATTTCGGCCGCTCCCATCCGAAGGCCTGGGTATGCACCGCGCCCTTGCCCGCGAGCGTCTCGTACAGGGTGGAGGTGCGCACCGGCCGCCCGGCCGGCCGTTCCTCGCCCGGCAGGTGCAAGACGTACATGTGGGCGTAGTCCTGGAACGACATGGCGCGGACATAATCCTCGCTGGTCCACGGCCCGAAGCGGCGCGGGTCGACCCCGGCCATGTTGATCTCGGCGTCGCCATGCACCATCCACTGCGCGAGATACTTGCCGCAGCCGGCGCCCTGGGCGATGCCTATGGCCGAGCCGCAGCACATCCAGAAATTCCTGAGGCCCGCCGCCGGGCCGAGCAGCGGGTTGTTGTCCGGCGTATGCGGGATGGCGCCGTTGACGACGCGCTTGATGCCGGCCTTCTCGAACATCGGCATGCGCTCGAACCAGCGCTCCATCCACGGCGCGGCCCGCTCCAGATCCCCCTCGAACAGCTCGCTCTCGGAGTCCCATTCCGGATAGCCGCCGCGGTCGGCCCAGGCCTCGCGGCAGTTGGGCTCGTAGATGCCGATCAGGCCGGCCTTCTGCTCCTGCCGGTAGTAGGACGTCACATAGGGATCGCGCATGACCGGGATCTCGTCGCTGCGCGCCTGAAACTCCGGCATCGCCTCGGTGACGATGTACTGGTGCTCCATGTTGGTGATCGGCGCGTCGCCGCCGACCCATTTCATGATCTCGCGCGCATAGCATCCGCCGGCGTTGACCACGTGCTCGCAGGTCACAATACCCTTCTCGGTGACCACCTGCCATTCGCCGCCCGGCAATGGCTTGATGTCCAGCACCCGGTTGTGCCGCTCCAAGGCGACGCCGAGGTCGCGGGCCGCCTTCGCCATGGCGTTGCAGCAGGCGGCCGGATCGACATGGCCGTCATCCTTGGTCCAGGCGACGGCGAGAACGCCGTCCAGCGATTCGAGGAACGGGTTGATCTTCATTGCCTCGGCCGGGCTGATGACCTCCATGGCGAAGCCGATGTTCCGCGATATGCCCTCGACATGCCGGAACCAGTCGACGTCCTCGGGCGTCGTCGCGAAGCGCAGGCCGCCGCAACCGTGCCAGCCCGTATATTGCCCGGTCATCTCCTCCAGCTTCGGGTAGAGTCGATTCCCGTAGTCGTGGATCTTGGCCATGTTGTAGTCGCCGATGAAGCTGGGGCACTGGCCGGCGGCGTGCCAGGTCGAGCCGGAGGTCAGCTCGGCCTTTTCGACCAGCAGGGTATCGGTCCAGCCCTCGAGGCCGAGATGGTGGGCGAGCCCCACGCCCATCATTCCGCCGCCGACGATGACGACTCTCGCATATGTCTGCATCGCTGCCTCCGGTTCTGACTGTCTGTATCTACCAGCGATCGTTGCCGGGCCGCATGACGGCGCGCGGCAGCTCGATGCCGAACTGGTCGCGCAACTGCCGGTCCGCCGCCTCGTCGATGTGCTCGGGATAGTGGCCGGACAGGATCTCGGCGACCCTGGCATGCGCCTTCTGCACCACATCGGTGGAGCCGATCTCCTTCCATTCCTTCGGGCTCGTGCGGTCGCCGACCTCGGGATAGAAATACTCCCGCTGCATCAGGCTCAAAGTCTGACCGTGTCCAAGGAAGTGCCCGGGACCGTCGATGCAGACCTGCCGGATCACGTCGACGGACAGGCTCTCGTCGGTCACATCGATCCCGCGCACGATGCGCATGGCGGCACCAAGAATGTCGTTGTCGATGACGAAACTCTCGAGGCAGCAGCCCAGCAGGCTGGCGTGCATTCCTGCGGATTCGTAGATCAAATTGGCACCCGCGACGCCGACGATGGCGTTGGTATAGCCCTTCTCGTAGCCCGATTGCGCGTCCGGCACCTTGGAATCGGTCATGCCGGCGGGCAGGCCGCCCGGCAGATCGTAGAAATGCGCCATCTGGGCGCAGGCCGCACTCAGCAGCGCCTGCTCGCCCGAGCCGCCGCTCATCGCGCCGCTGCGCAGGTCCGAGACGAACGGCCAGGGGCCGATGATCGCCGGATGCCCGGGCTTCAATGCGTTTATGTAGACGATTCCCGCCAGCACCTCGGCCATCTGCTGCACCACCGCCCCGGCCAGCGCGGCCGGGCTGGTCGCCCCCGCCTGTCCCGCCGACAGCAGCAGGACCGGCATGCCGCCGTGCACGCCCGCTTCCAGTGCGCCGCAAGCATCCTCGGCGAAGCGCAGCGGCGGTACGATGAAGCAGCTCGACATGCTGACGAACGGCCGGGCCCGCCATGCCTCCTCGCCGCCGCAGACCATATGCAGCATCCGCAGGCCTTCCTCGACATTCGCCGGCGATATGAAGCTGGTGCCGACATGCTTCGTGGTGCCGGCAATGCAGGCATACAGGGTATTGATGTCGAGGGCGCGGCCGCTGGTCATGTCGCGGGCGGTGACCGGGCGCTGGAAGAAGTGAATGTTGTCCAGTCGTTCGACCAGGCGGGCGATGTCGTAAAGGTCGGCCAGCGTCGAATCGCGATATTCGCCGGTGACGGCATCGACCATGTGAACGGCCGCGCCGGCCGTTCCGAAATGCACATTCTTGCCCGCCAGAATCATGTCATGGGCCGGATCCTGCGCGGACAGGGTGAAGTTGCGCGCGGCCTTGGCCACCATGTCCTCGACCAGCGCACGGGGGAACAGCAGGCGGCCGTTCGAGCCCATCCGGCCGCCTGCCGCGGTCACGGCGTCGACGCAGGATGGTACCGGATCGGCAATGCCGACCGTCTCCAGCACCTCGATCACCGATTCGTGGATCCGCCTGACGTCGCCATCGCTCAGCGGGACGAACCAGCCGCCGGCCATGCCCGGCCGCACCGGCCGCAGCTCCACCTGCAATGGCGCCGCGCGCGCCGCTTGCCGCGCTGCACGTCCGCCCCGGCGTCGACCCGTGGTCCCGGCCTGGCTCATCTCGGTGTTCCCTCGAAACAGGTTGCGATCGTCGCCCGCTTGGTCACGGCCTACACCTTTACACGCTCGGCCCGCGGGTCGTACATCGGCCGCAGGCTGGCCACGGCCGGGACCCGGACCCCGGCGACCTCGATCTCCCAGCCGCCGGACTGGACCCAGTCCGCGGTCACGCCGCCGTCGTTCCGCGCATAGCCGAGGCCGATCGCGCCGCCCAGGAAATGCCCGTAATTGCCCGACGACGTGTAGCCGACGATCGTCCCGTCCTTGTAGACCGGCTCATTGTGGTAGAGCAGCGGCTCGGGATCCTCCAACTTGAACTGCAGCAGGCGCTTGGCCGGAACCCCGGCCTCTTGCTGGCGCAAGAGCGCATCGCGGCCGAGGAACGGGACCGCCTTGTCGAGGGCGCAGGCGAAGGTGAGCCCCGCCTCGACCGGCGTGTCCTCGTCGGTGATGTCGTGCCCGAAATGGCGGTACGCCTTCTCGATGCGGCAGGAATCGAGCACATGCAGCCCGCACGGCTTGAGGCCGAACGCTTCGCCCGCCGCCACGATCCGGTCGAACACGTCCGGCGCGAACTCGGTCGGGATGTAAAGCTCCCAACCCAGCTCGCCGACATAGGTGATGCGCTGCGCCAGCACCCTGGCATAGCCGATCTCGATCTCCTGCGCGGTGGCGAAGGGAAAGGCCTCGAGCGACAAATCCGCGTTCGTGACCTGCCGCAGCAGGTCGCGCGATCTCGGCCCCATCACCGGCAGCACCGCCTGGGCCGAGGTGATGTCGGTGACGACGGCATGGGCGTCGTCCGGGATGTGGCGCCGCAGCCAGTCCATGTCGCGCACCGCCGAGGCAGCGGCCGTCGTCACCTGGTAACGGTCCTCGGCGAGGCGGGTGACCGTCAGGTCGGCCTCGATCCCGCCGCGCTCGTTGAGCCACTGGGTGTAGACCACCCGGCCCGGCTCGACCCCGACATCGTTGGCGCAGATCCGCTGCAGGGCCGCCTCTGCATCACGACCCTGGACCAGGAACTTGGCGAAGCTCGACATGTCGAACAGGCCCACATTCTCGCGCACCGCCATATGCTCGGCTTTCGCATGATCGAACCAGTTCTGGCGGCCGTAGCTGTATTCGTACTCGGGCGCGACGCCTTCGGGCGCGAACCAGTTGGCGCGCTCCCAGCCGGCAACGGTGCCGAAACAGGCGCCGCGCGCGGCCAGACGGTCGTGCAGGATCGATTTGCGGGCGCCCCGCGCGGTCTCGAACTGCCGGTACGGCCAGTGCATGTCGTACAACAGGCCCAACGTTTCCGAAACGCGCTCGCGCAGATAGAGCCCGTTGCCCTGGAACGGCATCATGCGGCGCACGTCGACATCCCACAAATCCATCGGCGGGTAACCCTCGACGATCCATTCCGAGAGCACCTTGCCGGCGCCGCCGGCCGACTGGATACCGATCGAGTTGAAGCCGCAGGCCATGAAGAAATTGTCGAGCTCGGGTGCCGCACCGAGCAGGTATGCATTGTCCGGTGTGAAGCTCTCAGGGCCGTTGAAGAAGGTCCGTATGCCGGCGGTCTCGAGAACCGGCAGACGGTTCATCGCCGCTTCCAGAACCGGCGCGAAATGCTCGACATCCTCGGGCAGCTCGTCGAAGCAGAAATCCTCGGGGATGCCGTCCATGCCCCAGGGTTTCGATCCCGGCTCGAAGGCGCCGAGCAGCAGCTTGCCTGCGTCTTCCTTGTAATAGGCGCATTCGTCGGGGACGCGCATCACCGGCAGGTCGCGCGACAGCTCGGCGATCGGCTCGGTGACGATGTAGAAATGCTCGCAGGCATGCAACGGCGTGTTGACGCCGACCGCATGGCCGAACTCGCGGCCCCACATGCCGCCGCAGTTGACCACGTATTCCGCCGCAATCTCGCCCTGCTCGGTGACGACACCGACGGCGCGGTTGCCCTTCGTCAGCACGCGTATGACCTTGACGTTCTCGAAGATCTCCGCGCCGCCCATGCGGGCGCCCTTCGCCAGCGCCATGGTGGTATCGGTCGGGTTGCACTGGCCGTCCTTCGGCAGGAAAACGCCGCCGACCACGTCCCCGGTGCTGACCAGCGGCCAGTGGCGCTTGATCTCCTGCGGGCCGACGATCTCGACCTCAAGCCCAAAGGTCTTGGCCATCGAGGCCCCGCGCCTGAGCTCTTCCATGCGCTCGTCATGCAGGGCCAGCGCGATGCTGCCGCGCTGCATGAAACCCGTTGCGAGCCCGGTCTCCGCCTCCAGCGTCGAATA
Source organism: Rhodospirillales bacterium (assembly GCA_020356105.1). Classification (GTDB taxonomy): domain Bacteria; phylum Pseudomonadota; class Alphaproteobacteria; order UBA8366; family JADFVY01. The sequence goes on along the minus strand of CP070634.1, from coordinate 685,239 downwards.
CAGGCCGGCGGTATACTGGGCCAGCCGCGTCAGGTTCATCGTCGCCCGCAGCTGCCCGACCAGCCCTGCCGCGTGCCAGGTGGTGCCGCAGGTCAGCTGCCGGCGCTCGAGCAGCACCACATCCGTCCAGCCCAGCTTCGTCAGGTGGTAGGCGGTGCTGCAGCCGACCACGCCGCCGCCAATGATGACGACCCGCGCTTGTTTGGGCAGTTCCTTGTTCATCGCTGCCAATACCTTCCTTTCGCAGTCTCAGTAAACCGGCGGGGTGATGACCCAGACGACGACGCATTCGACATCGCCCGGATTGGCCACGCGGTGGGATTCCTCGGGGCGAAGGCAGAAGCTGTCGCCCTCCTCCAGCAAGAAATACCGGTCCTTGACCCACAGCCCCATCCGGCCCTGCAACACCAGCCCCGACTCCTCGGCCTTGCGGGTCACGAACTCCTCCCCGGTCGTGCTGTGCGGCGGGATCCGGGTCAGCACCAGCTCGCTCGCCCCGCCAAGGCTCGGCGACAGCAATTCCTCAGTGACGCCGATGCCGGTCAGGCTAAGCCGGCGCCGGTTGCCGCGCCGCACGATGTAGTCCCGCTCCGCCGGCGGCACCGCGGCGGTGGGATGGAAGAACCAGCTGATCTGCACTTCCAGCGCCTCTGCGACACGTTTGAGATCCGGAATGGACAGTTCGGAGAGATTTCGTTCGATCTGGCTGACATAGCCGACCGAACGATCAATGCGCCCGGCCAGGGCGGCGATCGTCAGTCCCTTCGCCTTGCGCAGGTCGCGGATCTGCTGGCCGACCCGGATACCCTCGGCGGCACGGGCATCCGGGCCCGTGACACGCGGTCCCGACATGCTCTGAATCCCCCACACGACGGTGCACCTATGGCCGGATGCTCCACGCAATCATGTGAAAAATCAAGGCTCTTTTTTCATCAACATGAAAAACAAAAAGAAACTTTCATCAGGGATGGCCGTCGGGCGTACCGGGGCCGCCTGCCACCGATCGACAGGCGGCCCGTTGCGCCCGCCGCGTCGGCTGTCGAGGTCGTACTTGCAGGGATCCCTGGGTGGACCGCGCCGTGTCGGCTCGGTCACCCTGCATGCCAGGTTTCGATGCGATCGAAGGCCGTCTCGATGACCTCTTCGGCAACGCAGAACGCCATGCGGACGTGGTGTTCGCCAGACGGGCCGAAAGCGCGCCCGGGCGTCACGACAACCTTCGCCTCGTCGAGCAGGCGGATGGCGAACTCGGATGAGTCGCGGTGCGGCGCGACGATCCGCGGGAAGACATAATAGGCCCCCTCGGGCTTTGCGTAGTCGAAGATCTCGGGCAGGGCGTCGAGCCGTTCGCAGATCAGTGCCCGGCGCGCCTTCAGCGCGGTTTCGAACGCCCGCAGATGCTCCTGCTCGCCGCCAAGCGCGGCCAGGCCCGACACCTGCGAGATTCGCGGCGCGCAGATCATCGTTGCGTCATGCACCTTCAGCACCTCCCGTTTCAGCCAGTCCGGCAGCACCGCATAACCAAGTCGCCAGCCGCTCATCGCGTGGCACTTGGAAAAGGTGAACAGGTAGGCGACGCGGTCCACGAACTCGGGCGCCGAGGCAAGGTTGAAATACCTGTCCCGGTTCTCGTAGGTGAAATGGCAGTACGGATCGTCAAGAATGACCAGCAGCCCGTGCTCCGCGGCGAGGCGCCCGACCGCCAAGAGCTCGTTGCGACTGAAGATCCGGCCGGTCGGATTCGAGGGGCTGACAAGCAGGATCGCCTTGCAGCGCGGGGTGACGAGGCCGGGCAGCGCTTCAAGGTCGAGCGCCCAGCCCCGCGCCTCATCGAGCCGCCAGAACATGGGCTTCGCGCCGACCAGCCCGATCTGGATGAAGTGGGAGGCGAAGCCCGGGTCGGTGACGATCACCTCGTCGCCCGGATCGAGGATCGCGCGCAGCACCGTCTTGACCCCTTCCATATTACCGGCGGTGATCGTCACGTTGCGGTCGGGATCGACGGTTATGCCCGTGGCCGCGCGATGTGTCTCGGCGGCGGCCGCGCGCAGCTGCGGCAGACCGTCCGGCAGGGTGTATTTGCCGATGTCGGGGTCGTCCGCCAGGGCCTGGCGCGTCGCTTCCCGGATATGGTCCGGCGTGGGGAAATCGGGCAGGCCCCAAGTCAGTGAGGCGGCCCCCGGAACCTTGGCGGCCCGCATCGCCATCTCCTTGATCGCGGAAACAGCGATCCCGGCAACGCTCTTCGAGATCGGCATGCTGGGCTTGTCCATAACCGACAGACTAACCTGTTTTCGCGATCCGGGATTTGCGCTGGATCATTCGCAGGACCGGTCCTTATCGCCTATTCTCGACCTTGGAGGCGGGCTGGGCCATTTCGGCGCGCGTCGACTCGCAGGGCGGAGTCGCCGGGCCGTCAGGACACGCATATGACCGACCGCTTGCAAGACCCCGAACACCCGGCGCCGGGTCCCGTCGCCGACGAACCGTCAATGGCGCAGGTGCAGTTCCGTCGCGCCAAGGCGCATATCAAGGGCCTGAAGCGGGGCCTGATCGAGTTCCTCGAATTGCCCAACCGCACCGTAAAGGTTTGTTTTCCGATCGAAATGGAGGACGGCTCGGTCCAGACGTTCCGCGGGTTTCGCACGCTACACAATCACGTGCTCGGGCCCGGCAAGGGGGGCATACGCTATCACCCGGACGTCACCGAAGACGAGGTGGTGGGCCTCGCGACGCTGATGACCTGGAAATGCGCGCTGCTCGACATCCCGTTCGGCGGCGCCAAGGGGGCGGTGATCTGCGATCCGAAAGCCTTGGGCGAGACCGAGCTGCGCCGCATCACGCGCCGCTTCGTGCATGAGCTGGGGGCCAATATCGGGCCGTACACGGACATTCCGGCGCCGGACCTGTACACCGATGAACAGACGATGGCCTGGATATTCGATACCTATAATGCGATGCATCCCGGTGCGAACAACCGGCCGGTCGTCACCGGCAAGCCACTGGAGCTTGGCGGCTCGAAAGGACGGCTGGAGGCCACCGGCGAGGGCTGCCTGTATGCGACCGAACGACTGATCGAGTTCGGACTGGTCCCCGAGCTCACGTCGCTGACCGGCGCCCGTATCGCGATCCAGGGGTTCGGTAACGTCGGTGCGGTCGCGGCGCGGCGGTTCATGGAGGCCGGTGCCCGCATCGTCGCGGTCAGCGATTCGCAGGGCGGCGCGCATGCGGCAGATGGCCTCGACGTCAACGCCGTGCTGGGGCATCGCCGTGCACATGGCACCGTCGTGGGCACGCCCGGGACCGGCACGCTCGCCAATCCCGACCTGTTGACACTGGACTGCGACATCCTGATTCCAGCGGCACTGGGCGGCGTGGTCACCGCCGCCAACGCTGCCGACATCAAGGCGCGCCTGGTGGTCGAGGGGGCCAACGCACCGGTCCTGCCCGAAGCCGAGACGATCCTTGCCGAGCGCGGCGTCGTCGTCCTTCCCGACATCGTCGCCAATGCCGGCGGCGTGACCGTCAGTTACTTCGAGTGGGTGCAGAACACCGAAAATCAGAACTGGGAACTCGAAGAGGTGGAACGGAAGATGAAGGCACGGGTGCGGCGGGCGGTCGAGGTGATAGTTGCGCGCTGGCACAGCCTGAACGCCAAGCCCACGGAATCCGATGCCGACTCCCTGGTCGCCCCTGTCACACTGCGCACCGCCGCCCTCGTCGTCGCCATAGAGCGGATTGCCCGCGCGACACTGCAGCGCGGCATCTGGCCCTAGGGCGATGTGCGGGCCGAAAACAGCCGTAAGATATCGCCGGACGGCCCGGCGGACGGTGCCGGCCGTCCTACAGCTCGGCGACGTGGCGCGCCATGCGCGCGCGCATCTTGGCATCCGGCAACCGCCCCGTCAGGGCGCCCATGTTCTCTTGCATGTGATCGACGCGGCTTGTCGCCGGAATGGCGCAGGTGACCGCCGGGTGCGAGACGATGAATTTGAGGAAGAACTGGGCCCAGTTCGCGGCATCGAATTCCTCGGCCCAGCCCGGCAATGGATGGTGCCGGAACCGGTCGAACAGGGCACCACGCCGGAACGGGCGGTTGATGATCACCGCAAGTCCCCGGTCGGCGGCCAGGGGCAGCAGCCGACGCTCGGCGGCCCGGTCGACGATGTTGTAACTGAACTGGACGAAATCGATCGGCAGCTCCTGCATCACGAGGGCGAGTTCCCCATGCCGCCGGCCGTGCGACGTCGTCACGCCGATATAGCGGATCTCGCCGGCCTCCTTCATGGCGATCAGCGTTTCCAGATGGGTCTGCCAGTCGACCAGGTTGTGGACCTGCATCAGATCGAATCGCGGCACGCCCCACAAATCCCGCGAGTGACGCATCTGCTCCTGACCGAGCCAGCGGCCGGGTGTCCATACCTTGGTTGCGGCGAAGGGCGCGCGTTCGCCGCCGAGGCGCCCCAGGCACCAGCCGATCACCGCCTCGGAGGTGCCGTACATCGGCGACGAGTCGATCACCGTTCCACCCGCGCCGAAGAAGGTGCGCAGCACCTCGGCCCGGACCGCCCGCCGCGTCGGATCGCTGCCGACATCGAAGGTGATCCACGAGCCCATGCCGATCACCGGCACCATTTCGCCGGTCGCCGGGATCGGGCGCTTCAGGAAATCCACCGCGGCCATACCCGCCCGCCCGCCCGCGGCGGTCAAGCCAAGGGTCGCAAGGGCGCCCAGCAGGGTGCGGCGCGTCATCATGGGCCCGAACCTAACACAAGCCAGAGGCTTCGACATCCACCGGACCGCGACGCGTTGCTCTCGGGACGCGCATCGTGCCGCGGCCGACCGCAACCCGTCCCGCACAACCTCGCAGCAAAGGACTGAAGAGATGACTGACAATCGCAAAGCCATCCTGATCGGCTCCTGCATCACCGCTTCGGCGCAGCTGGTCGCCGCCGGCAAGTTCGGCGACAGCGCCTCGCCGGACTACCCCCTCGACGCCGTTGCCAAGATGACACGGATGCTGGCCGACGAGCTGCTGCACGATGCGACCGTCGCCTCGGCGGAGTTCCTGGCAAGCGAGAAATAGCCGGCGGTGATGCCCGACGCGGCGGCGCCGTGCTGACGCTACGACCCGGCCGGCTCGCCTATGGCTGCCCTACGACAGTCCGGCCCGGGGGGAGGTGGCCCCGCGGCACGCTGCCGCAATGAATCGCTCGACCCCGTTTACCGGTGATGTCCGGGGGGCTTCCGGGCGGCGGCGCGATCCGGGCCGGCCTCGCCGGACGCTGAGGTGATGCGATGCCCGAGGGAGACGCAACACATCCCACGGCCTTCGAGATGGCGGCGCGGCAGCGCGCGATCTCGGTTTCGGAGTTCTTCCTGAAGAACCGCCACCTGCTGGGCTTCGATTCGCAGTCGAAGGCGGTGGTGACGACCGTGCGCGAAGCTGTCGACAACGCCCTCGACGCTTGCGAGGAGGCGGGAATCCTGCCCGAGATCGCGGTCGAGATCAGCCGCCGCGGCGCTGCGCTGCGTGTCGCGGTCGAGGACAACGGGCCCGGCATCGTCGAGGGCCAGATCGGACGGATCTTCGGCAAGCTGCTTTACGGATCGAGGTTCCACAAGCTGAGCCAGTCGCGCGGGCAGCAGGGAATGGGCATCTCGGCCGCCGGCATGTATGGCCAGCTGACCACCGGCTTGCCGATGCATATCATCAGCCGGATCGCCGGCGAGGCCCAGGCGGCGGAGCTGCATGTTTCGATCGACACCTCGCGCAACCGGCCTGACATCCATCGCAAGCGCCACCTCGACTGGGACCGGCCACACGGCACAAGAGTCGAGGTCGAGATCGAGGGGCGCTACCAGCGCGGCCCGCATTCGGTCGAGAGCTACCTGAAGCAAACCGCAATCGCCAACCCGCATGTGACCCTGGCGCTGCGTGACCCGGACGGCGTGGAGATACGGTTCCAGCGCAGCGTCGAGACGCTGCCGCCGCTGCCGTCGGAGATTCGCCCGCATCCGCACGGCGTGGAGCTCGGCCAACTGATCCAGATGTTGAGCGACGCGGACGCCCGCACGCTGCGGCAATTCCTCGAGCGCGCGTTCTCGCGGGTCGGCCGCAAGACGGCCGACGCCATCATCGAGCGGGCCAGCGCCGGGCTGAGTGCCCGGTCCTATCCGCGGCGGATCGCCCATGCCGAAGCAACGCGGCTCCACCGCGCGATCGCGGGCACCAGGATCAGCGGCCCGCGCACCGACTGCCTCGCGCCGATCGGCGAGGAACGCCTGCTGGAGGGCCTACGCAAGGAAATCGACGCGTCCTTCTATACCGTGTTGACGCGCCGCCCGGCGGTCTATCGCGGCAACCCCTTCCAGGTGGAAGTGGGGCTGGCCCACGGAAAGCCGGGCAGGCCGTATCTCGAGGCGGACGATGGCTCCACGCGCCGCCGCAAGCGCCGCGGCGACCGCGAGCAGCCGGCGCAGGCCGCCGATCTGCCCGGTCGCAGCGACGAGCCGGTGCGGCTGCTGCGCTTTGCCAACCGGGTGCCGCTGCTCTATCAGCAGCCGGCCTGCGCCATCACCCGGGCAGCCACGCAGATCAACTGGCGCTCCTACGGGCTGCGCCAGCCGAAGGGTGGTTTGCCCCTCGCACCGATGGTGATGCTGGTGCATGTTGCCTCCGTCTGGGTGCCGTTCACCTCGGAATCAAAGGAAGCGGTGGCCTCCTATCCCGAGATCCTGCGCGAGCTCAAGCTCGGCCTGCAGGATTGTGGCCGGAGACTGGCGCGGTACCTGCGCCGCGATCGGGCCTTGCGTCTGGCCGAGGCCCAGCGCAGCCGGATCGAGACCTACCTGCCGCATGTCGGCATCGCGTTGCAGGAAATCCTCGAGATCGGCGATGCCGAGCGCGAGCGGACGGTGGCGGCGCTGGACGCGGTGCTGCGGCGCCAGCGCAAGATTTGAGGAGACAGGCCAATGACGGTGCAACCGGCGAACCACGGCGCGACCGATATCGATCGTCGAACCCTCGCGGTCATCGAATCGGTGGCGCGCCAGGTGGCGGCGGCGATCGCCGCGGGAGAGCTGCCGGAGATCGCGCTGCCGCGGCGCGGCCTCGCCAATGTGCGTTACGATGCGGACAAGGGCTATTTCGAGCTGGGAGAGGCCCGCAAGACGCGCAGGCTGACCGCTGGGACGGCCCGCATTTTTGCCCAGACGTTGCGCCTGATGGCGGTCTCCCGGCAACTGGTCGCGGACGGCGATTTCGCGACCAAGCGCGAGGCCTATTACGTCGCCAAGAACTGGGGCGTTTGCCGGTTCGGCGACCAGGCGGAATCCGATGCGGTGATGGACGACATCGAGGCGCTGGCCTCGATGTACGGTTTGTCGCGCGAACAGCTGCGGTTTCACCCCGAATCTCATGGCGGGGCGGTGGCCGGGCCGTTGACGGTCATTGACCGCGGCGCGGTTCCCGGCGAGACGATCGAGATCGACTGCGCGGCGCTTGGCAGCGGCGCCTACAGCATCCCGCACTCGGTCGAGCATCTCCAATTCCGCACCAAGGCCCGGTTCATTCTGGCCATCGAGACCGGCGGCATGTTCCAGCGCCTCAACAACCATCGCTTCTGGCGCGAGGCGAACGGCATCCTCGTCGAGCTGGGCGGCGTGCCGACCCGGGCGACGCGCCGGTTCATCCGCCGCCTCTCGGACGACTGTCGGCTGCCGGTCTACTGCTTTACCGACTGCGACCCCTACGGGTTCGCCAACATCTACCGTACGCTGAAGGTGGGATCCGGCAACGCGGCCCATATCAGCCCGCTGTTCTGCGTGCCGAAGGCGCGGTTCCTGGGCGTGACGCCGAAAGATATCGTGGACTACGATCTCGGCGATGCGACCCATCCGTTGAGCCGGGTCGACGAGAAACGCGCCCGCGACGCGCTGGCCAACGATCCTTTCTTTCGCCGCCACCGCAGATGGGTCGCCGCCATCGAATCGCTTCTCAAGATGGGCGTGCGCGCCGAACAGCAGGCGCTCGCGAAATGGGGTCTCAACTACGTGATCGAGAAGTACCTGCCGCGCAAGCTGGCCGACCGGCGCAGTTTTCTGCCGTAGCGCGCGGGTCGCGGCTGCGCCGCTTCAGCGGCGCAGCGGCACCGACAGATAGACGCCGAACTCGGCCCCGAAATCGCAGCTGATCCGGGCGTGGACGCGGCCCTGGCGGTCGAGGAAGCGCTGGCGGTCCGCGACCGGAAAGACACCCTCGTGCCAGATGTCGGGGTGGATATAGAGGCCGCGCGCGCCGTCGCACCAGAACGCCACCACCTTGTCGGGCGCCAGGTCGTCGCCGGGCAGCGCCAGCGGCACCACGAAGGGTGTGCGGTCGAGCGGGAAGAACAGCTGGCCGCCATCCGGATGGTAGTTCATGTGCCACAGCAGCACCCGCTCGCGCGGTCCGCCGGCACGGCCCGTCCGCGCGTGCTGCGGGTCGCGGGCGAAGCCGAGCACATATTCGCCGCCGACCGCCTCGTTCCGGCCTTTCAGGACGTCGCCGTCCCACTCCCCGTGGAAGATGCCCTCGGCGATGCCGCCCTCATCGCCGCTGTCCTCGTCGACCGGACGCCAGCCGTGCGCCGGCCAGCGGACGATCTCGACCTCGAGCGTCTCGGGATCGTCGACGAGGCAACCGTAGCCCGCAAGGCTCGCTTCGGTGGCTTCGATCAGCGGCACCTCGACGAGCGGCAAAGACGGCTTCTCGGCGGCTTCGAAGAGGTAACGCGGCGCGTCTGCCATCTCGGTCCCTCGCGCCGATCTCGCTAGTTGCGCCCGCGGGCCGCCTCGCGGGCGTCGCGCAGCGGCGTCGCCGTCCGGTAGGCGACGTAGTATTTGTAAATGTTGCGCACATAGACGACCGGCTCGCGGCTGATGGTGCGGGCGGCCGCGACCTCGGTGTGGCCGAACCAGCGGTCCCGGTCAAATCCCATCTTGGCCGCGCGGTTGCGCGCCCTGGCAATGGCGCGCGGCCCCGCGTTATAGGCGGCGAGGGAGAACAGCACCTGGTCGAGCGGCGCGATCTCCGGCTCGTCGAAATAACGGTCGCGCAGGAAGCGCAGGTATTTCACCCCGGCATGCACGTTGGAATCGATGTCGTCGATATCGTCGATCCCGACATTGGGGTCGGCCGCCGTCGAGGGACGCACCTGCATGACGCCGACGGCTCCGGCGTTGCTGACCCGTGCGTGGTCGAGTCGCGATTCCTGGTAGGCCTGGGCAGCGATCATGCGCCAGTCGAATTCGTACTCGTCGGCGTAGCGCTTGATGATGCCGATGACGTCCTCGTACCCGTCGCTGTCGCTGCCGTAGAGGGCGCCGTCGATCCAGTCCGCCTTGCCGAGATAGCGGTCGAGCAGCACGTTGCCGATCAGGGTGCCCTTGCGGTGGCCGCGCAGGAACCGGTTCGCGGCCGCGACCAGCTGGGGGCTGTCCTTGCGCATCGCCCAGGCGATCGCGCCGCCGCTATTGACGGCGACGTCCTCATGCACGGTGATCGAATCGAACACCTGGGCCCAGAACGCCGCCTTGTGGCTGTCGACGACGATGGCCGGCAGCAGACCGGCATTGACCATTTCCAAGAGGTCGTGGTCCTCGAGGCGTTCGTCGGCGGCGCGCACCCGAAGCGGCCGCAGGCCATTCGCCGCCCGCTCGTGGTTCAACGCCGTCAGGTGCTCGTAATAACTGCTGGACGGTCGCACCCACAACGGCATTCGGGTAAAATCATCGAGCGAGGACACGGGATAGGCGCTGGGACCGCTGACCACCAGCTCGGCGACGTCGGGGTAGACGGGAATCGAGAAGTCGACGACTTCCTGCCGGCGCGGCGTGATCGTCAGGTTCGCGGCGGCGATATCGCCGCGGCCCTCGATCAGGGCCGGCAGGAGGTCGTCGCGCGGCACCGGAATCATCCCCACGTCCGGCCGCGGCCGGCCTTTCGTGCGGTAAGTCCGGCCGAGCCAGTCCTCGAGCGCCTGTGCCATCTCGGCATCGAGCCCGCGCTGCTGCACGCCGTCGAATGAGAAGAAGAGCGGATTGTAGACCGTCAGAACCCGGACGAAGCCGCGCTCCAGCATGCCGTCGAGGTCGCCGGTCCAGGGCGCCTTGATGAAATCCAGCAGAGCCGGGCCGTCGACCACGGCGTCATCGACGTCGCGTTCCGCCGTCGTCCCGTTGCCCTGCTCGACCGGCGGGCCCATCACCAGTACCGCCGCCAGCACCGCGGCGGCGGCCGAGGCGGCGAGCGCCGCCCATGGTCCCTTGCGGATCCGCGCCATATTCCCCTCCGCTCACGGGGGCGACCGCGTCGACCGCCGGCCCGCGCCACCAATCTAGCTCAGGCCCGGCCGATTTCCAATTTATGCGATTCACCACGGCCATCGCGTGCGGTTCGCGGCGCCGGCCCGGTCGTCCCGTCGGCCGCCGGTGCTGGCTCCGCTGCGCCGGCTGTGCCACTATGCGGCGGTGCAACCAGCCGAGAGGACGAAAGGGGGCGCGATGGCACGCAACGAATCGCACATGACGCTGGGCGTGATCAGCTTCGGGCTCGCCCTAGGGGTGACCTCGGCGATCGCCGTCTTCATCCTCGGGCTGGCGGCCTGGCTGTTCGGCTGGGGCATCGAGGTAGCGATTGCCCTGTCCAGCCTTTACATCGGCTTCGGACCCAGCTTCGTCGGGTCGATTGCCGGCGCCGTCTGGGCCTTCGTTGACGGCCTCATCCTCGGCATCCTGGTTGCCTGGTTCTACAACCGCTTCCTGCTGTCGCGGCGCCGGGCCCTGCCCCCCCATCCCGAGGAGCCGCGCGGGCCGCGCGAGGGGGCCGCGCCCGAAACGTGAGGGGCTAGGGCGCGGTCCGTTCAGGCCGGATCGGTTTCGGACGGCGGCGCCACCTCATACTTCGAGACGGCCGCTTCGCAGCCTCCTCAGCGTGAGGTCGCGCCGATACGGTCGACTCAACTTGACGGACTGCCCGTTGGGCTGGCTTCCGGTCTGCGCCGCGTGGGCGCCACCTGCGGACAAGAAGAAGGGGAAGGGGCGGGGGCCCCTTCCCCAGGATCGAAAGACCGCCGGCCTACGGGACGACCCGCGTGACGGCCGTCGCCTCGTCAATGTCGGCATCGTCATCGGCGATGGTGGCGGTCCACAGGATGTCCCCTGCCGCCACCGGCAGGTAGGGCGGCACCGGCGGAATGCTGCTGTCGTCATAGCGTGTCCGCCCGTTGCCGATCGGGTCGGTCACCTGCAGCGTCTCGCTGTAGACGATAACCCCGTCCTGAACGCCGGTGATCGTCGCCGTGGCCGACCCCTCGACGGTGCCGTTGTTCTTGACCACCAGCTTGATGCCGATCGGCTTGGGACGGCTCGCGCTGACCCGCTTGGTGACGCTGAACTGCGCGATGTCGAGATCGAGCACGCCCGGCTCCGTGATGTCGGCGGTCGTCGAGGCCGTATCCGTCGCACCGAGGTCGTCGGTCACCGTCAAGACCACGCCGTAGAGGCCGGGCGCGGCGTAGGCGTGCGACGGAGTCGGCCCCGCGTCCAGGACGACGGTGCCGTCGCCGTAATCCCAGTCATAGGATACGATAGTGCCGTCCGGGTCGGTCGAGCCCGAGCCGTCGAATGCCACCGGCACGCCGACCGTCCCGCTATACGGACCGTTGGGATCGGCCACCGGCGGGAGGTTCGTGGGCTCGACGATCGTCGCGGTGGTGGTATCGGTCCCGGTGAGGCCGCCATCGTCGGTGACCGTGAGGGTCACGCTGAAGACGCCGCTCGCGGCGTAGGTGTATGTCGGGTTCACGCCGGTCCCCGTTCCGCCATCGCCGAAAACCCAATCGTAGGATACGATGGTGCCGTCCGGGTCGTTCGAGGCGGACCCGTCGAACGCCACCGGCACGTCGACCGTGCCGCTGTATGGGCCGTTGGCGTCGGCGACCGGCGGCGTGTTGGCGGCGCAGTCCGGATCGGCGCCGTCATAGAGTCCGTCACCGTCATTGTCGAGGCCCTCGAGATCCCCGACGGTCCAGTTCTCGTTCACCCCGCTCGTGGCGACCTCGTTGCAGGGGCCATTGGCATTGGTGTCCGCCGTACCGTAGTACTGCGGCATTTCGTTCTCGCCGACGGGCGTGTAGTTGGCGGGATTGGCGTCGCTGTGGCAATTGGCGCAGCTGGTTACTGCCGAATTGAAGTGATGCTGGCGCAGGCCGGCACCGCGGCCCGGGGATGCGCCGTCATTGCCGGCGTCGAGTTCGCGACCATGGCAGCCGACGCAGCCGACCCCGGCGTTGGCGGCGGTTCCATCAGAGGAACCTATGAACGGATTTCGTCCGTCACCCGAGGTATGGCACAGGTTGCAGTTGGTCCCCATCTCGCTGCTGGATCGATGCATGTTGTGCTTGTCATCGCCCGGGAACACACTGCCTTTCGGCGACGTGCTGTCGGTGAAGGCGCCGTGACAGACCTGACAGCCATCATTGTAACGTGAGTAAGCGGCCGCCTCGGGCACCGCGCCGGCCATGGCCCAGATCAGGGCCAGAGGCGCCAGAATGAACAATCGTCTCATTACGTGAGCCTTCCATTGTGGTGGAGAAATCGAGGTTTCGTCCTCCGACCCTCCCCCGCCAATCAAAACGGGTATTCCTCCGCCATGATTCGACGCAACTCATCGACTACGCGTTCCGCCACGCGGCGTCGGCTCGAATCAGGCGGGCACACGATTTCTTGTTTGGTGCGAGGAGGATATGTCCCGCGCAGGCCGGTCAATATGATTTACATCAAGCTTTGTGCAAAATTTAGCGATCACGGATTCGCCGCTGCGCCCGGGACGCGTCGATTCCGCGCCGCACGAGGCGCCGAAGGACCCGGTTCCAACGGGATCGGCGAGATTGGGTGACGGTCGCGTTCAGGCCCGCGCCGCAACCTGCGGCAGGTTGTCGCAGGCCGTCATCCGGCCATCTTCTGCCGCAGCACCGTGCCGATCTCGCCCGGGGTCGGCAGAACGGCGGCCCCGGCGGCCTCCAGCGCCGCCTTCTTGGCGGCATATGTGCCCCGGTTGCCCATGACGATGGCGCCGGCATGGCCCATCTTCTTGCCGGGCGGCGAGGCGGCGCCGGCGATGAAGGCGACGATCGGCTTCTTCATGTCCCTGGCGTACTCGGCCGCCTCCTCCTCCATGGCACCGCCGATCTCGCCGACGATCACCACCGACTCGGTGCGCTCATCCTTGTCGAGCGAGACGAGGGCGTCGCGTGTCGTCGTGCCGATGATCGGATCGCCGCCGATGCCGATGAAGGCCGAGATGCCGAAGCCGTCGCGCACGAGGTTGAGGCAGACGAGCGTGCCGAGGCTGCCGCTGCGCGAGATGACGCCGACGTTGCCGGGTTTGAAGATTTTCTCGTTGAAGGCCGGCATGAAGCCGACGAAGCATTCGCCCGGCGTGACCAGCCCCGCCGTGTTCGGGCCGATGATGCGCGTCCCGGCCTCTTTCGCGGCGGCCATCACATACATCACGTCCTGCACCGGCACATGCTCGGTCATGATGACCAGCTTGCCGATACCGGCTTCGATGGCGTCGAGCGCCGCTGCCTTGACGCCGAGCGGCGGAATGAACAGCACGGACACATCGATCTGCGTATCGGACGCAGCATCTTTTGCCGAGCCCCAGACCGGAAGGTCCAGATGAGTTGTGCCCGCCTTCTTGGGATTGACGCCGCCGATGACCCGTGTGCCGTAGTCGCGCATGCGCTCAGCCCAGAACGTGCCCTGCTTGCCGGTGATGCCCTGAACGAGCAGTGTTTCGGTTCCACGCACAATCATCGTGCCGCCTCCACCGCCGCCTTGACCGCATCGTCCATGCGGTCGAAAGGCTCGATGCCAAGCTTGTTGCGAACCATGGCGATGGCTTCATCCTCACCGGTGCCGTGGATGGTGAAGAACACAGGCACCTTCGGTTGCACGATATCCCAGGCTTTCAAAATGCCCTCGACCATGACATCGGTGCGGGCAAAGGCACCACAGAAGTTGATCAAGAGAGATTTGACGTTCTGGTTGGCAAGCACCGTCTCAAGCGCTTCCTTGCCGAG
>CP070634.1:618518-671010 GCA_020356105.1 Rhodospirillales bacterium | reverse complement strand
CTGTGGTAAAGAAATCCGCCTTCGCATCCGCCGCCAGCCTGCGGCCGAGGTCCTCCTTGATATCGCACAGGCCAAGCCAGCCAATGCCCGGATACTCGCGCGCGAACTTCGCGCGGATGCGTCCGACGACGCCGCAGCCGACGACCGCCAGCCCAATGCCATCCTTCAAGCTCATTTATTGCTCCTTGTTGCGCTGCTGCAAAATACCGGATCACATCCGCTTGCTGTGCCGGAAAATGCCGTCATAGAAGGTGTAGAGGACCACGACAATCAGGATGGTCCCGATCCAGTGGTCGAACAGGATATAGCTCAGCGACTTGCCCTCGAAGACGATCAGGGCGCGGCGCAGGTTCTCGTCCGCGAGGTCGCCCAGGATCACGGCCAGCACCATCGGCGCCAGCGGGAAGCCGTATTTCCGCAAGATGAAGCCGACGATGCCCGCGATCAGCATCACGTAGACATCGAGATAGTTGAGCGTCACCGCAAAGGCGCCAATCACGCAGATCGGAATGATCAGCGGCATCAACAGGGTGCGCGGCAGGCTGAACAGCTTGACGCAGGGCTTCACCAGCGCGATTGCCATCGCGTACATCAGGAAATTCGCTATGATCAGAGCGATGTAGATGAAATAGATGAGCCCCGGATTCTCGGTCTGTATGGTCGGCCCGACCACCACGTTCTTCAATTCCAAGGCCGCCAGGATCGCCGCCGCGGCGGCGTTGCCCGGGATGCCCAGCGCCAGCGTCGGCAGCATCGAACCGCCGACATTGGCATTGTTGGCGACTTCGGCCGAGACGATCGCCTCGTAGCTGCCCTTGCCCCACTTCTTGCGCTCTTCCGGTTTCGCGCGGCGCCGCGCGATATCGTAGGAAAGAAAAGAGGCGACATTGGCGCCAGCCCCGGGAATCGCGCCGATCACCGTGCCGATCAGGCCGGAGCGCACGGACGTGCGCGCGTATTTCCAAAGCATCGAGATCGGCGGTATGACGCGCCCGACCTCGGCCGGTATGCCGTAGGGCGCCTTCTGCGGCAGCACGCGCAGGATCTCGGTCAGTCCGAACAGACCGATCAGGATCGGGATATATCCGATACCGTCCTCCAGCGGCCAGTATCCGAAAGTGTAACGCGGCACCCCATGGATGCTGTCCAGTCCGACGAAAGAAACGAGCAGGCCGATCCACCCGGATATCCAGCCCTTCAGCGGTCGCTCGCCCGACGACATGGTGCCGCAGATCGCGATGCCCCAGATCGACAGCAGGAACATCTCCCAGGAACGGAACAGAAGCGCGATCGCGAGTAGCACCGGGATGAAGCTTATCAGCAGGAGAATGCCGACCCAGTTGCCCAGGAAAGAGGCCGCGATTGCGGTCCCAAGGGCCAATCCCCCCTCGCCGCGCTTGGCCAGCGGATGACCCTCCATCATGGTCGGCACCGCGTCAGGCGTTCCGGGTATGTTTATCAACACGGCGGAGATCGCGCCGCCGAACACGCTGCCCGTATAGACGCCCAGCATGAACATGATGGCGACGTTCTGGCTCATGCCCGCGGACAGGCCGATCAGCAACGTCATCGCCATGGTGGTCGACAGGCCGGGCATGGCGCCCCAGAGAATGCCAAGCGTGACGCCGAGCAGGCAGATAAGCAGCATATACAGCGAGAAGGCCGTAAGCGTCTGCTCGACGATCTGTTCCCACATGCTGTCGCCCCTCAGCCCAGTCCCGGCAGCAGGATCCGGAACCCGTATCGGAAGACCGCCGCTAGCGCCATCGACATGGCAAAGGCCACGCCAAGGCAATGCGGAATCGGCTTGCGCCAAAAGATTCTCAAGATCAGGACCAAAGCCAGCGTCGAGAACAGTTCGTAACCGCTAAACCGGAAGTCGAAGCCGCCGATGCGTTGACGCCATTCAAACGAGACCAGGTCGACGACCACGACATAGACGATGACGATGCCAAGGAGCAGCCAGGTCCGGCGCCGTTCGATATCTCGAAGGTAACCATCGAACATGCGCCGCCAGTTGCGCAGGTCGGACGCGCCGCCGGCCCGAACGGCAGAAACACCCAGGCCGAGCGCCATGAGAAAAAGGCAGAGGCCGACGACGAACGGCAGGAACCCCGGCGCCGAGAAGAAATATTTCGGGATCTGCAGTTGCAGCGCCATCACCATCGCCAGGACCGCAATAGCGCCGATCACGACGGCGGCGATCAGATTTTGGGCCGGCGTCGTCGGCTCGCCGACTTCTTCTTCTCCGACGAAGCTAGGGCCATCCGCGGAATCGGGATCGTCGTTATCGCGTGACATCTCTTCCTGGCATCGACTGAAAGGCAGCCCGCCGGGGGCGCCGTTTCAACCATCCGAAACGGCGCCCCAATCGGGTCGGTAACGGGAACCGTCGCCGTGGCGATCAGGTCATGCGCGGCTTGTAGCCCTTTGGCGGCCACCAGGAATCAAAGTTCTTCGGCGCCGGTAGACCCAACTCGGCGGCAGTCTTCACCGGCTTGCCGATCTGATCCTTGACGCGGTTGAAGGTATCGACGGTGATGCATTCCACTTGGGCTGCGCGCCGGTCGGCGGCTTCACCCATGCGCACGTCGGTCTGGAAGAATTTCTTCTTGGCGACCGCATTCCACGCATCTGACTGGAAGGCCTTCTCCCAGGCAGCGCCAATTTCCTTGAGGATCTCGACCGGCGTGTCGCGCTTGAGCGCCAGATTGTAGATGCCGCCAAGCGGAAGCGAAGATTTGAGCTCCGGAATCATATTGCCGACCGAGCGCAGCGTTCCGACTCCCTCGACCTGCAGGTCGGTGGCACCGGTCTGCTGCAACATGCGCAGATTGCCGGCCCGGATATGCTCAATATGCTCGTGCACGCCGCCGCCGGCGATGTCGACTTCGCCCTGCAGGCCGGCCTTCGTGGCCGGGCCGCCGCCCTTGTAGGGAACGAATTTCAGCTTGATGCCGGCGGTCTCGGCGACGATCGCCGCCAACTCGTGCCACAGCCCCCCGGTACCCGAGGTGGAGATCGAAATCTTGCCGGGGTTCTTTCTCGCGTCCTCGATCACGTCCTCAAGCGTCTGGTACGGTGATTCGGGCTTGACCGACCAGGCCGCCAGGGAGTTTCCGCCCTGGAAATACTGCCAGTCCATCCAGGCGACGGAATCCGAATGACCCATAACGCGGACGAACTTGTTGTAGTTCGCGGCGCCGAGCCACCAGTAGCCGTCATCCGGCTTGCCGAGCATGAATTTGGTGGCGACACCACCGACGGCGCCCGGCTTGTTGATGACGTTGATCTCCCAGCCCGTATTCTTGGCCATCTCGGCGGTGACGCTGCGCAATACCGTATCGGTGCCGCCACCGGCGCCGTACATCACCACCGTGGTGATGGCCCGCTCCGGCCATTGCGCCGCGTTGGCGCCCTTGGGCGCGATAACGAGCGGCGTTAAAGACGCGGCGCCCACCGCGCCAACACCACCGAGGAATTGCCGGCGGTCAAGTCGCGGCAGCAGGATGTTGCCATCGCCCTTCTTGCCTCTGTCGTTTCCCATGTTAGCCTCCCGGTTTTATTGCAGTTAATTCACTTAACCAGAATTTGACCCGGCAATGATAGGGGCGATGAACTATGAAGGAAAATTCTTATTGAGCCTAGCGATATGTTTGGCGCGCATAGGCGCGGAACAGATCCTCAGGCCGGCCCATCGATGCCCAGCTCGCCCGCCAGCACGTTCAGTGTCTCCAGCAGCGGCGCCGGAATCGGAACCCCGTTTTCCAGCCGGTCGAGTCGTTTTGCGTGGCTCATCTCGCCCGGCAGGCGAATCCGGTCGACGCCGGGCATGCGCGCGGAGCCACGCATCGTACGGACGACCTCGTCGACTTGTTGCCGAAAGCCGTGCGCATCGCCGAACGCCTCCGGCGAGATCGCCAGCACGGCTTGTCCCGTGTTCGTGGCCGTCACGTCGTCGGCATTGAAATCGATCACATCGCGCCCCATTGCCGCACCGTTCAGCGTGCCGGCCAGGAGACCGATAATCAGGGCGAGCCCATACCCCTTGTAACCGCCGATCGGCAGAAGGAACCCCTCACCCGCGCGCCGTGGATCGGTCAGCGGCTTGCCCTCGCGGTCGATCATCCAGCCTTCCGGCATCATCTCGCCTCGCTGCAGCGCCGTCTTGACCTTGCCGTAGGCGGCAACGGTTGTCGCCATGTCGAGGATGACAGGCGGCTCTTCGAGAGCCGGGATCGCGACCGCGAGCGGATTGGTGCTGAGCAGCATGTCGACGCCGCCCCAGGGCGGCAGGTGATTGGCGCTGCCGACCGCAAGATAGAGGCCGATCATGCCCTGCTCCAGCGGGATGCGCGCCCAGGTCGACGCGGCGCCGGCATGATTGCCGTTGCGGACACCGGCCCAGCCGACGCCATGCTCGCTCGCCTTTTCGATCGCCGCCTCGGCTGCCCGGTGCACCACCAGATGGCCCAGCGCGTTGTCGCCGTCGACCAAAGCCATCGCCGCCTTCTCGCGAATGACGCGAATTTGCGGCTGCGTGTTGATGCCCCCGGCCCGGATCCGCCGGACATATTGCGGCAAACGAAAGATGCCGTGCCCGTCGGCGCCGTTGAGATCGGGTTCGACGACCAGCGGGGCGCCGGCCGCGGCGTCCTGCCGCGGCATCCCCGCCGCCTCCAGCGCCCGCGCCGCGAAATCGACAAGACGGTCGCGCGATATCCGTTCGGTGCCCTGATTCTCCGTCATGGGTTTGCCTCAGTCTATTCCAGATAACCGATAAGTTCGGGCCCCAGGCGTCGGCGCTGTTCCTCGACCAGCGGCTCGACCGCATCGGCAAAGGCGGCGCGCTCCGCCCCCGTCAGGTGAATGATCTCATTGCGCTCAGGGTCAATCTCGGCCAGAACCGCCGTGTCCTCCGCGGTCGCGAATTCGCGCTGGCTTTCGGTGGCGATCGCGGCAGCGATATCCACCGCGGCGCGTATCTCACCCGGCCATGAGTGGTAGCTGGGGCCGTGGCACAGCAAAGCGGCCGATCCAAAGAAATGTCCGGTCAGCGTGATCCACCGGTGATACGCCAGAAGACCGAAATTGCGAATGTTGGTGAGCGGGTTGTCCTGGGCATCGACCCGGCCCTGCTGCACCGCCGGCACGAGTTCGCGGACATCGAGCGTGATCGGCTCGAAGCCGAGCATCTCGAAGGTCCGCGCATGCAACTCACTCGAAAGGTTGCGAATGCGCAGACCCCGACAGTCCTTGGGTGTTCGGATCGGCCGCACCCCGTTCGAGAAATGGCGAAATCCGTTATCCCAGTAGCCGAGGACGCGATAGTTCGAGCAGCCGGCCAGACGCTCCGTCAGCAGGTGGCCGAGAGGCCCGTCAAGGGCCGCGTAAGCCTTATTGCGATCGCGCACCAGGAACGGCAGATCGAGGACGGCGAACGCCGGCACCCGCTCACCCAGGTAACTGGTCGAGAAGTAGCACATGGTCAGCGCGCCGCTGTCGACCATCGTCAACAGGTCCGCCGCGTTTTTCCCGCTGGCGACGATATTGCCGTCGATCTCGATCGCTACCGCCGCGTCGAGGCGGGCCTCGATTTCACCTTTCAGGAGCTCGAGCGCGCGGCTGTGAACGGAGGCCGGGCCCTGGTACCCGCCAAATCGCATCTCGATGGCAGCCATACCGGCGCAACCGACGGCGTCAGGTCGTCACGTCGCCGCCGGACAGGTGCTCAACGGTCTTGCCGGTCTCGGTAAACGTGCGGGTGACGGCGTTGGTGTCGTAGACCCAGAGGATGGTCAACGGCCCGTCGCCGACATTGATGAAACGATGCGGCTTGTCCTTCGGGATGAAGGTCGTGTCGTACGGCCTTACGGGCGTTCGCGTGCCGTCGATCTCGACCTCTGCCTCGCCCTCGAGCAGCGTGACCTGCTCATCGCAATTGTGCGAATGCATCGGGACCTTCTGGCCCGCCGGAAACCGGGTGATGCCGGTCGTAATTCGCGCCCCCTCGCAGCGCTCCGCGCCGACCAGCAAAGTGGTCTCGACCCCGTTGCCGCGAGCGAAGACCGGCGCCTCGTCGATCTTGATGATCTGCGCATCAGCCATGATGCCCTCTCTTTTGTAAGTTACCCGATCCAGCTTCCAGCTTAGCGGCGATGCCTCGCCTGCCGCCATTCGAAATTAGCATGACGGCATGCCCGATGCGCAAGCGTCGCCCTAACCCGAAGCCACTTCGACCGGCTGACCCAGCTCGACCGAGCGACGGATCGCATCCAGAACCGCCACATTGTGGACCATGTCCCGCACCGGAATCGGATAGGTCGCCTTGCCGGCCGCCGCCATGGCAAAGGCCTCTAGATTGGCGAGCGCCGCATCGATGGAGGCGACCTCGCGAGCCTCGGGGCTACCTCCGGCCCGGCAACGAATGACATCGACCAACCCTTCGGCCTCCGGCCGCACCCGATCACGGGCCTCGATCCAGGCGTCCGACCCGAAAACATGCAGTCGCATGAAGAATGGGGTCTTCAGGATCGCGCTGACGAACGCCGTCGCACCATTCTGGAATTTCAGCAAGACAGAGACCACATCGCCTCCGGGCGACGACAGGACCTGCTTCGCCGTCTCGGCGTAGAGATGGGCCACCGGCCCCATCAGATCGATCAGCGTGTCGGTAAGATGAACACCCATCGCCGTCATTCCCGCGGCAGGCGCGTGCATCGGGGAAAGCCGCCAGTTACTGGGATCCAGTGCCGCCAGGGTATCATGGCTGAAATGGGCCTCGGCATGCATGAGCGTGCCGAGTTCGCCATCCGCGATCATCGCCTTGATCTCGCGCAGGGCCGGTTCAAACCGGCGCTCGTGGCCGACACCCAGCACGACGCCGGCCCGCTCGCAGCTTGCGACGATATGCGCGGCGTCGGCACCTGTCAGCGCTAGCGGCTTTTCGACGAAGACATGCTTGCCGGCCTCGGCCGCCTGTATCGCCTGTTCCGCGTGACAGGCATGCGGAGTCGTCAGGATAACCGCCTGAACCTGCGGGTCCGTCAGGGCGTCGGTATAATCCGCGGACAGGTGAAGGCCATGCCGCCCGGCGAACTCCCGCACCGGTTCCGGTGCGCTGTCGACGGCCCGCACGAACCGGATCCGGCGGCTCGATGTCTGCGCCGTCTCGACGAGATGGCGACCCCACCAGCCCAGCCCGACAATGGCCGCGTCAATCATGCGGTCGCATCGCCGCTTTCGACGATGACCAGCTCATTGATGCCGGCGCCGCCGCGGCGAAATGCCGCGGCCTCACGATACTCCGGCGAACTGAAACACGCTTCCGCCTGCTCCAGCGAGGGAAACTCGATGACGACGTGACGCTCGAAATTCTCCGGACCCTCGAGGATCTTGAACCTGCCGCCGCGCGCCAGGACCCGCCCCCCGAACCTGGCCAGGATTTCCGGAACGCGATCTGTATATTTCTTGTATTCCACGGGATCGACGATGCGTGCCCGTGCAAGCCAATATGCCGTCAAAGTCGCCTCCTTGGTTGTTCGGCCGCGGCCGATCCCAAAACGGTAACGATCATCGACGGCGACACCAAAAATGCAACAGGCCTGACACGTGCGGCTTCGAAGCCATGCATGTCACGCATTGCTGCGTTGCAGCATGACTCGGTTGATGCGCATTGGCCGATCCTTATATTTCTCAAAGAGTTTCAATCTTGTGGAGCGCATTTCATGACTGATTTCACTGTACCGCATCGCGGCAATCGAATCTCCTCGCTGCTGGCGGGTATGGGCAGTGCGGCATCCCAGCTGGTGGCGTCGCTGCGTGCGGGTCTCGACGCGCGCGATGCCTTTGATCGCTTCAGCATGCTGAGCGACGCCCAGCTTGCCAAACGGGGTCTGAGCCGCGATCAGATTCCCTATGTCGTCATGCGCCGGTATCTCGCCGGCGATCGCTGATCGATCGGGGCGCCGTCAGGCGCCCTTTTCTTTTCCCCTGCGCCTTGCCGGCGGCCGTTCGTCGCTTCGCGGAGCTGCCGGCGGTCATGACTTGGGTGCATGACGGTATTCCGTTTCCGAACGTTGACTTTGCGCCGTCTTCGGGGACATGCTGACGACCGAACAAGGTCGCGCGCCGGCCCCGAGGGGCGGGCGCACGGGTCGGTTTGAAGATGCAACCTGGGGGGAACCATGGGCACCGCGAATTTCGGCATTACTGGCGTCGATTGGCAACAGCGCATTAATTGGGATCGGCTGCGCAAGTATCGGCTCGAGAGCGCACGCGCGCGCATGAAGGCACACGGGCTCGGCGCCCTGTTGCTGATGTATGATGAGAATGTCCGCTACGTGACCAGCACGCTGACCCCCGGCTGGAACCGTCTGAAGCCCGGCCTGCGCTATGCGATGCTGTGCGGCGACGGTGATCCGGTCCTGTTCGAACAGGGTGACATCGGCATCCAGATCGAGCGCCACTCGCCGTGGATCCCGCCCGAGAACATCCGCTACTCCTACGCCTGGATCAAGGGTGCCGCGGGCTCCGCCTCCGACCAGCAGGTTGCGAAGTTCACCACTGCGGTCAAGGAGGAGATGAAGCGTCACGGTGTCGCCGGCGAAAAACTCGGAGTCGATTTCATCGACATCAACATGCTCGGCGCGTTCGAATCGCAGGGCATCACCTGGTCGGACGGCATGACGCCGATGATGGAGGCGCGGGCGATCAAGAACGAGGACGAGCAGGAATGCCTGCGCATCGTCGGGGCGATCGGCGACGCCGCGCATTACGAGACGATGAAGTTTCTGAAGCCTGGCGTCACCGAGAATCAGGTGACGGCGCACATCATGCAGTTCCTTTACAACATCCCGGGCATGGAGGACGTCGAGGACGTGATCGTCTCGTCGGGTCCCAACACCTGGCCGAACTGGCGCAACTTCTCCGACCGTATCATTCAGCCGGGCGATATCGTGTTCATGGACCTCGCCGCGCTCACCTGGAACGGGTATAAATCCTGTTATTACCGGACCTACTGCGTCGGCCGGGAGCCGACCCAGGAAATGAAGGATACCTACGAGATCGCCTTGAAGTGGCTGTACGACTCGATCGAGGCGGTCAAGGTCGGTGCCACCACCCGCGACATCGCCTCGAAATGGCCCTCGGCGAAGGAAACCTGGGGTTACGCGGAGGAAGACCAGGCGGCCGCGAATCTCTGGGGACACGGTCTGGGCCTCGCCCAGTACGACCCGCCGGTGATCTCCCGCATCTGGTCGCTGGATCATCCAATCGAGATCAAGCCGGGCATGGTCTTCGCGCTCGAGACCCAGCACGGCAAGGTGCACAAATACGGCGTCCGGATCGAGGAAATGTTGATCGTCCACGAAGACGAGACCGAAATCATCTCGAACTTCCCGGTGGAGAAGATCACGGTCGTCGATCCGATGTGATCCGGTGATCCAGTACGTCGTAAACCTCTGTGATCGGGCGGCAGCCGATCCGGACCGATTCGGACCAAAGGCGGCGAATCAGGCCACCCTCGGCCAGGCCGGCTTGCCGATCCCGGATGGTTTCTGCCTCGATGCTGCGGCGTACCGGGCGCAGATCGAATCGCTCGGCCTTGCCGAGGCGGCACACAGGGCGGCCACGCTGGATTACATGGCGGCGCGACAATATCTCGCCCAGGTCAGGATCGCCCTGTTTGAACAGCCGATCGCGGCGGAGATCGAGGCGCAGGTGCTGGCCGCGTATCACGAGCTCGCCGATCGCGTCGGTCCCCGCGTTGCGGTCCGGTCGTCCTCGATTATGGAGGACCGGGCTGGCACCTCGTTTGCCGGGCAGTTTCAGAGTTATCTCGGCATAGACAATGAGACGGATTTGCTCACCACCGTGCGCGCCTGTTGGGGCGCGCTCTGGTCGTCGCGGGCCATGCGCTACATGGACGGCCAGGATCTCAGCCCCGACGATACCGCGATGGGGGTGCTGGTCCAGGCTTTGATCGACGCCCGCGCTTCGGGTGGCGGCATGAGCCAGACCGCGGGCGGCGGCATGTCGATCAGCGCAACATGGGGCCTTGGCGAGGCAATCGCCCAGGGCGAGGTCGTGCCGGACCGATACGACCTGACACGTGGGGGCGATCTCGTGGAGACCACGCTGGGTCACAAATCTCACAGCGTGCACTGTCACCACCACGGCCCCGGCAGTCGGGCGGTTGACGCTGCGCGCGTCGCGGAGCCCTGTCTGAGTAACGACGAGGTGCGGCAACTGGGACAGATGATGCGCAAGGCGGAGTCGGTCATGGGCCGACCGGTCGAGATCGAGTGGGCGGTCGACGCGTCGGGCATCAGGATGTTGCAGGCGCGCCCACTGCAGACGCAGCCGGCGCCGGTACCCGACGAAATCTGGCTCCGTCATCCCGGCGTTCGCGGACATCCCGGAGGGATCGGCTGGGGCGCCGGCCGGGCCTGCGTGATCAGTTGCGAGTGCGAGCTGGGCCGGGTCGGCCCCGGCGACGTGCTGGTCACAAGGGTGGCGGGGCCGGCGCTTGCCCAGATCCTGCCCAGGGTCGCGGGCGTTGTTTCCGAGCTCGGCGGCAGCACGTCACATCTTGCCTCGCTTGCGCGCGAGCGCGGCATCCCGATGGTGCTCGGTGTTCCCGATGCGACGCACGCGATACCGGACGGCGCCCAGGTCGGCGTCGACGGCGTCGCCGGGATCGTTCGCTGGATAAGCTAGGTCGCTGGACACCCTGCGCATCGACGGGCTGCCTAAACCGCCCCGGGGCAATAGCGTGCGCGGCCTCTGATTGTGGGGCACCTCCGTTATTACGGCAAAGACCCTGATCCTGAACGGCTCGAACCTCTATCTGCTGGGCACCCGAGAGCCGGAGATCCACGGGACCGAGACGCTCGCCGGTATCGGGCGAAAACGAAGGCGCTGGCCGCCCCCGTCGGCGTTGAGGTCGATGCCCGTCAATCCAACGACGAGGGCGAGCTGGCAGGTCAGGCCGGTTTTCGCGCGACCAAATGACGCAACCGGGTCGCGAAACCGCGATCGAGCCTCGAAAAACGATGGCGAACACGGGAAACAGGACGTAGCCATTTACCGTGTTCGATCGTGCAAATTCAGGGATCGCGGCCACTGTTGACCTGTGTCAATTTCCGCATCTCTGACGGATCATATAGTTAACCGCGTAACGAGATCGATCGGGCGATTGCACGCGGGATGCGTCTGCGATATTGCCTGAATCGGCAGAGAGGCGGCGCGCCCGGTTATTTCGGAGTCTTCCTCGCCGCGTTTTCGGCAGTTCTTGCTGGCGACGCTGTCAAAGGCGATATTTGCGAGTTTCGGCGACACGCAACCGATGGAGATCAGGTCTGATGAGTGACGCGCAGGACACGATGGAACACTATTTCTCCGGCCGCGAATTGGCGCGCAAGGAAGCATTCTCGGGAATCTGGGGCAATGAGTTGCATGCGGTCTTCAAAGATGTTGCGCCCTATTACGATGTTGCAAGCAATGTTGCCAGCCTGGGGATGTGCAAGACCTGGCGTCACCGCTTCCTGAACGCCGTGGAGTTGAAGCCTGGGGATGCCGTCCTGGATGTCTGCGCGGGGACCAACGCCGTTGGGATCGGACTCCTCAAGAGACAGCCGGCTGCTCGGGTCTGTGCGATGGACCGCAGCCAAGCGATGCAGGACGTCGGCCAGGAGCTTGCGCGGGCGAACGGTGTTCAAATCGAGAGCGTTGTCGGCGATGTGCACCACCTGCCGTTCCAGGACAATTCGTTCGACGTCGCAACTCTGCAATGGGCGTCGAGACATCTGCAGATCTTCGATGTCTTCCGCGAAGTCCAGCGTGTCCTCAAGCCGGGTGGCTGCTTCTATCACTGCGACATGCTGAGGCCCGAAAGCCCAGTCGTCCAGAGGCTTTACAGCACCTATCTAAAGGGCTGCGTGTCGGCGACCGCATGGCTTTTCGGCAGCGGAGCGGAAGCCCGGAGTTGCCGGGACTACTTCGTCGAGGCGGTGGAATTGTTCTATTCGTCCAGGGAGATTACCGACCTGCTTGAACATGTGGGGTTCTCTCCGGTCACATCCCAGGATGCGGTAGGCGGAGTCATGGCCATTCACCGGGCCACAAAGGTCTGAAGCGTCGCGGATCGAACATCCCCGTTGCCGCGATCCCGCCATTCGCAACCCGCCATCGGCGTTGATCGGCCCGCGCGGCAATCCGCAGGGCCGCCTGCCGGTCACTTGAGAAACATCGGCATGCCGGACACCTGCGCGATCCGCGGGTGGTACGCCTCGGGGTCATACATGGCGGCGACATCGACGTTGCGTTTGCCCCTGGTGCAGATATCGGCGGCTTCCGTCGTGTATCGGCCATCCTGGATCGCGGTCATTAGTCCGCTCTTCCCCGCCTCGATGAGCTGGATGGTCATTGTGCCGAAATTCCGGCCAACCATGAGATCCATGGCGTCGGGCATCCCCGCGCGGACGAGATAGGCGAGGCTCTGAACCATGACGTCGACACCGGTTCGCTCCTTCAAGGCGTCGCCCACCGCGCGGCCGATACCGCCGAGCTTGCGGTGACCAAAAGCATCGGCCTCGCCGGATTCGAGCACCGCGCCGCCCTTTGGTGACGCACCTTCCGAGACGACGACGATGGCGTAGTGGGAACTGTTGCGCTCTCGATCGGCCTCGAGCAACTGCGCAACCCGCTCGATGTCGAACGGCACCTCGGCGATCAGGGTGCGGTCGGCATCCGAGAGGTAGCCGGTAATCAACGCCGATTCGCCGGAGTTTCGGCCGAACATCTCGACGACCAGGAAGCGCTCGTGGCTGCCGGCCGGGGTTCGCAAGCGGTTAATGAAATCAACCGAGCGGTTCACACATGTCGAGAAACCGATGCAGTAATCGGTGCCGAACACGTCATTGTCCATGGTCTTCGGAATACACATGGTCGGCACGCCTTCGTCGAAGAGGCGCGCGGCGTAAGACAGCGTATCATCGCCGCCGATCGCGATCAGAACGTCGACCTTAAGGGCGGTCAGCACGGCCAGAACATGTTCGGTGCAGTCGACCATGTCCATCTCGCCGGCCTTCGAGTATTTCGACCGCAGGAAGTCCGGCAGCTCGCCTGCTCGCACATTCGACGGATTGGTCCGCGTGGTATGCAGGACCGTGCCACCGGTCCGATCGATATGGCGCACCACGTCGGGCCCAAGAGCCGTGACCCAGTCGCTCGATGCTTCCGGATTATCCAGATCGCAATTCAGAGGTCCCGCCCAGCCACGCCGGAATCCGGTCACGTTCCAGCCGCGGGCACTCGCCTCGGTCACGATCGCCTTGATTGCCGGGTTGAGGCCGGGGACGTCGCCACCGCCCGTCAAGACTGCGATATGCATCGGTCTGTCTCCTTTTCAACCTGTCGCCGCGACATCGTCTCGTCGGTTATCACCGGGCGACGCAAGCCGGCCCGGCAGCGGTGCCTCCGCACAGAAACCAGTGTCTGAATATCGAGCCGACCGTGAAGCGCCCAGCTCGCATCCTTGGCCATCCGGCACGAAACGGTCCGCCTCGCCCATTCAACCCGCGATCCATACGGCGCGAATGGACTGCCGATCACCCACGGTATTCCATCGTTAAGCTCGGACACCGAGAAGCACATCTGGAAGTTGTAGCTCCTAGATATCGCGGCCGCCGCCCCGGGCATGACATGCACATGCAGTGCGCCGATTGAGATCGCGCAAGAATATGGATCGCCGCCTGCATATGGAATGTCTGTATTATGAGGGCAACCGCGACCCGTCAGGACGGAAACATGGGTGTATGGACGCGCGCAAGATACCCCTCCAGGGCGAAATAGTCGATTGCCCCGTTCTCCAACAATTCCTGGTCCTTGGGGTCGGAGAACACGACCTCGCCGAGAAGTTCGAGACCGCCGACCAGCCCCTGCATCCCGCGACCGATGGCGTTCCCCCGATCACGCGGTATGAAATAGAGGGAAATCCGGTCGCCCGGTCCGTCCATCGAGACGATGAAATTTCCCGTCAGATTGTCGAGACGCATGCGATTGCGGTGTCGCCATCTTGCCATCCAGGCCGACACCGCCGCGACCACCTGCTTGGGACTGCCGCGCCATATGGCGACCGCCACCGGATACCGCGTCAGGATCCCGGCGCCTTCGCCCGGCTCCTCGAATGCCCCGCCGGCCCGCTCCAGCGGAAATTCCGGATCGTCCTGCGGGCGCTGGCAAAAATGAAAATGCAGATGGCCTGGAATCGATGCGCCGGCCCCCACACCATTGTAGAACCCGACATAGCCCGGCATCTGGGCCGCGAGCGCCACGAGATCGACGAGGAACGAGGCGGCGCCGTCGGGCGCTTCCAGCTCGAACCCCCATTCCTGGGACGCATGCGCCTGCGTTGCGACGACGATATGCGTCGGTAACAGCGGGAACGGGTTCATCCAGGCGTAGTAACCCGTCTCGCCGACCCGAACCTCATAGCCCATCTGAACGCCTCGCTGCTGCCAGCGAATATTGTCGCGGCACAGGAAACAACCCTCATTGTGCACCATGAACCCGACCGGCGCTGGGGCGATGCCGTTGCCATTGAACCGCAAGGCGCGTTTCGGATTGTATTGCGCCCTGAAGAAACGGGATGAATCTTGCGGGTGGTAGAGCGTGTATCGTTCAACGTCATCAAGCGCATCCTTGATGAAGCCGGTCCGCTGCTGGTGCCTCTTCAGCGCCGTCAAGGCCCCGTGAAGGCCGCCGCCGCCAACTTCGATCGTGCGAAGGCGCGCGTTCAACTCATGCCAGGCGGTATCGTACTCGCTCAACATACTCTCGTCCGCCGTCCGCCCCCTCCGTAGAGCATTGATTGGCCGATTTATTGATCTCGGGGGCCGTTGTATATTAAGTGAGAAAATATTAATGCAATGCAAGCCCTTCCGCGCGGCCGCTGGGCACAGACCTCCGCCTCCATACAAGAGCTTGCTGTTCGTAGCGGCGGCCCTGGACACTCCTTTGGAAGCGTGTCGGCGGCAATGAAACGGTCCAAGTAGAGGAAACGTGATAATGCGTGGTGACAAGATAATCGTGGAGCCGCACCATACCAAGGCCGCCGAGGCGATTCTGCCACTCATCCTACCGACCATCGAAGCATCGCAGGGGAAGTATACGCTTGCCGTCGCCGGCGAGTCGGGCAGCGGCAAGTCGGAGATGGCGACGGCCATCGCGGATTCGCTGGCCACTCACGGCATCGCCTGCATCATATTCCAGCAGGACGATTATTTCGTACACCCGCCCAAGACCAACGATCGCGTGCGGCGACAAGACATCCGCTGGGTCGGCCCCCAAGAGGTTCGGCTCGATCTGCTCGACCGGCAGCTCAAAGACTTTCTCGATGGCGTGGCGAGCATCGAAAAACCGCTGGCGATTTACGAGGAAGACCGATTTACGGCCGAAACGGTGGCGACCGAGGATGCATCTGTGGCGATCGCGGAGGGGACCTATACCTCGTTGCTGCAGAACGCCAGCACGAAGATCTTCATCGACCGCGATTACACGGATACCCGGGCTCACCGGGAGAAAAGACTGCGGGACACCGCCGAGCTCGACCCGTTCATCGACGACGTGCTGCGGATCGAACACGAGATCATTGCAGCGCACCGGTCGCGGGCGGACATCGTCATCAACAAGGATTATTCCGTCGGATCGGAAGGTTGACAGGGCCGCTCTGGCCACGGGGTCCGGCGCGCGGAAAGGGCCATGCACATCTTATTTCTGAATCCCCAGGGGAATTTCGACCCGAACGACTCGCACTTGACCGAGCACCCGGATTTCGGCGGGCAGCTGATATATGTCAAGGAACTCGCCATCGCCATGGCGGATGCGGGACACAAGGTCGACATCGTGACCCGCAGGATCGAGGATCCGAACTGGCCCGAATTCGCCTCCGAGATCGATGATTACCCGGATTACGAAGACAACCCGAGAATCGTCCGCGTGCGGTGCGGTGGATCCGCATTCCTCGACAAGGAACGCTTGTGGGATCACCTCGACGAGTTCGTGCATAACATGATTGCCTTCTATGCCGGGACAATGCCGGATTTCGCGACCGGTCATTACGCCGATGGCGGATATTGCGCGGCCCTGACCCAACATCTGGCAGGGATCGGTTTTACCTTCACCGGCCATTCCCTCGGTGCGCAAAAACTCGACAAGCTCGGCACGAATCGCGGGAATCTGGAGCGGATGGAGGCCCGCTTCCGCTTTTCGAGGCGAATTGCCGCGGAGCGCTTGAGCATGCGCCGGGCCTTCCGCATCGTTACCTCGACGTCGCAAGAGCGATACGAGCAATATGCGCATCCGCTTTACGCGGGGGCCGTCGAGGTTGGCGACGACGACCGTTTCTCGGTGATCCCGCCGGGCGTCAATACGCGCGTATTCAATGCCGAAGCAAACCGACAAGATGCGGCCACCCGAGCAATGCTCGATGACCGGCTGGCCGGCCTTTCCGGCCCGTTTGTCGTGGTGTCCAGCCGACTGGACGAGAAGAAGAACACGCTCGGCGTGGTCAGGGCATTCGCCGAAAACACGCGCCTGCGCGAACAGGCGGGGCTAGCCATCTGCATTCGCGGCATCGACGATCCCTTCGACGAGGTCGACCGCCTGCCGGAGAACGAACGCGGGGTCCTCAAAGCGATACTGCAATGCATAACCGAGGCGAATCTTCGCGGCCGGGTGCGTTTCCTCGATATTCGGTCCCAGACGCAACTGGCTGCAACGTATCGCTATTTCGCAAGGACCGGATCTGTCTTCGCACTCACCGCCTTTTACGAGCCGTTCGGTCTGGCGCCGATCGAGGCCGCGGCCTGCGGCCTTGCCTGCGTTGCCACCCGCAACGGCGGTCCATCGGAGATCTTCGCCGATGGTTCCGGGATTCTCGTCGATCCGTTCGACAGCGCCGACATCGCACGGGGTCTGCTGCAGGCCCTCGCGGCGCATGCCGAGCTGTCGGCGCGCGCGCGGCGGCGCGTGTCGGAGACGTACACGTGGCGCAACACGGCGGAGGGCTACCTTGCGGTGATTGAAGAAGGTGTCAAGCGTGCCCCGCATCTTGGCCAGCCGGTGCCCGCACTGGACGCCAGCGAGCGAATCGTGCGCCATCTGGGGACAGGCTGATCCGGGCCCGGCCCGTCAACTCTCGCGGCGAATGGCAATCCTGTAACCGGATCCCTGGCCCAGCATCTTGCGATTGATGACGACGAGGCCGTTGTCGCTGACGTCGAACAACCGGCTGTCGGCCTGCGGGTCCTCACCGATGACGGAGCCCGGCGGAACCTGGCATTCATTGTCCAGAATGACGTTCCGCAATCGCGATCCGGCGCCGATCTCGCTACCAGGCAGGGCCAATACCCCTTGCAGATTGCAGCCTTCGTGAACCTTGACATTCGAGAACAGCATTGTCGAATCCAGATTCGAGCGATCGATCACGCAGCCGCCGCTTACGATGGAATTGTTTACCTCGCAGCGCACCCCGTCGCCGATAAATTGAGCAGGCGGCAATTGAGGTTGATAGGTCATTACCGGCCACAAAGGGTCATACATGTCGAGCGGCGGGTCCGGCGAGAGGATCTCGAGATTGGCCGTGTAATAGGCATCGATCGTTCCGACATCGCGCCAATACGGGGCATCATCGCCCGACGCGGCGTCGAACCTGAAGGCGCGCACGTCGTCCCCCCGCTCGATCGCGAAGGGAATGACGTCCTTGCCGAAATCGTGGCTCGAGGCGGGATCCGCAGCGTCTCGCTCGAGGTGTTCTCGCAGGTAATCCTCCGAGAACACGTAAATCCCCATGCTCACCAGCGCCATGTCGGGTTGGCCCGGAATTGGCTTAGGATCCTTCGGCTTCTCCTCGAAATCGATGATGCGGCTCGATTCGTCGACCTGCATGATCCCGAATGCCGATGCCTGCGCCCGTGGAACCGCAAGGCACGCGATCGTGAAATCGGCCTGCGCCTCGACATGGGCGGCGAGGAGTTCGCCGTAATCCATGTTGTAGACGTGGTCACCGGCCAGGATCAGCACGTATTTCGGCTTGTAGCTCTCGATGATGTCGAGGCTCTGATATACGGCGTCGGCCGTTCCCTGATACCACGACTCATCGTCCAGCCATTGCTGCGCCGGCACGATATCGATGAATTCACCATGCTCCACGTTGAGGTGGTTCCAGCCCTGCAGGATATGACGGATCAGCGCGTGTGATTTGTACTGGGTCAGAACGCAGATCCTGCGAATCCCGGAATTCAGGCAATTCGACAGGCTGAAATCGATGATCCTGAATTTCCCACCGAAGGGAACCGCCGGCTTGGTGCGCCAATCCGTCAGGACCCCAAGGCGGCTGCCCCGCCCCCCGGCAAGAATGAGCGCCAGGGTATTCTGCATAAGGAGGCTGACAAATCGTGCCGTCTTGGTTCGCATCGCATTACTTCCCTTCAATCGGAAACCGCAACGACCGGGTCACATCGGAGATCCGCGCGGATCGCGGATACCGGTGTTGCTCCAAGGCGCACGCCTGCGACCGGGCCGCCGGCTCGACCCGCCAATTGGTCCAGAATATCAGTTGGCCCGCCGCGCGTCCCCCCCTCTTCATGCGACGAATCGGCATCCCCGCCGCGGGACCTCGGTCAGGCGCCCACCGGCCCGTCATCGAACGGCAGACCGACGTAGTTCTCGGCCAACGCCCGTGCGCCGGCCTCGTTGCCGGTGGTGAAGTCGATTTCCGCGAGCTGGATGCGCCGGGCGAACGGGTCCTGCTCGGGAAAGATGTGCAGCATCGAGGTCATCCACCATGAAAACCGCTGTGCTTTCCAGATCCGCGCCAGGCAGGTCGCCGGGTACGCATCGAGCGCGTCGGTCGCGCCGGACCTGTAAAAGCGTGCCAGTGCCCGGGCAAGCACCAGCACGTCGGCGGCCGCCAGATTCATGCCCTTGGCGCCTGTCGGCGGCACGATATGGGCCGCGTCGCCGGCCAGAAACAGGCGGCCGTGGCGCATCGTCTCACAGACGAAGCTGCGCATCGGCGTAATGCCCTTCTGCAGCACTTCCCCTTCGTTGAGACTCCACTTGCCGTCCTGGGTCAGGCGCGTTTGCAGCTCTACCCAGACCCGGTCGTCCGGCCACTCATTGATGTCCTCGTCGGGCGCGACCTGCAGATACAGGCGTGTGAGCTGGGGCGAGCGCATGCTGTGAAGCGCAAAGCCGTTGTCATGGCTGGCGTAGATAAGCTCGTCGGAAGATGGTGCGGCCGCCGCAAGTATGCCGAGCCAGGCGAAGGGATAGACCCGCTCGAACACCACCTGGTCGGGGATTGCGGGGCGGCAGATGCCATGAAATCCATCGCAGCCCGCGATCACGTCGCAGACGATTTCCTGCGGCGCACCGTCTCGGTCGGTAAAGCGAATCGAGGGCCCGTCACTATCGACATCATGGATGGAGACATCGGTGACCTCGAAATGAATCGGCGTGCCGGCAGCCAGTCGGGCCGCAACGAAATCCTTCACGAATTCCTGCTGGCCATAGACCATGATCGATTTGCCGCCGGTCAGGGCGTTCAGATCGATCCGCCGGCGCTGCCCGGCAAAGCTGATCTCTATTCCGTCGTGTCGCAGTCCCTCGCTGCGCATGCGCGCGCCCATGCCGATCTCGTCGACCAGTTCGGCGACCCAGTGCTCCATAACCCCGGCCCGGATGCGCGCCTCGATATACGCGCGCGTGCGGTCCTCGATGATGATCGACTCAATTCCCTCGCGATGCAGCAGATGCGACAGCAATAGCCCTGCGGGCCCGGCCCCGACGATTCCCACTTGTGTGCGCATGGCGCCTCCTCCCTCGCTCGAGCGGCCCGGCCGACGGTCGCCGCGCTGCCTCCCGGCTCTCGCTGTGAATCGACAGGGTCGCATAAACCCGGCACATTTCAAACGTCAAGACCGGCCGTATGACGGTGCGGGCTATTGACCGGCGGCGGCGGCTGTGGTCATTGACGGCATATTTCGCGCATCAGGACGCGAGTATGGGGCAAGAGAAGGAGGTGCGCCGATGCAGAGAACCAACCCGCCGTTCCGCGCCGATCACGTGGGCAGTTTCCTGCGCCCGGCGCGCTTGACAGCAGCGCGCGAGAGATTTTTCGCGGGCAATCTGCCGGCGGATGAGTTGCGCGCGGTCGAGGACGACTGCATCCGCGAGGTCACTGCAAAGCAAGAACAGGTCGGCCTCAAGGGCATCACCGACGGCGAGTTCCGCCGCACCTATTTCCACGTCGATTTCCTCGAACATCTGGATGGTGTGACAGTCGATTACGAGGGCCAGTTCACCGCCAAATTCCGCAAGGACGACGGGTCCGAGGTGGGATTCAAGCCGCCGACGATGCGCGTCGACGCCAGGATCCACCATGCCGGACCGATTCAGGGGCCCGATTTCGACTTTCTCAAATCCGTCGTCAGTCGCACTCCCAAGGTTTGCATTCCGGCGCCGTCGATGTTGCATTTCCGCGGCGGCCGCAAGGGGATCTCCGAGGACGCTTACCCCGATCTCGAACAGTTCTACGGCGACCTCGCCGCCGCCTATCGTGCCGAGATCGCTGATCTCGCCGCGCGCGGCTGTCGCTATCTGCAGATGGACGACACCAATCTTGCCTATCTGTGCGATCCGGCGATCCGGCAAGGCACGATCGACCGCGGAGACGATCCGGACGAACTGACCCACCTGTACTGCCGCATGGTCAACGAGGCGATCCGCGACCGGCCGGCCGACATGACCGTTTCGGTGCATCTGTGCCGCGGCAATTTCAAGAGCGCCTGGGTGGCGCAGGGCGGCTACGAGCCGGTCGCCGAGATCCTGCTCAACGAGATGAATATCGACGGATTCTTCCTCGAGTACGACGACGAGCGCTCCGGTGACTTCGCGCCCTTGCGGTTCCTGCCGAAAGGCAAGATGGTGGTGCTCGGCCTCATGAGCTCGAAATACCCGGACGTCGAATCGAAGGACGAGATCGTACAGCGGATCGAGGAGGCCGCCGCGTATGCTCCCGTCGAGCAGCTCGCGCTCAGCCACCAGTGCGGCTTCTCGTCGACCGCGCACGGCAACGAGATCGGCGAGGAAGACCAGTGGCGCAAGCTCGCGCGCTGTGCCGAGGTGGCAGAGGCCGTCTGGTCGTAGGTCGGCCGGCCAGGCGGAAACGGAACTAACCGACGGGACGGAACGACAGGAGATTGATCTCGCCCGATATCGGTCTAGGATCGCCGCAGCGACGCGGCTCGCTTTAAAACAGAGGGAGGAAATAAAAGATGATTCGTAACGTCATTCTGGCGGCCATCACCGCCGCTTTGGGTGCGGCGCTCGCCGTCGGCACCGCCACGGCGCAGGAGGTCAAGCTGAAGCTGCACCACTTGTTGCCGCCGGTCTCGCATGCGCACAAGAACATGCTGGTGCCGTGGTCGGAGAAGGTGAAACAGGAATCCGGGGGACGCATCCAGATCGATATTTACCCGGCGATGCAGCTGGGCGGCAAGCCGCCGCAGCTGATCGACCAGGTGCGCGACGGTATCGTTGATATCGTCTGGACCCTGCCCGGCTACACGCCCGGCCGCTTCACCAAGACCGAGGTCTTCGAACTGCCCTTCATGCACAAGGACATCGTCAGCACCAACAAGGCCCTGACCGAGTTCCTCGAAAAACACGGTGACGAGTACGAGGACTACAAGGTCATCGCCATGTTCGTCCACGCCGGCCAGGTGATCCATTCGGCGAAACCGATCCGCACCGCGGACGACCTCAAGGGCATCAAGATCCGCACGCCGACCCGCACGGGCGGCTGGATGATCGAGGCGATGGGCGCAACGCCGGTCGGAGCTCCGGTGCCCAAGATTCCCGAAATGCTGTCCAAGCGCGTGGTCGACGCGGTGCTGATCCCCTATGAGGTCACGCTGCCGCTGAAGGTCGACGAGATGGTCGACTACCACACCGTGCTGGCCGGCAATGTCTCGCGGGTCAACACGTCGACCTTCATCATTGCCATGAACAAGGCGCGTTACGAGTCGCTGCCGGCGGATCTCAAGAAGGTGATCGACGACAATTCCGGGATGGCCCTGTCTCAATGGCTCGGCGAGATCTGGGAGAAGGCCGAGGGACCGGGCCGGGCCAAGGCCGAGGCCTCGGGCGAGATCATCACCATGCCGGCCGCCGAGGTCGCAAAGCTGCGCGCCAGGATCGAGCAGCCGGTGATCGATCGGTGGATCGCCGAGATGAAGGCGAAGGGGGTCGACGGTCAGGCGCTGGTCGACGAGGCGAGGGCGCTGATCGCCAAGTACAGCATGTGACGGCGCATCGACGTGGGCGCGACCGGCCGGCGCGACGGAAAGGTTTATGGCTGAACACGGCAGCGACGCGGCGCGGCCCGCCGATCCGGTGGGCCGCGCCCTGCTCTTTTGCGCCTATGCGCTGATCCTGGTCGGCGGCTTTCTGATGGCCGCCCTGACCGTGATGTCCGTGGTCAGCGTGCTTGGCCGCTACCTGTTCTCGGCGCCGATTCCCGGCGATTTCGAGCTGGTGACCATGGGCACGGCGATCGCCGTGTTCCTGTTCCTGCCCTATTGTCACCTCCAGAACGGCAACATCGTCGTTGACCTGTTCCTTTCCTGGGCGCCGCGCCGCGCCCGGGTCTTCTTCGACGGCATGAGCGGATTATTGCTGGCCGCGATCTCTGGCGTCCTGTCATGGCGCATGGTCCTTGGCGGGCTCGACATGCATCGGTACGGTGAGGTCTCTTATATCCTCGCGCTACCGATCTGGCCGGTGTTCCCGTTCGCCGTCGTCGCCCTCGCGCTGCTGGCGGCCTCCTGTCTCTACACGGCGGCGCGCGACTTCCGCGACATGATGCGATGAGCAGTTTCGAAATTGCATTGCTGGGGATTACCATCCTCCTGATGCTGCTGGTCATCCGCGTGCCGGTAGCGGTCGCGATGATCGCCGTCGGGGCCGGCGGTTATGTGTCGCTTACGGGGTGGCTGCCGCTACTCAGCTACGCCAAGACATCGGTCTATTACGCGTTCTCCAACTACGACCTGTCGGTCGTGCCGATGTTCCTGCTGATGAGCCAATTCGCCAGCAAGGCCGGCCTCAGCCGCGCCCTCTTCGAGGCCGCCAACACCTATCTCGGGCATCGCAAGGGCGGGGTCGCCATGGCTGCGGTCGGCGGTTGCGCCGGGTTCGGCGCGATCTGCGGATCATCGCTCGCCACCGCCGCGACGATGGCCCAGGTCGCACTGCCCGAGCTCAAGCGCTACAACTATTCGGGCGCGCTGGCGACCGGTGCGCTGGCGGCGGGCGGCACACTCGGCATTCTGATTCCCCCCTCGGTCGTGCTGGTAATCTTCGCCATCGCGGTCGAGGCGAACATCGTCACCATGTTCCAGGCCGCGTTGATCCCCGGACTGATCGCCGCGGTCGGCTATATGGTGGCGATCTCGATCTATGTCCGCGTACGCCCCGCGGCGGGACCCGTAGGCCGCCGCGCCGACCGCGACGCCCGGCTGCGGGCCCTGCTCCAGACCTGGCCGGTGATCCTGATTTTCGTCATCGTGATCGGCGGCATCTATGCGGGTGTGTTCACGCCGACCGAGGGCGCGGCTTTCGGCGCCGCAGGCACGGCGGTCATCGCGATCTGGCGTGGTGGCCTGCGCCTTGCGGGTTTCATAGACTGCATCAAGGGCGCCGCGATCTCCACCGGCATGATCTTCATGATCCTGATGGGGGCCGACTTCTTCAACGCTTTCCTCGGCTTCTCGCGCATGCCGCTTGAACTCGCCGAGTGGATCGGCGCCGCCGCCCTGCCGCCAATTGCGATTCTGCTGGTAATGGTGGCAATCTATCTGCTGCTCGGCTGCGTGATGGACAGCCTTGCGATGATCCTGTTGACCGTGCCCGTGTTCTGGCCGGTGATCGCCGGGCTGGATTTCGGCATGCCCGAGGCCGACCTCAAGATGTGGTTCGGCATCATCGTCCTGATCGTCGTCGAGGTCGGTCTGATCACGCCGCCCGTAGGCCTTAATGTCTTCGTGATCAACTCGATGGCGCCGCATGTCCGGCTGAAGGAAACCTTTGTCGGCGTGCTGCCGTTTCTTGCCTCCGACGCGGTCCGGGTCGCCCTCTTGATCATGTTTCCGACGCTGACGCTGTGGTTGCCGCATCTCTTGAAGTGACGGGAGCGACGATGTTCACCAACAGCATCGAGATCGAGATCGAATGGGGCGACTGCGACCCGGCGGACATCGTCTACTACCCGAACTTCTTCCGCTGGTTCAACAAGGGCGCGCACATGCTGTTCGATGCGGTCGGTCTGCCGTTCCACGAGTTGATCAAGGAGCGGGACACTGTCGGCGTTCCGTTGCTCGACGCGCGGGCCACCTTCCTTGCGCCTGTGCGGTTCGGCGACGTCGTCACCGTGACCAGCGGGATCGCCGAGTGGCGCAACACCTCCTTCGTCGTCAGCCACAAGATCTTCAATGGCGAGATGTTATCGGTCGAGGGCCAGGAGATTCGCGTCTGGGTGGTGCGCGATCCGGAACATCCGAAGGGGCTGCGCGCGGTGCCGGTGCCGGACGACATCAGAGCACGCTTCGCGGGACGCGATTAGGTCATGGAACGCAGCTTCGCATCGGAGATCGACAAGCTCAAACTCGGCGCCGGCGAAACCTTCCGCGGCGAGGCGATTGTCGCGGTCACCAAGGCGCTGCTGCAATCCGGCGTCGCCTATGTCGGCGGATACCAGGGGGCGCCCGTCTCGCACCTGCTCGACGTCATGGTCTCGGCGCGAGATTATCTCGGCGAGCTTGGCGTCCATGTCGAGGCCTGCGCCAACGAGGCCGCGGCCGCCGCGATGCTGGCGGCGTCGATCAACTATCCGGTGCGGGGCGCCGTGACATGGAAGTCGATTGTCGGCAGCAATGTCGCCTCGGACGCGCTTTCGAACCTGGCCTCGGCAGGAGTCCAGGGCGGCGCGTTGATCGTCGTCGGCGAGGATTACGGCGACGGCGCCAGCGTGATTCAGGAGCGCACCTACGCGGTCGCGCTCAAATCGACGATCTGGCTCATCGACCCGAAGCCGGATCTACCGACCATCGTCGACATGGTCGAGCACGGGTTCGCACTGTCCGAGGCGTCCCACGCACCGGCCTTCCTGCAGCTGCGCATCCGCACCTGCCACCTGCAGGGCGAGTACATCGCAAAGGACAATGTTGCGCCCCCCGTCAGCGCTCGGCACCGGCTGGCCGAGCCGGCCGGCTTCCTATACGACCGTCTCTCTCACCCGCCGGTCACCTTCGGCCAGGAGCAGGACAAGCGGGCGATGCGAATTCCGGCTGCGCGCGACTATATCCGCCGACACCGGCTCAACGAGCACGTCAAAGGCACGTTCGGCGCCGTCGGCCTGATCCTGCAGGGCGGGCTGTACAACACGCTGATCCGCCAACTCGCCATGGCGGGACTGGCCGATGCCTACGGCAAACCGGCACTCGACCTTCTGGTCCTCAATGTCACCTATCCGCTGGTGCCGGACGAGATCGAATCGTTCTGCCGTGACAAGGACGCGGTGCTGGTGCTGGAGGAGGGCTACCCCGAATTCATCGAGCAGCAGATCTTGCACATCCTGGTGCGGGCCGGAATCGCCACCGACGTACGCGGCAAGGACCTGTTCGAAGGCGCCGGCGAATATACCGGCGAGTGGGTGGCGCGCGGCCTTGCCGGGTTCCTTGAGGCGCACGGCCCCGCGGCGGCCGCCAAGGACATGCGGGCGCTCGCCGACGGCATCGAGACATCGCAGGAAGCCGGCCGCGCCGCCTTCGACGGCGCCGCGCCACCGCCGCGCGAGCCGACCTTCTGCACCGGTTGCCCAGAGCGTCCCGTGTTCGGCGCGCTCAAGCTTGTCGAGCGGGAGGTGGGGCCGGTCCACGTCGCCGCCGATATCGGCTGCCACGCCTTCGCGACATTCGCGCCCTTCAGCATGGGCAACTCGATCCTCGGCTACGGCATGTCGCTGGCCAGCACCGCCGCCGTCGGTCCGATCCAGCAGCGCCGTACCCTCGCGGTGATGGGCGACGGCGGCTTCTGGCACAACGGTCTGCAGAGCGGTGTCGCCGGCACCCTGTTCAACCGCGGCGACGGCGTGCTGGTGATCATGCAGAACGGCTACGCCTCGGCGACCGGGCAGCAGGCGATCCCGAGCAGCGGCGAGGTGCCCGCGATGGCGATCGAGCCGACCCTTCGGGCGCTCGGCGTCACCTGGCTGCGGACGGTACGAACCTATGCGGTCGAGACGATGGTGCGAACCCTGCGGGAGGCCTTTACCACCGCGCAGGAGGGGCTCAAGGTCATCATCGCCGACGGTGAGTGCATGCTGGCGCGGCGGCGCCGAGAAAAGGTCGACGAGGCGAAGAACATCGCCGCCGGCGCGCGGGTGGAGACCGCCCGCTTCGGCATCGATCCCGATCTGTGCACCGGCGACCATGCCTGCATCCGCCTGTCCGGCTGCCCGTCGCTCACCGTGGCCGCGAACCCGGACCCGCTGCGCGACCGACCGGTCAGCCATGTCACGCAAGATTGCGTCGCCTGCGGCCTGTGTGGCGAAATGGCCCATGCGGCCGCACTGTGTCCCTCCTTCTACCGGGCGACGCGGATTCACAATCCGGGCCTCATCGACCGGCTGATGCACCGCTTGCGCGGGGCCGTCATCGGCTGGTTGGCGCGGCGCGTCTGAGGCGGGCCGGCTGCGATGTCAAAGACGATCAGCATTCTGATCAATGCCATGGGCGGCGAAGGCGGCGGCGTGCTGACGGGGTGGATCGTCGCCGCCGCGCGGGATGCCGGCCTGGCGGTGCAGGCGACCTCGGTGCCCGGGGTCGCCCAGCGCACCGGCGCCACCACCTATTATATCGAGATGGCGCGGCC
Source organism: Rhodospirillales bacterium (assembly GCA_020356105.1). Lineage (GTDB taxonomy): Bacteria > Pseudomonadota > Alphaproteobacteria > UBA8366 > JADFVY01. The sequence goes on along the minus strand of CP070634.1, from coordinate 644,013 downwards.
GGATCGGCCCCGCCGTGCGCCCGTGTTCGCGCTGCTGCCGGTGGCCGGCCAAGTCGACATCGTGCTGGCGAGCGAGCTTGTCGAGGCCGGCCGCGCCGTCGCCGGCGGCTACGTGACGCCCGAACGCACCACGATCATCGCCTCGACCCACCGCGTCTACAGCATGCCGGAGAAGACCGCGACGGAGGACGGACGGTTGGACTCCGGGGCGCTCGCAATGGCGCTCGCCGCCCGCGCGCAACGCGCGCTCCTCGTCGATCTCGATATCGCGTCGCGGCGCGCCGGGGTACCGATCGGCGCCGCCATGCTGGGTGCGCTCGCCGCCGCCGAGGTGCTGCCGTTGGTGCGCGCCGCCTTCGAGGACGCGATCCGCGCCGACGGCCGCGCGGTCGAGCGGAACCTCGCCGCCTTCGCCGCCGCCTGCGACGCAATACTGGCGGGGTCCGACGACCCGGATGACCTCGCCAGAGATACCGACCCCGCGGTGCCCGAGATCACGACGGCATTTCCCGCGCCCGCCCGGGCGGCGATCGCCGCCGGCCTGGAGCGCCTCAGCGAGTACCAGGGCGCGGCCTATTCCCGCCTATATCTCGATCGCCTGGAGCCGTTCGCCGTTCGCGACCCGGCGCTCTGCACCGACGTCGCCCGCGAACTCGCGCTGCGTATGAGCTACGAGGACGTGATCCGGGTGGCGCAACTCAAGGCTCGGCCGGACCGCCGCGCGCGCATCCGCAGTGAGCTGGGATTGAATGTCGACGCGCCGTTCCACGTCGCGGAGTATTTCGCCCCCGGCATCGAGGAGATTTGTGATCTGCTGCCGGCGCTCGTCGCGCGGCCGCTGCTGTGGCTGGCCCGGCATTCCCGCCGGCTGCGCCGCTGGCGCCTGAATACGCGGCTGCGCTCGACCACGGTCTGGGGGTTCGCGCGGCTGTGGCTCCTGGCACGGCTGCGACATCTGCGCCGGCTGACCTGGCGCTATGCCGCGGAGCAGCGGGCGATCGAGCGCTGGCTCGGCCTCATCGACCAGGCCGCGCATGCGGATCTCTCGCTGGCCCGAGAGATCACGCTGCTCTCCCAACTCATCAAGGGGTATTCCGATACCGCGCGGCGTGGCCGCGCCGATTACGAACAGATCCTGGACGAGTTGGTGGTGCCCCTTCTCGACGGCGCGCACGCCGCGGACGATGCCGCCGCCACCGTCGCCGCAGCGCGGCGGCGGGCAGCCGCAGCGACGGAAGGTGCCGGAGGTGAGGTCATTGCCGCGCCGGTCTCCCTGGCATCTGAACGCTGACACAGACGAGGAAGGCCCATGCAGTTCACCCGCATCAATGACATCGTTCTGCACTACAGCGACACCGGCACGCGGCCGGGCGCGCCGACCCTCGTGTTGTCCAATTCCCTCGGCACCGATTTCAGGGCCTGGGACCGGCTGACAGACGAGCTTGCAGCCCGCTTCCGCATCCTCCGCTACGACAAGCGCGGGCACGGGCTCTCGCAGGCGACGCCGGCGCCCTACAGCATCGATGACCATGTCGCAGATCTGATCGGGCTGCTCGACCATCTCGCGCTGGATCACGTCGTGCTCTGCGGCCTCTCGGTCGGCGGCCTGATCGCGCAGGGGCTCGCCGCGCGGCAACCGGAACGCCTGCAAGCGATGATCCTGGCCGATACCGCGGCGAAGATCGGCTCCGCCGAGCTGTGGGGCGCCCGTATCGCGGCGATCGAGGCAGGCGGCATCGAGGCGATCGCCGATGCCATCATGGAACGCTGGCTGTCCGCCGCATTCCGAGAGGGCCGTCCGGCGGAATCGGCGGGCTGGCGCAACATGCTGGTGCGCACGCCGACGGCGGGATATCTTGGCACCTGCGCCGCCATCCGCGATGCCGATTTCAGTGTCGAGGCCGTCCGTATCGCGGTGCCGACCCTGTGCCTCGTGGGCAGCGAGGACGGCGCGACGCCGCCCGATCTGGTGCGCGAAACCGCGGCGCTCATTCCGGGCGCGCAATTCGCGGTCATCGACGGTGCCGGGCACCTGCCCTGCATCGAGCAACCGGCGGTCATGGCCAGCCTGATCACATCGTTTCTGGAGGAGCACGGCCTTGTCTGACAACCGCTTCGAGGACGGCATGAAGGTCCGCCGCGCGGTGCTGGGCGACGCCCATGTCGACCGCGCCGAGGCGCGCAAGACGCCATTCGATGCGGATTTCCAGCGCTACATCACCGAGACCGCCTGGGGTGCCGTATGGACCCGGCCGGGGCTGGACCGGTCGACCCGCAGCCTCCTGACCCTCGCCCTGCTCGCAGCACAGGGTCATTGGGAAGAGTTCGCCATGCATGTCCGGGCGACCGGCAACACCGGCGCCACGGCCGAAGATATTGCCGAGATGCTGTTTCACGTCGCGGTCTATGCCGGCGTGCCGGCAGCTAACCGCGGCTTTGCGATCGCCAGGGAGACCTTAAAGGAAATCGAGCAGCAGGACGCCGAGGGAGCAGAGAGATGACCGCACACGGACCCTTCAGCCCGCGCGACTGGGCCGCCCATCCGCCCTATGTCTATCCCGGCTACAAATCGACCGGTCTGCGCGGGCCGACCCAGCCGCTGATCCCGCTGAAACAGACGCTCTCGGAGCTGACCGGCCCGGTCTTCGGCGCCGAGAGCGTCGGCCCGCTCGACCACGATCTGACGAAGAACGCCCGCGTCAACGGTGAGCCGCTGGGCGAGCGAATCGTCGTCGGCGGTCGGGTGCTGGACGAGGACGGCACGCCGGTGCCGAACACCCTGATCGAGGTTTGGCAGGCCAACGCCGCCGGCCGTTATATCCACAAGAACGACCAGCATGACGCGCCGCTCGACCCAAATTTCCGCGGCAGCGGCCGCTGCGTGACCGATGCGGACGGTTGGTACCGATTTTACTCGATCAAGCCCGGCGCCTATCCCTGGGGCAACCATCCCAATGCCTGGCGGCCAAACCACATCCACTTCTCGCTGTTCGGCCCGGCCTTCGCGACCCGGCTCGTGACGCAAATGTACTTCCCCGGCGATCCGCTGCTCGACCTCGACCCGATCTATCTGGGTGCCGGCGAAGGCGCGCGCGAGCTCCTGATCTCCAATTTCGACCTCGACCTCACCGAAGAGGGCTTTGCCCTCGGCTACCGCTTCGACATCTTGCTGCGCGGCCGCGATGCGACGCCGTCCCAGGAGTAGAGCCATGGGATACAAACAGAGTCCATCACAGACCGTCGGCCCGTATTTCGCCTACGCCCTGACACCGGAGCAATATGGCTATGATTTCAAGGCGATCACCGGCAACCAGCTGGCTGACGAGACCGTCGAGGGCGAGCGCATCCGCATTCTCGGCCGGGTCCTTGACGGCGCCGGCAGCCCGGTGGACGACGCCATGGTCGAGATCTGGCAGGCCGACGCCCAGGGTCGCTACGCCCACCCCGCCGATCCGCGCGGCTCGAATCTCGCCTTTCGCGGCTTCGGCCGCCACGGCACCGGCACCGACCCCGAGCTGCGCTTCATCTTCGACACCGTCAAGCCGGGCGCGGTCGAAGGCCAGGCGCCGCACATTACCATGTGCGTGATGGCGCGCGGCATGCTCTCGCATGCATTCACCCGGATCTATTTCTCCGATGAGACCGAAGCCAACGCGACCGACCCGGTGCTCGCCACCGTGCCGCAGGACCGGCGGGCGACCCTGATCGCGCGGCGCGAGGACACCCAGGCCGGAATCGTTTACCGCTTCGATGTGCATTTGCAGGGCGACGACGAAACCGTATTCTTCGATCTCTAGCGCGGAGGGAGGCCGCCATCCATGACCCAGCCCTGTATCATTACCATTGCAGTCACCGGCTCCGTGCCGAAGAAGGAGGACAATCCGGCGGTCCCGGTGACCGTCTCGGAGCAGATCGAGTCGACGCACGAAGCCTTCGAGGCCGGCGCCGCGCTCGCCCATCTCCATGTCCGCGACGACCAGCAGCGTCCGTCCTCGGACCCCGAGAAGTTCGCCGCGCTGCAGGAGGGCGTGCGCAAGCACTGCCCGGGCATGATCATCCAGCTTTCTACCGGCGGTCGTGGCCGCGCGCCGGAAGAGCGCGGCGGCATGCTCTATCTGCGGCCCGAGATGGCGTCGCTGGCCACCGGCTCGGTCAACTTCCCGAACATCATCTACGAGAACCACCCGGATCTGGTGCACGACCTCGCCCAGAAGATGCTGGACTACGACATCAAGCCGGAGATCGAGGTGTTCGACCTGGCGATGCTCTATACCGCGCACCAGATGGCCGAGGCCGGCATGCTCCGCAAGCCGGTGCATGTGCAGTTCGTCTTCGGGCTGAAGAACGCCCTGCCGGCCCGCCGCGAGATCCTCGAGTTCGAGGTCGCGCAGCTGAACAAGCTGATGCCAGACGCCACTTGGACCGCGGCGGGCATCGGCCGCAGCCAGCTCGAGATGAACCGGTGGACGCTGGAGATGGGCGGCCATTGCCGCACCGGCCTCGAGGACAACGTCCGCTACGACAAGTCGCGACTTGCCGCGAGCAACGCCGAGCTGGTCGCCCGCCTTGCCGGGCTCTGCGCCGAGTACGGCCGCCATCCTGCGACGCCCGAGGAGGCACGGCAGATCCTCTCGCTCCCGGCGCAGACCGCCGTGGCATGACGTCGACGCACGCGACGGCTATGTTCGCGTCATGACCGTCTCGCCCTTCGATTCAGCGATTTTCGGCCGGCTGTTCGCCGATCCCAAGATCAATGCCCTGTTCTCGGACGAGGCCGCGATCCGCAGCATGCTGACATTCGAGGCGGTCCTCGCGGCCGTCGAGGCGCGGCTCGGCATCATCCCCGAAGCCGCAGCCGAGGCGATCGAACGCACCGCTGCCGGACTGACGCCGGATATGGATACCATCGCCGCCGGCACGCATGCGACCGGCGTTCCCGTCGTCCCGCTGGTCGAGCAACTGCGTGCCGCGGTCGGTGGCGAGGCGGCGACCTATGTCCACTGGGGCGCGACCAGCCAGGACGTCATTGACACTGGCCTGGTGCTGCGTCTGCACACGGCGCTCGACCTGATGACGGCGCGGCTCGAATTGTTGATCGACCGGCTGGTGGCACTGGCCGACGCCCATCGCGCCACCGTGATGGCGGCGCGCACGCGATGGCAGCAGGCGGTGCCGACAAGTTTCGGTCTGAAGGCCGCGACCTGGCTGCAGGGTCTCGCGGCTGCGCGCGACCGGCTGACCGATATGCGGCCGCGGCTTCTTACCGTGCAGTTCGGCGGCGCCGCGGGAACCCTGTCCGCGCTCGGGGACAAGGGCGTTGCGGTGATGGAGGCGCTGGCCCGGGAGCTCGACCTCGCTGTGCCGGTGGCGCCCTGGCCAAGCCGGCGCGAAGCAATGGCGGAGTTCGCCGGCGCCCTGTCGCAGCTGACCGGCGTGATCGGCAAGATGGGCCAGGATTTGATGCTGCTGGCCCAGTCCGAGGTCGCTGAGGTCAGGCCGGGCGCTGGCGGCGACTCCAGCACCATGCCGCAGAAGGCCAACCCGGTCGGCTGCGAGGTCATGGTGACGGCGTCGCGACTCAACGCAACGCTCGTATCGGCGGTGCATCAGGCCCTGATCCAAGAGCACGAGCGCGGCGGTCCGGGCTGGCAGCTCGAATGGTTGAGCCTGCCGCAGATGGTCGCCTGCGCGGGCGGCGCGCTGCATCATGCGCTCGCGGTGACCACCGGGCTCGAGATCGACGCGGATCGCATGCGGGCCAATCTGGACGCATCGAACGGGCTGATCCTGGCCGAGGCCGCCGGCTTCGCGCTGGCCGCACACATGCCGCGCGAGGCGGCGCAGGCCCTGGTGAAGGACGCCTGCCGCAAGGTCGTTTCGACCGGGCGGCCGCTGATGGAAGTTCTCCCAGATATGACCGACGCGCCGGTCGACTGGACGGCGCTGGCCGACCCGGCTGGCTATCTCGGCGACGCCGACGCGCTGATCGACCGCATTATCGCCGCAGCACGCAACGGCTCCGCCGCGCGCTGATCCGGATCTTCCGCCTGATCGGCGTCGGCCTCACACCGGGCGCGGCGCGCCTACTCGGTGGCCACCTTCGCCGTTTCGCCCATTAGCTTGATACCGGGCCGGCGCAGGAAGACGATCAGGAACATGCCGGCAACGAACCCCGCGACATGGGCTGTCCAGGCGACGCCCCCCGCCTGTTCCGGCTGTGGCGCGGCGGCGGCCATCCAGATCTCGGCGCATTGCCAGACGATCCAGCCGCCGATCCACAGCAGGGCGGGCACGCGTATGACGACCACATGCGTTACGATCATCAGCACCTTGATCCGGTTGAATGGATAGACCAGCAGATAGGCCCCCATGATGCCGGAGATCGCGCCGCTGGCGCCCAGGGTCGGGACCGACGAGGTCGGGTCCAGCATGATATGTCCGAAGGACGCCGCCAGGCCGGCCAGGAGATAAAGGAAGAAGAACCGGACGTGCCCCGTGGCCTCTTCGACGCTGCTGCCGAACACCCACAGGAAGATCATGTTGCCGATCAGATGCTCCCAGCCGCCATGCAGGAACATGCTGGTGACCATCGTGAACTCGGGCGGAATCACCATCATTTCCCAGGGCAACTGCTCGTAGCCGAAGACAACCGCGGGGATCATGGTGAACGGGATGATCTGGTCCCAGGCGGTCTCTTCCGGCAGGGAAATCTCCCAGCCGAAGGCGAGGACGCAGCCCGATACGAACAGCATCGTGAGAAACTGGAACGGCGCCGCCTCGCGCTCGATATCGTCGCCGATCGGCAAGAACATCGCGTCCTCCCGGTTGACCAGGGCGCCGATCGTCGCATGTCGGGGTTAAGGCGCGGTAAAGGCCGCAACGACGGCGGGCGCTCGCATGTCGGCCGCAAAGCCCCGGCGTGCAGGGCGGAGCGGGCCGCCGCGAACCCGGCCTCGCCGCCTCAATACCGTTCCCGGTCGAACAGCTTCACGTGCTTGCGGCGCATCGGGACGATCAGCAGCATGCCGGCGACAAAGCCCCCGATATGCGCCCACCAGGCCGTGCCGCCCCGGGACGGCACCGCGCCGTCGGTATAAACGTTGACGAACTGCAGGACGATCCAGCTGCCGAGCACGACATAGGCGGGCAGTGGCAACGGCAGCGGAAACTTGAACATCACGAGGGCGACCACCCGCACCTTCGGGTGGAGCAGCAGATAGGCCCCGAGCACGCCAGAGATCGCGCCGCTGGCGCCGATCAGCGGGTCCACAGACTGGGGGTAGATCACGGCGTGCGCCAGCACCGCCGCGACGCCGCACAGAAGGTAGAAGATCGCGAAGCGCACATGCCCCATAGAGTCCTCGATATTGTCGCCGAACACCCACAGGTACAGCATGTTGCCGCCGATATGCAGCCAGCCCGCATGCAGGAACATCGAGGTCAAGACTGTCGCCTCGGCCGGGATCAGCGCCAGCTCCGGCGGCAGCTGCGCATGGTCGAACAGCACCGCAGGGATGGCACCGAAGGACAGCGCCACCGTCTCGGCGGCCGGGTCGGGCAGCAGCAACTGCCATACGAACGTGCCGCCGCACAGCACGATAATCGTCAGAGTCACCAGCTGGTACGGGATGACCTTGAGCGGGTTGCTGTCCTTGAGCGGCAGGAACATGGCCCGGCAACACTACGCGAGCAGCGCAGCGGTGTCATCAGGCCAGCTGAATGCCGCGCCGGAAACGCCACGAGGCGCCGGCCGCGGACTCTCTCAGGCGACGGCGCGCGCCTTGCGCTGTTCCGGAGCCAGCTTGCGGATCGCTCTCGGCAGCGCATGCAGCACCTGGTCGAACTCGCCGGCCGAGATGCGTCGGCGCAGCACGGCGAAGACGGCCGCCGTCAGCTCCGCGGGGTCGATATACTCGTCGCCCGGCGTCTGGCGAAAACCGTCCTCGATGCGGCGCAGAAATGCATCGACGCTGCGGTTGCGGTCGGGTGTCTTGGCCGGACGCCAGCCCTCGTAATAGAAGCCGCGCACCAGCATCGGCAGTTGGGCGCCGAGATGCACGGCCTCGTCGGGCGACAGGTGATCGCGGATCGCCTGGAGCACCAGCCGCAGGCCGAGATAGGCGCGGTGCCGGTCCTCCCAGCCCATCTCCTCCGACAGCTCGTTGAGCCACATATTGGTCAGTTGCCGGGTCTCGTCGAACACGGAAAGGCCTCGTCTGCTCATCGCAGGCCTCCATTCAGTGTCGAACTCACGGTTGAGGTTGTTCGCGCGACTATGCACCAGCCCGCGCGGCTGCGCCTTGATCCAGCGCAACTATGGCGCCGGCGGCGCCCGGTCGAATTCCGCGACGATCGCGGTTGCCATCAACCGACCCGACCAGCGGCGAGACAGGAGCATGCCCGGACATTTACGGTCCGCGTTGCGAGGGGAAAGGCGGCGCCGGCCGACCCAGTCCGGCGCCGGGATCCCACCCGTGTCAAAGATCGGCAAGCTCGTCGACGAGGTCCTTCACGGAGTCGGCGATATGCCCGTCAGGATCAAGAAATCCCTCGAGCTTGCCGTCCAATTCCGCGTTGAGATCCTCGACCACCGCCTCGGTGATCCGGGCGTCCTTGTTGGCCGCGTCGGCAAGCGATTCGGCGGCCGATTCGAGAGCATCGTCCACAGCGTCTGCCGCCTCCACGATGGCCTGATCCAAATCGCCGAGGGTCTCTTCGTCGGGGCTCTGACCGGGCGGAAGCCCGTCCAGATACTCCTGCTTGGCCCGTTCGGCTTCCATCAAGTCGTCCACGGCCGCCGCGTAATCGACCATCGACCCCATATAGTCGCGGAGGGCGCCGACAGGTGACCTGTCGCTGGCGTGGGCGAGACCCGCACCCGCTGCTCTGGAAGCGTTCAGCGAGCCCCGATCGGCCGCGCCGTTGGAGTGCGAAGACCCGCGCGCGCCGTTGTCCGCATGCGACGCGGATTGTCCGCCGCGGCCATTGGTGTCACCCCGGCCTTTACCGTTGCCGGTACCGCCGTTGCCATTGCCGTTGCCAACCGCGTGGGCTTTTGACATGACCACATCACCGCCCTCGTAACCGAGGGACACGGAAAGTGCGACTGCAACGAGAAGGATCATCAAATGGGCGAGGCGTGCAACCCTTCGAAATGTTGGCCTCTTTTCTTTTCTTTTTGGCATTCGTTGGTTCCCCGTCTTGATCTTGTTCTTGTGTCCGTAAGGCGAAACGCATTCGAAAATGTACTTGATTGTTATAGCGCAACGCGCGGAGGGACTCAAAATATATTGGTTACCAATTTATTAAATTCCGCAGAATAAGGCATCATTCAATACTGTATAATTCGACAAATTATTGAGATTCTTTTATCAAAATTTTCTCTAAAAATTTCTCTATTCGCGCATTACGCAAGACGATGGGCGGAAGGCCGACTTTGGCCCGCGCCGCCACCCGTCCCGGCCGATGCTGCCATAGGTTGATCGCGCCTGCCCGCCGGACGTGAAAGCGATCTTGCCGCTGTCGGTGGCGGGTGCTACATTTTGTCGCAGGATGCGCCCGAGCAATCCGGAAAAATCGATCAGACTCTCCGGCACCGGCCATGCCCGCTGCCGGATCGGGCGGGAAAGGGAGGATTATCGATGGACGAATACGGTCCGTACGACCCCACTGTGGATTATGGCTGTGAGCCGGCGATCCGCGAAATCGGTCCCGAGGGCAAAGACACCCTGACTTGGAAACCTCTGAACATGTCACGCCGCGATTTCATTCGCGGCGTTGTTTGTTCTGGCGTGGTAATCGCCGGCGCGGCTTACATTTTCCCCGGTGTTCCGAACGCACGGGCCGATGCCCGCGCGGTCGAGCGGCTGGTGTCTCTCACCGTCAACGGCCGCAAGAGACAGGTAGAAGTTCCGCCGAACGAGACGCTTGCCCACACGCTGCGCTATCGCCTTGGCCTGACGGGCACCAAGATCGGTTGCAACCGGGCCGAGTGCGGCGCCTGCACGGTCATGGCAGACGACACCGCGATCTACGCGTGCTCGACCCTGACCCATCGCGTGCGGGGCAAGGATATCGTCACCGTCGAGGGCGTGGCGGCCCCGGATGGCACGCTGCACCCGGTTCAGCAGGCGTTCATAGACGAAATCGGACCGCAATGCGGCTTCTGCACACCGGGGCAGGTCGTCACCGCGGTGGCGCTGCTCAAAAAGAACCCCAATCCGACGGTCGACGAGGCGCGCCTGGCGATGTCCGGCAACCTCTGCCGCTGTGGCGCCTATGACCATTATCTGCGCGGAGTCATGAAAGCGGCAGGGAGGGCCTGACGATGGCTTACAAGCTGATTGGCAAGAATTTCACGCCGCCGGACCTAGAGGCCAAGGTCACGGGCGCGGCGCGCTACGCCGAGGATTTCCGCGCCGACGGCATGGCGTTCATCCGCATCCTGGCGTCGCCCATGCCACACGCCATGGTCAAGAAGATAGAACTTGGTCGGGCGGAGAAGGTACCGGGCTTCCTTGCCGCGCTGACACCGGACGAGGTCAAGCAGCCGACGCTGCCGGGTCAACCGATCCTGGCGGCCGAGCCGGCCTATGTCGGGCAGCCGATCGTCGCGATCGCGGCAGAGACCGAACAGGCGGCCGAGGATGCGGTGGCGGCGATCGAGATCGAGTTGGAACCGCTGCCCTTCTGCGTCGACCCGCTGGAAAGCCTGAGACCCGGTGGGCCCAACGCGCACAACGGCGGCAATGTGGCCGGCCGGCGTATCGAGTTCCAGGAGATCAAGTGGAGCGGCAAGGACTTCGCGCTTGCCGGAGAGGAGACCCTGCCGAAAGGCAAACCGGTAGTGGAATGGGCATTCGGTGATGTCGACAACGCCTTCAAGGAGGCTGCCGTCGTCGTCGAAGAGAGTATGGTTCACGCGTCGAACGCACACCACGCGATGGAGCCGCGCACGGCTGCCGCCTATTGGGAGAACGGCAAGTGTCATGTCTGGGGATCGACGCAGTCGACCGCGTTCGCCCAGCCTGCGCTGGCGCGGCTGATCGGCATCGAGCTGTCAGACTTGGTGTTCGTTGCCGAGTATTGCGGCGGCGGGTTCGGCGGCAAGGCCACCTCCTACCCGCTCATGGCGCTGCCGGCGTTGATGTCGAAGAAGCTGGGCGGCCGTCCGTGCCTCGCGCGCGTAAGCCGCGCCGAGGAGTATTACAACGGCTACGCGCGGGCCGGCTTCCAGGCTTGGGCGAGATTCGGTTTTCGCCAGGATGGGCGGTTGATCGCGGCCGATGTCTTCGTCGTCCAGGATCTCGGCTCGACATCGGGATTCCCTGACGCCGACAATGTCGGCAACGCCACGAGCATCGTCTATCAGCCTGAGAACATGCGGTTCCGCGCCATTCCGGTGCTGACCAACACCGTGCCGAAGGGGGCGCAGCGGGGACCGGGAGAGAACCAGACCGCCAACATGTTCGAGCCCCTGATGGACAAGGCGGCGCGCGAGCTCGGCATCGACCGGCTTGCGATCCGCCTGGCGAACGCCCCGGGCGGCGGCGGCAAGGACGCAAGATACGGCGCCGAGCAGGGCCCCGTGACCAGCGCCTATCTGCGCGATGCCCTAGAAAAGGGGGCCGAGCGATTCAACTGGGCGGAACGGGTGAAGGCCTCCGGCCAGCGCAACGGCTCGAAGGTCCGCGCCGTGGCCGTCGGCCAAGCATATCACAGCGCCGGGCGCAACGGCTTTGACGGGCTGGTACGGATCACGCCGGATGGCATCCTCCACATCCATACGGGGGTCGGCAATCTCGGCACCTTCTCCTATGCCTCGACATCACGGGTCGCGGCCGAGGTGCTCGGCTACGACTGGTCGCGCTGCACCATCGAGCGCGGCGGCACGGCGCGCAGCCTGCCGTGGAACCTCGGCCAGTTCGGCTCCAACACCAGCTTCACGATGTCGCGGACCAACTATGTCGCGGCGAGCGACGCCAGGGACAAGCTGCTCGGGCTCGCGTCGATGGATCTGGGCGGATCGCCCGACGATTACGATCTGGTGGACGAGCATGTGGTGCACAAATCGAACGCGGACTTGCGAGTCTCCTTCGCCGACTGCGCGAAACGGGCGATCAAGCTCGGCGGCGCATTCAGCGGCCAGGAGGTGCCGGAGAACATCAATCCGATGACCAAGGCCGCGGTCGCAGCGATCGCCGGCACCGGGCTGATTGGTGTCGCCAAGGACAACCTTGCCAAGGAGGGCGTGGTCCCGGCACTGTCGGCCGGTTTCATCGAGATCGAACTCGATCTGGAGACCGGCAAATACGAGATTCTCGACTTCCTCGGCGTTGCCGATTGCGGCACGGTGATGCATCCGCAGGGACTCGCCGCACAGGTGCGCGGCGGCGCCGTCATGGGGTTCGGCCTCGCCTCGACCGAGCGGCATATTTACGATCCGGCCTATGGCCGGCCTGGGGCCCGCAGCCTGCACCAGGCCAAGCCCCACACCTATCTCGACATACCCGCCGAGATGGGCTGGGACGCGGTTGATCAGGCTGACCCCCAGAACCCCATCGGCGCCAAGGGGGTGGGCGAGCCGCTCGAAGGCGCGGCCTCGTCAGCCCTGATCTGCGCGATATCGGAGGCGCTGGGCGGATACATGTTCAACCGGACCCCGATCGTCACCGACATGATCATCAACGCGGCGGCAGGTCGACCACAGTCCCACAAGCCGCTGCAAACCAATTGTGAGTGAGCCGGAAGGCGGGGAGACGAGACGATGTCTGACGTCATGCACGAGTTCGAACTGTACCAGCCGGGATCCGTCGCCGACGCGCTGGACCTGCTAGACGAGCACGGCAAGGAGGCTTGGGTCATCGCCGGCGGCAAGGACAGCCTGGACTGGTTCAAGGACCGCGTGAAGAAACCGCCGGTGCTGGTCGACATTTCCGGCATCGCCGAGCTTCACGGGATCCGCGAGGAAGGTGATGGCGGCCTTTATATCGGCGCCATGACGACGCTGACCGAGGTCAATGAGAGCCCGGCCGTCCGCGGCAGGTTCCCGGTCCTTGCAGAGGCCGCGGGCCGCGTTGCCAGCCCGCAGATCCGCAATGCCGGCACGCTGGGCGGCAATCTCTCTCAGGACACCCGCTGCGGCTATTATCGCGACGGGTTTCCCTGCTACCGGGCAGGCGGCAATACCTGCTATGCCAACACGCCGACGGCGATGAACCGGGAGCACACCCTGTTCGAGGCGCGTCGTTGCGTTGCGGTCACGCCCTCCGATACGGCGCCGGCCGCGGTCGTCCTGGAAGCCGAATTGGTGATCCGCAACTCGAAGGGTGAGCGGATCGTCAAGGCCGAAGACTTCTTCATCGGGCCGGAGATCGATATTACCCGCATGACCGTGCTCGAGCCGGGCGATCTTCTGCTCGGCGTGCGGTTGCCCGGCAGATGGGCCGGATCGCGCCAGTATTTCGAGAAGGTTGCCGACCGCAACGCATGGGATTTCGCGCTGCTCAGCATCGCCATGGCGGCGAAGATGGACGGCGGCCGCATCGCCGATGTGCGGCTGGCCAGCGGCGCAGTGCAGTGCACGCCAAGGCGGATGACCAGCGTCGAAGACCTGATCAAGGGCGAAACACCGGGCGAGGAACTGGAAACGCTGGTTGCGCGGGTCGCATCGCGGGGCGCGAAGCCGCTCAACTACAACCACTTCAAGATCCCGTTGCTGGAGAATTTGGCCCGGCGCGCCACCCGCTCGCTGGCGGCCTGAGGCGATGGAGATCCTGCGCTTCACAACGGACGTCTACGGTCGAAAACTGCTCGTCGGCGTGTCCTGGGACCTGTTGTGGGTTCCGGTCGCGCTTGCGGGCATCGCCATTATCGTGCATCAGGTAATGCGGGCGCGCCGTCGCGCACGCTGACGCTTTTGCCCGCAACAGGACGCTCGGCCATGCTGGCCGGGGGGAGGCTTGCGAATGCAAGCGCAACCGGACAAGACCGGGGTGCGACATCAATGGCCCGACAGGCTCTTCCACTGGACGATGGCGCTTAGCGTGATCGCGCTGTGCGGCTCCGCGTTCCTGCCGATCCTCGGCCTTCGCTTCGACTGGGTCCCGCTGCACTGGATCGCCGGGTTCGTGCTGGTGGCCGCCATTCTCTTCCATTGGCTGCGCGTCGGGCTGGTCCACGGCCTTGCCGAGATGATGCCGGGATCGGACGATCTGCGAGAGGTGTTGCTCGATTGGCACGCGCGGCCGGAGCCACGGGCGCAGGCCAAGTACGACGCCTACCAGAAGGGTTATCACTGGCTGTCCGGCCTGGTTGTCCTGGTGTTGGCCGTGACGGGGCTAGTTATGATGGCCAAGATCGACACGCCGTGGTGGCGGCGAGATCCCTCGATCCTGTCCGACGCGCAGTGGGGCCTCGTCTATGTCGCCCACGGCCTGGCGTCGCTGGCGATCCTGTTTCTCATCATTCTGCACGTCTATTTTGCCCTGCTCCCGGAGCATTGGGCGACGTTGAAATCGATGATCGGGGGCCGCGGCCCGCTCTTGATGAGAGGCTCGGAACATGACCACGAGCGCTGAGCATCGCCATGCGGTGGCGCTGCGCGACACCATCGACACGGTCGAGGAATCGTATGAGTTCATGCTGGCCTACGCGGCGCAGGGCCGCAAGCGCGAGGCCGAGGACGAGGGCGTCTCGAAGATCCGCGATTATCTGAATCGCTTCGCCGCCGCCCTCGAGGCGATGGAGAATGCGGCTCCGAGCGCTCTTGCGGGTCCGGCCGCGGGCCCGTTCCGCGACCGGTTCCTCGCCGACCTTGCGGTCATGCGTTCGGTGATCGCCGTGCTTCTAAGCCAGCCGTCGATCAGTTCCGACATGGTCGACAACACCAACGGGCTGATCGCCGTGCGATCATTCCTGACGGATCTGTTCTTCATCGATCAGGCCATGCTGCCACCGCGCTGAGCCGCGGCCACCCAGGATGTTATCCCTATAACGGGCTCGACCGCGGAACCTGCCCGTCACGGCGCCAGAACACGATTGTGTATGCGGTCGGACGCCCGCTTTCGCCACCTTTGTGCGGCCGAGTTCCGCCGCCACGTCACCGGATCGGCATCAGGCGCCGCGTTGTGCGCAAGGCGCGTTTCGCGAAGACCGCTATAACAGGAAGTGGTGGCTCAGCGCCTTGGCGAGGTCGTCGCCGAAACGATCACCCCTGTGAATCACGGGCACCGATTTCGGCAGCAGGTTAAGGTCGGTACTGTCATCGTCAAGGCTGGTCAGCACCGCGACCGGGGTGTTGCGCGTGTCCGGCATGGTCGCCAGCGCGGTGGCTAGGTCGATGCCGGAAAGACCCGGCAGGACGGCCGAGACAATCACCATGTCGGGACGCGTGCGGATGACGCTCTCGAAAGCCTCGAACGGCGAGGAGACGATCGTCGTGCGATAGCCGCAGGCCTGCATCTCGCGTTCGACATAGGTGGTCTGCGAGGTGTGCTCCATCACCAGCATGACCTCGACGTCGAGCGCGTCGTTATCGTCGACGCCGAGCAGGCGCGGGCGGGCGGGCAGGCTGCGGACGATGAGGCTCGGCTCGGCATCGTCGGCGATGCCGCCGTCGATGGCGCTGCGCATGGTATCGAGGAAGGCGTTGATCCCGGCTGCAGACCACTCGCTTATGTGGTCGAGGGCATTGAGATAATCCTCCAGCCGGGCGGCGATGATGCCGAGCAGCGGCATGCCGAAATTGCGCGCCTGGCCTTTGACCTCGAAGGCGAAATAGCGCAGCGAAGCAAGATCGGCGCCATCGGACAGGGACTGCTCGAACAATTGCACCCGCTCCCCCGTGGTGTCGAGGAAGTCCTGGCGCATGTATTCGATCATCTCAGCGGACGCGCCGGTGAAGACGCCGCTGATGAGTGCCTGTTTTTCCGCCACTGTCGATCCGCCCGTGGCCAAATCGCTAAATCTCAGGGTCGACGATATAGGGGATCGGCTAAGGATTGGTTAATGTTTGGCGAACTGCCTTGCGCCGAAAAGGTTTTTCCGCGCTTCGTCGGACAGCTGCCCACTGGTGCGGTGCTCGGCGAGAACCTGGAGAGCGCGCTGCACGGCCGGCCGTTGATTGATCGTCTCGAACCAACGGGCAAGGTTGGGATAGTCGGCCAGGTCCTGGCCCTGCCGTTCATAGCCGCGAAGCCAGGGGAATGTCGCCATGTCGGCAATCGAGTAATCGTCGCCGCCAAGCCAAGCGGCCTCGCCGAGGCGGCGGTCGACGACCCGGTATAGGCGCCCGGCCTCGTTGGTGTAGCGGTCGATCGCATAGGGGATTTTCTCGGGCGCGTAGATACGGAAATGATGCGCCTGGCCGAGCATCGGGCCGACGCCGCCCATCTGGAACATCAGCCATTGCAGCACCGTGTAGCGGGCCCGGGGCGCGGCGGGAAGGAATCGCCCCGTTTTCTCTGCGAGGTAGATGAGAATCGCTCCGGATTCGAACAGCGCGATCGGCGCGCCGTCCGGCCCGTCTGGATCGACGATCGCCGGCATCTTGTTGTTCGGGCTGATCTTCAGGAACTCGGGATCGAACTGGTCGCCCTTGCCGATATCGATCGGGATCACCCGGTAGGCAAGGCCGGTCTCCTCGAGCATGATGTGGATCTTGTGGCCGTTCGGAGTCGGCCAAGTGTAGAGGTCGATCATCGGCGCCGGTCCCCGCGCTGCGATTGGCTGTCGATGGCCGAACATAGCACGATGCCGCCGGGTCGCCAGCCCCGCCCCCGCGATCGTGTCCTTGCGCCTTTGCGGTCGAGGTTAGCGGTAGCCGAAATTCTGCACCCAGTAATGGCGGTGGCTCTCGCGCCCGGAATCCTCGTTCAGCAGCACGTAGCCGATGCCGATCTCGCGCATGTCGGGGTGCAGGATATTGGCTCGGTGGCCGGGGCTCTCCATCCAGCCGCGCACCACCTCGGCCGGGGTCGGCGATCCAGCGGCAATGTTCTCGGCGACACCACGATAACGGTAGCCGGCGTTGCGGGCCCGCTGCGCCAGGGCTGGCTCCTTCGGGCAGCGATGCGCGAAACAGTCGTTGCGGGCCATGAATTCGGCATGAAACTGCGCCGATCTGGTCAGGTCCCGGTTCCGCATGAGGGGCCCGAGGCCGCGCTTGCGGCGCTCGGCATTGGTCAGCCGCACCACCTCCTCCGCCAATGCCTCCCGGTCGTCGGTGGCCGGGACCGCGAAGCTGATCGTCCAGTAATGCCGGTATCGGCTGTCGCTCTCGAAGACATGGCCGACGCCGACATGGCGGAAATCGGGATCCAGAACCAGTTCGCGGCTCCATCCCCGACCCATCATCGCCGCCAATGCCGCACCCGTATTATCGTAACCCGCGCCGACATAACTGCGCGCTTCGCCGTAGCGATACCCGCTGACGGCGACGCGCTGCTCGACCGACATGCCGGCGCAGTCGAACGCGATGCAGCCAGTCTTGCCCATGATACGGGAGTGGGCCAGCGCCGCCGCGCTCAGCTTTGGCTGGCGAATCAGCGGCGGCAGGCTTCGGCGCGCCCGTTGTTCGTTGATCAGGCGCACCATATCCGCCTCGACGCGCGAAGACGGCACGCCGGTGGTCGGCGCCGTGCCCTCGACGTCTCCGGTCGCGGTACAGGCCGCCGGCAACACCAGACCGCAGTGCATCAGCCCTGCAACAGCCAGACGAAAAATCATTGGCAGGCGCGCTCCTGTCCACGCAGTCATCGTCCAGAATGCTTCGGCGAACCCGGCAAAGGATGCGATGATTTACGCAACGGCAAGGACCTGGCGGCGGTCTCGAACCCCATATCAGCCAGGGCTTTCGATGGTCAGGCCGTCGCCGCTCACGCACAAGCGGCGCGGCTCGCCCTTCAGGACCGTATCGAGCGCCACGTCGCGTCCCCACAGGGTGCGCAGGTGTGACAGCGTCCGTTCGGCGAATTCGAGCTGGAGATCACGGTCGTCATGATCGTGATGCAGCAAAAGCGTGCGATTGCCGCCGAGATCGGCATCTCGGACCGCGATCGTCGGCACGCCGCCGAGCCCGACCGAGCGCAGCAGCATCTCCTTGACCTCGCGCCAGCCGGTTTCGTCCGCAACCCGGGTAACGACCAGTTCCTCGCCCTTCGGCTCGTATGCGTAGAGGCCGAGCTCGCGCATCATCCGTGGTCCAAGGAAGCGGCGCATGAACGAGACGTCGCGATCGCACTCGCGAATGCCGAACATCGCGGTGTGGCCGTCTGTCGTCGGCGCGCCACGCTCTTCGATCTCTTCGGCGGTCGGCTCGTCATGCCGGCGCCGGATATCGTGCCACATCCGGAAGCCGATATGGTAAGGATTGAGTTCCCCCTCGATCGGCCGCACGACCTGATTGTGCCGCACCAGAAACTCCATGTGGAGGTCTTGCGGCAACTCCAGCTTGTGCATGATCTGGTGGTGCCAGTAGGTCGCCCATCCCTCGTTCATGATCTTGGTTTCGATCTGCGGAATGAAGTAGGTGGCCTCGTCATGGACGATGGTCAGGAGATCCCTCTGCCAGTCCTCGAGAGCCGGGTTGTGATCGCGGATGAACAGCAGCAGATCGGGATCGGGCTCCAGCGGCACGCGTCCCAGCTCCGGCGTCTCCGGCTCTGCGGGCTGATGGATCTCTTGCCAGGGGTCGTGTTTCGGCGCCGCGGCCGCCAGCACGCGTTCCTTCTGCTCGGCTGGGTTCAACTTGCGGATGCCGAAATTGCGCCGCGTGTGCAGCGAGACCGCATGCGCCGCGTCGAGAACCGCCTCGACCCGGTCGACCCCGATCGACGGATCCTCGACATAGTCTCGGACACGGTCGGCCCGGGTCTTGAAGGCGCCGACAACACGGTCCGCCTCGGTATGTGAGAAGGTGAAGTTGTTACGGAAGAAGTCGTTATGCGCATAGACATGCGCAATCGTAAGGATCTGCAGGCACAGCGTGTTCTCGCGCATCAGGTACGCGATGCTCGGATCGGCGTTGATCACCATCTCGTAGGGCAGGCCGGAGACGCCGTGATCGTACAGCGTCTTCTGGCGCTCGAACGATTTGCCGTAGGACCAGTGCGGATAATGCGCGGGCATGCCGTGATAGGCCATCGCGCCAAGCATCTGGTTGTGGTCGCAGATCTCGAATTCCTGCGGATAACAGGTCAGCCCGCAGGCCTCCACCTGCTCGCGAATGCGCTCGTCCCAATGCTCGAGCTCGGCAATCGTCCAGCTCTCGCTCATCCGCTCAGCCCTCCGCTGCCTCGGCACCTGCCGGCGACGCAGCGCCGGGCACGCGCTCGCGGTCGAGCAGTGAACGGAAGCCGGGCCATACATCCGCCTTGTCCTTGATCATCACGGTCTGGAAATTGGCGGCCTCGATGGCCTTGAACTTGTCCTGCATCGAAGAGCCGCCATGATACGAATCGGCCGGCTTGATCTCGCCATAGCCGAACAGGTTGCAGACCGCGCACAGCTCATGCGCCGCGGCCAGTGCCGCCTCGTCGTCATGGGAGAAATTGTCGCCGTCGGAGCAGTGGAACGCATAGACGTTCCAAAGGTCCGGATGATAGCGCTCGCGGATCACCTCGAGCGCTTTCTGGTAGCCGGACGAGATGCGCGTACCACCGGACTCGCCCTTGTGGAAGAACTCGTCCTCGGTGACTTCCCGGGCCTCGCTGTGATGGGCGATGAACACCAGCTCGACATTGCGATAGCGGGTGCGCGCGAACTGGTAGAGCAGGAAGAAGAAACTGCGCGCCAGGTACTTCTTCATGGTGTCCATCGAGCCCGAGGTGTCCATGATACAGATCACCACCGCGTTCGACTCCATCTCCTCGTCCGGCGTGCGGCGCCGATAGCGCAGATCCTCCTTGTTGAAGGGAAATCGTTCGGCGCCGGCGGCTTCCAGCGCCGCCGCCGGCGTCTTCACCGGCTTGTCGCCATGGGCGATCTTGCGGCGCAATCGGTTGATCACCGTGCGCCGCTTGTCGAGATGGACCCGGATACCCTTGCGCCGATAGCCCAGCCGGCGCGTGCCGCGGGCCACCGGCATCTGGCGCAACGCCTTGCGCTCGAGATCCGGCAATTGCAGATCCTCGATCATGATCTCGATCAGCTCATCGAGCGAGATGTCGGTTTCGTAATAGTCGACGCCTGGCTGGTCGCCCGCCTCGCCAGGCCCGTTGCCCTGGCCCGGGCGGCGCCCGACCACCTGCCCCTCCTCGACATCGCCATCGCCGGCACCGACGCCACCGGAATTGTCGCCATAGATGAAGCGATACTCGCGGATGCCGCGGATCGGCACCTTGACGACCCGCTCGCCGCTCTGTCCGATCACCGATTCCTCGGCGACGATATCGGCGATGTTCTCGCGGATCGCATCGCGCACCTTCTTGCGATGACGCAGCCGGTCCCCGGCGCTGCGGTCCGAGCGCAGCGCGTCGGACGAGGGATAGGGACGGAACACCGTGCTCATCGCAGCGCCTCTCCTTCGCCCGCCGGATCCATGGGTCTGCGCGCCGTCAGTCCTTCCACAGATTGTTGGCGGCGTATTTCATCACAACCTCGGCCGAGAACGCGTTGTAGCCGCGTTCCAGCATGTTCTCGACCAGGCTGTCGTACTTCTCGCTCTGCTCCGCATCGCGCGTGCGCGCCTTGGTGATGATCCGGCTGATGTCGCGCACCGAGTTCGTCAGCTTCTTCTCGATAGCCTCGCGCAGCGGCTCGTAGCTGCCGTAGCTGACCGTCTCGCCGCGCCGCGTCGCCGACCACAGATAGGCGATGACCTCCTGGCGGAAACCGTCGGCCGCCGGCCCGACGATGGCGATCTGCTCCTCGATCGACTTCAGGAATCCCTCGTCGGGATCGAGCTCTTCCTTGGTGTCGCGATCCTTGACCTTCGACTTGTTGACGTAGGCCTCGGCGTGATCGAGATAGTTGTGGAACAGCGTCTCAGCCTGCTCCTCGTAGGCGTAGACGAAGGCCTTGGTGATCTCCTGCTCGAGGATCTCGAGATAGGCCTTGTGGATCGAGTCCTGCAGGAACTCTAGATACTGCTTGCGCTGATCGTCGGAGAATTGCGCCTCCTTGACCATCTGCACCAGCGCCTCGCGCACGTGGATCGGCGTGATCCCGTCCGGGCTTTCGGACAGGGCGTTGTCCAGGGCCTTGACGATGAATCGCGGCGAGATACCGGACATCCCCTCGAGCGGAGCCTCGTCCTGTAGCTCGCGGATGTTGACCTTCTTGGTCCGTCCCTTCTCGACCACCTCTTCGCCGTCATAGATGCGCATCTTGGTGACCAGGTCGCATTTCGGCGTCGGCGCGAGGCGCGAGAGGATCGCGAACATCGCCGCCACGGTCAGGGTGTGCGGCGCGATGTGGGCCTTGAAGCCGGATTTCTTGAGGATCTTCTCGTAGATCTTCACCTCGTCCGTCAGTCGCAGATTGTAAGGCACCTTGATCGTCACGATCCGGTCGAGGATCGCCTCGTTGGTCGGATCGGCGCGGAACTTTTGCCATTCCGCCTCGTTCGAGTGGCCGACGATGACGGTGTCGACATGCACCGTGCCGTGCCGCCCAGGCGCCGGAACGAATTTCTCCTGGGTCGCGGTGAGGATGGTGTGCAGGTACTCGGTCTCGTTCTTGAAGATCTCGATGAATTCGACCATGCCGCGGTTGCCGGCGTTGAACGCGCCGTTCAGGTCGAGCACCCGGGGATCACCCTCGGAGAATTTATCGAGCTTGGAGATATCCTCCGAGCCGATCAGTACCGAGGTGTCCTGGTTGTTCGGGTCGACCGGCGGGACGATCGCGATACCCATCCGTCCCTGCTTCGAGAACGCCACGGTCTCAACCGGCACCTTTTCGTAGTGCCCCTTGTAATCGCTCTCCAGCCGGTGGCGGCAAACCGGGCAGAGATCGCCCTCGATCGTCACGTCCAGCATCTTCTCGAACTCGCGCCGCAGGTTGCGCGGGATCAGGTGCAACGGCTCCTCCTGCATCGGGCACCCGGCGATCGCGTGCACGGGATCGGCCTCCTCGAGGCCACGGCGCAGGATCTCGATCAGCGAGCTCTTGCCGGCGCCGACCGGCCCCATCAGGTAGAGCACCTGGCGCGACTCCTCGCCCTGCAGCGCCGCCGCGTGCAGGTAGCGGACCAGCTTGGCGATCACCGATTCGACGCCGAAGAACTCCTCCCTGAAGAAATTGTAGATGCGAACCGGTTCGTCCCCGAACAGGCGCTGCAGCCGGCCATTCTCGCCGACGTCGAGCTCCTCGACACCGGGCGAGGCGACAACATTGTAGAGACGGGCCGGCGCAAGCTGGCTGATTTCGGGTTTCTTGCGGAGTTTCTCGAGATACTCGAGGAATGTGCCCTGCCAATGGGCGTCGCCGCGACTGGCGCGGTCCCTTTCGATGAGGTCCACAAAGGTGGTCTGTTTCCTAGTCATGCGCCTAACCGAGCTCCGTTCTGGTGTACAGCGTTGGTTCCTGCGCCCTGTCCTGAAGACCCCCCGTCGAAACTAATCCCTTCGTATTACAACCGTCTGTGCGTCCGCTTGCCGTCAACGCGGCCATGGTCAAATGATCTTGAGGCTGCGTGTATTGAGATTCGGTAAATAAAAAATGGTATCTGCGTGGCCTGCCCGAATCGACCGGCCTCTGCGGCGATGCGCGCATCCGGCGGCTCACAACCGATCGTGTACAGGCGCGAAGTAATACGTACGCATACATTGTGAACCGGAACGATAGCCGGTTGACTCGATGCCGAGATGCACCAAATCGGGTCGACATGGTCTTGCGCGATATGGCAAGACCGGATCGGCGGACGCGGATAGTGTGCCGGCCCGAAGAAATTGCCGGGACTTGCCAAGGCAGGCTGTGGTGGACTTGTCGAGTGAGAGCGAAAGCCGGGGTTGCGAGCCGTAGGATGATCGTTGACCTAACCGAACTCACCTTCGCGTGGAAGGCGGGTGCCGAACCCGTCTTGGACATCGCGTCCTTCGGTCTTGACGCGGGCGAGCGGGTATTCCTCTGGGGACCCAGCGGCAGCGGTAAATCGACCCTGCTCGGCCTGCTGGCCGGAGTGATCGCACCGCAGCAGGGTGAGATCCGTGTGCTCGGCTACCGGCTCGGCGCGATGTCGGGCGCTGCGCGCGATCGGTTCCGTGCCGACCATGTCGGAGTCGTCTTCCAGCTGTTCAATCTCGTCCCCTACCTGTCGGTGATCGAGAATGTCACCCTGCCCTGCCGGTTTTCAGTGCGGCGCCGGCAGCGGGCCTTGCGGCAAGCGCAACGCATCGAGGACGAGGCCCGCCGGCTGCTGGCGGCGCTCGAATTGACCGATACCGACCTCCTCGGCCGGCCGGTCACCGAGCTCAGCGTCGGACAACAGCAGCGTGTGGCCGCGGCGCGCGCGCTGATCGGTGCGCCGGAGTTGGTCGTCGCCGACGAGCCGACCTCGGCGCTGGATCAGCACCTCAAGGAGCGCTTCGTCGACCTGCTGCGCGAGGAATGCACAACGGCCGGTTCGACGCTGCTGTTCGTCAGCCACGACCGCAGTCTGCTGCCCCTGTTCGACCGCGCTATCGACTTCGTGTCACTGAATCGCGCCTGCGAGCCCCGCAAGTCCAAATCGCACTCGGCCGAGAGGGTTGCCTGACAATGTGGGGGCTCGCCTTCAAGAGCCTGCGCAACCGCCGCTTCACGGCGCTGCTGACGATCCTCTCGATCGCGCTCAGCGTGGCGTTGCTGCTCGGCGTGCAGCGGTTGCGCGACGAATCGCAGCGCAGTTTCGCCAGCACCATTTCCGGTACCGACCTGATCGTCGGCGCGCGGAGCAGCCCTGTCCACCTGCTGCTGGCCTCGGTGTTCCGCATCGGCAGCCCGACCAATGCCTTCGGCTGGGAGAGTTACGAGGCCATCGCGGACCAGCCCGCGGTCGACTGGGCGGTGCCGCTTGCCATGGGCGATAATCACGCCGGCTTCGCGGTGGTCGGCACGACGACCGGCTTCTTCGAACACTTCCGCTATGCCGCCGACCGCCGTCTCGAACTCGCCCGCGGCACCTTCTTCGACCATGCCGACGAGACGGTGCTGGGCGCCGACGTCGCGCGGGCGCTCGGCTACGACATCGGACAGCAGATCGTCAACGCGCATGGGGCCGGCGAAATCTCGTTTCAGGAGCATGCGGCTCACCCGTTCCGCATCACCGGGATCCTCGCGCGGACGGGTACGCCGGTCGACCGGGCCGTCTATGTCAGCCTCGAGGGCTTCGATGCCATTCATGCCGAGCTGCGCGAGGGGTCCGCGGCGCACGATCCGCTCGGAGGCCATGCCGAGGCGCTCGATTACGATCACGGCGCGGAGGTCGGAAATGATGAGGAAAGGCCGGAGCAAATCTCGGCGATTCTGATCGGCCTGAAATCGCGCGGCGCGGCTCTGCAAATGCAGCGCTTCGTCAATGAGTACAAGGGCGAGCCGCTGACCGCGATCCTGCCCGGCGCGACGCTGCTCGAGCTCTGGTCCATCACCGGTGTCGCCGAACGCGCGCTGATGGCGGTCGCCGTGTTCGTGGTCGCGGTCGGGCTGATCGGCATGTTGACGGCATTGCTCACCAACCTCGAAGAACGGCGGCGCGAGATGGCGATCCTGCGCTCGGTCGGCGCCCGGCCGCTGCACGTCCTCGGGCTGATCACCGGCGAAGCGCTGGTCCTGACGGCGACCGGGGCCGTAGCGGGCCTTGCGGTTCTTTATGGGTTGCTGCTTGGCTTTGCGCCGTTGCTCGAATCCCGTTTCGGGCTGTTCGTTGCGATCGGCTGGCCGACGGCGGGCGAGTTTGCGTTCCTCGGGGCGCTGGCGCTGCTGGGGCTGATCGTCGGGTTGATTCCCGGCTACCGCATCTATCGCTTTACGCTGGTCGACGGCATGACCGTCCGGCTTTGAGATCTGGAGACCATTATGAAGACAGTCACCACCACGCTCTGCCTGCTCTGCCTGCTGCTGGCGCCGGTGGGCGCGGCGGCGGTCGAGACCCGCGATCTGGGCTGGGAGGATTTGGTGCCGGAAATGGCCGATTTCGAGGATCCGTTCCTGGAGCTGAGCGACGACGTCAAGGCCGATCTCGGCGTGGTCTACCGGGTGCGGGTGCTAAAGCGGGACACCAGCGAGGAACGCGTGCGCGAAGCCGACGCGATAGCCGAGAAGCTGACGAAGTCGGGTATCGACGTCGACGGGCTGATCTCCCGGGTCGATGAGATCCGCGAGCTGCGGCGCCAGCGCGCCGAGGGCTTGGACCTCTCGCTCAGCGGCCAGAGCATCCGCATGGGCGGCTATCTCCTGCCGCTCGAGTTCACCGGCAAGGCGACCACCGAATTCCTCCTGGTGCCCTATGTCGGCGCCTGCATCCACACCCCGCCGCCGCCGGCCAACCAGATCGTCCATGTCAGCTATCCGCCGG
>CP070634.1:540696-618418 GCA_020356105.1 Rhodospirillales bacterium | reverse complement strand
AACGCCGGTCTCCTCTTGCAGCTCGCGCCGCGCGCCCGACTCCAGGTCCTCGTCGATGTCAACGAACCCGCCGGGCAGCGCCCAGCTTCCCTTGAACGGCGCGGCCGCGCGCCGGATCAGCAGCAGCTTCAGCTTCTTATCGCGGATCGTGAAGATCACGATATCGGTGGTCACCGCGGGATGGGGATAGTCGTATCGGTACATCGGACCCTGCTTCGTGTGTTATCTAGACGAACTAATATCGTGTATTTATGACACGAAGTTAAACGGCAAATGCTGGCACAGCGCGGCGGCCACGTAGGAAAGGCCGACGAATCCGAGGCGCAGGGAAATGCCCCGGGCGGGCGGTAGCGTTGCGTTCCGATTACCGCGTCAGCCAACTCGCGACCGCCAGGAAATGTTCACGCAATTCCTCGGGCGACATTCCGACTACCGAGAGCCAGGTCCAGAAGCCGACATGGGCGGCGACGATTCCCCAGAAGAAGAGTTGAAACGAAACCTTGCGCGTCTTGTGCCGGAACAGCAGCTGCGCCAGAATCGCGCCGGGCCAGCCCCCCATGAGACCCAGCAGCTGCAGATTTGCCTCCGACACACGCCACTCCCCGGTCACCGCGCGTCGCTTGTCCGCGGCATAGAGGAGCACCGTCACGATGCTTACGCCGAAATAGGGAATCAGGGCCAGTCGATAGCCGTCGAGGATGGATAAATTGAAAAAAAATCCAACCGGGATCAGCACGGCCACCACGTCGATCCATTCGCGACGCGTTCTGGGGACCCCGTCGATGACGGCCCCGGCCGCACGCCGCCGCCCCTGGCCATCCTGCTTCACGGAATAACTGACGTCATCGCCGACTTGCGGTTCATACCCGGCGTGCCGGACATCACTGATATGGAGGAATACGTCCTGGCCGCCATTTTGCGGCCGCACAAAGCCGAAGCCGCGGTCGGACTTCCAGTGCACGATCCTTCCCTTCGCCATGCCGTCACCTGCGCTTCGTCTTTAACCCCGTCGCACCCCCCGCGGCTCGACCGTATAGAGGTGGAAGATACCGCTATCGCGCTTGAGGTGGTAGTGGCGACGGGCAGGCCGCACGAAGTCAGAAACGGCCGCCTGCATTGCCGGCAAACGCAGTTCGACGACAATTACGACAACCCGACGATCATTGAGGACCGGCTCCGTCTGATCGATCCGTAGGTCCTACGGTGTCGACGGCACACCGGGGGCAGCGGCGCCCTGCGGGGGCACCCGCCACGCCGCCCAACTTCATCGATTGACAATAAATAGGCGCGGATCGACGCGCAGATGCGGCGACGCCAAGCGAGAGTCGCCGACCCCGGTCGCGAATGTCCGTTAATAGGGTAGCAAATGAAAGGAAGGCGGGCCTGGTTTCCAGGGGCTTGCGGATACGGAAACCAAGCCTGCCCCCACTCCCTGACAACAACTCGATACCGATGCACTGCGCTGAGGCAGGGCGTGCAAACGAACGCAATGGCGCGGATATCTTCAGCACAATCTTTTTACCGCCCGAATGTTTCGAGACGATTTCAGCGCACGGGAAAATTGTTTCAATTGTTGCCGCGGGGCTTGGCGCATGATGTCAATAGCCGTTATGTTCGCGATCGATTCTTGCGCCCCTCGAATCTACGACAGGCTTTTTCGCCAGTGGCCACATCCCAGCACATAGCCGTTGTCGACGACGAAGCGCAGATCCGTGCCGCGGTCGGGGAGTATCTCGAATTGCACGGCTTCCGGGTCAGCCTCGCCGATGGCGGCCAGGCGCTTCGCGGGATCATGGCCAAAGGCCCCCCCGTCGACCTCGTCGTCCTCGACCTCAACATGCCGGGCGAGGATGGGCTGTCCATCGCCCGACGTCTGCGCGAGCACAGTCGCGTCGGGATCGTCATCCTGACGGCGGCCGGCCAGACACTTGACCGTATCGTCGGACTGGAAGTCGGCGCGGACGATTACATGGCCAAGCCATTCGACCTGCGCGAGTTGCTTGCCCGCATCAAGAGCGTTCTTAGACGAATTCCGAGTGAAACAGCACCGGACGCCGAAGCAATCCGGTTCGGCAACCTTACGCTGGATACGCAGTCGCACGCGCTGACCGACGCCAGCGGCAAGGACATTCCGCTGACCACCATGGAATACGACCTTCTGCGGGCCCTGGCGGAATCGCCCAACCGGGTGTTGAGCCGTGAGCAGCTGCTTGATAAAGCGCACCGCCGAGATGGCGATCCTTTTGACCGCAGCATCGACGTTCGGATCGCGCGTTTGCGGCGCAAGATCGAGCAGAACCCCGCGAAACCGCGATTCATAAAGACGATTCGCGGCGCCGGCTATGTGTTTGTGCCCGAGCCGGAGAATTAGCCGGCGCCTGCGGTGACGGCCTGGCGAGGATCTCTTCGACAAGGCGCAGTAGGTCGGCCGGATCGAACGGTTTTTCGATCATCGGCAGATCGGTCCTCTGGAGAAATTCGCTGGCGGCCGCGTGCAGCGTATCGCCGCTCATCATGATCATCCGGTCGCAAAGATGCGGGTACTGCTGCTCAAGCAGCCGATACAGGCCGGGCCCGTCCATATCCGGCATGCGCAGGTCGGTCAGGATGAGGTCGTAATCCGAGCCGGCAATCCGCTCGAGAGCGGCCCGTCCGCTTTCGGCCACGTCGACATGCAGGCCGTCGAGGGCCAAAATCTCCGCCAGCGCGGAGGCGATCTCGACCTCGTCGTCGACCACCAGGACGCTGCCGCCCGCCCCGTTCCCGCCGGGACGATCGGCAGCGATGGCGGTGGCTGCGCGTTTCTCGTCGCCAGACGGCAGGGTGATCGCGAATCGCGCGCCGCCGTCCGGCGCGTCCTCGACAGCGATGGTCCCGCCATGCGATTCGACGACACCATGGCAGATCGCAAGTCCGATCCCCGTGCCGACGCCGGTCGGCTTGGTGGTGAAGAACGGCTCAAAAATGCGCGACCGCATTTCGGCCGAAACACCGGGTCCGGAATCATCGATCGTCAGGCCCACCATACCGTCTTCCGATCGGGCCGTCGTCGTAACGACAAGACGTCGCGGCGGTTGGCCATCCATCATCGCCTGTTGCGCGTTGATCACGAGATTGGCGATGACCTGGTGGAGCTGGTCCGAATCGCCCCAGATCTCAGGCAGCGCCGCATCGAGTTGCCGGATGACCTCGACGCCCGCCGTCCGCAACGAATAGGCAAGCAGATCCAGCCCGTCTTCGACCAGGCGATTGAGATTAACCGCGCCGCGCTGCGGCGTCTGCTGGCGCGCCATCGACAGGAAGGTCTTGACGATCCGCGTACAGCGGTCGGCCGCGGATCGAATCTCCTTGGCGCGCCCGACGACGCGCTCGTCCTCCGCCGTTTCTTCCATCAGCATTGCCTGCGCCACCACGACCGAAAGCGGATTGTTCAACTCATGCGCGACGCCGGCGAGCAGCGAGCCAAGCGCGGTGAGCTTGTCGCTCTGATAGAGGGCCTCGCGCTGGCGCTCGATCTCTTCCTGGGCCCGTCGCGTTTCGGTGAGGTCCCTCAGAAACGCCGTAAACAACCTATGCCCCCCAACGGTCACGGGAGTTACCGTCAACTCCGCCGGAAAAACGCTGGCGTCCGCGCGGATTGCCTCGATCTCGCCGCGGCTGCCATCGCCGGTGTTGGGTGCCTTTCGATCGGCGGTGCGACAGCGTCTGCGGTATGTGGCGCGGTGGCTTGAAGCAATCAGGGTCGTCGCCATCTTCTTGCCCAGAACCGCATCCCGCCGGTGCCCGAAGATCTGCTCGGCCGACGGGTTGAAATCGACGATCCGGTCATCTGCATCGAGCATGACGATGGCGTCGGCGGCAACATCCACGATCGCACGGACCTGGCTTTCGCTCTCACGCAGTCGGGACTCGGTCAGCTTGCGGTCGGTGATGTCCCTGAAGACCGCCAGCGCAAGAGGTGTTCGACCGCGGCGGAACGGCACGGCGGCGATCTCGATGATGATCTCCCGACCCTCGAACGTTCGGATCCGCCGTTCGGTTAACGGCACGTCCCCCTTGAGGTTGATGAAATCCCGAATTCGCAGCTTCGCGGCATCCCGCTCCGAATCGTGAACAAAGTCCAGATAATGCAGATTCTCGAGCGGCACACCCTCGGGAATCTCGAGAAACTCCCGACCGGCCGAATTGATGAACCGTATGCCCTGCATGTCGTGCAGCAAGACGCCGTTCGGCAGCATATCCACCAGCAGGCGGTACCGCTCCTCGCTGTCAAGCAATGCATGTTCGCGGCGCTTGAGGTCCGAGATGTCCGAACAGACCGAGACAACGCCGCCATCTTCGGTCGACGAATCGGCGGTCAGCAGCCAGGTACCATCTGCCATGCGCGTGGTGATCGGCTGCTCCGACGTTCGCAGCTGCGCCATGCGGTCCCGCACGTAGTCGTCGACACGACCGACCGCCTCCGCAATCTCTCCCAGCGCCGCCTGGTGACGCAGGAAAGACTCGAAGCGACGGCCCGGCTGAAGAAGGTGCGCGGACTTCGCATATATCTCACGATACCGCGAATTGACGACGACGATGGTATCGCGCGAGTCGATCAGCACGAAGCCATCGGGAATCGCCTCGATCGCCTCGGCGAGGCGGCGGCGCACCTCGTCAGCCTTCGCCTGCCGCTCGAATTCCACGGCATCCCTCTCGGCGACAACGAGATTGTCGCGAAACAGCACCAAGGCCCTGGCGATATCGCCGATCTCGTCGCCGCGCTTCTCGGAAGGAATGGCGCTATCGCGGTCACCGGCGCTCAGTCTCCGGACCGCGCTGGTTACGCGGGCCAGGGGCGCGATGACCGCGGTACGGGTGAGAAGATAGCCAACGACCGCAACCGACAGCGCCAGCAGCAGACCGTTGACTATCGCGTTATTGCGAATGCGTCTTACCGGCGTATTGACCTCGTCAACGCTCATTTCGGCGACGATCGCCCAGCGTGAGCCGAGAAAATCGAGCGGCGCGTATGCCGAGAGACATAGTCCGTCGACTCCGTCATCGCCTCTGCGCCGGCTCGTCATCACGCCCGACCGGCCATCCAGCGCAGCCTTGACCGGACCCGAATCCACCTTGCGCCTCAAGATGGTCGATTCGGCAGAGAATCGCGAATCGCTGCGCATCAACATGTCCGGACCGGCGATGAAGGCCTCTCCGGTCCGTCCCAACCCGGATCCGAAATTCATCACCCGGTTGATGCGGTCGATCGGCAATTCAAGTGCAATCACGCCGATCGTCGTCCCGAATTCGTCGATCAGCGGCCGGCCAACGAACCCGGTCGGGCGGCCGCCAGCGGGCCCATACAAGGTGAAATCGACGAACGTCTCCCCGCCATACTGCGGTCCCGACACCGTCCTGCGGTACGCCGTTGCCAATCCACTGTTTGCATGCGCGGGGTTCTCTAGATTCACGGCGAAATCGCTTTGCTTCATTTCCGAGTAGAGGACATTCCCCCACAAGTCGATGAGGTGCAGGTCGCGATAGCCATATTGCCGGACGAACTCGCGCAGTCGTGGATGAAAGCGCTCGTGGGCCAGGCTGTAGAATGACGAGTCATCGGGGCGGTCCAGTTCCCTGCGTGTCGTTGCGGGATATGGATTTTCATCTATGTAAAGGCGCGTCAGCCGAGCCGACGCGTCGTCGCCCAGATCGTCCCAGCCCTTCTTGAACTCGCGAAACGCCTCGATGACAATCGGGTTGTCCGCTTGCATCCTCAGGTCACGTCGAAGCGAGGCAAGATAGTCGACGAGGGCGAAACGCCGAGCGTCGAGATGGGCCGTCAGATTACTCTCGGCCGACCGTCGGAGTTCCGTCGCCGCCTGGCGGTAGTCCGCGAATGCCACGACGGCGCCGGACACCAGCGCGGCCGTGACGACAAGAAGCGGAATCTTCTGGGACAGGTTCAGTCGCAAGCGCGGCCACCGGGTCCGAGCCCTGCCGCTCGCACCCGAGATATCCGCATCACCGCGATTTTGCGTCGAGCCGTTCATAACCTGCGAAACCCTGCCAGATCACCGATTGATCCCGGCTCGGACGAGGGGCGGTGCCGTCGTCCGAGCCTTCCGGCGCTGACCGCCGTCGCGCGCCGGATCGCGAATGGTAGCAACTGCTTCGACGGGCGACAATGCGGCAGCCAATGACGAAACGGCACGCGGGGCGTTGATCGCGGACCGAAATGCCGTATTGTCGTGTCAGCGAGCAGAGAGACGGCTCACGCTGATCATCGTGCCATGGAGACAGGGAGGAAGACGTGCTCTTACACAGCATCGATCTGGAAACCGCCGAAAAGATCGTCGATGCGGCTATCGCCAAAGGCCGGGAGCTCAAATTCGAGCCACTGACCGTGGCCGTGCTAGACGACAGCGGCACCGTCAAGGCCATGAAGCGCGAAGACGGCGCCAGCCTGATCCGACCCGACATTGCCATTGGCAAGGCATGGGGGTGTCTGGGATTCGGGTTCGGCAACCGGGTCATCGTGGCGCGCGCGCAGTCGCATCCGATGTTCATCAACGCCCTGACCGACATGTCTGGTGGCCGCATCGTGCCGTCGCCCGGCGGCGTCCTGATCAAGAACGCCGACGGCCGCACCATCGGCGCGGTCGGCATATCCGGCGATACCGGCGAAAACGACGAAATCTGCGCCGTGGCCGGCGTCGAGGCCGTTGGCCTGACAGCGGATACCGGGGCCTGACCGGCGCGAGCACCACCCGATCAGCGACGAAAAGGCGGGACGCCCGATGGCGTCCCGCCCTTTTCGCCGACTCTGTGCGTTGCGCCGGTCAGTAGATGTTCTGCGCGGAAACCATGGCGAAGAGCATGGGGACCGAGAGCATGGTGTTGGTCCGCGAAAACAGCATCGCCGTGCGCGCTGCCGCGGCCTTCGCGTCGGCATCCGCCTCGACGATCCCGAGCGCCTTCTTCTGGTTCGGCCAGATGACGAACCAGACGTTGAACCACATGATCGCGCCGAGCCACATGCCAATTCCGATCGCCGTATGCTTCGGCACACCGTCCGTCAGGCCAAGTGCGATCGCATCGCCGAGATAGCCGTTCATCCAGGCCAGGATCAGGCCGGTAACGATGGTTCCCATCGCACCCCAGCGGAACCAGAACAATGCCGCCGGCGCGATCACCTTGCCGATGGCCGGCTTCTGCTCATCGGGGATTTTCCCCATGTTCGGGATCTGCACGAAGTTGAAGTACCAAAGCAGACCGATCCACATCACCCCGCTCAGCACATGCAACCACCGGAAGAAGAACGCTCCGAACGTGGTGCTGGAATAGCCCTGCGTTGCGTAGTAGATGACAAAAAGAATCACCGCCAGCACGAAGCCGGCAATCACGGTGTTTCTCAAGCTGGTCAGTATGCCACTCATAGTCATACCCCTCTGTGCGGTGTCTGGAAGCGCGGAGCGGCGAGTGTCGCTCCGTCGGTGATGCAGTTGTTTCACTCGGCACCGGCCGGCAATGCGGCAGGCCTTCGAATTTCGATCGTAACAACGCGTTCGGTTGGGCCGGCCCACCCGCATGACGCGACCGGGCCGCAGGGTTACGCATGTAATACCCCACCAAATTACATTGTTATGTGCCGGCATTATAGTGTCGTGGCAATGGCCCTGCAATTCCGCGAAAGGGAAAAAGAGGGAGTTTTTTCGCGGATCCGGTCAACGGGGATTCAGGGCCTTTCAGGAAAAGAGATCCCGCCGCGCCCTAACTACCGCCTAGACCCTCAAAGAGCAGAAGAGATCACCTTATTTATGCATTAATATGTGTTTTTTTCTTTTTCCGGCATAGCTATGGATTTTAGACAGGATAAGTGCATATCTTCTTCCGGCTCGGTTGGGAGGATAGATGCAGGATTTCGGCGCGGCATTCGGCGAGGCATTCGCTCTGCTCCTGGGTTTCGACCCGGCGCTGATGGAAATCATCGGCCTGTCGCTGCGCGTCAGCCTTACGGCCGTCTTCATTTCGGCGCTTATCGGCTTGCCGCTCGGCGCGGTCCTCGGCGTCAGCCGATTCCGCGGCCGGGCGCTCGTCCTTGTCCTGTTGAACACGCTGATGGGACTCCCGCCGGTGGTGGTCGGCCTGCTGGTCTATCTGACGCTGTCCAATGCCGGGCCGCTGGGACCGCTGGCGCTGCTCTATACCCCGACCGCGATGATCATCGCCCAGTCGATTCTCGTCACCCCGATCGTCGCCGCCCTGGCGCGCCAGACGATCGAGGACATGCACGCCGAATATGACGAGCAGCTGCGCATCCTCGGGGTCGGCCGCGGGGGCATGGTGGCGACCCTGCTGTGGGACGCGCGCTACAGCCTGCTGACAGCGATGCTGGCGGGGTTCGGACGCGCCATCGCGGAGGTCGGCGCGGTGCTGATCGTCGGCGGCAACATCCATCACGTAACGCGGGTGATGACCACGGCAATCGCGCTGGAAACCTCCAAGGGCAATCTTGCGCTGGCACTCGGCCTCGGCGTCGTGCTGCTGCTTCTGGCCGTCGTCATCAATGCGGCGGTGATGGGGCTCAGGGCCACCGCCGCCCGTTGGGCGCATGCCTGAAGCCGCCATGCCGTTCGACGCGCCGACACCGGACCGGAAGGACGGACAGGTGCTGCCGATCATCGGGCGCGGCCTGGTGCTCGAACGCGCCGGCCGTCGCATCATCGATAATGTCGACCTTGCGATCGAGAGCGGCGGAATCTCGATCATCATGGGGCCGAACGGCGCCGGCAAGAGCGTGCTGCTGAGGCTCCTGACCGGATTGCTCAACCCCGATGCCGGTTCGGTCAGCTGGGCCGGCCGCCGGCCCGACCGGACCCGCGCGCCCTCAGTCGGCCTCGTGTTCCAGAAGCCGGTGCTGCTGCGCCGCTCGGCCCTGGCCAATATCCGCTATGTCCTGCGCGGCGCCGGCCGAGCGGAGCGCAGGCGCCGCGCCGAGCAGGCCCTGGCCCGCGCCGGCCTCGGCCATCTGGCAAGATCGCCGGCGCGGATGCTGTCGGGCGGCGAGCAGCAGCGGCTTGCGCTGGCGCGGGCACTGGCGCCCGATCCCGACGTGCTGCTGCTGGACGAACCCTGCGCCAATCTCGACCCGGCGGCGGCCGGCGCCATCGAGGCGCTGATCCGCGATGCCAGGGACCGCGGCACGCGGATCGTGCTGGTCACCCACGACGTCGCCCAGGCACGGCGGCTCGCCGACGACGTCACATTCCTGCATGACGGGCGGATCGTCGAGCAGACACCCGCCGCCAGTTTTTTCGACAAACCTTCGAGTTCTGCCGGCCGCGCCTATCTCGACGGCCGGCTTCTGATCGACTGAATACAAGAAACGCGAGGAGACATGATGACCTGCATTCGCCATCTGCTGCTGCCGGCGCTCGCCGCCGCGCTTGTCGCCGCCGCCGGCCCGGCCTCCGCCGCGGAAAAATTCATCACCGTGCAATCGACCACCTCGACCCAGAATTCCGGCCTGTTCGATTACTTGCTGCCGAAATTCAGTGCCAAGACGGGAATCGAGGTGCGCGTGGTCGCGGTCGGCACCGGCCAGGCGATCAAGAACGCGCGCAACGGAGACGGTGACGTGCTGCTGGTGCACGCCAAGGCAGCGGAGGAAAAGTTCGTCGCGGAGGGCTTCGGCGTCAAACGCTTCGACCTGATGTATAACGACTTCGTCATCGTCGGCCCGGCCGCGGACCCGGCGAAGGTCGGCGGCATGACGGACGCGATGGCGGCGCTCAAGAAAATCGCAGCGGCCAGGGCGCCCTTCGCCTCGCGCGGCGACGATTCCGGTACCCACAAGAAGGAGATCAGCTTGTGGAAGACGACCGGTATCGACGTCGCCGCTGCCTCCGGCACCTGGTACCGCGAAACCGGCTCCGGCATGGGCGCGACCCTGAACACCGGCGTCGGCATGGGCGCCTATGTGCTGACCGACCGGGCCACCTGGATCGCCTTCAAGAACAAGGCCGACTTCAGGATCCAGGTCGAGGGCGACAAGAAGCTGTTCAATCAGTACGGCATCATTCTGGTGAACCGGGAAAGGCACAAGAACGTCAAGGCGGAGTGGGGCCAGGCCTTCGTCGACTGGATGCTCGGCCCGGACGGGCAGGCCGCCATCGCGTCCTACAAGGTTGACGGCCAGCAGCTGTTCTTCCCCAACGCCCGGCCAGGGAGCTGAGACCACCTACGGCGCGTTGTAGCGCACGGTGCCGAGGCCCGTGATGTCGTAACCGCCGAGTTCCGCCGCGCGCTCTGCGAAGGCGGGTGTGCGGGCAAAGGTGACGAGCCGCTGCAGCGGCGGCTCGAACCAGTCGCGACGCCAGACGGCGAGATCATAGCGTTCGCGAAACAGCGGCAGGAACTCGAGCCGGTACTGCCGCGCCACGGTCTCCACCGCGAGGCCCGCATCGGCCTTGCCCTCGGCCACTGCCAGCGCCACATCGGCCTCGCTGCGAGCCGGCCGGTCGAGCAGCGTGATTGCGTCACCGGCGATCCCGTCGCGTTGCATCAGGAAGTCGAGCAGCAGCCGGCTGCCCGCTGCCCGCTGGCGCGGCATCAGGCGCCGGCCGACGAGGTCGGCCAGCGATCCGACCTTGCCGGGATTGCCCGGCGGCAGGACGAGGCCCTGCTGGCGCTGCGCCCATTCGACCAGAACCACCGGCATCCCAGGCATGGCCTCGGCGAGGTGGCGCCTGTTCCAGTCCTCGCTCTCGGCCTCGTAGACATGCATCCCGGCGGCGACCGCGCGCCCCTCGGCAAGCCTTTTCAGACCGCTGAGGCTGCCGTCGAAGAAGGTGGCGAGGCTGCTGCCCGACTCACGCAGCGCCCAGTCGAGCAGTGGGTCGTGGCTGCCGGCAACCACCGCCGGCCGCTCGACCAGCCCTTCCGTGCCTCCGCGGAACTCGACGTTGCGGCGCACCCAGGCCTCGACCATGTCGCGCGGAAACAGCAGCTTGCCCGTCACCCGGCTGACCGGGATCGCGTTGTCATGGACCAGTTCGTAGACCTTGCGCTCCTTGATGCGCAGCAGTGCGGCGACATCCTTGGTGGTCAGGAATTCCGCCATAACTCTGCCCCGGGGGTTGTTTCGATCAAGCCTCGACTTGCTGTCATGCCCCAAGGCGCATCTATCTGGCAAGCGCCGCTGGCGATGCGGCGGCCGGCACCTACATCTATGGGCGGACCGCGGAGGAGGCATGACCATGAATGACAGAGAGACCGCGACTGGGTTGGCCAAACCGATCGAGACCGTGATCGTTCCGCGGACGCGTGACATCGGCGGCTTCGAGGTCCGGCGCGTGCTGCCGTCGTCGCGCCGCCGCATGGTCGGGCCGTTCGTCTTCCTCGACCAGATGGGCCCGGCCGTGTTGCCGCCCGGCAAGGGACTCGACGTTCGGGTGCACCCGCATATCGGCCTTGCCACCGTCACATATTTGTTCGAGGGCACGATCGTCCACCGCGACAGTCTCGGCAGCCACCAGGCGATCCGCCCGGGCGAATTGAATTGGATGACGGCGGGTCGCGGCATCACCCATTCCGAGCGCTCTGACCCGGAAATCCGAAAACGCGAGGAACGGGTCGCCGGCCTGCAGATCTGGGTGGCGCTACCCCAGCGCCATGAAGAGACCGGCCCCGCCTTCGCGCATCACGGCCCCGGGGCGCTGCCGGTCATCGAGGGCGACGGCAAGCGGCTGCGGGTGATCGTCGGTGAGTCGTTCGGCGCCCGGGCGCCTGTCGAAACGCTGTCGGAGATGTTCTATGTCGACGCCAGCCTCGCTGCCGGCGCGACGCTCCCGGTCGATGCGGTCCATGAGGAGCGCGCCATCTACCTCGTCGAGGGCAGCGTCACGGTCGACGACGTCGCCTATGTGCCGGGCCAGCTGCTTGTGCTGGCGCCTGGCGCAACGCCGACGATCCGGGCCGCCGGTGCCGCCCGGCTGGTGCTGCTCGGCGGTGAGCCGATGGATGGCCCCCGGCACATCTGGTGGAACTTCGTCTCGAGCCGGCGCGAGCGCATCGAGCAGGCCAAGGAGGATTGGCGCCAGGGCCGTTTCGATCCGGTTCCCGGGGACGACGAGTTCATCCCCCTGCCCGGCGACGCGTAGACCGACGGTCACCGTTACCTTCGGCCGGCCCGAGAAAGATCGACCCCGGCCCACGCAGGGGCCGGAGTCGAAGGGGGAGGAATTCCTCTGCGTAATCAGGCGGCCAGCGCCATCTCCGGCGCGGTAAAGGCATAGCCCAGCGCCT
Organism: Rhodospirillales bacterium; assembly: GCA_020356105.1. Classification (GTDB taxonomy): domain Bacteria; phylum Pseudomonadota; class Alphaproteobacteria; order UBA8366; family JADFVY01. The sequence goes on along the minus strand of CP070634.1, from coordinate 606,130 downwards.
CGGCGACGGCGGCATAGGTGACCTTGCCGGCATAGACGTTGAGCCCGGCCCGCAGATGCGGATCGGCGGCCAGCGCGTCCTTCCAGCCCTTGTCGGCCAGCGCCAGGGTAAACGGCAGCGTTGCGTTGTTGAGCGCGAAGGTGGAGGTCCGCGCCACCGCCCCGGGCATGTTGGCGACGCAGTAATGCACCACGTCGTCGACCACATAGGTCGGCTCCGCATGCGTCGTCGGGTGCGAGGTCTCGAAGCAGCCGCCCTGATCGATGGCGACGTCGACCACCACGGCGCCCGGCTTCATCCGGCGCACCATCTCGGCGGTCACCAGCTTGGGGGCCGCGGCGCCGGGGATGAGCACGCCACCGATCACGAGATCCGCGGCCAGCACCTCTTCCTCGACCGCGGCGCGGGTCGAATGGACGGTCTTGACGGCCGGGCCGAAGCGGGCGGTGACGGCGCGCATCGCATCGGCCGAGCGATCGATCACGGTGACGTCGGCGGCGAGGCCCGTGGCCATGTAGGCGGCGTTGACGCCGACCACGCCGCCGCCGAGAATCACCACCTTGGCCGGGGCGACGCCCGGCACGCCGCCGAGCAGCATGCCGCGCCCGCCCTGCGCCTTCTCGAGGCAGTGCGCGCCGGCCTGGATCGACATCCGGCCGGCGACCTCCGACATCGGCGCCAGCAGCGGCAGGCGGCCAGCCGCGTCGGTGACGGTCTCGTAGGCGATGCAGACGGCGCCGCTATCGACGAGATCCTTGGTCTGGTCGGCGTCCGGCGCCAGATGCAGATAGGTGAACAGGATCTGGCCCGCGCGCAGCCGCTTGCGCTCGACCGCCTGCGGCTCCTTGACCTTGACGATCATGTCGGCGCGGGCGAACACCTCCTCGGCCGTATCGACGACGCTTGCGCCGGCGGCGCGGTAATCCTCGTCGCCGCACATGATGCCGGCGCCGGCATTGGTCTCGACGATGACGTCATGACCGTGCGCGACGGCCTCGGCGACGCTGCCTGGGGTCATGCCGACCCGGTATTCGTGGTTCTTGATCTCCTTCGGCACACCGATAAACATCGCTTTCCTCCCGTGACCGGTGTTGCAATCCGGGCGGATCATAGCCGGTATCGGGCAGAATGTGCTTGCAAAGTTCGGCGCGGATTCTCCCTATTTTCGAATATAATTGCGTTAAATTAAAAATTTTTCGTATATCAATCGAATGGCTGAGCTCGACGCGACGGATCGTAAGATCTTGAACCGACTGCAGGCGGACGGCCGCATCACCAATGCGGAGCTGGCCGAGCGGGTCAATTTGTCACCATCGGCCTGCCTGCGCCGGGTCCATCGGCTCGAGGCGCAGGGCGTCATCGCCGGCTACGCGATGCTGGTCGACGCCGACGCGCTCGGCCTCGGCACCACGGTGTTCGTCGAGGTGACGCTCACCGGCCAGGCCGTGGATCTGCTCAGCGAATTCGAGACCGCGGTGCGCGAAGTGCCGGCGGTGATGGAGTGTTACCTGATGGCCGGCGACGCCGATTACCTCTTGCGCGTCGTCGTCGCCGACGTCCAGGATTTCGAGCGCATCCACAAGGAGTACCTCTCACGCCTGCCGCATGTCGCGCGCATCCGTTCGATCTTTGCCATGCGCACCGTCTACAAGAGCACCGCGATCACGCTTTGACGGGCGAGGGTTGACGGCCGCGGCGCCGCAACGAAACTCTCTTTCCAGGCACCACGATCCGGGCGCCGCCGCGGCCCCGGCCAGTACAACAGGAGGCTCCATGATACGCTTTGTCCTGAACGGCTCGGAGCGGGCGGTCGATGTCGAGGGCGACACGCCGCTGCTCTGGGTCATCCGCGACGAGCTCAAGCTCACCGGCACCAAGTTCGGCTGCGGCATCGCCAGCTGCGGCGCCTGTACCGTCTATGTCGACGGCGCGCCCGTGCGCGCCTGCCAGACCTATGCCGAGGACGTCGAGGGCAGCCGCATCACCACCATCGAGGGGCTGTTCAGCCGCGAGGCCGAAGCCGTGCGCGCCGCCTGGCGCGAGCTCGACGTGCCGCAATGCGGCTATTGCCAGTCGGGCCAGATCATGAGCGCGGCGGCGCTGCTGGCCGATACGCCGAAGCCGACCGACGCGGACATCGACGCCGCCATGTACGGCAATGTCTGCCGCTGCGCCACCTATCACCGGATCCGCGCTGGCATCCACCGCGCATCCGAGATCCTGGAGGGCTGAGCCATGTATCCGATGAAGCCACGCCCCGCCGATGCGCCGCGGCCGAGCCGCCGCGACGTCCTCAAATTCACCGCGCTCGCCGGCGCCGGGCTCGTCATCGGCGTGCACTTCGGCGGCGACCCGGCGCGCGCCGCGGCGGGGGACGGGCCCAACTTCACGCCGTTCATCCGCATCGATGCGGACAGCACGGTGACCGTGTTCTCCAAGCATCTCGACAAGGGCCAGGGGTCGGCAACCGGGTTGGCAACGCTGGTCGCCGAGGAACTGGACGCGACATGGGTGCAGACCAAGGTCGAATTCGCCCCGGCCAATGCCGAGCTTTACAAGAACCTCCTGTTCGGCATCCAGGGCACGGGTGGCTCGACGGCGATCGCCAACTCCTTCGAACAGTACCGCCGCGCCGGGGCGACGGCACGCGCCATGCTGATCGAGGCGGCCGCCAGGCGCTGGGCCGTGCCGGCGGGCGAGATCACGATCGCGCAGGGCATCGTCCGGCACGCCTCCGGCAAGAGCGCGCGCTACGGCGAGCTGGCCGAGGCGGCGGCGTGGATGCCGGTGCCCGAGAATGTCACCCTGAAGACGCCCGACCAGTGGGTCTATATCGGCAAGAGCTTTCCGCGGGTCGACAGCTACGTCAAGACGGTCGGCGCGCCGGGCAGCTTCGGCATGGACGTCCAGCTCGACGACATGCTGGTCGCGGTGCTGGCGCGGCCGCCGAAATGGGGCGGCACGGTCCGGTCGGTCGACGCGACAGAGGCGCGCAAGGTGCGGGGCGTCGTCGACGTGTTGCAGATCCCGCAGGGCGTCGTGGTGCTGGCGCGCGCCATCTGGCCCGCGATCAAGGGCCGCGATGCGCTGAAGATCGACTGGGATTTCTCGAACGCCGAGACCCGGTCGACCGCGCTGCTGGAGGCCGAGTACAAGGCGCTGGCGCAGCGCGAGGGCATTACCTTTCGCAGCGAAGGCGATGCCGAAGCGGCTCTCAACGGCGCCGCGCAGGTGATCGAAGAGACCTACGTCTTCCCCTACCTTGCGCATGCGCCGATGGAGCCGATCGACATCACCATCCTGTTCAAGGACGGCAAGGCCACGCTATGGACCGGCTCGCAGCTGCAGACCCTGGACCAGAACGTCACCGCCGCGGTGCTCGGCATCCCACCGCAGGATGTCGCCATCCACACGCTGTGGGCCGGCGGCTCGTTCGGGCGAAGGGCGATCTACGATGCGCATTATGCCGGCGAGGCCGCCGCCATCGCCAAGGCCTGGGGCAGGCCGCAGCCGATCAAGCTGGTCTATACGAGAGAGGACGACATAAGAGGCGGCTATTACCGGCCGCTCTACGTGCACAGGGTGCGGGCCGGCGTCGATGCGAACGGCAGGCTCACCGGCTGGCACCACCGCGTGGTCGGCCAGTCGCTGATGATCGGCACCCCCTTCGAGGGCTTCGCGGTGAGCGAAGGCGTCGACCACAGCTCGGTCGAGGGCCTTGAGGACGCGACCTACGCGATCCCCGATTTCCGGGGCGAGGTGCACAACACGGCCGTCAAGGTGCCGGTTCTGTGGTGGCGCTCGGTCGGCCACACCCACACCGCCTATGCGATGGAGACGATGATCGACCGCGCCGCGAAAGCGGCGGGGCGCGAGCCGCTTGCATTTCGGCTGGAGCTGCTGGCGGGCGATCAGCGCAAGACCGCGGTCCTGAAACTGGTGGCCGAGAAGGCGAACTGGAATGCCGGGCCGCCGGCGGGGCGCTGGCGCGGCATCGCGGTGCAGAAATCGTTCAATTCCTATGTCGCCGAGATCGCCGAGATCTCGCGCCGGGCCAACGGCACCTTCAAGGTCGAGAAGGTCTGGTGTGCCGTCGATTGCGGCGTGCCGGTCAACCCCGACAACATCCGCGCCCAGATGGAGGGCGGCATCGGCTACGGCCTCGGGGCGGTCCTGCGCAACGCGATCACGCTGACCGACGGCGAAGTGGACCAGGACAATTTCGATACCTACGAGCCCCTGCGCATCGACGAGATGCCCGACATCGAGGTCCACATCGTGCCCTCCTCCGAAGCCCCGACCGGGGTCGGCGAACCCGGCGTGCCGCCAATCGGCCCCGCGGTTGCCAACGCCATCTTCGCCGCGACCGGAAAAATGCCGACGGAGCTGCCGCTGACGCGGAACGGGCTGGTGTGACCGCCTGAAGCAAAGCGCTGAGACCCGCAGAAAAGTCTTGGCACGGGGTCGTTCCGCAAGTCCGCGCCGCGGAAGACAGCGTGCACGCTTGCGAGCCCTTCAAGGTAGACGCCGCAATCCGTATGATGCGGGCCGGTCGCCGCGCCATGGAGCGCGCGGTCCGGACGGGTTTGCGGGAACCATTTCAGGGAGGATGCACCATGGGTTACGACGCGAAGGGGTTGTTCATTGGCGGTGGCTGGCGGGCGGCGGCGGCCGGCAGGTTCGACGATTACAACCCGTCGACCGGCAAGGTGTGGGCCAGCGTGCCCAATGCCGGCCGCGCCGATGCGGCGGCGGCAATCGCGGCGGCGCAGGCCGCCTTCCCGGGCTGGGCGGCGACGCCCTACGTGCAGCGGGCGGCGCTTTTGGGCAAGGTGGCCGCGATCCTGGAGGCGCGTCAGCAGGACTTTGTCCAGGCCGCTGGGCCGGAGATCGGCGGCACCTTCGGCAAATGCATGTACGAGACGACGGTCACCCCCGGCGTCTGGCGCACGGCGGCGGCGACGACCTTCAACAGTATGGGCGAGGTCCTGCCCTCGGCCTACGACCGCGGCTCGATGGTGGTGCGCAGCCCGCTCGGCGTCGTCTCGGTCATCTCGCCCTGGAACTTCCCGCTGATCCTGTCGTCCCGCGGCGTGGCCTTCGCGCTCGCCGCCGGCAACACAGTGGTGCTGAAACCGTCGGAGGAGAGCCCGGTCTGCGGCGGCTTGCTGTTCGCCGAGGTGTTCGAGGAGGCCGGCTTCCCGGACGGCGTCGTCAACGTCGTCACCTGCGGCCGCGACGCAGTCGCGGAGCTGGGCGACGAGCTGGTCGCCAACCCGGCGGTGAAGGGCATTAGCTTTACCGGCTCGACGCCGGTGGGCAAGGCGATCGCCGGCAAGGCGGGAAGCCTGCTCAAGAAGTGCTGCGTCGAGCTGGGCGGCAAGGACGCGCTGATCGTGCTCGACGACGCCAATGTCGACCATGCGGTCAACGCCGCGGCGTTCGGCGCCTTCTTCCATTCCGGCCAGATCTGCATGGCAGTAGAGCGCATCATCGTCGCGCGCAACCTCGCCGAGGAGTTTACCGAGAAGCTGGCCGCCAAGGCGGGTACGCTGAAGGTCGGGCCGACCGAGGACAAGGCGAACGTCATCGGCCCGCTGATCAACGCGCGCCAAGCCGACCGGGTCGAGACGCATATAAGCGACGCGCTGGCGAAGGGCGCCGAGGCGCGGTCCGGCGGCACGCGCGACGGGCTGTTCATACCGCCCACCGTGCTGTCGGGCGTAACCCCGCAGATGTCGGTGTGGCGCGACGAAACCTTCGGGCCGGTGGCGCCGATCATCGTCGCCGACGACGAACAGGCCATGGTCGAGCTTGCCAACGATACCGAATACGGCCTGTCGGCGGGCATCATCACCGACGACCGCGAGCGCGGCATGCGCATTGCCGGCAAGCTCGAGACCGGAATGGCCCATATCAACGATTCGCCCGTCAATGACGAGTTCCACGCGCCCTTCGGCGGCACCAAGGACAGCGGCCTCGGTCGTCACGGCGGGCGCTGGGCAATCGAGACCTTCACCGAGACGCGCTGGATCACCAGCGCCAACGGCCACCGCCAGTACCCGTTCTAGGGACAGGCGATGCGGCCTTGACCTGGGTCATGGACAGGACGGGCCGTTTCCTGCCCTTCTGCCGGCGGAAAGGGGTCTCGCCGTGGGCGGACAGGATCTTGCGCTCTTCGCGTTGCATGCGACCCGGCCGTTTGGAGAGCGGGTGGCCGGCGCGCTTGGCGTCGCGCTGGCCGCGCACGAGGAGCGCGAGTTCGAGGATGGCGAGCACAAGGCCCGCCCGCGCGAGAGCGTGCGCGGCCGCGATGCCTTCGTCGTGCAGTCGCTGCACGGCGACGCAGAGCAGAGCGTCAACGACAAGCTGGTGCGCCTCCTGTTATTCATCGGCGCGCTCAAGGACGCCTCGGCGGATCGGGTGACCGCAATCGTTCCCTATCTCGGCTATGCCCGCAAGGACCGCAAGACCAAGACCCGCGATCCCGTGGCAACGCGCTATGTCGCGCAGCTCCTAGAGGCCGTCGGAGTCGACCGGGTGGTGACGATCGACGTGCACAATCTCGCCGCCTTCCAAAACTCCTTTCGCTGCCCGACCGACCATCTCGAGGCGGCCGGGCTGTTCGTCGACCATTTCCGCCCGATCCTCGACGGCGAAATCGCCGTGGTCTCGCCCGACGCCGGCGGGGTCAAGCGGGCCGACCGGTTCCGCACCCTGCTGGCGCGCGCCACGGGCAAGGAGATCGGCGGCGCCTTCATGGAAAAATACCGCAGCCGCGGAATCGTCAGCGGGGCGGCCTTCGTCGGCGACGTGGCCGGCCGCACGGCGATCGTCATCGACGATCTGATCAGTACCGGCGGCACCATGACGCGTGCCGCCCGCGCCTGCCGCGAGAACGGCGCGACCGCGGTGCATGCGGTGGCAACGCACGGGCTGTTCACCGGCGACGCCGCCGCCATGGTCGCCGACCCGGCCTTCGATGGCATTGTCGTCACCGACACGGTGCCGCCATTTCGCCTGCCGGCCGAGCTCGTCGAGAGGCGCCTCGTCGTGCTCGACGCGGCAACCCTGTTCGCCGAGGCGATCGGCCGCATCCATGCCGGCGGGTCGCTGGTCGCGCTGATGGGGGACGCGGACGATTGAGGCGCGGTCCGGTCCGGGTCCGCTTCCACCGAGCAACCTGCCCCTTCGAGACGGTTGCTTCGCGATCTCCTCGGGGTGAGGCTCCTATGTCTGTGTCCTCACCCCGAGGAGCGGCGGAGCGGCGTCTCGAAGGGTGAGGTCGCGCCGCTGTGGCGAGCGGCGATCGGCGGGCTCCCGGCTTCGTCAGCGCAGCCGGCGCGCGTAACCCTCGGCGAGGCCGAGGTAGTCGAGCGCGCGATGGCGCCATTTGTCGGGCTCGGCGACATCGTCGTCGCGCAGATGCAAGATCGCGAGCCTCGCGCGCAGCAGCGCGCGGCAGGCCTTGTAGAACACGAGCAGCCTGGGCGGCGGGCTGTCGCCAAGCGCGCGGCAGCAGGCATCGAGGATATCGGTCCCGGTGGCGGCCGCGCCCAGTCGCTCGCATTCCATCGCGAGATAGGCGAGCTCTTCGGCCCGGTCGAGGATGCGGAAATCGCGGTTGAACTCGAGGCAGTCGATCACCGCGGGCTCGGGGCCGAGATAGACATGCTCGGGTCTGAGATCGCCATGGCCCTCGACGATGCAGCCGGCGCGCACGCGCCGGTCGAACAGTGCCGCGTCCGCCGTCAGCATCCGGTCCAGCGCCGCGCACACGGCCGCGATCACCGGTGCCGGCAGGTCGAACTCGGCGGCCTCGAGGTCGCGGCGGTCGCGGGCGACGGCCGCGGCGATGCGACGGCGGAATACGGCCGGCGCAAGGGCGACCGGCGCGGCGGCTGCATAGAAATCGGCGAGCAGCCGCGCGACCGCCTCGAGCTCGGCGGGCTTGACGGTACCCTGCCGGATCGCCGCCTCGAGCATGCGGTCCGCAGGCAGCCGGTGCATCTTCACCAACCAGTCGACGGCCGCGCCCGCGCCGCCGAGGCGGAGCGCCCCCGCCGCATCAACGGCAAGCGGTATCGCACCGATATAGACCTGCGGCGCCAGCCGGCGGTTAAGACGCACCTCCTCGCGGCAGCTGCGGCGGCGCGCCGCCAGCGAGCGGAAGTTGAGGAACTCGTAGCGGACGGGCTTTTTCAGCTTGTGTGCGAACCGCTCACTCAGAAAGACGAAGGACATGTGCGTCTCGACCACCTCGATCGGCCCGGCTTCGCCCAAGTGGGCCGCCGCAGAGCCGAGGAAGGCGATCTTCTCGGCCAATGACGGCCGGCGCGTCCGCGGGGACGCCATTGCTGCGGAATTGCGGTCATCGGCCATCGGGTCTTCCCGGTTGCGGGACATGACCGTCGCGCTAACCCGCTGCGACGGTCCCGGCAGACAAGGACAATGCCACGAATGCGGTGTCGGTTTGATTGCGCTGAATCAATGACAGATCGGCGAACGGCCCCCAGGATGGCTTCCTGCATCGGCCTTGGCAGGCTGCGTTCGGCACCTGCGGATGGAGGCCCGGATGAACGTGACCACCCGAAACCCGGTCGTCGAAGACGTGGACGTGGCGCCGCGCGCGGTTCGCATCGCGCCCCCGGGGCTCGACGGGTTGCTGTCCCGGCCCGCGAACGCGCGTGGTATCGTGCTGTTCGCCCATGGCAGCGGCAGCAGCCGCTACAGCCCGCGCAACACCCATGTCGCAAGAGCCCTTCAGGCGGCGGGACTGACGACCTTGCTGTTCGACCTGCTCACCGAGGCGGAGGCGGCCGACCGCGCCCGGGTCTTCGACATCCCGCTACTGGCGGAGCGGCTGCTTCTTGCGACCGCGTGGATCGCAACGCAGTCCGAGACAGCGGCACTCGCAATCGGATATTTCGGCGCCAGCACCGGCGCGGCGGCGGCGCTGGTCGCCGCGGCGCGCAGCGAGCGGGATATCGCCGCAGTCGTCTCGCGCGGCGGCCGCCCGGATCTCGCCGCCGAGGATCTGCCGCGCGTCCGGGCGCCAACGCTGCTGATCGTCGGTGGCGCCGACCACGCGGTGCTGGAACTCAACCGCGCAGCCCAGGCCCAGCTGAGATGCGAGACGCGGCTCTCCGTGGTGCCGGGCGCGACCCACCTGTTCGAGGAGCCCGGCGCGCTGGAATCGGTCATCGAATGCGCCTGCGGCTGGTTCCTCGACCATCTCCCCGCGCGCGAGGAAGGTGGCAAATGACATTCGCGATGTTCGCGGACCGCGCCGATGCCGGCAGGCAGCTCGCCGCCAGGCTCGCCCGTTTCAAGGACAAGGACCCCGTGGTGCTCGCCCTGCCGCGCGGCGGTGTACCGATCGGCCGCGAGGTGGCGAGCGTCCTCGGGGCGCCGATGGATCTCATCCTGGTGCGCAAGATCGGCGCGCCCGGCCAGCCCGAACTGGCGCTCGGCGCGGTGGTCGACGGGGCGCAGCCGGAGCTGGTGATCAACGAGGACGTCAAGACGATGCTGCACGTCAGCGCCGACTACATCGCAAAGGAGGAGGCCCGCCAGCTCGCGGAGATCAAGCGCCGGCGGGAACTCTGGCTTGGCAGCCGGCAACGGGTTTCGATCGCCGGGAAGACCGCGCTGATCGTCGATGACGGAATCGCGACCGGCGCCACGGTGCGGGCCGCCCTGCACGCGGTCCGCCGGGCCGGTCCCGCGCGGCTGGTGCTGGCCGCGCCGGTCGCCCCGCCCGACACGGTCGAGCGCCTGCGCGACGACGCCGACGAGATCGTCTGCCTCGCAACGCCCGATCCGTTCTGGGCGATCAGCGTGTTCTACGGCAGCTTCCCGCAGGTCGCGGACAGCGAGGTCAGCGCGCTGATGGATGCGGGCCGCGGCGCGGATGCGCCGGCATGAAGCCAAACGGGGGTGTCCTGAATGCCGGAACCGAAAGCCCTGAAGCTCCTTAAGAAGAACTGGCTGGCCGTATTCCTGGTCGTCGTCGGGATCGTCCTGTTCCTGCTGTTCTCCGGCTATCTGACCGGATGACCCGTGTGGCGGGAATTTCCGCGCGTCAGTAGACCCGACAACGAGGCGCCTGCCCGCGCAGCACGACATCCTCGACGTTGTCCCAAGCCGCGCGGAACAGCCTCGCCCAGGATTGTCGCGACACCCCGGCGATATGCGGCGTGAACAGGACCCGTCGTGCCGCCGCGCCGTCGAGAGCGAACAGCGGGTTCGAGGAGTCCGGCGGCTCGCCGTCATAGACGTCGATGGCCGCCCCGCCGAGTCGATCCGCGGCAAGCGCCTCGGCGAGCGCCGATTCATCGACGACGCCGCCGCGCGCCGCGTTGACCAGGATCGCGTCCGGTTTCATCAGGGCGAGTTCACGCCGCCCGAGCAACCCTCTCGTCTCGGGCAGCAGCGGCACGTGCAGCGTCACGACGTCGGCCACGGCCAACAGCTCGTCGAGCGGCAGCGGCGTCGCATGCAGCTCGTCCACCACCGCCGGGTCAGGCGTGGCCGGATCATGGAGTACGATGTCCGCACCGAGGCACCGGAAGGCGCGGGCGACCGATGCGCCGATATTGCCGAAACCGACGATGCCGATCGTCAACCCGTCGATGCCGCGCAGGCTGTCCGCCACCATGCGGGCACGGAACGTCGTGTAGTTGCCGACGCGGATTTCATGGTCGGCCCAGGCAAGGCGACGCAGCAGCAGCAGCGCGCCGGCCACCGCGTATTCCGCCACCGTCTCGTTGGAGCCGCCGACGACGTTGCAAACAGCTATACCCAATTCCTTCATGGCCACCGCGTCGAGCCGGTCCACCCCGGCACCGGTGACCTGGACGAGCTTGACCGCACTGCCGGCGAACAGGTCCGCGGCCAGCGCCGGTCCGACGGCCGGGATGACCACGGCCCGTGCGACTCTGATCAGGTCCGCAAGCGCGGCATCGTCGGGCGTCCGATAGGCGATCGAGAGTGACGTCGGCGGGGTCACGCCGACATTGACGAAATCGGCTTCCGGTCTCAGGCAGACGACATCCGGCGTCATGATGCCGACGCGCCCGGCTCGGACGTGCCGGCCGCGACATCGGCAACCGGGAAAAAACACAGCAGGACGAGCGGCTCGGCACCGGTGTTTCGCGTCACGTGCGACTCGCCCGGGGGGATCAGAATTGCGTCACCGGCCGACAGCCTGTGCTCGCCACTGTCCGCGTGCGTCACGCCCTGCCCGGATACGACGTAGATGCATTCCTCGAAATCGTGATGGCGATGCGGCGGACGCGGCGTCTCGTCCGGCAGCGGGACCGGGATCTCGACCAGGCGCAGCGTCACGCCGCCGGCACCGACGCGACCCGAAAACATCTCGCACGAGATCCGACCCGGCAGCTCCAGGCTCTTCGCTTCACCCTTTCTTACGACCCGTGCCATGGCAGCCAATCCGATCCCGTTACGATCCGCCGGCCGCCTCGCGAAGCTGCTTGACCTCGGCGACACCACCCTGGACGGCATCGAGCTGGCGAAAAATCTCTGTCGCTTCCGTGGCAATGGCGTCGGCGATGTCGCGCAGCATCCGCTCGCCCTTCTCCACGGTGGCGTGCTCCGGGCTGCCATACCAGCCGGTGGGCGCGATCGAGCGGATGTCGGTGAGGACCGGCTGGTAGGAACGCGTGCGGCGCAACCGGTCCATCGAACGCCCGAGTTCGTGATCCGAGGAATAGTCGATGCGGTCGAGATGCACGAGGTCGGGACGGTGAGCGAGCACCGCGAGCGCCTCGATCTCGCCGCCATGCGTAAGGCCGTTGCATTCGTGGCCGTAGAGCTCCGCCGCGACATAGCAGGCCTGGACGGTCAGCACCGTCATGCCGTGGTCGCGATGCAAAGACTCCGCGGCGATCGCAAGCGACGGGATGTTTCCCTCATGCCAGTTCAGGATCAAGAGATATTTCGCCCCGTGCTGCGCCGTCGACACGCAGGTCTCCTTGACCACCCGCATGTACGTGTCGGGGGTCAGCGTGATCGTGCCCTCGAACGGCATGTGCATGGGCGTAACCCCTAGCGGCGTTGCGGGCAGGACGAGCCCGTCCATCCGCTCCGCCACGGCGTGCGAGATCACGTTGGCGGCAAAGATATCGGTCCCGGTCGGCAGATGCGGGCCATGCTGCTCGACGCTGCCGGCCGGCAGCAGAACCAGCGGATTGCGTTCGAACTGTGCAGCGATCTCCGGCTGGGTCAGATCGGCGAAGTAACGGGTGGCTAACGCGTGCGACATGTGTCGGGCCGTCCTTTACATCCGTTGCAACCGTTGTGCGCCGCTACTCGGCGGCATGCTGGTCTTCCGCCGCGATCCGGCGCCGCGATTCGTCGAGAATTTCCTTGAGCTCGACGGCCTGGCCCTTGCGCTCGATGGATTGCAGCGCCGCGTTGACGACGGCAAGCGCAATCACCCCGTCATGGGCGGTCAGCTCGTCGAGCCGGCCTGTGGCGCAGGCTTCGGCGAAAATCTCCAGCTCGTCGACGAACATGTTGCCGGGATCGAGATCGAGGACTTCCCGCTGGCCATACGCATCCTTGCCGCGCTGGATATACATCAGCGAAGTCTTGTGCAGGTCGTCCGGATTGTCCCAGGTGCCGAAATCGAGCTCGTAATGAATCAGGCCCTTCTGTCCGAACACGCGGATCTGATAGATTCCGGGCGATGTCCAGCATGAGCCGACGTAACCGATCGCACCGTCGGCGAACCGCAGCAACGTCATCGACTGATCGTCCACCTCGGCCCCGACGGGCGACAGTTTCGAAGCCATGGAGGAGACCTCGGCAATCTCGCCGCCGAGATAATGCAGGGCATCGAACTGATGAATGGCGAGCTGCGAGAGCGGCCCGCCCGGTGCCTTGTCGCGGTACCACCGCCAGGTATCCGGTGTCAGCTCGAGGGCGCGCTCGTTCGAGAAATTCGCCTCGATAAACGAGAGCCGGCCGATCTCACCGGTGTCGATCGCCTGTTTCATCCGGCGTGTGCCCTTGAGAAGCCGGGCACTGTGCCCAACCATCACCCGGACACCATAGCGTTCCGCCAGCGCCGCCAATCTGAGGCCATTCTCCAGCGTATTGGCGATCGGCTTTTCCGTGTAGACGTGCTTGCCCGCCTTGGCGACGCTCTCGGCGACCGGAAGATGCTGCTCATTCGGCACGGTGAGAATGACGCCCTTGATATCCGGATCGTCCAGCATCGTCGCCATGTCGGCAACGACATTGATGCCAAATTCGCTATGATAGGATTGGCGTTTCTCGTCGGAGCGGCTGTAACCGGCCACGATTTCCAACCGCTCCGATTTCTGCGTTGCCCGCGTGAGCACCTTGGCCCAGCGGCCAAGGCCCACAATGCCAACCTTCACCGGCTCTGACGCCATAGGGCGTGCCTCCCTTCGAAAAGACTCTAGGCGGAAAGGCAGGGATGATATTACGGTATTACAAACCGGTCAACCGGCGCCGCCCTGCCCGATGGCCCTGGAGCAAGCATTTCCAAGCATTGGGTCGCACAAGGCGAAGTAACGTTGCCGCCCCTTCGCGACGAGACTAAAATAAAGCGGTAATATTGCATATCGATTGGAACATGGACCAGTCCACGACACACGAGATTACGCGGATGGCGGCGCCTTTGCGGCAACAGGTCGTCGACCATCTGCGCGAGGCGATCATAGCCGGCCGGATCGAGCCGGGACAGCGCCTGATCGAGCGCGAGCTGACGGACATGCTGGCCGTCTCCCGAACGGTCATCCGCGAAGCGCTGCGGCAGCTGGAGACCGAAGGGCTGATCGTCCTGATCCCGAACAAGGGGCCGGTGGTCCGTGAGCTGAGCCCGGCGGAGGCACACGATGTCTATCGTATCCGCAGTCTGCTCGAAGGGCTGGCGGCCCGGCTGTTCGCGGAAAACGCCGACGAGGCGATGATTTCTCAACTGGAAGCGGCGCTCGACGACGTGATCGCCGCCTATGAAAAGGGCGGCGCCGGCGAGATCATGAACATGAAGAACAAATTCTATGACATCCTCTATCGCGGTGTCATGAGCGAAACCCTGACGTCGATCCTCGTGACGCTGAACGCGCGGATCCGGCGGTGGCGCGCCGTGGGCCTCGCCCATCCGAAACGTTCGGGCGATCGCTCGCGCGAGAGCGTCGCCAATCTCGGCGCCATGCTGCGGGCGATCCGCAATCGGGACGCCGACACGGCGGAGCGGATCACCCGCGAGGAAGCGGAGGGCGCCGCCCACGAGGTGCTGCGACTGCTGGGCAGCGGGCCGTAGCGGCCGGGCACCGACGGGCCGGGTCGAACGTGCCATTGCGAGATCCAGCGCCGAAATGCGAAGAACGCCCGCCGGGTTTCCCGGCGGGCGTTAATTTCGAATGTGGCGGGCCAATCCCGCCGTCTATTACTTGATCGAGTCGAGTGCGGCCTTGAGGACCGGTTTGAGCCCCTGGCTCGCTTTCGTGATCTGAACGATGCGCTTCTGCTCGGTTTCGCCATCGGACGGCAGCAGGATGAGGCCCTGCTCCTTGCCTTTCGCCTGAAGCTCCGGATCGGCGGAAGCCATCGAAATCGCCTTTCGCAGCTCTGCCGTCGCAGTCGGATCCATGTTGGGCGGGCCGAAGAAACCACGATGCATCGCCAGCATGTTGATGATCGCCTCGACGGCGTCCTTCTTCTCCGCCTTGACGACTTCCAGCGCGGTCGGCACATCGGGGTAATCCGTATGGCGCTCCTCCCAGATCGTCAGGATCGGGCGCATGTCACCCGCCTCGACCATCGGAATGGTGTAGGCCCAGGAGGTCAACAGACCGTCGCCGTCACCCTTGATGATGGCGACGCCGGTGTCCGCCTGGCCTTCATAGCCGGTCACGATCTTGAGGTCGAAGCCGATGGCGTCGGCAAGGATCGCCAACGTATAGAAATCCTCGTCGGTGCCTTGCGACGGATTGATGAAGGGCCGGTTCAGGCTCATCACATCCTGGATCGACTTGATTTCGTTGTTGCCGCCCACGACCATCACCCGAGGTTCGGTCGCGGCGCGTCCGAGATAGACGAACTTTGTGGCATCGAACTGGACCGCTTCGCTGCCGGACAGCTGCGCCAGTATCAGTGTCGGAACGCTGGTGAAGGCGATGGTCATGCCATCCGGCTCCTGGACCCAGAGGAAATTGGTTCCTTTGACGCCGCCACCCCCCTTCTTGTTGACGACACGTACCTCCTTCGCGCCGGTGTATTTGGCGATATAGGGTGCGTACAGGCGCGCGTAACGGGTCATGCGCCCGCTCGGACTGTTCGGCACGATCAGGGTGATGACCTTGCCGTCATACATGCCCGCCGTCGCCTCGCCGCCGAACGGCACCATCACCGCCGACAGGACCAGCGCCAGCGCGCCTGCCAGTGCCGTCTTCCATGTAGTCTTCATCGTGCTTTCCTCCACTGTGATTTCTATTGGTCTTGTTCTTACCGACGCCGAATGAGCCAACGAATTCGCTTTCCTGCGTCCGCAGTTTACAGGCTGTTGACCAGCGGCTCCAGCAGTCCGTGATAGAGCTGTATGTCCAGAACCTCCACGAACAGCGCATAAGTTATGGCGACAAAAATCGTCGTGACGATGATGGCCTTCGCCCAGTGATAGTGGCGGGTCAGCGAGAAATAGGCGAACACGAAGATGAAGACCGAGGGGAACGGCCCGAGCAACAGGAACATCGCAACGAAACCCGCCACCTTGGCGAATGCCAAGACCTCCCTGCCGAATTGCGACGGCGGCGGCGCGGCCGCGGCCCCCTGGTCGGCAGCCTCATCGTCGGCGTTGCCCGCGTCGTCCTTCGGGCGCCCGCCTCGCCTGGTCAGGAATTCCAGCATGTCGACATGCAGCTCGTCGGGCGACCGCAGATTCTGCCAGACAAGCTGTGCGCTGAGCAGAAGGATTCCAAGTACCGAGATCGGCACCGGGACGAGCCGCGCCCGAGGGCTGTAGCCGAGGCTCAGCACCAGAACCCCGACGAAGAATGCCATCAGCAGACAGGCAAGTATATTCTCCTGCGCGCGCCGGCTCATGGACGGCCTCCCGTTGACGCCGCCACCATCCGGCCCCGCCGCCAGTTGCGATAGAAGGGTAGTGCCGTCGTGAAGATGACGAAGATGAACATCGTCAGGGTGATCGGCCGGGTGAAGAGGAACCAGTCGCCATGCAGCGTGAGCGAGATATGGAGGTTCCGCTCGATCATTTCGGCGAGGACCATGCCGATCACCAGATTGGCCCGCGAATAGTTGTATTTCTCCATGATGTAACCGATACCGCCGAAGATGGCGGCAACGATGACGTCTTCGATATCGCCGCGGGTCGCAAAAGCGCCGATGAAACAGACCGACAGCACCAGCGGCACCATGATGTTGGCGTTCATCGCCGGCAGCCGCGCAAGATAGGGGGAAATCCCGAGGCCGATCAGCGTGGTCATGCCATTGGCCAGCACGATGATCCACATCATGGCGAAAACGAGATCGAGATGGTTGGTCATCATCTGCGGGCCCGGGGTGACCCCCATTGTGACGAAGGCGATCAGCAGGATCGCCATGCTCTCGCCACCCGGAATGCCGAAGGCCAGCGTCGGCATCAGGCCACCGCCCTCATTGGCGCCGACAGTGGCGTCCGGCGCGATCACGCCCTCGATCGCACCATGGCCGAATCTTTCAGGCGTCTTCGAGGTCTGCACGGCCTGCGCATAGGCGGCGATGCCGCCGACGCTGGCGCCGATCCCTGGCAGAACACCGATCCAGACCCCGAGAAGGCTCGAGCGCGCCACCAGCCACCAATGCCGGATGGCGTCGCGGACGCCGTCGAGAACCGTGCTCCGCTCTTCCGTCACGTCGCGGTCGAGGATCGAGCCGCCCTTCACGTAGAGCTTCATCATCTCGGCGACGGCGAACAGGCCGATCATGGCCACCGGGAAGGAGACCCCATCCAACAGGAAGATGCTCCCGAAGGTAAAGCGCGGCGTTGCGGTCACCGGGTCCATGCCAATGAAGGCGATGAGGACGCCGATGCATGCCGCGACCAGCCCCTTGAGCAGCGAGCCCTCGCTGAATGTCGCGATGATGGTCAGGCCCCATAGAGCCATCATGAGATATTCCGGCGGCCCGAGGAACAGCATGACGGGCCGCACGATCGGGATACTGATGGCCAGAAAGATCGCGCCGAGTATACCGCCCAGCAGGGCTGCGGTGGCCGAAGCGCCAAGCGCGCGGCTGGCATGGCCCTGTTGGGTCAGAGGATAGCCGTCGAAGATGAGGGCAAGGCTCTTGGCGGCGCCGGGAACCTTGAACAGGATGCCGGTGACAGAGCTTCCCCAGATCGTGGCGATATGGGCGCCCAGCAGAAGCGCCAGCATGGCCGCGGTCTCATATCCATAGGCGAAGGGGAGCAGCAGAGCCATCGCGACGATGCCACCGAGGCCCGGCAGGATTCCGACCATCAGGCCGTAGACCACGCCGATGAACATGAACAGCACGGCCTGCGGCGTCAGCAGCATGGTCAGACCGCCAACGATCGCCTCAAGCATTCCCGCAGCCTCCCATCGTTCTTATCTACAGCCCGTCCGGCGGGTCCGGTTGCGACTGTATGTTTGCCGCTCCCTGAGGTGACGGCATCGCTACTTTACGACCTTCCCCAGCAGGCTGACCACATCCGTCTTGTTGTGGATCATCTCCTCGGGGAAGATGATGGTGATGGCGTCGGCCGGGCAGATCGACTGGCAAAGGCCACAATACCAGCACTCGTCGGGATACATCACGACCGGCAGCTTCTCCTTGTTTCCGTCCTCGTGATAGATCAGGTCGCCGGGGCAAATCCAGTCGCAGAAATCACACCGGACGCATTTGCCCGGATCGATGTCGATCGGGTTATGAGTGGCGCTCTCAGGTGCCGACATCGGCCTCACCCCGTTCCGGCGCGCGTCCGAACGCGTCCGCCAATGGGCGGTCGGTCGTCAGCGTGCTGACGGCGGGGCCATCCGCCCCGCGTTCGACAATGATGAATTTTCGCCAGTTTCGGTCGTCGGTTTCCGGGTAATCAAGCCTCCGGTGCGCCGACCGCGTCCGGGTTTCCTTGCGCGTCAACGACGTTGTCGCCATCAGCTCGGCGCATAGTCGGATGCTCTTGGATTCATACACCCGCATCAGTCCGTGGAGATCGTCCGCCTGCAGGGTCGGCTCCTTCTCGGCCAGGGCGTGCAGCGTCGCGAGCGCCAGCCTCAGACCCTTGTCATTGCGGCGCACGCCGACATAGTCGGTGACCGTCTGTCGCGTCTGATCCTCGAGTTCCCGCCAGGGCATGCCGTCCGGACGTCCAAGACACCCCATCGCTTCGGCCCGGATGGCGCCGGCGGCCTCTCTGTCGATTTCTGGCAAGCTCCGTGGCGACGTGTGGATCCGCTTGACCGCCCCCTCTCCCGCGATATGGCCAAGCACCGCGGCGCCCGCGATTCCACCGCTCACCGTGGCGCAGTCGCCGGCCGCGAACAGCCCCTCGACCGAGGTTTCGCCATTGGTATCGACCGCAAGACCGCTGCCGCGGAAATAGACGCCGCTGCGCCGGATGCTGAATTCCGACACCGATATTTCGACGAGGTCCTCACGGAAATTCAACTTTTTCTGGTCGTAGAAGGCGGGCATCGTATAGCGGTCGACCTGGAGCGTTGCCTCCATGTGATCGAGCTCGTCCTCCGGCAGATGGCGAAGGTCGACATAGATCGGCCCGTTGCCAAGCAGGAACTCGTTGACCACGGCATCGGCGAGCACCGCGCGGCGGGCATTCTCGCCCTTCTCGTCATACTTGAACATGAAGCGCTCGCCGCTCTTATTGACGAAGTAGGCACCGAGGCTGACGAGGGCGTTGAGGCCCTGGGCGGAGAAGCCCTTCGGCGTCAGTGTCGATTCGATGAACTCCATGTTGGCGAGCTTCGCCCCGGCCCGGTAGCCCATGGCGTGGGCGTCGCCCGTATTGTACGGAAAATGCCAGCTGTCGAAGGCCAGGCCCGAAGCGTTCTTCGACAGACGGTTGACCTCACCGGCCGCGAGCATCACGGCCTTCGCCCGGATGGCAAACCACTCACCGGTCCGGAAATTGAACGCCAGGGCCCCGTAGGCACGGTTGTCATCGATCAGAAGCTGCACGCCCATCGTGCGCATCAGCACGGTCGCCCGGCCGCGGCGCACCTGCTGGCCGATCAGCTTCTTGAAGTCGGTGCCGTCGAAATTGATATGGTAGGTCCCCGGCAGACCGAACGAGCGCAGGCGGTAATAATCGCCGATCCGCGGGTCCTTGAAGTCGACGCCGAATGATTCGATCTTCTTCAGAATCCGCGGCATCTGGTGGATGACCTTGCTGGTCACCGCCATGTCGACAATTCCGTCGGTCAGGCCGGGCACGTGCTTGATCAGGAATTCCGGCGTGTCCCATTCGGGACCGCTGTCCATGACGGTCAGATAATGGTCGACGCCGCAACCGACACTGCCACAATGATCAAGCAGCCGTCCCTTCTCGCAGATCACGACCTTGAGCCCGGCCTCCAGCGCCGGGATTGCCGCGAGACTGCCGGCCACCCCGCCGCCGATTACGAGAAGGTCGGTGTCGATCTCGTTCCACCCGTCACTCACGGTTATGCCTTTCGGTCAAGCGGGTCTTACACCGGCATGGCGCAGCCACCTCGATTTGGCACGGCGCTTCGGGAGCGAACCCCGCGCCGCGTCCCCCCGGCCGTCGCGGGAGGTGGGCTGGAATAAAAAGCGTATTATCGTATTATTGGACTGTCAACCGCGGCGCGATGACACGAGCGGGCCCGGCAGGCGCTTGTGCCGGTTCAGACCCGAACCTGGTCGAGGACGGTCTTCTCGAACAGCTCTTCGACCGTCACAGGCTGCTTGCAAAGCCCCTGTTCGCCGGCATAGCGCAGAAAACTCTCGAGCGTGACCCGATTGGATTCGACGCCATAGGGAAATGGATCCGTGCCGAAAAGGTGGATCGCCATCTCGGCGCAATGGGTGGTCCACGCCATCGGAAACCGCGACGCCTGCGGATCGCGCATCCGCGCGACGCTGCGCCGCTTCGCCTCTTCGAATGCCTGCTGCAGGTTGACGGCAACCCAGGGGTTGGTCTGCAGGACGTCCTGTCGGATGACCACGAAATGCATGATCGGGAAGATGCCGGTGCGCTGCCAGTATTCCTGCTCGACATCCCGATAGTCTGCGAACAGGCGCACCACCCGCCCGTCATCTGCCAGGAAGGACGGCAGGGGATGAGAGGTGATCACCGCGTCCAGATCCCCTGAAAGAAGCATTTCATCGAGGCTCCTGTCCGGCGTGGGGGTGACGCGGACCCCCTCCGGCAGATCCAGCGCGACCTTCTCCCTTCGGCCCGGCTCGGCCACGCCGGCCTGGACCCAGTCGATCGCCGACAGCGGTATGCCGTATTCGTGGGTCAACAGGGCGCGCGCATAGATGCCCGCGGTCTGCGCCCATTCGGGATAGCCGACCCGCCCCCCTGCCAAGTCCGCCGGCGCCTTGATCTTGGAATCGCCCCGGACATAGATGCACGAGTGTCGGAAAGCGCGCGACGGAAAGACCGGAATGGCCGAGAGCGAGTCGTCACCGCGTGAACGCAGCGCCACATATTTTGCCGCCGAGATCTCCGAGACGTGCCATTCGCGGAACTTGACGAAACGCGAGAATATCTGCTCGATCGACAGGGTCAGGACGTTGGCGTCGATACCTTCCGCGCGCACGCGTCCGGTGGCGAAATCCCGTACATGATCATAGTCGCTGACCGCGATGGTCAGTGGTAGATCCACCATCGTGCTGGCCTCCAGGCAAGATCGCAATGCCGTTGCCGGCCGGCCACCATCCTACGGTATAGGCCCGGTCGGGCGCGCCAGTATAGCCGCGGCGGAGCGCCGGGGTCAGCCCTCCATCGCGGCCGACGACGGGATCGTCGCGAAGCGATCGCATGGCACGATATTTGCTCAAATCCTGCGGGCTTCCGATTGTCCGGCGGCACCGGCTTGTCGGCGGCAAGGTTGCGCTGGTCAGAGTCGTTGGCCATGATAAGCAGCGGGACGCAGCGGAATGGCGGGCCGGGACGCGGGCAAGCGTGAGGAAGCGCGGAATCTGGGAACTTCGTGCATGAAGGCGTGTCAGGGAATGCAGTCTTGTCCGAATGAACGCGCGGCAAGTCGCCGCGTGCATGGGGGATCCGTCCAATGGCGGAAGCCATGACGTTCAGCGTGCGTTTCTGGGGGGTCCGGGGGAGCATCGCCTGTCCCGGAGGCGAAACTGTGCGCTACGGCGGCAACACATCCTGCATCGAAGTGTCTTGCGGCACGCGCCGGCTGATCTTCGATGCCGGGACCGGCCTGCGGCCGCTCGGCGAGAATATGGATGCCGATACGGGACCGTTCGACGGTGATATCTTCCTCACCCACACCCATTTCGATCACATCTGTGGGCTGCCGTTCTTCCGACCGTTCTTTGCCGCAGAGAACGGCTTCCGCATCTGGGCCGGCCATTTGCTGCCGGATCAGACGTTGAAGACCGTGATCTGTCAGATGATGATGGCGCCGTTGTTTCCGGTGCCGCCCGAGGTCTTCGCCGCCGCCATCGAGTACCGCGATTTCACCGCGGGCGAGACGCTGCAGCCGGCCCCGGACATCCTGATCCGCACCATGCCGCTCGATCATCCCGATCGCGCCACCGGCTACCGCATCGAATTCGACGGGCGGTCGCTGTGTTACATCACCGACACCGGCCATGTCGCCGGACAGCGCGACAAGGCCTTGGTGGACTTCGTATCCGGCGCGCAGATGATGATCTACGATTCGACGTTCACCGACGAGGAATTCCCGCAATTCAGTCACTTCGGCCACTCCACTTGGCAGGAGGGCGTGCGCGTCGCCGAGGCCGCGAACGTCGAGCGACTGGTGATCTTCCACCACGATCCATCGCATGACGACGCGTTCATGGACACGGTCGCCGCCGAAGCGGCGGCGGTACGGGCGGGGACGATCGTGGCGCGCGAGGGCATGGAACTGTCGCCGGGTGTGCCTCTCCACCTCGAGGCGGGGTGACATGCGATGTCGTCGTTGCGGGGGTGGCGTCGTCATGTGAGCCTCGGAATCCCGACGGTTCTGGGCATTGCGCGACGGGGCTTCTTCATCCCCTGTCGCTACGCGGCGGACGTGCCGCGGCGCGCCGAGCGAGGGTCCTACGACGCCTTCTCGACGATCCTCGAGCGACATCGCGACACCTTCGGTGCCTGGCTCGACGCCATCGAGCGCTACGCGGACGCGCTCGAGTCGCTGCGGGACCTGCCCCCGCCGGCGCCGCGCTGGACGCAGAGTTGGTTTCCGCGGCTCGACGCCGCGGTGGCCTACGCGATCACGCGGGAGCTTGCACCGCGGCGCATCGTCGAAGTGGGATGCGGACATTCAACGCGGTTCTTCGCCCGCGCCGTCGCGGACGCCGACCTCGCGACGCGGATCGTCGCGATCGATCCGGCACCGCGGGCCAGCCTCGAACGCCTCGATCATGTCGAGCTGCATCGTATGACCGTGCAGGCCGCAGGCGACGCCGCGTTCCGCGACCTGCAGGCCGGTGATATCCTCGCCATCGATTCGAGCCACGTTCTGATGCCGGGCACCGACGTCGATCTCTTGTTGAACAGGGTGCTCGTGTCGCTGCCGGCCGGCGTCATGGTGCATTTCCACGATATCTTTCTTCCCGACGATTATCCCGAGGAATGGGAATGGCGCGGTTACAATGAACAGCTGGCCGTCGCCCAGCTTGTCGCCGGCGGGGCATGGTCCGTCGAATTTGCCAGCCACTTTGTCGCGACGCGCATGACCCGCCGTGTCGAGGCCGGTGTCATGGGCCGCGTGCCGCTTGTCCCCGGCGCCAAGGAAACGAGCCTGTGGCTCAAGAAAGGGTGAATGTTCGCGCGCAAATCTTGATTGCCCGATCCGCATCGCGCGCGACTATCAAGACAGGGCCGGCGGCATGACCATCCGCAGGGGACGAAATCGATGCATCCGAACGCAAACACGGCAACACGCACGGACGCTCCGGTGAGCGCCGACCAGGTCCCGCTGCGGGTCCGTGCGGCCATCGAGAAACAGCAGGACGACAGCGAGCGGCTCGCCGCCCTCGTGCAGCTCGGGATCGTTGTCTTCTTCGCAGCGCTCTACGCCGTGGCGCCGAAGACCTATACCGGCGACTGGATGTTCCCGCCGGTCACCTTTGCGCTGGCTGCATTCTTCCTGGCCGGCGTCGCGCGTCTGCTGGTCGTCCGGCGGGGCCGTGTTGCCGGCTGGTTCGTCGCGGCTTCGGTGGTCACGGAGTTCTTCCTGCTGCTGTTGCTGATCTGGAGTTATCATATCCAGTACGAGCAACCCCCGGCCTTCTACCTGAAGGCTCCAACCCTGCTCTATATCTTCATCTTCATCGCGCTTCGCGCGCTGCGCTTCGAGGCACGCTACGTGATCCTGGCCGGCGGCACGGCGGCGGTGGGGTGGATGGCGATGGCTCTCTACGCCGTCTACGCCGACCCGTCGGGCACCGTCGTCACCCGCGATTACGTCGAGTACCTGACCACGAACTCGATCCTGATCGGCGCCGAGATGGACAAGATCATCGCGATCCTGCTGGTCACCGCCATCCTGTCGCTGGCGCTGGTCCGGGCGCGGCGGCTGCTTGTCCGGGCCATCGTGGAAGAGGCCGCGGCCCGCGATCTTTCGCGCTTCTTCGCGCCAGAGATCGCCGCCCGGATCGTCGGCGCCGAGAACCAGATCCGGCCGGGCTACGCCGAGGCGCGCGAGGCCTCGATCATGACGATCGACATTCGCGGTTTCACCAAGCTGGCGAACACGCTGTCCCCATCGGAGCTGATCGGCACCCTCGTCGACTACGAGTCCCGCATGGTGCCGGTGATCCAGGCGCATGGCGGCTGCATCGACAAGTTTCTCGGCGATGGCATCCTCGCGACGTTCGGGGCTGCGGCACCGAGCGAGACCCATGCAGCCGATGCGCTGCGCGCGCTCGAGGCGGTCATCGGCGCCGCCGACGACTGGAACCGGGAAAGAGAACAGCGGGGCCAACAGCCGTTGCGGGTCGGCGCCGCCGTCGCCGCAGGCCGGGTCGTGTTCGGCGCCGTCGGTGACTACACGCGGCTCGAATACACGGTGATCGGCGACGCGGTGAACCTCGCGGCCAAGCTGGAAAAGCACAACAAGGTCGGCGAAACCCGAGCGCTGGCGACGCGCCACGCGTTCGAGCTGGCACGCGGGCAGGGATTTGTGCCGATCGGGCCCGCCGAGCGGGTCGGCCCGGTTCACATTCTCGGCGCCGAGGCACCGCTCGAAATCGTCATCCTGTCGCGATAGGCGGAGGGTGGTCCTACTTGTAGGGGTCGGCGGCGTCGCGCAATCCGTCTCCCAGGAACTGGAAGGCGAGCACGACCAGGATCACCGGGACGACCGGCAGCATCAGCCACGGATAAATGGCCACCACGTTGATGTTCTGAGCCTCGTTCAAGAGCACGCCCCAGCTGGTTATCGGTGGCCGTAGCCCCAGCCCGAGAAAACTGAGCGCCGTCTCGGCCAGTATCATCGAGGGAATCGACAGCGTGGCCGACGCAATCAGATGGCTCATGAAACTGGGCATCAGGTGCCGGAATATGACACGGCCCGGCCCGGCCCCCATCAGCTGAGCGGCGGTACAGAAATCCTCCTCGCGCAGCGCGAGGAACTTGGACCGGACCGCTCGGGCCAGGCCCGGCCAGTCGAGCAGCGCGAGGATGACGGTTATCCCGAGATACACCAGCATCGGGCTCCAGGTTACCGGCAGCGCCGCCGACAAGGCCATCCACAGCGGCAGTTCCGGAAACGATCGGATAATCTCGATGATTCGCTGCACGATGCTGTCGACGAGACCGCCGTAGTAACCCGCGATTCCGCCGATCACCAGTCCCATGAAGAAGCTGAGGGCGATGCCGATCAACCCGATGGTGAGCGAAATGCGCGCCCCGTAAACGATCCGCGAGAACATGTCGCGTCCGAGCCGATCAGTGCCGAACAGGAACACCTGGCCGCCGTCCGGCGGACAGATCAGATGGAACCGTCCCTCGACCAGCCCCCAGAACCGGTATGTCGCACCGCCATGGTCACCGACGCAGAAGAACCGGAGCGGCTGGGGCCGCGATGTATCCGGAGTGTAGTTCCAGCGCATTTTCGCCATGTCGAGCGTCTTGTTGAAGGGATAGACGAACGGTCCGACGAATGCGCCGTCGTGAAACAGGTGGATCCGCTGCGGCGGGGCGTAGAGAAAATCGGTATGGCGGTGATGCAGTTCGTACGGCGCGATGATCTCGCTGCCGGCGATCGACAGATACATGAGCAGCAGGAAGGCGCCGCTGACAACCGCGATTCGATGCCGGCGAAAGCGCCACCACATCAGTTTCCACTGCGAGGCCGTGTAATAGCGCTCCTGCTCGGGCGTCAGTTCGGTAACGGCGAGCGGATCGAACGGCGCCCGGTTGACATAGTGCGGCAGGTCGGCGCGATCGGTCATTTCTGCACCCCGCCTCCCAGGCGAATGCGCGGATCAAGCGCGGCCAATGCGAGATCCGAGATCAGCGTGCCGATCACCGTCAGCATCGCGAGCATCATCAGGAACGATCCCGCGAGGTACATATCCTGGCTCTGCAGCGCCTTGAGCAGCATCGGGCCCGTCGTCGGCAACGACAGCACCACCGAGACGATCGCCGCCCCCGAGATGACCTGCGGCAACAGATTCCCGATATCCGCGATGAAGGGGTTGAGGGCCATGCGAAGCGGATACTTCACAAGAATCTTGAAGGGATGCAGCCCCTTGGCCCGTGCCGTCACCACGTACTGCTTGTGCAGCTCGTCGAGCAGGTTGGCCCGCAGCCGACGGATCATGCCGGCGGTGCCGGACGTGCCGATGACAACGACCGGGATCCACAGATGCTCGAGCACCGACAGCGCCTTGCCCCAGCTCCAGGGCTGGTCAAGGTATTCGGGATCCATGAGCCCCCCGATCGAGGTTCCGAAATACACGTTGGCAATCCATAGCAGCACCAGCGCCAGCAGGAAATTCGGGGTCGCCAGGCCGATGAAACCAAGAAGCGAGAGGGCGTAATCGCCGAAGCTGTACTGGTAGACCGCCGAGTATGTGCCGATGATGAAGGAAACGATCCAGGTAAAGACGATCGTGGCGAACGAGACGATGAAGGTCAGCAGGATGCGGTCGCCGACGACATCGGACACCGGAAGGTTGAACTCGAACGAATAGCCGAAATCGCCCTGCAGCAGGCCGGCGAGCCACACGAAATACTGCTCGACCGGCGATTTGTCGAAACCGTATTGCTGGCGCAGGAACTCGATCCGCTCGGCGCTGGCGGTTTCTCCCTGGCTCTGCAGTTCGTTGAGGTAGGTCGTGAAATAGTCGCCGGGCGGAAGCTGAATGATCACGAACACCATGACGCTGATCGCGAGCAGCGTCGGGATCATGACCAGCACCCGGTGGACCGTATAGCGGAGCATACCTTTGGAAATCCCGTCCTGCGGCCGCCGCCTAGGTGTCGAACCAGAAGGTATCCGGGCTGTAGACGCCGAGATGCGCGCCCGGGTCCCATGTATACATGCCCTGCTCCGGTACGTTGCGCAGCTTCGCGTTGACGACGACCGGCTGCATGTCCCCGCTGATGATCCCGATCGTGAAGAGCTGATCCGACCAGATCTCGAGCATCTTGTGCCAGATCTCCCGACGGCGCGTCCGATCATCGGCGGCGTACCATTCGTCGAGCAGGGCAAGCAACCGCCGAGGCTCCTCCATATCGGCCGGCTCCCCGCTTCGTCCACCGGTTTCCATGAACTGGCCCCACATCGGCCATTGGTAATGGATCTGATGGGTCGGCGCGAGTTCTTCGGGAACGGTGCCGGCCGCCGGCAAACCGTTTTCCAGGCCCTCCCAGATCGACATCATGGTTTCGCCTGAATAGATCCGGTTGCGGACGACGTCGCGCTGCGAGGGCTTGCTGTGCAGCTTGATACCGGCCTTCAGCCACGTGTCATGCACGAGCGACAGGATGTCAGTCTGCTCGGTACTTTCGCCCGCGGTCTCGACGATGATCTCCGCGGGACGCCCATCCGGCAGCAGCCTTACGCCCTCCCGGTTCCGCTCGGTCAATCCAAGCTCGTCGAGCAGACGGTTCGCCTCTTTGAGATCGAACTGCGTCCAGGCCTTTTGATACGACTCCCGGAACAACGGGCTCTGCGGCAATACCGTGTTCTGAGAGGGGATTGCCAGACCGAAATAGATCAGCTGGTTGACCTCGTTGCGGTCGACCGCCAGGGACAGGGCGCGTCGGAACCGCACATCGCGGAACAGGGTGCGCCACACGGGATCCTGCACGTTGAGATTCGGAAAAAGGGTCATGTGCGAGCCTTTTCCGTTGCGCCACAGCAGCGTCTTGTAACCGTTGCGCTCTTCGTTCTGCTTCAAGAACGTGTAGTTGTCGAACCGCAGGTAGCGGGCCTGCAGATCCGACTCTCCGGTGCCCGTCTTGGCCGGAATGATTTTGCCGTTGGCGATCTGCATGACCACCTGATCGATGTAGGGCAGTTGCCGGCCCTCGGAATCGACCCGGTGGAAGAAAGGATTGCGCACGAAGATGAAGCGCTCGGCCGGCGGCCGGGTCGTGTTGACCCAGGGTTGCAGGGTGGGCAGGTCGACATTGTCGTTCCGGTAGAGATTGTCCATCCGGTTGTGGAGCGCCGCCCAGTTTCGCTGCCCCTTCTCCCTGGCCAGCTTGTTTAGGCTCTCCTCGTCGGCATAGCGCGCATGGAACTGTTTGAGGTAATGGGCCGGCCGATAGATGTAGAGCGGGCTGGCGGCGGCCAGCGCCGGCAGGAATTTCGGATTGGGGCGCGACCAGGTGAAGCGGACCGTGGTTTCGTCGATGATCTCGACCTTGGGCAACTCGCCGTCGATGCGCAGCTCGATCCGGGGACCCGTCGGCGAGAGCTGCGGATTGTTCGCGACGTCCTCCCACCAGTAGCGGATGTCTTCCGTGGTGAACGGCGCACCGTCCGACCAGCGATGACCGGCGCGCAGATGCAGGGTGAAGATGCGGCCATTCTGGATCTCGATGTCCCTGAGAATATCGGGGACAATCTCGTAATCGCGCTGGTACCGGACAAGCCGCGCGTAGCCATACACGACCATCTGACGTACGTCCTTCGAGCGCGCCATCAGGATATTGAGCGTGCCGCCATGACGCCCGACGGACCGCTCGCCATCCATCTCGACGACGAGCGGCGGATCGGGCAGGCGCTCGGCAAGCGCCGGCAAGAGGCCGGCCGCGACCTTCTCCGCCAGGTACGGCGGCTCGCCGGGACCTGCCGCGATAGCGGCCGTCGGCAAGGCGAGAACCACTGCAACAAAAAGCAGCAACGATCGCATCATGCAGTCTCCTTCTGGATGCTCGGCAAGTCGGCGCGCGCATCCGCGCGAACGAAGTGATTGCCGCCGAGGGCGCGCAGGATCGGCGACTTCGTCGCATCGTCGGTGAACGGGGCCGGCCATGCCGCCGGGTCCGAGGCGCGCTCCTCCATCAGCCGTTCGAAATGGAGCGGATGATCCAGGCTGGGTTCCGGAACGGCCGCCAACAGGCCCTGTGTGTACGGGTGGACCGGATTACGGAACAGGACCTCCCGCGGCGCCACCTCGACCAGACGCCCGCGGCACATAACGGCGATGCGGTCGGCGATGTAGTCGACGACGGCCAGATTGTGGGAGATGAAAAGATACGTCAATCCCAACGCCGACTGGAGATCCTTCAGAAGGTTAAGGATCTGCGCCTGGATGGACACGTCGAGCGCCGAGACGGGCTCGTCACAGATCAGCAGGCTGGGACGCAGAGCCAGGGCCCGTGCGATGCCGATCCGCTGGCGCTGGCCACCGGAAAAGCTGTGCGGGTAGCGCCTGGCATGACGGATATCGAGCCCGACCAGACGGAGCAGCTCCTCGACCATCTCGCGGCGCTGGCCGACATCGCCGACCCCGTGGATCACAAGCGGTTCGGCGATGATGTCGGCGACACGCATGCGCGGGTTGAGCGATCCGAAGGGATCCTGGAAGATGAACTGGATGTTGGGGCGAAACGCCGTCAGTTCGGCCCCCTCGAGCGCCAGCACGTCGATCGGACCGTCGGGCCCGTCATACGTGACCTGGCCGGAATCGGCGGTCAGCGCACGCATTATGATCTTGCTGAGCGTCGTCTTGCCACAGCCGCTCTCTCCGACGAGGCCGAGACACTCGCCCTGACGGATATCGAAGCTGACGTCGGCGACCGCCTCGATGCGCCCGGCCTCCGAGGTGCCCACCCAGGACTCCTTGCGGATCGTAAACGTCTTCGAGATCGCTTGCACGGACAGGAGCGGGCGTTTGGCATCGCCGGCGCGACGCGCCGCGTCGGCAATGTGATGCTCGATGATCGCGCCGCTGGGCGGGGCCACCTCGCGGATCGGCACAAGGCGTTCTCCCGACTCCATGTTGAATCGCGGCACCGCTCGAAACAGGGCCTTGAGATACGGATGGGCGGGGGCGCGAAAGATGTCCTCGAGGCTGCCGGACTCCATGACTTCCCCGTGATACATGACGACCACGTCCTCGGCCACGTTGGCGACCACGCCGAGATCGTGGGTGATGATCAGGATCGCCATCCCGAGCTCGCTCTGCAGGTCGACGATCTGCTTGAGAATCTGCGCCTGGATGGTCACGTCGAGGGCGGTCGTCGGCTCGTCCGCGATCAGCAGAGCCGGATGGCAGATCAGCGCCATGGCGATCATCGCCCGTTGCCGCAGGCCGCCGGACAGCTCGAACGGGTAGGTCTTGATCGCGCGCGCGGGATCGGGGAAGCCCACCAATCGGAGCATATCGCGGGTCAGCTCGAGCGCTTCCGCGGCGCCGCAGGGCCGGTGCAGTCGCAAGGCCTCGGACACCTGGTCGCCGATCGTGTGCAGCGGCGACAGGGATGTCATCGGCTCCTGGAAAATGATCGAGATCCGTCCGCCGCGAATCGATCGCATCTCGTCGCCGTTCGGATCGAGCTTCAGAATGTCGCGCGGTCCGGGGCGCTCCGGATCACGAAACATGATGGAACCCGCCGTAACACGACCCGCCTTGGGCAAAATACCCATGATCGCCTGCGACACGACGGTCTTGCCGGACCCGGATTCACCGACAAGCGCTACGGTGGAACCCGGTCGAACCGAGAACGAAACGCCCCGGACCGCCTCGACTCGGCCTTCCGGCAGATCAAAGGCGACCCGGAGATCACGCACTGTCAGCAAATCGTCCCTCACGCCGCGATCTCCCGATCGGGGTCATCGACCGCCAGCCCCATCGCGCGAAAGTTCGCAACCGTCGTATCGGACAACGCCAGCTCGTTGCGGCGCGCTATTTCCGCGGCCGCCTGGGCGACCGTCTCGAAATCCTCGATCGTAGAGTCGACCCGAATGTGCCGATACCCGTGGCTAATCTTGAGCTGCATCCAGCCCTTGGCACGCTCGCGTCCGAAGGAAAAATAGTCGAGCCTGACCCGCGTGACCTCATCCCGGGATATGCGGCGAGAAAGCGGGCCCTGCGCTGCGATTCCGTCTTCCGTCACCTCTATTGCGGTCAGTTGGCGCATGCCGGTGCGCAGTGCAAAGGCGGCGAACAGCACCGCGAGACCACCCAGGACAGCCGCGACCGCCGGTGCCGGCTGCAGCAAGAGTGCGGGACCCGCGGTAACCGAAAGCCCTATCGCGGCGCGCACATAATCGGCTGATAGATCCCGTGTCGGATAAAGGTGCACGCTCATCGCTGCGGCGCTCACGCGATCGTCGTTCCGTCGATCCAGAGACCGGCGGGGTGGTCGGCGACTACCGCAACAAAGCGCTCAAGGAACTGCCATGAGGCCTCATCATGCGCTACATGATGGGTCAGCAGTCCGGTCGGCGGGCCGGACTCGATCACTTCTTTTCGGCGCAGGCGAAGACTGCCGACAGCGGCGCCAAGCACGGCTTCATCTCCCGCGAAGCCGCGGTTTCCCCGCCAGTCGATGATATCGATATGGGTATTGACGACGTTCGGCCCGCTGTCCAGAAAGCGGTCGCCGAAGACCGAAAGTCCGGCGAGGCCGGCCTCGCCGAGCCGCGGCACGAGAGCAGGCGCGATCCGGTTCCACGGGGGAGTCAGGATCGGCCGGAACCGTTCGCCAAAGAGTGACTCGAGAATTCGGCAGCCGTCGGCCAGTTCGGCGATCATCGTCGCAAGAGGCCTGTGCGGGCCGTATTCCGCTTTCTTCTCCGTCATCGGCGCGTGGTTGCGATGGTCAAACCCGTGCTGCACGACCGAGAGTCTCCCCCCGGCTTCACGATGCGCAGCCAGGGTGTTATCGAGCTCGGGCCGGGCCCGCGCCGGGATCACCGCGAGCGTCAACGGTATCGTGCCGGCAAGATCAAGCAGCCGTGACAATTTGATCCCAGGACGCGTCGCATCGTCGTCGCGCCACCAGAACGTCGCCCGTCGTCCGACCGCCTGCCAGGCATCGAGTTCCGCGCCCAGCATGGCCCAAGGGTCGGACCGCGGCGACCTTGCGAGGTCGTCCGCCACATCGCTCGCTCCAACCGTCTGCGCCCTGTCCATCATGTCATGAGTATAGGCGGAATTGGCATGGGTCGCCTAGAGACCGTTGCGCGCGGGTGTGCGCGTCAACAGGGCGGCAACGAGCCGCGCGGTTCCATTTGCGCCGTCGAGGCTGAAATCCGGTGGATCGGGCCGCGGCATCTCGGCGGCGGTGTCGATTGCCTGGGCCAGCGCCGACGGCGACAGGCCCGATTCGGAAATCACCTGCACACGCCCGCGCGCCGCCAGGAGGCGGGCGCGCAATCTCTGCTCGGTTTCCGTGTCGGTGCTGAAGGGCACAAGCACGGCGCGCGCACCGGCAACCAGAATATCCATGACGGTGTTGTATCCGGCCTGGCTGACAGAGAGCGCGGCACGCCCGAGGATTTCCCGATAGTCATCGCGCATGGTGTCGATCGTCACGCCGCGCGGCGCTGCCAGGGCCTGTCGCTCTGCCGGCGGCAAATTCGGACCCGTGATCAGTCGCCACCGGGACGAAGCGAATTTGGTCAACGGGCGCGCCGCCAATGCTGTTCGCAACAGCGTCCCGCCAACGGCACCGCCGCCGGCCGCGACCACCACTTCGCCGGCACCGGGGCCGTCGGCGGCAATGTCGGGCGGTGGCGGCGCGACATATCCGGTGTAGTGAATCAGGTCGGCAATCCTGTCGGCGGCGCCGAAGGTGGCGTCGAGCGACACCAGCCGCGGATCGCCATGCACCAGCACCGCATCGAACGACTCGCGCAGGATATCGACGATCGCGTCCACGCGAGTCGGATCGTCCTTGGCAACCAGGATGTCGCGCACGGAGGCTGCCACCCGCACGCCCTTCTCGCGTGCTGCCTGCAGCAGCGGCAGCAGTTCGAAGCGGAACTGCCAGCGCGCGAACGGAAAGCTCTCGATCAGTAACACCCCGGGCCGGACGTCCCTGAACGCCGATAACAGCGCATCGCGGCGACGCGCGCGCCCTTCGGCGTCGATCTCCCGGCCCATCTCGTCGACCAAACGCCTGAAACTCGAGTCTGCCGCGCGCAGCGGTGGAAGCTGGATCAGACGGGCGCCGCCAAGGTCGGGCATGCCGGCGGGTTCGCCCCCCGAGACACAGGTTACGTTCAGCCCCTGCGCCCGCATCGCACGCACGATCGCCGCCGCGCGCATCTGGTGTCCGATGCCGAGGAGGTGCTGCACATAGACTAGAACCGTGGCGCTCTTCATTCGCCCGCGCCCGGTGCGAGTGGTATATTCAAGCGTTTTGGAGCCGGCGTGCCATCGGCCGCGAGCTGGAACAGGTGCAGGCAGGAGTCACGGAGTTTCTGGGGCGGCTTGCCGGTCATATCCCACCCGGTCGCCAGCGCGTACAGCGCCCGGATGACGCCCTTGTGTGTGACCGCCACCGTATCCTCGGCGCGGCCCGCGAGTTCGACCAGGAACGGGGCAATCCGTGCCTGTAGCTCTCGTGGACTTTCGCCGCCGGGCGCCTTGAAATCGAGCCCCTTGGCCTCCCAGGCGCGCATCAAGTCGCCCAGCTCCGCGCGCAGCGCATCGAGCGTTTCTCCCTCCCAGCCTGCCCAGTCCATCTCGACCAGCCGCGCGTCGCGCCTGACCTCTTCCCCGCGCAGAATTCGCGCGGTCTCCATGGTGCGGGTGAGCGGGCTCGAGACCCAGGAAAACCCATCGACGTCGGGCGGCAGGCTCCATCGCCGGACTTCCGCAATCCCCGTGGCATCCAGCGGAACATCCGTGCGTCCCTGGACGCGGCCGCGTGTATTCCACTCCGTGGGGCCGTGCCGGACAACCGCGAGCAAGGTCACGACGCCCTCGCCCGCAGCCTGTCCGCAACCGCGGCAACAACAACCGCGTCGAGCCGATGCGCCGCAACCGACAGGCTGTGCTCGCGCGCGACACGTGCCAACGCCGCAGCGGACATTTCCCTGCGGCGTATCGGATCGTCCAGCAGCGATGCCAGCGCCCGCGCGAACGCCGCGGGATCTTCGGGACCCGCGAGCAGCGCCGTCTCGCCGGCCTGCACGATCTGCCGGACCCCGGGACGATCGCCGACAACCAGCGGCAGGCCGGCGGCTTGCGCCTCCAGAGCGGCCATGCCGAAGGCCTCGTTGACGGCGGGCCAGGCGCCGAGATCCGCCGCCGCGTTCAACTGGTCGACCGCCGGTTCGTCGAGCACCCCCAGGAACCGCACCCGATCGCCGAAATTCAGCGCCTTGGCGACCTCCGGCCTGGCCGGACCGTCGCCGGCGACCAGCAGCACCCAGCGACGGTCACCGATGCGGTCGAGGGCATCGCCGAGCATTCGGTACGATGCCAGTTTATCGCCCTGCCGCATCATCGCGACCACCGCAATCCACGGCACGCCCGGCTCGATACCCAAGCGCGCCGCAAGCGTCCTCCGATGTGCGGTCCGACGATTTCGGGCGTCGCGAGCCGGTTCGATATCGAGAAACGGATTGATTTCGTTAAGACGCCGCGCGCTCTGAAGCAGTGGCCGCAGGCAGGCCGCATCATCGCGGTTGATGCAAATGACGCGCTCCGCCTCGCGAATGGCGGCGGCGACCGCCGCGTGTCCGGCTGCCCACGGTCCGGCCGCTTGTTTCGGGGCGAAACTCGCCTCGGCCAGGACATAGGGAATGCCGAGCCGAGCCGCGACAGTTGGCCCAAGCCAGTCCGGTGCCTTGTGATAAAGGTGATAGGTGAACCAGAGGTCAGGCGCCGTGCCTCGGCACCGCTCGAGATAACGGGACGCCAGGCGAACACCGAGCCGCTGCAGGCGGGCTTGTCGTATCGCCTCTCCGGACCCGTCGTAGCTGCGAAAACGAGATGCCAGCTCGACATCGTGCCCACCGCAGCGCAGCGCCTCCATGAACAGCCGGGCCACCCGCCGATCGCCGGAGGGCACCGGATGGTCGGGAGCCTTCAGCGGCGCATAGAAGGCTATTCGCATGCGGCCGCCCACCGCTCTTCGCGGGTCATGCCGAACCGCCGGGCAATCTCTCCGATATTGGCGGCAAGTGAGAACGAGTCCCGAACACGCTTCGCTCCGGCACGCCCGAGCCGTCGACGCAATTCCGGATCGGCGATCAGTCGGGCAAGGGCCTGCGCGAGCGCGTCCGGATCACCCGGTCGCACCAGAAAGCCCGTCGACTGGTCGATGATCAACTCCGGTATCGCAGAAACCCGGGTCGCCAGCACCGCCAGCCCCTGGCTCTGGGCCTCCATCAACACGTTGGGCAACCCGTCCCGGTCGCCATCGGACGCGACTCGGCTGGCCAGAACGAACAGATCGGCCGCGCGCATTTCGTCGAGCACGGTTTCCTGAGGTTGAGGGCCAAGCCATGAGATCCGGTCTTCGATACCGAGACGGGCGGCCCGGGCCCGCAACCGATCGCCGAGCTTGCCGCCGCCAATATGCCGCAATCGCCAGGACATGGCCGGCGGCAAGCCGGCCAGGGCATCGAGCAGGTCGTCATATCCCTTCTTCTCGACCATGCGGCCGACCGACAGGATGGTCACCGGATCCGAGACCAGGTTGCCGTCGCGCGCCGGCCGGTCGTCGCCGCCCGGCGGAAAACGCGCGAGGTCGACCCCGTGATAGACAAGCGCGACGCGGTCCGGATCCCGTGCCAGATCCTGCAGCCGGTCCCGACCGGCGGCGGTGCAGGTCACCAGCCAGTCGAGTGACGCCAGCTTCTCGGCGATTTCCCAGTCCGATGTGGTCCAGATGTCCTTTGCGTGCGCCGAACAGCTCCACGGCAGGCCGCATATCGCGGCCGCGTAGCGGGCGACGGAGGCCGGGGTATGCAGGAAATGAGCGTGCAAATGGGTGGTGTCGGGCTCCAGCTCGGCGGCGAGCACGCAGGCCTGCCCGAACCGACGGATCCGGTTGCGTGTCGGATCACGCCGCAGATCGCGCAACCAGACCGACAGAGCCTTTGCGAAGCCCGCCTTTCGGCGCACCGCAGCGAGCCCCCGCAGGACACGCAGGGGTTCATGATGGAGGTATTCCGGCAGGTAACGTACCGGAGCGGCGATCTCGCGATGCACCGGATGGCGGTGGCGGTCGGTCGGATGGCGCAGCGATATGATGCGAAGGTCCGCGCCAAGACGCTCCAGCTCTCTTATTTCCTGCGCAATGAAGGTTTCCGAGAGACGCGGATAACCCTTCAGAATGACCGCAACCGCGGGCACGGTGCTACTGCTCCGCCCCCACGACAGCCAGCGGCGGCGCCAGATCGATGGACCCCGGGCGCCGGCCGTTGCGGTGCAGCAGCCGGTCGGCCAGGCGATTGACATTATCGAGGCCGTCCAGCATCCCGTCGGGCATGCGCGTCGAGGGCAGCGGCCGGCTGCCGAGCCGCCGCAGGGCGTTCGCCATGTCGGCGGCGGTGCGCACGCCGTCATTCGGCAGCATGCCCGCAAGGCCGAGGTCCCAGGCCCGGCTCGCGCGGATATACTGCTCCATGCGCGGTTCCATGCGCGGTACGATAAGCGCGCGTTTGTCGAAGGAAAGAATCTCGCAGAACGTATTGTATCCGCCCATCGCCACCACGCCGACCGCCTGGTCGAGCAGGCCTTCGATGCGGGCGTCGAAGGTGATCGCCTCGACGGTTTCCAGGCGCTCGCAGCGGGCCAGGAATTCGGACTGGTCCTCGGAAGCCATGAACGGGCCAAGGACGATCAGCGCCGGGTACGGCAGGTCGGAACAGGACTCATAGGCACGCAACACCCAGTCGACCATCTGCTGGCCGTCGCCGCCGCCGCCAGGCGTCACCAGTATGTAGGGCGCGGAGATCTTCGACAGTGCCGTGTGCGCGGCCGGCGCAGTGGGCAATTCCCGCCGAAGGTAGCCGGTGTAGTGCACCTTGTTGCGAACGCGGGCTGGCAGGCGAATTCCGGCGAGCGGATCGCAGATCTCCGGCATGCCGTAGACCCAGATCTCGTCGAAGTAGTCCTTGAGCGCGGGAATAACCTTCTTGCGCGCCCATTCCTTGTGCAGGGTCAGCGGATCGTCCAGCACATCCCGCAACCCCAGCACCAACGGCACGCCGCGCGCCTTCAGCAGATCGAGCGTGCCGGCCACCTCTCCCCGCAGGCCAAGCGGTTCCTTGTCGACGATGAACAGGTCGGGATCGAACGCCTCGGCCGTGTGGCGAACGATCGAGGCCCGGATTGCCAGCGTCTCCTCGATATCGATATGGAGGGCAAGCGAGGTATAGTCGCCGTTGCGAAGCTTGATCACGCCCGGCACCCGGACGAAATCGACTCGCGCGCGGAAATCGAAATTGCCGATGATCGGCGATCCCGAGAGGATCAGGACCGACATGGCGCGACGCTCCCCCACCATGGAATGCGCAATGGCGCGGCAGCGCCTGAGGTGGCCCAGCCCGAACGTGTCATGGCTGTAGATCAGGACGCGGGCCTCTCGGTCGTGTATGCCCATCGTATCGCTACCTCCTGCCGCGTCGGCGAACCGTCGGCTTCCGGTTTTGCGGGCCGACTATGACACGGCCGGGGCGGTTGCCGGAAGCACCCTCGTTCAATTTTTTTCCAAGGAGGGTTTCGGGCCGTATAAGCTGCGGTAAGGTTTGCCCCGCCGGCGGGCGGGATTTTGAGACAGAGTGGCGGCGGTCGAGCACCGTGGAACCGAGCATCTTCGGCTTCATACTGCGATACAGCAAGGCGCAGCAGATCTGGCTGCTGGCCGTGATCGTCCTGTCCTATCCCTTCCTCTACCTCGCGCTCGAAATGCCCAAGGTGATCGTGAACCAGGCGATCGGTGCGACGTCCGGACCGCCGTTCGACGTCGTGCTGTTCGGTTCACCCATGCTCAGCGTCGGCACCAGCCAGATCGAATTCCTGATCGGGCTCAGTTTCGTATACCTGTTCCTCGTGCTGGTGAACGGCGTCCTGAAATATTACATCAACGTCTTCAAGGGCCGTCTCGGCGAGCGGCTTCTGCGGCGGCTGCGCTATCAGCTCTACCAGAGGATCCTGCGGTTCCCGCTGCCGCAATTTCGCAAGGTCAGCCAGGGCGAGTTGATCCCGATGATCACGGCCGAGGTCGAGCCGCTGGGCGGCTTCATCGGCACCGCGTTCGCCGACCCGATGTTCCAGGGCGGACAATTGCTGATCATCCTCGGTTTCATCATGGTCCAGGACCCGATATTGGGAACCGCGGCGATCGCCCTCTATCCACTGCAGATCTATGTGATTCCGAAGCTCCAGCGCCGGGTCAACGAGCTTGGCAAGCAGCGCGTGCAAAACGTGCGTCGGCTGTCCGATCACATTGGGGAGACGGTCTCGGGGATCACCGAGCTGCGCGCCCATGACTCCGCGCGACACGAGCTGTCCCGGTTCGCGTCGCGCCTTGGCATCATCTACTGGATCCGGTTCGATATCTATCGCATCAAGTTCTTCATGAAGTTCCTGAATAACTTCATCGACAAGCTCACACCGTTCTTCTTCTTTTCGATCGGTGGCTGGCTCGTCATCGAGGGCGAGCTCAGTTTCGGTGCGCTGGTTGCCGTCCTCGCGGCCTACAAGGACCTCGCCGGACCCTGGAAGGAAATGCTGACCTGGTATCAGCAGAAGGAAGATGTCCGGATCAAGTACGGCCAGGTGATCGAACAGTTCGATCCGCCGCACATCCTGGACGAGGAGACGCTCCTGTCGGAACTCGACGAGGCCGGCGACATCGCGCCGGATGCCCCGGTGGTGCTGCAGAACGTCGGTCTGGTCGACGACGATGGCGTGCGCGCGCTTGACGGTGTCACGCTCGACATCGGCGCCGGCGATCATGTGGCCGTGGTGGGTACGGCGAACAGCGGCAAGGGCGAGCTCGTGATGGCAATCGCCGGCCTGCTGACGCCGACGAGCGGGTCGGTCATGCTGGACGATCGCGACATCAAGAGACTGCCCCGCGCAGTGACCGGCCGACGCATCGCCTATGTCGGGCCGTCGGTATACGTCCAGGCGGGCTCCCTGGCCGACGCGCTGGCCTTCGCACTGAAGCACGAGCCGACGAGGGCGGCCGGGTACGAGGCGGACGCGCAGGCCAGGTACGAGCAGGAACTCCATGAAGCGGAAAAAGCCGGCAACACGACGCTGGATTTCAACGCGGACTGGATCGACTACGCCTCTGCCGACGTCGCCGGACCGGACGAACTGGAGGCGCGAATGCTCGACGTATTGCGGGCGGTCGATCTCGACGACGATATCTATGCCCGCGGCCTGCGCGGCACGATCGAACCGGAAGAGAAGCCGGACGTTGCGCGCAAGATCCTCGAGGCGCGCGCCGCGGTCCGCGACCGGCTGGCCGATCCGGAGGTCTCGCGCTTGGTCGAACCATTCGATGCGGGGCGCTATAACCTCAACGCCTCGGTCGCGGAGAACCTGATATTCGGCGTACCGCTCGACGAGACACTGAGCGAACAGCACATCGCCGCCAACTGGTATGTTCGACGCATTCTGGAGCGCGTCGCGCTCACCGACGAGTTCCTCAAGATCGGCCGGCACGTCGCCCAGACGATGGTCGAGCTGTTCGCGGACTTGCCGCCGGGTCACGAATTCTTCGAACGGTTCAGCTTCATCTCGGCCGAGGATTTGCCGGAGTTCCACGCGATTCTCGGACGGGCGGCGCGCGGCCTTGACGCGCTCGGCGAGACCGACCGGGATCGCCTGATTGCGCTCCCCTTCAAGCTGATCCCGGCACGCCACCGTCTCGACCTGATCGACAAGGCCTTGCAGTCACGTCTGCTCGAGGCACGCCGCGCCTTTGCCGAGGGCCTGCCGGACGAGCTCACCGGCAGGATCGCGTTCTTCGATCCCGAAGCGTACAATCCCGGCGCGACAATCCAGGACAATATCCTGTTCGGCAAGATCGACTACGGCCAGGCCAACGCGGCGCAGCGCGTCGGCGTTCTTATCGCGGAGGTCCTCGAGGGGCTCGGCCTGCGCGACGTCGTGATGTCCGCAGGCCTGCGCAGCCAGACGGGGCCGGGCGGCTCACGGCTGTCGCCGGTACAGCGTCAGAAGATCGGCATCGCGCGCTGCCTGCTGAAGCGACCCCGGATCCTGCTGGTCAACGAGGCCGCCGCCGGCTTCGATGCGCGGATGCAGAACACCGTCGTCAACAGGGTACTGGCGGAATGCGGCGGCCGCACGGTCGTCTGGGTGCTCAATAATGCTACGTTGGCGAATAAATTTCCGCGTGTCGTCGTTATGGATGAGGGCCGTATCGCCGAGGACGGTTCGCCGGAGGAGCTGGCCGACCGCGAAGGCGGCACCTATCGCAACTTTCTCCATGATCTCTGACCGCGAGCCGCAGGAAAGAAGGATCCGCAGATGAGCCTGCAGCAAGAATTCGAACTGCTCCGCAAGATACCGATGTTCGCCAATATCGAACCGGCGAAACTGAAGCTGCTTGCATTCACTAGCGAGCGCCTGTCCTACGCGGATGGCGAAGTGCTGTTTCGCCAGGGGGACCCGGGCGATGCGGCATTTCTGATCATAACCGGTCGGGCCGACGTTACGATCGACACGGAGAAGGGCCCGCTGTCCGTGGCGACGCTCGGCAATCATGATTTCGTCGGCGAGATCGCGATTCTCTGTGACGTGCCGCGGACCGCGACCGTGACCGCGAAATCAGATCTCGTAGCGCTGCGGATCAGAAAGGAGCTGTTCTTCCGGCTGATCGGCGAGTTTCCGGAAATCGCCAAGGAGATCATGCGCGAACTCGCGAACCGCCTGTTGCAGACCAATGCACAGCTGCGCGAGATGGCCATGGCTGTCGACGAAGATCGCAGCAGATGACCTGCCGGGGCGATAGCGGAGTGATCGGCCCTGCGCAGGGGCGCGGGCGGCGATGAGCCGGCTGGACAGCGTGATCCGTCGCCTGCAGGCCCAGCGCGCCTGCATCGACTGGGCGGCGGCGGAGATCGGCGGTCTGCCGGGCCCGATCCTCGAGCTGGGCCTGGGCAACGGCCGCACCTACGATCATCTGCGCGAACGGCTGCCGGATCGGGAGATCTTCGTCTTCGAGAGACAGATCAACGCCCATCCCGACTGCATCCCGGATCGGGACCATCTCTTCATGGGCGACGTCGAGGCCACGCTGCAGCGGGCGCAGCGATTGCTCGGGCGCACCATTGCCCTGGTGCACAACGATATCGGCACCGGCGATGCCGCGCGCAATGCACGCCTCGCTTCGAAGGTCGGCCCCTTGCTCGCCGAGATGGTGCGCGTTGGCGGCATCGTTCTGAGCGACCAGCCGCTGCCGGCCCCGGAGTCCTGGCGCGAGATCGAGGCTCCGGACGGCGTGCCGCCGGAGCGATACTACCTGTATCGAGCGGTCGCGTGAACGGACCCGGCCCACACAGAAGGCAGGCGCTGGACGCCGCGCGAACGACATGGCCCCGATT
This sequence comes from Rhodospirillales bacterium, assembly GCA_020356105.1. Lineage (GTDB taxonomy): Bacteria > Pseudomonadota > Alphaproteobacteria > UBA8366 > JADFVY01. Next base: position 564,920 of record CP070634.1, on the reverse strand, counting down.
CGTGCAGATGCGGCTCCGACCGCAGGAGCGATTCGCCGTGCAGGGTCGCCGGGACCAGTTCGGTCGATCCGCGACAATCGGGGCAATATCGCGGCGGGCGCCATGAGGACCGTGAGCCGCGGCGGCGGGTCGAACCGTTCCCGCGGGTTTGGACGATGACACGGTTCGGCAGCAGTTTCATCGGCACGTCGGGCTGGCGCTATCAGCACTGGCTGGGGCCTGTCTATCCGGACGACATGCCGCTGGACGACGCGCTCGGTTACTATGCCGGCATCCTGCATGCCGTCGAGGTCAACAGCACCTTCTACGGACTGCCCCAAGAGACAAGCATAGACGGCTGGCTGGCGGCGACGCCGCCGGGCTTCGTGTTCGCGGTCAAGGCCAGCCGCTACCTCACCCACATGAAAAAGCTGAAGGACCCCGGCGCCGGACTCCAGCGATTCATGGACGCCGTCGGTCCGCTTGGCGAACGCCTGGGCCCGATCCTGTTCCAGCTGCCGCCGCGCTGGCGCTGCAATCCGGAACGGCTCGCTAACTTCCTCACAGCGCTGCCGTCCGGACAGCGTTACGCGTTCGAGTTCCGCGATCCGAGCTGGCACAATGATTCGGTTGCGGCCCTTCTGGAGGCGCGCAACGCCGCCTTCTGCGTGTTCGAACTGGCCGGCATGCGCGCACCGCGCCTGACCACCGCCGATTTCGTCTACATTCGCCTGCACGGCCCGGCGGCCGCCTATCGGGGACGCTATGACGGCCGCGCGCTTCGGCGCTGGGCGGAGCGCATCGGGCAGTGGTGCGCCAACGGGCTCGACGTCTATTGCTTCTTCGACAATGACGAGGCCGGCTATGCGTTCGAGAACGCGGCCGGCCTGGCCGGGCTGGTCGCCGCCGCTAAACCTTGACGATGCGCTCGCGGCGGTCGGAAATCCGCCGCGTCACGTTCCGCGTATCCACCACCAGGCGGCTGTGCCGAACGAGCCACTCGTAATCCACTGCATCGTGATCGGTGACGATGAGCACCGCATCGAACTCAGCCAGCGCCTGCTCGCTCAGCTCGACGGATTGGCGACCGGCGAGGCCGCCATGCTCTCGGGTCGGCGGGATCTCGGCGACATGCGGGTCGTGGAAGGCGACGGACGCGCCGCGCGCTTCGAGCAGCTCGATGATGACAAATGCGGGGCTGCCGCGCGTATCATCGACATTCTTCTTGTAGGCGACACCGAGGACAAGAACCCGCGCCCCGTTCAGACCCTTGCCCGCGCGGGCGTCGAGCGCCTGTGCCAGTCGTTCGACGACGTGGCGCGGCATCTCCGTGTTGATTTCTCCGGCGAGTTCGACGAAGCGGGTCGAAATGCCGTACTCGCGCGCCTTCCAGGTCAGATAGAACGGGTCGATCGGAATGCAGTGCCCACCGAGGCCCGGGCCGGGATAGAACGGCATGTAGCCGAACGGTTTGGTCTTCGCCGCCTCGATCACCTCCCAGACGTCGATGCCCATGCGGTCGTAGACCAGCTTCAACTCGTTGACCAGCGCGATATTGACGGCGCGAAAGATGTTCTCCGAAAGCTTGACCGCCTCAGCCGTCGCGGTCGACGAAACCGGCACGATCTCTGCGACCACCTGCCCATACAGCGCCTCGGCAAGATCCCGCGCGACGCGGCCATGCCCCCCGACGACCTTCGGGATCGTCGCAGTTCGATGATCCCGATTGCCCGGATCCTCGCGCTCGGGAGAATACGCCAGGAACAGGTCGCGGCCGGAGGTCAGCCCGCCCGACTCCAGGATCGGCCTGAGGACCTCTTCCGTGGTTCCCGGCCAGGTCGTCGATTCCAGGACCACAAGCCGGCCCGGCCCCAGATGCGGCGCGATCGCCGACGCGGTCTCGGTGACGAATCGAAGGTCCGGCTCACGCTGCCGCGTCAGTGGCGTCGGCACGCAAATGAGCACGACATCGATGCCCGCAAGCTCCGGGAAATCGGCGCTCGCGCGGAACAGGTCCTGGCCCAGGAGCGCAGCGATCGCCTCCGAGCCGACATGGCCGATATAGCTCTCGCCGGCGTTGAGATGCGCGACCTTGCCGGCGTCGATGTCGAATCCCGTGACGTGAAAGCCGCTCTCGGCGAATGCAACGGAGAGCGGCAGCCCGACATAACCGAGCCCGATGATGCCGATCCGCGCGGTGCGGTCCAGAAGACGCCGGCGAAGCGCGGCGGCAAGTTCATTGTCGTCGATCTGCTGGTCGTCCATCGCTCCGCCACTTGTTCGTGTTCGCCGCCGGCCGCTGCCGCCGCACGCGTTATCAAGCAAGCCACCATGAGACCTGTCAACACGCGCCGGCACCGGCGCGGCGGCGATGTCGACGGTGACGACGCCGACCGATCACGTCGCCCGCGACCTGGCGCCATGCGCGTCGGGCTTCGTGCTAATCTCCGAGCAGCTTCTTGAGGCCCTTGGTGATTGAATCGCCCGTGCCTTTGAGAACCTTGCCGGGCAGGTTTTCGGGCTCCTGATCCGTCGTCTGCTCGGGCTGTGCCGGTTGTGCGGGTTGCGCGGCCGGCGTCGGCTGCGCCTGCCCCTCGGCAGTTCCCTTCACCCCGACGCAGTCTCCCTCGCCGAAGGTACCGAGTTCACCGAGCCCGATGATGAGCGCCGGCGGATAGACAAGACCGCCTAGCAATCCGCCAACCCGCAGGGCGGCCGCCTTTCGGTCGAGGCTGTATTCCGGTTTCATGAAGGTGCCACGAATGAGCACGGGCACGGCGGCGCTCAACGTCATTCGCTTGACCTCGGGATCGATGACGAGGTCGAGCGCCTCCGTTCCCAGGTTCACCGTCCCCTTGCCGACGAACGCGGCGACGTCGGTATCGAGGAGCAGGCCGCCGGTGGTCGCAACGCCCTGTTTGATATCGAAGGAACCGAGTGCGCAGTTGACGGTCGAATATCCCTCGAGATTCATGGTCAGGAAGTTACTGAGCACCTCGGTCGGCCCGCCGACCCATTGCTGCAGCGCCCGCGATTTGATTCTCCCCTTGCCCATGGCCAGATCGATTTTGCCGTCCAGGCTCGCCATGATTTCATGGATCGAGCGGCCCTTTCCCTCTGCGGCGAGATTGAAATTGACCTGACCCTCCACCATGCCCGCGGCGGAGGTTTCGGCGAGCACCCGGCCGAGATCGAACTTTCGTAACGCGGCCTTCGCGACCACGCCGGCCTGTTCCGTGCGACCGTCAAATTGCACGGTCGTCTCGAACGTCCCTTCATACAGTTGCGCCTTGAGCTGCTCGACATCGAGAAGCCCGTTCTTCAGCGTAAAGGCGACCGTCATGTCGCGCAGTGTCGCGCGCCGGCCGACGACCGACGCCGCATCGTACCGGAACGAGGCGTCGACCGATTTCAAGGCTTCGAGCTGGAGCGGATCATCGGGAAACAGTCGCTCTGATTTCTCCGTTTTCTCGGCCTTCTTCTCCTCGGACGGGACAGCCACGGCGCCGGAGAGAACCGCAAGATCCAGATTCTCGGAGGAGAACCCGGCGTCCACGACCGGCCTCGTGCCGGCGAGTGCGACCGACACCTCGCCTTTGACGTCGCTCTTGCCCAGCTGCACGGCAATTTCGGACGCGCGGATCGTGTCGGTCACATCGCCCGCAACGCGCGCCGAGACCGCGTATTCGCCGAACGGCGGTACCTTTGCGCCGAGGATGCCGGAAAGATCGCCGAGTTGATCGCCGTTGACGGCGACCGCGAGATCGAGTCCCGTCGCCGTAAGGGGATCTGCGATCGAACCCTGAACGGCGATTTCGGCGCCGCCGGCTTCGACGGACAAATCCACCGGCCAGGGCGTGCGTTGTTCGAACAGGACCGCAAGGCTTCCCACTTCGGCACGGATGCGGATCGCCTCATCATTGATGTCGCCCTCGTAGAACAGCTCGACCGGTGCCTCCCACGTCTTGCTTCGCATGATCAGCGAATCGATTGCGGTATCGTGTCTTACGCCCGTCACCGCGTTGACGTAGGCGAGGTTGGAGTCCCTGATTTCCACCTCGTGGACCAAGGGTATCGCGCCGACGGACAGCTCCTCTTCCGGCGGCGGGGCTGGCGCCGCTGTTTCGCCATCCGGGGAGGTGAAATCGAAATTGGCGCGGCCCCCAGAATCGACCTCCAGCATGATATCCGCGCCGATAAGTGCAATGCGGTCGATCTCCAGCACACCGGCCAGGAGCGGTAGCAGGACCACCCGCCCTTCGAGTTGCCGGACCGAGAACATCTCGGGACGCGACGCCCATTCCGCGTTCGACAGGGTCACGTCGTCGGCGACAATACTGGGGACGAGCGAGACCCCCAGCCGCAAATCGCCGGCAATGGTCAGATCGCGACCGGTCGCCTTCTTCACCTCATTGGCGATCAGAGGCTTGAAGGAGTTGACGTCGATAAGAAGAAGAGCAGCAACGACACCGGCGATCGCCAGCACCAGAAGGCCAGCCAAGACAAGACCGAGCACCTTGAGAATTTTCATTGTCTGCTCCCCCTGGTTCCGGGCAATCTGCGCCATGCGAGGCATGCCCGATCAAACCTGTAACACATGATAAATCAACGAAAGCCCGAGCGCACCACAATCGGCAGCCCGGCATCCCAATGCGGCACAAGGGGTGCCTCGGAAGCAGATCCCAGCGCGACGGCCCGGTCACGGTTTGCGATCGGCTACACAGATGTCCCGAAATTCGATACCCTGTGCAAGGGTGCGATGTTAAGCCTTTGCGACGTCGTTCGAACAGCGGGGAGCCGGGCGATGCGTCCGACCAGATCGAAATTGCTGGCAGCCTGTCTTTTGGCTGCGGTAACGATTGCCACCGTGACGACGGGGACCGCCAATCCGTTCAGGGGATCCGGGTTTCAGCTGGGGGAGGGAGACGCCGCGCTGCTCGACGCCGCGTCCAGAAAGCTCTACCTGAGCGAGGAAGTGGAGTTGAACGCGGTCGAAGCATGGGAAAATCCGGCAACCGGCAACCGCGGGACCGTCACGCTGATCGAGATATTCGAGCACCAGGGCATGCCGTGCCGGCGACTCCGGCATGACATCGAGCTGCGGCGGACAAGGGACCCCTTCCGCTTCATCGTCGACCGCTGCAAGACCAGCGAGGGCGAGTGGAAGATCCTCACGCCTTAGCGCACAATCCGTTGGGCCGCGCTCGGCAGTATCGGCGCGCCGGCCCGCCCCAGCATCGAGACCTTTGCACAAAACAGAATATCGTCATCGCGAGGCTGCGCGGCAGCCGTGGCGATCCAGAAAGGCACACGTTTTAGCAGCACCCTGGATTGCCGCGTCGGCCTTCGGCCTCCTCGCAATGACGAATTGGCGCTCCGTGCGAAGCGCTCCATGCCGGGGAGCTTGTGTCCTCCGACGGGCTCGGGATAAGGGCGCCCGACGCGATGTTCGGGGACCTTGTGGACACGGCCAGAGAGCCCGACACGCCGTCGCCGGTGCCCGTCCCCCTATTCGCCGAACAATCTCTGCAATCCCCTGGTGATCGAATCTCCCGTCCCCTGGAGGATCCTTCCCGGCAATCTCGTTGGCCCCGGCTCCGTCGTCGGCGCCGGCTGCTCGGCCGCTCCCGGATCTTCGGGAACGGCCGTGACGCCAACGCAATCCCCGTCCCTGAACGTGCCCAGTTCGCCGAGCCCGATGATGAGCGCTGGCGGATAGATCAGGCCGCCCAGCAATCCACCGACCCTGAGGGCGACCGCCCTCTCGTCGAGGGTGTATGTCGGCCGCATGAGCGTGCCGCGAATGTGCACCGGCACCGCGGCGCTCAGCGTCAGTCGCTTGACCTTCGGATCGATGATCACGTCGACGGCCTCGGTCTTAAGGTTGACGTTGCCCTTGCCGACGAAGGCGGCAACGTCGGTATCGAGCAGCAGCCCGTCGCTGGTGGCCAGGCCCTGCTTGATATAGAAGGACGCCATCGCGCAGTTCACCGCCGTGTTGCCGCGCATATTCAGCGTGAGCACGTTGCTGAGGACCTGCGTCGGCCCGCCGACCCATGTCTGCAGCGTCCGCGATCTGATCTGGCCCTTGCCCATCGCCAGCAGAACGTGGCCGTCGAGGCCCGCCATGATCTGGCGGATCGAATTTCCCCGGGCGGTCAGGTCGAACTCGAGATTGATCTGTCCCTGAATGGCACCGGCCTGCGCCGTCTGTGCCATCAGGACCGCCAGGTCGACCTTTTTCAGTGCGATCCTAGCGGCCCACCCCGTCGCCTTCTTGCGGCCATCGATGCGCACGGCGCCGTCGAGAATGCCGTTCTGCAGGACCGCCCTGACCGACTCGACCTCCAGAAGACCGTGCTGGAGCGAGAGGGCGATGGCGGCATCTCTCATCAGCGGCTGCCGACCGATGACCGTCGCGGCGCCATATCGAATGGTCACATCGGCCGCGTTGAGCCATTCGAGCTCCAGCGGATCGTCGGGAAACAACCGATCCGGTTTCGGCTCGGCCGCGGGCTGGCCGGTTGCGCCGTCGCCGGGGGTGGGCTTAATCGCCCCGAGGCTGACGAGATCGATGCGGTCCGAAGACAGATCGGCATCAACCCCCGGGCGGTCGCCGCTCAGCGTGACCGCGATGCGCCCCCTCAGATCACTCTCGCCGAGTCGAGCCGCGATATTCGTTGCCCGCAGCGTTTCGCGCGGATTCCCGTTGAGCCGGCCCGTCACGCTGTATGCGCCGAGTTCCGGCAATTCCATCCCCGCCAGCGCCGCCAGGTCGGCAATTTGCCTCCCCTTCGCCGTGACCGACAAATCCAGCCCCGCCGCGGCAGCGGGATCCGCGATCGCCCCGGAAAGGTCGATCGCGGCGCCGGACAGGGTTGCCCGGAACGATTCGATCGTCAGGGTCTTGTCCTTCAGCGAGACCACGGTGGCCGCATCCCGCAGCGGCACGTCAAGGACGCCGAGGGCGGGCAGATCGATGCTGTTCGATGAAAGACGTGCGCGCAGCATATGGCCGCGATCGGCGGGCGAGACTGTCGCGCTGCCGGCTACATCGCTTTCGCCGAGCCGCGCCACCAGCCCGGACACATCGATCGTGCCGGCAACGTCGCCGCGGAGCCGCCCGGAGATGGAATAGGCGCCGAGGGCCGGCAGTTCGGTCCCAGCGAGTTGCGAGAGATCGGTGAAGCGGTCGCCGGATGCGGATACCGAAAGGTCCATGCCGGCCAGCTCGAACACGTCGGCGACCGTACCGGAGGCCGTGGCGGACCCGCCGGCAAGCCGCGTCGAAAACCGTGCGACGGTAAGGGTTCGCCCGGTAAGGGAGAGAGTCGCCGCCGAATTCACCAGCGACGCGTTCACCCCCGTGCCCAGCCCGGCAAGGTCGAGTTTCTTGGACAGCAACTTTGCGTCGATCACCGGGCGCGGGCCGGCGAGACTGGCGGTGGCGCTTCCCGCAAGGTCGCTGGTCCCGAGTTGCGTCTTGAGATCGCCGAGTTCGAGAGTCGACCGCAGGTCGCCCGTAAGCCGGCCCGACAGCGCATAGGCGCCCAGTTCCGGAAGCGGGCTGCCCAAGAGGCCGGAGAGGTCGCCCGTCTGAGCGCCGTTCAGCGATACCGCAAGATCGAGGCCGGCACCGGCAAGCGGTTCTGCGATCGTGCCCGCTACCGTCAGCTTCGCGCCGCCGCCCTCGGCCGCGAGATCGACGGGCCATGGGCCGTTCGGTGCAATGAGGTCGGACATCGCACCGAGTGTCGCCTCGGCACGAAGCGGAACGTCATTGTAGCTTGCCGCGACGTCAAGTTTGAGCGGTGCGCCGCGACCTCCGCTGTTCAGGGTCACCGCCTCGAAGGCCGCGCTGCGGGTAACGCCGGTCGCGCCGTTCACATAGGTCAGGCGGGATTCGCGAACTCTCGCTTCGAGTATCAGGGGCACTGCCGTGAATCCGTCCCGCGCCTCCTCCTGAGGCCGCAGCTCTTCCGGTGCGTCCTCCTGCATCGCAAATGCAAAATTGGCCCGACCGTCGGCATCGGTCTCCAGCAGAACGTCCGCGCCGGTCAGCTCGATGCGCCTGATCTGCAGGGATCCGTATATCAGCGGAAGTGGCGCGACGTGTATCTCGAGCCGCTGCGCCGCCACCATCTCGGGGCGCGAGCCCCATTCGGCGTTCGAGAGCGTCACGCCCTCGGCAACGATCCCCGGTGTGAACGAAATCTCGACCCGCAGATCGCCGGCGATGACGAGTTCACGGCCCGTCGAGTTTCTCACCGCATCGGCGATCACGGGCTTGTAGGCGTTGAAGTCGAGGAAGTTGAGCACGATGACGGCGCCGACGATCACGGCGACCAGCAGCGCCACGACGCCGGCCGCGACAATGCCGATGATCTTGAGAATCCGCATCGCTTACCTGTCTCCTTGCCGACCGCGTCTGTTACCGGGCGCGGGCCGGTCCGGCGCAAAATCTTAGACCAATTCCTGCCGGCGCCATAGGGCGAGGGCGCCGCCGGTGCGGGGATTGCGATGATGATCCGGTACCCCGGGGACCGTCCTTGGGGGTGTTGCCCGGATCGGCTCGGGCCGAGGCCGTCGGCCGGACCGGCGCCCGCCAAAATAATCTTATAGCGCGTAATTCTATCCGCATATGCAATCAACGGTTGTCCAGCCGGTTGTAATCGAGCATGCCCCACGAGACCGGGTAGCGGAGCTGATAGGCGAGGTGGAAGGTATCGCTGTTGGTCCAGAACCGCGGATCGGTGCGCCGGATGCCGAACGCATCGAGCAGCCGCGCGTAATCGTCCTCGCTCCGCAGACCCCTTACGGTGTCTACAAATGTCTCCAATGCGTCCTCATCGACGACATAAAAGGCATTGGGATAGCTGCCGATGAAGCCGGGAATGACGCTCAGCGTGTCTTCTTCCGGAATGCGCACCTTCTTCTCGCCGAACATCGAGGTGATGTTGAGATGCGCGCTGTCCTGCAGCAGTGTCACATACTCGTCGCCAGCCGCCGCACGGATCCGGATGAAGGCGGTCTGCGGCATCAGCGTGGCCGCCGTACCGGTCACGCGGTGCAGCCGCTCCAGCTGTTCGCGGATCTGCGGGTTTGGAATTGCCGCCATCGTGTGCCGATCGGACAGGACCTTCGCCAGCCGTTTCTTCAGCAGGCCGAACAGTTCGAGCTTCTCGTCATCCGTCCGGTAATCGATCGCCGGCACCGACCGGTCCTCGAAACTCGGCAGGGTCATGAATTCAATCACGTCGTCCTCTGCGCCGCGATACCAGTGATTGCGCTCGCGGGTGCGGGCGGCCTCGGGCAGCAGCAGCAGAAAGTTCGACTCGCCCTCCATGCGCAGGAAATCCATGTACAGACGAGTCACCAGCTGGTGCCCGAGATTGCCATAGACGTCGTAGCCCGCGACCAGCAGGTAATGGATCCGCTCGAGCACCGCATACCCGATCAGCCACGCCGTCTTCGGTGGCGTTCCGAGCAGGCCCTGCTCGACGGTGGCGCTGTCGAAGTGCCGGAACACGGTCAGCGCGGCATTGCTGTTGGTTCCGTCGCCATCCCAGATGACACCGAGATCCAGCCGCTTTCTTTCGCCCAGCGTCTCGGCCAGAAACCGATCCTTTTCCTGCAGCAGGGCCTTTTGCCGGGCCGCGTATTTGCGCCAGTGCGAGAGCGGCGTATAGATCTCGCCCGTGCTCGCCGGCAGGGTCAGCTTGTCGGCCTGGCTGGCGTAGAAGGCATCGGTCCGGCCGATCTCGGGCTGGTTCGGGTCGACGAAGAAGACCCAGAACCGGTCGTTGATGACGTTGAGCGCGACCTGGCCACGGCACACCGGACCCTTGATGAAGGCCATGACCGTGAACTGCGCCTCGTCGAGCAGGAACTTGTAGCGCGACTGCACCGGCAGGTCCCGGAACGTCACGAACGGATTGGCCGCGACGCTCTCCTCGTAGGACGGCAGCTCGGTCACTTCGTAGTCCGCGTCGATGAACAGCGACCGCCAGTGCCGCATCCGCGCATCGTCGAGCCGGTACGGCATATGGGTCTTGGCGACGACGGTCTCCGGGTCCGCGACGATCCGATAGTAGACCCGCTTCACCCCCGGATCGTTAAAGGGACGCCTTGCGGCGATGAGCGCAAGCGGCTGCCCCGGCGGCGTCGCAGAGCGCACGAGCCTGAAGAATTTGCGCTCGTCGACCGCAGGGAAATACAGATGTGCCAGTGCGAGATGCTCGAAGATGTAGCGGCTGGCGAGCTGTTCCTTCAGCGAGTCGCCGTTGAGAAACCGTTCCCAGCGGTCGATATGGGCCCGAAAGACAGCGGCCATCGGCTCGCGCGGCAGATACTTCGCGCCCTGCTCGATCCAGCCCATCAACACCGCCTGATCGGAGATCGTCAGGGCCGGCAACGCATATGGCATGCCCCAGAGCGGATGCTTGCGCGCATGCGCATCGAAGGTCTCCGGCTTCGGGCAGGATTCCTTGCGGTCGAGCGACAGATCGAAGCTGTCCGGGAGCCGCTTCCCGGCAGGGAGCGGATGGGCCCGTTTCAGCTCGAGCAACCGGTACAGGACACCAGCCTCGCGATTGGCCTCGGGCGTATCGGCATGTTCGTTCAGGACCGGGAAGAACCCCTTCGCGCGCCATTCGGCAACGGAATGCGCGTCTTCGAACAGCCGTGTCATCGGCGCCTGCCGGAAGCGGGCCGGGTTGTAAACCTTCGCCGTCGACGCCCCACGCTCGATGCCCTCGATCGAGCCCAGCTTCAGCTGACACGGCGCATCGTAGCAGGCGTGGCAGACGACGCAGCGCTTGTCGATGACGGGCTTGACGGCGGACCAGTAATCGATGGCCTGCGGCGGCAGGGTCTCGACCGCGCGCTCGCGCGGCGCCGCTTCGCCGAACCGCCCCGCGAGCTGGCTGGTCCCAAGCGCGGCGCACCCGGAAATGAAGGCAGTGACGCACAGCCAGTAGGCTGCCTTGCGGTTCATCGATCCTCCAACTCTCTCAATCATACGGTTCGACAGGCTGTGTCAGACAGGGTTGATCCCTGCTCTTCCGGCGCGCCAACGGATCATCCGCATGCGTGTTCGCACATCCGCGCCCCGTTGTACCGCCCACGATTTTCGACGGTCATTTCATAGCCTGCGGGAGAATATCGGGAAAGCCTTGAACGGACACTCGGTTCGATTTGTCCTGCCAATCGGCCCCCTTCACCCTGCAGTGCGACCGATGCGCGATACCCATGCGGCGTGGCGGGCGAGACGCCGGATGTCGCGGAATATCGGATGATCATCAGGAGGGCGACCTTGCGCCGCCGATTTGCTATACGGCATAGTGCAGGAACTGAAAACTATGAGAAGGCAGGGACCATGGCTCGTTGGAACTCTCGTATTCATCCTCTTGCCGCGGTCGGCATCGCTGCAATTCTCGCCTCGCCGGCGCTTGCGGATTCGGTGGGCAGTGTCGGCGGCGATCGCGAATCGGTGAAAGAGGCCTTCACGGCACGTGGCTATTCGCCCTATGCCGGCCGTAACTTCCCGACGCGGGTGTATTGGGGCGATACCCATCTGCACACCAACCTGTCGCTCGATGCCCGCGCCTTCGGCGTCACGCTGGGCCCGGAGGAGGCCTACAGGTTCGCCCGCGGCGAGGAGGTGACCGCCTCGCATGGCGAGCGTGTGAAGCTCGCGCGGCCGCTCGACTGGCTCGTCGTCACCGACCATTCGGATGCGATGGGCGCAATGAACGAGATCGTCAAGGGCAATCCGGCGCTGATGCGCGATCCGAAAGTCAGGGACTGGCATGAGCGCATCGTTGAGGGCGGCGATACAGCCCTGGCCGCGACGATGGAGGTGATCGAGACCTTCGCCGGCATCACCGGGGAGCAGATCCCGGAAATCCTGATGGACAAGGATTTCGTCGGTTCGGTCTGGAGGCGTTATCTGAAGACCGCCGAGCAATACAACGAGCCCGGCCGCTTCACCACGATCATCGGCTACGAGTGGACGTCGACGGAGGGCGGCAACAACCTGCACCGCAACGTACTCTATCGGGACGGCGCCGACCAGGCGCGGCAGATGCTGCCCTATACGACCGCCGAGAGCTTCAATCCCGAGGATCTGTGGAAGTGGATGCAGGCCTATGAGGGCAAGACAGGTGGGCGCCTGTTGGCGCTGGCCCACAACGGCAATGTCAGCAACGGGCTGATGTTCCCGGAGATCAATCCCAAGACCGGCGAATCGCTGACGGGCGATTATGCCAGAACCCGAATGCGTTGGGAGCCGATCTACGAGGTCACCCAGATCAAGGGTGACGGCGAATCGCATCCTTATCTTTCGCCGAACGACGAATTCGCGGGGTACGACACCCTGTGGGACAAGGCGAATCTCGGACCGGTTCCAAAGAAACCCGAGATGCTGCAGTACGAATACGCGCGCGAGGCCTTGAAGAACGGCCTCAAGCTGGAGCAGCGGCTCGGCGTAAACCCTTACAAGTTCGGCATGGTCGGCTCCACCGACAGCCACACTGGACTGGCGACGGCCGAGGAAGAGAATTTCTTCGGCAAGCACAGCGGCAAGGAGCCAAAGCCCGAACGCGCTAGCGCTCTGGTCGGCAATTTCGGCGATATCAGATATTACGGATGGGAGCAGGTCTCCTCAGGTTATGCCGCCGTCTGGGCGACGGAGAACACGCGCGAGGCGATCTTCGATGCGATGAAGCGCAAAGAGGTCTATGCCACGACGGGGCCGCGCATCACCGTGTGGTTTTTCGGCGGCTGGGACTTCGAGCCGGCGGACGCACGGGCACGCGCGCCAGGGCTAACCGGCTACGCCAAGGGCGTGTCGATGGGCGGCGATCTGCGTGCCGCTCCCGCCGGCAAGGCGCCGAGCTTCCTCGTCGCGGCGCTAAAGGACCCGTACCGCGGCAATCTCGACCGGATCCAGATCGTCAAGGGTTGGCTTGATGCGGATGGCAAGACCCATGAGCGGGTTCATGACGTCGTGTGGTCCGGCGACCGCAGGCCGGGGGGCGACGGCAAGCTGCCGCCAGTCGGCAATACCGTCGATGTCGCCAATGCCACCTGGACCAACACCATCGGCGCGTCAGAGCTGATCACCGTGTGGACCGACCCGGAGTTCGACTCGGCGCAACGCGCCTTCTATTACGCCCGCGTCATCGAGATCCCGACGCCGCGCTGGACGGCGTATGACGCGGTACGGTTCGGCGTGTCCATGGATGCGAACGTACCGATGATCACCCAGGAGCGCGCCTACACCTCGCCGATCTGGTACACCCCGGGTGGATAAGTTGAACAAGGGGAGCTAACGTCCCCATCAATGCCGAACGGACAGAGGAACCGATGACCAGAGTAATTTTCGCCGCAGCGGCCGCCATGGCGTTATTGGCGGCAACTCCTGTCGCCTCCGGTGAAGGTATTGCCACACCGGGCCACGCTACAAAGCAAAGCTTGTCGGCCGCCTATACCGGCAAGGTCTATTCGCCCTATGCCAAGCGTAGCTATCCGGAGCGTCCCCTGTGGGGTGATTCCCACCTCCATACCGCGCTTTCGATGGATGCGGGCCTGTTCGGCAACCGCCTGCCGCCCCGCGATGCATACCGGTTCGCGCGTGGCGAGGAAGTTGTGTCTTCCACCGGGCAGGCGGTGCGGCTGTCGCGCCCGCTGGACTGGCTGGTGGTCGCAGATCATTCCGACGGAATGGGTTTCTTCGGCGACCTTGCCGCCGGCAAGCCGGATCTCTTGACGTTTGAACAGGCGGCTCGCTGGAGCAAGGGGCTCGCGCAAGGCGGCGAAGCGTCGGTGCAGGCGGCGCTCGATCTGATCGGAACCTTCTCGCAAGGCAAGATGGATCCCAAGTTGCTGGGGCTCTATTCGCCTGGCTCGAAAATTTACAAGAACCTCTGGGAAAAGGTCATCGACGACGCCGAGGCCTTCAACGATCCGGGGCGTTTTACCGCCTTAATAGGCTTCGAGTGGACCTCCTTGATCAACGGCAACAACATGCATCGTGTCGTCATCTTTCGTGATGGTGCAGTCAGGACAAGGCAAGTGGTGCCCTATACGACCCAGACGCCGATCGGCAGCCCGGACCCGCGTGATCTGTGGAAGTACATGGCCAGTTACGAGGAACAGACCGGGGGTGAGGTGTTGGCGATCCCGCATAACGGCAACCTCTCAAACGGCATCATGTTCCCTCTGGAAGCGCAGTGGAACGGCACCGAGCTTGACGAGACATATGTCACCCAGCGCGACAAGTGGGAGCCGATCTATGAGGCAACCCAGATAAAAGGTGATGGCGAAGCCCATCCCTTCCTGTCTCCAGACGATGAGTTCGCCGATTACGGGACCTGGGATATCGGGAACCTCGACGTTTCCGAAGCCAAGACCAATGAAATGCTTGCCGGCGAATATGCCCGCGAGGCGCTGAAGCGAGGGCTTCAAATAGAGACGCGGCTCGGCACCAACCCATACAAGTTCGGCCTCATCGGCGCCACCGATAGCCACACCTCGCTCGCGACCGCCGAGGAGGACAATTTCTTCGGCAAACATGCCGGGTACGAGCCCAAGCCTGACCGGATGTCTCACCCGTTCATGGAAAACGAGAACGGCCGCATCATGGGCTGGCAGATGGTAGCGTCGGGTCTCGCGGCGGTCTGGGCGACCGAGAACACCCGCGAGGCCATCTTCGATGCGATGCTGCGCAAGGAGGTCTACGGCACGACCGGCCCGCGCATGAGCGTGCGGTTGTTTGGCGGTTGGGATTTTACCGAACAGGACCTGAATTCCAGAATGCCGGCGATCGTAGGGTATGAAAGAGGCGTGCCGATGGGTGGCGACCTGCGGTCCATGCCCGAGGGTGCGGAGGCACCGAACTTCATGGTCATTGCGGTGCGCGATCCGATCGGCGCCAATCTCGACCGCGTCCAGATCATCAAGGGCTGGCTTGACGCCGATGGTGCGACGCACGAAAAGGTGTACGACGTCGCCTGGTCGGGTGACCGCAAGCCGGGCGCCGACGGCAAGCTGCCCGCCGTCGGCAACACCGTCGACGTAGCCAACGCCAACTGGACCAACACGATCGGCGCCTCGGAGCTCGGGACGGTATGGACCGACCCCGATTTCGACCCGAAACAGAAGGCGTTCTACTACGTGCGGGTGCTGGAGATCCCGACCCCACGCTGGACCACCTACGACGCCTTCCGCTATGGTATCGACCTGCCCGAAGGGGTGCCGGCCACAACCCAAGAGCGGGCTTACACCGCACCGATCTGGTTTACGCCGCCATCGTAAGGAGGTTCACCCGGTGAGAATTCTTACGCGGCTCCTTCGGGAGCCGCTTCTCCATTTTCTGGCCATCGGCGGCCTGATCTTTCTGCTCTTCGGGGCGTTGAACGAACCGCGCCCGGGCCCGACCGACACGATCGTCGTGGGGCCCGCGCAGATCGAACAGCTGGCGAACGGCTTCCAGGCAGTCTGGCGACGGCCACCCACCGAGGACGAACTGCGCGCCACGATCAACGAGTTCGTCCGCGAGGAGATCTATTACCGCGAGGCGCTGGCCCTGGGCCTCGACCGCGGCGACACCATAGTCCGGCGGCGCCTGCGACAGAAAATGGAGTTTTTGACCGACATCGGCGCCGATCTGCTGGAGCCGGCCGAGGGCGAGCTGGAGGCCTATTTCGCCGCCAATGAACAAACCTATCGGCGGGACGCCCAGCTCACCTTCGAGCAGGTCTATCTCGGCGAGACTCCGCCTTCCGACCACGTCGCGGATCTGTTGAGCAGGCTGCAATTGGACCCTTCCCTCGATCCTTCCGACCTGGGAGAACGGACCCTCCTGCCGGCCAGACTTCGCCTTTCCCCGCCAAGGGCCGTGGACGACGTGTTCGGCAAGGGCTTCTTCGAGCGGATCGCGGACCTTCCCGTCGGCATTTGGACCGGTCCCGTCGCATCATCCTATGGCCTGCACCTAGTCCATATCGGCGCAAGCCTGCCCGCCAGAACGCCGCCGCTGGAAGACGTCCGCGATGCCGTGCTGAGGGACTGGAAGGCGGCAAGGGCGGCGGAGATCAGGGAACGGTATTACGCGCAGCTTCGCGAGCGCTATGTCGTCGAGATACAGGGCGCCGATGCCCGGACGATGGAGAGCCGATGATGCGCTCCGCGAGCAGGTTCGTTCTCGCACTTATGGCCATGCTGGTCGGCGTGATCGGATCCGCGCCGTCGTCAATCGGCCATGCGCTTCAGCCCGGATATCTCGAGATTCGCCCGATCGACGCGGACATCTATACCGTCACCTGGAAGACGCCGGCGGTCGCCGGGCGTCCCATGGCCATCGCCGCCCGGTTGCCCGACAGCTGCGAGCCGCGATTGCCGGTGCAGCCCGTGTGGGACGGCGCCGCGTATCTTGCCCGCTGGACCGCGACCTGCCCCGGCGGCCTGGTTGGCGGGACAATCGCGATCGAGGGCTTGCCCGCGACGCAAACCGACGTCCTGGTGCGCATCGTGAGAGACGACGGCACGGAGCAGACCGCGCGGCTGACCCCCAGCGCGACCGAATTCGTCATCGAGGCGACACCCAGAGCGTTGGACGTCGCCAGCACCTACCTCGTGCTCGGCATCGAGCATATCCTGCTCGGCGTCGACCATCTGCTGTTCGTTCTCGCGCTGCTGATCCTGGTGTCCGGCTGGCGGCGTCTGGTCTGGACGATCACCGCCTTCACGGCCGCGCACAGTATCACGCTGGCGGGCGCGACACTGGGCCTCGTGCAGGTATCACAAGGGCCCGTCGAGGCGATCATCGCGCTCAGCATCCTGTTCGTGGCGATGGAGATCGTGCACACGCGCCAGGGCCGACCGGGTCTTACCGAACGCCGCCCCTGGATCGTTGCCTTCGCCTTCGGCTTGCTGCACGGATTCGGCTTCGCCGGCGCCCTAGCAGAGGTCGGCCTGCCGGAGAACGCGATCCCGCTGGCGCTGCTGTTCTTCAACATCGGGGTGGAGATCGGGCAGCTACTGTTCGTCGCCGCGGTGCTCGGCGTCATTGCCGGTTGGCGGCGCCTCGACGCACCGTGGCCGGCATGGGCGTGGCGGATCCCGGTCTACGTCATCGGCTCGCTCGCCGCCCACTGGACGATCGAGCGGGTCGCCAATCTGATCGTGATCTGACAGGGGACCGCGTTCGTATCGCGCCCCATACGATTTCGGCACGCACCATGATCATCAATCTGGCCAGACCGTCAGCCCGGCCAATTTCCCGGCCCGGCTGCATGCCGCGCGGGCTCGCGGCCATCGGCCGGGATCGGTCGCGCCCAAGAGACCCCTGCAGGGCAGTTCCGGGAAGTGGTGCCGAGTCCGCGGAAACTCTGTATGCTCGCGTCGTCAGCCTGGCCGCGGTCGACGATCCGGCGACAGCCGAGGCGATCGGTGGCAGGCTTGAGGCCAGTTATTAGACGAGTCCCCTGGGTCCGTGGCCAAGGCGGCTCACCAGTGGCAAGTGAAGGATGATGTACACAGGACGTGAAAATAAGGGCAACGCCACAATGCGAAATTTGATAGGCGCGTTCCTCATACTGCTCATTGCGTCGGCTCCGTCCGGCCTTCTGGCGCAGCAGTTGATCGCCGAGGAGGCGCAAGCTGCGCCGGTAACGGCCGAGGTACTCTCTTCACTTTCTGCCGAGGAACGGGCCGAGCTCCTGTCGCGTCTGTCCGACGAGCAGGCCCGCGCGCTGCTGGTCGAATACTTGCAGGCCAGCGCGGAGCCAGACGGCGATCAGGACGACTCGGCGATCGAACAGCTCGAGGCGCGCAGCGAAGTGTTTCGGGAAAACCTCATTGCGGCGCTGAAGACCGCGCCAAGATTGCCGCAGGTTCCGGTATTCCTCTATCAGCGGCTGAGCGAGGAGCGCGACGTCTGGCGGCCGCTTCGGGTCGTGCTTTACCTCGCGATCATATTCGCCGTTGCCTATGTGGGCGAGCGGCTGTCGATGCGGCTGCTGTCGCCGGTCGAGAGGCCGCTGGAGGCAAAGCAGGTCGGCGATTTCCTGGAGCGGTTCGGCCGCGCGGCGGGCATACTGCTGATCGACCTGATCGGTCTGGCCATCTTCACCGCCATATCGTTGGTGCTGTTCTTCGTTCTTTATGATGGCCACGAGCCGACTCAGCTCTTCGTGCTCACCTTGATCACGGCCGTCGTCCTGTATCGCGCGATCGTCGCCTTATCGCGCATGTTCTTTGCACCGCGCAGGCGGGTGCCGCGCGTCGTGCCGCTTGGTGATCCGGACGCCCGCACCGCGCACCGGTACGTTCAGGGATTCGGTGCAGTCGGCGCGTTCGGACTGCTGGGCTGCGACCTCTTGCAGTTGCTTGGCCTTGAAGCCAATTTGCACTTGTTCTTGTTACTCAGCGTGGGAACCGCTTTCTTTGCTGTTCTTATTGCCGGAATCTGGCGCCTTCGGCAGCCGGTCGGGGTGGCCCTAATGACAACCAGCGCGGGAGAATCGCCGGCCGGGATCGTCGTGGCGCTTGCCGCGCTCTGGTACGTGCCGGTGATACTCTACATTGCCGTCATATACGTTCTCGCCGTTTTCAACGGCTTTTCAGGCAGGGCCGCGGGCACCGCCCCCGGGGTATCCAGCCTTGTCTTGATTGCAATGTTGCCCCTGGCCGACCGAATCCTGTGCGGCCTCATCGATCGCGTTCTCGGCTCGGCCGACGAAGCCGCCAAGGACTCGCAGCAGGTCTTTCGTCGGGCCATGCATATTTTGGTCGGCGTGATTGCCGTGGTGGCGCTGGCGACGATCTGGGGCGCGAATCCGTTCGGCTTCGAGGCGACCAGCATCGGCGGACGGGTTGCGCGTGCCGCTCTCGACATCGCATTGACGATCTTCGTCGGCTATCTCGCCTGGGGCCTGCTCAAGGCCATGCTGACCCGCCATATGCCGGTGGAGGCTGAAACGCAAGCCACCGGTGCCGAAGGCGGCGGTACGGGCACCTCTCGCCTCGGCACAATACTGCCGCTGTTCATGCGCATGGCGCAGATCTCGATCATCGTGATGGTGGTGATGGTGATCCTCTCGGCGCTCGGCGTGAATATCGGCCCGCTGCTGGCCGGCGCCGGCGTCATCGGCATCGCCGTCGGTTTCGGGGCGCAGACGCTGGTGCGCGATCTCGTCTCGGGATTGTTCTTTCTGATCGACGATGCCTTTCGGCGCGGCGAGTACATCGATATCGGCAGCGTCAGGGGCACGGTCGAGCGGATCAATGTGCGCTCGCTGGCCTTGCGCCACCATCTCGGCATGCTGCACACCGTGCCCTACGGCGAGATTCAGCATTTGACCAACTACAGCCGCGACTGGGTGATCATGAAGCTCGAGTTCCGGGTCGGTTATGACACCGACATCGATCAGGTAAAGAAAATCTTCAAGCAGATCGGCCGGGAGATGCTGGAGCATCCGGAACTGGGCAAGAATTTCATCGAACCCTTCAAGAGCCAGGGTGTCAAATCCATGGAGGAGTCGGCGATCATCGTCCGTGGCAAGTTCATGGCCAGGCCGGGAACGCAGTTCCAGATCCGCAAGGAGTTGTATCTCCGCGTCCAGAAGGCCTTCCAGGAAGCCGGAATCGAATTTGCCCATCGCAGGGTCAAAGTCGACTTGCCGCAGGATCTCGAGTTGTCGGCGGAAAAGAAGAAGGAGATCGCCGAGCTGGCGGGTGCGGCCGCGGCCGCGGACGACGAGAAGCGAGGACGGGCGGGCGGATAAGTCCGCGCATCTCGCAGCCGTTCCGATTGGCGTTGCGCGGAAAGCCCGGCGCACCCTCCCTGACGAAGCCGTGCGCTGATTGACGCCCCTCGGCCGCGCGGTCCGTGCTGCGCTACAGATCGGGCGACGCTAGAAAGGCAGAGCGCGCCGCGTTGGCGACATGACTCTCGGCGACTTTCCGCGCCGTCGTGACATCGCCGGCTGCGATCGCCCGCACCAGCGCCTCGATCTCCGACACGCTTTGGTCTTGCCGTTCAGCCCGCACGACCGAGCGACGGCGCAGCTGGGATGTCCGCAGGGTCAGGCGATTGAGGATGTCGAAGGCGATGGCGTTGTCGGCACCGATGCAGATCCGGTCGTAGAAATCACGCTTCGCTGCGGTGATGGCGGCAAAATCGCCGGATTTGTAGGCCGCGCTCAGTGCACGGCTGCTGGCCTTCAACATATCGATGTCCGGGGCGCTTGCGTTCTCGATGAATTGTTCGACCAGAAGCGGCTCCAGCACCTGGCGGATGCGGTAGATGTTCTCGGCCTCGCGCCGGGTCACCGTCGCGACGGTCAGTCCACGGTTCGACACATGGGCCAGGACGCCTTCCGCCTGAAGCTCGCGCAGCGCTTCGCGCAATGACGTCCGGCTGACCTCCAGCTGCTCGCAGAGATCCTTTTCGACCAGCCGCATTCCGGGCTCCAGGATCCCCTCCTCGATTGCTCGCCGCAGATGCGCGATGATCTTGGTGCGGAGCGTCTCCACTTCTTGCCGAACCGGCAACAGCCTGACGCCGGACATGCCGGACACCGTGCCGTCCCCCTAGTCCTCGATGTCCCGCACGGGCGTCTCCGGCTTCATCCCGCCGCGCCGACGCGCCCAGGTATTGGCACCGCTCTCCTCCCAATCGCCGGCGACCGCAGCCGCAGCGAACCGGTCCCACAGCTCGCTCCAGTCGCCCAGCGAATAACCGTGCCAGGGCGGTTGCGGCGAGAGCCGCGGCAGATCGAGTTCCTCCCATAGCTGCTTGGCCCGGGTCATGAAAGGTTCCGTAGGCAGCGCAAGCGGCGGCAAATCCTGCTTGAGCGTCGCATCGATCAGAATCGTGCCGTCCATGTCGCCACGGCCCGATTTGGGTCCGTGCCCGGGCGAGCGATACGGTGTGATCAGCACGTCGGTCGTCGGGTTCGAACGATAGGCCAGCGACCAGAAGATGCCGTCGGCGTTCTCCGGATCCACATCGTCGGAGATGGCAATGACGATCTTGCCGCACTGGGCCTGCAGCGTCGCGGCCCCATGAAGACCGCGCCAGATCTCGGTCTGCGGCGCGCCGCGCTCGAACTGCAGAAAGATGACCTTGCGCAGGTTGGTCAGCGGCTCGTGCATCGCAACGCGCTTGACCCCCGTAATGTTCAGGCGCGATTTCAGATGCGTCAGGAACAACGGTTCGTAGGCGACTTTCTTCATGACGCTCGACTCGCTCGGCGTCACCTGGCTGACGATCGATACCAGGACGGGCCGCTGCTTATGTGTGATCGCGGTGACGGTCATCGACATGTTAAAATCTTCGAGCGCGACGTGGCCATGGCTCTCGCCGAACGGCCCCTCGGGCTCGAGCAACTCGGTATCGATCAGCCCCTCTATGACGATCTCCGCATCCGCCGGCACGTCGAGATCGATCGTCTTGCAACGGACAACTCGGACCGGGGCCCCGATCAGCGCGCCGGCGACGCCGATCTCGTCTTCATCCACGGGGAGTTTCTGCGGGCCGGTGAAGAGGACCGCGGGCGCGCAACCGATGACGATGGCGCAGGGCATGCTCTCGCCCCGCGCCTGATACTTCTGCCAGTGCAGATAACCGCCGGCTCCCCCGAGGCGGGACGCCATGCGGACACCCAGGCGATCCTTCGCCTTCAGCGCCGCCCGATAGGTGCCCATGTTCTGGATGCCTGTTTCGGGGTCCCGGGTAACGCAGAGGGTCGCGGTAAAATACGGTGCTGCATCGAATCCCGGCGTTGAAATCGGAACCGGCAAACCGGCGAGGCCGCCCCCTTTGACCGTCAACTCGTCGCCGGACAGAACGATCTCCTGGCAGGGCGCTGTATCGATGCGCTCCGGCTTCAGGGGATTCGCCATCGCCCGCACCCACAGATCGCCGATCTCCTCGATGCCGACCCCGAGACCGGCCGCATAGATTTCCGGCGAGGCCGCGAGCGCCCCGACCGCAACCGGAATGTCGTAGGACTCGCCCTTGGCGCCGCGCACATCGGTGAACAGAAAGGCGCGGCGCTCCTTTTCAGGCAGGCCGCCCTGGAATTGCCAGCGAGCCAGCGGGTGGAGTTCGCTGTCCTTGTCGATCGCCCGGTCGATGCGCGTCAACAGGCCCCGCGCCTCGAGGTTGGCAAGGTGTTCCTGGAAATCAATCGGCGCCGTCATCGGATGTAGTCAGTCGGTTGCCTTGTTGAACACCGAAATGGTCGGGGCGGTGGCCGCCCACCACCGCCCCGCGGTGTCGATTACCAGAGGTCAATTCGTGCTGGCGGCGCTGGACGTATCCATCGCGGCCTTGGCGGATTTGACCAGCTCCGGCGATGCGCTGAGGATCTTTGCGAGAATCTTTTCCATGTCCTCACCCGAAGCCGGAATGATGTCCGCCTTGCGCCGCTTGGCGTCGGCAAGAAATTCCTCGTCGACGACCATCTCCTGGAACGCTGCGCGCAGCGCGGCGAGAACATCTGCCGGGACGCCTTCCTTGGTCATCAGCGACCGGCCGATCGGCGCCGCGGCCGACGAGAACTCCATGATCTCCTTCGCCTTCGGATCGTCCACGATCTCCTGCAGCAGCGGTACATTCGGCAGGTCGGGATCCCGCTCCAGACCCGACTGCAGAATAATGACCAACTCGCCGGACTGGAGCTCGGCCGCGTTCCCCGACTTGAATGCCGGCCAGGCCTTGTTGACCATGTCGACTTCGCGCTTCAGAACGGCGAGCGTGGCGGCCGACGATCCCTTGTAGCCGCAGATCAGCTTGAGGTTCATGCCCGCAAGGTTCTTGAGCAGCGCGGGCATCTGCGCACTGCGCGAAGATTTCCCGGTGCAGCCTGCGGTGGTCTGGACGGTCTTCAAATCCTCGATTGTCTTCGCGGCGGCATCCCTGTGAATCGCGAAGGCGGAGTTGGTCGGCGCGAAGCGACCAATATACCGGATCTTGGACGAATCCCATTTGCCGCGTTTGGGGCGCAGCAGCTGGACATGCGCCATCGTGTCGGGAAGCAGCGCAATGGTCATGCCATCGGCCTCCACATTCGCCATGTAATGGGCGGCGCCTTTCGATCCGCCACCGCCGGGCATGTGCTGCACGATGATATTCGGATTGCCGGGGATGAACCTGCCCATATGCGCCGCCGCGAGCTGCCCATACAGGTCGTAGGAGCCACCCGGCGGATGCCCGAGCAGAATGGTCAGCGTCTTCCCCCTGTAAAGGTCTTCAACGCTGGCCGCCTGCGCCTCGCCGGCGCCGAAGGCGCCAAGAGCCAGCGCGGCAAGCCCGCCGAGGGTCACCCATCTCCTGGCAACGGTTTGCCGTGGTTTCATGATTTTGCCTCCCGTTTTCGGTTGTTCGGTCGGTGGCGGCGGCTGTCGGTTCCGGCAACCGCGGTCACACGGCAGAATACAGCCACACGCGCCGCCCCCATTCTTGCGACTGCGCGAAATATTGTCATACACTATGACAATCTTCAACGACGATCCCGCAAGGGTGGCGGGCCCAGGGACGTGCGCCTCGCGGGCACAACGGCGAGCGGATGCGGGAGGACGGGTAACAGGGATGATCATTGAGGCGGCGGCCGACGCGCTCGCCATCATCGCCGATCCCGGACGCCTCCTGTTCGTCGGTCTCGGCACCCTGCTCGGCCTGATGATCGGCGTCATTCCCGGAATTGGCGGGTTGGTCGGGCTGGCTCTGCTTCTGCCGTTCACCTTCGCGATGGACCCCTACACCGCTCTGGCGTTCCTGGTCGGCGTGCAGTCCGTGACCACGACCTCGGATACCATCCCGGCGGTCCTGTTCGGTGTTCCGGGAACCACCGGATCGGCGGCAACGGTGCTCGACGGCCACCCGATGGCCAAAAAGGGGGACGCCGGGCGCGCGTTCGGTGCCGCGTTCACCTCCTCGGTGTGCGGCGGACTGTTCGGCGCCGTCGTTCTTGCCATGTCGATCCCGATCCTGCGGCCCTTCATCCTGTCCGTCGGGACCCCGGAACTGTTGGCGATCTGTCTGCTTGGGCTCACGCTTGTCGCGTCTCTGAGTTACGGCGCGCTGACGAAGGGGCTGATTGCCGCCGCGGTGGGGCTGCTCCTCTCGACCATCGGCGACGAGCCGCAGACGGGTGAACTGCGCTGGACGTTCGATCTTCTGTATCTGTGGGACGGCCTGTCGCTGGTGCCGCTCGCGCTTGGCCTGTTTGCGG
>CP070634.1:530763-540596 GCA_020356105.1 Rhodospirillales bacterium | reverse complement strand
ATTTCGACGAGATCAACCGCGACAGATAGGCGCTCATCGCGCCGACCGGCGGCGCGATCGACATGTCGTTGTCGTTGAGGATGACGATCAGCCGCCGGTCCATCGAGCCGGCGTTGTTCATCGCCTCGTAGGCCATGCCCGCGCTCATCGCGCCGTCGCCGATCACGGCCACCACGTTGCTGTCCTCGCCGGCCAGATCCCGCGCCACCGCAAAGCCGAGCGCGGCGGAGATGGAGGTAGAGCTGTGGCCTGCGCCGAACGGATCGTATTCGCTTTCCGACCGCTTGGTGAATCCGGAAAGTCCGCCGCCCTGGCGGAGGGTGCGGATGCGGTTGCGCCGGCCGGTCAGGATCTTGTGCGGGTAACACTGGTGGCCGACATCCCAGATCAGCGTATCGCGCGGCGTGTCGAACACGTAGTGCAGCGCCACTGTCAACTCGACGACGCCAAGCCCGGCGCCGAGGTGTCCGCCGGTGACCGACACCGCTTCGATCATTTCCTGGCGCAACTCGTCCGCCAGCTGGTGCAGCTGCTTTTCGGGCAGACTTCGCAGACCCTCCGGATCGTCGATCGTGTCGAGCAGCGAGGTTTCGGATGTTTCGTGTTGGCTCAAGGACTGCTCCCCTTAGCTGGCTGGCCGGCGCGTCCGAACGAACTCAATTCCGGCGCTCGACAACGAACCGCGCGACATCGCGGAGAAAATCGGCTTTTTCGTCGAAGATTGCAAGATGGCTGACGGCCTGGTCGGCGAGCATACGGGCCTGGGCGCGGGCGCGTTCGGGACCCAGTATCGACACGAAAGTCGCCTTGCCGTGCGCCGCATCCTTGCCGACCGCCTTGCCCGTCTCCTCGGTCGAGCCTTCGACGTCGAGCAGATCGTCGACGATCTGGAAGGCGAGCCCCAAATCGTGGGCGAATCCCCGCAGCGCCTCGCGCGCCGGCTCTGCGGCGCGTCCGAGGATCGCCCCCGCCTCGCAGGAAAAGGCGATCAGCGCTCCCGTCTTCAAGCGCTGCAGGCGCGTGATCTCGCCGATATCCATGTCCCGTTCGGCGGCCGCGAGGTCGATCATCTGGCCGCCCACCATGCCGTGCGCACCGCCGGCCCTGGCAAGCTCGAGGACGAGTTCGCAGCGAACATCGGGGTTCGAGTGGGTCGCGTCGTTGGCCAGCACCTGGAAGGCCAGGGTCAGCAATGCATCACCCGCCAGGATCGCGGTGGCCTCGTCGAACGCCTTGTGTACGGTGGGCTTGCCGCGGCGCAGATCGTCGTCGTCCATCGCCGGCAGGTCGTCATGGACCAGCGAGTAGCAATGTACAAGCTCGACCGCCGCCGCGGTCCGCAGGGCCGACTTCCTGGAAACGTTGAATTGCCGGGCGCTCTCGAGCACGAGGAAGGGCCGCAATCGCTTGCCGCCGCCCAGCGCCGCGTATCGCATGGAATCGAGCAGGCGGCGCTCCGGCTCATCCTCCGATACGAGCACCTGCTGCAGCACCGTCTCGACGTCGACGGCCGCGCTCGCCATCGCCTGTTGCAGGGCGTCCATCGGTCCCCTAGTCGAGATCGGCCGGTTCGGCGGCAACGCCGCTCGCCGACTTGGTAATCTTGTCGATCCGCGCCTGGGCCTCCGCCAGCTTGGCCTCGCAGTGCTTCTTCAGCGCCGCCCCCCGCTCATACGCGCTGATCGCCTCGTCAAGCCTTGCGTCCCCGGTTTCCAGTTTCTGGACGATCTTCTCCAGTTCCGCGAGCGCGTCCTCGAACTTCATGGCCTTGATATCGTCCGGAATTTCAGCGTCGCTCATCTCTCCTCCTTGCGGGGCCGAATCTTACCGCCGAAACGCCGGCAAATCCAATCCGACGGGCCGACCGGCGCCGCGGCGCAGGCCGACCCTGCCCACCGGTCGCCGGGGGGCTGGCGCGGCTGTCGCGAATTCCGCCCCTTCGGGTCATGCCGTCATCAGCGTTCGCACATGGGCGGCCGCCGAACGGCCCAGGGCCGCCAGGTCATAGCCGCCCTCGAGCGTCGATACGATCCGCCCGTCGCAATGTCGGTCCGCGACGTCCATCAATTGGCGAGTGGCCCATGCGAAATCGTCCTCATCGAGTTCCAGGGATGCCAGCGGATCGTCGGCATGCGCATCGAACCCGGCGGAGATGAGCAGGAATTCGGGCGCGAATTCGGCAAGCGCGGGCAAGATGATCGCCTGCATGGCTTCCCGGAATTCGGCGCTGCCGGTGAACGGCGGCAGCGGCGCATTGACGATATTTCCCGCACTGCCGCGCTCGGCCGCGCTGCCGGTCCCCGGATAATGCGGCGATTGATGGGTCGAAGCGTAAAACAGGTCCTTGTCATCCCAGAACATGGCCTGGGTGCCGTTGCCGTGATGAACGTCAAAATCGACAACCGCGACGCGGCCCAGACCATGTACCGCGCGCGCCTGCTCGGCGCCGACGGCGACGTTGTTGAACAGGCAGAACCCCATTGGTCTCGACGGCTCGGCGTGATGGCCGGGCGGTCGGACGGCGCAGAATGCGTTGCTGGCCTTACCGGCGATGACGTCGTCGACGGCGGCGCACACGGCGCCGGCCGCGCGCAGGGCCGCCTCACCCGACGCCGGCCCGACCGCGGTGTCGGGATCCAGCTGCACGCGCCCCGACTCTGGAATGGCGGCGAGCAAGCGCTCGACGTAATCGCGCGGATGCACGCGGGCGATCTGGTCCGTTGTGGCGGCCGGCGCCTCGCGCCTGATCAACGCACTGAACGCATCGCCGCCGAGCGCATCGAGAACGGCCCTCAGGCGGGCCGGGCTCTCCGGATGCATCGGCCCCATATCGTGTTCGATGCAGGCGGGGTGAGAGTAAAGGATCGTTGACATCGGGCTTGCCTTTCTGCTTGCGGACGCCAGCATAGCAGGGCGTGCCGGCCCACGAACAGGTCTTGTTGGCCGTTCAAGATAAGCTTGAAAGCTCTTGGTCTTACTATACACTCTGTGCCTGGCGGTCACGTGATGGAACGTGTGGAACCGCCACTTCTTCGAGAGGACAAGACGATGCGGCTGGCGGGTAAACGGGCCATTCTATTGGCCGTCCTCCTGTTGGCAGGTGTGATGTGGGACCCCGGGCCGGGCCGGGCTCAGGGTAAGGCGGCGCGAGTCGCGGTCGATGCTGTCGCGATCGAGCCCTTGACCCAGACCGTGCCCGCCCTCGGCCGGTTTGTCGCGCGTCAGTCCGGGCCGGTTGCGGCCTTGGTCGGCGGGCCGGTCGCCGAAGTCCTCGTCGAGGTCGGCGACCGTGTCGCGAAGGGCGACGTGATGGTTCGCCTCTCGACGGACAGCAGTCTTGGCCAACGCAATCTGCGCGAGGCGGAGTTGCACGAAGAGGAAGCCGCGCTCGAGACCGCGAGGGCCCAGGCCCGGCTTGCATCGCTCGAATTGCGGCGGCTTGAGAGCCTCAAGAAGTCCGCCGCCTTCAGCCAGGCGCGTTACGAGGACAAGCTGACCGAGGTCGCCCGCTACGACAGCGAGGTCGCCGAAGCGGTGGCCGCCGTTATTCGGGCGGACGCGAATCTGAGGCTGGCCGAACTGGATCTTGAGCGTGCCGACATCCAGGCACCGTACAATGGCGTCGTCACCGTCCTACAGGCGACGGAAGGCGCGTATGTGAATACCGGCGCGCCCGTGGTCACCCTGGTCAATGACGAGAGCCTCGAGATAGAGGCCGATGTGTCGGCCGAGCGGCTGTCTGCGCTGACCCCGGGGCTTGACGTGTCGGCCCGGCTTGACGACGGGCGGCAGTTCACGGCAAGCGTTCGCGCCGTGATTCCGACCGAGAACGCGCTGACGCGCACCCGGCCCGTGCGGTTCACGCCGCATATCGATCAGATGGACGGGGTGCGGCTGGCGACCGATCAGAGCGTTTCCGTCCTGCTCCCGATCGGCGAGCCAAGACCCGTCGTCTCGGTTCACAAGGATGCCGTGATCGCGCGCGGTACGGGCTATATCGTGTTCGTCGTCATCGACGGAAAAGCCACGCCGCGGCCCGTCCGGCTCGGCGAGGCGACCGGCCCGCGCATGGAGGTGTTGTCCGGGCTGATGGCCGGGGATCTCGTCGTGGTGCGCGGCAATGAGCGCCTGCTGCCCGGCCAGCCGGTCAAATACGACAGCCCCGAAGCGCCGGGCGGAAACGGCTAGGTCGCGCGCCATGAACCTGATCCGGCATTCGATTGCGCGCCCGACCGCCGTCATCGCGGCGGTCATCATGGCCGTTCTGTTCGGGTTCGTCGCCTTGCAGACCATACCGATCCAGCTGGCTCCGGATGTCAGCCGCCCGGTGATCCGGATCACCACAAGCTGGCCCGGGGCGGCGCCGGCGGAGGTCGAGCGCGAGATCCTCAACAAGCAGGAAGAGGCGCTCAAGGGCCTCACCGGTCTGCACAGCATATCCGGCTCGGCCGAGGACGGCCGTGCCCGCGTCACGCTCGAGTTCGCCGTCGATCAGGACATGGACAAGGCCCTGCTGCTGGTCTCCAATCGGCTCGACCGGGTTACCGATTATCCGGACGAGGCCGGCAAGCCGACACTGAACACCTCGGGCTCGGAAGACAATCCCATCGCGTGGTTCCGGGTCGTGCGGACGGAAGGCAATCAGCGGGCGATCCACACATTCGGCAGGTTCGCCGAAGAGGTGATCCAGGAGCGTCTCGAGCGCGTGCCCGGGGTGGGCGGCGTTGATATCTACGGCGGCAGCCAGCGCGAAATGCGGATCATCGTCGATCCCGTTCGCATGGCGCGTTACGGGCTGACGGTTCCGGACGTGGTCAACAAGCTGCGCGCCGCCAACGCGTCGATCAGCGGCGGCGATGTCGAGGAAGGCAAGCGCCGATACGTTGTCCGCACCGAGGGCGAGTTCGAGACGACCGATCAGGTGGCCGCCGTCGTTCTGCGCACGCTGCAGGATCCGCAGTCCGGCCGACTCGGCCGGGTCACGGTCGGCGATATCGCAAATGTCGAATTCGGATACAGCAAGCCGACATCGACCCTGCGGGCCAACGGGCGGCCGGCGATGGGGATCCCGGTGACGCGAGAGATCGGCGCGAATGTCATCGAGACGATGGCGGGGATCCGCGAGGCTGTCGCCGAGCTGAACAGCGGCCCGCTGGCACTGGCGGGGCTTAAGCTCGAGCAGGTTTACGACGAGACCGTGTACATCAATTCGGCGATCGACCTTGTGACCCAGAACATCTGGATCGGTGGCGTGCTCGCCGTGCTCGTGCTGTTGCTGTTCCTGCGGTCGGCACGCGCGACGCTGGTCGTCGCCCTGGCCATCCCGGTCTCGGTAGTCGCCTCTTTCGTGGCGATGGCGGTGCTCGGGCGTTCTCTCAACGTGGTTTCGCTGGCCGGGATCGCCTTTGCCGTCGGCATGGTCGTTGACGCGGCGATCGTCGTGCTCGAGAACATCTACCGGCTGCGTCAGCAGGGTCGGCCGGCGCTCGCGGCGGCCTATGACGGGGCCAAACAGGTCTGGGGCGCGATCCTTGTCTCGGCCCTGACCACGGTGATGGTGTTCATTCCGATCATGGTGATGAAGCTCGAGGTGGGGCAACTGTTCCGCGACATCGCGGTGGCGATTTCCGTGGCCGTGGTGCTGTCCCTGATCGTATCGATCACGGTGATCCCGGCGCTGTCCCGCCGATTGCTGCAGAGCAGCGTAAAGGAACCCGGGGCCGTAACGCGCCTGTTCGGTTTCGATCATTTTGCGCGCGGCTTCATGACGGTCCTGATCGGATTGACGCGCGCGGTGGTGCGCTCGAAACCTCTGGCGCTGCTGATCGTCCTGCTGGTCACATCGACAACCGCGTTCGGCACCTGGCAGTTCCTGCCGGCCCTCGAATACCTGCCCGAGGGCAACCGCAACTTCGTCTTCGGCCGCATCCAGCCGCCCCCGGGCTACAATCTGGGCACGGTCACCGAGATTGCCGAGCGCTTGGAGACCGCGGTGCGTCCGCACTGGGCGTCCGAGACGGGGCCGGATTCGGCGCCCGGCGCGCCGCCGAAGATCGACTCGTTCTTCTTCGTCGCGTTCCGGGCGAACATGATCACCGGGGCGAGCAGCGTCGACTCGGCCCGCGCGCGCGAGTTGATTCCGCTGATCCGCAGGCCCCTGCTCGGTGAGCCGGGGACATCGGTCTTCGTCCGTCAGCCATCGATTTTCGGCCGTGGCATCGGCGGTACCCGATCCGTCGATCTGGATGTCGCCGGCGGCGATCTCGAAACCATTCTCGACGTGGCCCGCGATGCCTATGCAAGGGTGACCACCGCGATGCCGCTCGAGTCGGGCAACCAGGTGCGGCTGCGGCCCGGGCTTGAGCTCGGCGCGCCGGAAATCCGGGTCATCCCGGACCCGGTTCGCCTGGCCGACAACGGGGTCAGTGCGCGCGAGCTGGGCCTGACCGTCGACGCCTTCAACGAAGGGCTGCGGGTTGCGGAGATCACCGTCGACGGCCAGCGCATCGACCTCGTTCTGATGGGTCGCGAGAACAACGTCACCGAGACCCAGGGCATCGCGGCCCTGCCCGTGGTGACGCGGTCGGGGGTGATCCTTCCAGCCGGGTCGCTGTCCCATGTCATCGTCACCAGTGGTCCGATCGAAATCCGTCATTCGGAGCGCAGCCGGGCGGTCACGCTGCAGATCACGCCGGCGCCGAATATCCCGCTGGGCGATGCGCTGGAGACGATCCAGAGCGCGGTGATCGATCCGCTGTACGCCAGCGGTCTGCCCGGCGACGTCAAGCTGCGCATGTCCGGCACCGCGGACAAGCTGGCCGCGACCTGGGCGGAAATGAAATTCGACCTGTTGATCGCGTTGGCGATCGTCTACCTGGTCATGGCGGTGCTGTTCGAGAGCTTCGTTTACCCGTTGATCATCGTGCTGTCCGTTCCGCTTGCAACGGCAGGCGGCGTTGCCGGCCTGAACGTGCTCGGCATGTTTCATTTTCAGGCACTGGACATGCTGACGCTTCTCGGATTCGTCATTCTGATCGGCATTGTCGTGAACAACGCGATCCTTCTCGTTCATCAGACGCTGTATCTGATACGCGAGGAGGCGATGTCGTACGATGCGGCGATCGTCGAGGCGACGCGCAATCGTGTCCGGCCGATCTTCATGTCGACCCTGACCAGCGTCTTCGGCATGCTGCCGCTCGTGCTGTTCCCGGGCGCCGGTTCGGAGATCTACCGGGGCCTTGGATCCGTGGTGGTCGGCGGGTTGTCGCTGTCGGCCCTGCTCACGCTGACTATCATCCCCCCGCTGCTGAGCCTGTTTCTCGGTATGCTGGAAGGGCGCGATAGTTCGGGGGATCAGAGCGCCAGCGTGTCGGAACTCCCGAAAGCCGCGGAATAAGAGCGCGTTGCCGGCCGCGTCCCGGGAATCTATCCCAAGCTTTCTAATTTATTTCTTTCTAATGTTAGGATATTATAAACCACTCGATCATATAGAATCGACGGCGGGCGTGGTCGAAGCCGACCTGACGGGACATGAATATTAGCATCGACGACCTTAAGGCCAACGCGCAGCGCGCGAGCGAGTTGCTCAAGGCGATGAGCAACGAAAAACGGCTGTTGATACTGTGTTATCTCGCCGGCGGCGAGAAGGCGGTCGGAGAGATGGAGCGGCTGGTCGGCCTCAGCCAGTCGGCGTTGTCCCAGCATTTGGCCCGCCTACGCCGTGACGGGCTCGTCAAGACAAGGCGGTCGTCGCAGACGATCTATTACTCGCTCTCGGGGGGCGAGGCCGCCGCCATCATGGAAACTCTCCACGGTCTTTACTGCTGCGACCTGGAAGAAAAGTCGGCGCGGTTGAAAGCGGCCGGGCAGTAGCGCCCACGCAATACCGTCCTGCTTCGCCCAGGGCGCCAATCGTCTCGAATTGCAAATCATCGCAACACCTGCCCGACATGCCGGGGCCGTGTGGCGTGCGCGATCATGCCCCCGGTGCCGGGTGATCCGCGTCCTGCTTAGGCCCCCCATGTCATGACCGCAGCGCGAGTCGATTGCGATCTCGCGGCTTCTCGCCTGGTCGCCCGGTCCGCGCGCCGCCGGAGCGAGACGGTCAGATCGGGGCGAGGCCACCTTGCGATATTTAACTAAAGTGTAAACTGGCATGCCTTTTGCGAAGTCTGTCTGCAGGGAGCCCGGAATCGGGCACGTATTGCAAAAGGGAAGAAAAATGGCGACCGTGAGTTATATGAAGACCGTAGCTGCCCGGCGTACCGTCAACAAGAATCGGCATTATGCAAATACGTTGGTGCATTATCTGGGCATCGATGAAGCTCTGAAGATCTGCCAGGACAACATGTGGCACAGCGTGTACCAGGCAATCGTCGAGCAGCACGCGACGGCGGATGCGGCCCCGAAATACGTGAACTGAGGGTTCAGGTGGACTCGAAGCGTTCGCGCAACACGTTCTTCTGGATCTTGCCCATAACGTTGCGCGGCAGTTCGTCCACGAAGTGGATTTCCTTGGGGACCTTGTAGCCGGCCAGCTGCTCCTTGAGCGCCGCGATGAGCGTTTCCGCCGCGGGCGGATTGCCCGATGGTTTGACCACCGCGATCACCCGTTCGCCGAAATCGGGGTCCGTTACGCCCACAACGGCCGATTCGAAGACGCTATCCATTGCGTCCAGCGCTTCCTCGACCTCTTTCGGGTACACATTGTAACCGCCGGTAATGATCAGGTCCTTGGCGCGCCCCACCAGGTAGAAGAAGCCGTTCGCATCGCGGCGGGCCATATCGCCGGTGATGAAGAAGCCGTCGGGCCGGAATTCGGCGTTGGTCTTCTCCGGCAGGCGCCAGTAACCCTTGAAAACATTCGGGCCACGAACCTCCAGCATCCCGGTCTCTCCGACCGGCAGTTCCTCTCCGTCCTCACCGACCACGCGGAGCTCCACGCCCGCCAGGGGTTTGCCGATGCTGCCCGGGATGCGGCCTCCCTCGCCTTCGAGCAGGTTCGACGAACTCATCACGGTTTCCGTCATGCCGTAGCGCTCGAGGATCTCGTGGCCGGTGCGATCCTTGAATTCCTGCCAGGTGTCCGCCAGCAACGGAGCTGAGCCGGATATGAACAGTCGGCGGCCGGCGAACGGCTCCGCGGCGAACTCCGGACTTGCGAGCAACCGCGTATAGAAGGTCGGAACGCCCATCATGACGGTGCACCGGGGCAGCGCTCCCATCACGGTGCCGACGTCGAACTTAGGCAGGAACAGCATCCGGGAACCGCTGACAAGCACGCAGTTGATCGCAACGAACAGCCCGTGCGCGTGGAAGATCGGTAGCGCATGCAACAGAACATCGGTCTTGCTGAAGCCCCACGCTTCGCACAGCGTATTGGCGTTTGACCAGAGGTTCTCGATGGTCAGCATTGCGCCTTTGGAACGCCCCGTGGTGCCGGAGGTGTACAGGATCGCGGCGAGATCGCCGATGCTGCGCTCGACCGAACCTTTCAGCGGGCTCGCCTCGGCCGTTCGCTCGGCGAAGCTGCCGCTTCCGTCCGCGTCCAGCGTCAGGGTATGGGCGGCACCGGCGCTTTCCGCAAGCGGGGCGATCTTGTCCTCATCCTCTGACCGGCAGACCACCAGACGAGGTTGCGAATCCTCGAGAAAATATCTCATCTCCGGCGCGGTGTAGGCGGTGTTGAGCGGCAAGAAGGCGCCGCCGGCGCGCAGCGTGGCGAGATAAAGGATGACCGCCTCGGGGCTCTTTTCCACCTGGACCGCGACCCGGTCGCCCGGCTGCAGCCCCAGTTCGATCAAGAGCCCCGCATAGAGGGCAGTCATGTCCTC
>CP070634.1:526531-530663 GCA_020356105.1 Rhodospirillales bacterium | reverse complement strand
GTTTTCCATATTCCGGCACAGCTTCGACCGACCCTTGTTTGCCATCGCCAAGCGGGCATCGGGCAAGGGCTGTGATTATGTCGTCTTCAGCGGACAACGGCAGTTGAAGCGCGGTCGGACGATCGCCGAGGCGCTGGCCGTGCTGGAACGGCAGCTTCGCGTCCTCTGATCTTCTTCTTTCCGCAGATCGGCCCGCGCCGGCCTCTTGGTCGGCCGCGCACGGAATCCGCCCTTGAGTTCGGCGACGACGCAGGATATTGTGTGATAAAGTGACCGCGCTACAATATATATGCAGCTTCCGCGCTGCCGAACGCACATTGAAATTGGCGGCGGAAAGCACACCAACAGCGAGAGGATCGAGATGGAGTGGAGCGAAGAGCGCGTCGAGTTGCTGAAATCGCTGTGGTCAAAGGGCAGGACCGCAAGCCAGATCGCAGAGGAACTCGGCGACATAACCCGCAATGCGGTAATCGGCAAGGTTCACCGGCTGGGCTTATCGTCGCGGCCGTCGCCAATTCGGCGCGAGCGGCAGCACCGGCCAGCGCCAGTTGCGGCACCCCGAGAGGCGAGGCCGAAGCGCGTTTCCGACCGTGAATGTCACTGGCCGATCGGCCATCCGAGGGAACCTGGGTTTCATTTCTGCGGCGCGCCCGCCGAGCCGGATCGACCCTATTGCGCGGCGCATTGTGTGATCGCCTATCGCAGGAGTGACAATCCGGCTGCTTGAGTGCCGCCCGTGCTATCGGGGCGGGACTCATTCACTCGATCAGAATGCGGCCGACCATGCCGAACGTGGCGTGCAGCGTGAGGTCGCAGGACAGGCGGTAGTCGCCGGGGGTGACGGGGACAAACCGAAGCGTCTTGGTTTCCTCCGGGTCGAGCGCGATTGCGTCGAGGAACGGGTAGCCGGCTTCCGCATCCTCGTAGATCACGCTTCGGGTCGCGATTGCCCGGAAGAATTCCTCGGCCTGGAATCGGTGGGGAAGCGACCCCGTGTTCGTCAGTTTGAGCACATAGGGCTGGTCCTTGCGAAATTTCAGGGTTGCCGGCTCGTATCCGAATTCCGTCAGGACCACCTCGATGGTTTGGGCGGCGTGCCAATCGACGGGCGCCGTCATTGTCACGGCATCGGCGGGATACCCGTCACGGGGATGGCCAAACTGGTCGTCCGCCGGCACGCAGCCCGACACCAGCGCCGTTCCCGCAACCGCAAGAATCGCCCCGGCTCTGCCCCGCCGCGGACCGGCGGAGAGACCCAGCAGCAGCCTGAAAATGGCGAGATGCAGAGTCAGTACAACCACGGGCACCCCTCCGGTATCTGCCTGACGTCCATCAATTGACGACCTGCCACGAGCCATCCGGCTGACGGCACGCCGTGCCGTAGACCTGTTGCGGCTGTCCGCCGATCGCCGCCATCGTCTGATATTCCCGGCAATAGCGACCGGCCCGGTCCTGGTAGGGCTGCTGAGGCGTCACCCGATATTGACCGCCGACCTGCGGGTTCCGCCAGACGATCGACTGGCTTGGCGGGGCGTGTTCCAGGATCTGGCCGATACAGTTCTGGTCGACCTCGTCCATCGAACGGCCGATCTGTCCGCCGATCATGGCACCGACGATGGTTCCGCCGACAACGGCCGCCGTCTTGCCGTCGCCCTTGCCGACCTGATAGCCGGCAACGCCGCCGGCCACCGCCCCCAGCGCACGGCCGAGATCCTCGCGCCAGCAGGTCTGCTGGTAAATGCCATAGGGCGCATCATAGGCGTAATGGGCGCCGCGACCCTTCTTGCGGTGGCCATGCGCCGGCGCCCAGGGCGGCGGGCCGCCGGCGGACCACGTCGCCGGCGCGTAGCCGCCCTTCTTCGCCTGACCGGGTGGCACCCCGCCATGTCCGGGCGGCACACCGCCGTGGCCGGGCGGCACGCCCGCAACATGATCGCCAACCGCGGGAGGCGGATACGCCGGCGGTGGCGGACCGTTGCCGACCGCGCCTGGCGCATGACAGCCGGCCAGCAGCACGCCGGCCATGCCAATCAGAAGACAGGACCTCGCCATTTACTCTCTCCGCTTCTCCCGGACCACGTCATGTCGCACGGCAATGCTGCGCACACCCCGGAGTCGGTCCGGCAAAGGCGAGAATCTGCCGCGCGAACGCTCATGATCGGCGGCTGGGGTAAACACAAGGTTACCGTCGTCGCGAATGGCATGCCGCCGCCGTGAAGCTGGATAGCCGCTGTATGCCCGTCCTAGCCCGCCTTGCTGTTGTCCGCGCGCCACGCGGAGATCAAATTCCCGACGAGAAGTTTCAGGATGCCGTCGACTTCACGCCAGTGCAGCCGCGTCGGCGTGACGATGATGGTGCCGTTCTCCCACAGCTTGACCTTGGCCCGCACCCCGGCCGGGCTGTCGGGAAGGGGCACGCCACCCTCCCAGTAGACACCCAGATCGATCGAGGAGAAACAGTCGCCGTGCTTCGGCAGGCTGCTGAGCCGCACGAACAGAACGTAATCGCCGCGATCCGTGCCGAACGGCGCCTGCGCCATGGCCTCGCGTAATGCCTGATCGACCCGCTTGGCGTCGATGCCGCAGGCCGCGCTGTCCCTGTCGAGCGGCAATACGTGGGGATCGAGATGCGTGATGCCGCGGAGCAGGCCCTCATCGGACGAGGCTCCCCCGCAGGGCATCGCTATACCGGCCAAGAACGCCCCGAACAGAGCCGCCATTTGCGTCAGTTTCATTGCGAGATCCGCCCTTTGCCGCGTTGGAAACCGTAGCGGTCGAACATCTCAGACCGGACCGAGCGAGTATCGCATGGAGGCCTTAAGCAAAGGTGACTCGCGCGTGACTTCGCGCTGCCGACGGCTGGAGCCCGGCGACGAAACATTGCCGCCCGCCTTTCCGCGCCGATGCAACCGTCACGCCGCCGGTGTCGCCCCGTTGACAGGCCGTGCAAACGGGCTCTGTCCTTGGACTCGCTTGCGCAGAAAAAACTCCTGATGCGCCCTTGCTTTGGCCGAAATCCGGATTAAGTTGCGACCGATCCTTTTATCCACTACGCCAAGTCGGTATTCCCGCGGCGGCCGGGCATCGGCCCCTACTTCTAAGCCATTTCTTGACAGGGAGTTCGAAGATGAGACCGTGTACGTGTCTTGCCATTGGCTCTGTTCTGCTCCTGCTGTCTGGCCCGGTTGCCTTCGCCCAGCAGCATTTCGACCCGAAGGGCAAGCTGCCCTTGGAACCTACGGTCGAGATCATCGAGGAGCTGCGCGGCAGCCTTCCTTTCGACGACAAGCGCGATTTCGAAGAGGCCAAGCGCGGGTTCATCGCCGAGCCCCCCTATCGCCAGATCATGGCCGAGGCGGGGCACGTCGCCTGGGACATCGGAAGGTATGACTTCCTGCTCGAGGGTAAGGATTTCGACAGTATCCATCCGTCGCTGCAGCGCCAGGCGGTGCTGAACATGCATTACGGGCTTTATGAGGTGCTGCCCGACAAGATCTACCAGGTGCGCGGCTTCGATCTCGCCAACATCTCCTTCATCAAGAGCGATACCGGCTGGATCGTGTTCGACCCGCTGACGGCGAAGGAAACCGCGGCGGCAGCGCTGAAGTTCATCAACGAGCAGCTGGGCGCGCGGCCTGTCGTCGCCGTGGTCTACTCGCATTCGCATGGCGATCATTTCGGCGGCGTACGCGGCGTCGTCGATCCGGAACGGCTCGCGGCAGGCAAGGTGACGATTATCGCACCTCGCTACTTCATGCAGGAAGCCGTCTCGGAGAACGTGTATGCCGGCAACGCCATGAACCGGCGCCTTTTCTACCAGTACGGCATCAACCTCCCCGTGAATCCCTACGGTTACGTGAGCCAGGGGCTCGGCCAGAACACCTCCAGTGGTTCCATCGGCCTCATCGCGCCGACCCGGATCGTGGAGGACGACATTGAGGAATTCCAGGTCGACGGCGTATGGATGATCCATCAGAACACGCCCCGCACGGAAGCGCCTTCGGAGATGAACACTTACCTGCCCGATCATAAGGCGTTGTGGATGGCGGAGAACGTCACCGGCACGATCCACAACATCTACACCCTGCGTGGGGCCCTGGTCCGGGATGCTCTGGTCTGGTCGAAGAAGATC
>CP070634.1:519986-526431 GCA_020356105.1 Rhodospirillales bacterium | reverse complement strand
TGCCCCACCCGAGCTGGCGCAACACGGCCTGGCTGAAGCGAAACCCGTGGTTCGAGGCCGAGTTGCTACCGGAGCTTCGGCAGCGGGTTCATGCGGCGATATCTCGACCCGGGCCATCCGACCAGCCCGAGATCCGGTACGTAGGAAACGGCTAGAGCGGCACCGGCCCGGCGGCGCCGGGCAGCCTCAGTCGTTCCGGTCGCTCTGGTCGTCCTGTTCGGTCTTGGCCGGCACGGCGAATTTGCGCGCCTTCTCGGCGAGGTCGGCAAGCCGGTCGGCCACCATTCGATTGATCGTGCCGTCAGGATAGATACCGTCCTCGTCGGGAACGCCGGCGGGCACGCCGGTCAGGATCTCCAGCCCCTGATCGATGGTCTCGACTCCGTAGATCGCGAACGCGCCGCTGCGGCAGGCCTCGACCACGTCGTCGCGCAGCATCAGATGACGGACGTTGGAGGCCGGAATGAGGACACCCTGGTCGCCTGTCAGACCCCGCGTCTTGCAGACATCGAAAAATCCTTCGATCTTCTCGTTGACGCCGCCGATCGCCTGGACCTCGCCGCGCTGATTGACCGAGCCGGTGACGGCGAATCCCTGCCGGATCGGCGCGCCGGACAGGGCCGACATCAAGGCATAAAGCTCGGTTGAGGAGGCGCTGTCGCCGTCGACACCGCCGTAGGATTGCTCGAACACGAGGCTCGCCGCGACGGCGAGGGGGCGGTTGCGTCCGAAGCGGTCGGCAAGGAAGCCCGAAAGGATGAGGACGCCCTTGGAGTGAAGCGGGCCGCCGAGCTTGACTTCGCGTTCGATGTCGACGACCTGCCCGCGGCCCATGCTGACGCGCGCGGTGATCCGGCTGGGCCGGCCGAACGCGAAGCCGCCAAGCTGCATCACCGACAGACCGTTCAACTGGCCCGGCTTCTCGCCCCCGCTGTCGATCAGCACGACCCCCTCGGTGATCGCCTCCTGGACCTTCTCGCGCAGCCGGTCGGAACGACGGATGTAGGCGTCGATCGCCCGCGTTACATCGGCGGCCGCGACGGTCTCGTGTCCCGCCGTCTGCGCCCAGTACTCCGCCTCGTGCAAGAGGTCGGCGATGCTGCGCATGTGGGTCGTCAGCTTCTCGCGATCACCGGCCAGCCGCGCCGCGCGCTCGATGATCCGGGCGACCGCCCCGGCCTCGAACGGACGCATGCCCTCGTTGCGAACGATCGTGCCGATCAATCGGGCATAGAGCTCGACATTGGCAGGGTTGCGCGGCATCTCCTCTTCGAAATCCGCCTGCACCTTGAACAATTCGTTGAAATCCGGATCGTAGGCGCAAAGCAGGTAGTACAGCATTCGCTCGCCGACCAGGATGATCTTGACATCGAGCGGGATCGGCTCTGGATCGAGCGAGACGGTGTCGACTAGGCTGAGGGTCTGGCCGAGCGGCTCGATGCTGATCTCTCCCGCGCGCAACACCCGTTTCAGGCCATCCCAGCTGAACGGCTGGGTCAGAAGCTTGTACGCGTCGACCACCATGTATCCGCCATTCGCGCGATGCAGGGCGCCCGCCTTGATCAGCGTGAAATCGGTGACCAGCGTCCCGAACTCGGAGCGGTGCTCGATCCGGCCGAGCAGGTTGCCGTAGGTCGGATGGTCCTCGTAGACGACAGGCGCGCCGCCATCGCCGTCACCGCCGACCAGAACGTTCACCGTGTAGTGGCGCATCGCCGCGTCCTGGCCCGGTGTATGCGCCGGCTGCGGCTGCTGCGCGCCCTCACCCGCGGTCTGTGATGCGGCGAGAAGCGTCTCGGCCTTGTCGACCACGTCCTCTTCGACCGCCTTCAGCCATTCGATGACCTCCGGCAGGTCCTCGTGCTTCTTGCGGATCTCCTCGATCAGATGATCAACCGCGAGACGGCTGACCTCGCGGTTGATCTCGCGCACGCGGTTGCGATGCTCGCGTTCCCAGCGCGGCGCTTGGCGCAGCGTCGCCTGCAGCCGCTCTTCGAGCGTTTTCAGGTCTGCCTTGGTCCGCTCGCGCTCCTCTTCGGGCAGGGCCTCGAACTCCTCGGGGCTCAGCACCTGACCCTCGCGCAACGGCGCCAGGGCGAGCCCGAGCGGCGTGCGCACCAGCGCGATGCTGTGCTCCTTGGCCCGCTTCTGGATGTCCTCGAACGCCTGTTCCTGACGCTCCTTGAACTCCTGCGCCAGCGCTTCGCGCCGGTTGCGGTAGTCCTCGCTCTCGAAGGTTGCCTGCAGGGCGGCCCGCAGGTCCTGGGTCAGCCGCTCCATGTCCTGGGCCAGCGGATGGGCCCGTCCGGCCGGCAGCCGCAAGGCCCGCGGCCGGCGCGGGTCATCGAAATTGTAGACGTAGCACCAGTCGTCCGGCACCGGTCCCGCGCGGGCCTCGCGCTGCAGGAACTCTCCGATCAGCGTGTGCTTTCCGGTGCCCGCCGGGCCGGCGGCGAACAGGTTGAAGCCGTCGCGCCGGATGCCGATGCCGAAGCCCACCGCCTCGACCGCGCGATCCTGCCCGATCAGCTCCTCCAGCGGTTCGAGCTCGGTCGTCGTCTTGAAGCCCAGCCCCTTGGGATCGCACGCCGTGAACAGCTCTTCCGCAAGTAGTGGCTTGTGGTCGGTCATGTCGCTCCCCGGATTCGCCACCCGGTTTAGAGCAAATCGCGGCCCCGCTCAAGGACGGCATCGGGCGGCCGGTTCATTCGTTGGGCGGCGCGCTGAACCTGCCGTTCTGGTAGTCCTCGATCGCCTGCAGGATCTGTTCGCGGGTGTTCATCACGAACGGCCCGTATTTGACCACCGGCTCGCCCAGCGGCTGCCCGGCGACGAGAATCAGCCGCGCGCCGTCCTCGCCCGCGCGGACGCGCACCGCATCGCCGGCGCCGAGCACCGCCAGCTCGCCGTCTCGGATCAGCTTGCCCGGCGCCGTCTCGCCCGCGCCGATCTCCGCCGTCCCCGCGAACACGTACGAGAACGCGTTGTGCCCGGACGGGACCGGATAATCACTGACCCCGCGCCCGGGGAGCGTAACGTCAAGATAGAGCGGCGCCGCCTCGATTCCCCGGACCGGCCCGGCCACGCCGTCGATCGTGCCGGCGATGACCTTGATCGTCGCACCGTCCGCGCGCTCGACCGTCGGGACCGCGCCGGGCTCGATGTTCTGGTAGCGCGGCGGGCACATCTTGTCCTTGGCGGGCAGGTTCACCCAGAGCTGGAAGCCGCGCATCTCGCCCTCTTCCTGTTCGGGCATCTCGGAGTGGATGATGCCGCGACCGGCGGTCATCCACTGCACCCCGCCGGGACCCAGGATCCCCGCGTTGCCGGCGTCGTCCTCATGTCGCATGCGGCCGGCCAGCATGTATGTCACGGTCTCGATACCGCGATGGGGATGCGGCGGGAACCCAGCGATATAGTCGTCCGCCGCGTCCGAGCCGAAGGCATCGAGCATGAGGAACGGGTCGAGATAATCCAATTCCGGCTGGCCGATCACGCGCTTCAGGCGCACCCCTGCGCCGTCACTGGTCTCGCGTCCCCATGTTACCTGCGCAACGTTCCGCCAATCCGTCATCACCAATCCTCGCCTCGTGATCCCGCCCCGCCGCCGTCCTGAGATGGCTGGACAAGGGCTCCGCAACAGAGAATATAACCGCGCGCTGCGATACAATGTCTTTTATTGTCCACCAACAGCCAGGACCGCGGGCAGGAACCGGTCGCACGGTCGCCTCGGCGGCAGGACGCAACGGTCGAAGGGAGCCGGACATGGCGATACGGGGAATCCTGCTCGACAAGGACGGCACCCTCGTCGATTTCTTCCGGACGTGGATTCCCGCCTATCGCGCCGCCGCCGATCTGGCGTCCCGAGCCGCCGGCGAGCCCGCGCTTGGCGATCGCCTGCTGCGTCTGACGGGATACGACCCGACGACCGGGCAGCTCGACCCGGCCTCCCTCCTGGCCGGCGGAACGACGCAAGAGATCTGCGATCTCTGGGCGATTGAAGCGGGCGTGGCGGATCGGCCAGGGCTTTCCCGCGAGCTCCGTCATGCAATGGAGGCCCGGGTGAGCGCGCACCCGATCCCGGTAGGTGAAGGCCTCGTCAACCTGCTCGGTCGGCTCGTCGAGCGCGGCTTCATCCTGGGCATCGCCACCATGGATGGCGAGACCGTGGCCCGCTCCACGGCAGACGCCCTCGGCATTGCCGGATCGTTGTCGTTCGTGAGCGGATTCGACAGCGGCTTTGCACCAAAGCCGGCCCCGGACATGGTCCACGGCTTCTGCACCGCCACGGGTCTTGCGGCCGGCGATATCATGGTTGTCGGCGATACCAGCCGGGACATCGAGATGGCCCGCGCCGCGGGAGTCGCGCGTGCCGTCGCCGTGCTTACGGGCGCAACGCCCGTCGAGGCCCTCAGCCCGATCGCCGACATCGTCATCGAAAGTGTCCTGGATATCGAATCGATTCTTGGCTGAGTGGCTCCGTTCGCCCTGGAGGGCGCATGGAACAGCGGGCCGACGACAAAGGACGGCTTGTCGGCACAGGATTGGACGACGGCACCGATTGGCTTCTCAACGCTCAGCGATATTAAGTCAATTTGTAAACAAGGTTTAACTAATTGATAATACTAAGACAGTATTAATGTGATAATCTTCGATTGCCGGTGCGTCGGTGGCTGTCGGCCCAAAAAAAACCCCAATTTTGCGCAAACGTACGATGGGTGATTGGGCCCGGGATTTGGCATGGATGCATGGGCATGGGATCCGAAAGCTCGCCACACAAGTACTGATGCGAGAATAAGCATGGGTGGATCGAGAAACGCTGCGATGAAATTCGCGACCGCGCTGCGCACCCGCTTGCCGGTGTGGCTGCGGCGCGCCTCGATTCTGCCCGCCGCCTCAGCGCAAGCGGTGCGCTGGTCGGGGCGGTTCCTGCGCAACCATCGGGCGCCCGCACTCGTCGTCGTTACCGGCACGGCGATATCGATCGCGGGCATCGTCGTCGTTCAGAATCTTTATCTCAGCGCCGCGCGGCACGATTTCGATCGCCAGGCGGGTCATTATCTGCTCGCGTTGCAGAAGGCCATCGACCGGCATGCGGACGTGATGATTTCGGCAGGTCGGCGGTTCTCGGATCCGGGTCAGGCGACCGATCGCTGGGAGTTTGGCGAATTCGCGGAGCGGCGTCTGGATATTCACCCGGGTTATCGCGCGATCGGCTGGGCGCCCGTGGTTTCCCGAGCCGGCCGACCGGCGTATGAGCAGCGGGCACAGGAAGACGGGCTGCACGGGTTCCAGATCAACGAGTGGCGGATCAACAACAATGTCCATCCCGCGGGCGATCGCGGCGAATACGTGCCGCTCTATTACGTGGAGCCCTTTGCCGGCAACGAAAGCCTGCTTGGCTTCGACCTTGCCTCGCGGAGCAGCTACAAGGTTGCGCTCGACCGCGCGCGAAACACCGGTCGGATGACGGTCGCCGACTGGGCCGGGCGATCGGGAGCCGGCGCGACGGGAAACAGCCTCTTGCTGATCCGGCCGGTCTATCTCGAAGACGGCAACGCCGAGGTTGAGATCGCCCCGTCGCCGACGGGCTCCGCCCTGTTGGGATACGTTGTTGGTCTTATCGATGTCGACCTTCTGGTCGAGCAGACATTGCGTGAATTCACGGCACCGGGCTGGCTGGATACCTTTGTGTTCGAAGAGGCGGACGACGGTTCCTTCAGCCTGATCTACATTCAGCCGTCTCTGCTTCGGGCAGCCGATCAGCCGCTGCAGCTCGTGGCCGATGCGACCGGCGGTTTCACCGCCACGGTTGATCATAACCTGGCGGACTGGCAGCTTTCGATAATGGTCAAGCCGGTGCCCGGAACGATGCGCTTCGATCAGGGAATTGTCCCCTGGGGTGTCGGCCTCGCCGGCCTGCTCTTGACCGGTTTGCTGGCACTCTATCTGGTTACGATCCGGAATCGCCAGAACGTGATCGAAAGACGGGTTGAGCAGCGGACGGCACAGTTGCTGGCCGCGAACCAATCCAACGTAGCGCTCGAACGGGAAATCAAGGAGCGCCGGCGCATTGAGTCGGAGCTCCGTGCAGCCAAGGAACAGGCCGAAGTCGCCAGCCGCGCAAAATCAGAATTTCTTGCGATGGTCAGTCACGAGCTGCGCACCCCGTTGAACGCGGTAATCGGGTTCTCGGAGATGCTAATCTCCGAGATGTTCGGTCCGATCGGTGACCAACGTTAC
Organism: Rhodospirillales bacterium; assembly: GCA_020356105.1. Taxonomy (GTDB): domain Bacteria; phylum Pseudomonadota; class Alphaproteobacteria; order UBA8366; family JADFVY01. The sequence continues at coordinate 520,188 of CP070634.1, read as the reverse complement.
AGGGGATATGCCGAGGATATTCGGACCAGCGGCCTTCATCTCCTGGGCGTGATTAACAACATCCTCGATCTGTCGAAGGTTGAAGCGAACAAATTCCAGCTGAACGAGCAGAAGATCGTGCTGGCCGAGCTTGTCGCCGACGCTCTGCATCTTGTCGAGGGTAAGGCGAAAGATGCCGGGATCGGCCTGGTAACCGAGATCG
>CP070634.1:484912-519886 GCA_020356105.1 Rhodospirillales bacterium | reverse complement strand
AGCGCCTGGTGACCAGCCATCTGCGGCTGGTGGCCAAGATCGCCATGGGCTATCGCGGCTACGGCCTGCCGCTGGCCGAGCTGATCTCCGAGGGCAATGTCGGCATGATGCAGGCGGTCAAGCGCTTCGACCCCGAACGCGGCTTCCGCCTCGCGACCTACGCGATGTGGTGGATCCGCGCCTCGATCCAGGAATACATCCTGCACAGCTGGTCCCTGGTCAAGATGGGTACCACCGCGGCGCAGAAGAAGCTGTTCTTCAACTTGCGGCGCCTCAAGGGACAGCTCCAGGAGATCGACGAGGGCGACATGTCGCCCGAGAGCGTCAAGCAGATCGCCACCACGCTCGATGTCAGCGAGGACGAAGTGGTCAGCATGAACCGCCGCTTGTCCGGCGGCGATCATTCGCTGAACGCCCCGCTGCGCCAGGACAATGACGGCGAGTGGCAGGACTGGCTGATGGACGAGTCCGAGACCCAGGAGACGCTGGTCGCCGAGGCGCAGGAGATGGACAAGCGCCGCGAGCTGCTCGGCGAGGCGATGCAGACGCTGAACGAGCGCGAGCGCCACATCCTGACCGAGCGACGCCTGCAGGACGAGCCGATGACCCTGGAGGACCTCAGCAAGGTCTACGGCATCAGCCGCGAGCGGGTCCGCCAGATCGAGGTGCGCGCCTTCGAGAAGCTGCAGAAATCCATGCGCAACGCGGCCAAGGAACAGCGCCTGCTGATGGAAGAGGCGTCCTAGCCGGAGTGACGGGTCGCGCGCGGCGCGTCCGGTCCGCCGGCGCGCCGTTGCCCTGCCTAGCCCGCGAACGGGTCCTTGACCAGGATCGTGTCCTCGCGCTCCGGGCTCGTCGATAGCAGGGCCACGGGCGCTTCGATCAACTCTTCGATGCGACGGATGTACTTGACCGCGGTCGCCGGCAGATCGACCCAGCTGCGCGCGCCCTCGGTGCTCGCCTGCCAGCCCTGGAGGGTCTCGTAGACGGGCTCCGCCGCGGCCTGGTCGGCCATCGCCGAAGGGAAGTGCGCGAACTCCTGGCCGCCGATCCGGTATCCGACGCAGACCTTGAGCTCCTCGAGACCGTCCAGCACGTCGAGCTTGGTCAGCGCGATGCCGTCGATCCCGGCGATCTTGATGGCCTGGCGCACCAAGACCGCATCGAACCAGCCGCAACGGCGCTTGCGTCCGGTCACGGTGCCGAATTCACGACCCCGCTCGCCCAGCGTCTGGCCGACCTCGTCCGTAAGCTCGGTCGGGAACGGACCTTCGCCGACGCGCGTCGTGTAGGCCTTCGTGATACCCAGCACGTAGCCGAGCCGATTCGCCCCGATCCCGGCGCCGGCGGCGGCGGCGCCGGCGACGGTGTTGGACGAGGTGACGTACGGATAGGTCCCGTGATCGATATCGAGCAGGAACCCCTGCGCGCCCTCGAACAGGATCCGCCTGCCGTCCCGGTGGGCGCGGTCGAGCTCCTGCCACACGCCCGCCGCATAGGGCAGGAGGCGCGGCGCCAGCGCCAGCAGATCGTCGAGCAGCTTCTTGCCGTCGATCTCGTCCAGCCCCATGCCGCGCAGCAGGGCGTTGTGATGGCTCAGCAACCGATCGACCTTCGCCTCCAGCGTCTTGCGATCGCCAAGATCGCAGACCCGGATGGCGCGGCGCGCCGTCTTGTCCTCGTAGGCCGGGCCGATACCGCGCCCGGTGGTGCCGATCTTGCCCTTGCCGCTCGCCGCCTCGCGCGCCTGGTCGAGGTCGCGGTGCAGCGGCAGGATCAGCGGCGCGTTGCCGGCCAGCTTCAGCCGCTCCGGCGACACCTCGACTCCCTGCCCGCGGATCCGGTCGATCTCGTCGAGCAGGGCCCACGGATCGACCACCACGCCGTTGCCGATGATCGACAGCTTGCCCGGCCGGACGATCCCGGATGGCAGCAGGCTCAGCTTGTAGGTCGTGCCGTCGATGACCAGCGTATGGCCCGCGTTATGACCACCCTGGAAGCGCACGACGATCTCGGCGCGCTCGCTCAGCCAGTCGACGATCTTGCCCTTGCCTTCGTCGCCCCACTGGGACCCGACGACCACAACATTGCTCATGAATTTCGCGACCCTGTCTTGTCGTTCAGGATTCGTGCCCGGCCAGCGTCACCGCGACGCCATCCCGGAGCACATGACTGCAGCCCAGCCGCCGCGCCTCGATGTCGGCGTCGGCTTCCGCGACCAGCCCGGCAACGGTGATCCAGCCGTCTTTGCGCAGCGCACGGCCCGCGGCCGCGGGCGTGCCATGCGGCAGGTAGAGGCGCCGGTCGTCGCGCCGGGCCGGCAGCGCCCGCAACACGCTGTCCAGGAACAACGAGAACCCGGTTGCCGGCTCCCCGTTCTGGGCGACATGGTACCGCCCGCCGCGGCCCATCTCTCCGCGCACGCCCTTGGCGAAGACGGTGAAGCTGAGCCCGGTCTGGTACTCGAAACCGCGATACTCGACCGCATCGACGGTCAGGGACAGTGCCGGCGCCGCCGCGCGCAGCACGCCGATGACCGCCTCGAGCCGGCGTCGCTCGGCCGCGCAATCCTCGGGCAGATCGAGCTTCGCCAGGGCGGCAAGAGCGGCGTCGACCGGCCCCGAAGCGTTGAGCAGCGCACCGAAAAGATCCGCGGCCCTGCCGCCGATCGCCGCCACCGCCGCCGCGTCCTTGCGGTCCAGCGCGGTGCGCAACTCCGCCTCGGGCCGTCCCGTCAGTCCCAGCGCGCCGCACAGGCCGGGCACGAGGGTCGGCATGTTGATGTCGACCGACAAATCCGCAACCCCGGCCTCGCCAAGCGCCTCGACCGCAAGCAGGATGATTTCCGCATCGGCGGCGGCCTCCTCCGAGCCCACGATCTCCACCCCCGCCTGGATGAACTGGCGCTCCGGCCGCAGCTGCGAGCCCTTGACCCGAAGCACGTTGCCCGCATAGGCGAGCCGCAGGGGCCGCGGCGCCCGTCTCAGCCGCGTCGCGGCGATGCGGGCGACCTGGATCGTCATGTCGGCCCGCACCCCCATCATCCGCTGGCTGACCGGGTCCATCAGCCGGAAGGTCGCGGTGGACATCGCCTGTCCGGCGCCGTCGAGGAGCGAGTCCTCGAACTCCACGAGCGGCGGCTCGACCCGCTGGTAGCCGCGCGCGGCGAAGGCCGCGACCAATGTCTGGGCCACGGCCGCCTCATGGTCCGCGTCGGGCGGCAGCACGTCGCGCAGCCCGTCGGGCAACAGCGCCTTGTTCACAACATCGGTCATCGAGAAGCTACGGTCGGTCCGTCGCGGTTCAGCACAAAACCCGGCGTGGCATACAGCTTTTGGCCGGCCGGGGCAAGCGACCCGGTGTTCGATCGATCAGCGCGGCAGCATCCAGACCGACCCGTCGCTCAGCCCGTATACGATATCGGCCGCGCCGTTGCGATCGAGATCCGCGAGCACGATCGAGGTTGCGACCGTCGCCCGTTGCGGGACAGCCCAGAGCACACGCAACGCCTGATCCGCATAACCGACCGCGACCAGCCGGCCGCGGGTCTGGTCCGGCAGCACGATGTCGTCCGCGCCGTTACCGTCGAGGTCGAGTACGGACGCCATGCCGAGTACGGTCGAACCGATGACGTGGGTGGCGTATCCGTGCGCCCGCGCCATCTCCACCAGCCGGCGCCCCTCGACCCGATAGAGGATCAGCACGCCGCCGATATGCGGCGTCTGCACCACGGCAATCTCCTTGCGGCCATCGCCATCGAAATCGCCGGCCCCGACCGGGTTGAGCCAGCGATTGGCGCGCCCGATCGGCGGCGCCTCGGCGATCAGTTGCAGATTGCCGTCGCGGACCGCCAGCATCACAATCGCCGCGCCCAGCCCCGCGGAGCTGCGAACCACCAGGATCTCGTCGCGGCCATCGCCATCGAGATCGACCAGGCGCGGCGTCAGATCTTCGAAGACCGCGTGATCGGGCAGCTGGTAGGCGAGAATATCGCCGCCGGCCGTTTCGACTTTCAGGGTGGCGGCCTCGATGGCGTCGCCGAGAACACCATGGCGATAGCGTTCCGTCGGCCCGGCCAGCCATGCCGCCCTGATGTCGCGGGCGCCGGGTACGATCGCAGCATGCGGAATGATATCGGCCGGCACCGGCATTCGTTCCGGCGCCGCGACCGGCGCCAATCCGAGATTGCCGTCCGGCAAGTCGAGGATCTCGTAGTCGCCGGTCTCGGCCTGCACCCGCACGGCGCCGTTGCGCAGCAGAATGTCTTTCAGGCCGCTGACCCGGCCGACCTCGATCGGCCGCGGCGGCGGCTCGGCCGCGTGCCCGGAGCCGGCCGTCATTGCGGCCGCGATGACGGCCATCGCCAGGGCGCCCGCGCGCATTTCCGCGATCCGTCTCCGATTCCTCAGAATTCGAGCGCCTTCGCCTGGATGACGTTGGGCAGCGCGGCGAGCCTGTCGAGCAGCTCCCGGTCGACCGCCTGGTCGACCTGCAACAGGGCTATGGCGTCGCCGCCCTGCTCGGCGCGGCCGAGATGGAAGGTCGCGATGTTCACCTGCGCCTCGCCCAGCATGCGTCCGAGATCGCCAATCACGCCGGGCTTGTCGCGGTTGGTGATGTACAGCATATGCGGCCCGATCTCGGCCTCCACCGGGATGCCCTTGATCTCGACGATGCGGGGGCGGGCGCCGCCGAACAACGTCCCGGCGACCGAGCGCGACATGCGCTCGGTGGTCACGGTGATGCGGATCAGCGTCTCGTAATCCACGCCCTCGTCGCGCCGCACCTCGGTGCAGCGAATATCCCGCTCTCGGGCAATGACCGGCGCGCTGACCATATTGACCGAATCGAGCATCGGCCGCAGCAGGCCGGTCAGCGCCGCCGCCATGATCGGCTTGGTATTGAGGGCTGCGGCATGGCCCTCGAACTCCACCCGGAAGGCCTTCAGCCCGGTCTCGGTGAGCTGCCCGGCAAAACTGCCCAGCAGCTCCGCCAGCGCCATGTAGGGACGCAGCCTGGGCGCCTCTTCCGCGGTCACCGCCGGCATGTTGAGCGCGTTGGTGACGGCCCCGGTCAGCAGGTAATCGGACATCTGCTCGGCCACCTGCAGCGCGACCTTCTCCTGCGCCTCGGTGGTGGCGGCGCCGAGATGCGGCGTGGCGATGACGTCGTCGCGGCCGAACAGCGGGTTCTCCCGTGCCGGCTCGACCTCGAAGACGTCGAGCGCCGCGCCGGCGACCTGGCCGGAATCGAGCGCCTGCAGCAGGTCCTTCTCGACAATGATGCCGCCGCGCGCGCAGTTGATCAGGCGCACGCCCTTCTTCATCTTCGCGAACGCCTTCTTGCCGATCAGGCCGCGGGTCTGATCGGTCAGCGGGACGTGCAGGGTGATGAAGTCCGCGCGCCTGTAGAGTTCGTCCAGTTTGACCTTCTCGATGCCGAGATCCCCGGCGCGCTCAGGTGACAGGAAGGGGTCATGGGCGATCACCCGCATCTTCAGACCCTGTGCGCGATTGGCGACGATCGCGCCGATGTTTCCGGCACCGATCAATCCCAGCGTCTTGCCGGTGATCTCGACGCCCATGAAGCGCTTCTTCTCCCATTTCCCGGCCTGGGTCGACGCGTTCGCCGCGGGCAGGGCGCGCGCCAGCGCCAGCATCAGGGCGATCGCGTGTTCGGCGGTCGTGATCGAATTGCCGAACGGGGTATTCATGACGACGATGCCGTGCTGCGTGGCCGCATTGACGTCGATGTTGTCGACACCGATGCCGGCGCGTCCCACGATCTTCAAATTCGCCGCCGCCTCAACCAGCTTTGCGGTGACCTTGGTGGCGGAGCGCACGGCGAGACCGTCATAGGCGCCGATCCGGTTCAGCAGCTCCGCCTCGCTCAGCCCGGTTTCGACGTCGACCTCGATGCCCCGCTCGCGGAATATTTCGGCGGCACGGGGACTCAGATCGTCCGATATCAATACTCTGGGCATACCCGATGGTCCCGTCTCATTCGGCCGCCGCCGGGGCGCGGCAGATTTCCTCGTAGGCCCAGGCGATCCACGGCAGCAGCACCCGCATGTCCAGCGGATCGACCGTGCCGCCGCCCCACAGGCGCAGACCCGGCGGCGCGTCCCGGTACCCGGCGATATCGTAGGCGACCTGCTCGCGCTCGAGCAGACCGGCGATCTTCTTCGGTGCCGCCGCCGCATCCGCGTCGGTGAGCTGCCCGGTATCGGTGAGGGTAAGGCAGATCGACGTCGACGACCGTGTCGCGGGGTCACGCGCGAGGAAATCGACCCAGGGAGTCGCCGCGACCCAGTCGGCAACCGCGGCAAGATTCACCTTCGAGCGCTCGATCAGCGCCGGCAGCCCGCCGATCTCCTCGGCCCATTTCAGGGAATCGATGGCGTCCTCGACACACAGCATCGAGGGCGTATTGATGGTCTCGCCCCGGAATATGCCTTCGATCAGCCGGCCGGCCTTGGTCAGCCTGAAGATCTTGGGCAGCGGCCATGGCGGCGTATAGCTCTCCAGCCGCTGCACCGCCCTCGGGCTGAGCGCCAGCATGCCGTGCGCTCCCTCGCCGCCCAACACCTTCTGCCAGGACCAGGTCACCGCATCGAGCTTGTCCCACGGCAGATTCATGGCGAAGACGGCCGAGGTGGCGTCGCAGATCGTCAGCCCCTGCCTGTCCGGCGCAATCCAGTTCCCGTCGGGCACACAGACGCCGCTCGTGGTGCCGTTCCAGGTGAAGACGATGTCGCGGCCCGGATCGACCCCGCCGAGATCGGGCAACGAGCCGTAATCGGCGTCGAGAATCCGCACATCGTCGAGCTTGAGTTGCTGTGCGACATCCGCCACCCAGCCCTTGCCGAAACTCTCCCAGGCCAGCATGTCGACGCCCCGCTCGCCAAGCAACGACCACAACGCCATTTCGACCGCACCGGTGTCCGACGCCGGGACGATCGCCAGTCGGTAATCCTCGGGCATCCCGAGGATCGCGCGGCTGCGATCGATGACCTCTTGCAGCTTGGCCTTGCCCCCGGCCGCGCGGTGCGACCGGCCCGTCCAGGCCTCCGCCAGCACCGCCGCGGACCAGCCCGGCCGCTTGGCGCACGGACCGGACGAGAAGAAGGCACGGTTGGGCTTACGCTCGGGTCGGGGCATCGTACCACCCTGTCGGTAAACGAGAAATCATCGGAACCGGCCGTCTCCCAGGCGGCCTGTTGCCGGTGCGCCCGGAGCTTATGAACCGCGATTTGGCCCGTCAACGCTAAATGTTGCGCTGCAGCACGATTCGCTGGGTATGCGCGGCGGCGCTATAGCCCGTAGTACCAGGGCGCAAACAGCGTGAACGCGATCCAGATGAGCGCCAGCAACGGCGCGCCGGCCTTGACGAAATCGATGAAACGGTAATGGCCGGGCACCATGACGAGCAGGTTGGTCTGATAGCCGATCGGCGAGGCGAAGGAACAGTTTGCGGCGAACACCACGGCGACGGCGAAGACCTCGGCGGGAATCTCGAGCCCGTGCGCGATGCCGACGGCGATCGGGGTGAACAACACCGCCGTCGCCTTCGTGCTGATGATGTTCGAGAGCACGCCGACAAGCAGGAAGAACGCCGACAAGACGACGGCCGGCGGCGCACCGTCGAGCAGTTGCAGCAGCATGCCGGCGAGGAAATCCGCGCCGCCGGTCTCCTGCATCGCCGCGCCGAGCGCAAGGGCGGCCGCGATCGTCAGGATGATCTGGAAGTCGAGCGCGCGGACGGCCTCGCGCATGCTGAGCGCGCCGCTCAGCACCATGGCCGCGGCGCCCGTCACGGCCGCGACCACGATCGGCATCGCCCCCGTCGCCGCCGCGCCGACGACGCACAGGAAGATGACGCTGGCCCGCTTCGCGGATTGCAGCTCGGGCAGGGCCGCCGCCGACCACTCCATCAGCAGCACGTCGCGATTGCCGCGTAGCGCCAGCACATCGTCGTTGCGACCCTGGATCAGCAGCACGTCGCCGGCCTCGAGCGGGATTTCCGTGATCCGCCGGCGCAGCATGCGGCTGCGCCGCTCGATCCCGAGCACGATGCAGTGGTGACGGTAGCGAAAGCCAATCCGCTCCAGCGTCCGCCCGACCATGGGAGAGCCGGGCGGGACCATCACCTCGGCCAGCGTCTGGCCCCCGCTGGTCCAGCGGTCCTCGTCCTCCCGCTCCTCAGCCGAGACCGGTTCCGGAATGTCCGGATGCAGCAGCCGGGCATCGTTCTGCAGGGTTTCCATCAACGTCTTGCGCGTGGCGGCGACCACCAGGATGTCATCGGCGGTCAGGGTCACATCCTCGAACGGTGGCATGAAGGTCTGCTGGTCGCGCTGGACCATCAGCAGGGTGATATCCGGCAGTCCCGGGAAGACACCCAGATTCGACTGCTGGCCGACCAGCTTGGAGTCCTCGGCGACCTTGATCTGGGCGACGAACTGGCGTCCCGACACCGGCAGGGTGCCAAGCGGCGGCTCGCGATCGGGCAGCAACCGCGGCGCGACGAACATGACGTAGACAAGACCGCAGAGAGCCAGGACCAGCCCCGGTACGGAGAAATCGAAGAACCCGAACGGCGTCTCACCCAGCTCGAACAGCATCCCGGAGACCAGAAGGTTGGTTGACGAGCCGATCAGCGTGGTCATCCCGCCGAGGATCGCGGCGAAGCTGAGCGGCATCATGTAGCGCCCGGCGCCGTGGCCGAGCTTCTCCGCCAGCGCCTGCATGATCGGGATGAAGATCACGACGACCGGGATGTTGTTGAGGAACGCGCTGACCGCCAACACCGCCACCAGGGCGAGGCCGATGCTGGCCGCGACATGCCCCCGGGCGGCGCGCAGCAGCAGCCAGGCGCCCTGTCCCAGGGCGCCGGTCCGCGCCAGCCCGTCGCCGATCACGAGCAAAGCGAGCACGGTGATCAGGGCCGGGTTGGCGAATCCCGAGAGGATCCGCGCCGGCCCCATCCGATTGAGGCCGTCGGGCCCGGGAACCGGCGCCAGCTGAAACAGCAGCAGCAGGGCGCAGATGACCCCCAGCGAGGTGAGCTCGAAGGACAGCTTCTCGGTCGCATAGAAGGCGAGCGCGACGACGATCAGCGCAAAGACGGCCGTCATCTGCAACGTCGCGTCGCCGAATTCCCCCATCGCCTCCTGCCCCCTCAAGCGGACGCGGTTCGCCGCCCTGCCCGCGCGATCAGCCTTCCTCAGGCCGTCGTCGGATTATAGTCAGCGCCTGGTAGGTCAGCACCACCTCGTCGCGCTGGTTCTTGACGGTGAAACCGAAGCGCACGGTGCCGCGGTCCGGCCGGGAGCGCGACTCGCGCACCTCCAGCACCTCCGCCACGCTTCTCAATGTATCGCCGGGACGGACCGGAGCAAGCCAGCGCACCTCATCCATGCCCGGACCGACGATGTTCGAGCGCGCCACGAGGCCAAGATCGAAGAACAGGCGGAAGCTCAGCGCCAGCGTCTGGAACCCGCTGGCGATCAGGCCGCCGAATGCGCCGTCCGCCGCCGCGGCCGCGTCCACATGCATCTGCTGCGGATCGTATGTCAGGGCGAAATCGACGATTTGCGATTCGGTCAGCGTCGCGCCGCGACTCTCGAATTTGTCCCCGCTCTCGAATTCCTCGAACCAGCGCGTATGCATGGCGCTCCTCCCGTCGGCTCAGCCAATGACCGGCAATTCGCGCGCGGCGCGGATCGTCAGCAATTCGCAGCCGTCTTCCGTTATCGCGATGTTCTCTTCGTGGACCATCATCCTGCCCGGCGCGAACTCCATGCCGGGCTCGATCGTCAGGACCATGCCCGGCGCCAGCGTGGTGTCGTCGCCGGGCCGGTTCGAGGGCCACTCGGTCAGCTGCATGCCGAGGCCGTGGCCCATCCGCCCGACATTGCTGCCGCGCGACCCCGCTTCCTCCAGCAGGGTCGTCATGACGCGCCACAGCTCGGTGGTGGTGGCGCCGGGACGGGCGGCATCGATCCCCGCCTGGGTCGCCCGCCAGACCGTCTCATGGGCCCGCCGCACGTCGTCACCGGGCTTGCCGAACGCGAAATTGCGATCGAAGTCGCAATAGTAGCCGTCGAACGTCGTGCCGGTATCGATGATCAGGATATCGTCGCGCTCGATGACCCTCTGGGTCGGCCCCATGACGATGTTGTCGTATCCGCCCCGCCCGGCGACGCCCATCATGTAGGGCGATGAGTCCGCGCCGCGGCGCAGGACCTCGATCCGCATCTCGCGACAGGCCTCCCACTCGGTCATGCCGACCGAAAGCCGCTCCGCAAGCGCAAGGAAGGCCTCCGAGGTCAGCCTGCAGACATGGCGGATCTTGTCGATCTCGGCCGGCGATTTCACGCCCCGCAGGAGTCGTAGTACGGCTGTGCCGTCGGTCACCTCGAGCGGTGCCACGCGATCGCAGACGCGCCGAAAATCGGCAAGCGGCATCCGCACCACCATCTCCGGGCCCAGCTCGGCGCCGATCCGCCCGAACCGGCCCGGCAGCGCGGACAGGGTATCGGCCAGCAGCGATACCCCGTCATCCTCCGGCACCGGCGCCGGCCAGGTGCGGATATCCGTGATCCAGGTGCCTGCCATGCCAGGGCCGCCAATTTCCGGAATCACGGCGATCGGTGCGCCCTCTCGCGGCACGACGACGAACCAGGGACGAGTCGGAGAGGCCCAGAACTGCGAGTCGAAGCCGGTGAAGTAGCGGACATGTTGCTCGCTCGTCACCAGCAGGCCGTCGAGCTCCCGCTCGGCCATCAACGTCTGCGCACGCGACGTCCGCGCCTCGAACTCGGCGCGCGCAAATCCGCGTGGCGGAGCGCCGGTCACGTCACGATCCCTCGTCAGATCGCATCGCGGATCGCCTGGCCAAGAATCCGGGTATCCGCCTTGCCGCCCATATCCGGCGTCAGCGCGGTCTTGTCCTTGAGCACCGTCTCGATGGCGCCGACGATCGCGTCGTGCGCGTCCCGGTGGCCGAGATGATCGAGCATCATGGCGCCGGACCAGATCTGGCCGATCGGGTTGGCGAGGCCCTTGCCGGCGATGTCCGGCGCCGAGCCGTGCACCGGCTCGAACATCGAAGGATGGGTGCGTTCCGGGTTGATGTTGGCGCCCGGCGCGATCCCGATCGTGCCGGTGACCGCCGGCCCCAGATCCGAGAGGATGTCGCCCAAGAGGTTGCTGCCGACCACGACGTCGAACCAGTCCGGGTGCTGCACGAAATGCGCGGTCAGGATGTCGATATGGAACTGGTTCCACGTGACCTCCGGATAATCCCCGGCAACCGCGCGCACGCGCTCGTCCCAGTATGGCATGGTGTAGTAAATGCCATTGGACTTGGTGGCGGAGGTCAGTTGCTTGCGCGGCCGGCTCTTGGCCAGCTCGAAGGCATAGCGGACGATGCGGTCGACGCCCTTGCGGGTGAAGATGTTCTCCTGGATGACCATCTCGTCGTCGGTGCCGTGGTTGAAGCGGCCGCCGACCTCGGAATACTCGCCCTCGACATTCTCGCGCACGACATAGAAGTCGATGTCGCCGGGCGCCCGGCCGGCGAGCGGCGACGCCACGCCCTCGAACAGCCGGACCGGGCGCAGGTTCACGTATTGCTGGAACATCCGCCGGATCGGGATCAGCAGGCCCCACAGCGAGATGTGATCCGGCACGCCGGGGAAGCCGACCGCGCCGAGATAGATCGCATCGTGGCCCCGGATCTGGTCCAGGCCGTCCTCCGGCATCATCGTCCCGACGCTGTTGTAACGCTCGCACGACCAGTCGAAATCGTCCCACGCGAATTCGATGTCGAATTTGCGCCCCACTGCCTCGAGCACGTCGATGCCCTCCGGCACGACCTCCCGGCCGATGCCGTCGCCGGGAATGACGGCGATCCGGTATTTCGCCATGAACCCCTCCGATTGTCGGTATTGGTGAGCCTGTCCTCGGCGGAACCTAGCGGTGCGGCACGCATATCTCAATAGCGCCGTGCCGCGGGTCGGCAGGCAACGGAACAACCCGCGAACACCGATCACAAATTGCGTCCTTGTGCCGCATTCGGCCCGGTTTTGCTTGACCGTCACGCGGCGCGGGCGCAGACTCCCCACTGAGGCTAAGGCCTTTCGAGGGCCGGCCGATTGAGACGCCGTAACACCGTACGGCATCCTGGTGGACAATCGCTACCGCGGGCGGTTGGAGCCATCGAAGGAAACGTCAAAATGACAGGGAGCCGCCAGCAGGTCTGGCGGCTCTTGCCGTTTCGGCCCGGCTCCGCCATAACCTCGGCGATGCCGAGAATCCTGCCGATCACCTCCGAATCCCTGGTCCTGGCCGGGCGGGAAATCCGCGCCGGCCGGCTGGTCGCGTTCCCGACCGAGACGGTTTACGGGCTTGGCGGCGACGCCAGCAACGGCATCGCCGTCGCGACGATCTTCGAGGCCAAGGGACGGCCCCGCTTCAATCCCTTGATCGTGCATCTGCCGGACCGCGCGACGGCGCGCGAGCTTGGCGAATTCAACGACATGGCCGAAACGCTGGCGGCGCGGTTCTGGCCGGGGCCGCTGACCCTGGTCGTCGCGCGCCGGCCCGATGCGGGCCTCGCCGATCTGGTCAGCGCGGGGCTCGGCACGGTCGCCTTGCGTGTACCTGCACATGATGGCGCGCGGGCCCTGTTGCTTGCCGCCGATCGGCCGCTCGCGGCGCCGAGCGCCAACCGTTCCGGCAGGGTCAGCCCAACCACCGCACAGCATGTCGCGGACGAACTCGGCGATGCGGTCACGCTGATCCTCGATGGCGGTCCCTGCACGGTCGGAATCGAGTCGACCATCATCGATGTCAGCGGCAGCACCCCGCTGCTGCTGCGGCCGGGCGGCGCGCCCCTCGAGGACATCGAGGCGGCGCTCGGCCGCACCGTCCCGATCGCCGGGGTGGCCGATGCGATCCGCGCCCCCGGCATGCTGGAAAGCCACTACGCGCCCGGATTGCCCCTGCGGCTCGAGGCGCGCGAGGCCGCCGCGGGCGAGGCGTTGCTCGGCTTCGGCCCGGCGCGGGACGCTACCCTGAACCTGAGCGAATCCGGCGATCTGCGCGAGGCGGCGGCCAATCTGTTCGCGTATCTGCGTGCGCTCGACCGGCCGGAGTTCTCGGCCATCGCCGTGATGCCGATCCCGAAGACCGGCCTCGGCCGCGCCATCAACGACCGGCTGCGCCGCGCCGCCGCACCGCGGGCCTAGGCGCAACGCAGGACGAGTTCCGGGACGGTCTCCGGCCGCCAGTCGCATAGGGTGTCTTCGATCGTCTTCGACATGGCGATCAGCTCCACCTCGCCGCCGGGCCGGCCGGCGACCTGCAGGCCGACGGGCAAGCCGTCTTCGGTGACGCCGCAGGGCATCGCGAGGACCGGCAGCGAGACCACCGTCAGAACCCAGGTGATCGCCATCCAGTCGATATAGGTCTCGAACGCAACGCCGTTGCACGCGGTGACATAACGCTCCTCGGCCGGGAACGGCGGTACGATCGTCGCCGGGCAGATCAGCAGGTCGAAGCCGTCCATGAATTCGCGGGTCGCATGGAACAGGCGCGCCTGCTCGCGCTGCGCGGCGATCACCGCCGCCCCGTCGAGCGCCAGGCCCTTTTCGATGTTCCAGATCACCTCTGGCTTCAGCTTGTCGCGGTGCTGTTCCAGCAGCGGGGCCTTGCCCACCGCATACGAGACCGCGCGGAGCACCTGGAAGGCCTCGACGGCGCCGGCCAGGTCCGGGCCGGTCTCGACGATCTCGAACCCGGCCGCCTCGAGCGTGGCGACCGCGCCGCGCACGACCGCCGCGACCTCGGGATCGACCGGGGTCACGCCGAGATCGAGACTGAACGCGATGCGGCCCGGTTTGCGGGGGTTGCAGGCCGCAGCCAGGAAGGCGCCCTGCGAATCGCCCGTTGCGAACGGAACCGTCTCGTCACGGCCGGTCATGGCGTCCAGCGCAAGGGCGGCATCGGTCACGTTGCGCGCCATCGGCCCCTCGACCGTCATCAGCTCATAGGGGTGGCTGTCGGGCCCCGAGGGCACGCGTCCGGGGCTGGGCCGCAGCCCGACAACGCCGCAGAAACTGGCCGGAATGCGCAGCGAGCCGCCGAGATCGGAGCCCTGGGCCAGCCACGCGCAGCCGCTGGCCAGGGCCGCCGCCGCGCCGCCGGAGGAGCCGCCGGCAGAACGGGCCGTGTTCCAGGGGTTGGCCGTGGTGCCGAAGACCTCGTTGAAGGTGTGGCCGCCGGCGCCGAACTCGGGCGTGTTCGATTTCGCATAGACGATACCGCCGCGCGCCTCCAGCCGGGTTACGATGCTCTCGGAGTCCTCGGGCACGAAGTCGGCGAAAATCGGCGAGCCGAAAGTGGTCCGCACGCCGGCCACCGGCACCAGATCCTTGATCGGGATCGGCAGCCCGGCCAACGGGCCCCTGTCGCCCAAGTCCCTGTGCATGAGCCGCCGCGCGTGGTCGCGGGCGCGCTCGAGGCACAGCGTCGGCAGCGCGTTGATCGCCGGCTCGACGACGGCCAGGCGCTGCTCGAGCGTATCGACGAGATCCAGCGGCGAGATGGCCCCGCGCCGCAGCAGATCGACGATCTCGATGGCGGTCTTTTCGATCAGCGTTGCGTCCGCAGCCATTTGTTTCCGCCCCTGGTTGCCGCCGCCCTCGGGTCCGCATGATCACCGGAATCAATCGACGCTGCAAGACACGACGGAGGATCAATGGTCCGACGCCCGCAGCGCGATCCCTGCAAAGCAACGGGAGACCGGGCCTGCCACGCCGCTAGAACGCCTCGCCGATGCGGAAATAGACGGTGAAGTCGTTGGTGCTGCCGCTCGCCACGTCGAAGCCGACATTCATCTTGTCGACCTCGGAGATGCGGTAGCGTACGCCAGCGCCATAGCCGTATGCGCGATCCGCGCTACCCCATTCGTCCAGACTGCGAGTCGCGATGCCTGTGCCGCCGAAGAACACCGCCCCGATGCGGCGCCAGGCCTCCCAGCGCAGCTCAGCCTGGATCTGCGTGACCGTCTCGTTCATGTATTGGCCACGCGGAAAACCGCGCAAATTGACCGTCGATAGCATGAAGAACGGTGTATTGTCGCCAACCGTCGCTACGCGCGCCTGCCCCGCCACCACCAGCGGGTCGGCGATCCTGCGGTATACGGCGAATGTCGCATCGAGGGTCCCGAACTCGCGGTCGCTGCCGAGAGCCTCCAGATAGCCGAGCAGTTTGGCGGTACCGAGGGACCCGGACGCCGGATACCAAGTGTTGTCGCGCGTATCGTATTCGCTGATCAGCCCGATCCCGGTCAGGTTGAAGGTCGCCTTCAATTCCGGCAGGACGTCGATCGGAATCTTGGTGCTCGCGGTGGGGCGGATATACCGAGCAGCGAGACCGAGATAGAAATTCTTGGCGACCTTCCTCTGGACGTCGCCGTCAACCAGGCCGCCACGTGTGCGAAAGTCGATCGGGTTGTCGAAGAACGGCGAGTCCGGGCTGGTTCCGTACCATTTCAGGTTCATGTTGGCATAGCCGGCGGCGAGGCCGACCCGGTAGCGGTCCTGGTCGAGATACAGCTTGAGACCGCCGCCTGCCATCCAGCTGTCGGTGTTCGTATAGGCGATCGCGAGGGCGATCGTCGACCGGCGCTCTTTCGCCGCCGAATCCGGATCCTCCTCGGCCGCGTAGGTCACAAGTCCAGCCAGCGACAGGCCGTTGCCGATGGTCGGATCGACGATCGGCACCGGGGCAAGGATGTATTTCCTGTCCTTCTCTTCGGCCGCAGCATGTGGCAGCACGTCGTCCGCTGCCTCCGCCTCCGAGGTGCGAGACTCGATCTCCGGCCCGATCTGGGTGTTCTGCGCGAAGGCCGTATCGCCGAGCTGTACCGCCAGAGCCGCGGAGACCACGCAGCGCGCTATGTGGGATCTCAACATTCGCAGACCGTCTTGACCGGGTTAACGGCGATGTTCCCCTGCGCTTTCGGGGATACGGCTCAGCGGACATGAACATCCGCACCGCACCGGCGTCGTCACGGAAACAACTGGCGATCGTCACAGTTTGACATCAGCGGCCGCTTGCAGTCAATTCAACGCCGATCGCCGGACCACCGTATTGAAACGATGCATCGCGGCCCGCTGAGACGGGCTCTTGCCGGCCGGCGGACCGGCCCCTAATCTCTTGCAGCATGGCGGATTGGAGAACATCGAAGATCACCGCGGCCCCGCCAGCGCCGGAGGCGCTGGGGCGGATCAAGACGATCGTCGGATCGAAGGGCTGGAGCGACGATCCGGCGGTGCTGGAGCCCCTGCTGCTGGACCGGCGGGGACTGTTCGTCGGCAAGACGGCGCTGCTGGTGCGGCCGGCGACAACCCAGGAAGTGTCCGACGTTGTCCAGGTCTGTGCCGAACACGGCATCGCCATCGTGCCGCAGGGCGGAAACACGGGGCTGGTCGCGGGCGGCGTGCCGCATGAGCACGGCGCGGAGATCCTGCTCAACCTGTCGCGCATGAACCACGTCCGCGTTGTCGACCCGGCGGACTACACGATCACGGTGGAGGCCGGCTGCGTGCTGGCCGACATCCAGGCGGAGGCCGAAAAGGTCGACCGCCTATTTCCGCTCAGCCTCGGTGCGGAGGGCTCGTGCCAGATCGGCGGCAACATTTCCACCAATGCGGGGGGCGTGGCGGTCCTTCACTACGGCAACATGCGCGACCTCGTGCTGGGGCTCGAAGTGGTACTGCCGGACGGGCAGGTATGGGAGGGGCTGCGCGGCCTGCGCAAGGACAACACTGGCTACGACATCAAGCAGTTGTTCATCGGCGGCGAGGGTACCCTGGGAATCATAACCGCCGCGGTCCTGAAACTGTTCCCGCTGCCGAAGGATCTGCAGACGGCGATCGTCGCGCTCGGCGAGCTCGACGCGGCGATCCCGTTGCTGGAAGCGGCCCGCACAACGAGCGGGGATGCGGTAACATCGCTCGAGCTGATGCCGCGCCAGGCGCTCGAGTTTGCCATCAAACACATTCACGGCGTCGCTGACCCGCTGGCCGTTCCGCATGATTACTACGTACTGGTCGAGTTTTCCGGAGCACGGCCGGATGGCGGCATGGCCGACAACATGACCGCGTTCCTCGAGGACGCGTTCGAGAAGGGTCTGATCAGCGACGCGGTCGTCGCCCAGTCGGAGGCACAGCGCGCCGCCTTCTGGCGCATCCGCGAAGCGATCGTGGAGGCCCAGCTTTACGAGGGTGGCAGCATCAAGCACGACGTCGCGGTGCCGGCGGACCGGTCGCCCGAGTTCATCCGCCGTGCGGTCGCCGCTGTCAAGGAGGCAATGCCCGGCATCCGGCCGCTGCCGTTCGGCCATATCGGCGACGGCAACATTCACCTGAACCTCACCCAGCCGGAAGGCATGGACCGCGACGCGTATATCGCCGAGTGGCCGCGGATGAACCGCATCGTCCACGACATCGTCGCCGACCTCGGCGGTTCGATCAGCGCCGAGCACGGTGTCGGCCGCCTGAAGCGCGAAGAGATTACCCGCTACAAGAGCGCGCTGGAGATCGACCTGATGCGGAAGATCAAGACGGCCCTCGATCCGAAGGGCATCATGAACCCGGGGAAAGTCGTTTAGGCAGCCGCCCGCCACGTCATTCGGCTGCTGTTCCGTAACGCAAGCCGGGCTGCACCTCGCCGCCGAGGACGGCCGGCAAGCGCACCGTGAACGTGCTGCCCCGGCCGGGTTCACTGTCGACGGAGATTGCACCGCCCATCATGGCGCAATAATGTCGGCAGAGCGGTAGTCCGAGGCCGGTTCCGGCTTGTGCCGAACCGCGGGATGAATCGGTCTGTTCGAAGGCGGTGAAGGCCGCCTCAATCTGGTCGGGCGCGATGCCGGCGCCCGTATCGGCAACGACGAAGACCAGCTTTCCCCTCTCGCTCGCCCGCCTGTCGGAATCGGTGCGGTGGACGCGCACATGGACGTCACCGTTCTCGGTAAACTTGGCGGCGTTGGAGAGCAGGTTGTAAAGGACCTGTCGCAGCTTGGTCTGGTCCGACCTCATGTCGCCCAGATCCGCCGGACAGTCCACCGCCAGCCGGTTTCCGTTTCTCTCGATCATCGGTCCCACGGTCGACACGACCTCGTCGACCATAGGCTTAATCGCGAACGACTCGATGGAGAGCTCGGCCTTGCCGGCCTCGATCTTGGAAAGATCGAGGACATCGTTGACGAGATCCAGCAGATGTTTACCCGCGGTGTGGATACGGTCGAGATCTTCGAGAGTCGCGATATCGCCCCGCTCGCTCGCGTCTTCGCTGAGCAGTTCGCTGTAGCCGATGATTGCATTCAGCGGCGTCCGCAGCTCGTGGCTCATATTGGCCAGGAACTGGGACTTGGCTCGGCTCGCCGTCTCGGCCGCAACCGTTGCCGCCCTGAGGTTCTCCTCGATCCTGCTGCGCTCGGTGATGTCCAGCATCGCACCGCTTACCATCGTAGGCGCGCCATCGGCGGCGACGGCCAGCTCGACCTGCTGTTGCAGAACGCGGATTTCGCCACCCGCGCGAACGATGCGATGCTCGATCTTGTCCGGCAATGTCGAACTCGCGATCATCTTGAACGTCTGACGCACCCGGCTGCGATCCACCGGATGGACGATGTCGAGAAACCGGTCTATGTCGATCGGATCATTGTCGCGTTCGAGGCCGAGAATGCGCCGGGCCTCTTCCGATGCGACGATCTCGCCGCTCGCAAGGTCCCAGTCCCAGCCGCCGAGCCGCGCGATGCGCTGGGCCCGTGACAGCGCGTTCTGCTTTTGCTGCAGGTCCTGGTTCAGCTTCTCTGATTTCCGCCACAATTCCTGAGAGCGCCTCTTTTCGGACAAGAGCAGCCTGGTCTGCAGGAACTTCGTGCGGATGAAGAACTCCTGCAGATAATTGATCATCGCGCCGACCGCAACCGACACCGTCAGGAAGAAGTTGTTGCTGACATAGACCGCGCTGGGCACCGGGTTGATGACGAGGGCGGAGACCTGGTAGCAGCCGAGGAGCAACAGGGAAACGCCCAGCGAGCTGGTGTGATGAAGGCGCAGCGTACTGGAGACGTAGATCACCACCAAGATCAGCCCGGCATAGTACCAGTGGCTTACCGGCGGAGGTGCGACCGCGGTCATCGCCACGATGCCGAACCCCGCGATGAAGATGATCAATCCGATGATCACCTGCGAGTACCGCAGGAAGAATCGGGTATACATCAGGGCAAGCGTCGCCGACATCAACGGCACGACGATTCCATAGCGGATCAGCCATAGATCGCGCGTCGCCTCCTGCCCGACGATGGCATCGAGAACCCCGAATACCGCATAGATCAAGGTGCCACAAAACAGCCCGAGCCGCAGTACCCAGAGCGAGGACATGAGGTGCGACCGCAGGAACCGCCGCTCCAAATGTTTGTCGGCGAAACGCAGACTGACCGGATTCAAGGGCGCCGAATCCGGGGTGCCATTCAGATGTCCGACCACAACGCGTCGTGACCTTTCCCGATCGCTGGACAGGAGACCTGAAATTGTCGCGGGAATTCGTTAATTTTCCCCTATCCGGCCTATCCGCCGCGGGCTACGGGACCGCCCGCGGACCGGCCTGAACGGGGTGCCGACGGGGGCGCACCAGGCCCTCAGCGACCCTCGGACCGATCCACAACAGCTATTCCGGCGGTGGCACCCCGATGCCGCTTACTTTGCGATCAGCACATCCGCGGCCTGCTTCTGCTGAGCATGTACCGGCAATCGGACGACAAACTCGGAGCCCCTGCCCGCCGCACTTTCGACCGAAATCGCGCCGCCCAGCATGTCGCAATAATGGCGGCAGATGGCGAGTCCCAGACCGGTGCCGTCGTAACGGGAGCCACGTCCCGCTTCGCTGCGCTCGAACGCCATAAACACGGTTTCGAGATCTTCGGCCGGGATGCCGATCCCGGTATCGCAAACAGTGAAGCGGATCCATTCGGCACCGCCCAGCTCGGCATCGTCCGTGAACCGCGAGATGCGCAGCCGAATCTCGCCGTTTTCGGTGAATTTCGCGGCATTCGACAGCAGGTTGTAGAGGATTTGCCGAAGCTTGGTGACATCGGAGCGGATGTTGCCGATAGCGGGCGGGCAGTCGAGCAGGAACCGATTACCGTTCTGCGATACCAGCGGCTGGACCGTTGCGGCGACCTCGTTCGCGAAGGCCGCAACGTCGATGACTTCGAGCACCAGTTCGGCGCGGCCGGCCTCGATCCGCGAGAGATTGAGGACGTCGTTGATCAACTCCAGCAGATGGCGACCGGCAAGATTGATCTTCTCGAGATCGGGGACGAAGGACCGGGCGTCGTGAGCCGCCGCATCCTCCTTGAGAATCTCGCTGTAGCCGATGATCGCGTTCAGCGGCGTCCGCAATTCGTGGCTCATGTTTGCAAGAAACTGGGATTTGGCATCGCTCGCGGCCTCCGCCTCTTGCATCGCCCGGCGCAATCGTTCCTGCGCGCGATAGCGATCGGTAATATCGAGATTGATTCCAGTGACCAGCACCGCACGGCCGGTATCGTCGGACGTGATATCCGCTTGTTCGAAAATCACGCGTTCTTCGCCATCGGCCAGGGCGATCCGGTAATCGCAGCTGTAAGCTCTGCTTTCGGACACCGCCTTTCGGATCAATGTCTCAACCCGCTGTCGGTCGTCGGGGTGAATTGCCTGCATAGCCTTCTGGAAGTCATACGGTGGCGCGTCCTCGGACCGTCCGAACAGGCGGCTGTTTTCCGGCGACGACGTGATCCGATCGTTGGCGATATCCCATTCCCAGCTGCCCATCCGTGCAATCCGCTGGGCGTGCGCCAAGGTATTCTCGCGATGGCGCAGCTGCAGCTCCACCTCCTCGCGTTCCGCGATCTCGCGGCGGAGATCCCGAACCAGATTTCGATTCTCCCTGGCAATGGACATCGAATCGACAATGTTGGATTCCTGACGCCGCCCCATCGCCAGCAGGAACACGAGCAAAAGGGTCCCCATCGCGGCGACCGAAATCGCCAGTTCCGATCCCTGCAACGCGAAATAGACGATGGCCGGCACCAGCAGTGGCACCGCGTAAACCGCGTATGCAGTGAAGATGCGCGACAGGCTCGGCATGCCGCCCGCCGCCATGCCGCCGAGCACGAAGGCGATCAGTACCTGGTAGTTTTGGGGCGACATCGACATCATCGCCACCCCTCCGGTCCCCCAACCAAGGCCGGTCAGGAGCAAGACCGCCATCAGGCGGCGAGCCCATACGGTGGCGTCGGCTTCGGCTGTCGCGGAACGACGGTACCAGAGATACAGTGCGACCCGCAGCGCGACGATCGACAGGATAAAAGCGAGCCAGATCAGCGGCACGTGCAGCGGCAGGACGTCGCGATGCACGAAGGCCACGACCCCCGCGTTGATCACATTGATCGGCAGGCTCGCCCACGAGTCGCTGAAGACCAGTCGCACGCGCTCGGCGAGGAAGGTGTGCCTACCGAGCGCCATGATCACACACCGGATCAGCCACTGTTCGGCTCCTCGGTTGGCCCGGCCTGACTCGCCCTTACCGGCAGGCGAAGCGTGAAGGTACTGCCCTTACCCGGTTGGCTGGTCACCGAGATCGTGCCGCCCATCAATTCACAATAGTGCTTGGTAATCGCCAGCCCCAAACCCGTTCCCCCATGTCTGCGCGTCGGCGACGGGTCGAGTTGGCCGAACGCCTCGAAGGCGGCGTCGAGTCGGTCCGGATCCATGCCGATACCGGTGTCGGCAACTGCGATTTCAATCCACCCGCCATGCGCCGAAGCTCCGGGCTCCTCGATCCGTCGCACCGTCACGCGGACGTCACCACGTTCCGTAAATTTCCCCGCATTCGATAGGAGGTTATATAACATTTGCCGGACCCGTACAGCATCGGCTTCCATCCGGCCTGCCCGAGGGTCGCTTTCGAGAATGAGTCTGTTGCCGTTCGACTCGACCAGCCAGCGCACCGTCGCAACCGCCTCCCCGACCATCTCCATGACGTCGAACGCCGCAACAGAGAAATGCGTCTTCCCCGCTTCGATCTTCGAAAAATCGAGCACCTCATCGACCATGGCCAGGAGATGCTTGCCGGCCATGTTTATTCGTTCGAGATCGGTCGCGCCCCTCGCCTGGCCATGCACCAGCGCATCCTCCCTCAAGAGTTCGCTATAGCCGATGATCGCGTTTAGGGGCGTCCGGAACTCGTGGCTCATATTTGCCAGAAATCGCGACTTGGCCTGGCTCGCCTCTTCGGCCCGCAAGCTTTCCGCCTGCAGGCTCTCGCGGATACGATGCTGCTCGGTGATATCGTGCGTGGTGCCCGAGATACGCGACACTTCGCCGGCGTCGTCCAGGACCGGCTCTGCCCGCTGGTGCAAGACCCGGGTCGTTCCGTCCGCCGCGATCGCCCGATGTTCCACGCTGAAGATGGTCTTGTCTTCGAGAATATGTCGGACCGCGTGGGTCACGGCATCCCGGTCGTCCGGATGGACCATGTCCATGAATTTGTCGAACGTGAAATCCTCGACGCGCCGGTCGATCGCGTAAATTCGAAAGGCCTCCGCGGAACCCGTGATTCCATTGGTCTCCAGATCCCATTCCCAGCTGGCAAGACCGGCAATTCGCTGCGCCTTGGCAAGGCTTGCTTCGCGCTGGCGAAGATCGGCCGCGATTCGCTCGCGTTTGGTCACCTCCTTGCGAAGTTCAACATTCAGGCCTTCCGCCACCGCCTTCTGTTCAACCAGATCGGCGACCAGGGCGGCCCGCTCGATCGCCAATCCCTGTGTGCGTCCCAGCTCTTCGCCCTGCGAGTATCCCGCGCGCAGGAGATAGGCGAGGAACAGCGCGTTCATCGCCGCCATGCCGTAGCCCGTTTCGCCACCCATAAGAAGGAACTGAACGGCGATCGGGACCAGGGTCGGCACGACGAACGCAAGGTAGGCGGAAAATACGGGAGAGAGGGTTGTCACGGCGCCCGCGGCGACTCCGCCCAGGACGAATGCGGTCACGATCTGGTGTGCCGACGAGGTCTCGGGGAGCAAGAAGATCCCCGCAAGTCCCCAGGCGGCGCCAGTCCATGCGACGGCCATTACGTAACGCCTGGCCCACAACGCCATCGCCTCGTCGGGCGGCTTGCTGGCGACAAACCAGCGGGTCAGCGCCACGCGCCAGACGATGCTGGCCGAGAAGAATGCCAGCCAGGCAAGGATGACGCCGGGTTCGACCACGTTTCTCTGGACCACGGACAGTATCGCGGCATTGGCCGCGTTGCCGACGACCAGAAGGCGCAGGCTGGAATACAACAGCCGGACCCGCGCAGCAAACACCTGCCCCGAGATGCCCACCTGCGCGGTCTCGGACGACAGCGAGGGCTTGGGATCATCGGCGATTTGCGCACACTCTGCTGAATGCAGCCGGCCTTCCATTGCAGGGCCGTCCTCCACGGTGTCGACCGTCGGCAACGCGCCCAAGATTATCAGGCAACGATAAATGAACGTTAACACGGCGCGAAAAAAGAACGCCGGGCTGGCGCGGCGGTCGTCCGGACGACAATCGCCAGGCCCCGCAGGGCGCATTCGCGCGACCGACGGGGCTTGCACTCATCGCCGCAGTCCGCAATAACCCTAGCCGGCACCGGAGACCCTGACATGACATCTTACGAAGCCCCTCTCGCGGATATGCGGTTTCTGTTTCACGGGATGGGGAATCTCGAAGCCGTCAATCGGCTCGCCGGCCTGGAAGACGCCACAGCCGACCTCGTCGACGCGGTTCTCGATGAGGCGGACAAGCTGGCACGCGAGCGGCTCGCGCCGTGCAACCAGACCGCGGATCGCACGGGCGGCGCAAAGTTCGAGAACGGCGTTGTCCGCACGTCGCAGGGCTGGACGGAAGCCTACGACGCGTTCGTCGCCGGGGGCTGGAATTCGGTGCCGTTCGAACCGGAATTCGGAGGACAGGGTCTGCCGTGGCTGGTCGCAGTCGCGTTGCAGGAGATCTGGCAGTCGGCCAACATGTCGTGGGCTTTGTGCCCCCTGCTGACGCAAAGTGCGGTCGAGCTGCTCACGGCCCACGGATCGCATCAACAGAAATCGACATGGCTGCCCAAGCTGGTGTCCGGCGAATGGACCGGGACCATGAACCTGACCGAGCCGGGCGCTGGTTCGGATGTCGGCGCCCTGAAATGCCGGGCCGAGCCAGCCGGCGACCATTTCCTGATCCGCGGCCAGAAGATCTACATCACCTACGGCGAGCATGACCTGACCGAGAATATCGTTCATATGGTACTGGCGCGCACGCCGAACGCGCCGGCCGGAACCAAGGGCATTTCGCTGTTCATCGTGCCGAAATTCCTTGTCGATGAAGACGGCACGCCGGGCAAACGCAACGATCTGCACTGCGTCTCGCTGGAGGAGAAGCTGGGCATTCACGGCAGCCCGACCTGCGTTATGGCCTACGGCGACAACGAGGGCGCGGTGGGATATCTGGTCGGCGAGGAAAACCGCGGCATGGAGTATATGTTCACCATGATGAACAACGCCCGGATCAGCGTCGGCCTGCAGGGTGTGTCGATCGCCGAGCGCGCGTATCAGCAGGCGCGCGCCTACGCGCGCGAGCGCATCCAGGGCAAGCCGCCGACGGACGGCAGCGGCGCCATCATCGGCCATCCCGATGTACGCCGCATGCTGCTGACGATGCGCAGCATGACCGAGGCAATGCGGGCTCTGACCTATGATCTGGCGGCCATGCTCGACATCTCGAAGCGTCACGCAGAGGAACCCTGGCGGACCTATGCCGATCGGCGAGTCGGACTGCTTACCCCGGTTGTCAAGGCCTGGTGTACCGATGTCGGCGTCGAGGTCGCCTCGATCGGCGTGCAGATTCACGGCGGCATGGGGTACATCGAGGAGACCGGCGCCGCGCAGCACTATCGTGATGCCCGGATCGCGCCGATTTACGAAGGAACCAACGGCATCCAGGCGATCGACCTGGTCACGCGCAAGCTGTTGCGCGACGACGGCACGGCCGCCCTGGAGTATATCGAGGAACTGCAGGCCCTGATCAACGGGATGAACGCGCGCGCGGAGGAGGATATCGCGATTATCCGGCACCATTTCGCCGCGGCCGTCGACGCGCTCGACAATGCGACACAGTGGTTGCTGGACGCCGGCAAGGATGACCTCGCGGAAGCGCTCGCCGTCGCCTCCCCTTACCTGCGCCTGTTCGGCACCGTGGCGGGCGGCGCAATGCTCGCGCGCGCCGCGCTGCACTGCGTTACGACCCTGCAGGACACCTCGCAGGAGCGCACCGAGCTGCGGGACAAACTGACCGTGGCGCGGTTCTACGCCGAGCAGGTCCTGACGCAGGCGCCCGGCCTCGCGACGACAATTGCCGCCGGCGGCAAGACCGCCTTGGCGCTGTCCGAAGACAGGTTTTGAGATTGTTAGAAGACGCTCAGTGCCGGGGATGCCCGGCCGCCGGAGTCACGCGGCGGCCGCGGTCCCTTTGCAGCCGTAATGCGATTCGCAGGTCTTCGCGAATTCCCGGCGATCCATGCCGAAGGCGCGCGCATACGCGGCGTAAACGAACAGGGGCGGACGGATCTCGCCCGCTTCGATCCATTCAATGATGGCGGGATCGGGGATGCCCGCCTGCTCGGCCAGTTCGGCCTGGGTAAGATGCCAGTACCGCCTAAGGTCGCGCAGCCATCTGCCCGCCTCGGCGTACTCTGCGGGCGCGCTGACGCCGCCCTGAGCCGTATCTCTGGAAGCCATGTCCAGTCCTCTGATGAAATCAACACATGGTTATGCTGCGCTGCACAAAGCCATACCAAACTATATGCTGCAGTGCAACAAAAACCTCCGTCCGGATCTCCGGAAAAAACAGCAGCATCGGCTGAATCTTACCTGCACGAGACCCGGATACCTGCGAATAATCTAAAATATAATGTTTAACAAAAATTTAATCACAACCGTTCATCTTTGGCTGTTCACGGAAATTTGTACGGTCGGCAATAGCGCCGGAAAATTCTTCCGCTGCACAATTGAACGAATTCGTTCGCACACCGCTCTGCCGTGCTCTGCCATTTCCGCTCGCACGCGAATACTGGTGCCCGACATCACTTTCTTTGCCAAATTCATTTGACCACGGGCGTTTCGCGCAATTTTCAACAGCTGCTGCGGGTTCAGCATTCCGGTTCGTTCGTATAGCGGCGAACCGCACCTTCCTCGTCGATTTTCTTCAGTAGATTCAACACGGTCTCCCCGCTGACCGGATGCCTCAGATCGGGCGCGATGTCGGACAGCGGCTTCAGGACAAAGCCCCGCTCGGCAATTCGCGGGTGCGGAATCGACAGCGCCTCCGAGGCAACGATGCGGCGACCGAAGAAGATGATATCGAGGTCGATAAGGCGCGGACCGTACCGCCGACCGGGCGCGCGACCCAACCCGGCTTCGATCCTCTTCAACAGGACCAGCAGGTCCTCCGGCTCCAAGAAGCAGTCGCCGCCGACCGCCATATTTAAAAAGGCTGGCTGATCGGTGACGTATTGCGGGTCCGTCTCGTAAATCGGCGATCGACGGGTTATCCGGACCGCGGGCGGAAGAGCGGCAATCGCGGCCTCGAGATTCGCGGCGCGATCTCCCAGGTTGCTGCCAAGCGCAATGTAGACCTCGGTCATGGAACCGGGTCGTCCGGGCGCGCCCGCAGCAGTGCATCGGTCATGCGCGCCACCCGCGCCATCGCCGGGATATCGTGCACCCGCACGATATCGGCGCCGCGAACGATGGATAGCGCGACCGCCGCCGCCGTCCCTTCGAGTCGCTCGTCGACCGGCAGATCAAGGACGCGTCCGATGAAGCTCTTGCGGCTCGGACCGGAGAGGACGGGATAACCGAGTGACTTGAGACGGTCGAGCCGATTGATCAGCACCATGTTCTGTTCCACCGTCTTGCCGAAGCCGATGCCCGGATCGAGGATGATCTGGTCCCGCGCGATCCCCGCGGCTTGCGCGCTGTCGGCAAGCCCATTCAATTCCGAAATCACGTCTTCCAGAAAGTCGTCGTAGTCGGGTCCCAGGTAGCTGCCGCCCAGCTGGTCTATGACGACCGCGTTCGGCCGACTGCGATTGTGCATCAATATGACGGGGACGGCGCGGGCGGCGGCGAGCGCACCGAGTGCCGGATCGGCCCGCAATGCCCAGATATCATTGATGATGTCGGCACCGGCGTCCAGCGCCGCGGCGGCGACGTCCGCCTTGAACGTGTCGATTGAAATGACCGCATGCGGCATGGCCGCAGCAATGGCCTCGATCACCGGCAGGACGCGACGCTTTTCCTCTTCGGCGCTCAGAGGTGTGGCCCCCGGGCGCGTGCTCTCGCCGCCGACATCGAGAATGTCCGCGCCAGCCCCGATGAAATAGGCAGCTTGCGCCACGGCCCGCTTGACCACATCGGCCGCGTCATCCCCCAACCCGTCGCCCGAGAACGAGTCGGGGGTGATGTTGAGGATACCCATGATATAGGTGCGAGCACCCCATTCGAATCGGTCTGCAAGGCGCATTTCGGATCTCCAGCGAGCCGCCGCATCGCCTTATCCCGTACAGTCATCGCGCGCGCAAGGCCAGATGCAAAACGAACCGCCTCGGTCGGCGCCTCGTGATTCCGGAAGCTGCGCGAAGCTGTTGCCTGCGAGCCTTGCCGGTCGCCCTTACCGACTTGGCGTCGATGCGCACCGCATGGTCCGACAATCACCGATCCCGACCCCCGCGCTTGCGCCAATCGGGAATTCGGACACCGTCGACGTCACCCCCCCGGAGGATGAAGCGCGCGGTCAGGCCATCACTCCGCCGCTGCCGATGCCGCCGCGATCTCGACACGGTCGGCAAGGATGGCGCCTCGGGACGCCATGAAGTAAAGGCCCATATGGTGCGCCGGATCCTGGGGATGAGCGGCCGTCTCGGGCAGACCGAGGCCGGACGCGATATCGCGCGGCAGATTGTAGGTGGCGCAGGCCTCCGTGTGGACGACGATATCCTCGAGAGACGGCACCAGGCCGTGATTGCGCGCCGACAACATGGTCAACACGAAATCCATCACGCAGATGTCTGTGCAAATACCGACCACCAGCAGCCGGCGCAGGCAGTTGTCGTTGATCCACTCGGTGACACTGTTGCCACCGTCGGGCCGGATCGCCCCGACGAACCCGTTGATACAATCCTTGCGCAGCAGCGTTGCTGCCGGCGCATCCGCGAGCCATTTGAGCGCCGGCACCAGCTCTTCCTCGCCCGTGCCCCTCTCGCAATGCGGCGGATAAGGCGGTTCCGGCTTGCCGGGCTGATGGGTGTCGAGAAAGGCCAGGATCGGCCAGCCGGTCCGCTGAAACGCCCGCGCCAGGCGGTCGGTTTCCTCGATCATCGCTGTAACCTGCGGATTTTCCTGCGCCGGCGCGAGGTTGCCGCACCCGACCGTGGCGAATCCGTTGACCTCGTCGACGATTACAAGGCCGGTCCCGGCCTCGCCGATCGACAGGGAGGTAACGCTGATCGGCATCGATTCCCGTAGCATTTCGACCAGATCACCGGTTCTGGAACGGTCCGTCACGTCGCCTTCCATGGTTAATTTTCACTAAAATTTTACACGATCTCCCATGGTAACGCTTTGTTAACATATTATCTAACGGTAGCTACTCTGCTATAATTTCCCAACAATTTAGGACAAAAAAACCGACGGTCGGGGAGGGGAAAAGCATGGTCCGCACAATCGCACATCAAAGACCCGCTCAGATCATGGCCGCTGCATTCGTCGCGTTGATCCTCGCCGCCTACGCCATTTCTCCGGCGATGGCGAGCCCGCGTGGCGCCGCGGCCGAGGTCTTCATCGAGGAGCTCGCGGCGGGCGGCATCACCATGCTCGAGACGCGCTCCTACAGCGACACCGAACGCGAGCGTGAATTCCGCCGCCTCGTGCGCAAGGGTTTCGCCTTGGACGCGATCGGGCAGTTCGTCGCCGGACGCCACTGGCGGACGATGAGCGAGGACCAGCGCGCGGAGTTCCGGGATTTGTTCTCGGAATGGATGCTGACCAGCTATGCCCGCCAGCTCGGCGGATACGATGGTCAGACGATGGAGATCATCAGCAGCGTCGAGCTGGACAACCGGGCGCGAGACATCGTGGTGCGCACGCGCATCACCCACACCGGGGGGCAGTTGCCGATCGCCGCGGCGTGGCGGATCCGGGAGCTGGGCGGAGAGTTGAAGATCATCGACGTGATCATCGAAGGCGTCAGCATGGCAGCGGCGCAGCGGGCAGAATACGACGCCGTGATCCGGAAGATCGGGATCGAAGGCCTGCTCGACGATCTTCGCTCGCGTCTGGCCGTTCTCGTCGCCGGCGCCGAATAAGCAGGGCGGGATCGCGTCAGTCAGGACGGACGGCTCGGCGGCCCGCGGCGAGCGACACGGTCTTTTCCTCAGGCGTGCTCACAGACGGACCGAGCCGTGCACCGACTGGTTGACGTCCCGCGACTCGAGAACAACACCGTATTTCAGCACCATGCCTGCGACGATGGCAATGAGGATCGCGGCCGCGACGCTGATCCAGAATGCTTTCATCGGATTTTCCTCCTGATGGTGATGTGATCCGTGCAGTGTGCTGCCGGCCTCCCTGCCCAGCACAGCGACCTCAATCGGCGCCGTTAACAGCGGTGATCCGTTTCAGATAGGCAATCAGCTCGGCCCGGTCGTCGGGATCCGGCATTCGCTGCAAGGGCATCTTCGAGCCGGGCGTGAACACATCGGGCCCCTTGGCGAACAGCGTATCGATTGTTTCCTCTGTCCAGACCAGTCGTCCGTCGGCCAGGGCATCGGAATACGGGTATCCATCGACGCTTCCCGACGGACGACCGAATATGCCGTAAAGCGTCGGCCCCGCCTTGTTCGCCCCGTCAGCAGTCGTCGCATGGCAGGCCCGGCACTTGCGGAACAGCCGTGCTCCACGGCTGTCCTCGGCCGCGACCCCCCCGCTGTTCGCCGCGGCGACCGCCTCGCCGCCCAGCGGCGTACCGTATTCAACATCCCACAGACGCACCACCGCATCCGCGCCCGCAGACAGCAGCAGGCGGGCGTCCGGCGTGAACGCGAGCGACCAAGCCGGCGCCGTATGTCCTTCGAGGGCATGCACCAGCTTGCCGGTGGGCAGGTGCCATATCCGGACCGTGCCGTCGATGCCGCCGGATGCAGCAAGCTTGCCGTTGGCCGCTACGGCAATGCCGATGACCGGTCCCTCATGACCATACCAGAGAGCGAGTTCCGTTCCGTTCTCGAGATCCCAGACGCGCACCGTCTCGTCGACGCTGCCAGAAACCGCACGCGCCCCGTCCGGCGTGAAGGCGATGCTGTTGACGGCGAAATCGTGACCGGACATCGCCAGCAGCCGTGCGCCATCCGAGACGCGCCAAAGCCGAATCGTCGAATCATGGCCGCCGCTGAGAAGCCGAGTACCGTCGGGCGAAAATGCGACTGCATTGACGTTGCTCTGCCCGTTTTCCAGGATGTGCCGGGTTTCGCCCGTGGCGACATCCCAGATCCGAATGGTCCGGTCCCAGCCCGCCGAGGCAACATATTCACCTCCCGGCGAAACTGCCACCGCGGCGATCTTGCCCGTGTGGCCCCGCAGACGCCGCACGACTTGGCCATCGGGCAGCGACCACAGGATCACCGTACCGTCATCGGCGCCCGAAACGGCCCGCTTCCCGTCGGGCAGGAAGGCAACGGAATTGACCCCGCCCGCATGCCCTTCGAGTCGCGCCAGTGCCACGCCGTCGGGCACCGACCAGTACATCACGGAATAATCGAAGCTGGCGCTTAGCGCCCGCGTCCCGTCAGGCGATACGGCCACCCCCTTGACGAAACCACCGTGACCGATGAGATCCGCGCGGGCAGCGCCGGTCATGAATGACAGCAACATGGCGCCGATGATCCACGTCTTCACGACTTCCATCTCCTGCCGGCGGCGGCACCGGCCAACGCTACTGGACGCTCTCGCGCCTCAGGATCGGGCCGCTGTTCTCATTCGTGTCCCTGCGCGTCCCCGCCGTGTCCTGCACGCCGCTGTTGTCGTGCCGGAACTGGCGTACCAGTCGTCCGCTCCGCCGGTCGACCACCAGAATATTGACCTGGAATGCCTCGTTGAAGTTGCCGGCCGGATTCATCACCCGGGCGAAGAAGACCGGTACGCCGTCGCGCTCGCCGGCTTCGACGCGCAACACCTCGACACCATACTCCGCCTCCAACGCTTGCCGCGCTGCCGCCTCGGACATCAGCGACTGCGCCGCAACCGGACCGACGGCCAACAACGACACGGCCGCAAACGCGACGACGGCGAACACCGAAACGGTGCAATGGATGCGTCCGGGCATCGGGATCGTCGCCGCGGCCGTGCTCACGCCCGCTGCGGCGCGCCCTTGTCGGGCGGGTCCGCAGGAGACGCCGCGACGCTGTCGTCATGATCAGACGGCGAGGCCTCGCCCTTCATCTCGGCAACCCACAGACCGTGATGCTCGCGGGCCCAGTTCTCGTCGACCATGCCGCTTCCCATGGCGTCGAAGGCGCCCTCCATGCCGATCGTGCCGATATAGATGTGGCCGACGATGATCGCGATCATGACCAGCGAGACCAGCGCATGCCAGAGCTGCGAGAGCTGCATCTCCTCATTGGCCGAAAGGTCCGTCGGCAGGCCGAGCCCGAAAATGTTGAGCACCGCGAACGTCTTGGAGAACATCTCGAACGTGAACGGGAACATCAGCGCGATCCCGGACAGGCTCATCGAAAGACCGCCCAGAATGACCACCCAGAAAAGCAGTTTCTGGCCCGCATTGAACTTCTTCGCCGGCGGGTGGATGTTCTTGTTGAACAGGCCGCCAGCGACCGCGAGCCATTTGAGATCATGCCGGTTGGGAATGTTGTGCCGCACCCACAGGACGAAGGTGAGCACGAGGCCCAGCATGAATGCGAAGGCGAGGAAATTATGGGCCATCTTGCCATAGGCCGTGAGCGCCGCGAAGAACGTGTGGAGGCTGCCGAACTCTCCGGATACGCCGGGCTGCCCGCCGAACAGATAGCGCCCGTACATGATGTTGAGCCCGGTGATCGCAAGCACGACGAAGGTGCCCGCCGTCAGCCAGTGGGTGAAGCGCTCGAGACCGTTGAACCGCTCGATCAAACGACCGCTGCGGCCGGCGTCGATCTTGATCCGCCCCCGCACGGCAAAGAATGCAGCGGTAATCATGACGGTCGCGACAAGCAGCAGAATCCCCAGATTGGACAACGGGCCGTTACGCCAGTTACGCCATAGCTCGCCCTCGGACTGGATCAGTCGGCCCGCATTCTTGTCGGGGATCGACACGGTTCCCTCGGCGCCGCCGCGCAGCTGCCGCCAGAACTCTGAATCGCTGGCCGAGCCCAGCGCCTCGCCCGGCACCTGGCCGGACTCCTGGGCGATCCCGGGAGCGTCGAAGCCGGATGCGGCGAAGATGGTTGCGCAGACGATCAGGGCGATTGCCGCGACGCGGCCGAGGCGCCCGCCCCGGGTCGCGAGTCGATCGAAATTCCGCATGGTGTCCTCTCTACAAAAAACCCAGGGATGCCTTGTCAGCCCTCCTGGGCGCGGGCGCGATGCCGCAGTTCGTTGACCTGCTCATCGCTCAGATTCTGATCTGGCTTGCCGAGATAGGTTCCCTTCTCGAATCGCATGATCCGGTTCTGCTCCTCGCTGCGGCATCCCATCAGCGCAGTGGCGGCCGCGATCACGATGCAGGCCAGGATCGTCCCTCGTTTTCGGTTCGATTCACTCATTGCAAAACCCCTCTACGCTGGACGCAACGGCGGAAACCTTGCACGGAACCCTTGCCCAATATGGTTAATTAAACGCAAACAGGGGGGCGGCGCTGCGCTCCGCCCCCCCGGAGGTATTCTGTCGCGTCGCAGGGCCTAGCTACCGGACTTCAGCTGATAGGCCGTGCCCCAACCCCATGCGCCGGACCCAAAGCCGCGTCCCACCACGCGCTCTCGGTAGATGTTCGAGACGACATTGCCGTCGCCCGCGAGCAGCGCCTTCGTCGCACACATTTCCGCGCACAACGGAAGCTTGCCCTCGGCGAGCCGGTTGCGGCCGTATTTGTTGAACTCGGCCTTGCTCATATCCTCTTCCGGGCCGCCGTTGCAGAACGTGCACTTGTCCATCTTGCCGCGGCTGCCGAAATTCGCCGCACTGGGATACTGCGGCGCCCCGAAGGGGCAGGCATAGAAACAATACCCGCAGCCGATGCACAGATCCTTGGAGTGCAGGACCACGCCTTCTTCGGTCGTGTAAATGCAGTCGACCGGACAGACCGCGATGCACGGCGCGTCCGAACAATGCATGCAGGCCACCGAGATCGAGCGCTCGCCCGGCTTGCCGTCATTAATGGTGACGACCCGCCGACGGTTCACGCCCCACGGCACCTCGTTCTCGTTCTTGCATGCGGTAACGCAGGCGTTGCACTCGATGCAGCGCTCGGCGTCACAAAGAAATTTCATGCGTGCCATGGTTCAACTCCTCACGCTTTCTCGATGTTGCACAGGGTGGTCTTGGTTTCCTGCATGTTGGTTACGATGTCGTAGCCATAGGTGCCGACCGTATTCGACGACTCGCCGAGGACGATCGGATCGGCGCCTTCGGGATATTTGCCGCGCAGATCCTTGCCCTCCAAATGGCCGCCGAAATGGAACGGCATGAAGGCCACCCCTCTTCCGACTCGCTGGGTAACCATGGCCATCACCTTGACCTTCGAGCCCTCCGGGCTGTGGACCCAGATCATGTCGCCATCGCGGATCCCCAGATTGTTGGCGTCGACCGGGTGGATTTCGCAGAACATGTCCTGCTGCAATTCCGCAAGCCAGCGGTTCGACCGGCTCTCATCGCCGCCGCCCTCGTATTCCACCAAACGCCCCGACGTCAGGATGATCGGGAAATCCTTGCTGTAATCGACATCCTGGATCGACTTGAACTTGGTCGGCAGGCGATACATCTTGCGGTCGTCGAAGGTCGGATATTTCGCCGCCAACGCCCGATCCGGCGCATACAGTGGTTCACGGTGCAGCGGCACCGGATCCGCGAAGGTCCAGACCACGGAGCGGGCCTTGGCGTTGCCGAAGGGCGCGCAGCCGTGCTTGATCGCGACCCGCTGGATGCCGCCGGAAAGGTCGGTCTTCCAGTTGGTCTTGTCGCCGGCCACCTTCTCGATCGCCGCCTTCTCGCCTGCCGTCAGGTCGCCGTCCCAGCCGAGCTTCTTGAGCATCGCCATGGTGAACTCGGGATAGCCGTCCTGGATTTCCGAGTCGACCGAGTACGAGCCCTCGGCCAGCAGGTTCTCGCCATTGCGCTCGACGCCGAAGCGGGCCCGGAAGGTCAGTCCGCCCTCGGCCACCGGTTTCGAGGTGTCGTAGAGGACCGGCGTCCCCGGGTGCCCCAACTCCGCGGTGCCCCAACAGGGCCAAGGCAAGCCGTAGTATTCACCGTCTGCCGGACCGCCGCGCGCCTGCAGGGTGGTCTTGTCGAAGGTGTGCTGGTTTTCCATGTGCATGCGCAGGCGTTCCGGTGACTGGCCGGTGTAGCCGATCGTCCACATGCCGCCGTTGAACTCGCGCGTGATGTCCTCGACCAAGGGCTCGCTCTCGGTGACGGTGATGTTCTTGAACATCTCGTCCGCGAAACCGAGCTTCTGGGCGAAGAGATACATGATCTCGTGGTCCGTCTTGGACTCGAACATCGGCTCGACGACCTTTTCCCGCCACTGCAACGAACGGTTCGAAGCGGTGACCGAGCCGTAGGTCT
>CP070634.1:482173-484812 GCA_020356105.1 Rhodospirillales bacterium | reverse complement strand
GATGGCGCGGATCATGCTCTCTTCCAGGTCGACATGCTTCAGCTCGACATTGGCCACCTTGATGCCCCAGGCGTCGGTCTGCTCGTCGAGGATCTTCTGGATGTCCCGGTTCAGCTTGTCGCGCTCGGCCAGCATCTCGTCCAGCTCATGCTGGCCCAGCACCGACCGCAGCGTGGTCTGGGCGAACTGGCTGGTCGCCATGGTGAAGTCCTCGACCTGGATGATCGACTTCTCCGGATCAACCACGCGGTAATAGACGACCGCGTTGACGTGCGCCGTCACGTTGTCGCGGCTGATCACATCCTGGGTCGGCACATCCAGCACCCGGGTGCGCAGGTCGACGCGCACCATCTGCTGGAAGCCCAGGAACACGATTCGCAGGCCCGGCCCCCTCACGCCGGTGAACCGGCCGAGCGTGAAGACCACGCCGCGATCATACTCCCTGAGAATCCGCAGCGATCCGGCAATATAGAGCAGTACACCGACGGGTAATGCGACCACGAACCACGACATTTTCCGACTCCTCAGCTTTCCGTTTCAGCAACGCCTTCCGGTCCCACGACCAGGGTCAGGCCTTCGATCTCGCCAACGACAACCCGGGCACCCTCCGCAAAAGCGCCGTCGGCGGACCGTGCCTGCCAGATCTCGCCCTGGAACCGCACACGCCCGCTGTCGCCGGACCACTCCACGACCGTTCCGGTGGAGCCGATCATGGACTCCCGCCCGCTCACCACCGGCGATTTGCGGGATTTCAGCAGCAGCGTCAGGATCAGCAGCATCATGGCCCCGGCCGCCGCGGCGACGCCGCCGATCGCCCAGGGCGAGACGCCGAATCCGGGTACGTCGGTCTCGATCAACATCACCGAGCCGATGACGAAGGCAACGACGCCGCCGATGCCGAGCGCGCCGAAGCTCGGCATGAAGACCTCGCCGATGATCAGCGCGAAACCGAGCAGGATCAGCCCGGCGCCGGCATAGCTGATCGGCAGGACATGCAGCCCGTACAGCCCCAGGACGATGCAGATCGCCCCGATCACGCCGGCCACGAGGGTGCCGGTGTAGAACTCGATCATCAGTGCCGGCAGGCCGATGGTGAACAGCAGCAGGTAGGCCACCGTCGGGTTGGTGATGACCTCGAGGAACTCGGTGCGCCAGTCCGGCGCCAGGTTGACGACAGCCAGCCCCCTGGTCTTCAGCGTCCGCTCCACCCCGGCGACGTCGACGGTGCGGCCGTCGGCCTTTTCGAGGATCTCCTCCGGCGTCTCGGCGATGAAGTCGATCACACCTTCGTCGAGCGCATCCTCGGCCGACAGGCTAGCCGCCTCGGTGACCGCCTTTTCCGCCCATTCAGCGTTGCGCCCGCGCTTCTGGGCGAGGCTGCGGATATAGGCGACGGCGTCCTGCATCATTTTTTCGTCCATGCCCGGCTTGCCGCGACGCGGCGCGTCCTCCGCCGCTTCCTCGTCTTCGTCTGCCGCGTCCCGTTCGGCCGCGGCATCCTCGGCGGAATCCCCGTCCTCTGCGTCGGCATCCTGATTGCCACGCTTCTTCCTGTCGGACTTGCTGTCGTCGTCGGAGTTCGCGGGCTCGTCCTTGGGCGCGCCGGGGTCGCCCATCTGCACCGGCGTGGCGGCGCCGAGATTGGTCGCCGGCGCCATCACCGCAAGGTGGGTCGCGTACAGCATGTAGGTCCCGGCGCTCGCGGCGCGCGCGCCGGACGGGCCGACATAGCCGATCACCGGCACCGGCGAGGCCAGGATATCCTGGATGATTTCGCGCATCGACGTGTCGAGCCCGCCCGGCGTATCCATCTGCAGGATCACCACGACGGCGCCGCGCTCGTCGGCCTTCTTCAGTCCGCGACGGATGTAATCGGCGACCGCGGGCCCGATCGGCCCTTTGACGACCAGCCGTACGGCGTGCGCCTCGTCCTGCGACCGACCGTTTCCGATGGCGAGCAGGCCGATCGCAAGAATCGCCACGGCCAGCGAGAAGAGGCGCCAGGTTCGCAACAACCGCCTGTTACGCAACCAAAACATACAGTAATGATGGGCCTTTGCGTCGTTGCTGTCCAGTCTCGCCGCGGCGCGCAGCGGGGCTCAGCCGCTGCTGCGAACGCCGGCGAGGAACCGCGCGACCTCGCGCGACAAGTCATCGGCCCGCTGCGTCAGAGATTCCGTCGCGCCCATGACCTGCCGCGCCGCGCTTCCGGTCTCGTTGGCCGCCATGCTCACCGTCTCGATATTGGCGTTGACCTCTTCGGTGCCCGTCGCCGCCTGCTGGACATTTCGCGCAATTTCGCTGGTGGATACACCCTGACGCTCGACGGCCGCCGCGATCGCCGTCGAGATATCGTTGATCTTGCCGATGATGTCGCGGATGCCCTGGATGTCGTCGACGGCGCTGCGTGTCTCGTCCTGAACCGCCGCTATCTGCGATGATATCTCCTCGGTCGCCCTGGCGGTCTGGTTGGCGAGGTTCTTGACCTCCGTTGCCACCACGGCGAAACCCTTGCCGGCCTCGCCGGCCCGCGCCGCCTCGATCGTCGCGTTCAGCGCGAGCAGATTGGTCTGCCCGGCGATGTCGTTGATCAGATCGACAACCTCGCCAATTCGCGCCGCAGCCTTCGTCAGTTCCTG
>CP070634.1:476435-482073 GCA_020356105.1 Rhodospirillales bacterium | reverse complement strand
CGGCATGCCTGTCGTGCCGCTGCTGCTGGCGCTGGTCCTCGGCGGCCAGCTGGAAGAGCATCTGCGCGTCTCGCTGACCGCCTCGCAGGGTGACATCTCGGTATTTTTCACTTCTCCCTTCAGCCTCCTGTTCCTGTGCCTGTCGGTAATCTCGATCGTCTGGCCGTTCGTTGCCCAGCGCAGGCGGAGGCCCACGCAACCCGGACAAGCAAAGGAGTAAGTGCAGATGACTTCAACCCCCCTGCGCGTTGCCTCGATCGGGCTCGGCTGGTGGTCCGACGTCCTAGCGGACGCTGCCGGGCGCAGCGGCGCCATCGAGATCGCCGCATGCTATACTCGGTCCGATGACAAGCGCGCGGCGTTCGCGCAGAAATACGGCTGCCGCGCGGCATCCAGCTACGAGGAGATCCTGGCCGACGATTCGATCGAGGGGATCATCAACACGACGCCGAACCATGTGCATCTCGAGACGACGCGCACGGCCGCCGAGGCCGGCAAGCATGTCTTCCTCGACAAGCCGATTGCAACGAACGTCGCCGACGGACGCGCGATCACTCAGATTTGCCGCGATGCCGGAGTCGTCCTGTCGGTCGGCTACCAGCGCCGGCGCGAGAGCCATTTCCGCTGGGTGCGCGACCGCATCGCCGCCGGCGAGTTCGGCCGCATGGTGCAGGCCGAGGCCAACATCAGCCGCGACCGCGAAGGCAAGTTCGAGGCCGATTCCTGGCGCTTCCAGGCCGAGGGCATGCCGGGCGGCGTGATGCTGCAGATCGGCATCCATTACACCGACGTGCTGGAGATGCTGCTCGGGCCGGTCAAACGGGTTGCCGGCATGTCGACCCAGCTGGCGCTGCCGGGCGAGAATCCGGATGTCGCCAACGTCATGCTGCAGCACGAGAACGAGGCAATCTCGATCCTCTCGGCCTGCTATGCCTCGGCCTCCGAGTATTACATGATGAATCTCTATGGCCGCGAGGCGACCGCCTATT
This sequence comes from Rhodospirillales bacterium, assembly GCA_020356105.1. Taxonomy (GTDB): domain Bacteria; phylum Pseudomonadota; class Alphaproteobacteria; order UBA8366; family JADFVY01. The sequence goes on along the minus strand of CP070634.1, from coordinate 481,084 downwards.
ACGATTTGCACAACGGCCTCAGGCACCAGAAGCGCCACAGCGACGAGGTCAACCCGGTGGCCTGCGAGAAAAACGACACGATCGCCGCGGAGCTGGCCGAGTTCGCCGACAGCGTGCGCAAGGGCAGTGAGCCGGAAGTCGGCGGGGAGAAGGCGACGGCCTCCCTTGCGGTGATCCTGGCCGGGGTGAAATCGGCGCGCGAGGGCCGCGTCGTCGAGGTCGCGGAATTGCTGGAGGAATGAAATCGGGCGATCCTGGGGGCGTTGCCGGCGGCAACAGGGCCTCCCAAGCCGCTTTCCTGCGCGGGGCGGCATGCCGCCGGGCCGAGCCATCGGACGATTACGACGTGGTGCAATAATTGGACGGAAACACCATGTCTTGTGTTCTGTGATTCCCGATACCGCAAGAACTGGGGTCTTGAATCCGAAAAGCCCGTTAAAGAAATCGACATGCGCCATTTGTCGCAGGACTTGCACTTCTATCTTGAAACTTTTCCAAAGCGGGTGAATAATTGATGTTTGATTTGGGAGGCTTGTGGAATCAATAAAAATGTCTGAGGCGGGGCCCGATTTTGCCAAGCAACCGGTGCGGATGACGCGGTGGTGTGCTCGCCGCGGCCGCATCAGGATCGAGATCGTCGACGACAGCGTTTGCGTGACCGAACGGTCGCTGCGTGGCCTCGAACGCTGGTGTGAACCCCTGTCAGCCTATGCCGGCGTGCAGATCAGCTCGATCGTGCGGCCGGGCACCGTGCTGGGCGCGCGGCGCTGGCACGAGGTCGTGCTGCGGCATCGCGACCCGCTGAAGACCATCGCCCTGTGCGGCTCGCAGCGTCTGGCCGATGCGCGGCGGGTCTGGAAGGCGGCCGCCGTTGCGCTCGATCTGCCGGCGCTCGAACGCACGCCGATCGGCTACATTGCCCGTGATGTCGAGGATCTTGAAAAACCCTACAGCGGTCTGGCCGCGGCGCGGCTGTCCGGACGGCTGGTCAATCCCTTCCGCGCGCCGTCCTCGATCGATTGCCGTCGCGAGGGCGCGGTGACGCGGGCGATGTTGCGGCTGCAGGGGCTGGAGATCGTGCCGGCGCTGCTGCTGCTCACTCTTGGCCTCCTGTTCCTGTTCCTTGGCTCCGGCCTCGGCATCGGCCTCGCCGTCGCCGGGGCGCTGTTGCTGGCGTTCGGCTGTTGCGTTCGCCAGGGCATCGAGATCTCGCCGGACGAGGTGGCGTGCTGCTGGATGACGCCGATCGGTGATTTTCTGCGCCGCGCCATCCCGTTGCGCGAGTTGCACACGGTCACCTGGACCGGGCGGGAGGCGCCGCGGCGGCGCGATGCCGTCCTGCTACTTGCCTCGGACACGACCGAGATCGCGTTCGACAATTTACCGCGCAGCCAGGCGAACTGGCTTGGCCGCATGGTGCTGGCGGCGGCGCTTAGCCCGAACCGGCAACCGCGGTTGGCGACCGGCGGCCCGGCGCTGTCGCTCGGAATGGCCAAGGTCGCGATCCGGGGCGATACGATCGAGGATTAGCCGTTCCGGTCCCTTCATTTTCGAGAAACGGCCCTCGGCGGGGCGGGACCGGCCGGGGTATCGTCGACGCGCACCAGCATCTTGCCCGTGTTCGCGCCCGCAAGTACGCGCAGCAGCGCGGCCGGTGCCGCTTCCAGCCCGTCGACGATATCCTCTGCAAAACGCAATCTGCCCTCGCGCAGCCAGTGCGACAGCTTGGCCACGGCCTCGCCGGCGCGGGGCATGTGGTCCAGCACCAGGAAGCCCTGCATGCGGGCGCGAGCCACCAGCAGCGCGCGATTGGGGCGCGGCCCGACGGGCGGCGGTTCGCCCGGCCCGACATCCGGGATTCCCATGGTGCCGCAGATCACGATGCGCGCGCCGGGATTGAGATGCTCGAGGACGGCGTCCGAGATCGGCCCGCCGGTATTGTCGAAATAGACGTCGATGCGATCCGGACAGGCCGCGCTCAGCGCCGCCGACAGGTCGGCCTCGGCGCGGTAGTCGAGCGCCGCGTGGTAGCCGAATTCGTCGAGGCATTGCCGCACCTTCGCGGCCGATCCGGTGATCCCGACCGCGCGGCAGCCCCTGATCTTCGCGATCTGCCCGACGATGGAGCCGACGGCCCCGGCCGCCGTCGAGACGACGACCGTCTCACCCTGCTTCGGCTTGCCGACCTCGAGCAGCCCGAAATACGCCGTGATCCCGTTCAGCCCCAGCACGTGTAGCGCCGCCGTCACCGGGCCATCGGCCGGATCCACCTTGCGGTCGATGTCCGCCCCGTCGCTGACCGCCCAGTCCTGCCAGCCCTGCCGGCCGTAGACGAGATCGCCCGGCGCGTAATTGGGATGGTTCGATTCGGCGACCTCGCCCAGCGTGAAGCTGCGCATCGGCGCTCCGATCGGTACCGGCGCGCTGTAATTGGCCGCCGCGGAGATCCATCCGCGCATTGCCGGATCGATGGAAAGATAGCGGACGCGGATCAGGACCTCACCGGGGCCCGGGACGGGGCGCGGCGATTCGACGAGCTCGAACAGATCGGCTGTGACGCCCCCGGCGGGACGGGCCTTCAGGACGATTTGGCGGTTCAGCGGGGCGGGCATGGATCCCATGATGTCGGCGAACAGCTGGGAAGCGCAACAAAAAGCCGGCATCCTCGATGCCGGCCCCCGACGGAATCGCTGTTCCGCTCGCCGTAGTGCCTACTTCGCCTTCTCCTCGAGCTTCTTCGCCTTGATGATGTTCTGGTCGAGGCCGGCGTCTTTCTTGCCGTCCATACCGAAGGCGACGGCCATCAGCTGGCTGTAGAACACCACCGGCATGTCGAAGTCGGTTCCGTACTTCTTGTTGATCGCGTCCTGGTACATCTCGACGTTGGTCTGGCACAGCGGGCAGGGCGTCGCGATCATGTCGGCCCCGGCCTCCACCGCCTTCTCCAGGATCTTCTTGATCAGGTGCAGCGTCTTGTCCGGCTTCATCACCGAGACCGAGCCGCCGCAGCAGGCCGTCTTGATGTCGTACTCCACAGCCTCGGCACCGCAGGCCTCGATAAAATCGTCGAGGAACTCCGGGTCGTCGAAGGTATCGTAGGCGCCGCCGGCTTCCGTCTCGGCGAACGGGCGCACCGTCTGGCAGCCTACATAGCCCGCGACCTTGACTCCGTCGAGCGGGTTTGTGACCGCTTGCCGGACCTTCTCCAGCCCGACCTCGTTGACGATCACCTCGCAGGCATGGCGGACCCGCCGGTCCTCGTCATATTTCAGGTCGGCGGCGCCGAGCGCCTCGTTGAGCCGCTCGCGCAATTTGACGTCGGCCTTGATCTTCTCGGCGGCGCCATGGGTGTTCAGGTAGCAGGCGGCGCAGCCGGTGACGATGTCTTGCGCACCCTGGGCCTGGGCGTTCGCGAGGTTGCGGCCCGACAGCGCGGTGTTGGCCAGCTGGCCGCCCTCGATATGGCCGACCGAGGCGCCGCAGCAGTTCCAGTCCTCCAGCTCCTCCAGCTCGATGCCGAGCTTCGGCGCGATGGCGCGCAAGGACCGGTCGAGATGGGCGCCGCTGCCCTGCGAGCTGCAGCCCGGATAGTAGGTGAATTTCTTGCTCTCGCTCATCACTCGCCGCCCCTGCTTTCGCGTGCGTCGATCTCGGCCGCCTTGGCGAGGATCGCCTGCAGGCCTTTCCTGTCCTTGATCTTGTGCGGCGCCCCGAGATGCATGCGCCTGGTCTTGACCATGCCCATGGCGATCTTCAGATTGGCGAGGCTCTTCCTGAAGAAATCGCCGAGGCCGCCGGACCAGTAGAATTTTGTGGTCACCAGCCGCTCGTCGGTGCGCCCGAAGGTCTTCGCCGACCACCAGAACGCCTTGGCGAAACGGGCGTTCTCGACCTTCTTGACGTAGCCGAGCTCGACCGCCTTGGCCGCCAGATCCTGGAGGATATAGGTGACCGGCACGCCGCGCGGGCAGCGCACCACGCAGTTGTAGCAGGAGGTGCAGTTCCAGATCGTCGACGAGTTGAAGACGTCGTCCTTCATGCCGGCGCGGATCATCATGAACAGCTTGCGCGGCCCGTGGTCCATCTCGGTGCCGATCGGGCAGGAGCCGGAGCACATGCCGCACTGCATGCACAGGCTCATCTTCTCGCCGCCGTTGACGTTGTCGCGGACCCAGCGCGCGAAGTTCAGATCGTATCTGCGGTCGGCCTGTGCCGGGGGCGCTACGGTCATCTGTCGTGCCCTCTAAAAGCCCTTGAAGGGGTTCATGCCATAGCCGCGGATCTCCTCGACGAACTCGTCGATCATCTTGCCGACCTTGGCGGAATCGGCGATCGAGACCTCGACCGCCTTGGCGCGGCCGTCCTCGAGCATCAGGCTCTGCAGCGTCTCGCCGATGTTCTTCATGCGCTCCTGGCCGATCAGGCTGCCCTTGATGAAGTGGCACTGGTAATCGTCGCCGGACCGGCAGCCCATCAGCATCGCCCCGTCATAGCCGCGCTGGAAGGCGTCCGAGATCCACATCATGCTGACCGAGCCGAGACAGCGCACCGGGATGACGCGCACCTCGGCGTTCAGCGTGTGCCGGTTGATGCCGGCCATGTCGAGCGCCGGCGCGGCGTCGTTCTCGCAGGCGAGGATCAGGATGCGG
>CP070634.1:454890-476335 GCA_020356105.1 Rhodospirillales bacterium | reverse complement strand
GTCGGTGGTGGCGACGGTGCCGGTGCGCATGCGGGTCTTCATCTCGCGCCCGTGCAGGCCGGTGATGCGCGCCACCGCCTCCTGCAGCGCCACCTGGATCTCGGCAATCGGCGGCACCGGCGCCCATAGCGGCAGATCCTGGTCGAGCACGTGATCCTCGCGGATATAGGCGTGCGCAAGAACATAATCGCCGAGTTTCTGCGAGCGCCTCAGGCCGCCGCAATGGCCGATCATCAGCCAGCAATGGGGCCGCAGGACCGCGAGATGATCGGTGATCGTGCGAGCGTTCGACGGCCCGATCCCGATATTGACGAGGGTAACGCCCTGGCGGTCCGGCCGCACCAGGTGATAGGCCGGCATCTGCGGCAGATGCGTGGGCGGGGTGCCAACGGTCTTGCCGTTGCCGCCATGCGCCGGACTCGTCGTCGCGACGCCGCCGGGCTCGACGAACGCCGCGTAATCGCCCGCCTCGAGGACCGCCCGCCGGCCGTATTCGACGAACCCGTCGACATAGCGCTGGTAATTGGTGAAAAGCACGAATTCCTGGAAATGTTCGGGCTCGCTGGCGGTGTAGTGCCGCAGCCGGTGCAACGCCAGATCGACCCGCTCGCCGCCGAACAGGGCCAGCGGCCAGGGTTCTCCCGGCCCGGTTCGATGCGTGCCGTTGGCGATGGAATCGTCGATCCGCGCGAGATCGGGCAGATGGAACAGTCCCTCGACGGTCTGCATCTCGTCGGCGGAAAAGTCCGCCGTCGCGTGTTCGATGACGAAGGGGAGTGGAATCGGCCGGTTGCTGACGCCGACCTGCAAGGGGACACCATGATGCCGGATCAGCAGATCGAACTGTTCGCGATAATAGTCGGCGAACAGATCCGGCCGCGTCAGTGTCGTGCCGTAGGCGCCGGGATAGGACAGGGTACCGTATGAAGGCCGCGCGTCGTATTGCATCTGCGCAGGGCCCGCCTCGATCATGACATAGGGGTAGAAGGCCGGTTCGCCGGGGCTCTCGCGGTCGCCGGCGACGAAGCTGTCAAACCGTGCGCGCACCCGCGCGACTCCGGTGCCGTATATATCGACAACCCGGGCGAGCGCCGCATCCGCATCCTTGAACCGTTTCAGGCTGTGCACAGCGGCCGGCTTCATCTTCGCCATTCGGATCCCCCGTAATTCGCGCCGGGACCGATTGGCGGCCCCGGCGCAGTGCTTGATCGCACCGGCTCAGACAGTCATTCCAGCCCCATCAGGCCGCGCGCGAATTCCGCGGCGGTGAACGGCCGCATATCCTCGGCCGTCTCGCCGACGCCGACCGCGTGGACCGGCAGTCCGAACCGGTCGGCCAGCGCCACCAGCACGCCGCCGCGGGCGGTGCCGTCGAGCTTTGTGACGATCAGCCCGCTGACATTGACCATATCCTTGAAGGTTTGGACCTGCGCCAGCGCGTTCTGTCCCGTCGTCGCGTCGAGCACCAGCACCACATCGTGCGGCGCGGTCCCGTCCTGCTTCTTGATGACGCGATGGATCTTCTCCAGCTCGGCCATCAGCTCCGCCTTGTTGTGCAACCGGCCGGCGGTGTCGATCAGCAGCACATCGATGCCCTGGGCTCGGGCCTTGTCCAGCGCCTCCCAGGCAAGGCCGGCGGCGTCGGCGCCGGGCTTGCCGGAGACCACCGGGCAGCCGGTGCGGTCCCCCCAGATCTGCAGCTGCTCGACCGCTGCGGCCCGGAACGTGTCGCCCGCGGCCAGCATTACCGAGCGCCCCTCGTCGCGGAACTGCCGCGCCAGTTTGCCGATCGTCGTCGTCTTGCCACTGCCGTTGACGCCGACGATCAGGATCACGTGCGGCCTGTGGGCAGGATCGATGGCCAGCGGCCGCGCTACTGGCGCCAGCATCGCCGAGATGTCGCCGGCCAGCGCGTCGCACAGCTCATCCGCCGTCACCGCCCTGTTGAACCGGCCCTTGGACAGGCTCGCCGTCAATTTCGCCGCCGGGCCGGGGCCGAGATCGGCGGTGATCAGCAGCTCCTCGATCTCCTCCAGAAGCGCATCGTCGAGCTTGCGCCCCGTCAGCGCCGAGAGGCCCGCGGCGATCTTGCCGGAGGATTTCGAAAGACCGGCCTTGAGCCGCGCGAACCAGCCCTTCTTTCGTGTGACGGTCTCGCTCACGCCGCCCGCCTTTCCGGCGCGCCGACCAGAGTCGCGCCGTCCCGCCTTTCGATCTGGGCGCGGACCACGCTGCCCTCCCTCGCGATTTCGGTCAGGCGAACCGGGGCATAGTGCTCGCTGTAGCCGCAACCGTCGCGCTCGATCAGTACCGCCGCGGTGCCGCCGATCTGCTGGTCCATGAAGCGAGCCGCGGCCGCCTCCCCGGCCCCGCGCAGCCGCGCTGCACGTTGCCTGCGCACAGCCGCGGGCACCTGGGGCATGCGCGAAGCGGGCGTGCCGCTTCGCGCCGAATAGGGAAACACATGGAGCCAGGCCAGATTGCACTCATCGATAAGGGACAGCGTGCTGTCGAACATTTCTTCCGATTCGGTCGGAAAACCCGCGATCAGGTCCGCGCCGAACGCGATGCCCGGCCGCAATTGCCGCGCCCGCCGGCAGAATTCGACTGCGTCGCGCCGCGTGTGCCGCCGCTTCATGCGCTTGAGCACCAGATCGTCGCCGGCCTGCAGCGACAGGTGCAGATGCGGCATCAACCGCTCCTCCTCGGCGATCAGGCGCATCAGCGCGTCATCGGTGGCAACCTCGACGCAATCGACCGAACTGAGCCGTAGCCGCCCGAGTTCCGGCACCTGGGCCAGCAGGCGCCGCGCCATCTGGCCAAGCGAAGGTTGGCCCGGCAGGTCGGTCCCGTAACCGCTGATGTCGACCCCGGTGAGCACGATCTCGCCGTAGCCGGCCTCGACCAGTCGCCGCGCCTGTTCGACGATGGCGCCGAGTGGCGCCGAACGATTGTTGCCGCGTCCGAACGGGATGATGCAAAAGGTGCAGCGATGATCGCAGCCCTGCTGCACCTGCAGGAACGCCCGGGCGCGGCCTTCGAATCCTTCGACCATGTGCGGCGCCATCTCGGCGACCGCCATGATGTCGGCCACGGCGACGGCGCTGGTCTCGTCATCGCGATAGCTCTCGGCCCGCAGTTTCTCGACATTGCCGAGCACACGATCGACTTCCGGCATGGCGGCATAGCGGTCTGGGTCGATCTGCGCGGCACAGCCGGTGACGATGATCCGGGCCGTCGGATGCTCGCGGCGCACGCGGCGAATCGCCTGGCGCGCCTGGCGTTCAGCCTCGGCCGTGACCGCACAGGTGTTGACGATGACCGACCCGCGAAGACCGGCGTTGCGTGCGTGGTCCCGAACAACCTCCGATTCGAAGGCATTGAGACGGCAGCCGAAGGTTATGATCCGTGGCGCGTCCGTCATGCCGCGACATCGCCTTCCAAGGTGCCGGTGAAGCTGACCGCGACCGGGCCGGTCAGCAAGACATGGTTGTCGTCACGCCACTCGATCGTGAGCGACCCGCCATCCATCATCAGCTCGGCACGCCGCGCCGCGAGGCCGCGTCTGTGCGCCGCCACCAAGGTTGCGCAGGCCCCGGAGCCGCAGGCCAGGGTGATGCCGGCACCGCGCTCCCACACGCGGACCCGGATTCGACCCGGGTCGACGACCGTGGCGATCTCGACATTCGTGCGTTCGGGAAACAGCGGATGGTGCTCGAGTTGCGGGCCCAAGGCCGCAAGCTCGATATCCTCGGCATCGTCCACGAAAAAGACGCAATGCGGATTGCCCATGCCGACCGCGACGGGATCTTCGAGGGGACCCAGTGCCACGTCGAGCCGAACCGTGTCGGTGGCGTGGGCTAGCGGAATGTCGCGCCAATCCAGGCGGGCCGGGCCCATGTCGACGGAATAGAGACCGCCCTCGGCGGCCATCGCCTCGAGCCGTCCACCTGGGGTCTCGAGCGTCAGTCGATCGCGGCCGCTTTCCTGCATCAGCCGGGCTGCGACGCAGCGGGCCCCGTTGCCGCAGGCCGCCGATTCGCTGCCATCGGGATTGAGGAACCGCAGCCGCGCCGCGACGCCGTTAGCCCCGGCGGGCTCGATCAGCACCAGCTGGTCGCAGCCGACGCCGCGCCGGCGATCGGCGATCGCGCGCGCCCTTTCCCTGTCGGGCGCCGGCGCGCCATCGCGCAGATCCATGACAACGAAGTCGTTGCCAATGCCGTGCATCTTCGTGAACTGCATCGTCCGGCCGTCCTTCCGCCTGATCCCGCCTTATATGGCGAGCCGGGCCGCCGAGTCCAACCGTTTCGGCGCTGGCTCACAAGCCGTCCGTTACGGCCCGAATGCGGCCGTTCCACGACTTCGCATGATATGATGACGCGGAGCCGGCGTCGTTCGGCGTGTTCGTGCACCCGCCTCATTGGCGGGGCGTTGCCGCGCAAGCGCTTGACTTGCCAGCGGGCAGCGGGTACAAGCCCGCAGCCTGTTCCACAGGGAGTATGAGCTCAGAGGTCCCGAGGGGCCCCGCCGGTCCGCGAGTTTCGCGCGCTGGCGCGTTTTACGTTGGAGAGTCCACGTCACCATGTTCGATGCGCTGACCGATAGACTTGGCGAGATCTTCGACCGGCTGCGCCGGCGTGGCGCGCTGAGCGAGTCGGATGTCGCCGCCGCGTTGCGCGAGCTTCGGATCGCGCTGCTCGAGGCCGACGTCGCGCTGCCTGTCGTCAAGAAGCTGGTCGAGGACGTCTCGCACAAGGCGGTCGGCGCCGAGATCCTGCGCTCCGTAACCCCCGGCCAGATGGTCGTCAAGCTGGTCCATGACCATCTTGTCGAGATGCTGGGCGGCTCGGCCGTCGACCTGAATCTCGCCGCCGCTCCGCCGGCCGCGATCATGCTGGTTGGATTGCAGGGCTCGGGCAAGACCACCACGACCGCCAAGATCGGCAGGCAGCTGCAGGAGCGCGACAAGAAGAAGGTGCTGATGGCGTCCCTCGACGTGGCGCGTCCGGCCGCGCAGGAGCAGCTCAGGACGCTCGGCGAACAGGCTGGTGTCGCGACCTTGCCGATTATAGCCGGGCAGCAGCCGGTCGACATTGCACGGCGGGCCCTGCAGGCGGGGCGGCTGGGCGGCTACGACATCGTTCTGCTCGACACCGCAGGCCGCCTGCATGTCGACGAGCAGCTGATGGACGAGATGACAGCGGTTCGTGATGCGACGGCCCCGGTGGAGACGTTGCTCGTTGCCGACGCGATGACCGGCCAGGACGCGGTCAACGTTGCCGAAGGCTTCCACGGTCGTGTCGGCCTGACCGGCATCGTGCTGACCCGCGTCGACGGCGACGCCCGCGGTGGCGCCGCCCTTTCGATGCGGGCGGTCACCGGTCAGCCGATCAAGCTGATTGGCGTCGGCGAAGGCCTCGACGCGCTGGAGGCGTTTCACCCGGAACGGGTCGCCAACCGGATCCTCGGCATGGGCGATGTCGTCGGGCTGGTCGAAAAGGCGGCCGAGACGATCGAGCAGGAAGAGGCCGAGAAGCTCGCGAAGAAGATGCAGAAGGGCAGTCTCGATCTCGACGACCTCGCCCTGCAATTGCGGCAGATGCGCAAGATGGGCGGTCTGACCGGGGTCATGTCGATGCTTCCCGGAATCAGCAAGGTGCAGAAACAGATGGCCGAGGCGCGGATCGACGATCGCGAAATCCGCCGCCAGGAGGCGATCATCTCATCGATGACGCCGAAGGAGCGCAAGAGCCCGAAGATCATCCAGGCCTCGCGCAAGCGCCGCATTGCCGCCGGGTCGGGTACAACGGTCTCGGAGGTCAACAAGCTGCTCAAGCAGCATCTGATGATGGTCAAGGTCATGAAGAAGATGGGCAAGATGGGCAAGAAGGGCCTGATGCGGCAGGGTTTGCCGGGCATGCCCGGCCTGCCGGGCGGTCCCCAGATGCCAAGCTGAAACTCATCTTTTTCAATGCTATGTAACAGAAAGCCAACGTAGATACTGAAGGACAGATCGCACATGTCGCTCAGAATTCGTCTTGCCAGGGGCGGGGCCAAGAAACGCCCCTATTATCGCATCGTCGTCGCCGATTCGCGGATGCCGCGCGACGGCCGCTTCATTGAACGGGTCGGCTCCTACAACCCGATGCTGCCGAAGGATCATTCGGACCGCGTGGTGTTGCGCGAGGACCGCATCAAGCACTGGCTGTCGGTCGGCGCCCTGCCGTCGGACCGGGTCGCCCGGTTCCTCGGCGCGGCGGAGATCAGGCCGGCTCCGGCGGTTCCGCAGCAGACCAAGAAGAACCAGCCGAAGGCGAAGGCGCTCGAGCGGCAGCGCGAGGCCGAGGAAAAGGCCAAGGAGGCAAAGCAGGCCCCGGCGGCCACGGAGGCCGTGGTTGAGGAGGCTCCTGCCGAGGAAGCTGCTCCCGCCGAGGAGGCTGTTGCCGTAGAGGAAACGCCGGCCGAGGAAGCGCCCGTCGAGACGCCGGCCGAGGAAGCGCCCGTCGAGACGGCGCCCGAGGAAGCGCCCGTCGAGACGGCGCCCGAGGAGGCACCCAAAGAGGAGGCGTCCGCCGAGGCGACACCGGCGGAAGAGGCCCCGACAGAAGAGGCGCCGAAGGAGGAGGCTGCTGCGGAGGAGGCCCCGGCAGAAGAGGCAGAGGCCGAGCCGGCGCCGGCCGAAGAAGCAAAGGCCGAAGAGGCGGCCGCCGATGAGGCTCCCGCCGAGGAAGCGCCCGGCGAGGAAACGGCGGAAGAGCCGGCGAAAAAGTCCGAGGACAAGTGAGCGCGCAACGTGACCACGGCAGCTGACATCATGGCGGAGGAACGGCTCTGCGTCGGTGTGATCGTGGGTGCCCATGGCATTCGCGGCGACCTGCGCGTCAAGAGCTTCACCGCTCGTCCGGAGGATCTCGTTGCCTACGGACCTTTGACCGATCTCAGCGGTGCGCGGCAGTTCCGGCTGCGTATCCTCGGCAGTGCACGCGGCGTGCTGCGCGTTCACATGGAGGGTATCGAGGATCGCAACGCGGCCGAGGCCCTGGCCGGCATCGAGCTGTACATCGCCCGCAACCGGCTGCCTGCGACCGAAACGAATGAGTTCTATCACGCCGATCTGATCGGCCTGCGGGCCGAGAGGCCTGACGGATCGTTCTACGGGACGGTGCGCGCGATTCACGATTTCGGGGCCGGCGCCGTGATCGAGATCGCGCTGGCCGAAGGCGGTGTCGTCGTGCTGCCGTTCACCGAGGCGGTGGTGCCCGTGATCAACCTCGAGGACGGCCGCGTGGTGATTGAGCTGCCGGCCGATATTTCGGCTGACAATGCCCCGGGGGGAGACGAGGGATGAACGACAAGGCGCGGCCGTGGGCGGTGCGGGTGCTGACCATCTTTCCGGAGATGTTTCCGGGAATGCTCGGCCTGTCGCTCGCCGGCAAGGCGCTGCAGCGCGGTCGCTGGACGCTCGAGACCATTGATATCCGGGATTTCGCCCAGGACCGGCACGGCACAGTCGATGACGCGCCGTTCGGCGGCGGCGCGGGGATGGTGATGCGCGCCGATGTGGTCGATCGGGCGTTGGGGCACGCGGTCGACGCGGATAGTGCCGAAGGCGGTGCTGCGCCGCTGATCTATCTCTCGCCCCGCGGTCGGGCGCTGGACCAGGCGCGCGCGCGCGATCTGGCAAGGGGAACCGGCGTCATCCTGTTGTGCGGCCGATACGAGGGCGTCGACCAGCGGGCTCTCGAAGCGCGCGCGGTCGAGGAGATCAGCCTCGGGGACTTCGTATTGTCTGGCGGAGAGCCCGCGGCCCTGGCCCTGATCGACGCCTGCGTGCGTCTTCTGCCAGGCGTCATGGGGGCGGACGCCTCGCTTGCGGAAGAAAGCTTCGAGGCCGGGTTGCTGGAGTACCCGCATTATACCCGCCCCGCGGAATGGTGCGGGCGCGCCGTGCCGGAGGTGCTGTTGTCAGGCCATCACGAGAAGATTCGTGCGTGGCGGCGCGCCGAGGCCGAACGGATCACCCGCGAGCGCAGGCCGGATTTATGGGCGCGCTACCAGAAGCGGGCTGGTGCGGTCGGCGGCGAAAGCGTCGACCAGGTCTAGGTCATGTGATTAACGCTTAGGATCGAGGATCAGGATATGAATACGATCGAGCAGTTGGAAGCCGAGCAGATCGAGAAGCTGACAGCAGAGCGGCCCGTGCCCGACTTCCAGCCGGGCGACACGCTTCGCGTACGGGTGAAGGTGGTCGAGGGAACGCGCGAGCGCATCCAGGCGTTCGAGGGCGTATGCATCGGGCGCAAGAACGCCGGCATCAATAGCTCCTTCACGGTGCGCAAGATCTCGTATGGTGAAGGCGTCGAACGCGTGTTCCCGCTGTACAGCCCCCGCATCGACGGCATCGACGTGGTGCGGCGAGGCGACGTGCGGCGCGCCAAGCTGTATTACCTGCGCGGCCGCCGCGGGAAATCGGCTCGCATCGCCGAGCGGACGATGCGCCGCGACAAGGACACGCCTGCGGCGGCGCCGGAGGTTCGGGACGACAACGGCGAAGCCTGAATCGCGGCAGGTCGAGGGCATTCGGAGACAGGAGGCAGAAATCCGATGGCGCAGCCACGCACCTTGTTCGACAAGATCTGGGACAGTCACGTGGTCGACCGTCAAGCCGACGGCACCTGCCTGATATACATCGACCGGCATCTGGTACATGAGGTGACCAGCCCGCAGGCCTTCGAGGGGCTGCAGCTGAGCGGCCGCAAGGTGCGGCGGCCGGATGCCACCCTGGCCGTGATTGATCACAACATCTCCACCGATCCCGCCGGCGGCGAGGTGTCGGAGGATTCGCGCATCCAGATTGAGGCCCTGCAGAAGAACTGCCGGGAGTTCGGCGTGCCGCTGTTCGACGTGCCCGATCCGCGCAACGGCGTCGTCCATGTCGTCGGGCCGGAGGAGGGCTTCACCCAGCCCGGCATGACCATCGTCTGCGGCGACAGCCATACCGCCACGCACGGTGCCTTCGGCGCGCTCGCCTTCGGCATCGGCACCTCCGAGGTCGAGCATGTGCTGGCGACACAGACGCTGATCCAGGCGCCGGCGAAGAACATGCGCGTGACCGTCGAAGGCGCACTGCCCGCGGGCGTTACCGCCAAGGACCTGATCCTAGCGATCATCGGCAAGATCGGCACCGCCGGCGGCACCGGCCATGTCATCGAATATGCCGGCGAGGCGATTCGTGCGATGTCGATGGAACAGCGGATGACGATCTGCAACATGACGATCGAGGCCGGCGCCCGGGCCGGGCTGGTGGCACCGGACGAGACCACCTTCGAATACCTCAGCGGCCGACCGATGGTGCCCAAGGGGGCGCAGTGGGAGCAGGCGGTTGCCTGGTGGAAGACCCTGCCGTCGGACGAGGGCGCGACCTACGACACCGAGGTGGCAATCGACGCCGCTTCGCTGATTCCCGAGGTCACCTGGGGCACCAGCCCGGAGGACGTCGTACGGATCGACGGCACGGTGCCGGACCCTGCGCAGGTCGCCGACGCGGACCGGCGTGCCGCGGTCGAGCGCAAGCTCGCCTATATGGGTCTGACGCCGGGCATGAAGGTGACCGAAATCCGCATCGACAAGGCCTTCGTCGGCTCCTGCACCAACGGCCGGATCGAGGATCTGCGCGCCGCCGCCGCGGTGGCGCAGGGCCGCAAGGTGGCCGACGGCGTGACCGCCCTGATCGTCCCTGGATCGGGGCTCGTCAAGCAGCAGGCGGAAGAGGAGGGGCTTGACCGCATCTTTATCGAGGCCGGCTTCCAGTGGCGCAATCCGGGCTGCTCGATGTGCCTGGCCATGAATGCCGACCGGCTGGAGCCGGGCGAGCGCTGCGCCTCGACTTCGAACCGCAACTTCGAGGGGCGGCAGGGCCGCGGCGGCCGCACCCACCTCATGAGCCCGGCCATGGCCGCGGCCGCCGCAATCGCCGGTCACCTGACCGACGTGCGCGATCTGGATTAGGAGCGCGGGAGGCGCGACGATGGAGAAGTTCACCACCCTCACCGGGGTCGCGGCGCCCCTCAACATGGTCAACGTCGACACCGACATGATCATCCCCAAGCAGTACCTGAAGACGATCAAGCGCACCGGCCTCAAGGAGGGTCTGTTTTCCGAGCTGCGCTGGGAGCCGGACGGAACGCCGAAGGGCTTCGTCCTCGATCAGGCGCCATACCGGGAGGCCAAGATTCTGGTCGCCGGCGACAATTTCGGCTGCGGTTCGTCGCGCGAGCACGCGCCCTGGGCGTTGCTCGATTTCGGCATCCGCTGCGTCATCGCGCCGAATTTCGCGGACATTTTCTACAACAACTGCTTCAAGAACGGCATTCTGCCGATCCGCCTGCCTCAGGAGCAGATCGACCAGCTGATGGAGGACGCGTCCAGGGGCGCCAATGCGACCATGACGGTCGATCTCGAATCGCAGGAGATCACCCGTCCGGACGGTGAGAAGATCGCCTTCGAAATCGATCCCCATCGCAAGCACTGCCTGATCAACGGGCTCGACGATATCGGGCTGACGCTGGAGAAGGTCGACAAGATCGACCGATACGAGGAAGGCCGCAGGACGAGCCAGCCCTGGCTATAGGATCCTGCGCGAGACACTCCCGGAGAATTGCGATGGCCGCCAACAGGAAACTGCTGATTTTGCCCGGAGACGGGATCGGACCGGAAGTCATGGTTCAGGTGCGGCGGATCGTGGACTGGTTCGACAAGCATCGGGCGGTGGGGTTCGATATCCTTGAACAGCCGGTCGGTGGCGCGGCCTATGACCTGCATGGCACGCCGCTGACCGACGAGGCGCTGTCCGAGGCGATGGAGGCGGACGCGGTTCTGCTCGGTGCGGTCGGCGGTCCGCAATATGACAACGTGCCGCGCGACAAACGTCCGGAGGCCGGGTTGCTGCGCCTGCGCAAGGAGATGGACCTGTTCGCCAATCTCCGCCCGGCGCTGGTATTCGACGCACTGGTCGACGCCTCGACCCTCAAGCGCGAGGTGGTGGAGGGGCTGGATATCCTGATCCTGCGCGAGCTGACCGCCGGTGTCTATTTCGGCGAGCCGCGCGGCATCGAAACCCTGGCCGACGGCACCCGCCGCGCGATCGATACGCAAATCTATACAGAATCGGAGATCCGCCGCGTCGCCGAAGTCGGCTTCGAGCTCGCGCGCAAGCGCGGCAACCGCCTCCATTCGGTCGAAAAGGCCAATGTCATGGAGAGCGGCGTCTTCTGGCGCGAGGTGGTGAGCACATTGCATGCTGACGACTTCAGCGATGTCGAGCTGCATCACATGTACGCCGACAACTGCGCCATGCAGCTGGTGCGCTGGCCGAAGCAGTTCGATGTGATCGTCACCGACAATCTGTTCGGGGACATCCTGTCGGATTGCGCGGCGATGCTGACCGGATCGCTCGGAATGCTTCCCTCCGCCTCGCTCGGCGCCGAGGACGAGACCGGACGGCGCCGCGCTATGTACGAGCCGGTGCACGGCAGCGCCCCGGATATCGCCGGCAAGGACATGGCCAACCCGCTGGCGACGATCCTCAGCTTTGCGATGATGCTGCGTTATTCGTTCGGGCTCGCGGACGATGCCGAACTCGTGGAACGGGCGGTGCAGAATGCGCTTGCCGCCGGCTGCCGCACCTCCGATATCCTCGGCCCCGGCATGCAGCCTGTGTCAACCAACCAGATGGGCGATGCGATCCTCGGTGAGCTCGACCGTCTCGCGACATAGGTGAACCGCGCGCCGGGCGGGATCGGCGGTCGAGCGGTTAACATCTCGTTAAACAATTTGCGGGACAATTACCCATGACAACCGGGCCGCTCGGCGGCTCCCTCGAAATAGGAGGTGCATCATGAACAAGATCATCATGATGACAGGGGTCGCAGGGTATTTGTTGGGGTTTGGCCTCTATGTGATCATCTACTCCGCAACGTATTGGGGAGATGACATGGATTACTTTGCGGCCAAGTTCGTTGAAGGCGTCGGGTCGGGCATGGTCTGGCCCTATCTGCTTTTCCGTTACCTGGTCGAAGGCATCCCCATGATGTAGGACGGGGTCCCGGTCCGATCGTTTTCACGAGGTCGGCGCCGTCACGGGGCCGACCTCTTGTCTTGGCCTCGCGGGCGGCGAGCCGGAGACTTCCAAGACCGCCAGATCACCACCCTTGTGCGGCGTGTGTGGTGGAATGCCCGGCCTTGACGACATAAGAGGTTGGCTCTAGGTTTTATCGTGCGTAACCCGAGAGGGAGTAGAGATATGCCCAAGCTTTTTGCGGTTCTCGTTGTGATTGCCGGGATCGTCGGATTCGCCACTGTCGGCCAGGCTGCGTGCGGGCACGACCTGGACGTGGCGGACACCGGCAGCGCGACCGTTGCGACCGACACCGTCACCAAGCCGGTCACGACCGAGCAGACCGGCGGCTGACACCCGGTCGCCCAGTTGGTTCCGATGGGCCGCCCGACTGGGCGGCCCATCCCATTTGCCGCATGTCGACAAGGCCGAGGCGCGCTTGACGTCCTTTGCGGTTGACCCTAGTCTCGAATTCTCTAACGCGAGAGGGAGTGGAGAACATGCGGACTATTCTGACCACATTTGTTGCCGCGGCCGCGGCCATGGGCTTTGCCACGGCGGCACTGGCCGGCGGGGGTTGCGGGGGCATGTACACGACTTCGCTCGATGTTGCGACCGAAGAGCAGGCGCCGATGTCGACGCCGGCCGACGGCACGACCGTAGCCACCGACACGATCACGAAACCGATCGCAACCGGTCAGAGCGGCGGCTGACAGCGAATAGACATCAGATGACGTTCGTGGGCCGCTCGGAGGAGCGGCCTTCTTTTTGACGCCCGGCCCGCAGTCCGGGCTTGCGATGCAAGGCGATTCGGCGCTACATCGGCTGCTGGTTGGAAAACGGGGATCGATCAGATGGGATACAAGGTTGCGGTCGTCGGCGCGACGGGCAATGTCGGACGCGAAATGCTGCAGATCCTTGCCGAGCGAAACTTCCCGGCGGACGAAGTGGTGGCGCTGGCGAGCTCCCGCTCGGCGGGCGTCGAGGTGTCGTTCGGCGAGGACGAGGTGCTGAAGGTCCGCGATCTCGCCACTTACGATTTCAAGGGCGTGGACATCGTGCTGTCCTCGCCAGGGGCCAAGGTTTCGGCCGAACACAGCCCGCGAGCCGCGAAGGCCGGCGCGGTCGTGATCGACAATACCTCGCAGTTCCGCATGGACCCGGACGTGCCGCTGGTGGTGCCGGAGGTCAACCCGGAAGCGATTGCCGGCTTTACCAAGAAAGGGATCATTGCCAATCCCAACTGCTCGACCATCCAGATGGTGGTGGCGCTCAAGCCGTTGCATGATTTGGCCACCATCCGCCGTGTCGTCGTCGCCACCTACCAGTCGGTCTCGGGCGCCGGCAAGGACGCAATGGACGAGCTGTTCGACCAGACCCGGGCGATCTACGTCAACGACCCCGTGGTGAAGGAGAATTTCACCAAGCAGATCGCCTTCAACGTCATTCCCCATATCGACGTGTTCATGGATGACGGGTCCACCAAGGAAGAATGGAAGATGGTCGCCGAGACCAAGAAGATCCTCGATCCCAAGATCAGGGTATCGGCCTCTTGCGTCCGCGTCCCGGTGTTCATCGGCCATGCCGAGGCGGTGAATCTTGAATTCGCCAAACCGATCAGCGCCGAACAGGCGCGGGCGGCCCTGAAGGAGGCGCCCGGTGTCACGGTCATCGACTACCGGCAGGACGAGGGGTACGTGACGCCGCAGGAGAGCGCCGGCGAGGATCCGGTCTATGTAAGCCGGATCCGCGAGGACGCGACCGTCGAAAACGGCCTTAACATGTGGGTTGTCGCCGACAATCTGCGCAAGGGCGCGGCGCTGAATACGGTGCAGATCGCCGAGCTGCTGGCCGAGCGGCACCTGAAGCAGAAGGCCGCCTGACCAACACCATGCCAGTGGCACTGGCTGAGCCGGCGGCGCTCACACCTGCCGGCGGACCTCGATGATGCCGGGGTCGTCGGGGTCGGGTCTGGACGAGAAGCCGAGATCGCGGGCCATGCTCAGCATGTTCTCGTTCTCGCGCATTACCTCGCCGAATATCGTTGCGATGCCCCGCTCTGCGGCATAGTTCAGCAACCGGTTCATCAGGGCATAGCCAAGTCCGCGACGTTTCCAGTCGGTGCGCACGATGATCGCGTATTCGGCGGTGCGCACGTCCGGGTCAGCCATCAGCCGGGCAACGGCGGTGAGCGCCTCGGGCTCCTCGGGGTCGAAGGCAATGAACGCCATCTCTCGATCGTAGTCGATCTGGGTCAACCGCGCCGCCAGCTGTTCCGGCAGCCGCCGGATCGGTTGGAAGAAGCGCAGACGCAGATCTTCCGGCGAAGCCCGCGACACCATTTCCTGTAACGCTGGCGCATCCTCCGGGCGGATGGGGCGGACGAAAATCTCGCTGCCGTCGCGCAGAAACACCGGGCTCTCGAGCTCCCTCGGGTAGGGCCGGATCGCAAGGCGCGCCTGCGCCGGGCCCTCGGCGCGGGCAACGCGGATCCGCGCATCCAGTGCCAGCACACCCCTGGCATCGGCCAGTAGCGGGTTGATGTCGAGCTCGACGATTTCGCCGAAATCGGCGGCGAGTTGCGCCACCTGCATCAGGGTCAGCGCGATGTCATCCAGATCCGCCGGCGGTTGCTCGCGATAGCCTCGCAGCAGGCGGAAGATCCGCGTGCGCTCGATCAGGGAGCGCGCCAGCAGTGGATTCAGCGGCGGCAGCGCCATCGCCGTATCGCCGATCTCCTCGACCGCGGTGCCGCCCTGACCGAACAGCACGACCGGGCCAAACTGGGCGTCCTCGGTGACGCCGACGATCAGCTCATGCGAGCCGGGCCGACGCACCATCTGCTCGACAATGACCCCGTCGATCACGGCGTTTGGCGCCGACTGACGGGCCCGCCCGAGGATCGCCCGGGTTGCCTCCGCCACCGCCTCCGGCGTGTTCAGATCGAGCATCACGCCACCGACATCGCTCTTATGAATGATGTCCGGCGAAACAATCTTGACCACGAAGGGGCCGGTCATCTCTTGCGCCGCCGCCGCGGCCGCTTCGGCGTCGGCCGCTGTCGCGAAATCACCTACCGGAACGCCATAGGCCTTGAGAACGGCCTTCGCGACGGGTTCGGTGAGCCAGCTGCGACCGACCTCGAGGGCCTCGTCGAGCAAGGCGCGCACCGTCGCAATATCGGGCTCGAATTCCTGCGGCACCGATGGCGGCACCTGCATCAGCAGTTTCTGGTTCAGATCGTAGCGCACCATATGCATGAAGGCGCGCACCGCTTCGTCGGGGGTATTGTAGCTGGGGATGCCGCGATCGAAAAAGATCTTGCGCGCCGGCGAAGACGAGCTGGTGCCGAGCCAGCAGGTCAGAACCGGCAGGTGGTGCCCGTTGACCTGTTCCGCCACCACTTGGGCCGCCGCGGTGCTGTCGGCGACCGCGGTCGGCGTGTTCAGCACCAGCACCGCATCGGCATTGGAGTCCGCCAGCAGCAGCCGCAAGGACTCGGCATAGCGCTCCGGGGGGGCATCGCCGATGATGTCGACGGGATTGTTGCGGCTCCAAGTCTTCGGCAGCAATGTGTCGAGCTGGGCGATGGTGTCGGGCGACAGCTCGGCGAGCTGGCCGCCCTCGTCGATCAGCGCGTCGGTCGCCATCACCCCCATGCCGCCCCCATTGGTCAGGATCGCCATGCGCGGGCCGCGGAACCGGGGGGCGCGGGACAGCGTCTCGACGGCATCGAACAGCTCCGACATGTCGATCACACGCAGCATCCCGGCGCGGCGGAAGGCCGCGTCGTAGACGGCATCCGAACCGGCCAGCGCGCCGGTATGCGAACTCGCCGCCTGGGCGCCTTCCGGCCGCCGGCCGCCCTTGACCACGACCACCGGCTTCATGCGGGCCGCCGCGCGGGCGGCCGACATGAACTCCCGCGCATCCTTGATCGCCTCGATATAGAGAAGGATCGCCCGCACCTCCGGTGCCCGTCCGAGATAGTCGAGCATGTCTCCAAAATCGACGTCCAGCATGTCGCCGAGCGCGACCATGTGGGAAAACCCGATATCGCGCGTCGAGGCCCAGTCGAGGACCGAGGCCAGCACCGCGCCGGACTGGGCCACGAACGCCAGGTCGCCACGCAGCGGTGCCTTGTGTGCAAAGCCCGCGTTGAGGCCAACCCCGGGCACCATGAGGCCAAGCACGTTGGGGCCAAGAATCCGCATGTCTCCCGCCGCCCGGCGCAGCGCCTCGGCGCGTTCCATGCCGGTGCGATCACCACCCTCGCCGAAACCGGCGGTGATCACCACCGCCGCCTTGCATCCCTTGTCGCGCAATTCGGCGATCACCCCAGGCACGACGTCGGGCGGCGTGCAGATCACCCCCAGGTCGGGCACCACCGGCAGGGCCGCGACATTGGGCCAGGCCAGGGCGCCGCCGATCGCACGATGCTTGGGGTTGACCGGCATGATCGGCCCGTCGAAGCCACCGCTCATCAGGTTGCGCGCCAGCACCCAGCCGATCGAACCGGGCGTCTTGCTGGCCCCGACGAGAGCGATGGCCGACGGGTTGAACATGCATTCGAGGCTGCGGACGGTCATGGGGCCGACTCCTCCAGGGCCCGGCGGAAGGCATCGGTGGCCTCGTGCCCGAAGGTCGAGAAGATCACATGCTCGACGCCACCGGGGTCGCGCTCCAGCTCATCCCGAACGGTGACGACGGCGACCCGCGCCGCGCGTTCCAGCGGGAAACGGTAGACGCCGGTCGAGATGGCGGGAAAGGCGATGCTTTTCACCCCGGCTTCGCGCGCCAGCGCAAGACTGTTGCGGTAGCATGATCCGAGCAGCGTGTCCTCGCTGCGGCCGCCGCCATGCCAGACCGGGCCGACGGTGTGGATCACATGGCGTGCCGGCAGGTCGTAGCCCTTGGTAATCCGGGCCTCGCCCGTCGGGCAGCCGCCGATGGCGCGGCATTCGGCGAGGAGCTCGGACCCTGCCGCGCGGTGGATCGCACCGTCGACGCCGCCGCCGCCGAGCAGGGATTCGTTGGCGGCGTTGACGATTGCATCGACCTCCAGCTTCGTGATGTCGCCTTCGAAGACTTCCAGCCTGATCTTCATCTGCACGGCCTCCCAGCTGTCCGCGTCGCCGCCATTGCTCAGCGCTTTGCGGTCACCCCAGGTCCGCGTTCGCCCTGGCGATCGCCTCCTCGATCAGCCGCGTCGCCTCCTCGGCCTCGCCCCAGCGTGTCACCCTGGCCCATTTCTCCTTCTCCAGGTCCTTGTAATGGGCGAAGAAATGGGCGATCTGCTCACGGAGGATCTCCGGCAGGTCGCGGTAGGATACGACGTCGCTGTAATAGGGGTGCAGCCGGTCGATCGGCACCGCGAGGATCTTCTCATCCTCGCCGCTTTCGTCCTCCATCATCAGCACGCCGACCGGTCGCGATCGGACCACCGCCCCGGGCACGACGGGCACCCGGCCGACCACCAGCACGTCGCAGGGATCGCCATCGCCGGACAGGGTGTGCGGAATGAAGCCGTAATTGGCGGGATAGAACATCGCCGTGTGCAGGAACCGGTCGACATAGATCGCACCCGACTCCTTGTCGAACTCATACTTCACCGGATCGCTGCCCAGCGCGACCTCGATGATGACGTTGACGTTCCAGGGCGGGTTTTCGCCGACGGGAATCTTGGAGATGTCCAACCGATCTCTCCGTTCTTGCTCTTGGAATCAGGTATATAGTCGATTTTGCTGCAGCGCACAATAATCAGCGGCAAATAGCCGCACGCAACAAATTCCGCATGCTGCAGTCGCTCAATCGTCCGTGCGGTTCGGGGTCAGGCGCGCGACGAACGCGATCATCACGAGGACCGGGACGCCGAGACATGCGGTGCCGATGAAGAACGGCGCGTAGCCTACCGCATCGACGACCATACCGGAATAGCCGGCGATCAGTTTCGGCAGCAGCAGCATGATCGAGCTGAACAACGCATATTGGGTCGCCGTGAAGCGCGCGCTGGTGAGGCTGGAAAGATAGGCGACGAATGCCGCCGCGGCGACGCCGCCGCTCAGATTGTCGGCGGCGATCACCGCGATCAGCAGCGCCAGCACATTGCCCTGCGTCGCCAGGAACGCGAACAGCACGTTGGTGCCGGCGGCGAGGAGCCCGCCGACGAACAGGATGCGCAAGATGCCGTAGCGCAGGATCAGCAGGCCGCCGATGAAGCTGCCGACGATCGTCATGGCGAGGCCGAAGCCGCCGGATATCCAGCCGATCTCCTGCTTCTCGAAGCCGAGATCGACATAGAACACATTGGCCATCACCCCCATGACGATGTCGGCGATACGGTAGGTGGCGACCAGCGCCAGGATCAGGATTGCGACGCGCCCGAAACGGCCAAGGAAATCGGCGAAAGGGGCGACATAGGTCTCGACCGCCATTTGCCGGGGCACGACTCCGCCCAGGACCAGGGCAACGCCCGTCAACACTGCGGCACCGACCGCAGCGGCCAACCGCACCGCTTCAACGAGGAAACCCGCCAGACCTTCGACGAGCCCGAGTTCGACCATCGCCACCTTTTGCGCTGCCGCGAGGCCGGACGTAAGCCAGAAGACCAATGCGAACACCGTCGCAGCGATAGCGAAAGACATCAGGAACAGCAGGTAGTCTTCGCCGGTCCATTCGCTCTCTCCGGCCGCACGTGCCGGCTCGGGGATAACCAACGTCGTCACCACGCCGATGCCCATGACGCAGGCCATGGCGATATAGGCATAGAGCCATGGCAGATGCTGATAGGTCTCGGTATCCGGGTCGAAGATGCCGGCGACCTGCAACGCTCCGGCACCGGCGGCGATCATGCCGACGCGATAGCCGGCGATGTAGGCCGCCGACATCAGCCCCTGCATCTCGGGATCCGCCGCCTCGATGCGGTAGGCGTCGATGACGATGTCCTGCGTCGCCGAAGAGAATCCGAGCATGACGGCGAACACCGCGGCCAGGGCGAGATGGTCGGCCGGATCGTTGAAGGCCTGCAACAGCAGCGCGGCGATGATCGACGCCTGCGCCAGCAACAGCCAGGACCGGCGCTTGCCCAGCAGCCTGCCGAGCACCGGCAGCGGCAGCCGGTCGACGACCGGCGCCCACACCACCTTGAACCCATACGCCAGGGCGGCCCAGCTGAAGAAGCCGATGGTCGCGCGCTCGACTTCGGCCTCGCGCAGCCACACCGACAGGGTGCTGAACACCAAGAGGATCGGCACCCCGGCCGAAAAGCCGAGGAACAGCATCGAGATCACGCGGGGCGAGAAGAATGCGCGGAAGGATTCCGACCAGCTTCGCAAGACTTCAGACCGCCCCCGAGGTTCCGGCAAGATCACGAATCATCGCCGGAGCATAGCAGCGCGTCGCCGCGCGGGGAGGGTTATTTGCGGATGGCGCGCCGCCTCACCCTGCCTCGGCGTCGCGCCGGCGCTGGTCGCGCTTGCGCTCATGCGGGTCGAGGATCGCCTTGCGCAGGCGAATGTGGCTGGGAGTGACCTCGACGCGCTCGTCGTCGGCGATATAGGCGATGGCGTCCTCCAGCCCCATCCGGGTGACCGGCGTCAGCCGCACCGCCTCGTCCTTGCCGGCGGCACGGATGTTGGTCAGCTGCTTGGCCTTCAGCGGGTTGACCTCGAGGTCGCTGCCCTTGGCGTGCTCGCCGATGATCATGCCCTCGTAGACGGCGTCGCCGGGCTCGACGAACAGGCGACCGCGTTCCTCGAGGTTCCACAGCGCATAGGCCACGGCATTGCCCTGGCAGTTGGCGATCATCGAACCCTCGCGGCGGCCCGGAATCGGGCCCTTGTAGGGCGCGTAGCCGTGAAACAGCCGGGTCATCACCCCGGTGCCGCGGGTGTCGGTCAGGAACTCGCCGTGATAGCCGATCAGCCCGCGCGACGGGGCAAGGAAGGTGACCCGCGTCTTGCCGCCGCCGGACGGACGCATGTCGGTCATCTCGCCGCGGCGGATGCCGATCTTCTCGACCACGGCACCGGCGTAGTCGTTGTCGACATCGACCACGACTTCCTCGATCGGCTCCATCCGCTGCCCGGTCTCCGGATCGGTGCGGAAGATCACCCGCGGCCGGCTGACCGACAGCTCGAACCCTTCGCGGCGCATGGTTTCGATCAGCACCCCGATCTGCAGCTCGCCGCGGCCGGCGACTTCATAGGCGTCCTTCTCGGCGGTCTCCGACACCCGGATCGCGACATTTCCCTCCGCCTCGCGATACAAGCGGTCGCCGATCATACGGCCGGTGACCTTGTCGCCGTCGCGCCCAGACAGCGGCGAATCGTTGACCGCGAAGGTCACCGCCATGGTCGGCGGGCTGACCTCGCGGGCCGGCAGCGGCTCGGTCACCTCCGGCGCCGCCAGCGTATCGGCGACGGTGGCCCGGGTCAGTCCGGCGACGGCGACGATATCGCCGGCCACGGCCTCATCGACCGGTTCGCGCTTGAGCCCGCGAAAGGCCAGCAGCTTGGTCAGCCGCGCCGATTCGAGCACGGTGCCGTCGCGCGACAGGGCGCGCACCGGCATGTTGAGGCGGGCACGGCCGGAATGGATGCGCCCAGTGAGCACGCGGCCGAGATAGGGGTCGGATTCAAGTGTCGTCGCCAGCATCCGGAACGGGGCCCCGGCATCACCCGCCGGCGGCTCGACATGGGCGCTGATGAGATCAAACAGCGGTCTCAGCGACTCGCGCGTGTCGCCGAGTTCGCGCACTGCCCAGCCCTGCTTGGCGGAGGCGTAGATGACCGGAAAATCGAGTTGCTCCTCGCTCGCCTCGAGCGCCGCGAACAGGTCGAAGACGGCATCCACCACCTCATCGGGACGGGCGTCGGTCTTGTCGGTCTTGTTGACCACGACGATCGGCCGCAGTCCCTGGGCCAGCGCCTTGGTCAGCACGAATTTGGTCTGCGCCATCGGGCCCTCGGCGGCGTCGACCAGCAGCAGCGCGCCGTCCACCATCGAAAGGATCCGCTCCACCTCGCCGCCGAAATCGGCGTGGCCCGGCGTGTCGACGATGTTGAAGCGCAGGTCGCCCCAGTCGACGGCGGTGCATTTGGCAAGGATGGTGATGCCGCGCTCGCGCTCGAGATCGCCCGAATCCATGGCCCGCTCGGCCATCGCCTGGTGTGCCCTGACGGCGCCCGACTGGCGCAGCATCTGGTCGACCAGGGTCGTCTTGCCATGGTCGACGTGGGCGATGATCGCCAAGTTGCGCAGGGTATCGTTGCTCATGCCGGCAAAAACTCGATGTCGTTACGCTGTCCTCGGTTTCAACCGAGTCGC
>CP070634.1:439551-454790 GCA_020356105.1 Rhodospirillales bacterium | reverse complement strand
CCGCGGTCGAACTGCATGCCCTCGACGATGTCGAGCTCGGTGTGCAGCGACTTGGCCTCCTCGACCGTGATCACGCCCTCATTGCCGACCTTCTCCATCGCCTCGGCGATGAAGTCGCCGACTTCCTTGTCGCCATTGGCCGAAATCGTTCCGACCTGCGCCACCTCCGCGCTCGATTTGACCTTTCGCGCGGATTTCGCGAGGGTCCCGACCACGGATTCGACGGCCAGATCGATGCCGCGCTTCAGGTCCATCGGGTTCATGCCGGCGGCCACCGCCTTGGCGCCCTCGCGGACGATCGCCTGGGCCAGCACGGTCGCCGTCGTGGTGCCGTCGCCGGCGATATCGTTGGTCTTGCTCGCAACCTCGCGCACCATCTGCGCGCCCATGTTCTCGAACTTGTCGGACAGTTCGATCTCCTTGGCGACGGTCACCCCGTCCTTGGTGATGCGCGGCGCGCCGAACGACTTGTCGAGCACCACGTTGCGGCCCTTGGGTCCGAGCGTGACGCGAACCGAATCGGCCAGGATATCGACGCCCTTGAGCATCCGCTCGCGGGCGTCGCTGGAAAATTTGACTTCTTTAGCAGCCATGATGTCTTGCCTCGTCTATCGTAGATGCCGCACCGCCGGTCTTTCAGGCGGTCGGCATGGGTTCGAAATGATGAAAATACGGGCCGTGCCGCAGCAGCATGCAGCGCTCGGCGTCAGCCCTCGATGATCCCCATGATGTCGGACTCCTTCATGATCAGGAGTTCTTCGCCATCCATCTTGACCTCGGTGCCCGACCATTTGCCGAACAGGATCCGGTCGCCTTTCTTGACATCCATCGGGGCGATGGAGCCGTCTTCGCCGCGCAGGCCCGAACCGACGGCGACCACCTCGCCTTCCATGGGCTTCTCCTGCGCCGTATCAGGAATGATGACGCCGCCCGCGGTCTTGGTCTCCTGGTCCAGCCTGCGCACCAGCACACGGTCGTGCAATGGCCTGAATTTCATGTGTCTTCCTCCTGCAGTCCCAAATTCTTGCCACCCGGACCCCTGTTAGCACTCCGGCCCGGAGAGTGCCAGCCATGTACGGGGCCAGGCGCCGAATGTCAAGGCGCGCCGGTCGCCGATCCGCTCCGGGTGGCGCGCCCCGCGATCGGCAAGCGTCGGCAGCACTCTCGGCAGATGGCTGCTAATAGATTGAAATTAATGTATTTTTCATGTTTCCGACATATGCTCTAATGGTTCGGGGACCGAGTCACGCGACTGTCGAGGCGGGGCCGTCACATTTGCGAGGCCGGCGCCCGCACATGAGACCAAGGCACGATGAGCCCGGTGCAACAATTGGGAGCGGAGAGAGAATGAGCAATCTCGAGCGGCAATTGAACGGCTATCGCCTGACAACGGCGGAGATCCTGTATCACATGCCGGACCATCCGGAACTGCTGCAGAGCTTCGTCTGGCAGACCCTGGATATGGCGCCGCGCTATCCCGTGCTCCGCAGATTCCTCGACTACTGGGTCCACAACATCGAAGGCCGGCTTCATTCCGTGCGCATCGCCCAGCGCGGCGTCATCGCGCCGGCGGAGCTGCGGTTCGCCGGCGCGGAAATCTCCGTGAACTGATCCGTCGCCGACGGCCTCTCGCCGCGCCCCCGATCGCGTCGCGGGCGGCGGCATGCCGTTGCCGCTGCCCGCCCCATCCGCCCGGCCGTCGCGATACGAGAGGGCGGCTATTCGCCGCGCCCATCGCGGCCAAAACGGCGGTGGCAGACCGTACCCGCGCGATCTATAGTGCGCCCGTTTCCCACCGCCGGGAAAGGGGCCGATGAACGTTGCCAGATATTCGGGCATGCAGCCCGACACCCGTCGCAATGTCGCGATCTGGCTGCTGGTCTGCAGCGGGATGGTCGCGGCGATGGTCATTATCGGCGGCATCACACGGCTGACCGAATCGGGGCTCTCGATGACCGAATGGCGGCCGCTGGTCGGTTGGATCCCGCCGCTCAGCGAGGCTGAGTGGCAGCGCATTTTCGAGCGCTACCGGCTGACCTCGGAATACCGGATCCAGTTCCCGGGGATGGACCTGGAGGAGTTCAAGACGATCTTCTGGTGGGAATATATCCACCGGGTTTGGGGCCGGCTGATCGGCCTGGCCTTCGGCCTGCCGTTGCTGTGGTTCATGCTCCGCCGGCGCATTGACAGACCGCTCGTCCCGCATCTCGTCGTCCTGTTCCTGCTGGGCGGGTTGCAGGGTCTCATCGGCTGGTGGATGGTCAATAGCGGTTTCGTTGACCGCGATGACGTCAGCCAGTACCGGCTGACCGTTCATCTCGGGATGGCCATCATCATTCTGGGGTACTTGCTGTGGGTCGCGTTCGGCCTGCTCTCAAGCGGTGACGGGAAAGAGGCGCCTCCCGGTCTCAGGACCCTGTCGCGGGTCGTGGTCGGCGCGGCGTTCATTACCATCCTGTCCGGCGGCATGGTGGCCGGCATCAATGCCGGCTTGATCCATAACACCTGGCCACTCATGGACGGCGGTGTGTTGCCTGACGGCATGGCGGCCATGTCGCCCATTTGGCTGAACGCGTTTGAGAACCATGCAACGGTGCAGTTCAATCACCGTCTTTTCGCATATATCACCGCGCTCCTCACAGCGGTGCTGTGGCTGCGCGCACGCCGCGCCGGGCTGGGCCCGCGGGCGCACCGCGCGGTCAACGCCCTTGCGATCGCGGTGATTTGCCAGGTGATCCTGGGCATATCGACGCTTCTGCTGGTCGTGCCGATCGGCCTCGCCGTCCTCCACCAGGCCGGCGCGGTCGCGGTGTTCGCGCTCGCCCTGTGGTGCAGTTGGGAGTTGCCCGCAGCGACGACCGCGCAGCTACGGCCCGCGCCACGCTGACCGCCGACCCCGCCGGCATTTTGCATTGCAGCGAGCTATGCGGTTACTGCATACCCGAATTCCAACTTTCTCGCGTCGAAACGCCATTTTTTCCTTGCATTTCCAATATTAGAAATGTCATATATTGCATTGCAATATGGTTTTCCTGTTGCTCTGCGGCGCAGGTATGTGCCGGCGCCGCTGCCCTACCTGGGCGTTTCCTCCCTTTTTAGCCTTCGGGCCGCGCGGTTTCCGCGCGGCCCTTTTTCTTGCGGGTGTCTATGTGCGGCCGAGTTCTTACATGACGGCTATGCGATATGCCGTGCTCGTGATTGGATTGGGTTGCGGCCTCTCGGCGCCGATGGCCGCGGCGGGCCAGTCCGATTCGTCCTGCGCCGAGCTGGCGACCCAGCGTGCCGAGCGCCAGTACCGCGAAGAAGACGCGGCGCACCGGGACCGCCAGGCGGGCCTGCTGCAGGACAGCGAGCTGCAGCGCGATCTTCTGCGCCTCGATGCGGAAACCTACCGGCGAAAGGTCTATCGCGACTGCCTCGAGCGGCGCGGCGCGGCGCCCCCGCCCGGCCGGACGCCGCCGGACGGCCGCTGACCCGCTGCGACAGCTCCGTTGGCTCGGTTGTTCCGGGCATGGTATATCAGCGGCGGAACCTAGAGAGGCGCGACGATTTGACCGGACATTTCAAGCGACATCCGCCCAGGACATGGTCGACGGGCGCGCGCCGCGGCGCGGGGCACTTTGAGGCAGCTGCCCCGGCCTTCCGGGACGGCCGGTGAAGCCGTTCCGCAAGATCCTGCGAAGCGATGCGATGATGGGGCTCGCCTGCTTTCTCGGCGCGCTCTACATCCGCCTGGTCCGATACACCGGACGCTGGCGAATCGAGGGCGAGGATGTTCCGGAGTCGCTCCGGGTTGCTGGCAAACCCTTCATCATTGCCTTCTGGCACGGGCGGCTGATGATGATGCCCTATTCCTGGCGACGCGCCGACCTCGTTCACATGTTGATCTCGGGCCACCGGGACGGCAGGCTGATCTCGCAGACCGTAAAGCATTTCGCGATCGAGTCGGTCGTCGGCTCGACGTCGCGCGGCGGTGCGCCGGCGCTGCGGAATCTGATTCGCCTGATGCGCCAGGGCGGAGTCGTCGGCATCACCCCCGACGGGCCGCGCGGGCCGCGCATGCGGGTGGCCGAGGGCACGGTCGCGCTGGCCCGCCTGTCCGGTGCGCCGATCGTCCCGGCCACCTTCTCGGCGTCGCGCCGGCGCGTCATGAACAGCTGGGACCGCTTCGTCCTGCCGTTGCCGTTCGCGCGCGGAATCTTCCTCTGGGGCGACCCGATCGACGTGCCGCGGGACGCCGACGACGCGTTGATGGAGGCCCGGCGACTGGCGGTCGAGAGCGCGATGAATGCGCTCGCCGACCGGGCCGATCGCCTGATGGGGCAGTCCGCGATCGCGCCGGCCCCGCCCCTGTCCGCCGACCGGCCGGTCGAAGCCGGAACCGGCGACTGAGCCGTCGGCGGTTCGAGGCCATGAACGTCCTGGGGCCGTATCGTGCGCTGACGGGTGTCGCCGCCCCGCTGGTCCGCTTGTACCTGCGCCGTCGCGTGGCGCGCGGCAAGGAAGATCCGGCGCGCCTCGCCGAACGGCGCGGCATCGCCTCGCGGGCGCGGCCGGACGGCCCGCTGGTCTGGGTTCATGCGGCCAGCGTCGGCGAGGCGCAATCGGTACTCGCCCTGGTAGGCCGGATTCTCGACATGCGGGGCGATGCCAGCCTGCTGGTCACCACCGGCACGGTGACGTCGGCGAACCTGATGCAGGCGCGGCTGCCGGCGCGCGCGCTGCACCAGTACGTGCCGGTCGATGTCGCCGGCTGGGTGCAGCGTTTCCTTGCCCATTGGCGCCCGCAGCTGGCGCTGCTGGTCGAATCCGAGCTGTGGCCCAATCTGATCCGCGCCACGGCGGCCCGCGGCTGCCCGATCGTCATCGTCAACGGCCGCATGTCGGACCGCTCCTTCGCGCGCTGGCAACGGGCCCCGGCGACGGCCCGCGCGCTGCTCGGCTGCTTCGCGCTGTGTCTCGGCCAGACTCCCGCGGACCGCGACCGCTTCGCGGCGCTCGGCGCGGCCAACGCGGACTATGTCGGAAATCTCAAATATTCGGCCGCGCCGCTGCCGGCGGACGAGGCGGAACTCGCGGCGCTGCGCGCCCAGATCGGTGACCGGCCCCTATGGCTCGCCGCGAGCACGCATCCCGGCGAGGAATCCCTCGCCACCGCGGCGCATCGCCATCTTGCATCGCGGGCGGCCGGCGTGCTGACGATCATCGTGCCGCGCCATCCGAACCGCGGCGACGAGATCGCGGCGACGCTCGAGGCAAGCGGCCTGCGGGTATGCCGCCGCAGCGCCGGCGGCCGGCCGGAGCCGGATTGCGACGTCTACCTGGCCGACACGCTCGGCGAGTTGGGGCTGTTCTACCGGCTCGCGGACATCGTCTTCATCGGCGGCAGCACCGGCGCGCTCGGCGGCCACAACCCGCTGGAGGCGGCGCAGCTGTCCTGCGCGATCCTGCACGGTCCCGACATGAGCAACTTTCGCACCGTCGCGGCCGATCTTAAGGCGGCGCGGGCGGCCGAGGTGGTGACGGACGCCGCGGCGCTGGCCGCAGCGGTCGCGCTGCTGCTCGACGATCCTGGGCGGCGCCGGCGCATGGCCGAGAGCGCCCGCGCGGTCACCGCGGCCAACGCCGCGGCGCTCGACAACGTCGCCGGCGCGCTGACGCCGGTCCTCGACGCGCTGCCGGCGGCGGCGCGGGGCTGAGTCGATGCGGGCGCCCGATTTCTGGTCGCACCGCGGCCTTGCCTCGGCGCTCCTGCTGCCGCCGGCGGCGCTCTATGCCGCGCTCGGCCGGCTGCGGTGGCGCCTGGCGACGCCGCAGGATGCCGGTGTTCCGGTCGTCTGCGTCGGCAACCTCGTGGCCGGTGGCGCCGGCAAGACGCCGGTCGCGATCGCCGTCGCGCGCCACCTGATGGCGCGGCGGATCGCGGTTCATTTCCTCTCCCGCGGCTACGGCGGGACGCTGTCGGGGCCGGTGCGCGTCGCACCGGAACGCCACGGCGCGGCCGAGGTCGGCGACGAGCCGCTGCTGCTGGCCGCGGTCGCCCCGTGCTGGATCGCGCGGGACCGGGTCGCCGGCGCGAAGGAAGCAGTCGCGGCAGGCGCGGACCTCATCGTCATGGATGACGGCCACCAGAACCCCGGCCTGCGCAAGACCGCCTCGCTGGTCGTGGTCGACGGCGAGACCGGATTCGGCAACGCCCGGGTGCTGCCGGCGGGCCCCTTGCGCGAGCCGGTGGCCGCGGGCCTCGCCCGCGCCGATGCGGTCATCGTGATCGGCACGGACCGGGCGGGTGTCGCGGCCCGGCTGCCCGCCGCCCTGCCCGTGCTGCACGGCGATCTGGTGCCGGACGATGACGCGCGCGGCCTCGCCGGGCGGGCAGTGTTCGGCTTCGCCGGCATCGGGCGGCCGGCCAAGTTCCGGGCGACGCTCGAGGGGCTGGGCTGCACCGTCGCGGGCTGGCGCGCATTCCCGGACCACCACCCCTATCGCCGGTCCGAGATCGCGGCGATCCTGCGCGACGCCGCTGCCGCCGGGGCGATCGCGGTGACCACCGAGAAGGACTCGGTCCGCCTGCCGGCCGAGCTTCGCGACTCGGTCCGCACGGTCGGCGTCCACCTGGTCTGGCGCGATCCGGCGCAGCTCGACGACATCCTGCCAGTGGAGGCGCCGGATGGCTGACCGCACGCCGCTGCAACGCCGGTTGATCCGCTGGTTTCTCTACCCGCCGCAAGCCTTCGGGGCGCTCTTGCTGTACGGGCTGCTGCGCCTGATGCCGCTCGATATGGCCTCTTTCTTCGGCGGCTGGCTGCTGCGCAGCCTCGGGCCGCTGACGCGGTCGGACACGGTGGCGCGCCGCAACCTCGAACGCGTGTTCCCCGAAATGGGCCCGGCCGAGATCGACCGAATCGTCCGCGGCGTCTGGGACAATTTCGGCCGGATCATGGGGGAATGGCCGCATCTGAACCGGCTCTACCGGTCCGGCCTCTCCGACCGCGCCGAGATCATTGGCGAGGAGCACCTCATCAAGGTCCGAGACGCGGGCGGCCCGTTGATCGGCATCACCGGCCATTTCGGAAACTGGGAGCTGACGGGCGCGATCGTGTCGATGTTCGGCCTGCCGCTGACGGTGATCTACCGGCCGGCCCAGAACCCCTGGGTCAACTGGCTGGTCGAGCTGTCGCGGCGGGATTTCACCTGCGGCTTGCTGCCCAAGGGCCGCGATGCGGCGACCGGCGCGCTGACCCTGCTGCGCGAGGGCGGCCATCTCGGCGTGCTGATCGACCAGAAGCTGAACGAGGGCGTCGCCGTACCCTTTTTCGGGCGCGACGCGATGACCTCGCCGGTGGCGGCGCGCCTCGCACTCCGGTTCCGCTGTCCGGTGATCCCGATCCGTGCCGAGCGGACACGCGGCGCCCGCTTCCGGATCACGATCTATCCGCCGCTCGCGCTGCCCGACAGCGGCGACCGCCAGGCCGACCAGACGGCTTTGCTCTTGGAGATGAACCGGATGCTCGAGGGCTGGATCCGCGAGCGGCCCGAGCAATGGTTCTGGGTCCATAGACGCTGGCCCGACTGAGGGATGGGGCGACATGGCGGTCGATGCAAAACGTCTCCTCATCATCCGAAACCCGGCAGCCGGACAGCGGCGAGGGGCGGACTATGCGCGCGCGCTGCGAGTCTTCGAAGCGGCCGGCTGCGCGCTGACCGTGGCCGAGACCACGGCGCGCGGCGACGCTGTCCGCATTGCACGAGAAGCCGACGAGGACACCTTCGATATCGTCGTCGCGGCAGGGGGCGACGGCACGATCAACGAGGTGGTGAACGGCCTGGTCGGGCGGAAGCTGCCGCTCGGCCTGATCCCGCTGGGCACCGCCAACGTGCTGGCGCACGAGGTGGACATCGGGCCGGATACGGCCCGCGCGGCCGAGGTGATCCTTGCGGGCCGGCGCCAGCCGATCGCGCTCGCCAATGCCGGCGGCCATTACTGCTGCCTTATGGCCAGCGCCGGGTACGATGCGCGCGCGATCACGCGGGTGCGGCCGCGCGTCAAGCGCCTGACCGGCGAGGGCGCCTATTATCTGGCGGGCATCGAGGAAATGCTGGCCGGAACGAAGCGGCTGCTGACCGTCGAGGTCGACGGGATATCCTACGAGGCGGCCTCGGTGGTCGTCGCCAACGGGCGGCTCTACGGCGGGCGCTACCTGATCGCGCCGCAGGCCGACATCCGCGCGCCGGTGCTGCACACGATCCTGCTGCGGCGGCACGGGCGGTGGAACGTCGCGCGTTACGGCCTCGCCGTCATGCGCGAGCGGCTGCACCTCCTGCCGGATGTCGAGATCATCAAGGGCGCGCGAGTGCGCCTCGCTGCCCCGGCCGGCGAGCCGTGGCAGAGCGACGGCGACCTGATCGGCGCATTCCCCGTCGACATCACCGTCGAGGCGAACGCCATCGAGCTGATGGTGCCGGGGGCGGGCTGAGCGACCTCATACTTCAAGACGCGGCTTCGCCGCCTCGCAGCACGAGGCTCGAAGAATTCTCTATTCCCTCATGCCGAGGAGCCCATCCGGCAGCCGTCTCGAGGCGCAAGGCAACCTGGGTTGCGGGTCCCGCCCTACCCCCGGCTGCCCGGCCGCTCGGGCACCAGCAGGGCCGGGTCGAGCGGTAGGCGGAACCAGTAGAGGGCCCAGTGCAAATGAGCGCCGGTGACGCGGCCGGTGGCGCCGATGGCGCCGATGCGCTCGCCGCGCCGGACGATCTGGCCCTCGGTCACGTCGAGCTCGCTCAGGTGCATGTAGACCGATTTCAGCCCGTGGCCGTGGTCGAGGAAGATCGCGTTGCCCTCGAAATACATCTGCGGCATCGCCAGCACGACCCTGCCATCGGCCGGCGCCACCACCGGGGTGCCTTCCGGCCCGGCGACGTCGACGCCGTAATGCGGCCGCCGGGGTTCGCCGTTGAGGATGCGCTGGCTGCCGTAGACGCCCGAGATCCGCCCCTCGGCCGGCCAGATCCAGCCGGAGCGGAACCAGGATTCCGGCAGATCCGCGCGGAACGCCTCGGCTTTTTTCTTGCGCTCCTGGCCGATCCGCTCCATCGCCTCGGGCGGCGGCGTTACCTTTTTCGGCGGCAGCCCGTCGATCCGCTGGACGCGGTAATCGCGCTGGGTGACCTCGAGGGTGTGCAGCTCCTCATGCCCGTCGGGCAGGCGCACCTTCAGGGTCGCCTTGGGCTTGGCATCGCGGCCGAAGCCGAACAGGAAGGCCCCGTCGGCCGCGACCCGCACCGGCTTGCCGTCGAGCTCGAGCGTCGCCCCCGGTTGCGTGCGGCCCGTCACCAACCCGCCCTGCCGGAAGCTGCCCTCGAGGGTGACAACCTCCTGCGCGATGGCGCCGGACGGCCACGCCAGCGTCAGGATCAGCAGAGCTGCAACAACGTGCCTCACAGCAAACTCCCTTGTCTTTCGTCTCTCTTGCCGCGCTTGCGGCCCGAATCCTTTTTCGGCGCCTTCGCGGGCGGCTCGCCGGAGATCACGGCGCCGACCCGACCGTCGCGGAACTCGATCGACACCGCCTGGCCCGGCGCCGTCGCGGCCGCCGCGGTAACGGCCGTGTCGGCGGCATCGCGCACAACAGCATAGCCCCGTTCCAGAACCCGCTTGAACGAGACGCTTTCCAGCAGGTCGCCGATTCGCCGCAGCCGCGCCTGCTCGTCCCGCACGGCGCGGGCAGCACCATTGCGCAGCAAGCGCCCGCCGGTTCCGACACGCGCCGCCAGTTCGGCCACCAGGGCGCGCGGCTCCTGCAGCTTCGCGGCCCGGTTGGCGACGCCGTGTTGGCGATCGGCGACAAGGTTGCGGATCGCCCCGGCCATGCGCTCGCCGGCCGCATCCAGCCGCTGCGCCGGCACCGCGAGGATTGAATCGCGGCGCGGCAGGCCGCGGCCCAGCCCCTCGACGCGCATCCGGTGCTCGGCAACGAGTCGAGTCGTGGCACGCAGCATCCGGCGTTCCTGGTTCAGCACCTCGGCCTGCAGCTCGGCCCTGACCGGCACCGCCATCTCGGCCGCCGCGGTCGGCGTCGGCGCGCGCCGGTCGGCGGCGAAATCGATCAGCGTCGTGTCGGTCTCGTGCCCGACCGCGGAGATCAGCGGAATCTCGGAGGCAGCGGCGGCGCGCACCACGATCTCCTCGTTGAAGGCCCAGAGGTCCTCCAGGCTGCCACCGCCTCGGGCGACGATCAGAAGGTCGGGCCGCGGCACCGCGCCGCCCGGCGGCAGCGCGTTGAACCCCTCGATCGCGGCGGCGATCTGCTCGGCCGCGCCCTCGCCCTGCACCAGCACCGGCCACAGCAGCACGTGCCGCGGGAAGCGGTCGGCGAGGCGGTGCAGGATGTCGCGGATCACCGCCCCGGTCGGCGAGGTGACGACGCCGATCACTTGCGGCAGGAACGGCAGCATCTTCTTGCGCGCTTCGTCGAACAGGCCTTCCGCGGCCAGCTTCCGGCGCCGTTCTTCCAGCAACTTCAGGAGCGCGCCTTCGCCGGCAAGCTCGATCGATTCGATGACGATCTGGTATTTCGAACGCCCGGGATAGGTGGTCAGCCGGCCTGTCGCGATCACCTCCAGCCCGTCCTCCGGCGCGACCGCAAGGCGGCCGGCGACGCCGCGCCAGCACACCGCGTCGAGCACCGCGTTCTCATCCTTCAGCGCCATATAGAGATGGCCGGAGGCGGCGCGCTTGAAGCCGGAGATCTCGCCGCGCACCCGGACCCAGGAAAACCGGTCCTCGACCACGCGCTTCAGCGCCTGGCTCAACTCGGATACCGTGTATTCGGCGACATTGCCGGGGGGCTCGGGCGAAAAATCGGTCATCTGCTCTGCCACGCTATGATAAGAAGATCGTCGCCAGCCGGTAAAAAAACCATGAACGATCGAATCGGGACAGTCATAGCATGAAAATCCTCGTTGTCGGATCGGGCGGCCGCGAACATGCGCTGTGCTGGGCGATCGCGGCCTCGCCGCTGTGCGAGAAACTGTTGTGCGCGCCGGGCAATGCGGGAATCGCCGAGCAGGCGGAATGCGTCGATCTCGCAGCGGACGATGTCGACGCCATTGTCGGCTTCGCCGCGCGCGAGGCGGTCGACCTCGTCGTCGTCGGCCCGGAGCAGCCGCTGGTCATGGGCCTCGTCGATCGGCTCACCGAGGCCGGGATCAAGGCCTTCGGGCCCAGCGCCGGGGCGGCGGAGCTGGAGGGCTCCAAGGGCTTCATGAAGGATCTGTGCGCGAAATACGGCATCCCGACGGCCGCCTACGGTCGCTTCACCGACGTCGAGGCCGCGCACGCCTTCATCCGCGAGCACGGCGCGCCGATCGTCGTCAAGGCCGACGGCCTCGCCGCCGGCAAGGGGGTGACGGTCGCGCGCAGCCTCGACGAGGCGCTGAACGCGGCCGAGGATGCGCTGATCGAGGAGAAGTTCGGCGCCGCGGGGGCGGAGATCGTGATCGAGGAATGCCTCGAGGGCGAGGAGGTCAGCGTCTTCGCGCTGTGTGACGGCACCACGGCGCTGCCGCTCGCCGCCGCCCAGGACCACAAGGCCGCCTTCGATGGCGACCAGGGCCCGAACACCGGCGGCATGGGGGCCTATTCGCCGGCCCCGGCGATGACCGATGAACTGCTCGCCAAGGTCATGAGGACGATCGTGCAGCCGACGATCGACGGCATGGCGGAAGAGGGCCGGCCCTATCGCGGCGTGCTGTTCGCCGGGCTGATGCTGACCGCGGACGGGCCGAAGCTGCTGGAGCACAACGTCCGCTTCGGCGACCCGGAATGCCAGGTGCTGATGATGCGACTGAAATCGGATCTGGTGCCGGCGCTGGTCGCTACGGTGGATGGCGTGCTCTCCACCTTCGATCTGCGCTGGTACGAGGACGCCGCGCTGACCGTGGTGATGGCGGCGAAGGGCTATCCCGGCAGGTACGAGAAGGGAACGGTGATCGGCGGCATCGATGCGGCGGACGACGCCGACGAGAACGTCACCATCTTCCATGCCGGCACCAGCCGCGCGGCCGACGGAAAGCTTCTCGCGAATGGCGGCCGGGTGCTCAATGTCACGGCGCTCGGCCGCAACGTCGCGGAGGCACAGGCCCGGGCCTATCGGGCGGTCGATCGCATCGACTGGCCGCAGGGTTTTTGCCGGCGCGATATCGGCTGGCGGGCGGTGGCGCGCGAGCTGGCGTGATCCGCGTAGGTCGATCGTGCCGGCCTCGCCATTGACACATCGCCTCGGGGATGAGATGCGGTATCATGGGTGCAGTTGACGGGTGGATTTCGGTCGGGATCGCGGATCTTTGGCGACAATCGAGGAAAATCTGACGCGCGAGTTCGCGGACGCGCTGCGCGCGGCGCGGCCCGAGGCGAAGATCGATGATCTGGGATATGCCGGTTTTGCCGACAGCCTCGTCGAGGGCATCGACGCGGATCGCGTGCGCAGGGTGTTCGGCACCGCCGACAGCCGCGGGCCGGGCAGTCGGCAGCCGCGTCTCTATGCCGCCCATTCCGGAACCATGCTGCTGGTCAACGTGTTCGCACCGTGGCTCGACGACCTGGCGTCACTTGAGCTGCTCGGCCTTCGCGGATTCGGCGACCTGCGCTTCGAGGTGCGGCTGCCATCGGTCGCGGGCGAGCCGGCCGGCTGGCTCCCCGCCCTCCTGATCGCGCCCGACGGTGTGGTCGGCATCGAATCCGACTGCGCGGGATTCCTGTCCGGGCACCCGGCCAAGTTCGCGGCGGCCCTCGATCGCTTCTGGGATGACCGCGAGGAGAACGGCTGGCGCCGCGAGATGCGCGCCCTGCAGGAAGGGCGGCACGGCTACGCGCGGCTCGACGCGGCGCGGCTCATCAAACAGTATATGGGCCTGCGGCTCCTCCTGGAGGCGGCCGCCGGCAGCGAGGCCCGGATCGCTCCGGCGACGCTGCTGTATCTCTACTGGGAGCCCCTGAACGCGGCGCGGTTCGACGAATGCGACGAACACCACGCCGAGATTGCGCAGTTTCACGATTCGGTTTCGGACTCCGATATCGACTTTGCGGCGATGAGCTATTTCGACCTGTGGGCCGAATGGGCGCGCGGTGACGCGCCGTCCTGGCTGCCGCTGCATCTCACCCGCCTGCACCAGCGCTATTCGTTCCGTATCTAGGCGGCGCGGCCGACGTATTCGACCGCATTATCCCAGGGTGCCGCGCGGCGGGTAGTCGCGCCGGATGGTGAAGTCGAGGCATTCCATCAACATGTCGTAATCGGGACGCAGGAACGGCGCTGTCGTGAGGAACGACAGATACAGCTCTCCGTCGGGACGGACGATGAACAGTCCGGGCTCGCAGAACGGATACGGCTCCTTCTCGGCGATGCTCTCGGAGATCACCAGGCCCCAGCACCGCGCCTCGTCGATCGAAATGCCGTAGCCGACCGCAAGATTCGCCAGCCGCCACTCTTCGACGGCGCGTCGTGCCCGCTCTTCGGTGTCTGTGCTCAGCGCGAAGAATGTCGCTCCGTAACGCGCCAGCTCGTCGAGGCGTGCGTCGATCTCCTGCAGGCGGCGGGCGCAACGCGGGCAATGCAGGCCGCGGTAGAACTCGATCACGGCAAAGCGCTCTCCCGCCCGTTCCTCGAGGGTCCAGCGCCCACCGCCGACCAGCGCGACATCGAGCCTTGGGACCCTGGTACCGGGGATGACCATCGTCATCGATCTTTCCCTTTGCTTGTAGCGGCGTTACGGCGTTCAAGGAAGAAATCGCGCAGCAACCGCACCGCGTCGCTCTCGGCTATGCCGGAATAGATTTCGGGCCGGTGATGACAGGTCGGTTGGGTGAAGACCCGGGCGCCGTGCTCGACACCGCCGCCCTTGGGATCCGGCGCACCGTAGAAGAGCCGGCGGATGCGGGCGAATGAGATCGCCGTCGCGCACATCGCGCAGGGCTCGAGCGTTACGTAGAGATCGCAATGCGGCAGCCGGGCCTCACGCCGCTGCGCCGTTCCGGCACGAATCGCCAGGATCTCCGCATGGGCCGTTG
This sequence comes from Rhodospirillales bacterium, assembly GCA_020356105.1. GTDB lineage: Bacteria > Pseudomonadota > Alphaproteobacteria > UBA8366 > JADFVY01. The sequence goes on along the minus strand of CP070634.1, from coordinate 440,722 downwards.
GGTCAAAGAGCTCCTCCGTGCGGTTTCCGGCGCGCGCCAGGATGTCGCCCGTCCCCGAATCGACGAGAACCGCGCCGACCGGCACCTCGCCGCGCTGGCCGGCCGCCCGCGCCTCGTCCAGCGCGATGGCCATGAATTCGATGCGCCGCATCGCCGAAACGTGCCCGCGGCGGCCGCTTGCGTCAAGCAGCCCGGGCGCGCGCCTGCAAGATCGCCACCAGGTGCAGGATCGCGAAGAACGGCACGAGAAAGCCGGGTATGATGCTCAACGGCCAGACATTCATGGCGCCGGCCGTCGCGCCCTGGACGAGGCCGGGGAAGAGCCCGGACGCCAGCGTTCCCGTTGCGATCGCGACACCGAAATCGTGCAGGCCCAGAAGATTCCAGGCCAGGAAGCCACGGCCGGTCGCCCATGCGGGCCGACGCCACAACGCGAGGGCGACCAGGGGAGCGGTCAGGCCGATCGCGATATCGCCGAGGCCGGCCGGCCAGGCGAAAAGCGCCGGCAACAGGCCGAAGGCGAGCAAGACCAGGAACACGCCGCCGATCACGCGCCACGCCTGCAGCATGACGATCAGTCGCAGGTCGAGGTCCAGGATCCACCGGCGAAAGGCGGTGGAAGAACGGTACCACAAAACGAACACCAGGACCGGCAAGCCGGCGGCCGCGAACAGGCGCAGCGGCGGCGCACCCTGCGGCGGCGCGAGGACGCCGCTCAACGAGACCGCGATGGCCGCCGCCATCCAGAGACCGCCGACGGCGACGACACGGCGCGCCGGGCTTTGTTCGGTCGTCAGACCGGATGGGTCCGAAGGGGTCATCGAATGGCTCCCTGCCTTGGATGGGTATCTTCGCCGCGAAACCGTGACGTTCGGGGCGATCAATATGTGTATATACACTTTTCTTGTCAAACAAAAAATCAGTCGCGCACCACCCGCCGCGTCGTCTGCAACTGCCTAAGGAACATGCCCCATTGTTCGTCACCCAAACGGTCGATCATCCGCGTCTGCGCCTTACGCCACATCGGGATCGCGCGTGACAGCGCATGTTCGCCGTCCGCTGTGACGATGACCCTGCGCACCCGCCTGTCGGCGCCGGCCTCGATGCGTATGAGGCCCGCTTCCTCGAGCGGTTTCAGGTTGCGCGTCAGCGTCGTCCGGTCCATCGCCAT
>CP070634.1:432379-439451 GCA_020356105.1 Rhodospirillales bacterium | reverse complement strand
GCGATCGGCTATATCGGGCCGGTGGCGACGGCCCTAGCCTATCTCGGCTACACCGCCGCGGTCCCGGCCGTCGGCTCGACCCGGGCCGGCCTGTTCATCCACCTCGTGCCGCCCTTCGCCGCCATCCTCGGCGTCATCTTCCTCGACGAGCGGCTGCAGGCCTTCCACTATATCGGCGCGGCGGCGATCTTCACGGGGCTCTACCTGACCACAGCGCGGACCCGGCCCGCGAGGCCGCCCGGCGCCTGACGGACCCGGCGCGGCGCCGCCGCGGCACGGCGATGCGGCATCGCGGCATTCACCGTTGCAAGCCGCCGACGCCCGGCCTAGTGTGCCGCCATCCATCGCTGTCATCCAGCCGCACAGGGGGGGTCCCGTCATGGCCTTCATCGCCGACCGTCTGTCCCGCATCAAGCCGTCGCCGACCGTTGCCGTCTCCAACAAGGCGGCGGAGATGAAAGCCGCCGGCGAGGACGTCATCGGCCTCGGCGCCGGCGAGCCCGATTTCGACACGCCGGAGCACATCAAGCAGGCCGCGGTCGCGGCGATGGCGGCGGGCAAGACCAAATACGCCCCGGTCGCCGGCATTCCCGAACTGCGCCGGGCGATCTGCGACAAGCTGAAACGCGACAACGAATTGTCCTACGCGCCCGAGCAGATCACCGTCGGCTGCGGCGGCAAGCAGACGATTTACAATGCGCTGATGGCGACGCTCAATCCGGGCGACCAGGTGATCATCCCGGCGCCCTACTGGGTCAGCTATCCGGACATCGCGCTGCTGGCCGAGGGTGAGCCGGTGGTCGTCAATTGCCCGGAATCGGAAGGCTTCAAGCTGACCCCGGCGGCGCTCGAGGCGGCGATCACGCCGAAGACCAAATGGCTGATCCTCAACTCGCCGTCGAACCCGACCGGCGCCGCCTACACCCGCGATGACCTCAGGGCGCTGGCCGACGTGCTGCTCAGGCACGACCAGGTCTGGGTGATGACGGACGACATGTACGAGTTCATCATCTACGACGATTTCACCTTCACCACCATCGCCCAGGTCGAGCCCGGGCTCTACGACCGCACGCTGACGCTGAACGGGCTGTCCAAGGCCTACTGCATGACCGGCTGGCGGGTCGGCTATGCGGCCGGGCCGGTCGAGGTGATCCGGGCGATGAACAAGATCCAGTCGCAATCGACGACCAGCACCTCGACGATCAGCCAGTGGGCCTCGGTCGCGGCGCTCGATGGCGATCATTCCTTCATCGCGCGCAACAACGCCGTGTTCAAGGAGCGCCGGGACCTCGTCGTCGGCATGCTCAACCAGGCGACGGGCCTTAGCTGCGCGACGCCGGAGGGCGCGTTCTATGTCTACCCGTCCTGCGCCGGCACGATCGGCCGGCAGACGCCGGACGGCAAGACGATCGCGACCGACGAGGATTTCGTGACCTATCTTCTCGAGGCGGAGGGGGTGGCCGCGGTGCATGGCGAGGCGTTCGGCCTCAGCCCCCATTTCCGCATCTCCTATGCGACTTCGACCGAGGCGCTGGAGGAGGCCTGCCGCCGCATCCAGCGCGCCTGCGCGGCCCTGCGCTGAGGCAAGGTGCGTTTCACCTCCGACAACCGGGTGCTGCGCGGCGCCATCTGGTCACCACAGAGACACAGAGGCGCAGAGGGAAGGCGGCGAGTGCCGGAGAGCGAAAACGAAAAGACGCCGTCGCGGATATAAGGATGCCGGAACGAGACCCTTTCACGGAACGCGTTATCGGCCTGGCCATCGACGTTCACCGCGAATTGGGACCGGGGCTCCTGGAGTCGGCTTATGAGGAATGCCTTTGCTATGAATTGAACGCGGCTGGAATTCCATTTCGCAAGCAGGTCCCCCTCGCGGTCCGATACAAGGAAGTTCGACTTGACTGCGGCTACAGAATGGACGTCGTCGTGGACGAGAGGGTGGTTGTTGAGCTTAAGACGGTGGAGGCACTCCAGCGCGTACATGAAGCGCAATTGCTCACTTATCTCCGGCTTAGCGGCATACGGACCGGACTCCTTATGAATTTCAATTCTCCGGTCCTCAAGGATGGCATAAGGAGATTGGTTCTGTGAGGACCAGCCAGAGATCTCTGCGTCTCTGTGTCTCAGTGGTTCTGTCACTATTGGGATGTACGTTTCCGTCGGAGGGTTTATGAAGATCGCGGTGTTGGGCGCCGGCGGGGTCGGCGGCTATTTCGGGGCGCGGCTGGCGCAGTCCGGGGCGGACGTCACCTTCATCGCGCGCGGCGCGCACGGCGCGGCGATCCGCGAGACCGGCCTCAAGGTGTTCAGCCCCAACGGCGACGTGCTGGTACAGCCGGCGAAGGCGACCGACGATCCCGCGCGGCTCGGGCCGGTCGACGCGGTGATGTTCTGCGTCAAGCTGTGGGACGTCGAGAGCGCGGCCGCAGCGTGCCGCCCCCTGGTCGGGCCGGACACGGCGGTGATCTCGTTCCAGAACGGGGTCGACGCCGAGGAGCGCATTGCCGGCATCCTCGGCGCGCAGCACGCGGTCGGCGGGGTCGCTGCGATCGCCGCCCTGATCGAGGCGCCGGGCGTGATCCGCCATACCGGCACGATGGCGTGGCTCAAATACGGCGAGCTCGACGGGCGGGCGAGCCCGCGTATCGAGGCGTTCGATGCGGCCTGCCGCGCGGCCGGCATCGAGGCGTCGATCTCTCCCGACATCACCGCCGAGATCTGGCGCAAATTCGCCTTTCTCGCGCCGATGGCCGGCGCCACCGCGGCGACGCGCATGTCGATCGGGCCGATCCTCGCCGATCCCGATACGCGGCAGCTGTTCACCGACCTGATCGCCGAGACCGTCGCCGTCGGACGCGCCAGGGGCGCGCGGCTGGAGGACAGCCTCGAGGCCAAGCAGCTTGCCTTTGCCGAGGGCCTGCCGGCCGAGATGAAGGCCTCGATGCTGGGCGATCTGGAGCGCGGCAACAGGCTGGAGCTGCCCTGGCTGACCGGTGCGGTGGTGCGCCTCGGCAAGGAACTCGGCGTGCCGACGCCGGTCAGCGCATTGATCCACGCCGTGCTCAAGCTGCACGCCGAGGGGCGGAATTAGTCGAGCTCGAATCGGGCGATGATGTTGCGCTGGATTTCCGACGTGCCCTCGTAAATGCGCAGAATGCGGGCATCGCGCACATAGCGTTCCAGCGGCAGCGCGGTGGTATAGCCATATCCGCCATGGATCTGCAGCGCGCCGTCGGCGATCCGGCCCGCCGCCTCCGACGCGTAGAGCTTGGCCATTGCTGCCTCGCGCGTGAACCGTTCGCCCTGTTGCCGCAGCCGTGCCGCGCGCCAGGTCATCAGCCGCGCGGCATCGAGCTCGGTCGACATGTCGGCGACCATCCAGCGAATGCCCTGGAAATTTGCGATCGGCTGGCCCGAGACCACGCGCTCCTCCACCCAGGCGCGCGCGGCCTCCAGCGCGGCACCGGCGATGCCCAGCGCCAGCGCCGCGGTTTCGATGCGCCCCCGGTCGAGCACCATCAGGGCGGTCCGGAAACCGCTGCCCTCTTCGCCGAGCCGGCTCTCGGCCGGAACCGAGCAGTCGAACTGCACGGGAAAGGCATGGCTCGCCCGGATGCCGTGCGTCGCCTCGGCGGGCCCGATCGACAGGCCGGGCGTATCACGCGCGACGATGAACGCGCTGATGCCCCGATGGCCCGCCTCCGGCGCGGTCTTGGCAAAGACGACCAGGAAATCGGCGCTGCCGGCGTTGCTGATGAAATGCTTTGCCCCGTACAGCCGGTATCCGCCATCGCTCGGCTCGGCGCGCATCGTCATGTCGGCCGGATCGGAGCCGGCACCGGGCTCGGTCAGCGCGAAGGCCCCGAGGGCCCGGCCTTCGGCCGCGGCCGGCAGATACCGGGTCTTCTGCGCCGCATCGCCGGCCAAAAGGATGGCGTCGGTGGCAAGGAAATGGGCAGTCACGGTCGACGCCGTCGCGGCACAGCCCGCCGCGAGCGCTTCGACCGCGAGCGCCAGCCCGACCGCCGAGGCGCCGGCCCCGCCGAATGCTTCGGGCAGGTTCAGGCCCATCGCGCCGAACGCCGCCAGCGCGTCCATGTGCCCGTCTGGGAACGCGGCGTTGCCGTCGGCCTCGGCGGCGCGCGGCGCCAGCTCCTTGGCCGCGAATGCCCGGGCGGCGTCGCGCAACGCCCGTTCGTCATCGTCATAGAGAAAGTCCATCAGATCACCCCGTCGCGCCTGAGCGCCCCGATCGCCGCCGGATCGAGCAGCTCGCCAAGCAACTCGTCGGTATGCTGTCCAAGCGTCGGCGAGGGCGTTGGCGGTCGTTGCGGCACGTCGCCGAAGCGGACCGGCTGGCGCACCAGACGGACATCGCCGGCCACGGGATGATTCGCCGCGGCCAGCAGCCCGCGCGCCAACACATGGTTGCTGGCGACCGCTTCCGCCACCGTCAGGACCGGCGCGGCCGGAACGCCGGCGGCGTCCATCGCGCCAACCGCCTCGGCGACGCTGCGCGAAGCGGTCCACTCCTGGATCACGGCGCGCAGGGACGGCTCGTTGGCGGCACGGGCGGTCTCGTCCGCGAAGCGCGGATCCGACGGGAGGTCGGGACGGCCGATCGCCTCGGCCAGTCGCCGGAAGATGGCGTCGTTCGCGCTGGCGATGATGACGTGACCGTCCCGCGCCTCGAAGGAATCGTATGGCGCCGACATCGGATGCCGGTTGCCGATACGCCGCGGCGGGGCGTCGCCATAGAGTTGCAGGCTGAGCGCGGTCACCATCATCGCGAACAGCGAGTCGGTCATGGCGATGTCGAGATACTGGCCGCGGCCGCTCTGCGCCCGGCCGTGCAGCGCCGCGAGGATCCCCCAGGCGCCGAACAGGCCCGCGCACAGGTCGCCGAACGATTCGCCGACCCGCATCGGCGGGCCGTCGGCAGCACCGGTGACGCTCATCAATCCCGACATCGCCTGCGCAACGATATCGTAGGCGGGCCGCCCGGCCAGCGGGCCCGTCTGCCCGAATCCGGAGATGCTGGCATAGACCAGCCGCGGATTGAGGTCGCCGAGCCGTCCGTAATCGACGCCGAGCCGGGCGGCGACACCGGGCCGGAAATTCTCGACCAGGACATCGGCCGTCTTAGCGAGTTGCTCCAGGAGTTCGACACCCCGCGGATCCTTCAGGTTCAGCGTGATTCCCTTCTTGCCCCTGTTGATCATCATGAAGTAGGCGCTCTCGCCATTGCGGAACGGCGCAAAATGGCGCGCATCGTCGCCGCGCCCGGGCGCCTCGACCTTGATGACCTCGGCGCCGAGATCGGCCAGCAGCGCGGTGCAGAAGGGGCCGGCCAACATGCGCGTCAGGTCGAGAACGCGCAATCCAGCGAGTGGCGCCGCCGGGTCCCTGTGTGCCACGGCTGTTATCTCCCTTTCCGAATGCGCATCCTTGCGCAGCGACAAGTCTAGGCCGCGCCGTCGCAACGCGCCAGTCGACCCTGCGACCATTTCCCCGGCGATTTCCCTTGCATCGGCGCGGCCGCGCTGGAACCATAACGGCCACAGGGAGCGGCGGCCCAATCGGCGGAGTCGTCGCATGGCAACAATCGAGAATCCGGAAAGGAGAACCAGATGCCCGGCACCACACCTGCTGCCCCGCGCGTTGCAGCACTGGTCGGGCCGTATTTGAGCGGCAAGACGACCTTGCTGGAGTCGCTCCTGTATACCTGCGGGGCGATCCATCGACGGGGCAACCAGAAAGACGGCAATACGGTCGGCGACGCGGCGCCCGAGGCGCGCGGCCGCAACATGAGCATCGAGATTTCGCCCGCGACCGGCGAGTTCCTCGGCGAAACCTGGCATTTCCTCGATTGCCCGGGCTCGGTGGAATTCTGGAACGACACGCAGTGCGCGTTGATGGTGGCGGATGTCGCGGTGGTCGTCTGCGATCCCGAAATCGAGCGCGCACTGACGCTGGCGCCGCTGTTCCACTTTCTCGACGCCCACGAAATCCCGCACATGGTCTTCATCAACAAGCTCGACAACACGGATGTGCGGATCCGCGAGCTGATGGAGGCGCTGCAAGGCGTCTCGGCCCGCAAGCTGGTGCTCCGAGAGGTGCCGATCCGCGAGGGCGAGGCGATCACCGGCTATGTCGACCTCGTTTCGGAGCGGGCCTACAAGTTCAATCCGGGAGAGCCGTCAGACCTGATCTCGATCCCGGGCGACATGCAGGACCGCGAGGCCGAGGCGCGGCAGGAACTGCTGGAATCGCTGGCTGATTTCGACGATGCGCTGCTCGAACAGCTGCTCGAGGATACGGTGCCGGAAAAACAGGAAATCTATGCGCATCTGACCAAGGATCTCGCCGGCGACCTGATTGTCCCGGTGTTTCTCGGCGCCGCCGAGCAGGCCAACGGCGTTCACCGGCTGATGAAGGCGCTGCGTCACGAAACCCCCGAGGTGGATCAGGCGACCGAGCGGCTTGGTGCGCCGTCCGGCGAGCCACTGGTGCAGGTGTTCAAGACCTATCATATGCCGCATACCGGCAAGACCTCGCTGGGCCGGGTGCTGCGCGGGTCGGTCAAGGACGGCATGTCGTTCGGTCCGAACAAGGTCAGCGGCCTGTTCAACATGATGGGCCATACCCAGAACAAGATCGCCACGGCCGGGGCCGGCGACATCGTCGCCATGGGCCGCATGGACGAGGTTTCGACCGGCCAGTTGCTTGGTGCGTCGGGTGTCGTCTCCGGTCCCCAATGGCCGGCGCCGCAGCAGGCGATCTACGCGTTCGCGATCACGCCAAAGAAGCGCGAGGACGAGGTGAAGCTGTCATCGGCGATCGCCAAGCTGATGGACGAGGATGCCTCGCTCTCGGTGGAGCACAACCCGGACACCAACGAGATGGTGTTGTGGGGGCAGGGTGAGATCCACCTGCAGGTCGCGGCAGAGCGTCTGGCCAATCGCTATCATGTCGAGGTCGAGACCCGGCGGCCGCAAACGCCCTACAAGGAGACCATCCGCAAACCGGCCAAGCAGCATGCCCGCCACAAGAAGCAGAGCGGCGGCCACGG
>CP070634.1:429287-432279 GCA_020356105.1 Rhodospirillales bacterium | reverse complement strand
GCGGCGCCCATCCGCGCCTTCGACTTTTTCCCAGATGCGGTCGGCGATTGCGAGGAACGCCTTTGCATGTTCGCTTTTGGGATTGCTGATGACGATCGGGCGCCCTTCGTCCGAAGTCTTGCGGATATCGAGGTCGAGCGGAATCTCGCCGAGACAATCGACGCCGAGTCGCTCCGCTTCCTTGCGCGCGCCGCCATGGCCGAAGATTTCCGCCTGATGGCCGCAGTTCGGGCAATGGTAGTAGCTCATGTTCTCGACGATGCCGAGCACGGGCACGTCCACCTTGCGGAACATGTTGAGGCCCTTGCGTGCATCGAGCAGCGCGATGTCCTGCGGCGTCGAGACGATCACCGCGCCGGCGAGTGGCACCTGTTGCGCCATCGTGAGCTGCGCGTCGCCGGTGCCCGGCGGCATGTCGACGATCATGATGTCGAGTTCGCCCCAGTTGACGTCGCGCAGCAGCTGCTGGATGGCGCTCATCACCATCGGGCCGCGCCAGATCATCGGCGTGTCGTCGGGGATCAGGAAGCCCATCGACATGCATTTGACGCCGTAGTTTTCCATCGGCTCCAGGGTCTGGCCGTCCTTGGTGTTCGGCTGGCCGGAGATGCCCATCATGCGCGGCTGCGACGGGCCGTAGATATCGGCGTCCAGCATGCCGACCTTGTGGCCGGCCAGCGACAGCGCCATCGCCAGGTTGACCGAGACGGTGGACTTGCCGACGCCGCCCTTGCCGCTGGCCACCGCAACGATGTGCTTGATGCCCGGGATGCCGGGGATCAGGTCGCGGCCGTCGCCATGGCCGGTGGCCTGGCCGCCGGGATGGCCGTTACCGCCCTGCATCCGCTGCGGCTGGGGTGCGCTCTGCCCGGCCGGGGCCTCGGCGGTCAGCACGACGCTGACCGACAGCACGCCGTCCATGGCATGGACGGTCTTCTCGGCTTGTTTACGCATCGGCTCCAGGTTCGGGCCGCGCTGGGGGTCGACCTCGAGGGCAAAAACCACGTTGCCGTCCTTGATCACCAGGCCGGAAACCATGCCGGCGGAGACGACGTCCTGGCCAGTATCCGGGTCCTTTACCGCCTTCAACGCTTCGAGGATCTGCTGTTCGGTCACCTGGGCCATGCTGAAAATTCCTTCATATTCCGTCAAAAATTGCGCCGCCGCGCCCCAGCGGGGGTTTCGCTGGCGGGTCGGAAGTCATATATGTCACTGCAACGCCGGAAGGGAACCCCCCGACGGCTCGGAAATGCGAGTTTTTTACAGCCCATATCTGTCAACAGCGGCGGGAAGCGACAAAGATGCCTTGGTCCAATCAGAATGGCGGCGGCGGCCCATGGGGCGGCGGCGGCAGCGGCGGTAGCGGCGGCGGGGGCAAGGGTCCCTGGGGTGGAGGCGGCGGTGGCGGCCAGCAGCCCCCCGACATCGAGGAGCTTCTGCGGCGCGGCCAGGACCGGATGAAGAAGATGGTGCCGGGCGGCGGTCGCGCCAAGATCGTGGTAATGCTGTTGCTGCTGCTGGTGGCGGGTTGGTTCGCGGTGGGCGGTTTCTACCGGGTGCAGCCCGACGAGCAGGGCGTGGTGCTGGTGTTCGGCGAGTGGGTCGATACCACCGGGCCAGGCCTGCACTGGAACTGGCCGGCGCCGGTCGGCGACGTGGAACTGCCGAAAGTCACGCAGGTCAACAGCACCGATATCGGCTATAGCGGCGCCCTGGACCGCCAGGGCCGGGTAACGTCAAAGCGCGACGTGCCGGAAGAAAGCCTGATCCTGACCGGCGACCAGAACATTGTCGATATCGACTTCACCGTGCAGTGGAAGATCAAGGACGCCGGCAAATACCTGTTCAACATTCGCGACCCCAGGGCGACCGTGAAGGTGGCAGCCGAAAGCGCCATGCGCGAGGTGGTCGGGCAGCGCGCGTTCGACTGGGCGGTGCAGGGCGAGGGCCGCGGGGAAATCCAAGCCGTGACCAAGGGTCTGTTGCAGGTCATCCTCGATTCCTACGAGGCCGGCATCGAGGTCCGCGAGGTGCAGCTACAGCAATCCGACCCGCCGAAGGAGGTGATCGACGCCTTCAACGACGTGCAGCGCGCGCGTCAAGACAAGGAGCGCCTGCAGAACGAGGCCCAGGCCTATGCCAATTCGATCGTGCCGGAAGCGCGCGGCCGTTCGGAACAGATGATCCAGCAGGCCGAGGCCTACAAGCAGCAGCAGATCAGCGAGGCGCAGGGCGAGGCTCAGCGTTTCCTGTCAGTCTACAATGCCTATCTGGCGGCGCCCGACGTAACGCGCCGGCGCATGTATCTGGAAACCTTCGGCAGCATCTTCGGATCGGCCAACAAGATCATCATCGATGAAGGGGCCAGCGGCTCGGGTGTCGTGCCTTATCTACCGCTGCCGGAACTGCAGCGGGGCCAGGCGGCGCCGCCGGCCAACCAATAGGATCGGGACAAAAAACCATGCTTAAATACGCAGGAATCATACTGGGCGTGCTGCTGGTCGCCGCGGCGGTCGGTGCAAGCTCCACACTTTATACCGTGCATCAGACCGAGCAGGCGATCGTCTTGTACTTCGGCAAGGTGACTCGCGTGGTTAGGGAGCCGGGCCTGCATCTCAGGATCCCGTTCGCCGAGGATGTCGTATATTTCGATACACGGGTCCTCGACCTCGACCCGCCGGAGGTCCAGGTGCCGCTGGTCGACAAGAAGCGCATCAACGTCGATGCCTATATGCGCTACAAGATCGTGGATCCGCTGCTGTTCTTCCAGGCGGTCAGGACCGAGAGCAATTTCCAGGACCGCTTCGGCCGGCTGGTGAACGCCTCGCTACAGCAGACCATCGCCCGCAACTCGCTGAGCGACCTGCTGTCCGACAAGCGCGACGACATCTTGGAGCAGATCAGAACCGAGTTCGACCTAGCTGCGCCGGGTTTCGGCGTGAAGATCGTAGACATCCGCATCGGCAGGACCGACCTGCCGGTCGAGATCAGT
>CP070634.1:393629-429187 GCA_020356105.1 Rhodospirillales bacterium | reverse complement strand
CCGGGACGAACTGTCGGAGATCGAACAGAAGATCCGCTCAACCAAGCTGTCGAAGGAAGCCAAGGAAAAGGCGGAGGCCGAAGTCAAGAAGCTGCGCTCGATGAGCCCGTTGTCGGCCGAGGCGTCGGTTGTGCGAAACTATCTTGATTGGTTGCTCATCAGTCCCTGGAAGAAGCCGACCAAGACCAAAAAGGACTTGAAGGTCGCGCAGAAGATCCTTGATGACGACCATTACGGTCTTGAGAAGGTCAAGGAGCGGATTCTCGAGTATCTTGCGGTGCAAAATCGTACCGACAAGGTGAAGGGGCCGATTCTCTGCCTGGTCGGGCCGCCGGGAGTTGGCAAGACGTCGCTCGGCAAGTCGATCGCGCGGGCGACCGGGCGCAATTTCGTCCGGATGTCGCTCGGCGGGGTGCGAGACGAGGCGGAGATCAGAGGTCACCGTCGCACCTATATCGGCTCAATGCCGGGCAAGGTCATCCAGGGTATGAAGAAGGCGAAGTCGTCCAATCCCCTGTTCTTGCTCGATGAGATCGACAAGCTGGGTGCGGATTGGCGGGGCGATCCCTCTTCGGCGCTGCTCGAGGTCCTTGATCCGGAGCAGAACAACACTTTTGCGGATCACTATCTTGAGGTCGACTACGACCTGTCCGACGTGATGTTCTTGACGACGGCCAACACCTTACGGATGCCGCAGCCATTGCTCGATCGCATGGAGACGATTCGTATTCCGGGTTACACGGAAGACGAGAAGGTTCAGATCGCCTTGCGCTATTTGATCCCGAAGCAGGTCGAGCAGAACGGTCTGAAGAAGAAAGAATGGTCGATCACGGAAGGCGCGTTGCGCGATTTGATCCGGTATTACACCCGTGAGGCCGGCGTGCGGAACCTTGAGCGCGAGATCGCGGCCCTGACGCGAAAGGCGATCAAGGAAATTCTGCTCGGCGAGAGCGGCAAGAAAGCGGTTAAGGTCACTCCGGAAAACCTGGGTGATTATGCAGGGGTGCGCAAATACCGCTACGGTGAGGTGGAAACCGAGGACCTTGTGGGCGTGGTGACGGGACTCGCCTGGACCGAGTTCGGCGGGGAGTTGCTCACCATCGAATCCGTCAGCGTGCCGGGTAAGGGCCGGGTGTATAAAACCGGCAAGTTGGGCGACGTCATGCAGGAGTCGGTACAGGCGGCGGAAAGCTATGTGAAGAGCCGCGCTCCTTCTTTCGGCATCGAGCCCCCGGTATTTGCCCGAACCGATATCCACGTGCATGTGCCTGAGGGCTCGACGCCGAAGGATGGTCCCTCTGCCGGTGTGGCGATGCTGACATCGATCGTCTCGGTGCTTACCGGCATCCCGATTCGTCGTGATATTGCGATGACCGGAGAAATCACCCTGCGTGGCCGCGTGCTCCCGATTGGCGGGTTGAAAGAAAAGCTGCTGGCTGCGCTTAGGGGCGGAATCAAGACGGTGCTGATCCCCAACGACAACGTCAAGGACCTTGCGGATATCCCGGACAATGTCAAAGAAGGGCTCGAGATCGTCGCGGTGACGACGGTCGATGAAGTGCTGGAGAAGGCATTGTCGGGGCCTTTGAAGGCGATCGAGTGGTCGGCCGAATCGGTCGCCCCGCAGAACGACAAGGACGATGAGTCGGCCCGAATGACTCACTAACGGCGCCGACATCGCGTTTGCGGCCGCCCGCGCGCACTGCGCGGGCGGCTTTTTCTGTGGAAAACCTTGGAATTCTGCGGTTCCGGCGTTGACTATGGCGCGCAAATACCCTTACACTTGCCTCCGTCTTGAGCAGACAGATAACCTATCCCTTACGATCCAATCTTTCCCTGTCCAGAAGGGGGTTCTGCAGTGAATAAGAACGATCTTATTTCGTCCGTCGCCAATGATGCCGGTCTCTCGAAGGCCGATGCGACCAAGGCTGTGGACGCAGTCTTCAACAACATCGAAACCGCGCTGAAGAGAGGCCAGGCCGTTCGTCTGGTAGGTTTTGGAACCTTTAGCGTGGCGAACCGGAAGGCGTCGACTGGCCGCAACCCGCGGACGGGAGCGACAATCCAGATTCCGGCTTCCAAGCAGCCGAAATTCAAGGCCGGTAAGGGCCTGAAAGACGCCGTCAACTGAGGCGTCCGAGCGAGTACGTTGGTGACCGGCCATCCGGGATCTGGATGGCCGGTTGCTGTTTTTCGGCAGAGAGTCTTGCAATCAAGCCGTCGGGCGATTAGCTCAGTTGGGAGAGCGTCCGGTTTACACCCGGGAGGTCGGCGGTTCGAGCCCGTCATCGCCCACCAGCTCGGCGCCGCCGATGAGCACCGGAACTCCCGGGAGCAGGGGCCGGAACGCAGCTTGACACCGAATGGCCCGTGCAGTACATGGTCGGGCCCTGAGGAGCGCACGGGGGTGTAGCTCAGTTTGGTTAGAGCGCCGGCCTGTCACGCCGGAGGCCGCGGGTTCGAGTCCCGTCACTCCCGCCATTATTCCCTGCGTGCGCCGCGCGTAACAGGGCGGCACCACGCGAGAATCAGCAACCCCTTCCTCGATCCAGCCGACGCAGGCACGTATCGCGAGCCGCACGTCATTGCCGCTGACAGGTGCGCCTGTCAGCCGGTATCATTGGCGTTGCGACGCAAGACTGCTCCGCGTTCAGTACCCAGCAGCGCAATCCGGAAACGGGGAAGGTCCAATGAGCGAGGACAATCACGTTGGACGTGCCGATCTGCTATCGCCGGTCCTTGGCGAAACAGGCCCGCCGGAACCGCTGTTCTCCACCCGTGCGGAATTCCTGACCGCCTTCTTCGGCGGCCCCTTTGCCATCCTGCTGCTGTCGGGTATGAACGCCAACTTCCTGGGCCGCCTCAAACCGGATCTTTGGCGCTACGTTCTGGGCACTGCGGCCAGCGTTTTCGTTGTCAGTTTCCTTGCGTGGCTGCGCGCGGCCGACCCACCTCCGGCATGGTACATTGACGTCGCCGGCGACCAGGCCAGGCAGGCGGTCCGCTGGATTTCGCGATTGTTCGCGCTGGTGCTGTGGTTCCTGCTGTGGCTTCCGTACCGCCGTTATCACAAGGCGGCGGAGGTCATGGGGCTCGGCAATCGCAATCCCTGGAAGGCGGCGATCGCGAGCGTGGTTTTTGGCATGTTTGTCCTGTTCCTGATCGGGCTGAACGTCGCATTTGCCGTACAGGGGGCCTCATGACCGACGTCGGACTGCTCCGTCAGCAGATCGCTTTGCTGATTGAGCGGAAACGTTACGGCGACGCCGGACGGCTGCTGTCGGAAGCCATATCGAGCGAACCCGAAGACCCCGGATTCAAGCTTCTGGCGGCACGATTGGGGATTGCAACGGCCGATTACCGATCCGCGCGCGACAACCTCGAGGCCGCTCTGGCACAGCATCCCGACAATGCAGAGGCCCGCCAACTCATGTTCGAGCTGCTCTGCGAAACCGGTCAATTCGTTGAGGCGGAACAAACGATCATCGGGCTCCTTCACGACTATCCGGAAGAGGCATATTTCTATGCGCTGTACGCGGCCCTGATGCTGAAAACCCTGCATATAGACAAGGCCGCCGCGCTGGCCCGTGAGGGCCTGCGGCTGGATCCGACGAGCAGTCTTTCGCAAGTGATCTCTCTGATGGTCGACGTCATCGAGGATCGCAGCCACGATGCGTCAAGACGGCTTGAGGAACTGGTGCGAGAGAACCCGGACGCGCTGCATGTGGCGTGGAGCGTCGTCTTAGTCCTTCAGTCGAGGCATCGTTATGCTGAGGCCCTTCAGGTGCTGCGCGGAATTTTCCGGAGCGTTCCCGACGACAAGGAGGCTGTGGCGGCCTTGATCGAAATGCGCGTCCTGTCGCACTGGTCGATGCTGCCGCTGACACCGCTGCAGCGCTATGGATGGGTTGGCTCCGGCGTGCTCTGGGCCGTCGCCGTGTTGTCGGTATTTCTTGCCGACAGGTTCGCGCCGCAGATCACCTCGTCGCTGGTTGTGTTCTACCTCGGATATGTCGTGTATTCATGGCTCTGGCCGCCGATGCTTAAGCGATGGCTGTCGGCGCGGGGATTTTGATGCGTGCCGGACCCGGCGCCAATCTTGGCGCCGATCTGCATCGCCGGAGGGGCTTGGATGTCGGAAACCATAGAGGAACTCGCTGAAATCCTGCTGCGGGACCCGTTCGATACGCAGGCCCGGGCGCGTTATGCGGATGCGCTCTATGAGGCAGGCGACTGGCAGGCAGGTCTTGAGCAATATCGATTGCTGTGTCGTCAAGAACCGACGGCGGCGGCGGGGTTCCTGGGGGCGGCGCGATCCCTTGTAAAGCTTGAGGATCTGGCCGCTGCCAGAATCGAATACGATAAGGCCACCGATTGCGGTGATTTCGAACCTCAAGATGATCTGGAGATCGCCCTCAAGGATGGCCCGGCACCTGCGCTGCGCGTGGTTGGCGGCCGCGCCGTGCCGCGCTCCGAGGACGCCGACATCGTCCGGATTTCGAGCGCCCGGACGACACGGTTCGTCGATATCGTTGGTATGGAGGATCTCAAGAAGACGGTCCGGCTCCGCATTATCGATCCGTTCCTCAAGCCCGGCCTGTTTGCCAAATTCAAGAAGAGGGCGGGCGGCGGCCTGCTGCTCTACGGGCCGCCGGGCTGCGGCAAGACGCTGCTGGCTCGGGCCATCGCCAACGAGTGCGACGCGACGTTCATTCATGTCGGGATCAGCGACGTGCTGAGCATGTGGATCGGCGCGAGCGAGCAGAATCTCAGAGCCATGTTCGACAAGGCGCGAGCGCACAGGCCCTCCGTCCTGTTCTTCGACGAACTTGACGCGCTCGCCTATTCGCGCTCGAAGGCGCAGTCGGATCACACCCGCTCAACCGTCAACGAATTCCTCAATCAGCTGGACGGGATGGCCGGAGAGAATGAGCAGGTGCTGATCCTGGCGGCGACCAACATGCCGTGGGATGTTGACCCTGCGATGAAGCGACCCGGCCGATTCGACCGGTCGATTTTCGTACCGCCACCCGACGCGGCGGCGCGGGCCGAGATGTTTCGCGCCAAACTTGTCGGCGTGCCCACGAAAAGGCTTGATTATCAGAAGCTTGGCGAGAGCAGCGCCTATGCCTCGGGCGCCGACATTGATGGGATCATCGAGGAAGCGAAGGACCGTGTCCTAGCCGATATTATGGAGGGTGGTGAGGATCGCGCGCTGACGCAGGACGACCTCCTGGCCGCCATCCGGGATTTCGAACCCTCGACCATGGATTGGCTGCGGACCGCGCGGAACCTGGTCAAATACGGCGGGGCCGACAAGTCGTACAAGGATGTAGAGGCCTATCTGAAGACGGCTCGTCTGTGAATTCGTTTCGCCTTGCCGGCGATGCGTTCAACCGCCCCGCAACGGCGGCACGATGGAAATCCGGTCGCCGTCCGACAGCACATGCGTCTTGCGGCGATCCTTCGCGACCGTCGTATCGTTGACGATCACCAGATAGCTCTCGTCGCCGGGCAGTCCGAGGCGCGCCATCAGACCCGAAATCGTCGTGCCATCGACCAAGGTCATCGTCGTTCCATCCGCGCTGCCCGGCAGGTTGCGGGCGATCAGCCCCGACATTTTCAGCGTCACCTCCATCCCGCGGGTCCCCTGAATAGGCGAATCCTCATTTGAGGCCGAGACGCTGCAGTGTCTGCGTCGTCGGTTCGCCTTCCTCCGTCCAGCCCCTGTATTCGTAATATTCGGGCAGCATCTCCGCGAGCTCGCTGATCTTCCCTTTGGCGGTACCCGACGGCGCGGGCTCCTCCAGCAACCGTTTGGGCAACGTATCATCGGCAGCGCTGAGGCCGGCTCTCAGGTTGAACAGCCGCTCGACATTCCAGATTCGCTCGCCGATCTCGATCAGCCGCTCCTCGGTCCAGTCGTCACCCTCGCAGGCGGCGGCGATCTGTTCCCGGAATTCCGGCACGTCCCACGCGCAGGTCGTGAACAGGCAAAGACCGGTCGAATCGATCATCGCGATCTTGTCCTGCGAGTCCTTGCACGGCCTGGCCTTGCCCTTGCCGGTCTGGTCTTCCATGTCCTCCGCGAAGACATCGTGCTTCAAATGACAGGCGCCGCGGTTGCTGGTCGCGAAGCCGAGGCCCATGCCCTGCAGCGCCCGGGAATCGTAACCGGCAAACTCCTGCCCCTTCACATGCATGGCGATCTCGGGGTGACCGTATCTCTCGCAAAGCAACTTAGATCCGAGGCCAAGAATTTCCCCGAAGCCTTCGAATTTGCCTGTTTTTTCGGACATCACCGTCAATGCTTCGGCATTGCCGAAGTTCAGCTCGACGCCGTCGGTCTCCGCCTTGGTGATCGCGCCCATCTCGTACAATTCCATAGCTGCGGCAAGCGTGCCGCCAAACGAAATCGGGTCGTATCCGTGCTCGTTGCTCATGAACCCCGCATAGGTCAGGGCGTCGAGATCGTCGATTCCGAGGAGCGGCCCGAAGGCGAAGGCCGTTTCGTACTCGAGGCCGCCGGAAGCGTGGCGGTATTCGGGCTTGTTGACGATGGTGAAATGGGTCTCGTTGATGCGTGCGATCCTGCCGCACGCAATGGTGCAGCCGAAACAGGCCTTGTTTGTCACCAGGTTGCGATGCCCGTCGGCGCCGGTCGCCATCATCGCGGCCGGATTGATCTTGTCGACGCCGTCGAACTGCACTTTGTGAAAGTTCTCGGTGGGCAGGCCGCCGAAGGCCTGCATCGAGTTGATCATGTCGTTCGTGCCGAGTTCGGTCAGGCCCTTGCGGCCGCTGTTGTCCGCGAGCATCGCATGGCTTTCCTGAACCGCTCGCATGAAAGCCGCCGGATCCTTCACGGTTACCCCGCGCGTTCCCCGCACCGCCACGGCTTTCAGATTCTTGGACCCCATTACGGCGCCGACGCCGGAGCGGCCCGCCGCCCGATGCAGGTCGTTGACGATGCATGCGTAACGCACTCCGCGCTCGCCGGCGACGCCGATCGACGCCACCTTCAGTAGCGGGTCCCGATGCTGGTGCTTGAGGTGTTCTTCGGTGTGCCAGACAGTCATGCCCCAGAGGCTGTCGGCCGGCAGGATGCGCACGTCGTCGTCGGCAATGTACAGGTAGACAGGGTCGGCCGACCGTCCCTCGACGATCAGCAAGTCGTAGCCCGCATATTTCAGCTCGGCGCCGAACTTCCCGCCCGAATTGGAGCAGGCGATGGCATTGGTGAGCGGCCCCTTGGT
The DNA here is from genome assembly GCA_020356105.1 of Rhodospirillales bacterium. Lineage (GTDB taxonomy): Bacteria > Pseudomonadota > Alphaproteobacteria > UBA8366 > JADFVY01. Next base: position 421,931 of record CP070634.1, on the reverse strand, counting down.
CACCACCGCGTAGCGGCCGCTCGTCGACGCCATCGTGCCTGTCAGCGGACCCGTGGCAAAGATAAGAATGTTGTCCGGTCCCAAGGGGTCCGCCCGCGGGTCCATCTCCTCGAACAGATATTTGGTCGCCAGGCCCCGCTCCCCGAGAAAGTCCTGCGCCCAGCCCATATTGAGCGGCTCGCTGGCCGCCGTACCCTCGGTCAGGTTGACTCTAAGGATGCTCTTCTGCCAGCCCATGCCGGGATCTCCTCTGGTGGCTTAGCGTTTCAGGCCGACGGCGTGCCGGCGACCCCCGGCGCGGCGTTGCCGTCCATGGCCGCGCCTGCGGATGCGAATGTGATCGCGTCCGTCGGACAGGCCGTGGCGCATTTGGGTTCGCCGCCGCAGAGGTCGCATTTCGCGACCTTGCCCGTCTCCGAAACGTAGTTGATCGTGCCGTAGGGGCAGGCAATCGTGCAGACCCTGCAACCGACGCAGATCTGCTCATTGAGGTCCACCGCGCCTGTTGCAGGATTGCGTTTCAGGGCATCGACCGGACAGGCCTGCTGGCACCATGCCTCTGCACATTGCGTGCAGGTGTACGGGACCGATCGCGCCCCATGTTCGAATTCGAAGATCTTGATGCGCGAGCGCGCGGGGTTGAAGGCACCAGTGTGCTCCAGGGAGCAGGCCATCTCACACTGCAGGCAACTGGTGCATTTGGCCGGATCGATCAGCAACGACTTATGCACTTCTGTCTCCTTGTGATCGCGCGGATGCTGCGCCGGCGCGCGATGGGGCGTCGCGAAAGTTAGCAACTCGGTAGCGCCGATGCGAGGCCAATCTTCGGTATTTCGTGATCGACGCATGTCCGGAAGACCGGGGCTCGACGCAATCGATGGATCGCCGTCTCGATCGGGTCAGCGGTAGATCGAATCGGCGAAACGGGACTTCAGCGCGTCCCATTCCGCCTTGTCGAGAATACGGATGTTGTTAAGCGCCGCGGTTCGATCGAGCGCCCCTGCGCGCCTTTCATGCAGCTGGACCAGCGTGCCGGCCGCGGCAAAAATTTCGACGTCGCTGTCGACCCGGATGGAATCGCGGACCGCCGCGGTGCCAGCCGGACTCATGATCGTGAGCACGCGTCGCCAGCCATGCGTGAACACGTAGTGGCCGTACAAATCGATGTCACCGCGCATTCTGCAAGGATACCAGCCCGATCGATCGGCGCGAGCGGAATCCCCCCCGAGTCCGGGAAATCTCTGGTGGTTCTGGCTGGACCTGGCACCAGGTGGAGCGCTCTTTACCTGTGCGCCATTTGTCGCAGCGCAGCATTTTGTTCGAAAATTGATGGAAAACGGGGGCATTTGCCCTTTGCATCGGCAGCGCGGAGTCCTATAGTGCCGCCGCCGCCGGAGACTTCGGAAGGCGGTTCGAACGGGGCAGTACGCGTGACAACTCAAAAGGGCGGCTGATGGACGAACTGCTGCGCGAATATCTGCCAATTCTGATCTTCCTGGCGATTGCCATCGCAATCGCCGTTGTACTGCCGGCATTGAGCTGGCTGATCGTCAAGCAGCGCCCCGACGTCGAGAAGATGTCCGCCTACGAATGCGGCTTCGAGGCGTTCGGTGATGCGCGCAGGCGATTCGATGTGCGTTTCTATCTCGTGGCCATCATGTTCATCGTGGTCGATCTCGATCTTGCTTTCCTGTACCCCTATGCGGTCGCCAACGACCAGCTCGGGCTCTTCGGCTTCTGGTCGCTCGTGATCTTTCTTGCGGTGTTCGCAATCGGCTTCCTGTACGACTGGCGCATGGGGGCTCTGGAGTGGGAATGAGCGAGAGCGTTCCGAAGCTTTCAGCCGCCGCCGGGGCAACGCCGGAAGATTTGACGCGTGCCTTGGACAAGGAGCTGAACAGCAAGGGATTTCTGTTAACCTCTGCGGCGAGCGTCATAAATCTCGCGGCGAACTGGGCGCGCACCGGCTCGATGTGGCCGATGACTTTCGGGTTGGCCTGCTGCGCGGTCGAAATGATCCATGCCTATATGCCGCGCTACGATCTGGACCGGTTCGGCGTCGTCGTACGCGGCTCGCCCAGACAGGCCGATGTGATGATCGTCGCCGGAACCCTGACCAACAAGATGGCACCCGCGCTTCGCAAGGTTTACGACCAGATGGCGGAGCCACGCTGGGTGGTCTCCATGGGATCCTGCGCCAATGGCGGTGGCTACTACACATATTCGTATTCGGTTGTCCGGGGCTGCGACCGCGTCGTTCCGGTCGACATCTACGTGCCCGGCTGCCCACCGACCGCGGAAGCGTTGGTCTATGGGATTCTGCAACTGCAGAAGAAGATCCGCCGCACAGAGGCATTCATTCGATAGGGCAAAACCGGGCAGGTAAATGAATCAGGCGCTGCAAGACCTGGGGGAATACATCGCGGGTCGTCTGTCCGAGGAAATCGACGGGCAGGAGGTTGCGTACGATGAATTGATGATCGCTGCGCGGCCCGATGGTCTGATCAAGACCATGCGTTTCTTGCGCGACGACTCCCAATGCCTGTTCAAGTGTCTGGTCGACATCTGCGGAGTCGACTATCCGGACCGCGAGCGTCGCTTCGAAGTCGTCTACAATCTGGTGAGCGTGGCCCATAACCAGCGAATTCGGGTCAAGGTGCCGGTTGGCGAGAACGAGGCGGTACCGTCCGTAACGCAGGTGTTCCCGTCCGCCGACTGGTATGAACGGGAGACATGGGACCTTTACGGCGTCTATTTCAGCAACCATCCCGACCTGCGGCGGATCCTCACCGATTACGGGTTCGAGGGGCATCCGCTTCGCAAGGATTTCCCGCTGACCGGCCATGTCGAGGTCCGCTACGACGACGAACAACAGCGTGTTGTCTATGAGCCGGTACACCTGACCCAGGAGTTCCGCACGTTCGATTTTCTTAGCCCGTGGGAGGGAATGACCCGGCAGCTACCCGGCGACGAGAAGGCGGAAGAGGCGGAAAGCTGATGCCGGCGGAAACGCAGATCAAGAACCTGACGGTGAATTTCGGCCCGCAGCATCCGGCCGCTCATGGTGTGCTGCGCATGGTGATGGAAATGGACGGCGAGGTTGTCGAGCGCCTCGATCCCCATATCGGGCTTCTGCACCGCGGTACCGAAAAGCTGATCGAATACAAGAGCTACCTGCAGTCGATCCCGTATTTCGACCGGCTCGACTATGTGTCACCGATGAGCCTGGAGCATGCCTTCGTGTTGGCAGCCGAAAAGCTTCTGGGCATTCAGCCGCCGCCGCGCGGACAGTATGTGCGCACCCTGTTCGCGGAGATCACGCGGCTGACCAATCACATGTTCAATGTGCCGGCGCTGGCTCTGGATATCGGGGCGATGACACCCCTGCTGTGGGCCTGCGAGCAGCGCGAGATCGTAATGGAGTTCTACGAGCGGGTCTGCGGTGCGCGTCTGCATGCTGCGTATTTCAGAGTCGGCGGCGTGCATCAGGATCTGCCCGCCGGCCTGGCCGAGGACATCATGCTGTGGGCCGAAAAGCTGCCCGCCTTCATCGACGACATCGAGACGCTTCTGAGCGAGAACCGGATCTTCAAGCAGCGCACCGTCAATATCGGTTCCGTGTCGGCCGAGGATGCGCTGGCCTGGGGTTTTAGCGGCCCGATGCTCCGGGCCTCGGGCGTGCCGTGGGATCTGCGCAAGGCACAACCGTATGACGCTTACGCGGACATGGATTTCGACATCCCCATCGGCAAGCATGGCGACGTCTACTCGCGCTATATGGTGCGCATTGCAGAAATGCGGCAGAGCCTTCGTATCGTCAAACAGGCGATCGAGAACATGCCGGACGGCCCGGTGATGACCGAAGATGGCAAGGTCGCGCCACCGAAGCGCAGTGAGATGAAGAGCTCGATGGAAGCCCTCATCCATCACTTCAAGCTCTACACGGAGGGATTTCACGTGCCGGCCGGGGAAACCTACACCGCGGTCGAGGCGCCAAAGGGCGAATTCGCCGTCTACCTGGTGTCGGACGGGACCAATCGGCCCTATCGTTGCAAGATCCGCGCGCCCGGATTTGCGCATCTGCAGGCCATGAATTTCATGTGCAAGGGCCATATGCTGGCCGACTCGGTTTCCGTTCTGGGGTCGATCGACCCGGTGTTCGGCGAGATCGATCGCTAGGGGCAGGGACAGGGATGAGCGAGACCTTTGAGTTCACCGCCGAGAATCTCGAGCGCGTCAAGGAATGCATCGCCCGCTTTCCGGAGGGCCGGCAACGCAGTGCCGTGATGCCGCTGCTCGACCTCGCGCAACGGCAGAATGGTGGCTGGTTGCCGGAGGGCGCGATCGAGGCAATCGCGGATATGCTCGACATGGCGCCGATCCGGGTGCTGGAGGTCGCGACCTTCTATTCGATGTACAAGCGCCAGCCGGTCGGCAAGCACCAGATCAATGTCTGCACGACCACACCCTGCTGGCTGCGCGGGTCCGACGAGGTGGTCGGGGCCTGCAAGACGGCGTTGGGCATCGGTGTCGGCGAGATGACCGCCGACAGTACGTTTTCCTTGGGCGAGGTCGAATGCCTCGGGGCCTGTGTCAATGCGCCGGTGGTGCAGATCGACGACGACTATTATGAAGACGTCGACGCTGAGTCGATGGCCGACATCATCGACGCGCTCAAGCGGGGCGAAAGACCGACGGCGGGATCGCAGATCGGCCGGACCGGCTCGGCCCCCGAGGGTGGCCCCCAGGTCTTGACCGGCGACGTCTCGAAGGCGGCCAGGACGAGCACAGCGACGGCAAAGGAGTAGCCTCTTGCTCAAGGACCAGGATCGGATCTTCACCAATCTCTATGGTCTCCACGAATGGGGGCTGAAGGGTGCCCGGTCGCGCGGAGACTGGGACGGCATCAAGGAGATCCTTGCCAGGGGCCGTGACGCCATCATCGACGAGGTCAAGGCCTCGGGCCTGCGCGGCCGAGGCGGCGCAGGCTTCCCGACCGGGCTCAAATGGTCGTTCATGCCCAAGGAATCCGATGGCCGGCCGCATTACCTGCTGGTCAATGCAGACGAGGGCGAGCCCGGCACCTGCAAGGACCGAGACATCATCCGCCACGATCCGCACAAATTGATCGAAGGGTGCCTGATCTCGGGCTTCGCTATGGGCGCCGAGACCGCCTACATCTATATCCGCGGCGAATTCCACAATGAGGCCAACCGGCTCGAGGCCGCCATCGACGAGGCCCGCGAGGCCGGGCTGATCGGCAAGGATTCCTGTGGCTCCGGCTGGCCGTTCGAGATCCACGTTCACCGCGGTGCCGGCGCCTATATCTGCGGTGAGGAAACCGCGCTGATCGAGAGCCTCGAGGGCAAGAAGGGCCAGCCCCGGCTGAAGCCGCCATTCCCGGCGGCTTCGGGGCTCTATGGCTGCCCCAGCACGGTGAACAACGTTGAGAGCATCGCCGTCGTGCCCGAGATCATACGGCGCGGTGCCTCCTGGTTCGCCGGGTTGGGCCGCGAGAACAACACCGGCACCAAGCTGTTTTGCATCTCCGGCCATGTCAACAAGCCCTGCAACGTCGAAGAAGAGATGTCGATCCCCCTCAAAGAGCTGATCGAGCGTCACGCGGGCGGCGTGCGCGGCGGCTGGGACAACCTGCTTGCGATCATCCCAGGCGGTTCCTCTGTCGCCTGCCTGCCGAATTCGATCTGCAATGACATCCTGATGGATTTCGATTCGCTGAAGGATGCGCAGAGCGGCCTCGGAACGGCAGCTGTTATCGTCATGGACAAGTCGACCGATATCGTCCGCGCGATCACGCGGCTGGCCCAGTTCTACAAACATGAAAGTTGTGGCCAGTGCACGCCGTGCCGCGAGGGTACGGGCTGGATGTGGCGGGTCATGGAGCGGCTCTGCGACGGGGCGGCCAGCATCGAGGAGATCGACATGCTGGACGAGGTGACACGTCAGGTCGAAGGGCACACGATTTGCGCGCTCGGCGATGCCGCAGCTTGGCCGATCCAGGGCCTGATCCGGCATTTCAGGCCCGAGCTGGAGCGGCGCATCCTTGATCGGCGGGTGTCCGGACCAGCTGTGGCGGCGGAGTAGGAACAGGCGATGCCGAAACTGACAATCGACGGGACGGAAGTCGAGATAGAGGCGGGGGCCAGCGTGCTGCAGGCCTGCGAGGCGATTGGCATCGAGATCCCGCGATTCTGTTATCACGAGCGGCTCTCGGTTGCGGGCAATTGCCGGATGTGCCTGGTCGAGATGGAACGCTCTCCCAAGCCGGTCGCATCCTGCGCCATGCCGGTGGCGGACGGCATGGTCATTCGCACCGATACCGAGACGGTGCGCCGGGCTCGCCAGGGCGTGATGGAATTCCTGCTGATCAACCATCCACTCGATTGCCCGATCTGTGATCAGGGTGGCGAATGCGACCTGCAGGACCAGGCGATGGCCTACGGATCCGACAGCAGCCGCTACCAGGAAAACAAGCGCGCCGTGAAGGACAAGCATATGGGTCCGTTGATCAAGACGATCATGACCCGCTGCATCCACTGCACGCGCTGTGTCCGTTTCGCAACGGAGATCGCGGGCGTCCAGGACCTCGGGCTGCTCGGCCGCGGCGAGAGCGCCGAGATCAGCACCTATCTGGAAAAGACCCTGGCCTCCGAGCTGTCGGGCAATGTTATCGATCTCTGCCCGGTCGGCGCGCTGACCTCCAAGCCCTATGCCTTTCACGCCCGCCCCTGGGAGTTGACCAAGACCGAGTCGATCGACGTGATGGACGCGGTCGGCAGCAACATCCGGGTTGACTGCCGGGGCAACGAAGTGATGCGCGTGCTGCCGCGGTTGAACGAGGACGTGAACGAGGAGTGGATCTCCGACAAGACCCGCTATGCCTGCGACGGGCTGCGCCGCCAGCGCCTCGACCGGCCCTATCTGCGGGGTGCCGACGGCAAGCTGGCCGAGGCCGGATGGGACGATGCCTTCGCCGCCATCGCGGGACGGCTGAAGGGAGTCGACGGATCGAAGATCGCGGCCATCGCGGGCAACCAGTGCGATGCGGAATCGATGTTCGCCTTGAAAGCGTTGATGACGGCGCTCGGCTCGCCCAATCTCGACTGCCGCCAGGACGGTGCAGCGTTCGATGCGGGCGGCGCGCGGTCGGGCTGGCTATTCAACAGCGGTTTCGCCGGCATCGAGGAGGCCGATGCGCTGCTAATCGTCGGCGCCAACCCGCGCCACGAGGCCGCGGTTGTGAACGCCCGCATCCGCAAGCGCTGGCTGCGGGGCGATTTTTCGGTCGGCCTGATCGGGCCGCAGGCGGAACTGACCTATGCATACGACTACCTCGGCGCCGGGCCGCAGACCCTGGCCGATATCGCCGACGGCAAGCATCCCTTCGCCGAGACGCTCGCCAAGGCGGAACGACCGATGCTGATTATTGGCGTGGCGGCGCTGGCCCGCAGCGATGGCGCGGCGGTTCTGGCCACGGCCCGCAAGATTGCCGAGGACAGCGGCATGGTCGGCGACGACTGGAACGGTTTCAACGTCCTTCACACCGCAGCGGCCCGTGTCGGCGGCCTCGACCTCGGCTTCGTGCCGGGGCAGGGCGGGCGCGACGTCGCGGGGATCCTGGATGGTGCCGGCAAGGGCGAAATCGAGGTGGTCTACCTGCTGGCGGCGGACGAGATCGATATGGGCCAGTTCGGGAACGCCTTCGTGATCTATCAGGGCCATCACGGCGATGCCGGCGCACATCGCGCGGACGTCATCCTGCCGGGCGCCGCCTATACTGAGAAAAGCGGCACCTGGGTGAACAGCGAGGGGCGGGTGCAGCGCGGGCTGCGGGCCGCGTTCCCGCCCGGCGATGCGAAGGAGGACTGGACCATCCTGCGGGCCTTATCGGCCGCGCTGGACAAGACCCTGCCTTTCGATTCGCTGGCGGCGCTGCGGGCGCAGATGCAGGACGCGCACAAGAGCTTTGCGACGCTGGATGAGCGTGTGCTCGAGTCCTGGGGGGCGTTCGCGGCGTCCGGCGGCAAGCCGGGGGACGGGCCGTTCGCGCCCGCGATCGGCAATTTCTACATGACCTGTCCGATCAGCAGGGCGTCTGCGACCATGGCAGAGTGTGCCGCTTCGTTCGGAGGTTCACGGGAGGCGACGGGCACCGATGGCTGAGATCTTCACCGATACGATCTGGCCGTGGCTCGTGTTCATCTGGCCGTGGATCAAGATTCCGGTTCTCATCCTTGTGATCATCGTGCCGGTCCTCCTGTCGGTGGCGTATCTCACCTACTGGGAGCGCAAAATTATCGGCTGGATGCAGCTGCGCAAGGGGCCCAACGTCGTCGGGCCGCTCGGGCTGCTGCAGCCGTTCGCCGACGGGTTGAAGCTGTTCTTGAAGGAGACGGTCATTCCGTCCGGGGCCAACCCGATTATCTTCCTGCTGTCGCCGATGATCACCTTCGTTCTGGCGCTTGTCGCCTGGGCGGTGATCCCGTTCGATGAGGGGTGGGTCCTGGCGGATATCAATGTCGGCATTCTCTATCTGTTCGCGATCTCGTCGCTTGGCGTGTATGGCATCGTCATGGCCGGCTGGGCCTCGAACTCGAAATACGCCTTCCTCGGCGCGCTGCGCTCGGCGGCGCAGATGGTCTCTTACGAGGTGTCGATGGGCTTCGTCATCGTCACGGTGCTGTTCCTCGTCGGCTCGCTGAACCTTTCGGACATCGTGCGCGCGCAGGCCGGCGGGATTTGGAACTGGCATGTGGTCGGCATACTCGCGCCGATGTGCGTGGTGTTCTTCGTCTCCACCCTGGCCGAGACCAACCGCGCGCCCTTCGACCTGCCGGAGGCCGAGGCGGAGCTGGTTGCCGGTTATTTCGTAGAGTATTCCTCGTTTCCGTTCGCGATGTTCTTCCTCGGCGAATACGCGAACATGATCCTGATGGCCGGCATGACGACGATCCTGTTCCTCGGCGGCTGGCACGCGCCGTTTCCGGCTCTCGAATTCGTGCCCGGCATCATCTGGTTCGCCCTCAAGATTGCGTTCGTTCTGTTCTTCTTCTTGTGGGTGCGCGCGACCTTCCCGCGCTACCGCTACGACCAGTTGATGCGGCTGGGCTGGAAGGTGTTTCTGCCGCTGTCGCTGGCCTGGGTCGTGCTGGTCGCGGGCATTGTCGAGTTTACCGGCGGCTGACGGACAGGAGAGAGCAGATGAGCCACATCACCCGCGCCGTCTGGAGTTTCGCGCTTTCGGAGCTGTTGACCGGGATGGCGCTGACGCTACGGGCCATGTTCCGACCGAAGGCAACGCTCAACTATCCGTACGAGAAGGGTCCGCTGAGCCCGCGATTCCGCGGTGAACATGCGTTGCGCCGGTATCCCAATGGCGAGGAGCGCTGCATCGCCTGCAAGCTGTGCGAGGCGGTCTGCCCGGCGCAGGCCATCACCATCGAAGCCGAAGAACGGGCCGACGGCAGCCGGCGAACCACACGCTACGATATCGACATGACCAAGTGCATTTACTGCGGTTTTTGCCAGGAGGCCTGCCCGGTCGATGCAATCGTCGAAGGTCCGAACTTCGAATATGCGACGGAAACCCGTGAGGAACTGTTTTACAACAAACAAAAGCTGTTGGAGAACGGCGAACGGTGGGAGGCCGAGATCGCCGCAAACATCGCACTGGACGCGCCGTATCGCTGATCCCAGGGCCAAGCTGACGCCCGGAAAGAGGCATTGATGATCTTGCAGACGCTCGCATTCTACCTCTTCGCATTCGTCGCCGTCGCGTCCGGCGTGATGGTGATTGTTGCGCGCAATCCGGTGCACTCGGTGCTGTTCCTGATCCTCGCTTTCTTCAACTCGGCCGGACTGTTCGTGCTGATCGGTGCGGAATTTCTGGCGATGCTCCTCGTCGTCGTCTATGTCGGCGCGGTCGCGGTGCTGTTCCTGTTCGTCGTGATGATGCTGGACATCGATTTCATCCGGCTGCGTGAGGGCTTCATGCGTTACCTGCCGGTCGGTGCGATGATCGGGCTAGTGTTGCTGGCCGAACTTGCGGTGGTTGTTGGCGGGCATTTTGTGGCGCCCGAATTCGGCGGTTTCGTGTCGGCCGGGCCGGTGACCGCGGATGCGACCAACACCGAGGCGATTGGCCTTCTGATTTACACCGACTACGTCTTCATCTTCCAGGCGGCGGGGCTCGTGCTGCTTGTCGCCATGGTCGGCGCAATCGTGCTGACCGCGCGTCGTCGTGAAGGCGTGAAGCGCCAAAAAGTGAGCGACCAGAACGCGCGGCGGCCGGAGGAGTCGGTCGAGGTGGTGAAGGTTCCCACGGGGAGCGGCGTGTGATGACGGGCATCGGACTCGGACATTATCTAACGGTCGCGGCCATCCTGTTCACGCTTGGCCTGTTCGGCATCTTCGTGAACCGGAAGAACGTCATCGTCATCCTGATGTCAATCGAACTGATGTTGCTGGCGGTGAACATCAATCTGGTCGCGTTTTCCGCCCACTCGAACGATGTGACCGGCCAGATCTTCGCGATGTTCGTGCTTACGGTGGCGGCCGCCGAGGCAGCCATCGGCCTCGCGATCCTTGTCGTCTACCACCGCAACCGCGGCTCGATCGAGGTCGAGGACATCAACATGATGAAGGGCTGAACTGTGCTGACCCTGATCGTTTTTCTGCCGCTTCTGGGCGCCGCACTTGCCGGGCTGTTCGGCCGTTTCCTAGGCGACAGCGCGTCGCAGGCGATCACCTGTGGGTTACTGATCGTCTCGGCGCTGCTCTCCTGGATCGTGTTCTTCGACGTCGCGGTGATGGGCAACCTCGCCGATCCCGTCGACCTTGCGACCTGGATGCGGGTCGGGAGCTTCGATTTCGAGTGGATGCTGCGTGCCGATCAGCTGACCGCCGTGATGCTGATCGTGGTCACCACGGTCTCGGCCGTGGTGCATGTCTATTCGGTCGGATACATGCACCACGACCCGTCCAAGCCGCGGTTTTTCTCGTACCTCAGCCTGTTCACCTTCTTCATGCTGATGCTGGTGACGTCGGACAATCTCATTCAGCTCTTCTTCGGCTGGGAGGGCGTTGGGCTGTGCTCGTATCTCCTGATCGGGTTCTGGTACGATCGGCCTTCGGCCAACGCGGCGGCGATCAAGGCGTTCATCGTCAACCGGGTCGGCGATTTCGGGTTCGCGCTCGGCATCTTCGCGACCTACGTGCTGTTCGATTCGATACGTTTCGACGAGATCTTCTCGGCGGTGCCAGACCGGGCCGACGCGACCCTGAAATTCCTGAGCTGGGAAGCCCCGGCGATCACCACGATCTGCCTGCTGCTGTTCATCGGCGCGATGGGCAAGTCGGCGCAGATCCTGCTGCACACCTGGCTGCCGGACGCGATGGAAGGCCCGACCCCGGTGTCGGCCCTGATCCATGCGGCAACGATGGTGACGGCCGGCGTCTTCATGGTCGCCCGCCTGTCGCCGATTTTCGAGTATTCCGAGGTCGCGCTCGCCGTCGTTACAGTGGTCGGCGCCGCGACCGCTTTCATTACCGCCACGATCGGGCTGACGCAGAACGACATCAAGCGCGTGGTCGCCTATTCGACCTGCTCGCAGCTCGGCTACATGTTCTTCGCCGCCGGCGTGTCGGCCTATTCGGCCGGTATATTCCACCTGATGACGCATGGCTTCTTCAAGGCGCTGCTCTTCCTCGGCGCCGGCTCGGTGATCCATGCCATGTCGGACGAGCAGGACATGCGGAACATGGGCGGGCTGCGCAAGAAGATCCCGGTCACTTACTGGTTCATGTGGATCGGCAGTCTGGCGCTGATGGGCATCGGCATTCCCGGCCTGCCGATCGGCTTTGCCGGCTTCTTCTCGAAGGACATCATTCTCGAGGCGGCCTATGGCGCGCACAGCTGGGTCGGCATGTTCGCCTTCTGGGCCGGGATCCTCGCGGCCTTCATGACGGCGCTGTATTCCGCGCGGCTGATGTTCCTGACCTTCCATGGCGCGCCGCGCTGCGACGAGGAGACATTCGCGCATGCGCATGAATCGCCGAAGGTCATGCTGCTGCCGTTGGTCGTCCTGGTGCTGGGCTCGATCTTCGCCGGCGGACTTGGCTACAGCTATTTCGTCGGCGGCGGCATGGAGGCGTTCTGGGGCGAGTCGATCGTCGTGCTCGAGGGCCACAACACGATCGAGGCCGCGCACCATGTGCCCTTCTGGGTCAAGGCGTTGCCGCTTGTGGTGGCGGCGCTGGGAATCTTCGTCGCCTGGGTGATGTACATCCAGTGGCCGGCCCTCGCCGCGATCCTGGCGCGGGCGCTGCGGCCGCTGTACCTGCTGTCGTACAACAAATGGTATTTCGACGAGATCTACGATGCGCTGTTCCTGCGACCGGCCTTCTATCTTGGCCGCGGCCTTTGGAAGTCCGGTGACGGTGCCGTCATCGACGGCGTCGGACCGGACGGGCTGGCCGACCTGACCCAGCGGATATCGCGTCGCGCCAGCGCATTGCAGAGCGGATATGTCTATCACTACGCGTTTGCGATGTTGATCGGCGTCGTGCTGTTCATCACCGCGTATCTCTATGTGCAAGTGGGGTGACGGGCGATGAGCGAGATACCCTGGCTATCGATCTTGACGTTCCTGCCCACCGTGGTGGCGGTGGGCCTCTGGTTCGTCAATGACGAGGATCCGGAGGTCGTTGCCAGCAATGTGCGCGGCGGCGCCCTGCTGGCGTCGCTGGCGACGCTCGCAATCGCATTCGGCCTCTGGACCGGCTACGGCATCTTCAATCATTTCGACCCGGCGACCCACGAGTTCCAGTTCGTCGAGCACCGCGAATGGTTCGGCGAGGGCGGTTTCGCCTATCACATGGGGATTGACGGGATCTCGCTATTCTTCGTCGTCCTGTCGGCCTTCCTGACGCCGCTCTGCATCCTTGCCAGCTGGACCGCGATCAAGACCCGCGTCAAGGAATACATGATCGCCTTCCTTGTGCTCGAGACGATGATGATCGGCATGTTCTGCGCCCTCGACGTGGTGCTGTTCTATGTCTTTTTCGAGGGTGTCCTGGTCCCGATGTTCCTCATCATCGGCGTGTGGGGCGGGCCGCGGCGGGTCTACGCGGCGTTCAAGTTCTTCCTCTACACGCTGCTCGGCTCCGTGCTGATGCTGCTGGCGATCATCGCCATGTATTACCAGGCGGGAACCACCGACATCCCGACCCTGATGGCCTTCGAGTTCGCCCGTGACATGCAGATCTGGATGTGGCTGGCCTTCTTCGCGTCGTTTGCCGTTAAGGTGCCGATGTGGCCGGTCCACACCTGGCTGCCGGATGCCCATGTCGAGGCGCCGACCGCCGGTTCGGTGATTCTCGCCGGGGTGCTGCTGAAGATGGGTGGCTACGGGTTCCTGCGATTCTCGGTGCCGATGATGCCCGAAGCTTCGGCGTACTTCACGCCGTTCGTGTACGGCTTGAGCGTCGTCGCCGTGATCTACACCTCCCTGGTGGCCCTGGCGCAGACCGACATGAAGAAGCTGATCGCGTATTCCTCCGTCGCCCACATGGCATTCGTGACGGTCGGCATCTTCGCGATGAACGAGCAGGCGGTGGCCGGCGCGATCTTCCAGATGCTCAGCCACGGTGTCGTGTCGTCGGCGCTGTTCCTCATCGTTGGCGTCGTCTACGACCGCATGCACAGCCGCGACATCGCCGCTTACGGTGGCCTGGTGCATCGCATGCCCAAATACGCCGCGGTGTTCATGCTGTTCATGCTGGCCTCCGTTGGCCTGCCGGGCACCAGCGGCTTCGTCGGCGAGTTGCTGGTCATGGTCGGCGCATTCCGTGCCAATACATGGGTGGCCGCGTTGATCGCCACCGGCATGGTTCTCGGTGCGGCCTACATGCTTTATCTCTATCGCCGCGTCATCTTCGGTCCGCTGGTCAAGGAGGAGCTGAAATCGATCCTCGATCTCGACCGTCGCGAGATGCTGGTGTTCGCGCCGCTCATCGTTGCGGTGCTGTGGATGGGAATCTTCCCGATGACTTTCCTGGGGCCGATCGAGGCGTCGGTCACGAATTTGATCGGCAATTACGAGGCGGCCTTGGCGGCGGCGGGTGTCGGGGCCGACCCGTCTGTTCTGGCGGCGCGTTAGGGCGGGGGTGAAAAGGGGATGACTGACCTTCCAATCTGGGTCCCGGCGGTACCGGAGATGTTTGTCGCCGTTGCCGGAATGGCGCTGCTTCTGATCGGCGCGTTCAGCCGGTCCGATGTCGCCGAGCGCATCGTGACCAATCTGACCCTCGCCGCCATGTTGGTGGCGCTCGGTTTCGTGCTGTCCGTCGGTGGCGGTACGGCGACCGCGTTCGGCGGCATGTTTGTGACCGACGTCTTCGCGATCTTCATGAAGGTGCTGGTTGTTCTGGGCGCGTTGTTGGCTGTCCTCATGAGCCGGGAATTCCTCGCGCATGAGGGAATCGGGCGGTTCGAATACCCGGTGCTGATCCTGTTCGCGACGCTCGGCATGATGGTGATGATTTCGGCCAACAACCTGATGTCGGTCTATCTCGGTCTCGAGCTGCAGAGCCTCTGCCTCTACGTCATCGCCGCCTTCCACCGCGATTCGCTGCGCTCCAGCGAGGCTGGCCTGAAGTATTTCGTGCTCGGCGCCCTGTCGTCGGGGATGCTTCTGTACGGCATCTCGATCGTCTACGGGTATACCGGGAATACGGGTTTTGCGGGGCTTGCGGAGAGTCTCGCGGCGAACGGCCCGGCCGAAATCGGCCTGATCGTCGGGCTGGTTTTCGTGATTGCCGGCCTTGCCTTCAAGATTTCCGCCGTGCCGTTCCACATGTGGACGCCGGATGTGTACGAGGGGGCGCCGACTCCGGTGACCGCGTTCTTCTCGGTCGCGCCGAAGATCGCCGCCTTCGCGCTGATCCTCAGGGTCATGCTCGACCCGTTCGGCCCGTTGATCGACGAGTGGCGCCAGGTCATCGTCGCCATTGCCATCGCCTCCATGGCGCTCGGCGCCTACGCGGCCATCGCCCAAACCAATATCAAGCGGCTGATGGCCTACAGCTCAATCGGACATGTCGGCTATGCGCTGATGGGGCTGGCGGCCGGCACCGCCGACGGTGTTCGTGGGGTCCTGATCTATTTCGCGATCTATCTGGTGATGAATATCGGCGCGTTCGCATGCATCCTGTCGATGCGGCGTCATGGCGATCCGGTCGAGGGCATCGATGACCTGGCGGGTTTGTCGGCGAGCAATCCGCGGATGGCCCTCGTGCTGACCGCCTTCATGTTCTCGCTCGCGGGAATTCCCTGGTTCGCGGGCTTCTTCGGCAAGCTTTACGTGTTCATGGCGGCGATCGATGCGGGGCTGTATGTGCTCGCGATCTTCGGCGTTCTCGCCAGCGTGGTGGCTGCCTACTATTACCTGCGCATCGTCAAGATCATGTATTTCGATGCCGCCGTCGAGCCGCTCGACCGCCCCACCAGCCGGACGCTGGGATTTGTCATGGTGGTCGCGGCGCTGCTGGTTACCACCTTCATCGTCTATCCTGCGCCGCTGGTCAACCGGGCCGGAGAGGCAGCCCGGTCGTTGCTGGCGGGCTAGGTTCATGGACCGCGACGTGGTGCTGCCGGCCGGGTACTGGCTGGTCGTGCACGAGACAATCGATTCGACCAACGCGGAAGCGGCACGGCTGGCGCAGCAGGGCGCGGCGGACGGGACGGTCATCTGGGCCCGGCACCAGACCGCCGGGCGCGGGCGTCATGGACGTCGCTGGCAGTCGCCGGAGGGAAACCTCTACTGCTCCTTGTTGCTTCGCCCGGAAGCGCCGCCGGCGAAAGCGGCACAACTCAGCCTCGCCGCGGCGTTGGCCCTAGGCGATGCGCTGGACGATCTGCTGCCCGCCGCATCGCGACCTGCTTTCAAATGGCCCAACGACGTGCTGATCGGCGGGCGCAAAGTGGCTGGGATTCTTCTCGAATCCTCGGGCAGCCATGATGGCTGCCTCGACTGGCTGGTTGTCGGTTGCGGGCTCAACGTACGGCATTTCCCGGAAGGGACCGACCATCCTGCGACCAGTCTGCACGCCGCCGGCGTTGCGAACGCCGTGGTCGGCGACCTGCTCGCCGCTTTCGTGCATGCGTTCGCGGGCTGGCGGGCGCGCTGGCAACGTTCGGGGCCCGGGCCCTTGCGCGAGGGCTGGCTGGCGCGGGCAGCGCATATCGGCGGCGAGATCGCGGTGCGACTTCCGGGCGACGAGCTGCGCGGCCGATTCGCCGGGCTCGACGCGGCCGGGGCGCTGCTGGTCGATCTGCCGGATGGCAGTCGCCGGACCGTGAGCGCCGGCGACGTCTTCTTTCAAAGGGGCTGACATGCTGCTGGCCATCGATTCCGGGAACACCAACGTGGTCTTTTCGGTGTACGACGGCGACGACCCGAAGGGGGTGTGGCGCTGTTCGAACGATGCGCGCCGCACCGCCGACGAGTACATGGTCTGGCTGACGCAGTTGATGGAGATGGAAGGCGTCGACCGCGGCCGCATCGATTCGGCGATCATCGCGAGCGTCGTGCCGGAGGCGCTGTTTCATCTCGTCAGCCTGTGTCACCGGTATTTCGGCTGCGAGCCGATGGTGGTCGGTGAGGCGGGTGTCGATCTCGGCATCGAGGTGCTGACGGACAGGCCCGAACAGGTCGGGGCCGACCGCCTGGTCAACGCGGTCGCGGCGCATGACCGGTATCACCGACCGTTGATCGTCGTCGATTTCGGCACGGCCACCACCTTCGACGTCGTCGACGATGACGGCAACTATTGCGGCGGCGTCATCGCACCCGGCATCAATCTTTCGTTGGAGGCTCTTTACCAGGCGGCCTCGAAGCTGCCGCGGGTCGATATTCGCCCGGTTGAGCAAGTGATCGGCAAGGCGACGATCCCGGCGATGCAATCGGGCATCTTCTGGGGCTATGTCGGCTTGATCGAGGGGCTGATCCAGCGCATCCGCGCCGAATGGGGCGCAACCGACATGCCGGTCGTGGCGACCGGCGGCCTCGCTCCGATGTTCGCGGAGGCAACCTCGCTGTTCGACTATATCGACCGGGACCTTACGATCCACGGGTTGTTGTTGATCCACCGGCGCAACACGGAATGACATCGCGCCGCCTCGACATCGACCGGCCCGGCAAGCGCGACCTCGTCTTCCTCCCGCTGGGCGGGGCCGGCGAAATCGGCATGAACCTCAATCTCTATGGTCACGCTGGCGCGTGGCTTATGGTCGATTGCGGCATCACCTTCGGTGACGATTCGACGCCCGGCATCGAGGTGATCATGCCGGATCCCGCCTTCATCGTCGAGCGCAAGCAGGCGCTTGCCGGTCTTGTGCTGACCCACGCCCATGAGGACCATCTCGGCGCCGTCCATTGGCTCTGGCCGCAGCTGGAATGCCCGATCTATGCCACCCCGTTCACGGCCGCCGTGCTCCGACGCAAGTTGGCGGAGGCGGGATTGCAGCGCGAAGCCCGGATCATCGAGGTGCCGATGTCGGGTTGCTTCAGCGTTGGCCCATTCGATCTCGAACTCATCACGTTGACCCATTCGATTCCCGAGCCCAATGCCGTCGTGATCCGCACCGCCGCCGGTACCGTCCTTCATACGGGCGACTGGAAGCTCGATCCGGATCCGCTGGTTGGCCCCAGTTCCGACGAGGAAGCGCTGATGCGGGTCGGCGAGGAGGGCGTGCTGGCCATGGTCTGCGACTCGACCAATGTGCTGGTGCCGGGAACCTCAGGCTCGGAAGCCACGGTCCGAGAGAATCTGATCGAACTCGTCGGCCGGATGAAACATCGCGTGGCCGTCGCCGCCTTCGCGTCGAACGTGGCGCGACTGGAGACGATCTGCCGCGCTGCCGAGGCCAACGGCCGGCGGGTGGCCCTGGTCGGTCGCTCGATCAAGCGGATCGTGGAAGCTGCCCGGGAAACAGGCTATCTCGGCGATGTCGCTCCATTTGTTGCCGATGCCGATATCGGCTACCTGCCGCGCGACGAGGTGCTGCTGATCTGCACCGGCAGCCAGGGCGAGCCTCGCTCGGCGCTCTCGCGGATCGCCGACGACCAGCACCCGGAGGTCAGTCTCGAGGCCGGCGATACGGTGATCTTCTCGAGCCGCGAGATTCCCGGAAACGAGCGTGCGATCGGGCGCCTGCAGAACAAGCTCGCCTCGCTCGGCATCGATATCGTCACGGCCCGCGACGAGCCGGTACACGTCTCGGGTCACCCGGCGCGCGACGAGTTGGTCCAGATGTATCAGTGGATTCGCCCGAAGATCGCAGTCCCGGTGCATGGCGAACCGCGACATCTGATCGCTCATGCCGAACTGGCCCGCCAATGCCAGGTGCCCGAGCCGGTCGGCGCGCGCAACGGGTATGTGGTGCGTCTGGCGCCCGGTCGCGCGACGGTGGTCGACGAGGTGCCGCACGGCCGGCTCGCGGTCGACGGTACCCGGCTCATACCGATGGAAAGCGCGGCCTTGCGCGACCGGCGGCGGCTCGCATGGAACGGCGCGGCCGTCGTAACCGTGGTGGTCGACGGGGAAGGGCGTGTCTCGGGCCCGCCGCAGGTGGCGATCGCCGGCGTGTTCGATCGCGATGTCGAGCCCGAAATCGCCCATGAGGTCGAGGATGCGGTGACGGTTGCCGTCGAGGACCTGCCGAAAGCGCGCCGCAGGGACGATGCCCAAGTGCGGGAGGCGGCGCGGCTCGCGGTGCGTCGGTCGATCCGGGCCGTATGCGGCAAGCGGCCGCAGATCGACGTGCATCTGGTGCGAATATAGAGCGAAATCGGCTTATCCGCCGTGGCCATGCATGGCGATCTGGGCGATCTCGACGGCCCTGTCCCATGAAATCCCGTTGTAGAAGTCGAGCGACAGCGAGTGGTCCGTTCGGTCAAGTTCGAATACTGGGCGCTTCCCATTTGGCTGCAAAATGGCACAGCCCTCGAGTCCCAGCGTGTCCGGATAGACCGGAAACCGATTGCCAAGCCATCCCGTGTAACGGCCCTCCCGGTCGTTCTCCTCGAAATTCTCCCAATAGTCGATGAAATCCTCGTAGGCGACGCGCAGCCAGACGCCCCACATGAAGGTGTCATCGTAATCGAGGATGGGAATTTCGAGCGTACACCGGATGAAATAATCTCTCGCTTCGACCATGCAGAAATCGGTCTGGAGGCGCGTGTCATCGCCGCGCTGCTCCTCGGGTATGGCATGACAGGAATCGGGCGCCCGATACGCAACGCTTGGCGCGCCCTCGTGCGCTTTGCCACAGAAGCCGCAGGTGAACTTCATGCCGCGATCCATACCGGGATCCTAAACGTTCTCGCAGGCCAATGCATTGTTGCAATCCCTTGGCGTCTTCCCCTAATGATGTGCCGAACTTCAAAAGGGACCCTCCCTCATGATCGGACGCCTCAACCATGTCGCCATCGCGGTGCCCGACCTCGACGCCGCGACGAAGACCTATCGCGATATGCTGGGCGGCGCGGTCTCGCAGCCGCTTGACCAGCCGGAGCATGGCGTGACGGTGGTGTTCGTCGATCTGCCGAATACGCGGATCGAGCTCTTGCATCCGCTTGGGGATGGTTCGCCGATCGCCAATTTCCTTGCGCGCAATCCGGCCGGCGGAATCCACCATGTCTGTTACGAGGTGTCTGACATCATCGCCGCGCGCGACCGACTGACGGCCGGGGGCGCCCGCGTCCTTGGCGATGGCGAACCCAGGATCGGCGCCCACGGCAATCCCGTTTTGTTCCTTCACCCCAAAGATTTTTTCGGCACTCTTATCGAGTTGGAAGAGGTCTAGCGGATGGATTTCGTGGGCGGTCTCGTTGCCTTCTTGATCATCTGGGTGGTCGTCCTGTTCACGGTGTTGCCATTCGGGGTGCGTCAACCGGACCAGCACGAGGAGGGGCACATGCCCGGCGCGCCGGACAACCCGCGGATCGGGTTCAAGTTCGCCGTGACCACGGGAATCACCGCGATCCTGTGGGCCATTCTCTATCTCGTGGTGGCGATGGGCTGGATTACATTGCCGCTGCCATGAACAGCTATCCGTCGCCGAATCCCCGGCCTTCCTTGCGATACTCATCGCGCGGCGGGGCGAAAACGTCGAGAATGACGGCGCCCTGTGGTCCAGCCTTGACCGTATGCGGCGCACCGCCCGGAGTTCGCCAGAAATCTCCCGCCTTGACCGGGAAGTCGTGCCCGTCCTGGGTGCGGACCGCCGAGCCCTCGAGCATCACGCCCCATTGTTCCTGGGGGTGGCTGTGCAGAGTGCCTTCCGCGTTCGGCTCGAGCCGTACCACCGACAGCATGGCCTGGTCGCCGGGAAAGATCCGGGTGGTGATTCCCGCCGCCAGCTCGCGTTGAATGCCCTGGCTCATATCGTGGAGATTGAACAGATCTTTTTGTGTCATGGCTTTCGGCTCCCGCAGTCCCATACACTGCTAGTCTATGGCAGGCCTTGGTGCCGGGGCCAGAGGTTCGTGGGAACGCAATTCGCCTGATCAAAACGAGAGCAAATTCGTCAATGCAACCCGAATGGGCGATTCATTGCCCGGTACTGCGACGCGGCGAAGGGCCGTCGTCGGCATGATCCGGGTCACGATGCGGCGCGTTCCTGGCCCGCCGCCGAGGAGTCGGCGCTGCAATTCGATCAGACCGGGCTGTCCCGTCCATGCCGGGGTCACCGCCCGAAATCCGCCTTGGCTGCGAGTGCCGGGCGGATCGGGCGACGACGGGCTGGGCTAGCCCGGCAGAAAGATGAATTTCAGGACGAACAGCACTGCCAGCACGTAGACCGCGGCGCTCGCCTCGCCGGGCCGGCCGCTCAGCAGCTTGATCGCGGCATAGGAGACGAAGCCGAAGGCGATGCCGTTGGCGATCGAGAAGGTGAGCGGCATGGTGACCGCGGCGACCACGCCGGGGACGTATTCAGTGACGTCCTCCCAGTCCAGCTCGGCGAGCCCGCGCGCCATGAGGCAGGCAACGAACAGCAGGGCTGGCGCGGTCGCGTAGGCCGGGACCGATGTGGCGAGCGGCGCGAAAAACAGCCCGAGCAGGAACAGGATCGCGGTGACCAGCGCGGTGAGGCCGGTGCGCCCGCCGGCCTTGATGCCCGAGGCGCTCTCGATATAGCTGGTGGTGGTCGAGGTGCCCATCGCGGCGCCGGCGACCGTCGCGACGCTGTCGGCGAGCAGCGCATTGCGCAGCCGCGGCAGCCGGCCCTGCGCGTCGAGCAGACCGGCGCGGTGCGCGACGCCCACCAGCGTGCCGGCGGTGTCGAACAGGTCGACGAACAGGAAGGCGAAGATGACGCCCCACAGGCCGGCTTCCAGCGCGCCGAAAACATCCATCTGCAACAGGGTCGGCGCGATGCTGGGTGGCGCCGACACGATTCCCCCGAACTGCGACTCGCCGAGGATCATGCCGACGATGCTGACGCCGAGAATGGCGATGATGATGGCGCCCGGCACCTTGAGACGGTCCAGCGCCACCATGGCAACGAAGCCGATCATCGCCAGCACGGTGGTATGCGCCGTCAAATCGCCCAGCCCGACCAGCGTTGCCGGGTGGTCGACCACGATGCCGGCGTTCTTCAGCGCGATGATCCCGAGAAACAGGCCGATTCCCGCCGAGATCGCCATCTTCAGCGATCTCGGGATGGCGTTGATGATCCATTCGCGCACCGGAAGGACGCTGAGCAGCAGGAAGATCACGCCGGAGACGAACACCGCACCCAAAGCCACCTGCCAGCTGTTGCCCATGCCGAGCACCACGCCGTAGGTGAAGAAGGCGTTCAGCCCCATGCCCGGGGCGAGCGCGATGGGATAATTGGCTGCCAGCGCCATGACCGCGGTGCCGATCGCGGCGGCAAGGCAGGTTGCCACGAAGACCGCGTCGCGGTCCATGCCGGCGTCCGCCAGGATCATCGGATTGACGAAAATGATATAGGCCATGGTCAGGAACGTGGTGACGCCCGCGATGACCTCGGTGCGCACAGTCGTGCCGTGCGCACTCAAACCGAAGAATCGCTCGAGTTGCTGCATGATTGACTACCCCCTGTTCCGCGGGCTGCCGGCCCGGCGCGAATGCGCGACAACGGTAGTGCGGCGGGGCACCGCTGGCAACAGCCGATGGCGGATGCTTGTCGATGGACAAGGGCTGGGCCATTCCCTACATTCCCACTGCCCGAAAACCGCCCGATTCATTGGCATAATCACCGACACCAAGTCCGAAGGTCCGCTTGATGCGCCTGTCCCAGTATTTTCTGCCGACCCTGAAGGAAACCCCCGCCGAGGCCGAGATCGTCTCGCACCGCCTGATGCTGCGCGCCGGCATGATTCGCCAGTCCAGCGCCGGGATCTATTCATGGCTGCCGCTCGGTTTCCGCGTGCTCAAGAACATCGAGCGGATCGTCCGCGAAGAACAGAACGCGATTGGCTGCCAGGAAGTGCTGATGCCGACCATCCAGCCCGCGGATCTGTGGCGACAATCGGGACGCTACGATGATTACGGCCCCGAGATGCTGCGAATCCGCGACCGGCGCGACCGCGACATGTTGTACGGGCCGACCAACGAGGAACAGATCACCGAGATCTTCGCCGCCTCGGCACGAAGTTACCGCGACCTGCCGAAGCTGCTCTACCACATCCAGTGGAAATTCCGGGACGAGATCCGGCCGCGCTTCGGCGTGATGCGCGGCCGCGAATTCCTGATGAAGGACGCCTATTCCTTCGACCTCGACGCGGCGGCGGCGCGGCACTCCTACAACAAGATGTTCGTGTCCTACCTGCGGACCTTCGAGCGCATGGGGCTGACCGCCATCCCGATGGCGGCCGATACCGGCCCGATTGGCGGCGACCTTAGCCACGAATTCCTGATCCTGGCCGATACCGGCGAGAGCGAGATCGCCTGCCACAGGGACTTCCTCGACAAGCGCTGGGCCAATCGGGACATCGACTTCGACACCGACCTGCAGCCGATCGTCGACGAATTCACCCGCCAATACGCCGCGACCGACGAAAAGCGCGACCCGGCGAAGGAACAGGCGCTGGGCGACCAACTCGTGACCGCGCGCGGCATCGAGGTCGGGCATATCTTCTATTTCGGAACGAAATACTCCGAGAAGCTGGGCGCCATCGTCGCTGATCGCGACGGCAAGGAGGTGACCGTCGAGATGGGCTCCTACGGAATCGGCGTCTCGCGCCTGGTCGGCGCGATCATCGAGGCGAGCCATGACAATGCCGGGATCGTCTGGCCGGAAGCCGTGGCGCCGTTTCATGTCGGGCTGATCAATCTGAAGGCCGGCGACACGGCGACCACATCGGCCAGCGACGACCTCTATGCCAAGCTCGCGGCCGCGGGCGTGGCGGTGCTGTATGACGACCGCGAGGAGCGCGCCGGCCAGAAATTCGCCGAGATGGATCTGATCGGTCTGCCCTGGCAGCTGATCGTCGGCCCGCGCGGCCTCGAAAAGGGCGTCGTCGAGCTGAAGAACCGGGCCAGCGGCGCTCGCGAGGACGTCTCTGTCGATTCCGCGCTGGCGCGGCTCGTCGGCTGATCCGTGATGGCGTTCTCCCGGTTCGAGTGGCTCGTCGCCCTCAGATATCTGAGGGCCCGCCGGCAGGAGGGGTTCATCTCGGTGATCGCTGCGTTCTCCTTCGTCGGCATCCTGCTCGGCGTCGGCACGCTGATCGTCGTCATGTCGGTGATGAACGGGTTCCGGGACGATCTGCTGGCCCGCATCCTCGGCGTCAACGGGCATGTCACGGTGGTCGGACAGAAGGCGCCGATCACCGGCTACGATGCTCTGGCGGACCGGATTCGCGGGGTCCCGGGCGTCGTGCAGGCAACGCCGCTGGTCGAGGGCCAGGTCATGGTCACCGCCCATGGTTACGGGGTCGGCGCAATGGTGCGCGGGCTCAGCGCCGAGGATTTCGCCGCCCGCCCGCTGCTGGCCGAGAACATCAAGATCGGCTCGCTTGCCGAGTTTGCCAAGGGAAACGGGGTGATCATCGGCAGCCGGCTGGCCAGCAAGCTGCGCGTGGTGCTGGGTGACGAGATCACCCTGGTCTCGCCGCAGGGCGAAGTGACGGCGTTCGGCACGGTGCCGCGCATGAAGGCCTATCCGGTGGTCGGCGTGTTCGAGGTCGGCATGTACGAATACGACAGCAGCTTCGTCTATGCGCCGCTGCCGGCCGCGCAGCTGTTCTTTCGCTACCGGGACAGCGTCTCGCACATCGAAATCCTGCTGGACGATGCCGACCGCGCGCTGGCGCTGCGCCCCGAAATCGCAGATATCGTCGGCGAGGCTGGGGTCACCTATGAATGGCAGCGGGTCAATTCCAGCTTCTTCGCGGCGCTGATCGTCGAGCGCAACGTCATGTTCATCATCCTCACCCTGATCATCGTCATCGCCGCCTTCAACATCATCTCGGGGCAGATCATGCTGGTGCAGGACAAGGCCCGCGGCATCGCCATCCTGCGCACGATGGGGGCAACCAAGGGCATGGTGCTGCGCATCTTCTTTGCCACCGGGGCCAGCGTCGGACTGCTCGGGACGGCCGTCGGCGCGGCGATCGGCATCGCCTTTGCGCTCAATATCGACGCCATCCGAATTTGGCTGGAGACGACCTTCAACGTCAATCTGTGGCCGGCCGAGGTGCGCTTCCTGGCCCAGATGCCGTCGAAGATCGACAGTACCGAGACGGTGCTGGTGATCGCCGTGGCGCTGGTCCTGACCTTCCTCGCCTCGGCCTATCCCGCCTGGCGGGCGGCGCGGCTCGATCCGGTCGAGGTGCTGCGCTATGAATGACGCCGTGCCGGTGCTGCGGCTCGATGCCATCGTGCGCACCTACCGGGCGCCCGGCGCGCCGGCGCTCGAGGTGCTGCGGGGCGCGTCGCTCGATATCGCGCGCGGCGAGCTGGTCGCGCTGGTGGCGCCCTCCGGCGCCGGCAAGTCGACGCTGCTGCATGTCGCGGGCCTGCTGGAATGGCCGGATGGCGGCGACGTCGTGATCGGCGGCCGCTCCTGCGGCGCGATGAGCGATGACGGGCGCACCGCGGTGCGGCGTCGCGATGTCGGCTTCGTCTACCAGTTCCACCATCTGCTGCCGGAATTCTCGGCGCTCGAGAATGTCGCGATGCCCAGGATGATCGCCGGAGCGCCGTTGCGCGAGGCGCGCGACGCGGCGATGGCGCTGCTCGATTCGGTGGGGCTGAAGGACCGGGCGGCGCACCGGCCGGCGCGGCTGTCCGGCGGCGAGCAGCAGCGCGTCGCCATCGTCCGGGCCCTGGCCAACGAGCCGCGGCTCCTGCTCGCCGACGAGCCGACCGGCAATCTCGACGTGCGCACCGCCGATGCGGTGTTCGACATGATGCTCGAGCTGGTGCGCGGCACCGGGCTGTCGGCGCTGGTCGCGACTCACAATCCGGAACTCGCGCGCCGGATGGACCGGGCGGTCACCATCGCCGACGGGACGATCGTCGATAAGCCCCTCTGAACCCCGCGGGAATCCGCTTATCCCCGGGTTCCACAATTTGGCCGCGATTCAGCGATTGGCAGAGCCGGCATCGGGCGGGTAGTTTGGCCGGGACATGTCGCATGCCGATTTCGTCCACTTAAGGGTCCATTCCGCCTATTCGCTGCTCGAGGGCGCGCTCAAGATTCCCGAGCTGGTCGCGCTGTGCCGGCGCGAACGCATGCCGGCGGTGGCGGTCACCGACACCGGCAATCTGTTCGGCGCCATGGAATTCGCGCCGGCCGCGGCGAAGGCCGGGGTGCAGCCGATCATCGGCGCGCAGCTGGCGGTGCGCCGCGAGGCGGCGGGGCCGCAGGGCGGCGCGGCGCCGGCGCCGGACCCGCTGGTCCTGCTGGTCCAGGACGAGACCGGCTACCGCAACCTCTTATCGCTGCTCAGCAAGTCCTTCCTCGAGACCGATGGCGGCGAGCAGCCGCAGGTCGCGCTCGACGATCTCGAGGCCGCGCATCACGGGCTGATCGCGCTGACCGGCGGGCCGGCCGGCGCACTCGGCCGGCTGCTCGCCGACGGGCAGGCGGCGGCGGCGCGGGCGCTCGCCGAGCGGCTCGCCGGGATCTTCGACGACCGGCTCTATGTCGAGCTGCAGCGGCACGGCATGGCGGAGGAGGCGGGGGTCGAGCCCGGCCTGATCGGGCTCGCGGATTCGCTGGGGCTGCCGCTGGTCGCGACCAACGAGGCGTTCTTCGCCGATCGCGGGATGTTCGAGGCGCATGACGCGCTGCTCTGCATCGCCGGCGGCGCCTACATCGCCCAGCCCGAGCGCCGCCGCCTGACGCCCGAGCATGGCTTCAAATCGGCCGCCGAGATGCGCGCCGCCTTCGCCGATCTGCCGGAGGCCGCCGACAACACAATGGTGATCGCGCAGCGCTGCGCCTTCATGCCGCAGAGCCGCGAGCCGATCCTGCCGGTCTACGCCAAGCTCGGCGGCCGCACCGAGGCCGAGGCGCTGGCCGAGCTCGCCCGCGCCGGGCTGGAACGGCGGCTCGAAGCGCTCGCCAAGGAAGACAATGGGCGACATCCTATGGGATCGGCGGAAGTCGAATCCGATGGCGATGACGTACAACCATACCGGGAAAGACTGGAATACGAACTCTCGGTTATCGCGCAGATGGGCTTTCCCGGCTACTTCCTGATCGTCGCCGATTTCATCCAGTGGGCCAAGGCCCAGGGCATCCCGGTGGGGCCCGGCCGCGGCTCGGGCGCCGGCTCGGTGGTCGCCTGGGCGCTCACGATTACCGATTTGGATCCATTGCGTTGGGGCCTTCTCTTCGAGCGGTTTCTTAACCCCGAGCGCGTCTCGATGCCGGATTTCGACATCGATTTCTGCATGGAGCGGCGCGACGCCGTGCTCGACTACGTGCAGGCGGAATACGGCGCCGACCGGGTCGCCCAGATCATCACCTTCGGCAAGCTGCAGGCCCGCGCGGTGCTGCGCGACGTCGGCCGCGTGCTCGAGATGCCGTACTCCCAGGTCGACCGGATCTGCAAGATGGTGCCGAACAACCCGGCCAACCCGGTCACCCTGCAACAGGCGATCGACGGCGAGCCGGCGCTGCAGCAGATGCGCCGCGAGGACGAGACGGTCGCGCGGCTGATCGACATCGCGCTCAAACTGGAGGGGCTCTACCGCCACGCCTCGACCCATGCCGCCGGCGTCGTCATCGCCGACCGCCCGCTCGAAGAGCTGGTGCCGCTCTACCGCGACCCGCGCTCGCACATGCCGGTCACCCAGTTCAACATGAAGCATGTCGAGCAGGCCGGCCTCGTCAAGTTCGACTTTCTCGGCCTGAAGACGCTGACCGTCCTCGCCCGCGCCCAGGAGCTGCTGGCGGCCCGCGGCATCGCGCTCGACCTCTCGGCGTTGCCGCTCGAGGACGAGAAGACCTACGAGATGCTGTGCCGCGGCGAGACCACGGGCGTGTTCCAGCTGGAATCCGCCGGCATGCGCGATGTCCTGCGCAAGCTGCGGCCCGACCGCTTCGAGGACATCATCGCCGTCGTCGCGCTCTACCGCCCCGGCCCGATGGACAACATCCCGAGCTACATCCGCCGCAAGCACGGCGAGGAGGCGCCCGACTACCTGCACCCGTCGCTCGAGCCGATCCTCAAAGAGACCCACGGCATCATGATCTACCAGGAGCAGGTGATGGAGATCGCGCAGGTGCTGTCCGGCTATTCGCTGGGCGGCGCGGATCTCTTGCGCCGCGCCATGGGCAAGAAGATCCGGGCCGAGATGGAGGCGCAGCGCGAGGGCTTCGTCGACGGCGCGGCCGCGAACGGGGTGGACTGGAACCAGG
Source organism: Rhodospirillales bacterium (assembly GCA_020356105.1). Classification (GTDB taxonomy): domain Bacteria; phylum Pseudomonadota; class Alphaproteobacteria; order UBA8366; family JADFVY01. The sequence continues at coordinate 394,006 of CP070634.1, read as the reverse complement.
CGGCGCGCATCTTCGACCAGGTGGACAAGTTCGCCGGCTATGGCTTCAACAAGAGCCACGCGGCCGCCTACGCGCTGGTCGCCTGGCAGACGGCGTATCTGAAAGCGAACTATCCGGTCGAGTTCATGGCGGCGCTGATGACCTTCGAAATGTCCAGCACGGACAAGATCGTCGAGTACATTGAAGAATGCCGCCGGATGGGAATCAAGGTCCTGCCGCCGGACATCAATACCTCCGAGAACGACTTCACCGTCGACCGCCTCGGCGACGGCGAGGCGGTGATCCGCTTCGGACCCGCGGCGATCAAAGGGGTGGGGGAGAAGGCCGTCAGAGCCATCGTCGCCGAGCGCGACCAGCGCGGGCCGTTCAAGAGCCTG
>CP070634.1:386655-393529 GCA_020356105.1 Rhodospirillales bacterium | reverse complement strand
GCAAGGATGTCGGCTTCAAGCCGGGTGAATTCTCCTATATCGGCATGACCGCGAAGGCGGTCGGCACGATCCTGGTTCCCAAGAACAGCCCATACAAGTCGCTCGAGGAATTCGTCGCCGCCGCCAAGGCGAATCCCGGCAAGCTGACCACGGCCGGCGTCGGCAGCACCGGCGCCGCGCACCACGCCGAGATCACCGAGATCCTCGGCATCGAGACCACCTACGTCCCGGTCTCGGGCGGCGTCGGCAAGATGATGCCGATGCTGCAGGGCAACCATGTCGATGCCGGCATCACCTCGTCGACGCATGCCGTGCGGCATGCCGCGACGGTCGACCCGATCGTCACCGCCGGGGACGACACCGCGATCGCGGGCATCCCGAACGAGCCGGGCTGGGGGTACACCACGACCTGGGGCGTGATGGCGCCTCCGGGCACGCCGGCGGACCGCATCGCGATCCTCAACGCGGCGCTCAACAAGGTGACCGCCGATCCGCAGTTCAAGGCCAATGTCGAGAAGGTCGGCCTGCGGCAGCTGCGCATGACGCCGGAGGAAGCCAAGGCATATGTCGAGGCCGCGGTGAAGAAATATTCCAAGTAGCGGCGTTTCAGGAGTGCAGGCTGTCCTCGCATCGCAACCCATGATGCCAGGGCAGCCTGTTCGCCTCGGCAGGAATTCGACGACCGCCCCGGCGCTTCAAACACCTCGCGCGCGCGGGCGAAGGCCGGTTCAAGCGGCCCGGATGACATAGAGCGGCAATGCTTATCGGAGAAGTTCAGTGATCGATGGTCTGATGCAGGCGCTGCAGCCGTCCTACATTCTCTGGCTCACCATCGGCGTGATGATCGGCATGGTGGTCGGCACGCTCCCCGGCCTCACCGCCACGATGGGCACGGCCCTGCTCGTCCCCTTCACCTTCGCGCTGCCGACCGGCGCCGGCATCGCCATGCTGGGCGGCCTTTACGTGTGCGCGATGTTCTCCGACGCCATTCCGGCGGTTCTCGTCAACACGCCGGGCACGCCGGCAGCGATGGCCACCGGCTTCGACGGCCACCCCATGTGCCTGCAGGGACGCGGACATGAAGCGATCGTCGCGGCCTGCTTCAGCTCCGCGCTGGGAACCCTGTTCGGCGCCACCTGCTACCTGCTGCTGGCCTGGCCGATGATCGCGGTCGCCCTCAAATTCGGGCCGCCCGAATTCTTCTGGCTCGGGGTGTTCGCGCTGACGATCATCGGCAGCCTCGCCGGCGACTCCGTCCTCAAGGGGCTCGCCGGCGGCGCCATCGGCCTCCTGATCAGCAGCGTCGGGATCAGCCACGGCAACGAGGTCGCGCGCTTTACCTTCGGCGTCCCGGAGCTGCGCGGCGGCGTGTCCCTCGTCGCGGGACTGATCGGCGTCTTCGCGGTGCCGCAGGTCCTCTCGATGGTCACCCAGCTGCGCAAGAAGGAATTCATCGCCGAATACGTCCCCAAGGCCGGCCAGACCTGGAAGACGATCGCGAAGGTGATGGCGCACCCGGTGCACATCGTTCGCTCCGCCGTGATCGGCTCCTTCATCGGCATCCTGCCCGGCGCCGGCAGCCCGATCGCCGCGCTGGTCTCGTACAACGAGGCGGTCCGCTGGAGCAAGGACAAGAGCAAGTTCGGCAAGGGCGATCTGCGCGGCGTGACCGCATCGGAGATCGCCAACAACGCGGCCGCGCCGGCGGCGATGATCCCGCTGGTCACGCTCGGCGTGCCCGGCTCCTCGCCGGCGGCGGTGATCGCCGGCGCGCTGATGCTGCGCGGCCTCAACCCCGGCCCCGAGCTGTTCCAGAGCGACGGCACGCTGATCTACACCTTCGGCTGGTCGCTCTTGCTGGCCGGGATCGTGACCTTCTTCCTCGGCAGCCTGTTCGCGCCGGTGCTGGCCCGGATCATCCGCATTCCGCTGCGGCTGCTGGCGCCGCTGATCATGCTGCTGGCGATGATCGGCGCCTATGCGATCCGCAACAATATCTTCGATGTCTACTTCATGCTCGGGCTCGGGGTGTTCGTCTTCCTGATCCGGCGGCTCGGCTTCCACCCCGGCCCGATCGGCCTCGGCCTGATCCTCGGCCCGATCATCGAACCCTCGCTGGTCCAGGCGCTGTACATCGCCGATGCGAGTTCGGTCGGCCAGGTGTTCTTCACCGGCACCGTCAACATCATCCTGATCTCGCTCAGCGTCTTCTCGATCGCCTTCGTCGTCTGGTCGCACCGGAAGGAGCGGGCGCAGAAACGCGCGCGTGCCTCGATCGAGGACCGGCCCGCCGAGGCGGCCGCAACGACGGAGTAGGACGGATCATGCGAGTCCTCCTGAGCCGGGATTTCCTGACCGCGCTGGTCCTCTTGGCCGTCGGTGCCGTATTCTCGGCCGACGGCGGTGCCGAGATCAAGGACTGGATCTTTCCCCTTCTCGCCACCTACGTTGTATTCGGAATTGCCGTGGCCCTGCTCGGGCTCGTCGCGTTCAGGGCCGTCACGGGGCGCCTCAAGGACGTCATTCAGCTGACCCCGGAGGACCGGGTCGCCTATTTCGACGTGCTGGTGTTCTTCCTCGTGGTGCTCGCTTATGTCTTCGTGCTGTACGGCCTCGGCTTCTGGCTGGCCAGCCTCCTGATGCTGTCACTGACCTCGGTCTACCTGACCCTGGACAAGACGCGCACGAATCTGGCGCTGGCCGTTGTCGTCCCGCTTGCCGCCTGCATCGCGGCCTATTTCATCTTCACGCATGTGTTCTACGTGCCGTTCCCCGAAGCGACATGGTGGCGCGGCCTCGGCCTCGGCTGACCGCGCTGGCGGCGGGATTCGGTCGAACACATAGATCGCGGGGAAATCGGAGACCGGTTCGCTTGCGACCGGGACCCGGCCTATGAATCGATCGTGGTGCGTGATCGCGATGCGCTGCGTTCCGCTCATCGTCGTCCTGTTCGTGGCGGGTCCAACGGCCTCGGCCCTGGCGGAGCCCGCCGGCGCGCCGATCGACCATGCGCTGTTCGACGCCAACCACTGCCTGACCGAGATCCGGGCGTCGGTCGAGGAGAGCGCGGTCGAGTTCCATTGGGGCTGCCCGGAGACGGAACTCATCACCATCTCCTGCGTCTTCGACCGCACCGGATATCTCGGCCTCGGCCCCGACTTCGCGCGGCCGGGCTGGCACTGCAACCACCCGCTCCCGGTGCTGGAGGATGAAGACGGTCGTCGCATCAGCGACATCGCGGTGGGCGACCCGCATGGCCGGTCCGTCTGGGCCGCCTGCGCCGTCGCGGAGCTGGGCGATTTCGCGGCGCGCGCAAAGCCCTACCACGGCACCGCCTGCTATCGCGCCATGATCGCAATCAAGACGGCCGTCAACCGCGACGGTCGCGACCCCGCCGCGGTGGCGGCCGATATCCTGCCCTAGGCCGTTCGCGTGGCGTGTTATCCCGGACCGCGCGCGACCGGCGCGGCCGTATCCGGGTTCAGGTCATCCCGCGGATCGGTCAGGAAGCCGGCGGGAAAGCGCACCTCGCGAGGGTCACCCTCAACATCGAAGCAGAGCAAGTGGTTGTTGTCGCCATCGCCCAGATCTGCCAGCGCCGTCGGCACTCTTTCGCTTCGATCGCCTGCTTCCGAGAAGACCACCCCATAGCGCTTCCGGTCTTCGTCATCGGCGTCGCTTCCATCCGGGTTGGTGACGCCGCCTTCCCAGGTGACGCGAACCGCAAGTCTGGTGCCGACGGGACACCCGCTTCCGCCCCCCCAGGGCAGACTCGTCGCCCGTTCTCCCACGCGCCATTGGGCTTCCGGGACGGTTCTGGCGAGCGCAATGCTTGGGCCGTCTTCCAGTGGAACGACGCTGACCTGCGCGCCCTTGAAATTCACCGATCCGTCCATCGACAGAACGTTTCCCACGATCTCGACCGAGAGCGGTTGATCCGCCGCCGAGCCGAATTCTCCGCCGAGAAGCACCGTGCGCAACTCTCCTTTATCGGCGGCGGGCAAGAACGTGGTGCACGCAACGGTCCCAACACTGCCAGCTTGAGAGACGACTCGGAAGTCGCCGGCCTGGACGCTGCCGATATCCAGTTCGTGGGAAAAGACGACCGGCATACCGTCCTTTCCCGGGGCGAAAGGGCAGAAGAAAATGCGCAACAGCGGCGGCAGCCCGCCATCCACCCCGAAAAAAGCCGACAGCAAGCTCGCCTCGCGCCCGCGATCGTCGATCGTGGCGGTAATCTCGGTGACAGTGGTGTCCTCGTTGCTCCAGTCCGCCAAGGCGTAGTAGGGGTTCAAGGCGGCGAGCCACGGCGTGCCAATCACGAACATGGCGAACGCCACAATCGCCAGCCCGCCGATCAGAACTGCAACGAATGCAGACAGGATAACGAGAAACCTCGAGTTCCGCTTCATGCCCTGCCCCTCACGCGCGCCGTGCCGACCTCAGACTAACGCCAGCGGCCTTGGCACAAACGCCTGATTTTCCCGCCCGCCGGCAAAGAGAGCAAGGGCGGACCATCAAAGGCCTGCCGGGCTCTCCGAAGTCATCTGATGATCTCTCTCAAATGGCGGCTTCGTCCGCCGCCCGCGCAGCGCCCTACGTCTTCTCGAAATGGCGCGACTCCATGCTCTCGCCGTAGCGGATGCGGAAGAGAAGCGAGCGCTGATCGCCGTTGACGTATTCGTGGATCTCGCCCGGCGGATGCACGATGCACATGCCGGGCTCGATCTTCACCGTCTCGCCATTGACGTTCATGTGGCCGCCACCTTCCATGCAGAAATAGATCTCCGTGGCATGCGGGTGGCAATGGTTGGGGCTCCTCTGACCCGGCTCCCAGCAGGCGACCGTGACGTCGCCGCCGGATTCGACACCGAGGATCTTTTCGATATGCCGGTCGAGCGAGAACTCCTCCTCGGCCTTGAGATCAAACGCCATCATGAACGATTTTCCCTGGTTGGATTTTGCACCCGTTCTGCAGCCCCATGATAAATCCTTTTGCTATTGTGCAAAGAGATTCGCGACAGAACCGGCTTGAAGGGCGATGCCTGCGACCAACCTGGTAATTTTCATGGCCGATCAGCACAGTCGCAAGGCGCTCGGCTGCTACGGCCATCCGCTGGCGCGGACGCCGCATATCGATGCGCTGGCGGCGCGCGGCACCCGATTCGCGCATGCCTACACCAACTCGCCGCTCTGCGTGCCGGCGCGGGCCTGTTTCGCGACCGGCCGCCATCTCCACGAGATCGGCTACTGGGACAATGCGATCGCCTATGACGGCCGGGTCAAGGGCTGGGGTCACCGCCTGCTCGAAGCCGGCCGCGAATTCGTCTCGATCGGCAAGCTGCATTACCGTTTCGCCGACGATCCGATCGGGGTGGGCGAGCAGTTGATCCCGATGCATATCGCCCGCGGCCGGGGCGACGTCTTGGGGCTGATCCGCCCCGATGTCCCGGAGCGGCCGCAGAGCGCGCGGCTGGCCGAGGAAGTGGGGGCCGGCGAGACCGAATATACCCGCTACGACCGGGACATCGCCGACCACGCCTGCGCCTGGCTGGCCGGACGCGCAAAGCAGCAGGCGGACACGCCCTGGACGCTGTTCGTATCGTTCATCGCGCCGCATTTCCCGCTGATCGTCCCGGCGGATTATCTCGATCTCTATGCGCGGGACGACATTCCCCTGCCGAAGCCGGCAGACCGCGCATATTTCGACAGCCATCCCTGGTGGAAGGCCTTCAACGCCAGCTATACCTTCGACCGCTATTTCCGGGACGACGAACACCGCAGGCTCGCCATCGCCTGCTACTTCGGTCTCTGCAGCTTCGTCGACGCGCAGATCGGCCGCGTCATGGATGCTCTGGCGGAATCGGGCCTCGCCCGGGAGACGACGGTCGCCTATACCAGCGATCATGGCGAGAACCTCGGCGCCCGCGGCCTGTGGGGCAAGTCGACCATGTACGAGGAATCGGCGGGTATCCCGCTGATCCTGGCCGGCCCTGATATTCCGGAAGGAAGGACCGTCCAAACACCGGTCTCGCTGGTCGATTTCAACCCGACCGTGCTGGATTGCGCCGGCCTCGAGACCTTGCCCGGCGACGCTCTCCTGCCGGGCCGGTCGCTGCGGCGACTTGCCGCCGCGCCGGACGATCCCGAACGCATCATCCTAAGCGAATACCACGCCGCCGCATCGATATCGGCGGCCTATATGTTACGCCGCGGACAATACAAATATATTCACTACACGGGCTGCGCGCCGGAACTGTTCGACCTGTCGCGCGACCCGGAGGAACTGGAAAACCTGGCGGCTAAGGACGAGCTCACGCCGGTCCGGGCGGCGCTGGAGGCCTTGCTGCGCGCGACGCTCGACCCGGAGGCAACGGACCGCCGCGCCAAGCAAGACCAGGCACGAGTGCTCGCAGCGCATGGCGGGCGCGAGGCGATCCTCAAGACGGGCGGCATCCACGGCACCCCGCCGCCGGACGGCTACAGGAGTTGATCATGAAAACGATCCAAAAGGTCGGCTTCGTCGGCCTCGGCAATATGGGCTTTCCGATGGCCGGGCATCTGGCCGGCGCCGGCCTCGAGCTCGTCGTCGCCGACGCGGCGCCCAGCGTCGCAGAGCGCTTCGCGGCGGCGCATGGCGGCACCGTCGCCCCGTCCCTCGCGGCGCTGGGCGCGGCCGCGGATGCGGTCATCACGATGCTGCCGACCGGCGCTATCGTGGCCAAGGTCGCGCTGGGTCCGGGCGACTGCCTGGCGGACGGCATGAAGGAAGGCGCGCTGCTCATCGACATGAGCACCTCGAACCCTGTGGACACCCGCGATACCGGCAAAGCGCTGGCGGCGCGAGGCATCGACATGGTCGACGCGCCGGTCG
>CP070634.1:383880-386555 GCA_020356105.1 Rhodospirillales bacterium | reverse complement strand
GTTCCTGGGTCGCCTTCACCCTGCGGGCGAACGCGAAGTGGCATGACGGGCAGCCGGTCACGGTCGAGGACGTGATCTGGACGGTCAACACCTTGCGCGAGAAGGGAGCGCCGTTCTACCGGTTCTATTACGCCAACGTGGCAAAGGTCGAGAAGACCGGTCCGCGCTCCGTCAAGTTCACCTTCCAGCGCACCGAGAACCGCGAATTGCCGCTGATCATCGGCCAGCTGGCGGTGCTGCCCAAGCACTACTGGGCCGAGCGCGACTTCGAATCGACGACTCTCGAGCCGCCGCTCGGCAGCGGCCCGTACCGCATCGAATCCTTCGAGCCGGGGCGCTCGATCACCTATGCAAGGGTGCCGGACTACTGGGGCGCAAGGCTGCCGGTCAATGTCGGCACCAACAATTTCGATACCGTGCGCTACGACTACTACCGCGACAGCACGGTGGCGATCGAGGCGTTCAAGTCGGGCGCCATCGACTATCGCGACGAGAATTCGTCGCGCCACTGGGCCACCTCGTACAACATCCCTGCGGTGCGGGACGGGCGGATCAAGAAGGAAACGCTGCCGCACGGCCGCTCCACCGGCATGCAGGGCTTCGCCTTCAATTTGCGCCGACCGATCTTCCAGGATCGCCTGGTGCGCCGCGCGCTGGCCTATACCTTCGATTTCGAATGGTCGAACAAGACGCTGTTCTACGGCCAGTACACGCGCACCCGCAGCTTCTTCCAGAACTCCGAGCTGGCGGCGACCGGGGTGCCGCAGGGACGGGAGCGCGAGATCCTCGCGAAATACAGCCGCCAGCTGCCGCCCGAGCTGTTCACCACCGAATACAACCCGCCGCGCACCGACGGGACGGGCAACAACCGCACGCAGCTGCGCCAGGCGCTCACGATCCTGCGCCAGGCCGGCTGGGACATCGACGAGGAAACCCGCAAGCTCACCCACAAGGACACGAAGCGGGAGATGAAATTCGAGGTCCTGCTCGTCAGCCCGCTGTTCGAGCGGGTCGTGCTGCCGATGAAGAAGAACCTCGCCCGTCTCGGTATCGACATCACCGTGCGCACCGTCGACAGCGCGCAGTACCAGGAACGGCTGACCGGTTTCGATTTCGACATGGTGGTCATGACCTGGGGCCAGTCGCTGTCGCCTGGCAACGAGCAGCGCAACTACTGAGGATCGGCCGCCGCCGATCGCAGGGGCAGCCAGAACTTCACCGGAATCAAGAACCCCGTCGTCGACGAGCTGATCGAGATGGTCATCGCGGCGCCGACGCGCACGGAGCTGATCTATCGCACCCGCACCCTCGACCGCGTGCTGCAGTGGCAGTACATCGTCATACCGCAGCTGCACATCCCGTATGACCGCGTTCTCTACTGGAACAAGTTCTCGCGGCCCGAGATCATCCCGACGCGCGGCGCCAGCCTGTTCACCTGGTGGATCGACCCGGCGAAGGCGCAGGCCCTCGAAGAGCTGGGACGCGGCGGCTAGAGCGGGCCCGGTCACGGGGCGCGCCCGCGATGATCGCCTATATCATCCGCCGCCTGCTGCTGGTGATCCCGACGCTGCTCGGGATCATGATCCTCAACTTCCTGATCGTCCAGGCCGCGCCGGGCGGTCCGGTCGAGCAGATCATCGCGCAGATCCAGGGCACCGCGGTCGAGGCGACCGCGCGCTTCGGCGGCCAGGCCGGCACCGAGGTCGGCACCGGCGGCGAGGCGCCGGCGCAGCAGGAGGGGCCGGCGGGAAGCTATCGCGGCGCCCAGGGGCTCGATCCGCAATTCATCGCCGATCTGGAGAAGCAGTTCGGCTTCGACAAGCCGATGCACGAGCGCTTCTTCATCATGCTGGGCAATTATCTGACCTTCGATTTCGGCGAGAGCTTCTTCAAGGATCGCAAGGTCATCGACCTGGTGATCGAGCGGATGCCGGTGTCGATCTCGCTCGGCATCTGGACGACGCTGCTGACCTACCTGATCTCGATTCCCCTCGGCATCGCCAAGGCGGTGCGCGACGGCTCGCGCTTCGACGTCTGGAGCTCTGGGCTGGTGATCGTCGGCAACGCCATCCCGTCCTTCCTGTTCGCCATCCTCTTGATCGTGCTGTTCGCCGGCGGCAGCTACCTCGACTGGTTTCCGCTGCGCGGCCTGACCTCGCCGAACTGGGAGGAGCTCAGCTGGCCGGCCCGCATCCTCGACTATTTCTGGCATCTGGCGCTGCCGATCCTGGCCATGGTGATCGGCGGCTTCGCCGGGCTGACGATGCTGACCAAGAATTCCTTCCTCGACCAGATCCATCAGCAATACGTGATCACGGCGCGCTCCAAGGGCCTCGCGGAGCGCCGCGTGCTGTACGGCCACGTGTTTCGCAACGCGATGCTGATCGTGATCGCGGGCTTCCCCGCCGCCTTCGTCGGCATCCTGTTCACCGGGGCGCTGCTGATCGAGGTGATCTTCTCGCTGAACGGGCTCGGCTTGCTGGGCTTCGAGGCGGTGATCCAGCGCGATTATCCGATCATGTTCGGCACGCTCTATTTCTTCACGCTGCTCGGCCTGCTGCTGAACATCATCGGCGATGTGACCTACATGTTCGTCGATCCGCGGATTCACTTCGAAAGCCAGGAAGTGTGATCCGCGCATGGCGATGAAACAGGACCGTTTCCTCGGCATTCCG
>CP070634.1:363113-383780 GCA_020356105.1 Rhodospirillales bacterium | reverse complement strand
GATGTTGAGCCGATCCTCGATGACGTTGGCGATCGAGTCCGTGCCGCCGCCCCGCGAATGCAGCATGATCGGCTCTCCGTTGAGATCCTCCAGCTTGGAGTATATCTTCGTGGTCACCGGGAAGAACTTCAGCTTGGACATCTGGAAGATGATCCGCACCGGCGCCTTGGAGCGCTGCATCACCGAATAGGGCGTGCCGAACCCGATATCCATCTGGCCGCTCAGGATTGCCTGGATGGCGAGTTCCTCGTCGGAAAACGCCGTCCACTCGTAATCGAGGCCCATCTTCTTCGCGCGGTCGAGCGCCACGAAGATGTGGGCGACCTCGTCCGACGGCGGCTCCGCGAGCGCGATCCGGATCTTCTCCGCCTGCGCCGCAGTCGCCGCGACCAGAAGCGTGCCCGCCATCGCCGCCATGGTGCAGGCCTGGATGATTCTCTTCATGTTGGTAGTCCTCCCTGGGTAATGGATGATCTTGCAAGTTATCAACCAATTGTGATCAAAGTAGCGGATTGGTTTTTTCAGAGTCAAGCTTTACAGGGGACATTGCGTTCTGTATCAAGTGACTATACCCAACCAATCGGGCAATTGATCGAATGTCTCAGCACGCAGTCGACCGCACCCTGGCCCTGATGCGGCAGATGATCGAAGCCGGCGACTACCCGCTGAACAGCCGGCTGCCGCCGGAGCGTGACCTTTGCGATCGTCTGGGCGTGACGCGCAATACGCTGCGGCGGGCGCTGTCGACCCTCGAATCGGAGGGCCAGATCTGGCGCCATGTCGGCAAGGGTACCTTCGTCGGCACGCCGCCCAACGGCGCGCTCGACGATCTCTCGCAGGTGACCAGCCGGACCAACCCGACCGAGGTCATGCAGGCGCGGCAGATGGTCGAGCCGGAGCTGGCGCGCCTCGCCGCGCTCAATGCATCCGCCACCGATATCGAGGAAATGCGCCACTGCATCCAGAGGACCAAATCGGCGCGCAACTGGCGCACCTACGAGATGTGGGACAATCGCCTGCACCGCGCGATCGCCAAGGCCGGCGGCAATGGTTGCATGCTGGCGGTCTTCGACATGCTGAACACGATCCGCCGCGCCGTGACCTGGGGCCGGCTACGCCGCTACGACCTGACGCCGGACCACAGCCACCACAGTTTCGCGGAGCACGACTCGCTGGTCGATGCGATCGAACACCGGGATACGGATCTGGCCGCGAACCTCATGCGCGAACATCTGCGCGAAGTGCGGCGCGATTTGCTGCAGGCGATGCCGGGCCGGGATTGACCCCGGCGCGCGCTATTGGCGCGACAGTCAGACCCGATAGATTTGGGTTGCCGCAGCGTGCGGCTCCTCAGTCCCGGTCCGGCGCAGGATCTCGAGCACGCCGTCCCATCCGTTGGCGCGACAGGCCGACATCGCGCCGTCCAGGCCCAGATTCTCGAGCAGCGCCATGGCGAGCTTCGCCTGCTCGCGTCGACTGTGCGCCATTGAATTCTCTTCGAAATACACGATCAACAATCCCTCAAATCACCGTTCAAGCGACGGGCAGCCCGCCGCACCGGTAATTCGAAGCAATTTGCGTGCCTGATCGGGAATCGCGATGCCGCGCGGCGGCCGGCGCGGGTCAGGTCGTAAGCGCCCCGTCACGACAGGCCGCCGCGATTTCGTCTCTTGCCCGGTGCAGACGGCCCTTCATCACCTCGGCCAGGCTGAGGACGCCGCAGGGCCCGTTGTCGCCGACCACCGCGATGTGACGAAGACCGCGCGCCGTCATCCGCGTCATCGCCGATCGCAGGCTGTCTTCGGGTCGACATGTCGCAAAATTGCGTCGCATGATCTCGGCGACCGTCAACGGCGGCATGGCATCGAGGCCGTGCGTCTTGAGCGCCCGGATCAGATCCCGTCCGCTGACCAGACCGCGAATGTCGCGGCCGTTATCGGTTACGATCAGTGCGCCGGCGCCGGTCTGCTGCAGAAGCCAGGTCGCATCACCGGCCGTCGCGGTGCTTTTGATCGTAATAACCCCCCGCCTCTGGTTCTTCAAAACCGTTTTGATCGCCATGGGGTTTTCCATCCTTCCGGGCTTCGACACGGGACGGCCGATTGACCCGGATCAAAGATTTAACAGAGAAACTGGCGCAATATCGGCGTCACCATGGAAGAATCGGGGCTTTCTCGGAGCTACGTGCACGGTGGGCGCCCCATTCCCCTGTTAGGGCTGACGGTCGGCGCCGTCCTCGACGAGGCCGCGCGCCGGTGGCCCGCGGGCGAGGCGCTCGTTGTCAGGCAGCAGAACATCCGCTGGAGCTGGCGCGATCTGCGCCGCGAGGCCAGGGCGCTGGGGGCCGGCCTGATCGCACTGGGGCTCGAGCCGGGCGACCGGGTCGGCATTCTTGCGCCGAACCGTGCGGAGTGGGTCGCCGTTCAGTTCGGCACCGCCTATGCCGGGCTGATCCTGGTCAACATCAATCCGGCCTATCGCCTGTCCGAGCTTGAATACGCGCTGAACAAGGTCGGTTGTCGTGCGATCGTAACGGAAGCGCAGTTCAAGACCAGCGATTACATCGCCATGCTGCGCGAGCTGGCGCCGGAGATCGACACCGCGGCGCCCGGCGAGCTTGCCGCAGCGCGCGCGCCGGATCTGCGCCACGTCATCCGCCTCGGCGACGAGAAGACGGAAGGCTGTCTCAACTATGCGGATATCCGCACCCTTGCCGGGGACGAACATTTTCGGCAACTGGACCGCATCGCCGCCGGACTCGATTTCGACGATCCGATAAACATCCAGTTCACCAGCGGCACCACCGGGACCCCGAAGGCGGCCACCCTGACCCATCACAACATCGTCAACAATGCGAACCTGTCGGCGCGCATCATGAAGTTCAGCGATCACGACCGCCTGTGCATTCCGGTTCCCATGTATCACTGCTTCGGGATGGTGCTCGGCACGCTGCTCTGCGCGACGCATGGCGCAACCATGGTGTTTCCGTCGGCCGGGTTCGACGCCGCCGCCGTGCTCGCGGCGATCGAGACCGAGCGCTGTACGGCGCTGCACGGGGTGCCGACAATGTTCATCGCGGTGCTCGACGAGCCCGGCTTCGCCGACCGCGATCTGACCAGCCTGCGCACCGGGATCATGGCCGGAGCGCCCTGTCCGGTGGAGCTGATGCATCGGGTGATCAAGGACATGCACTTGTCCGAGATCACGATCGGCTACGGCATGACCGAAACCGGGCCGCTGTCGACCCAGACCGCGGTCAACGATCCGGTCGAGAAGCGGGTCGGCACCGTCGGCCGGGTCCTGCCCCACACTGAGATCAAGATCGTCGATCCGGAGGGCCGCATCCTGCCGCCGGGCGAGCCGGGCGAGCTGTGCACCCGCGGCTACTGCGTCATGCGTGGCTACTGGGCGGACCCGGAGCGCACGGCAAAGGAGATCGACGCGGCCCACTGGATCAAGAGCGGCGATATCGCGACGCTCGACGAAGCCGGCTACGTGCGCATCGTCGGCCGGATCAAGGACATGGTCATCCGCGGTGGCGAGAACCTCTATCCGAGGGAGATCGAGGAATTCATCTATACCAACCCGAAGGTCGACGAGGTCGAGGTGTTCGGCGTGCCGGACCCCAAATACGGCGAGGAGCTGGCCGCCTGGATCAAGCTGCGCGAGGGGGAGACGGCGAGCGCCGAGGAGATCCGCCAGTTCTGCCGGGGCCGGCTCGCCCATTTCAAGATCCCGCGCTACGTCAAATTCGTCGACGCGTTCCCGATGACGGTGACCGGCAAGGTGCAGAAATTCGTGATGCGCCAGCAGATGGCCGAGGAGCTCGGTCTTGCGCAGAAGGAACCGGCATGACAACGGTGGCGACATTCGAGATCGGCTATCGCCGGATCCTCGACCCCGACGGCACGATCGACGGCGCGCCGCCCGCTTTCGCGCGCGACCGGAATACCCTGGTCGCCCTGTACCGCTGGATGGTCCTTTGCCGTGCCTTCGATGCGAAGGCGGTGGCGCTGCAGCGCACCGGCCGCCTCGGTACCTTCGCATCGTCGCTCGGACAGGAGGCGGTCGGCGTCGGCGTCGCCGACGCCATGGCGGCCGACGACGTGCTGTTGCCGAGCTTCCGCGAGCACGGCGCGCAGCTGGTCCGCGGGGTGACGATGAAGGAGTTGCTGCTGTACTGGGGGGGCGACGAGCGCGGCAGTGATTTCGCGGGCCCGCGGCACGATTTCCCGGTGTGCATACCCGTGGGCACGCAGGCGCCGCACGCCGCCGGCGTGGGTCTGTCCTTCCGGTTGCGCGGCGAGGCGCGTGCCGCCGTGTGCATATTCGGCGACGGCGCGACCTCGCGCGGCGACGTCTATGAGGCGATGAACGTCGCCGGCGCGTGGACCCTGCCGGTCGTCTTCATCGCCAACAACAACCAGTGGGCCATCTCGGTGCCGCGCCGCGCCCAGACGGCGGCCGAGACCCTGGCCCAGAAGGCCGTCGCCGCCGGTTTCGACGGCTGTCAGGTCGACGGCAACGACATCATCGCCGTCCGCGAGGCGACCGCGGCGGCGCTCGAGAGGGCGCGGTCGGGGGGCGGACCGACATTGATCGAGGCCCTGACCTATCGCCTCGGCGACCACACCACGGTCGACGATGCGTCACGGTACCGCGACGACGACGAGGTCGGTCGGCACTGGAAGATGGAGCCGATCGCGCGTCTGCGCCGTCATCTCGTCGATGCGCATGGCTGGACCAAGGCCGAGGAGGAAGCCCTGATCGCGGATTGCGCGGCGCAGGTCGAGGCGGCCGCCGAGGCGTATCTCGCGACGTCGCCGCCGGCGCCCGCTTCCATGTTCGACCATCTGTACGAGGAATTGCCGGCGGAGGTCGCGCGCCAGCGTGCGGCCCTGCTGCGGGAGGACTGACGCATGGCCCGACCGCATGCCAAGACCGACGCCGTGGCCGCGACGGCCGAGCTCACGCTGGTCGAGGCGGTGCAGCGCGCCCTGGCCCGCGCCATGGCGGAGGACGAGACGGTCGTGCTGCTGGGCGAGGATATCGGCGTCGATGGCGGTGTCTTCCGCGCCACGGACGGGCTGATCGCCCGCTTCGGGGCCGATCGCGTGCGCGACACGCCGTTGTCCGAATCGCTGATCGGCGGCCTGCCGGTCGGCCTGGCCGCCATGGGATTCCGCCCGGTCGCCGAGATTCAGTTCATGGGCTTCATCTACCCCGTGATCGACCAGATCGTGAACCACGCAACGCGCATGCGCACGCGCACGCGCGGCCGCCTGAGCTGTCCGATGGTGTTGCGGGCGCCCTATGGCGGCGGCATTCATGCGCCCGAACATCATTCCGAGAGCATGGAGGCGCTGTTCGCGCACATCCCCGGCCTGCGCATTGTCATCCCGTCCTCCCCGGCCAAGGCATACGGGCTTCTCCTGGCGGCGATCCGCGATCCCGATCCGGTCGTCTTCCTCGAGCCGAAGCGCGTCTATCGCGCGGCACGCGAGGCCGTCGTCGACGATGGCGGGGCGCTGCCGCTCGACCGTTGCTTTACGATCCTCAAGGGCAGCGACGTAACGCTGGTCAGCTGGGGCGCGATGCTTCAGGAAACCCTCGATGCGTCGGAAAGCCTGGCCGGCGACGGCGTCGACGCGGAGGTCATCGACGTTGCCACGCTGAAACCGTTGGACATGGACACGATCCTCGAATCGGTGCACCGGACGGGGCGCTGCGTGATCGTGCACGAAGCCCCGCTGACCGGCGGTTTCGGGGCGGAAATCGCGGCCCGGCTGGCGGGCGAGGGGCTGATGCATCTGGTCGCGCCTGTCGAGCGCGTCGCCGGCTGGGACACGGTCATGCCGCTGCCGCGCCTCGAAGCGCGGTACATGCCGTCGGTGTCGCGCATCGTCGCGGCTGCGCGACGCGTTCTCGAATATGCGTGAGGCCAAAGATGGCAAAGATCTTCAAATTGCCCGACCTGGGCGAGGGGCTGAAGGAGGCGGAGATCGTCGCCTGGCATGTCGGTGTCGGCGACCATGTCGTGACCGACCAGCCCCTGGTTTCGGTCGAGACCGACAAGGCCGTGGTCGAGGTCCCGGCGCCGCATTCGGGATACATCGCGGCGCTGCACGGGGATGCCGGCGACGTCGTTCCCGTTGGTGCGCCGCTGGTCGAGTTTGCCGACGAGGCCGCGGCTGATGCGGGGGCGATCGTCGGCAAGGTCGCGATTGGGGAAAAGGCGCGGCCGGCCGCGCCGGACGGAAAGGCGAGTGCCGCGCCGGCGGTGCGGCGGCTGGCGGCGCAGCTCGGTGTCGATCTTGCGGCGGTCAAGGCGACCGGCCCCGACGGCACGGTGACCAGGGCCGATGTCGAGGGCGCGGCCGGCGAGGCCGAAGCGGCGGAGCCGATCCGCGGCGTCCGCCGGGCGATGTTCCACAACATGACGCGGGCGGGCCGGGAGATCGTGCCGGCGACGGTCACCGACGAGGCGGATATCGAATCCTGGCCCGCGGGGACCGACGTTACGGTCCGGCTGATCCGCGCCGTTGCCGTGGCCTGTCGGGCGTCGCCGTCGCTCAACGCCTGGTTCGATGCCGCGACGATGACCCGCCGCGTCCACCAGCGCATCGAGCTCGGCATCGCGGTCGAGACGGAGGACGGGCTGTTCGCGCCGGTCATGCGCGATATCGGCAATCGCGACGCCGCCGATCTGCGGCGCGGCGTCGAGGCGATGAAGAAGGACATCGCGGCCCGCTCGATTCCGCCCGAGCAGCTGGTCGGGCAGACCATCACGCTGTCGAATTTCGGCATGTTCGGGGGGCGGTTCGCCGATCTCGTGGTGGTGCCGCCGCAGGTTGCGATCCTCGGCGCGGGGCGGGCCGAGATGCGCATCGTTGCGGTCGACGGGACCCCGGTTGCCCATCGACTGCTCCCCCTGTCCCTCAGCTTCGATCACCGCGTTGTGACCGGTGTCGAGGCGGCGCGCTTCCTGAACGCGGCGATCGAGGATCTCGAACGACCGGACTGACGAGGATCGGAAGATGAGCGAACCTGCGTTCCGTTTCTGCGACGAGCTGGGCCCGAAGACCATCCTGCACTGCCATGAGCCGGCGATCGGGCTGAAGGCGATCCTGGTGGTGGACAATGTTGCCGCCGGCCCCGCGATCGGCGGCGTCAGGATGGCGCCGGACGTCACGCTCGAGGAGTGTTTCCGGCTGGCGCGCGCGATGACCTTCAAGAATGCGGCGGCGGGCCTCGCCCATGGCGGCGGCAAATCGGTCATCTTCGCCGATCCGGCGATGGAGCCGGCGGCAAAGGAACGACTGGTCCGCGCCTTCGCCGCCGCGATCGGTCCGATCGAGGACTATATCGCGGGGCCGGACATGGGCACCGACGAAGTCGCCATGGCCTGGGTTCGCGACGAGATCGGGCGATCCGTCGGCCTGCCGCGCGAGATCGGTGGCATCCCGCTGGACGAGATCGGCGCCACCGGGTTCGGCCTCGTCGCGGCGGCGGAGGTCGCCGCCGGCCATGCCGGGCTTGCGCTCGACGGCGCGCGGGTCGCGGTGCAGGGGTTCGGCTCGGTCGGCAAGCACGCCGCCCGGTTCTTCGCCGAGAAGGGCGCGATTCTGGTTGGCGCCTCGGATTCGCGGGGCGCGATCCACGACCCGGGCGGGCTGGATGTCGCCGCGCTGATCGCCCTGAAGGACGAGGGCGGCCATGTCGTCGACCTGCCGGCGGGCGAGAAGCTCGCCGGTGATGCGCTGATCGGCGTCGATTGCGATATCTGGGTGCCGGCGGCGCGGCCAGACGTGATCCGCGCCGACAACGCGGCCGAGCTGCGGGCGAGGCTGGTCGTCCAGGGCGCCAATATTGGCGTGACCGAGGAGGCCGAGGCGCTGCTCGCCGCGCGCGGTGTGCTCAGCGTGCCCGATTTCATCTCCAACGCCGGCGGCGTGATCTGCGCCGCCGTCGAATACCATGAGGGGACGGAAGCCCAGGCGTTCCAGACCATCGACGAGAAGATTCGCGCAAACACCGCCGAGGTGCTGGCGCGGGCGGACCGTGACGATATCCTGCCGCGTGAAGCGGCCGTCGACCTGGCCGGCGAACGGGTCCGCACGGCGATGGGGTTTCGGCGCTGGAAGGCCTGAACGCGGCCGCGGTCGGATTCTCGCACCGAACATGGCATCGGCCCGGGACCGCCATACGGCACGACGTGGCTGACGCGGCCCGCGCGCCGCTCTATAGTCCCCGCCATGCTGCGCTTTGCGACCAATCCGGAGGCCGGCGGCTGGCGCCGGCCGGAAATCCTGCTGCTGCTGATGGCGGCGGCGGCGCCGATCAGCTTTTCGGTGTGGATGGCGCTCCTCAACAATTTCTCGGTCGAGCACGCGGCGTTCACCGGCGCCGAGATCGGCATCCTGCAGAGCCTGCGCGAGATCCCGGGCTTCCTGTCCTTCGCGGTGGTCTTCCTGATCCTGATCTGGCGCGAGCAGACGCTGGCCTATCTCTCGCTGGTGGTGCTCGGCCTCGGCACGGCGCTGACCGGCTATTTTCCCAGCGTGCTCGGCCTCTACGTGACGACGGTCCTGATGTCGATCGGCTTCCACTATTACGAGACGGTGCAGGTCTCGGTCTCGCTGCAGTGGATCGACAAGAGCCGCACGCCGGAGGTGCTCGGCCGCATCATCGCCGCCGGCTCGTTCGCCTCGATCGCGACCTTCGTCCTGATCTGGCTGGCCTTCGACGTCGCCGGCCTCGACTATCACTGGGTCTATCTGATCGGCGGCGGGCTGACGGCCGGTATCGCCGCCGCCTGCTGGATCGCCTTCCCGAGATTCCCCGAAAAGGTCCGCCAGCACCGCCACATGGTGCTGCGCCGCCGCTACTGGCTCTACTATCTGCTGACCTTCATGTCCGGCGCGCGGCGGCAGATCTTCGTCGTCTTCGCCAGCTTCCTGATGGTCGAGAAGTTCGGCTATTCGGTCGGCGCGATCACCCTCTTGTTCCTGCTGAACTCGGTGATCAACGTGATCGCGGCGCCGCGCATCGGACGGCTGATCGGTCGCATCGGCGAGCGCCGGGCGCTGATCTTCGAGTATGCCGGGCTGGTCGGCGTGTTCACGCTCTACGCCGTCGTCGACGACCCGTGGATGGCCGCCGGCCTCTATGTCGTCGACCACCTGTTCTTCGCGCTCGCGATCGCCATGAAGACCTACTTCCAGAAGATCGCCGATCCGGCCGATATCGCGGCGACCGCAGGCGTCGGCTATACCATCAACCACATCTCCTCGGTGGCGATCCCGGTGGTCTTCGGCCTGATCTGGCTGGCCTCGCCGGCCGCCGTGTTCCTCGCCGGCGCGCTGATGGCGATGGTCTCTCTCTTGCTGTCAATGAACGTGCCGGCGGCGCCCGAACCGGGCAACGAGGTCCTTGTCGGCCGCCGGCTCAGCGGGCCGGTCCCGGCCCCGTTGAGCGCCGTGGAATAGGCGCTCGCTCGCCTCAATACTCAGCGGTCCAGGGCCTTCCTGCGGGTCAGGTACTCGTCCTGCTCGATCTCGCCGCGGGCGTAGCGCGCATCGAGAATCTCGCGCGGGCTCGGAGCGCCACCTGCCGCCGCCCCGTTATAGGCGCGGCCGGCGGACCGGACCACCCAGACGACCGCGAGCGCGATCAGCGCGACCAGCACGATCCAGTACAGGCCGTGCAATCCCATCCCCAGCCAGTGGCTGCCACCATGCATCAGCCCATAGCCGCCCTCGCCATAGGGCATGTTGTTCCACATCTCTCGTCTCCTTGTGTCCGTGTGGTGGAGGACGGCCGGGCCCGCCGTGGGGGCGTGCCCGGCCGTTCCAGTGTCGGCGCCGCGTGCAGGCGCCGTGGGCGTCCTTACTTCGCGGGCCGGGTCCAGCCGGTCTTGCGGTCGATTGTGAATTTCTGCACCAGCGAGTCGTCGACGGTGACGATTTCGGCGGTAATCGTGTCGTCGTCGATCGCCTCGACCTTGCCGAGCTTCAGCCGGTCGTTGCCCCGCATCGCGAGCCAGTGCTCCATGCGCTGGGTGACGTCGTCGACGCTGACCTCCTCACCGGTTGCGGCCGCCTGCTGGGCGCACGGCCCGAAACCCGCGCCGTTGCCGAAGCCGGGGCCATGGCCGGGGCCCATCATGCCGGGGCCGTAGCCGCGCTGGCCGCCATAGGCTCCCGGGCCCATCATGCCGCCGCCCATCATGCCGCCACCCATCATGCCGTAGCCGGGGCCGTAGCCCGGGCCGGCCTGGCCGCCATGACCGGGACCGTGCGACAGCGCCGGCATCGCGGCGGCGGCGAGGATGCCGAGCCCGGCGAGCGTTGCGATCGTGGTCTTGCGAAACGTCTTCATCGTGGGTCTCCTTACGCTTACATGGTCGCCGGATCGTCCCGGCCGCAACCCGGAGGATCCCGTGGACCCCGTCCGGACCGTTCATCGTGGCGGCATTGTCCCGCCCGCCTGTAACACTCATATGTCGGCAAAACCGGTGTTTGGTATCGCTCGGTAACGCTCGCGCGGTGCGTTACATGCCGTTACAAATTCCTTGCCCCCGCGCGGGCGAACCGCGGTTATGCTTTGTTCAAGATGGATAATTCGCCGCACATACTGATCGTCGACGACGACCGCGAGATCCGCGACCTCTTGGGCCGGTTCCTGCAGAAGCACGGTTGCCGCGTCACCACCGCGCGCGACGGTCGCGAGATGCGCGCGGCGCTGGAGGACTGGAGCATCGCCCTCATCGTGCTCGACCTGATGCTGCCGGGCGAGGACGGGCTGACCCTGTGCCGCGAGCTGCGTGCGAACTCCGAGATTCCGATCATCATGCTGACGGCGATGGGCGAGGAGACCGACCGTATCGTCGGGCTGGAGCTGGGTGCCGACGACTACGTGGCCAAGCCGTTCAACCCGCGCGAGCTTTTGGCCCGCATCAAGGCGGTGCTGCGCCGGGGCAGCGAACGCGCCGAGGCGCCGCCGGCGGACGGCGGGCAGTTCGCGCGCTTCGCCGGCTGGACGCTCGACCTCGCGCGGCGCCACCTGCGGTCGCCCGACGACGTCGCGGTCACCCTGACCACCGGCGAGTACGAGCTGCTCGTCGCCTTCGTCGACCATCCGCAACGGGTGCTGAGCCGCGATCAGTTGCTCGATTTCACGCGCGGCCGCTCCGCCGCGCCGTTCGACCGCAGCGTCGATATCCAGGTCAGCCGGCTGCGCCGCAAGATCGAGGCCGACTCGGCGGCGCCGGAGCTGATCAAGACGGTGCGCAGCGGCGGCTACATGTTCACGCCGGCTGTGGAGCGGTCATGAGGCGCCTCATTCCGCAGAGCCTGTTCGGCCGGACCATCGCGGTCCTGATCGTCGGACTTATCGTCACCCATTTCGCCAGCTCGGCGATCCATTACAGCGACCGTGGTGAGGCCCTGACGATGGTCGGCGGCGGCATCGTCGCCGAGCGCATCGCCACCATGGTCCGGCTGCTCGAGAAGGCACCGCCGGAGCGCCGGCCGTGGCTCGTCCACGCGGCCAGCCGGCCCGGGTTCCGCCTGTCGTGGGACAGCAGCGCGGCGCTGCCGGCGGACGGCACGGTCGGGCTGCGGGAACGCCTGATGGCGACGATGCTGGCGCTGTCGCTCGGCGAGGCAGGTGCGCAAGACGTTCGCGTGGGGGTGGCCGAGGCGGTCCCGGGCAGCGCCGGCGAGTCCGGCATGATGCATGGCCCGGCGCCGCGTCGCACCGGACAGCAGGGCATGGGGGCGATGATGCGCTACCACATGCAGATGATGGAGACGGAATACGGCGCCGCCGGGTCGACGCTGCGCGTCTCGGTCAAGCTGTCGGATGAAAGCTGGCTGAACCTCGCAACCTTTGCGCCGCCGGAGCCGCCGTTCTGGTCGGGCCGGCTGGTGCTGTCGCTGATCGTCATGGCAGTATCGGTCGCGCTGCTTTCGGCCTGGGCGGTGCGCCGTATGACCGGGCCGCTGGAGGAAATCGCCGCGGCGGCGGACCGGCTCGGTCGCGACATGCAGGCACCGCCGCTGTCGGAAAAGGGCGCCAGCGAGGTGCGCCGCGCCGCCCATGCGTTCAACCGGATGCAGCAGCGGCTCCGCAGCCTGCTCGACGGGCGCATGCGCATGCTGGCGGCGATCTCGCACGATCTGCGCACGCCGATCACCCGGCTGCGGCTGCGCGCGGAGCTGATCGAGGACGACGAGCAGCGCGAGAAGACCCTCGCCGACCTCGCCGAGATGGAGAAGATGATCACCTCGACGCTGGCCTTCGCCCGCGACGATGCACAGACCGAGGCGCGGGAGACCGTCGACCTCTCTTCGCTGGTGCAGAGCGTCTGCGACGACCTGTCCGACGCCGGACGCGACTGCACCTTCGAAGCCGCACCGCCGACTCCCTATCTGTGCCGGCCGCTGGCGCTGCGCCGGGCGCTGACCAACCTGGCCGAGAACGCGGTCGCCTATGGCGCGCGGGCGCGTGCCGCCCTTGTCCAGACGGACAACCGCATCATCGTGCGCGTCGACGACGACGGGCCGGGCATCCCCGAGGCCGAACTCGCCCAAGTGTTCGAGCCGTTCTACCGGCTCGAGCGGTCGCGCAGCCGCGAGACCGGAGGAACCGGCATCGGCCTGTGCGTGGTCCAGTCGGTCGCGCAGGCCCATGGCGGCGAGGTGCGGCTTTCCAACCGGGAGGAAGGCGGCCTCCGGGCCGAGCTGATCCTGCCACTGTGATCGCGACGGCCTTGCGCGTCGCCCGCCCGCCATGCAGTAATCCCAGACAGAGCAGAACAGGGAGATCCGCTGTGGGCGCAGGGCGCGACAACATCTACGAGAAGGACCTCGGCCGCAACGCTGCCAACTACCAGGCGCTGTCTCCGTTGTCCCTGCTCGAATGGGCGGAATCCGTGTATCCCGGGAAGATTGCGGTGATCCACGGTGCGCGTAGCTACACCTATCAGGAATTCGGCGCCCGGTGCCGGCGGCTGGCGAGCGCGCTCGAGGCGCGCGGCGTCGGGCCCGGCGATACGGTGTCGGTGATGGCGTTCAATACGCCGGAACTGCTGGAGGCGCATTACGGCGTGCCGATGGCCGGCGCGGTGCTCAACGCGATCAATACGCGGCTCGATGCGCACACCGTCGCGTTCATCCTCGAGCACGCGGAATCGAAGCTGCTGATCGCCGACAAGGAACTTTCGGAGGTCATCGGGCCGGCACTCAGCGAACTGGGCCGCGACATTGCGGTGATCGACATCGACGATCCGCTGGCCGAGGGCGGCGTGCGGCTGGGCGAAAAGGACTACGAGGCGTTCCTCGAGGAAGGCGACCCCGGCCATCCGATCGCCCTGCCGGATGACGAATGGCGCGCGCTGTCGCTGTGCTACACCTCCGGGACCACGGGCGATCCCAAGGGCGTCGTCTATCACCATCGCGGCGCCTATCTGAACGCCATCGGCAACGCCCTGGTGTTCGGGCTGAATCGGCAGTCGGTCTATCTCTGGACGCTGCCGATGTTCCACTGCAACGGCTGGACCTATACCTGGGCGGTGACAGCGGTCGGCGCCACCCATGTCTGTCTGCGCAAGGTCGATCCGGCCGTGATCTTCCCGTTGATCCGCGACCATGGCGTGACCCACATGTGCGGCGCGCCGATCGTCCTCAACATGCTGGTCCACGCCCCGGTCAACATCCGCCAGACCTTCGATCACATCGTCGAGGTGGCGACCGGCGGCGCGGCGCCGCCCAGCGCGGTGATCGAGGGCATGGAGCGCATGGGCTTCCGAGTCACGCATCTCTACGGGTTGACCGAATCCTATGGCCCGGCCACCTTCTGCGCCTGGCAGGACGACTGGGACGGGCTCGACCTGCAGCCAAGAGCCGAGCGGATGGCGCGGCAGGGCGTGCGGTATCCGACGCTGGCGGGGCTCTCGGTGCGCGACCCGGACAGCATGGACCCGGTGCCCGCCGACGGCGCGACGATCGGCGAGATCATGCTCAAGGGCCATACCGTCATGCGCGGGTATCTGAAGAACCCGGAGGCGAGCGCGGCCGCGTTCCGCGGCGGCTGGTACCACACCGGCGATCTCGGCGTGATGCACCCGGACGGCTATATCGAGGTCAAGGACCGCTCCAAGGACATCATCATCTCGGGTGGCGAGAACATCTCCTCGCTGGAGATCGAGGAGACGCTGTTCCGCCACCCCGAGATCATGGAAGCGGCCGTCGTCGCCCGGCCCGACGAGAAATGGGGCGAGACGCCCTGCGCCTTCGTCACCCTGAAACCGGGCATGGAGGGGCGGGTCGGCCATGACGACATCATCGCTTTCTGCCGCGACAACATGGCCCACTTCAAATGTCCCAGCACGATCGTCTTCGGCCCGCTGCCCAAGACCTCGACCGGCAAGATCCAGAAATACGTGCTGCGCCAGCGCGCGCGGGAAATGTAGGGCCTGGCGCGCGGGCCGGCAGATTGGGCTCCGCCGCAGCGGCGCGACACGCGCGTGGGTTCGTCGCCCCGGGCCGGCGTCAGAACAGGATGGTCACGCCCGCCTTGACCGTATGCAGCGTCACCTCTTGCACCCAGTTGTAGGTGTTGCCGCCCGAAGTGCCGGTGACGTCGATCTCGCCGAAATCGTAGTAGCCGTATTCGAGCCGCAGGCTGCCGCGCTGCGAGAAGGCCCAGGCGATGCCTCCCCCGGCCGTCCAGCCGGACTGGGTGCCGTCGCTCGTCGCGGTGATCGTCGTCGGACTGCAGGGCGGCGCGGTGCAGGTGTCTTTGACCGACCAGCCGAGATCGGCGAACGCCGCGCCGCCCTCGACGTAGTAGAGCATTCTGCCCGGCGTGTAGCCGATGCGCGCGGTAACGTCGCCATAGGTGCCGTCGCCCTGGGCGGCGATGGTATCGAGGCCGGGCGAAGCCGGGTCCGCAGCGTCGCCCTTGATCGCCATGTAGCCGAAGCTGCCTTCGAGACCCATGACCAGGCCGTATGATTCCCAGTTGAGCCCGGCATGGACCGCGGCGAGATACCCCTCGGCGCTGTAGCTCCAGCTGTTGCCCGCGCCGTTATAAGGGACCGCGTTGACCGGATCCTCGATCACGTCATTGCTGCGTCCGCCATAGCCGCCATGCACGCCGAGATAGAATCCCTCCCACGGTGACACCGAGGGCCGGAACTGTGTCTGCGCCACGGCTTCCGAGGCGGGACCGGCGAAAGCGGCCACCGCGATCGCGGCGCCGAACAACAGCTGCATGAATTGCCTGCGCATGGGTCTACCTTCCGAAGGTACAGACATGTCTCCCCTCGTTCGCCCGGCCCATCATACCGCAGCGCAAACGGGAAGGACAGGGCCGGGCCGTCCCTGGCGAGATCCGGTAGCGCGGCTAATCGGTCGGCATCGCCAGCCCGTCGACGATCTCGGCCTGGGGCAGTCCGCGAAAGTAGTCGGGGCTGACCCGGATCTTGGCGGCGCGCGTGCCGGCGCCGAGAATCACGAAGGGCCGCTCCATGACCCGTGAGTCGACCCAGAGCGGCAGGTCGGCGGGCAGCCCCGGCGGGGTGACTCCGCCGAGCTCCATACCGGTGACGCGCCGCGTCTCCTCCGGGTCGGCGAAGGACACCTTGCGCGCCCCCAGCTTCTTGCGCACCGTCCGGTTGACGTCGAGCCGCGTCGTCGCCAGCACGACGCAGGCGACGAATTTCTCCGCACCGGTCTTCGATTTCACCACGATGGCGTTCGCCGAATCCTCCAGGGCATGGCCGTAACGGGCGCAGAACACGGCCGTGTCTGCGAGCTCGGGATCGCAGTCCATGATCTCGTAGGCGAGGCCCGATGAATCCAGGGCCGCGCGGACGGCAGGGGGAACGAGGTCGTTCGGTTCGGTCATCGATGCGAAGAATATCGGCTGCGGCGGGCAATGAAAATGCCGCGTTTGGGGAACGTTAACCCGCGCCGTCTAGAATTGCCACCGGAAGCAGGTTGCACCCCCAGATCCGGGGCGAAGGAGCGTTGCATGCGACACCCGATCACGGCGGACACCCGGCTCGCCGGGCGGCTCACGCGGCTGCATCGCCGCTATTTCAAGCCGGACGATCCCCATGGCTGGGCCGATTATCACTGCGTCGAAGAGCCCGAAGGCACCTTCTGGGTGCATACACACGGTTTGCGACGCTGGCGGCTGCCGGACCTCGAATTCGTCGGGGTTGCGCATGACATGGTGAGCTATGCCCAGCAGATGCTGTTCGAGATCATCGCCGACGCCAAATCCCGGCTGCCGCTGGCCGCGGAGTCGGATATCGAGGGAATCTTCTCCGCCCCGCTGCAAAGCTTCCGCCAGATGGCGACCCTGCGCTGGGCGCCGAATGACGACCCGGACCACCGGGAAAGCCTGCGTATCGTCGATTGGGGCCATCCGGTCGAGTCCGGCTTTCCGCGCCGCCTGTTCGCCTCGCACATCGCCGCCTGGGCCGACCTCGCCGAGGATCCGGCGCGCAAGGAGGCGCTGTGCCGCCGTGCCCTCGCGCTGTTCCCCGGCTGCTTCCTCGAGATGGGTGCCGGCGCCGAGATCGTGCCCGGCAAGGCGGATCTGACCGATCTGCAGCACCGCGCCAACCTTCAGGTCTATCTGTCGCTGGCCCAGGCCCTGTTCGACCAGGACCGGCCGGCCGAAGCGACGGCGTATCTGGAGGAGGCGATCGCCCGCTGTCCCGGCTGGGCCCAGACTTATCGCGACTACCTCGTCAAGAAATACCGCCGCAAGGACGCTTTCATGAATTTCTGGCGGGCGGCGGATCTGAAGGAGATCTGTGCGCGACGGCGGCCGGCCAACACCAGCGGCCCCTTGCCCCGGCGCAAGCCGAAGACCGCCACCCGCAAGCGCAAGGCACCGGCGCGCCGCAAGACCGCCTGACGGTGCGTGGCGTCATGGCGCCATGACGCCACGGCGCCGTGATCCCGGGCGCCATGGCGCCAGTTCCCGAGAGCGGACGGAACGCCCCCGGACAGCGCGCAACCGATTGCCGCCATTGGCAATTCGTTAATCTGTCTGACCGTATCGTTAACCGGCAACACCGATGCCCGCGCCGACCGGGGCGCGGCGAAGGAGGCCGATGTGGAACACCCGCTCAACAGCGGCGTCAGGCTGGTCAGCCCGCCCGCCCGCCTGATGTACCGGATCTTCGGGCGGGCCAACCCGCGGGGCTGGGCGGATTACCACAGCGCGCCGGAGCGCCGCGGCACGCTGTGGGTGCACTGTCACGGGCCGGCCCGGCGCGGCGGCGCCAATCTCGAATTCATCGGCGTGCCGACAGCCCTGCGGGCCGCCGCCCTGCAGCTGATGTTCGCGCTTGTCGCCGAGATGCGCGCCGGGCGCCGGTTCCGCGCGGACGAGGATTTCGCGGCGCCGCTCTCCTCGAAACGCCAGAGTTTCATGCAGATCGGGACGCTGCGCGCAACCGCCTGGAGCGACCGGGATCATGCGGGGATGCTCCGCGTCGTCGACTATCGCGAGCCGCTGCAATCGGGCTTCCCGCTGCGCCTGTTCGCCTCGCATATCGCGGCGCGGGCGACGCTGGCCGAGGATCCGGCCCGCAAGGAGGCGCTGTGCCGCAAGTCGCTCGCGGTGTTCGCCGGGGACTTCACCGATCTGGCCGATGCGATCGGCGTCGACGGCAGTGATGCGGACCTCACCGAGCTGCAGAACCGGTGCAACCTGCTCGGCTATACCGGGCTCGCCGAGGCGCTGTGCGCGCAGAACCGCCACAGCGAGGCCTGCGGTATCATCGTCGACGCGATCGCGCGCTGTCCGGGCTGGGCGCGGGGATACCGCGAGCAGCTGCTCGCTTCCGGCGCGCCCGAGAACCTGTACACGCGGTTCTGGCACGATGCGGACATCGCCGAGATCGCGACGCGCCGCCAGCCCGACACGGCGCCCGCACCGACCCGAAGCGCGGCGCCGCGCCCGGCGGGCAATGGCGGCTTCGGCAGCCGCGCGCCCGACCCCTATGACGAGCTGCTCAAGCGCGGCTGATCGTCAGTCCGCCGGCACCGCATGGTAGCGGCCGTCGGTGCCGAGGAATTCCTTGCCCTCGTCGCGGTAAAAGCGGTCGACGCCGGCGTCGCGCAGGAGCGCCAGCATGTTCGGCACCGGCCGGTGATTCTGCTCCAGCCGGGTGATCACCGCGGGCGGGTCGAGCACATCGAGCATTTCGAACGGCCCCTGCTTCCAAGCAAAGCCCCAGCGCATCGCCCGGTCGACATTGACGATGTCATCGGAGATCTCCGGCACGAGATCCGCGGCATAGGCGAGCGTGCCGCCCATCAACGCCCAGGCGAAGCGGCCTTGCGCATCATCGGCCGCGAACAAGGCCCTGATGTCGGCATGCGTCGGTGTCGCCGCCTCGGCCGGCCGCCATTCGCCGGCCAGCAGGTCGAAGGTCTCCTTCGAGCGACTGCCGTCCTCATGCTTGATCATCTTGTAGAAACCGCCACCCGTCTTGCGGCCGAGCTGGCCGCGCGCCAGCATCTCCTGCTCGGCCGGCGGCAGTGCGAGGTAGGCACGGCCGGGATCGTCGGCCGGCAGGTTCTTCTCGAGATTCTTCGCCACGAAATCCATGACGTCGAGACCGATCAGGTCGATCAGCCCGTAAAGCCCGGTCGAGGGCAGGCCGGCCGGCGCCCCCATCACCGCGTCGACCATCTCCATCGACAGGCCGGATTCCAGCGCCGCGCGCGCCTTGTGCAGGCCCGACAGCATCCAGAAGCAGCCGATGCGGTTGCCGATGAAGTTGACCGTGTCCTTGGCGTGGACCACGCCCTTGCCGAGCCGCTTGCCGCAGAATTCGGCGAAGGCGTCGATCACATCCGGCGTCGTCTCGGCGCCCGGCACCAGCTCCATCAGCTTCATCACCTTCACCGGGTTGAAGAAATGGGTGACGGTGACGTCCCGGCGCAGCCGCTCCGGCATTCCCTCGGTGATCGCGCGCAACGGGATGCCCGAGGTGTTGGTGCTGACGACCGAGCCGTCGCGGCGCAGCGGCTCCAGCCGCGCGAACAGCGCGCGCTTGGTGTCGAGATCCTCGATCACCGCCTCGCAGATCCAGTCGTAGTCCGTGATCTTCTCCAAATCGTCGAACGACCCGAGCGCGATGCGGCCCGCCGCCTCGTCGTCGTCCACCGCCGGCGGCCGGCCGTTGACGATGCGGTCGAGGGCCTGTTCCGCCGCCTCGCGGCTTACGTCCAGCAGCAGCACCCTGCAGCCGGCCTGGGCACAGGCGCCGGCGATGCCGCTGCCCATGGTGCCGCCGCCCAGAACGGCGACCGATTCGATGCTCCGGGCCATGCGTTCAGACCCCTTCGACGATGACCAGCAGCCGGTCGGCGGCGCCTTCGGCGAAGCGGACGGCCTCCTGGTATTCCGGCGAGTTGTAGCAGGCCTCGGCGGCGTCGACCGAGGGGAACTCGACCAGCACGTTGCGCGGGTACTCGCCGCCTTCCAGCGTGATGAACCGCCCGCCGCGCGCGAGGAAGCGGCCGCCGTGCTTTTCGATCGCGGGGCCGGCGCGCTTGGCGTACTCGCCGTAACTGGCCTCGTCGGTCACCTTGACCCGCGCCATCCAATATGCCGTCATCTCATATCCTCCCGTCGCTGCGATGAAACGCTGCGCCGAGACTAGGCAGTTTTGCGTCGCGGGGAAACCCGGTTTGGGCGCGCGTTCAGATCCCCTCGACGATGCACACGTCGCGCTCGGCCGCGCCCTTCGCAAGGGCCAGCGCCTCCTGGTATTCAGCCGAGTCGTAGCAGGCTCTGGCGGCGTCGGCCGACGGGAAGCGGATCAGCACGGCACGCGGCCGGTCCGAGCCCTCGAGGACCGTCAAGGCCCCGCCGCGGACCAGGAACTCGCCGCCATGCGCCTTGATGATGTGGCGGGCCCGCCTTGCGTAGTCGCCATAGGCGTCGGCGTCGGACACGGTGCTGCGTGCGATCCAGTATGCGGGCATCTCGATCCTCCTGTCGGTGCGATGGAATATGGCGCAAAGACTAGGAAGATTCCCGGCCCGGGGAAAGCCCGTTTGCCGCCCGGGGCAAGACGGGGGTCAGAGCCCCCTGCCATCCGCCGCGATTGTGTGATATCGACGCGGCGAGTGAACGGTATGCGCTCCGCATCGGGAGTCGACGCGACCTGATACTTCGAGACGCTCCTTCGGAGCTCCTCGGCATGAGGCTCGGTGTTGCGTGCCCTCATCCCGAGGAGGGCCGCAAGGCCCGTCTCGAAGGGTGAGGTCGCGCCGTCGATTGGCGGGCGCGGGCCGTCCAGACAATTTGGGAGACCACCGCAGATGACCGTCCGCAACGGCCGTGAATTCCTCTCGATCCCGGGGCCGACCACGGTGCCCGACGAAGTGCTCTCCGCCATGCACCGCCCGGCCGTCGACATCTATGGCGGCGAGCTGGTCGGCATCACCGAGAGCTGCCTTGCCGACCTCAAATCCGTCTTCCGCACCGAGGGCCGGACCTACATCTATATCGGCAACGGCCACGGCGCCTGGGAGGCGGCGCTGGCCAACGTGCTGTCGGCCGGCGATACGGTGCTGGTGCTGGAAAGCGGTCGCTTCGCCGTCGGCTGGGGCCAGATGGCGG
>CP070634.1:358906-363013 GCA_020356105.1 Rhodospirillales bacterium | reverse complement strand
TTCCGCTCTGCCCTGAGGATCAGACGTCGATCTTCTCGGCAATCGAGAGGGCATCGTCGACTTCGACGCCAAGATATCGAACTGTGCTCTCCACCTTGGTGTGCCCGAGTAGCAGCTGGACGGCACGCAGATTGCCGGTGCGCCGGTAGATCAGGGTCGCCTTGGTTCGACGCAGGGAATGCGTTCCGAACAGCAATGGGTCCAACCCGATATCGTTGATCCAACCGGATACCAACCGGGCATACTGCCGCGTCGTCAGGCATCGGTCTTTTCCTCGCCGGCCGGTGAAGAGATAGTCGCGCGGTCGCTCGCGCGACATGGGACTTGGCGGCCTGCATGACGTCGGCCTGTCCGAGGCCCGCTCGCTGGCCCGGGAGGCCCGCAGAAAGGCCCGGCAGGTTCGATCGGCCGCACCGATTTTCCGCGCAGCAACCACCAAGACTTGATTGATTCGATCCGCAACAAGCTGTGGCCGCTCGGCGACGAGGTCGGGTTCATTCCCGGCCTCTGACCCGTCTCCAGCTTCGGTCGCGAGCGCCAGAGCAACCCTTTCGTTGGCGATGCCTTCCTCGCGCGGTAGGGGCATACCGGCGCACCTGTTCCTGTGTGGCATTGCCCTGACCGACTCTCCAACGACAACGGCATATGTTAGGATGCTGTGTCATGGCTGGCACCCTTGCCCGTATCGAACTGTTGAGCGGCCTGCCCAACGCGGAGCTGGAGGCGCTCGCTAGGCGCTGCCGCTGGCGCAGGTTTGGCGCGAATCAGCAGGTGCTTGCGCATCTCGACCCCGGCACAGATGTCCTGTTCCTTGTTGAGGGGCGTCTGCGCGTTTCGATCTATTCGCCTTCGGGCAAGGAGGTGTCGTTCGAGGACCTCGAGACCGGACAGGCGTTCGGGGAACTGGCGGCCATCGACAACAAGGGCCGGTCGAGCAGCGTGTTCGCCCTGGAACCCTCCTATGTGGCGTTTATCGACGCGGGCGGCTTCTTGGAATTGCTGCGCGCCGATTTCGAGGTGGCGCGCCGCGTGATGATACGCCTGTGCCGCATGATTCGCCTACTCGACGAACGCGTGTTCGAATTCAGCACGTTAACCGTGAGCAACCGAATTCACGCGGAGTTGTTGCGGCTTGCGGGCGGGGAATCCGATAGGCAGAGCGTCGTCATAAAGCCGGCGCCCCGGCACGCGGACATCGCGAGCCGCGTGAGCACCCATCGTGAGGCCGTCACGCGCGAGATGAACGCCCTGGCGCGCGCCGGGATCCTCAGGCAGGACCGTCACGCCCTGCACATTCTCGACTTACCCAGACTTGCGGAAATGGTGCACGAGGTGCTCGGCATGATACCGCTGGGCGCGGTCTGACGGCGTCGTCAGGCCGGCATTTCAAAAAATGTTCCCGAGTGTGAGGATTGCCACAGCGCGGCGGTTCGGATCGCGTCATGGTTCTGCGTGTGGAACGGCTGAAACGACGCGAGTCCTTGAGCGGACGTCTCGCGCACCGGAAGACCCTGCGAAACGCCACTGCCGTCCATTTTGATACCACCTCGTCGGTGGCAGGCTGACTGGGGAGTTTGTGTCGCCATGTCGCCGGCGGGCCGGCAGGATGTGCGGCCTTGATGGGACAGTCCGCGGGTGGCGGGTTGTCCCTCACAGCCCCTGGGCCCGTGTCCTGCCGGATCCTGCAGGCGGCTCGGGCGGGTGAGAATCCTGCCCGCGCCGCCCTTTTTGCATCGTGTTTGCCCGTCTTTCCCGTTGTTGGGGTCTTGACCGGAACTTGACAATCCGCCTCTGCAGATCGTCTGATGCGCAGCACGTCTTGTTCGGCGCGAGGGATTGACATGGCGCGCATCGGCAAGATCGAACGTGAGGGCGCAACCGGTGAGACCGAACGGCTGTTCCTGGCCGCCGAGGCGCTGCTGGGCCGGGCTCCGAACTTCTACCGCTATCTCGCCAACTCGCCGCTGGTCGCCAAGATGCTGCTGCCGTTGAACGCGGTGCTGATGACGAAGAAAGCCAGGTGATACCACGCCACGACGGACAGGATCCTGGTCTGGATCAGCTGCAGCATCAGTGTGGCGCCGGTGACGCAAAAGACGCCGCCATAGAAGAACAGGCCGTTCGAGCCTTGCGTTTGCCGCATCCCAAAATGATCCGTGCCGGTTCGCTGAGGTGGCGCCAGCGTAATTCCCATGTCTTAAACTTACCTTGAAGGATATCCTGCCGACCGAGCAAACGATGACAGTGCTGCGATGATGCGCCGGGACGTGCCGCGCAAATCCGATCGCCGCTTGCGCAAGATCGCCGATGCGGACCAGGCGCGGCGCCCCGCAGCGCCGCGTGATCCAGCAGCCTATCCGGCTTTGCTGCGGGCGGCGGCGACTCCGGTCCATTCGGGGCCCGGCGGGCTCCGCCGGCAGGTCGCGATCCGCTCGGCATAGAGGTCGCATAGCGTCGCCAGGCCGAGTTCGGCGGCAAACCGAGTGCGACACGATCTGAGGTGCCGTTCCGCCCGAGCCCAGTCTCTTGACCGATAGGCCGTCAACATGGCCTGATGCGAACGCACCGCCCCGGCGAAGGCCGGGTCCTGCCGCAGCGATTTGTCACCGAGCAGGGTGTGGATCGTGACTGGAACCGTCTTGCCCTTGACGATGATGCGGTCGAGTTCGAGCGTCGCAAAGCCGTCCAGCCTTTCCCGCGTGGATTCGCTGATGACGATATCGACGCCGTAAAGTTTGCTCAGCCCTTCCAGCCGCGAAGCGAGATTGACCTCGTCGCCCAGCGCCGAATAGTTGAAGCGCTGCCGCGAGCCCATGTTGCCGACGCATGCCGGTCCCGTATTCAGGCCGACGCCCACCCGGAGCGGAGTCCACGGCCGGTCGCGTTCAGCCGCTTCGGCCTCCAATTTGGCGTTCACCGGCGCGAGGCAGGTGCGGATCTCGAGGGCGGCCCTGGCCGCCTGCTCGGCATGGTCCTCTGCGTCGAGCGGCGCGTTCCAGAACGCCATCATGGCGTCGCCCATATACTTGTCGACGGTCCCGCCGTGGCGCAGCGTGATTTCCGTGATCGGAGTGAGAACCTGGTTCACGAGGCTGGTCAGGCCTTCGGCATCGTACGATTCCGAGATCGTCGTGAAACCGCGCAAATCGCAGAACAGGATCGTCAGCTCCCGCGTCTCGCCACCGAGACGCAGCTGGCCGGGATCACGGGCCAGTCGCTCGACCATTACCGGCGACATGTAGAGGCCGAACGCATTGCGGATCTCCCTGCGCTCGTTCTCGGTGCGCAGATAAGCCATCAACGACGACCCCGTGTACACCATTGCGCCCGCGAGGACCGAATAGACGGGGTCGAGCAGGAAGCCGTGATGCAGGAACAGGTACCACGAAACCCCACCGGCCGCGGCAATGACGGCGGCGCTGACGACTGCACTCCAGACGGCGCCGAGCGCCATAGCCGCGAATGCCAGGATAAGCCCAATGACGACCACCAGCGCCAGTTCGGCGCCGTCGCCCCAGTCCGGCCGTTGCAGGAACGACTGCGTCAGCATCTGCTCCACCAGCTGGGCCTGGGCCTCGGTTCCGGAGACCGTGGCACGCAGCGGAGTCGGATGCATGTCGTAGAGGCCGGCCGCACTGCTGCCGACAAACACGATGTTGCCGGCGATCAGCGCTCGATCGTATTCACCCGCCATGATCCTCCACGCCGGCAGCTGGCGCTCGGGGACGGGGCCCGTGTCATAAAGCCAGATCCTCCCGGCGCGGTCGGTCGGCACGATAACCCTGCCGACCCGGACATGGGTTACTCCGGTATGTCCGCCGAACGACCATTCACCGCTGGCACCGGCAGATTTGACGAAATAGCTTGCCGCGCCCTGCGCGACGCGCAGCGACTCGACCGACAGGGTCGGATAGACCGTACCGCGAAAACTGACCAGAAGGGGTAGTCGGCGGAGAACCCTGTCGTGCTCGGTATTCGCGACCATGCCGGCGCTGCCGCCGCCCGCGGCGTCGATGGCCGGCAGGTTGACCACGGTGCCGGAGATACTGGGAACGAACGGGACGGGATCACCCCCGGCATAGGACATACCCGACTTAACATCGGGCG
>CP070634.1:355651-358806 GCA_020356105.1 Rhodospirillales bacterium | reverse complement strand
GTGGGAAACGCCATCGACAAGCTCGACCCGCTGGGGGCCACGACCTGCTTCGGGGAGACCTCCGAGCTGACGGGCGCCGAGCAGGAGTGCAGGGCACGGGCCAGGACACCGGAAGTGGGCGACAGGTTCATCGACGTCTTCGACGCCTACATGCGCGAGGTCATCGAGCCGCACAAGACCTCGGACCTGTCGGACAGCCAGCCGACCAAGGGCAATATCGAGGGCGGGCTGACGACGATCGAAGAAAAGGCCTTCGGCAATCTCGAGAAGATCGGCAAGAAGACGTCCTTCATCGACGTCCTGGAACCGGCCGAGGAGCCGTCGAAGGGTCCGGGCCTCTATTTCATGGACACCTCGTCGGCCGCGGCCGAATGCGTGACCCTGCAGGCCGCCGCCGGCTTCGTCGCGCATCTGTTCCCGACCGGCCAGGGCAACGTCATCGGCAACCCGATCGAGCCGGTCATCAAGCTGACCGCCAACCCGCGCACGGCGCGCGAGATGGCCGAGCATATCGATGTCGATGTCTCGGGCATCCTGCGTCGGGAGATGACACTGGACGAGGCGGGTGATGCGCTGCTGGAGATGACCCTGCGCACCTGCAACGGCCGTTACACGGCGGCCGAGGCGCTGGGCCACCGCGAGTTCGTGCTCACCAAGCTCTACCGCAGCGCCTGAACGCGGTCGAAAGCTTGTTGCCATCGGGGCCGGCTCCAATCGGGGCCGGCCCCCTTGCATGCGCTGAAATTGTCGCGCCGGCGACGGAAGATCGTTTACAACGATCCTGGCCAGCGCCCGGCTCAATCGATCGGAAGATTTGCAGATGGATCCCGTGATCCTCAAATTGAACGACATGTACAGCCTCGCCCAGCGGATCCTGATGCGCAGCGGCGCCGGCGAGGATAATGCCGGTCACGTCGCGACCGCCCTCTCGGTCGCCGAGGCCGACGGGCTGTCGGGTCATGGCCTGTCGCGCCTGCCCAGCTATTCGGCGCAGGTGAGGAGCGGCAAGGTGGACGGCAAGGCGGTCCCGGTGATCACCGAAGATCCCAACAAGGCGGTGGTGCGGATCAACGCGAAGGACGGGTTCGCCTTTCCCGCGATCGCAAAGGCGATCGACAGGACAACGTCGCTGGCCCGCAGATTCGGCATCGCTGCCGCGGCGATCGGCAATTCCCATCATTGCGGCGCGCTTGGCTACCACGTCGAACGCCTCGCCGAACAGGGTCTCGTCGGCATCATGTTCGCAAACAGCCCGGCCGCGATCGCACCCTGGGGCGGCAGCAAGGCACTGTTCGGCACCAATCCCATCGCGTTCGCCGCGCCGCGCGCGGCCGGCACGCCTCTGGTCGTCGACCTGTCGCTCAGCAAGGTGGCGCGCGGCAAGATCATGGTTGCGGCACAAAAGGGCGAACCGATCCCCGAGGGCTGGGCCGTCGACAGCGCGGGCCGGCCGACCACCGATGCCAAGGCGGCGATGGCGGGCACCATGCTGCCGATGGGAGACGCCAAGGGCTCGGCTCTCGTCCTGATGGTGGAGATCCTGGCCGCGACCCTGACCGGTGCCAACTATGGCTATGAGGCGAGCTCGTTCTTCGATGCGGAGGGCGCACCGCCGCGCGTCGGCCAGACGATGATCGCCATCGATCCGGCGGCCACCGTCGATATCTTCACCGGCAATGCCTTCGGCACGCGGCTCGAAGCGCTGATCGCGCAGATCAGGATGCAGCCGGGAACTCATGTCCCGGGCGCGAACCGCGAGGCCCGTCGCCGCGAGGCGCGCCTTACCGGTGTGAAGATCCCGGGTGAACTTCACCAGCAGCTTTCCGTGCTGGCCGGCGACTGAGGGACAACATGGCAACGCGGCCTCCGGTCGGACCGCATTTGTGGTCGAGCGCGATCTCGCCGACCTGCCGCAAGGAAGACCATGGCACACGAACGCGACCGCAACATCCGTCCCGCGCGCACAGGCGAGGCCACTGCCATACGCGACCTCGTACGAAGGGCGTACGCCAAATACCTACCGCGCATGGAGCGGGAACCTGGCCCAATGCTCGACGATTACGACAAGAGAGTTGCGGAGGGCGCCGCATACGTCCTCGAGATGGCGGGTACGATCGCCGGGATCCTCATATTGCTGCCGCAGGACGACCATTTGCTGATGGATAACGTGGCGGTCGAGCCGGACCTCCAGGGCCGCGGCATTGGCGCGGCCCTGGTTGCTTTCGCGGAGGCGGAGGCGACGCGGCGCGGCTACGGGGAGATCCGCCTGTACACCCACCGGACCATGGTGGAGAATGTACGCATGTACGCCCGGCTAGGTTACGAGGAGACCGGGCGGGGCAGACAGGCCGGCTACGACCGGGTCTTCATGCTGAAACGGCTGTGACTTCCCAGCGAGAGTTGCGTTAGTATGGTCGCAAATCGTCGCGGGCCGGCGATGGCGCCCCGAACCCCGATGGCACCGCGATGCGGCCCCGGCGCGACACGTGCTGTCCGGACGGAAGGAGCAAGCCGCGATGAAGCCGAAGGAATATTACGAGGAAATGCTCAAGGCCCATCAGCTCGAGTTGGCGGCTCAACTCGCGCGGCTCAGGGCGAAACGCTGGGAGATCCAGAAGGAGGCCGAGCGCGAATTCGATGAGCAGGTGGAAAGACTGCGCAAGATGAGCGAGGAGGCGGAAGACCGAACCAATAAACTGATGGAAGCCGGGCAGGAGTCCTGGCGCGACCTCGAGGAGAACATCACAACCGCATACCAGGCTGTCGCCTCCGCCGCGGAACGCACCCTTGAGCGGTTCTCGGACGCTGCGCTCTCGAAAGAGCGCGGATCAACGCAGACGGGGGAAGACGGCGAAGAGCAGCGCTAGCAGACCCGCGTCGAGGCACGAAACCGAAGAATCGGATGGCTTGATTCTTCGTCAGATCGCGGCGACCCGAAGCCGCCGATACGGCGGTAGCGTGAGGATTATCGCGTACAATGCCGCCGAAGCGTAGAACAGCACGCTGAATCCCCAGGCCTGGGCGATGAGCGGCGCGGTGCCGGCCGTCACCGTGCTGAGTGCGCCGTTGATCGCCCAGGCCCAGGGCACCAGCGCGGTATCGTCCCGCTGCGCCATCGCCAGGCCTTGCGGGAACAGTTGCCCGACGACGAGTCC
>CP070634.1:343041-355551 GCA_020356105.1 Rhodospirillales bacterium | reverse complement strand
TGCCGCCGGAATTGGCCTCCTTGACGCCGCCGGTCAGCGGGCTCTTGCAGCCGACCGACAGCCGGTTGGCGTTGGAGAAATTGGTGCCGGCGAACGGCCCGGCCGAGAAGATCAGCGGATTGTCCGGCGACAGCGGGTCGACCGTCGCGGCGCCCCTGTCCAGCAGCGTCTTGACGATGTGGTGGCGGCCGGCGCGGGCCAGCGCCTCGCCCTCCATCGCCTCGCGTTCGATGTTGCGGTCGCCAAGGTTGATGTGCAGATAGGTACGCATGCCGCTCTCGCCTGCCTGGTTGGGGGTCATCGGGGACCGGATCCGGCCGTTCGGACAATTATATGCGCCGCCGGCGACCGCGAACAAGCGCCTGCCGCCATTCGCCGCACCGCCCGATTTTCGTTGTCGCCGGATCGGCTTGGGATATGATCCGAGCCATGGAACATTTCGATTCGCTGCCGACCCCCGCGCTGCTGCTCGACCGGGCGATACTCGACTCCAATTGCCGGCTGATGGGCGCGCGGATGGCCGAGCTCGGGGTGCGCCTGCGGCCACATATGAAGACCGCGAAATCAGCCGAGGTGGCTCGCCTGGCGACCGCGGGCCATTTCGGGGGCATCACCGTTTCAACGTTGAAAGAGGCGCATTACTTCGCCGAGCGTGGCTTCACGGACATCCTCTATGCGGTCGGTTTCGTCCCCTCGAAGATCGGCGATGCGGCGGCGATCCAGGAGATGGGCGACGAGCTGATCCTGCTCACCGACAACAAGGCGGCCGCCGCGGAGACGGCGATCCGGGCCGCCAGGCTGGGCCGCAGGTTCCCGATGATGATCGAGATCGATACCGGTGACAAACGTTGCGGGCTCGATCCGGAAACCGAGGCGGACGAGATCGTCGATCTCGGCCGCGTCATCGACCAGTCGGCGGCGCTGGAATTGCGCGGCGTGCTGACCCATGCCGGGCAGTCCTATCACAGCGCCTCGGTGGACGCGATCAAGGTGGTGGCCGAGGCGGAGCGCGCCGGTATTGTCCGGGCGGCGGAGTTGCTGCGTGCCGCGGGGCTGCCCTGCCCGGTGGTCTCGGCCGGCTCGACGCCGACGGCGCGCTATGCGGAGTCTCTCGACGGGATCACCGAAATGCGCCCCGGCGTCTACATGTTCGGTGATGTCGACCAGGCCCTGATCGGCTCGTGCACCTGGGATCACATCGCGCTCACCGTGCTCGCCAGCGTGATCGGCCACAACCGGCGGACCGGGCGGATCATCGTCGACGCCGGCGGACTTGCCATGTCGAAGGATATCGGGCCGGCGGAATTCGACGGGGCGACCGGCTATGGCACCGTCATGGGTGCGGGCGGCATGCCGCGGCCAGATCGCATGTATATCGCCGCGGTCAGCCAGGAGCACGGCCAGCTGGCGCTGCCGGGCGGCGCGGCGCCGCCCTGGGAGGAGTTCCCCGTCGGCAGCCGCGTCCGCATCTTCCCCAACCATGCCTGCATGACGGCCGCGGCGCACGACCGCTATTACGTGCTCGACCGGGACGGAGCGGTTGTCGCCGAATGGGATCGAGTGAACGGCTGGTAGGCTGATTTTGCTGCGCTGCAGCAAAGCCAGATCACCCTTTAAAATATGGTTAAAATGAGGCATGTCCGGCCTCGATTTCTGCCTTGCAAAAAAGTCAATTCTCCGGTGCCGTCGTTAGGCATATCTAAGGCGGGTAAAGGATCTCGACATTCACTCGAGCCGAGGGGGATTTGCCATGCTTCTCGATCGCATCAGGACCGATTTCCGCCGTTGGCGGACCTTCCGCCGGACCGTGAACGAATTGTCGCGGTTGAACCCGCGTCAGCTCGACGACATCGGCATCGCCCCCTACGAGATCGAGGACGCGGCGCGCGGCCGGTTTCGCCGCTGAGCGTTGGTCGAGAGGCGGGCCGGTTGCGGTCCGCTTGCGCTTTGCCTGCGCCCATCCGGCCCTAGAGCATGATCCGTTAAGGTGAGGTCGCGCCGATCCCGCCGCGTCCAGCATAACGGACAACGTGCTATCTGCCGACAATGGCGTAGCTGATCAGCTGGCGTGGCCGCACCCTGACCTGAAGCTTGCCGAAGCCGTCCCAGATCTCGATCGCGCGGATCAAGGTCTCGGCGAGCGGGCCCGGACGGCCGGGCCCGCCGAACAACGCGGCGTTGGCGGCATCGTCATACCAGGCGATGCCGGCCCGCATGTCGGCGACGATCCGGGGATGGCGCAGCCAGTGTCCGAGGCCGGCGGCGATGATCGTATCGGCCTCGTCCGGATTGTCGCGGGCGAAGGCGACGGCGCGCAGCCAGGCGCGGTAGAGCGCGGCGAACTCTTCGGTCCGCCGTTCGAGCGGTGCGGCGCGCGCCACCACCGCGGTGATCAGCAGGCCCGGCCGATCGGACGTGTCGGCCAGCACGTCGCCACGCTCCCGCTGGCGGGCGCGCCGCAGCCACGGCTCCCACGTCACCGCAGCGTCGACCTCGCCGATCTCGAAGGCATGGCCGGCGCCGCCCGGCGCCAGCGGCACGATCGTCAGCTCGCTCTCGTTGATCCCGGCCTCGCGCAGCAGCACGTTGAGGTAGAACTGGCCGGTGGTACCCGGCTGCATGGCGACCCGCTTGCCGGCCAGCTGGGATACCGTATCGATTCCGCGCGCCGCCACCAGCCCGTCGGCGCCGCGCGAATCCGAGACCGCGAACACCAGGCGCAGCTCTGTCTTCGGCGTCAGATGGAGCACCGTCTCCTCGACCGTCGCCACCATGGCGTCCAGCTCACCGGTCGCGAGCGAGGCGGCACGGACCGCCATGTCCTCGACCGCAACCAGCTCGACCTCGACACCTTCCGCGGCAAACCAGCCCTTGTCGCGGGCAATGTAGAACGGCCCGGCGGCAAGCCAGCTCTGATGGCCAAGGCGCAACGGCTCGCCGCGGGCAGCGGTGCTCGACGAGGCGACCAGCGTTGTTGCCAGCAGCGCGGCGATAACAAGATCGCGTCCGGCCATCACCGGCCCCTCAGCCGGCCCGCCGGCGGGCGATCCGGGCGGCCATGACGCAGAGGATCTCGTACATCATGGTGGCGCCGACCAGCGCCGTCATTCCGCTGGGATCGAAGGGCGGCGCCACCTCGACAACGTCGCCGCCGACGATCTCCAGCCCGTCCAGGCCGCGCAGCATGCGCTGCGCCTCATGCGTCGAATAACCGCCGATCTCCGGCGTGCCGGTGCCGGGGGCATAGACCGGATCGAGCCCGTCGACGTCGAAGCTGACATAGGTCGGCCCGTCGCCGGCGACGCGGCGCGCCTCGGCGATCACCGCCTCGACGCCGAGGTCGTAGAACTCCTCGATGGTGATCACGCGGATTCCCTGGGCGAGGCCCCATTCGTGGTCGTTCTCGCCATAGAGCGAGCCGCGGATGCCGATCTGCACGGTGCGTTTCGGGTCGAGCACGCCCTCCTCGATGGCGCGGCGGAACGGCGTGCCGTGGGTGTAGCGGTGATCGCCGAAGTAGCGGTCCCAAGTGTCGGTATGGGCGTCGAAATGCACCATACCGAGCGGCCCGTCCGCGGCCAGCGCCCGCAGGATCGGCAGGCTGAGCAGGTGATCGCCGCCGGCGGTGAGCGGCAGGATGCCGGCCGCATGGACCCGCCGGTAATACGCCTCGATCAGCTCTAGCGATTCCTCCAGGTCGATCGGGTTGACCTGCACGTCGCCGAGATCGGCGCAGTTGGCCGCCTCGAACGGCCTGATCCGGCTTGCGTGATGGACGTTGCGCATCATCGTCGACAGATCGCGGATCTGCCGCGGGCCGTGGCGCGCGCCGGCGCGGTTGGTGGTGCCGCCGTCCCACGGCACGCCGATGAGGCCGATCTCGACGCCCGTCCAATCCGTCACATGGGGCAGGCGCATGAAGGTCGCGATGCCGGCGAAGCGCGGCAGAACATCGCCCGGGACCGGCCGAAACCGCTGCCCGTCTTGCGCCATCCGATCCCTCCTTTGCGCACCGCGCCTTCCTTGAGAAACTCATCCCACTTCGCCGGCGGTCCGTCAATGGCCATCACCGCGCCGCCGCACCGCCCGCCGCTTGAAATCCTTGATCGCCGTCCCGATCTTCGCTACACAGCAGTCGGCACGCGTCCCCTTCGTCTAGCGGTCCAGGACGCCGGCCTCTCACGCCGGAAACAGGGGTTCGATTCCCCTAGGGGACGCCAATCTTTTCAATAATCTAGGCAGCAGACATTTCGGAAACGGCTTGTTTTCGGTAAAATATCGGAAATAAGCGGTGCCCAAATCTGCTTTATGCGTGGGTGCCCCCGCCCCCTGTGCGCCCCCGTTTGCTTGCTGAAATCTTCAGGAAGAAAGCCGGCGAGCATAGAAGGCTGTCAAAGGGCCAACCGCGCGGCCGCTGGCCTTCACGAAAGCATGCCTATTTCCCCACCGCCAAAAAAGCGGGGGTGGGAGTATGCCTATCAGCGGGTGCCATACTCTCGTGAGATCGGTATTCCCGACACACCCATAATTTCGGTCCCCACCCATAAAGCAACGATGCACATGCGGATGTTC
This sequence comes from Rhodospirillales bacterium, assembly GCA_020356105.1. Taxonomy (GTDB): domain Bacteria; phylum Pseudomonadota; class Alphaproteobacteria; order UBA8366; family JADFVY01. The sequence continues at coordinate 350,979 of CP070634.1, read as the reverse complement.
CCAGGTAACACGGACGGTATGGGTCATTTAGCCCGCATGGGCACAACAAACGCGCGCGAGGGTCATCCGTTTCAATTGCTGTCGTAGGTTGATCTGGTCGGCCGCTACGTCACCAAAACTAAGCGCAACCGACGAAAAAGCTCTGATCAATACCGAAGACGTTTGCTTGGGTCGGGGACTGTCAATCCGCGTGTCGGGGGGTCAAGTCTCTCCTCCGCTATCAAATATTCCCCTGTAATCTCAATAGATTGCGGGGGTGTTCTTATGTATCGGCAGGCTTCGCCTTCATCACCAGCCATGGCGTGGGGCCCCCGCGCCACTCCCACACGGCGAGCAGCTGGTCGAGCTGTGGCAGGTTCATGAACCAGGCCGGCGCATTCCGCAACTGACGCTGACCGTCGTCGCTTACCCGGGTGATGTCGTGGGTCGGCGCAAAGCGATCGGTCAGCAGCTTCGTGATGCCGGGAACCAGCCTTTCGTGACATTCGACGATCAGATCCATTCGGGCCAGGTCTGGAGCCGCGGCCGGGTCGAGCAGGTCGCGTTCGCCGCCCTCGATGTCGCATATCACAAGGAGCCGCTCAGCGTCCCCGGCGCAAGTGGCGAAGTCTTCCACCTTGAAGAGCGCTCCGACGGTCACGCGATCGCTCACGCTGTTCTTTTCGGCCACTTCGGCGCAGGCGCGTTGCGCTTTCGGGTTATGGTCGAACGCCAGCATCCTGGTCGCAGACATGCGCCGGGCCATCCCCACCGCGTAATAGCCCTCGGCGCAACCGATGTTGAGAACCACAGGATAGCTGGCCTGGATCGCCGCTTCGATGAAAGGGTGGAGCGGTTGCTCATAGCACCCCAACAGCTTGGCGATGTGGCAGCCTTCGGTCGATCGCGACAGAAAATCCAGGCCCTCGAGCGGGCCCTCCAATACGACCGTGCCTTGCTCTTGAAGAAATCTGTCCTGGATCAACACACTGCGCCACTTGGAGAGGAGCCGCAGGGCGTTGTTGAGTTGGCAGGCTTCGTCGCTCTGGACCTGAGCGAGGCTGCCGATGAGTTGCTGGCGGATCCGGCTGTGCAGCGTCATAGCGACTCGACCGTGGATGTGACCTGCCGCCGGCGCGCACTGCTCGTTCTCCGGCAGCGTGGCCCTGCCGGCCAGGCCAAAGGAGTCATACTGCGGACACCCGTTACGGCAACGCATGAACAGCGCGTTGTGCTGCTCGACATCGTACCTTAAATCCCATGTTCAGGGCCTGCAAGAGCGTGACGAGTAACTCTCAAAGCGTTAGACACGGGATATGGTGTAAGACAGCGGCCCGCTATCAGGAACCTGAATCGGTCTCGGTCGTAATAAGGCACAAAACACAAGAATGCCCACGGATACAGGGCAACACAGCTTACCTAACAGGACTTGATGTTCCTGTCTGGTTCAGGGGGATTCTCGTTAGCAGGAGTTACGTCTGTGGTGGGCGGCGCTGGACCGCTGCTCATAGTCAGGACCGGGCGACTGTGCGAGGCCATTTAGGTAATAATGGGTTTCGGGCAATCTCGGCAACGGGACTGCGCCCCGTGCTGAGCCGGAAACAGGGGTTCGTTTCCCCTAGGGGACGCCATCTCCTTCTTCTTGCCGTCGCGGTCGGGGCCACCGGCCGTGCCCGGGCGCGCCACCGTCCCGGTCACGCGCGAAGGCAGGCGCGCGGCCCCATTTACAGGGATCTTCCGGGCCCGATTTCCGGGATTCACCCCGCCATGCTACCCTTGCCGGCAAGAGTGAGGAAAGGGGCGCATGACGAAAGCGAAACCGGACGACAAGACGTCGCAGCTGCACAGGATCTACGCCTCCGGGAGCCCCGAGGAGACCGCCGCGATCTACGACAACTGGGCGGCGGACTACGAGGGACACATGGCGGGGGCCGGCTATGCGCATCCGGCCATGGTCGCGGCCATGCTGGCGCGCCACCAGCCGGCGGGCGACGCGCCGGTGCTCGATGCCGGGGCCGGTACCGGGATCATGGGCGAGCTGCTCACCGCGCTCGGCTACGCGCCGATCGACGGGATCGATGCTTCCGAAGGGATGCTGGCCCGCGCCGCCGAGCGGGAGGTCTACCGTGAGCTGCGTTGCGGCCTGCTCGGCACGCCGCTCGACTATGCGGACGATGCTTTCGCCGCCGTCGTCGCGGCCGGCGTCTTCACCGAGGGCCACGCGCCGCTGGACGGGCTTGACGAGCTGGTTCGGGCGACGCGCCCCGGCGGCCATATCGTGTTCTCGATCGCCCGCAGCTATCTCGGCGAGACCTTCGCGGCCAAGGGCCGGGCGCTCGAGGCGGCGGGCAAATGGCGCCGGGTCGACGCCTCGGCGCGGTACGATTCCACGCCGCTCAGCGACGACGTGCTGACCGCCCAGGTCTTCGCCTTTGCGGTGGTGTGACGGCGGGGGCCGCAGGGGCGCATCCTAGCGCGCCGCCTCCAGCAGTCGCACCATCTCGGCATAGCCGCGGGCGCGGGCGTGGTCGAGCGGCGTCATGCCCTGGCGGTCGGCGATCGCGGTATCGGCGCCGCCGGCGAGCAGCGCCTCGACCGTGGCGATATGGTCGGGCCCGCCATCGCCGAGGATCACCGCCTCGATCAGTGCCGTCCAGCCGAGATTGTTGACGTGGTCGACCGGCGCGCCGGCCTCGACCAGCCGCGCTACCACAAGGTGGTGGCCGAGATGCGCGGCGGCGATCAGCGCCGTGCCGTCATAGGGGCTGGTGACATTTCCGGCGCCGGCGCCGAGCTTGAGCGCGAGACCGAGCAGCTCGGAATCGTTCGCGACGGCGGCGATGGTGACGATGTCGTAGGCCTGGTGCTCGAGCGCATCGAGATCCGCCCCCGCCGCGGCCAGCGCCCGCACCGCCGCGTCCTCGGAGGCGAAGGCCGCGACATGGAGCGGCGTGCGGCCGGCGCCGTCGCGCGCCTCGAGATCGGCGCCGTCGGCCACCAGCCGGCGGATCGCCGCGACGTCGCCGCGATGCGCCACCGCGTGCAGGCCGTCATAGCCGGCGATCTCCGCCGCCGAGGGCGGTGTCTGGGCAAGGGCGACGCCCGTCACCCGCAATGGGAGCAGTGCCGCCAGCGCCAGGATCAACGATACCGCGCCCAGGTTTCGAGCCATCTCGAACGCCCTCCGTGCCGCGGCGCGCAGCCGCAGGACGGGCAGTCTAGCCGGGATCGCCGGCGCGGCACCAGACCCTGGCGTGGCTCGCCGATCCAAGAGTCCGGTGCTGCGACCGGATGACGGGGATGAAGATTGACAACATTGTTGCCATAATCTATGATGACAATGATATTGTCGAATGGAAGCCGAGCGCGATAAGCTTGGCCGATTGCACAGCTCATTTCGGCCTGGCCGGGGAGAGACGCCATGAAACCGAAGGCGCGACAGCTCTATGCCGTGATCCGGCAGGTCCGGACCTGCTTCAACCGCCTGAAAAGCCTCTCGGACGAGATGAACCGGGACCTCGAGGTCAACGCCTCGATGCGCGCGGTGATGGAGGCGTTATCGGCCGAGGGCCGCACCGTCCCCGATATCGCGCGCGCCCGCAGCGTCTCGCGCCAGCACATCCAGGTCAACATGGATGCTCTGCTCGCCAAAGGCCTGGTCGAAAGCCGCGCCAACCCGGCGCACAAGCGCTCGCCGCTATATCTGCTGACCGACGGGGGAGAGGCGATCTTCGCCGAGATCCGTCGCCGCGAGGTCGAGGTGCTGGAGCAGCTCGCCGACGGGCTGCTTGGACGTACGCTGGAGGCCGCGGACGCGGCGCTGGATGCACTAAACGCGCGGCTGGCCGCCTTCGAGGCGGCGGAGCGGGGCGATGGAACGGGCTAGCCGCGGCGGCGCCGGGGCGGGCCGCGCCGACGACCGGTCGCAGCCCATGACCGTCCGCGCTCGCATCGTTGCCCAGTTCCGGCAACCGCACGGCCCGCTCGGCCGGCTCGCCGGCGCCATCATGGCGCATCGGCCGTCGAACCGGGCCCGCAATTCGTGGACCGTGCGGCTGCTCGACCTGCACCCGGAGGACCATGTGCTCGAGTTCGGCTGCGGGCCGGGCGTCGCGCTGGAGGCCTGCCTTGCGGCGATGCCGGCGGGGCGGGCCGTCGGCATCGACCATTCGCCGGTGATGATCGGCCAGGCCGCGCGGCGCCTGCGCGCCGGCCTTGCCGACGGCCGGCTGTCCCTGCAGGCCGGCGGGCTGGAGCTATTGGACGGGTACAATGGCGCGTTCGACCGGGTCTTCTCGGTCAACGTCGTGCAGTTCCTGCCCGATCTGGACGCGACCTTCGCGAAGATTCGCGCCGCCCTTAAGCCCGGCGGCCGGGCCGCCACCAGCTACATGCCCCGGACCCGCAACCCGAGCCGCGAGGATGCGCTGCGCATGGCCGGGCGCATTTCGCGCGCGATGGCCGCCGCCGGCTTGGTCGATCTGCGCACTGAGGAATTGCCGCTGACACCCGTGCCCGCGATCTGCGTCCTCGGCCGGCGCGCGGATTGAATCGGCGATGAGGCCCGCTTGATCCGGATCAACGTGCGGCCGCTGCCGGCGGCTAGAATGAGCCGGCCGCCACTCGCATCAGAACGGCCGGCCGCCGGCGCGGCCACCGGGGAGAGCCGCGAATGACCGAGCCCCAAAAGCTTCCCGCTGGAATCATCGCCATCATCGCCTTCCATCTCGCCAGCCTCGTGCTCTGGTTCTTCGGCCAGACCCTCGCCGTGATCGACTACGACATGGTCGCCGGCTGGGGCCTGCAGGCGCCGCGCGCCGAAACCGAACCCGTCGTCGTCGCGGTCAACCGGGCGGTCGGGCTGACCGACACGCTGATCATGCTGCCGCTGTTCGTGCCGGCCGCGATCGGTCTCCTGCGCCGACGTTTGTGGGGCGCCGTCTGCAGCTGGCTGGTTTTCGGCATCACGCTCTACTGGCCGGTGATCTTCTGGACCTCCGAGGCATTTTATGCGAGGGCCGGTATGTTGCACGCGCCGCTGTCGGTGACCACTATCGTCGTGCCCGGCGCGATCTGGGCCTTCGCCGCCTGGGGCGCTTGGTACCTGTACCGCCGGCGCGCGCTGTTCGGCTAGCGCGCGGGGCCGGCGATCGCCTCTTTCGGGGAGACTTTGATGCAAAACCTGTCCATCGCCTCGCAGCTCACGCTCTATGGGCTGCTGGCGCTGATCGGCCTGTTCGCCCTGCTGCTTCTCGTCTGGCAGATCCGGGTGCTGCGGGGCGAAGCGATGCCGAACCCGGACGGCTCGATCGACGACTGGCGCCAGCAGAAGATCCTGTTCGGACTTGCCTTCGCCGATGTCTTGCTGGTGTGCCCGGCCACGCTCGCGGCCATCGCCCTCGCGTTTCTGGCGCCACGCTGGGGCCATCTGCTGCTCGCCATGATCGGCTTCTGGCTGGTCTATATCAATTTCGCAACCACGGCGACCAGCCTGCGCTTCGAGACGCCCAAGATCACGTTAAGCTGGCTTCTCGTCTTCCCGGCCGGTGCCGTCCTCGGGCTCGCCTATCTCGCCTGGGCGGCGGCGCATTTCGACGCCGTGTTCGCGCGGTAGGAGCGCGCATCGGAAGGTTTGAGGCCCGCCTGCGGCCAGGGCCTGACGGCGGGCCGTGTCGTGGAGAAGGCGGAGGGCGCGCGCCGCGCCGCGGCACGCACGCTCCACCTTCGTGCGCTATTTCTTCTTCGCCTTGGCCTCGAAGCCGTCCGACAGCGTCGCCAGGAAGGCGACGATGGCGTCCTCCTCCTCCGCCGTCAGGCCGAGATTGCCGAGCTCGTCGATGTTGACGTTATCGGCCACCTCCGGTTCGGGCCAGCAATTGTCGGCCAGGGCATCCTTTTCCGTGGTCAAGGGATCGGCGCAGACCGGCTTCACGTCGCGCGTGTTGTAGAAATGCACGATCGACTCGAGGCTCTTGAAGTAGCCGTTATGGGCATAGGCCTTCGGGAAGCCTTTGCCGAAGCGCTTGTCCACGTTGCGGAGCGTCGGCACCTTGTGCTTGCCCAAATTGTCCATGGCCATGTCGGCCCACTCGGGACGGCTCGCAAGGAACCCGCCCAGCCCCGGGTCCACCCAGTCGGCGCCTTCAGGGTTGATCGGGCTGCCGTCGTCGAGGAACACCTCGTCCATCTCGTAGAACGGGTTCTCGGGATTCTTCGGCACGCCGAGATTGTCGTAGGTGAAGTCCGTGAAGAGCGGAGCCGGATGGCATTCCGCGCACAGCGCCTTGCCCTCGAAGAGCTCCATTCCCCAGGCCTCATGCTCGGTGAGCTCGACCTTTCCCTCCATGTAGAGATCGAACTTGGAGGAATACTGGTTCACTTCGCTCGAGCCCTCATAGGCCGCGATCGAAAGGCCCACCTGGTCGTACATCGCCTCGACGCCGTCCGGGCTGCAATCGAGCGATCCCGGGCCCCAGACCGTCTCGAAAAGCTTTGCGTATTTCGAATCGGCGACGTGCTCGCACACCGCCTGTTTGCTCGGGTTGTTCTGTTCCACCGGATTGAGAAACGGCCCCAGTGCCTGATCGGCCGCAGGATTGCCCAGGCGCTCGCCGGTCGCCCGGCCGTCCCAGAAATTGCCGCCGACGAACAGCCCCTCGATCTCATCGAAATAGAACACCGGGCTCTCCGTGGCGTAGGCCGCGCTCGGCGGCTTGCGGTTGCCGAAGCGTGTCGGCACCGCGCCCCTGTACACCGCGCCATGCAGGTTGATGCCGGCGATCGGGCCGGTCCAGCCGGCACCGGGCGCGTGACATTCGGCACAGGCCATCCAGGGCGGGTCGGAAATGTTGTCGAAGAACAGCTCCTTGCCCAATTTTTCGATCGGCGTCAGGCCACCGGCGCCCGCAGCTGTGGCGCACAGGAGGATCGCGGCCGAAGCGCATGCTCCGACGATACGTTTCGAGGTCATGACCTAGTCTCCCCAGGGATTCGTGCTGTATTGGAAACCACAACCCGTTAGAGAAAGTCCCGCGGCGTGTCATTGATCTGCCGCAAGGCTTCGAGAAAATCTCGGCAGAACGATGTTCGCCCGACTTTATTTTTACTTGATTATTAGTTACACTAAAGTGTGTATATTGCCCCCAATTTCCTAAGAGTATGCCCTTTACTATCCATGATTGAGCATGCCTATCGATCCGGGCGGCCGGTCCGCCGGCGAATTGGGCGCGCAACCGCGCCGGGTCGGCGGTTCTCAATGTCGCCCGTCGATGTGTTGAGGCGCCGCTGTCGGGGTGTCCGCAGCCTCGCCGCGGTGCGGCTCCGCCGCCACTGCGGTTGCGCTCTCATCGCAACCCGCTATAAGAAACGAGCCCCGGGCGGGGCGGTGGATCGGAACCGCCGACCCGCGCGAGATCACCGAAGAGAATGCCGAACCGACAAGAAAGAACGCCGATGAAGATCGTGGCTTATGATAAGAACGGCGCCCCCGGCGTCGGGGTGCTGAGCGAAGACGAAACCACGGTGGCGCCGTTTGCCCTGTCGCCGGCCGAAGCCGCCGAAGGCGTTCAGAGCCTGGTCGAGCGCAGCGTCGCCGGCGAAGCGCTGCCGGAGACCGGCGCCCCGGTGAAGCTCGCCGATCTCCACCTGCGCGCGCCCCTGCCGCGGCCGCGCCGCAACGTCTTCTGCGTCGGCAAGAACTATTACGACCACGCCCACGAATTCTCGAAATCCGGCTTCGATTCCAGCGCCGCCGCGGGCACCATCCCGAAGGCGCCGATCGTCTTCTCCAAGGTGCCGGAGAGCGTCTGCGCCCATGGCGATCCGATCCTGATGGACCCTTCGGTCAGCGCGACGCTCGACTATGAGGTCGAGCTCGGCGTCATCATCGGCAAGGGCGGGCGCGGCATCACCAAGGAGGACGCGCTCGACCATGTCTGGGGATACACGGTGATCAACGAT
>CP070634.1:337984-342941 GCA_020356105.1 Rhodospirillales bacterium | reverse complement strand
GGTAGAGCAGGTGGCTGTTAACCACCCTGTCGGCGGTTCGAGTCCGTCCCGGGGAGCCAATAAAACCAAGGGGCTGCGCCGAACTGGCGTGGCCCCTTGTGTCTTTCTCAGAGTGGCAGGATCGTGGCGGGAGTCGCACCGCCTATCCCCGCATGCCCCTCAACTCCGCCGTGTCGAGCCAGATCGTCACCGGCCCGTCATTGACCAGGGCCACTTTCATTTCGGCTGCGAAACGACCGGTCTCGACCGGGACTTCCATTGCCCGCAGCGCCGCGCAATAAGCCTCGTAGGCCGTGTTGGCGGCCTCCGGCGCGGCGGCGCGGATGAAGCTCGGCCGATTGCCCTTGCGGCTATCGCCGGACAGCGTGAACTGGCTGACCGCCAGCACCGCCCCGCCGATATCGAGGACCGAGCGGTTCATCTTGCCGGCCTCGTCCTCGAAGATGCGCAGATTGGCGGTCTTGCGTGCCATCAGCTCGACATCACCCGCATCGTCGCCCTCCTCGGCGCAGAACAGCACCAGGAGACCTTGCCCGATGGCGCCCAGCGTCTCGTCGCCGACGGTGACCGAGGCCTCGCTCACCCGCTGGATCAGCGCCCTCACCCGTCCAGCTCGCTGAAGACCTTCTTGGCGATACGGTGGCATTCTACGCCGCAGGGAACGCCGGCGTAGATGGTGATCTGCATCAGGATGGCACGCAGCTCATCGCGCGTGACTCCGTTCTTGATCGCGCCACGGAAATGCAGCTCCCATTCGTGCATACGGTTCAAGGCTGCGATCATCGCCAGGTTGATAATGCTGCGCGTCTTCTTGTCCAGCGTCTCGTCGCCCCATGCGAGACCCCAGCAGTACTCGGTGACCACCTCCTGAAACTCGCGATTGAAATCGTCGGCCCTGGCCAGTGCCGCCTCGACGTATTCAGCGCCGAGCACGTCCTTTCGCTTCGCGAGTCCCTTGTCGAACCGCTCCTTGTCCATGAATGCCTCCTCATCGGAAATTAGTGCGAATACGAATGATCCGGTGGCAATCTAGCGTAGCCATCCGGCGGATGCGACAGGCTGGATTTGGCGGGAGTGGTTAAGCCAGAGAACCGCGAGGACAACGCCCGGAAGGACTGAACCTTGGCCGGGTTTCTCTCCTCCGGGCTGATGCACGCGATCATCGGGAGGCACGGCCCTGCAAGGTCTATCACGAATAACCTTGACGAAATTGCGGTCATTGCTATCCAATGTATACCTACAAAAAATCCGGGTTCCCGGCGTGTCCGGCCTCGTTGTTGCGACGCTGTCTTAAATGACTGAAGCAGGATCCGCCTTTGGCCGTGGCCAGACCCAAAAGTCTAAACGGGGGAGTGTTTCATGCTGACGACCGTATCGCGCGCCGTCTTTTCAGCCATCATTCTGACTGCATTCGCAACTGTGGGGGGCGCCTTCGCCGAACCTTACGCACCGCTGGTCAAGGATCCGGGCAAACCGACCATTGAAGGCCAGGAACTGGGGTATCCCCTGGAGAAGATGGTGCTTCAGGAGGCTGCGAAGAACATGCCCGACCGCGGCGCGGTCGAACAGCCGCCCTATCCCGGCGCGGTTGTCGTCAATGCGCGAAAGGCCGGCAAGGGCTCGACGAACGGGGTCGACTACACGGTCCTTCCCAGCGTAATCCTCCACACCACGGACGACGTGGCGACGGTGGTGGCGTTTTATGTCGAGGCGCTGCCCGGCTGGACGAAATATGACTATTTCGGAATGGACTACCTGTACAAGGGCAGCGGTGAGTTCAAGCCGATGGAAAAATCCGGCTACGAAACGCCGCATGTCGCAATCACCAAACTGCACAGCGCGATGAAGTACCATGCGATGCCGGAGGCCGTGACGGAAATCACGATTTTCTATAACTAGCAGCAAGCCTTCATGGGGGGGCTGGCGGATGAATTGTCTGCGGGCAACGCGGAGCAGCCTAAGCGGTCTTTGGTGCGTGGTCCTGCTGGGACTGATTCTGGCGCCGGCGCCGCCTTCCGCAGCCGAGCCGCCGCTGCCGGGAGACGCAAGGCTGCAGGCGTTGCGGGCGCTCGACCTCGACGCGGCGTTTGCCGCGGTCGCCTCGGGCATCCGCTTGGAACCCTATCCCGGCATCCTTCGCGGGCCCGCCGGCACGGCGCTGGCGCGCGGCGGCAATGCCGCCGACCAGGCACTGCTGCTGGCCGATATCCTGCGCGCGAAAGGCTACCGGGTGCGTTTCGTGCGCGGGACGCTCGAAGACGGCAATCTCTCGATCGCGATTCGCGGCATATACCCGCCGGAATTCCCCGCCCTCGACCTGGCCGAGGAGTATCTGCCCTATGACCCCGGGACGGACGCGGCGCTCCGCGGGCTGGTCGCCGATCATGTCTGGCTGGAGGTCGATCAGGGCGACGGCACATGGCTGCCGCTCGATCCGTCCTTCCCGATAGCAAGGCCGGGGGAAGCCTATGCGACTCCGACGGCGCGGCTGGACCAGCCGCCGGAAGAGATGTATCAGCGCATCCGCCTGACCCTGCATGAGGAAACCGCCGGCGGCGAGACCCGCGAGCTCGGCCGGCTGGAGGGCAGGATAGCGGGGCTGGGACTCCGCCCGTTGTCGCTGGTCATCCTTGGCGTACCGCAGCTCAAGGCGCCGGCGCCCGAGAAGAAGAAGGGCGGCAGTGCAGGCGGCCTGTTCGGCAGCGCCCTGTCCGGCGGCGACCGGCAGTCGGAAGCGGCGGCGGAGCCGCAGGAGCCGGCCAAGACGGTCGGTATTGTCTACCGGCGAATGCTGCAGCGCGGCGACGAGACGATCGATCTCGCCCCGAGCCTGGTGCTGGATGAGGAGGCCGACAGCGCGATCCACCGGGAGTGGCTGGAGATCGCCATCGAGGCGCCCGGGCGCGCACCTCGCATCGTGGTGCGGGACCTGTATGTCGAGGATGCGCCGTCGGTCGATGGTGCGGCGCCGGCCCCCTATCGCCGCTATGCGCTGACAGTCATGACCGGTCCGCTCGACGACGATACCGTACGCGACTACGCAAAACGCCTGGACACGCTGATCGATCTGGATGCGTCGAAGGCGCGAATCGAAGCGATCGGGGACAGCGAGGAGGGTGCGGCGGCGTCCGAGGCCGTCGCGGTGGAGGGCGAGATCGGGCCGCTGGCCGGCCATCTGGCCGGTATGGCGTTCGCGGCGGAATCGGACGCCCTGACCCGCCGGCTCGCCCACAACAACGGCGTCGCGTTCGCCCAGGCGGTACCGCGGGTCGTCATTGTTTCTGTCGAGGGCGGCGCGGCCGGCGGCTATCGGGTGGCACTCGACCTGCGGCTCGACGAGGTCGAGGCCTGGTCGTACCCGGGATACGCGACCCGCGCCGCCGAGCATTTCCAGTCGGCGCGTGGCATTCAGAACACGATGCTCGAGGGGCATTTCCTCGAGCGGATCCTCGGTGTCCAGCAGACCGCCAACACCGCGGTTCTGATCGCCGGTGTCGAGGGCGGCCAGGGCGCCATGCTGGTCTTCGGCACGGGTCAGGAAAGTGGGCTGGACCGGATCGAAGGCCTTTCTCCTTATGCCCGCAGGTTGATCGAGCAAAGCCTCGGCAAGGGCCATGAGGTTGTCATTCCGCCGAAAGCGGTGCAGCTCGCCGGGCGGGCCCGGCTTGGCTGGTGGGATCGCGACCCGGCCACTGGCCGCCTTATCGGCGTCATGGACGACGGACTGCACCAGGCGACCGTTTCCTATTCGCTCAACACATCGGAGATCGGCCTAAACGACCACACGGGATATGTGATCGGCATGATTGTCGGTGCCACCAGCACGCAGTTCATGATCGCGGGGTTGATGCTGGAATACGGCGAGCTGACGGATCAGCTGATTGCCAGGGTGGAGGCGAGTCTCGAAAAGCTGAAATGCATGTCCTGCCCCAGTGCCGGTGCCGGTGCCTCGGCGGGCGTCAGTTACGGCGACAGCTGCTTTTCGGTGGGGAAGAAGGTCGAGGCGGGCGCGTCGGTATCGGCAGGCTCGTTTTGTGAGCAATATGTCGCCGGGATGACCTGCGCGTCCAGCATGATACTCCAGGGACTCAAGGGCGGTTCCGGCGGTCCGAGCGCGAGCGCGAGCGCGGGTGCGGAAATCAACGCCGGCTGTTGACGGCGCCAATCAGACGGGAGGCAAACGAATGTGGACTTCCGGGATCGGGGCCGGCACTCTCACACTGGGATTGGTGATCTGGTCCGCCGCGGCATGGGGCCAGCAGGACGGCAACAGCTGGCAGGATCCCTATCTGACCGGCGATCCCGCGCTCTATCCGCAGCCGCAGGCGGCCGAGGCGGTGCCCCGTGCGCCCGACCTCGCGCCCGATCCGTCGCTGGCCGCGCTGCCCGCCGACGCGCAACCGCTGGCCGGTGGCGAGAACGGCGCGGTGCGCATCGAACTCATGCGAATCTTGCGGAGCGAGGCGGTCGGCGGGACGCCGGCGCCGGACGGCATGCAGGCGGTGATTCTGGTCACCCGCTGGACCAACATCCAGCCGCGCACGCAGATCGAGAGATCGAGACTGGAAGGCAAGGCCGACCGTACCTACGGGGCCGGCGGGTTGTTCTCGGGCGGCGGGGGCAGCGCCACGGGTGCCGAGGAGATGGTCGACATCGACGTCGCTTTCAAGGTTCCGAAGGCGGGCCAGCACGCCTTCCTCGTGGTTGGCGGCCTGGCGCTGGACCTGCATGCCGCGAGCGCGGTCCTGCCGAGCGGTGTTGCCCCGGACCGGGCCTTCGCCATCGCCGGTTTCAATGAGACCCGTGAGGTCCGGCTCGGCTACTTCGTGCCGGCGGGGGCGGCCGATCTGGCCTTCCGGTTCTTCGATTATGCCAACGGCCATATCACGCTCGCGGTCGCCGGCGATCAGGGGCAGGCTCTGGCGCCGCCCGATCTCGCGGGGCGGCCGGCGGATTC
>CP070634.1:333310-337884 GCA_020356105.1 Rhodospirillales bacterium | reverse complement strand
GGCGCTCGGCTACGACATCGGACAGACGATCGTCAATGCGCATGGCTCCGGCGAAGTCTCGTTTCAGGAGCATGCGGCTCACCCGTTCCGGATCACCGGGATTCTTGCGCGCACGGGCACGCCGGTCGACCGGGCCGTTTATGTGAGTCTGGAAGGCTTCGATGCCATCCATGCCGAGCTTCGCCAGGGGCCCGGGGCGCACGATCCGCTGGGCGGCCATGCCGGGGCGGCCGATGACGATCACGGCGCGACGGCCGGACATGACGGCGAGGGGCCGGAGCGAATCTCGGCGATTCTGATCGGCCTCAAATCGCGCGGCGCAGCCTTGCAGATGCAGCGCTTCGTCAACGAGTACGAGGGCGAGCCGCTGACCGCGATCCTGCCCGGCGCGACGCTGCTCGAGCTGTGGTCGATCACCGGCGTCGCCGAGCGCGCGCTGATGGCGGTGGCGGTGTTCGTGGTCGCGGTGGGCCTGATTGGCATGCTGACGGCGCTGCTCACCAATCTCGAGGAACGGCGCCGCGAGATGGCCATCCTGCGCTCGGTCGGCGCCCGGCCGCTGCACGTGCTCGGCCTGATCACCGGCGAGGCGCTGGTCCTGACGGGGACCGGCGCTGTCGTGGGTCTTGCGCTGCTGTATGGGATGCTGCTTGGCTTCGCGCCGCTACTGGAATCCCGCTTCGGTCTGTTCGTCGCGCTGGGCTGGCCGAGCGCCGGCGAGCTTGCCTTCCTCGGCGCGCTGGCGCTGCTGGGACTGGTCGTCGGGCTGATCCCCGGCTACCGCATCTATCGTTTTACGCTGGTGGACGGCATGACCGTCCGGCTTTGAGATTGGAGTCGTTCATGAAGACAGTGACCGCCACGCTCTGCCTGCTCGGCCTGCTACTGACACCGGGAGGCGCGGCGGCGGTCGAGACCCGCGATCTGGGATGGGAGGATCTGGTGCCGGAAATGGCGGATTTCGACGATCCGTTCCTGGAACTCAGCGACGACGTCAAGGCCGATCTCGGAGTGGTTTACCGGGTCCGCGTGCTGAAACAGGACACCAGCGAGGAAAGCGTGCGCGAGGCCGACGCGGTCGCCGACAAGCTGAAGGCATCGGGAATCGACGTCGACGGGCTGATCTCCCGGGTCGACGAGATCCGCGAGCTGCGGCGCCAGCGCGCCGAGGGCGTGGACCTCTCGCTGAGTGGCCAGAGCATCCGCATGGGCGGCTATCTGTTGCCGCTCGAATTCACCGGCAAGGCGACCACTGAATTCCTCCTGGTCCCCTATGTCGGCGCCTGCATCCACACGCCGCCGCCGCCGGCCAACCAGATCGTCCATGTCAGCTATCCGCCGGGCTTCGCGGCCGAGAGCCTGTTCACGCCGGTCTACGTCACCGGCACCATGTGGGCGCGCTCGTCGCGCAAGGAGCTGTTCCTGGTCGACGGCACACGGGACATCGGCGTCGGCTACGCGCTCGACGCGACAGGCGTGGAGCTGTTCCGCTAGAGCATTGTCCGTTCAGTTGGAATCGGTACGAGCCATCGGCCCCACCTCGTGCTTCAAGACGCCCATTTGGGGCTCCTCAGCATGAGGGCACAAGCGGTGGAGCCTCATGCTGAGGAGGCTGCGAAGCAGCCGTCTCGAAGTATGAGGTTGCGCTGATACGGCCAAGCCCAACTCAACGGATTTAGCGCTAGGTCCCTTCGATAACGGGCCGGCTACTCCGCCGGCAAGGGAACGGCCGTCGGCAAGCCGATATCTTCCGATGTCGCAGCCAGGGCGTGACGCCGGAATTTCAGAGGCGTCGTGCCCGACCAGTTGCGGAACGCGCGCGTGTAGTGCGACTGGCAGGAATAGCCAAGGCTGAGCGCGATATCGACGATCGGCACCGCAGGGTCCATGAGCAGCCGCGCCGAAACCCGCATCCGCGCCTCGGCGACGAGGTCGGAGAAGCTGGTGCCGCTGCGGGCGAGCTGGAACTGGAAGGTGCGCCGGTTCGTGCCGAACATCTCGGCGAGGGCGTCGAGCGAAAAGTCCGCATCTTCCAGATGCGCCTCTACGATCTGTGACAGCGGCGGTGGCGTGCCGTCCGTGCGCGCCTGACGGCTCACGCGTTCCTGCTCGGTCAGCGCGCGGCATATCGAATCGGCAAGGCCCGCATCGCCGATCTCGATCCGGGTCACCGGGCGTTCCCATCGCAAAGCCGCCGTCGCGCGGCCGATGCGCGACTCAAGGTCGGCGCCTTCGAATGATTGCAGGGAGAGCGACCGCGGCTGCCATGCCGACCCGAGCGCTCCTCTGATCGTATCCAACATCATTGGCAAAACATAGAGCTCGACCTGGCGCCGCTGCACATCGTCGCCCTCGATCGGCCAACGCGAGAAATAGACCGTCCCCTTCTTCCACTCGATCCGGAAATCAGCCTTCGAGTACTCCGCGCGCGCGCCTTCGCAGAACGCCTGAAGCCGTTGATAGAGTGTCGGCTGCGATGTGACCAATCGCCCGAACTCACCATGCGCCGCCGTGCCGACGACCGTTCCGGCGTCATAGCCGAGGTCGAGCTTGCCCGAACGCAGCGCCGCAAGGCGCGCCAACTCCCACAGCTGGTGGGCGGCGATCCACGAGTCGGGGTCTTCGAGAATCGCCCCGGTCAGTCGGACCTTTTCCAGCACGGGCTCGAGCGGGATGCCGAGCCGCTGCATCGCGACGGCAAAATTCGCCGCATACCGCGCCCGAACATACGCCAGTTCTGCCATCGCTCTCTCCACACCAAGTCGCGCCGGCTCTTGGCGCAGGGCGCCCGCGCATCCGGTAGTATCCTCGTGTATGCGCCGGGACATCTCCGACTTATCTGGTCGGGATTGCAGCCAATTCAAACAATTTTATCCATTCGGCGCAAGTTTCGCGTTCGCGCAAGCCTCTGAACCGGCCCAACCCTATACGATCGTTCAGATTGGTCGAATTGGCTCCGCCCGGGATGGGTCTGCCAATCGCCCGATTGACCGTCCGAAAGCGAACCGACAGGGAACGAAGACAGATGAGACAATTGGGAATTACCGTGGCCGCCATCCTGGCCATGAGCGCGGCGGCCGGCCTGGCCGTCGCCCAGACGAGCGAGACACCGGCGCGGGTGCTGATCACCAATGTCGACGTCTGGGACGGCACCAGCGATGCGGTGGCCAAGGGCGTCGACGTGCTGGTCGAGGGCAACAAGATCAAGAACGTCGCCAAGGGCATCAAGGCGAGCGGCGCCACCGTCATCGACGGCCAGGGCGGCACCGTCACCCCCGGCCTGATCGACATGCACCAGCATCTGATGCTCAACGGCGGCACCGCGGCGGGCAACGAGTGGGATGCCTATGTGCAGGGCGCGCATGCGAGCCGCGCGGCCGAGTATCTCTTGCGCAGCGGCTTTACCACGATCCGCGACATCGCCGGCAACAGCATCGGTCTCAAAAGAGCGATAAACATGGGCATTCTGCCCGGCCCGCGCGTGTACACCAGTGGTCCCCCTATCGGACCGACCGGCGGCCACAGCGACTGGGGCAGCCGGGTGGCGGCGCCGGGCGAGCAGAACTACCAGCAGAAGGTGCAGAACACCCATGTCGTCGATGGCCGGGCGGAGTGGCTGAGAGCGAGCCGGTGGAACCTGCGCAACGGCGCCGATTTCCTCAAAGTGATGGCCGGCGGCGGTGTCGCCAGCGAGTTCGACCCGCTTCACCTGCAGTCGCCCTCACCGGAGGAGATGGCGGCCGCCGTCCAGGCGGCGAACGAGTACGGCACCTATGTCGCCATTCACGCCTACACCGACGATGCCTACCTCAAATCGATCAAGGCCGGCGTCATAAGTTTCGAGCACGGCTTCCTGACGACGGAGAAATCGATCAGGGAGCTGGCCAAAGCCGGGGCGTGGTGGTCGTTCCAGCCCTATGGCGGCTACACGATTCTCTGCGGCGAGTTTCCCGACTGGTACACCGAGGGCATGAAGGCCAAGGGCAAGATGGTCTGCGAAGGCGTCAAGACCGCCATCAAGCTGATGAAGGAATACGAGATCAAGACCTTCAACGGCTCCGACATGTTCGGCTGGGACAACTGGCACAATGCGCTGGTGAACGTCACGACGCCGACGCTGGATCTGCCGGATGACCTGAAATACACCTCGCTCGAATCGATGAAGATGTCGACCTCGCTGCCCGGGCAGTTCCTGCGCGAGAACGTCAACCAGAACCGCAATGACTTCCTCGCGGCCAAGCTGGGCGTCGTCGAGAAGGACGCCTGGGCCGACATCCTGATCTGGGATGGCGACCCGACCCAGGATATCAGCCTGATCCTCGAGGAGCAAAACCTGAAGATGGTGATGAAGGACGGCAAGGTTTTCAAGAATCTGCTGGTCGACCCGACGCACGAATCGTTCCGCGCCGCGCCGGCGCCGGCGGGCCATTCTTTCAACCTCTAGCCTTCGCTCCAACGACCGTACGAAAGCGAAACGACAGGGACGAATAAAGATGAGACAGTTAGGAATTGCCATGGCCGCCATCCTGGCCATGAACGTGGCGACAGGACTGGCCCTGGCCCAGACAAGCGAT
>CP070634.1:316076-333210 GCA_020356105.1 Rhodospirillales bacterium | reverse complement strand
CGCGGCTGCGGCCGTACGGACTTCCAGCAGGGCAGCCCGCACACGCTATACCGCTCGGTGCACGAGAAGATATTCCACCTGAAGCCGCACTGTCTCATCTACCAGGCGCACGACTATCCCGGATTGACGGTGTCGAGCGTCGAGTAGGAGCGGGTGCACAATCCGCGCCTCGGCGTCGATATCGTCGCGGACGAGGTCGCGGGATATATGAACAATCTGGGACTCGCGCATCCAAAACAGATCGACGTCGCGGTGCCCGGGAACATGCGCTGTGGCCGACCGGAAGACGAGGACGCGGTGCTGGCCGGCCCCGACTGGGCGCCGCTCACCTTCACCTTCGCAGGGTTCTGGGAGATCCAGCCGCACTGGGTCGAGGAGCATCGGTGCCGCGTGCAGATCGTCGATGTGCGCGAGCCCGACGAGTATGGGGGGGCACTCGGCCGCATCGCCGGGTCGCTGCCGATTCCGCTCGGCAAGCTCGCGCGCCGCGCCGGCGAGCTGTCCAAGGACAGGCCCATCGTCACGGTCTGCCGGGCCGGCGCCCGCTCCGCCCAGGCGGTGGCGATCCTGAAGACGGCCGGGTTCCAGGATGTCGCCAATCTGGCCGGCGGGCTGCTGCGCTGGCGCGCCCAGCACCTGCCCGTCGAAGGCGCGGTGGACTAGCGCGATGACCCGGAGCGTCATCTTCGCCGGCGTGAGCGGCGCGATCATGGTGGCGATGGGCGCATGGGCGTCGCATGGCTTCGGCGGCGGCGAGACGGCGCGCGGCTGGATTGCCACCGGCGCGCAATACGGGCTGTGGCACGGCATCGCCCTGGTCGCGGTCGCGGGCGTCGCCGACCGCACGCGCGCCAGCCGCCTGCTCACCGCCAGCGCGGTCCTGTTCGCCGCCGGCATCGTCCTGTTCAGCGGCTCCCTGTTCATCCGCGCGCTCACCGCGCTCGACTGGATTTCGCCGGCAACGCCGCTAGGCGGACTGTGCTTCATCGGCGGCTGGCTCATCTTGGCGGCATGGGGCGCGGCGCGCTATCTCCGCGATGACGGGAAATAAAGCCCGAGAGTCCAGCGCGACCGTCTACCCGTCCCTGAGACCGTACCAGCGGTAGGCGATGGCAAGGTAGGTCCGGCGCAGCGTGGGGAGGGGGAATCGCGCGGGCAGGCCGCGCAGCACCGCGGGTAGATCGTCCGGTTCCGTCCTGCCAGCAACCATTTCGGCGATCTTGCCGCCGGCCCAGGGCGCGGTGTTGACGCCGTTGGCGTGGTAGCCGAATCCGTAATGGACCGTCGGATCGTCGGCAAGGCGGCCGAGCGACGGCGCGAGGCGGCGGGAGAAGCAGATCAGGCCGCGCCAGAAATAGTCGATCGGGATCTCGCGCCAGGCCGGGAAGACCTCTGTGAACCGCCGCACCATCCAGTCGCGCATGCGCGCGCCGTCCGCAGGCGTGCCGGAAAGATCGCCGCGGGCGCCGAACAGGATCCGCGCGTCTGGCAATTTCCGGTAATAGAACAGCAGCCGGCGGGTGTTGGTCAGCGGGCAATCCGTCGTCCAGGACTGCGCCGCCAGTTCCGCCGCATTCAACGGCCGCGTGACGATGATGTTGGAGAGCGCCGGGAGGATGCGCGCATCGAACGCCCGGTGCAGCCGCTCGCGCAGGTATCCGTTGGTGGCGACGACGACTCGCTTCGCCCGCAGCATGCCGCGCTCGCTGTGCAGGAGGTGATGGCTGCCGTCCTTCAGCCAGCGGGTGACCGGCGAGGACGGGTGGAGGACCGCGCCGGCCGCGGACGCGGCGCGCGCCATCCCGTGCGCGAATTTCAAGGGGTGCAGCGCGAAACCGGCATGGACCTTCAGCGCGCCGAACTGCTCGGTCGAATCGTGGCCGATGTCGCGGAACTCGTCCTTGCTGTAGAGCGAGGTTTCGATCCCGAACAGCCGGGTCAGTGCCGCGCCGTATTCCTGCAATTCGCCGAAGGCCTGGCGGCGGTGCGCGACCTCGAATACGCCGTCGCCGCAGATCTCGGCGTCGATGTCGTTGTCTTCGATCAGCGCGCGGGTGTACGCGACGCCCTCGACCTGCGATGCGAAGAAGCGCTTCGTCTCCTCGGCACCGTAGCGGCGCGTCATCGCCGCGATCGACATCTTCGTCGCCGGCAGGCAGCAGAAGCCGCCGTTGCGCCCCGAGGCACCCCAGCCGACGTGCCCGCCCGCTTCCAGGACCCGTACCTCGATGCCGTGGTCGCGGGCGAGGTGCAAAGCTGCCGACAGCCCGGTGTAGCCGCCGCCGATCACCGCGACGTCGCAGCTCTCGTCCGCCTCGAGAGGACGCCAGTCCGCCGCGTCGACGGGCACCGTCGCCTCCCAATGGCTGGGCACGGGCGCGGGGTCGTAGACCGACGAGTCGTAGAGGGTCCTTAAGGCGGGCATGCCTGTTAGAGCAGCCCCTCGCTGCGGAAGCTGACATGCCGGTCGCGGCCGATCACCAGATGGTCGTGCAGCACGATGTCGAGCTTGGCCGCGGCCTCCCGTACAGCCTGGGTCATCTCGATATCGGCGTGCGACGGCTCCGGATCGCCCGAGGGGTGGTTGTGCACGAGGATGATGGCGGTGGCGCCCAGTTCCAGGGCGCGCTTGACCACCTCGCGCGGATAGAGCGGCGTGTGGTTGACAGTGCCGCGGTTCTGCTTCTCGTCCTTGATCAGCCGGTTGCGCGTGTCGAGATAGAGGATGCGCGTCTGCTCCACCTTGTCATGCGCCATCCGCGACATGCAGTAGTCGACCAGCCTGTCCCAGGAGCTGATCACGTCGCCCTCCATGGCCTGTCCGCGTGCAAGACGCACCGCCGCCTCCTGGACGATCTTCAACGCCGTCGCCGACACCTCACCCATGCCCTTGACCTGCTGTAGCGCGGCCGGGTCGGCGGCGATGACGGCCTGAAAGGTTTTGAACTCGTCAATCAGGGTCTTGGCCAGCGGCTTGACGTCGGTGCGGGGGATAGCGATCGACAGCAGGAGTTCCAGCAATTCGTAATCGGGCATACCATCGCCACCGTCGGCCAGGAAGCGCGCGCGCAACCGCTGGCGGTGGCCGAGGTAATGGGCCTTTGTCGGCGGTTTGTCGTCCCCGCGCTGCGGGGCGATCAGCTCGGACAGCGTGCGATGGGAATCATCCTGCGCCATGCAGGTGATTGTAGGCATGCCCGCACGGAATGTCGCGCGTCAATTGCGGCGATCAGGCGTAGGGCGGCTTGGTCAGGCCGGCCGGCGACAGGGTGAAGATCTCGCAGCCACCGGCGGTCACCCCGATCGTGTGCTCGAACTGGGCCGACAGCTTGCGGTCCTTGGTCACCGCGGTCCAGCCGTCGGACAGCACCTTGACCTCGTAGCGGCCGGCGTTAACCATCGGCTCGACGGTGAAGAACATGCCCTCGCGCAATTCGGGCCCCGTGTCCTTCTCGCCGTAATGCAGCACGCTTGGTGCCTCGTGGAACACCTGGCCGATGCCGTGGCCGCAGAAGTCGCGGACAACAGAGAAACCCTGCCTTTCGACGAAGTGCTGGATCGCGTGGCCGATATTGCCAAGGCGGGCGCCCGGGCCGACCGCCTCGATACCCAGCATCATCGCATCGTAGGTGGCGTCGACCAGCTTGCGCGCCCGCACCCCGACCTTGTCGCCGACCAGGAACATGCGGCTCGAATCGCCGTGCCAGCCGTCGACGATGACGGTGACATCGATGTTGATGATATCGCCGTTTCGCAGGACCTTCGCTTCATCCGGGATACCATGGCAGACCACGTGGTTGACCGAGGTGCAGATCGACTTGGGAAAGCCCCTGTAGTTGAGCGGCGCCGAGATGGCCCCGCGCTGCGCGGTGTAATCGGCGCAGATGCGGTCGAGCTCGCCGGTCGAGATGCCCGGCTCGACATGGGGCGTGATGTAATCCAGCAACTCGGCGGCCAGCCGGCCCGCCCTGCGCATGCCGTCGAAATGCTCGGGACGGTGGATGCGGATGCCACCATGCGAATCGGGCGTGAAGTCAACCTGGACGTCGTTCATCATGGGCGTGAGTTTATGCCGCTGCTGCGATTGCTGTTGAGATGGGAGCGGGGCCGTCGAAAGGCAAGATATATAGCATTGATCGGGCCGGTTTGTACCCCGCCGCGGTCGCCGGCTGCGGGTCCCGGCTCGACGTTCCGAAAAGTCAGGCGAATGCGGTGACCGGCGCCGGCGTGCGGCGCGTCCGAGCGTGCATTTTACGAGCAGAAAAGTGTTGAATTTACATTAGTTTTCCCGTATATTAGAAAACTCGGAAATATTCGACATCGACGGCTCATCTTGTCGGGAGGACAGAATGGCTAGCCCATTGTTTTCCTGGAAAATTTTCCTCGCCGCAACGATTTTGGCAGGCTTGACCCCCGGGGGGGCGGCCTTGGCCGCAGGGGTGATCTCCACCGCGGATCACAGCAAGTTCAAGGAGCTCGAGGGGCCCTTCGAAACCGGTCCCGAGGTGACGCGAGCCTGTCTTCAATGCCACACCGAGGCGGCCCGGCAGATCCACAAGACCAAGCACTGGACCTGGAGCGCGGTCAATGAGCGGACCGGCCAGCTGCTGGGCAAGCGGAACGTCATCAACAATTTCTGCGTTTCTACCCAGTCCAACATTGCCGCCTGTTCGTCCTGCCATGTCGGATATGGCTGGAAGGACGACAGCTTCGATTTCACCGCCGAGGAGAATGTCGACTGCCTCGTCTGCCACGACACGACCTATACTTACGACAAGCAGCGTCTGCGCGAAGGCCGCTCGATCAATCTCAGGTTGATCGCGAGCAAGGTCGGGCGCACCAGCCGCGCGACCTGCGGCACCTGCCACTTCAGGGGCGGGGGCGGCGATGCGGTCAAGCATGGCGATCTCGACCCCTCGATGACCGTGCCGGACATGTTTCTCGACGTGCACATGGATGCCGACGGGCTCAACTTCACCTGTTCGACCTGTCATACCACCGACGCGCACATGGTCAGTGGCAGCCGCTATGCGCCCAACGCCAGCGGCGCCTCCCGCGTCGTCGTGCCGGGCGCGACCGAGCGCAGCCGCGCGTCCTGCCAAGCCTGCCACGGCCAGCGGCCGATGAAAAGCGACAAGCTCAACGATCACACGGACCGGCTCGCCTGCACGACCTGCCATGTCCCGGCGTTCGCCCGCGGCGATTTTCCGACCAAGACCTGGTGGGACTGGTCGACGGCCGGCCGGCTGGACGCGGAAGGCCAGCCGGTCAGCGAGCTCGATGCCGCCGAGAACGAAATCTACAATTCCAAGAAGGGTGATTTCCGTTGGGACCGCGACGTCTTGCCCGAGTATGTCTGGTTCAACGGCAATGTGCGCTACACCCTGGTCGGCGACCGAATCGACCCCGACGGCGTGGTTGCGATCAACAGCTTCGAGGGCGGCGCCGACGACCCCGACTCGCGGATCTGGCCGGTCAAGGTGATGCGCGGCAAGCAGCCCTATGACGCCGTCAATCTGACAATGGCGCCGATCCACACGACCGGCAAGGACGGCTTCTGGAAGACCTTCGACTGGCAGGAATCCGTGGCCCGGGGCATGGCCGTCGCTGGCGCGCCTTTCAGCGGCGAGATCGGCTTCGTCGAGACCACCATGATGTGGCCGATCGCCCACATGGTGGCGCCGGTCGAAAAGACCGTGGGCTGCGAGGAGTGCCATGCCCGGAACGGCCGCATGGCCCGCCTCGCAGGCATGTACGTGCCGGGTGGCGGGCGCTGGCCCTGGCTCGACTATATCGGCTTCGGACTGGCGTTCCTGGCCCTTGCGGGCGTGCTGGCCCACGGCACGCTGCGCATCGTCTTCCGCGGCGGCAGGCGCGGTGAGCCCGAAGGAGTGGAGTGATGTACGAAATCGAATTGACCGAACGCCGCCTTTCCCGGCGCGAGGTCGTTGCGGCCGGCGGTGCCGCGGTGCTGACCGCCGCGCTCGCCGGGCTGCTGCCGACCATGGCGCAGGCATCGCCGAAGGAGGCCAGGACGAAGCTCGCCGAGCTGACCGGCGGCGCCCCGGTCGAGGACGGCCGAATCGTCATCGACGTTCCTCCCTATACCAAATACGGCAAGCAGGTGCGCATCGCGATCTCGGTCGACAGCCCGATGAACGAAGAGGACAGGGTCACGGCGCTGCACGTGCTGGCGGAGCGCAACACGGTGCCGGAGGTGGCGTCCTACCATTTCGGGGCGCTGGCAGGCACAGCGCGGATCAGCACCCGCATCCGCGTCGCCCGCACGCAGATACTGATCGTCGCCGCGGAGATGAGCGACGGGTCGTTCCATGTCGGCAAGGCCCGCTGCAAGGTCGCCCGCGGCGGTGGCGGCTGCGGCTGAAGCAGGAGAACGGGTCATGCAATACAAGATCCCCGAAGTCATCGTCCCCGGCGCCATCACACCCGGCGAGGACATTCTGATCCGCACCAAGGCGTGGCACCCGATGGAAACCGGCTGGCGCAAGACCCGCGACGGCAAGACGGTGCCGCGCAATCGCATTAACCGCTTCATCTGCACGTTCAACGGCGCCGAGGTGCTCAGCGCCGACTTTCATTCCGGGGTTTCCGAAAATCCCTATCTGACGTTCCACGTCAGGGTGCCAGGCGCCGGGGTATTCGAATTCGAGTGGCAGGTTGACGACGGCTCAATCCTGCGCGCGAGGGCATCGGTCGGCATTGCTGGCGCGTGAGGCCGGGCCAACAACAAAACGAGCTGGAAGCGAAGGAGATTCCAAATGCAACGCTTAGTCGGACTCCTGGTCCTCGCGGCTTTCGCCTTCCCGCCCGTCGCCGGCATGGCCGTGGCGAGCGAAGAAGCGAGCTTCGAGAAATACACCAATATCATCGATTACCAGACCTTCGCCGCCTATGCGGTGATCCCGGTCCGCGACGACGTCACCATCATCGACTCACGGCCGACCCGCAAGAAGTACGACATCGGGCACGTCCCCGGCGCCATCAGCATCCCCAACACCTTCTTCGACAAGCTTGTGGATAAGCTGCCGGCAGACAAGGACCAGGCGCTGATCTTCTATTGCGGCGGCCTGAAATGCCCGCTCAGCCACAAATCGGCCTACAAGGCGGAGGCCCTGGGATACACCAACGTCATGGTGTTCGCCGAAGGATTCCCGGCGTGGAAATCCAACGGCAATTTCGCCTCGGTCTCGACCGCCTACGTCAAGAAGCTGGTCGACAATCCCGACGGATCAATGATCATCGACGCCCGTCCCGCCCGCAAGAAATACGACAAGGGACACGTTCCGGGCGCGATCAACATCCCGAACACCTTCTTCGACAAACAGGTCGACAAGCTGCCCAAGGACAAGAGCACGCGGCTGGTCTTCTACTGCGGCGGCTACAAATGCCCGCTGAGCCTTAAATCGGCGACCAAGGCCCGGGATCTGGGCTACACCGACGTGGTGCTCTTCCAGGCGGGTTATCCGGCATGGGTCGAAGCCTACGGTGCTGGTGAAACCGTATCGGCGGCAGCGCCTGCGGCGGCCTCGGCCACGCTGCCGGCGATCGAAACCGGTCCGGACGGCGATACCATCACCATCGCCTCGTTCACCGAGATCGTGGCCAAGGCGCCCGACAGCGTCTATCTGATCGACGTCAGGGATCCCGGGGAATACGAGGCCGCCCATATTCCCGGCATGGAAAACATTCCCGTCGAGGAGCTGGAGGATCAGGTCGCCGACCTGCCTGCGGACAAGCCGGTGATCTTCGTCTGCGCGACCGGCGCGCGGAGCAGCGAGGCTTACGACATCGTCAAGATGATCCGGCCCGAGATGCAGGTCCTGTATCTCGATGCGGAAATCGACTTCGCGAAGGACGGCAGCTTCAACGTCATGCCGGTGGCCTACTAGGCATCCGGCCGCAGGGCGGAGCGGCGAAGTCCGCCCTTGGCCCGGCTCGGGCGTGCGCCATGCGGATCGGTCTGATCCGCAGTCACTCCGGCGCTCGACCGAGCCGGCGCTATGCCGGGACCACGGGCAGTGCCCTGCCGATATCGATCCCGCGCGACGTGACCTCGCACTGGTAGCATAGCGCCTCGACGCCGCCGCGCCGGGCCTCGGCCATCGCCGCGGCGTAGTCCGGGTCAATATCGGCCGCGACCCGGAAGTGGTCGCAGTCGCCGCGTTGCACCAGGTAGAGCATCATGGCCCGGCCGCCCGTTCTGGCAATCTCTGTCAACTCCTTCAGGTGCCGTGCGCCCCGTTTGGTCACCGCGTCCGGAAATTCGGCGGCCGCCGGCTGTTCGCCTTCGGGGCGCCGGAGAGTAACCGATTTGACCTCAACGTAGCAGGGCGGACGACCCGGCTGTTCCAGAAGGATGTCGACGCGGCTGCGGACGCCGTAGCTGACCTCCCGGCGCAAGCTTCCGTAACCGGCCAGCTCGGCGATCGCGCCGCTGCGGATCGCCTCCTCGGCAATGCGGTTCGGGTGGCCGGTGTTGATGCAGACGAGATGTCCGCCGCTTGCGCGTACGAGCTCCCAGCGCCAGTCCAGCTTCGCCTTCGGGTTTATGTTGCGCGACAGCCAGACCTCCGCGCCGGGCTCGGCCAGGCCCAGCATCGAGCCTGGATTGGCGCAGTGGGCGGTGATCGCATCGCCGCCGTCCAGCTCGACGTCCGCCAGGAAACGCTTGTAACGGCGGCGCAGGCGGCCGCGGACCAAGGGGGCCGGAAACTCCATGCCCGCCAGACTAGGTCCGCCGTCGCCGCCCTTCAAGACCCGCTAAGGGGTGGCGCCCAGCATCAGCTTCAGAAGGTCGATCGGCGCCATGTCGTCATGGGTCTGCGCCACGGCTTTCATCTTGTCATCGGGATTCGCTGTGATTCCGGCGTCGCGCATTCGCGCCAGCATCGTATCCAGCGGGACGCCCGTCGATCCTGCGATCTCCGTCAGCGTCTTCTGGCCGAGACCGGTACCCGCGTAGCGCAACTCGACCTCTTCGGCGGTGATGCCGGGCGTTGCCGGCGGCGGTGCGGCCGGCTGCACGCGCGCGGTGATCGCGGCCCAGAGCAACGCCGGGGACACGCTGTTCGCGACGGCGATGTCCTGGAACTTCTGGCCCGGACCCTCGACCCGGTAGCCGGCATCCCGCAATGCCTCCTGCATCGCCCGCGGCTCCAGGCCGGTGCGCATGCCGAGGACCTTGAGGCTGACGGCCTCGGCATGGCCGAAGGGCGGCTCCGCCCAGCCGGCCGCGGCCCAGGATTCCTTCAAGGTTTCGTTGAGGTTGATGATCCACGAAAACGGCGGCCATGAGATCAACGTGCCGACCAGGATCACGCCGATGGCGGCCGCCGCGATCAGCCCTTCGGCCCGCAAGCGCAGATGGCCCGCAAGCTTGCTCAAGAGATAATGCTTGAACGGCTTCCAGTTGAACAGCAGATGCACCAGCCCGGCCAGCACGAACAGCAGGCTGAACACGATATGGACGGCCGCCCAGTCGGCTTTCTCGAGACCCAGCAAGGCCCAGTTCGTCCAGTAGGCGACCCGGCCGGGCGGCGTGATGAAGAGGACCAGGCCGGTCACTGTCATCGCCGCGAATCCGCCGAATACGAAGAACGCGACAAGGCCGCGCGGCCGGAAACTGCTTTTTCGTGACATGGCAGGCGCCCCCGATTGTGTGAGATAAATATATTAACAAAAACTAATATAAATAGCCAGAACGCAATTATGGAAATAGATCCGGCAGCGGGTGGCGCGCTGCGCGGGCGGTATGGAACGGTGACCTTGCGGTCGGGACGGGTTATGATCGGTCGGCTTTCACTGCGGAACAGATCAATGGCCGACTCGAAAATCGTCACCGCAGCTCTGCTGATCATCGGCAACGAGATCCTGTCGGGACGCACCAAGGATGCCAATCTCCCGTTCATCGCCGAAGGACTGGGAACGATGGGGATTCGTCTCTCCGAGGTCCGCGTCGTACCCGACGTGGCGGAAGAGATCATCGGTGCGGTCAACGTGCTCCGGGAGAAGTACGACTATCTGTTCACGACCGGCGGGATCGGGCCGACCCACGACGATATCACCGCCGAATGCGTGGCCGCGGCGCTGGACCTGCCGCTGGTCCAGAACGTCGAGGCCCGCCGACGGTTGGAAGAGCGCTGGGCTTCGACCGGCATCGAGATCAACGAGGCCCGGCTGCGCATGGCTAATACGCCGGAAGGCGCAACGTTGATCGACAATCCGGTATCGGCGGCGCCGGGGTTCCAGATCGAGAACGTCTTTGTCATGGCGGGCGTGCCGAAGATCATGCAGGCGATGTTCGGCAGCCTGCGCGAGCGCCTGGTTGGCGGCGCGCCGCTCCTCTCTGAGAGTGTCGTCTGCAACCTTCCGGAAGGGCAGTTGGCGACGGGACTCGCCGCGCTGCAGGAGCGCTATCCCGATGTCGATATCGGAAGTTATCCGTCGTACGCGCACAGTGGTTTTCGGGTCGCCGTGGTCTTGCGTCACACCGATGCGGACCTTCTGGAGGCGGCCGCGGCCGCGGTGATGGTGTTGATCGACGAATTGGGCGGCGAGGTGGAACCGCAGGAGCCGTGATCGACCGCGGCCAGCCCCGCCCGCCGCCTGTGCGGTCGGAGCGCGCCGACCGGACGGCAAGAAGGGACGGGGGCGTGATCACGATTTATTCAAGAAATGTTCTACAAATTGTCTAGAATGCTGTATACTATGTGTTTGCAATCAGGACAGGAATCGCCGTGAGATCGAAGAAAATCCAGTTTGGACCCGGGGATACGCTCGGCGGCACGGCGCCGCTGATCATGATGCGGGACATCGACGGGTACCAGCCGCGCCGACGGCGCGCGCGGCGCGGCCGCGGGATTGGTCTCCTGTTCCTGGTCGTGGTTGTCAGCTTGGCGGTCCTGTTGATCTTCGACGGCGTCCAGCGGGGCACCTTCACGTCGCTGCTGCCCTGAGCCTGGGCCAGGGCGCGTCCCGGCCAATCTCCGATTTCCATTTGGTCCGGCCCCGAAAAGGTCGGTATGCTTTGCGTCCGAGGCCCGCTTGGCGGAATTGGTAGACGCAACGGACTTAAAATCCGTTTCGCTTCGGCGAGTGCCGGTTCGAGTCCGGCAGCGGGCACCATTCGACCGGAGCCGGAGTCGCGCGCCGGGGGATTGCATCGGACTGGCGCGCCGGTCGAATACGGCCGCGTTTAACGGCGGGTTAAGCTAATGCCGGCTAAATGACGGGATGTCCATCCGGTCCTGCGGGCTGCCGCGGCGACCGTGAGCGAAGCGAGCACCCGTCATGCGCCCTGTCACGGATTCGCTGCGGCGGCAGTCCAGCATCACGCGCGAGACGTCCGGTCTCCGGCCGGCGATCGACCGCCGCGGGATCGCCGCAATCTATGTCGCGCTGACGATTGCGGCGCTGGTGCCGCTGTTCCTTGTCGACGTCGTGCCACTGGCGAACATGCCGAATCACATGGCGCGGGTGCGGATCCTGGCCGAGATCGCGCAGGATCCGGTCTTGGCGCTGAATTACCGGCTGAACTGGGGACTGCAACCGAACCTCGCGCTCGATCTGCTCCTGACGCCTCTGGCCGGAGTCTTGCCGCCCCTCGAACTCGGGCGATGGTTCACGGCGCTGACGATGCTGGTTCTGATCGGCGGGACGCTGGCGCTCCACCGGACGCTGCACGGCCAGATCGGGCTGTGGCCGACGGCGCTGTTCCTGTTCCTTTACAATCACGTGCTGGCTTGGGGGTTTCTCAACTTCCTGCTCGGCCTCGGCCTTGCGATGTGGCTTTTCGCGGCCTGGATCGCGACCGAAGAGAGGGCCGGCTGGCGACGCAGCGCTGCGTTCGGCGCCGCCGGCCTGGTCATGTTCTTCGCCCACCTGATGGCGCTCGGCATCTACGGCCTTCTGGTCGCGGCCTGGGAGTTGGCACGGAACCGCCGGGCCCGCACGCCCCCGCGGCAGACGGTCGCGCGCTGGACCCTGGCCGGGCTGCAATTCGTGCCGCCGGCGATTCTGCTGCTGATCGCCCTGCCGCCCTCGGTCGCGGATCCGGAATGGGTCTGGGGCGAGCCGATCGTCCGCCTGCGCGGCATCTGGTCGCCGGTTCTGACCCATTTCGGGACGGTCGATCTTCTGCTTGCCATTTTCGTTCTGGTTGCCGGATTTCTGGTCCTGTTGCGACGCTGGGCGCGGCCGGCCGCGGGGATGGGCCTGCCCCTGCTGCTGCTGACAGCGGCGGCGCTTGCGGCGCCGTTCTGGACCTATGGCCGGTTCGGCGGCGTGTGGGGGCTCGACGTGCGGCTCTGGGTCGCCCTGTCGTTCGTGGCAATCGCCGCCCTCAGCTTCAGCGGCCCGCGGCAGGCCGGCTACGTTCTTGCGGCGGTGATGATCGGGCTGTTCGTCGTGCGGATCTACCAGGTGTCCCAGGATTGGCGGCAGTACGACCGGCAGATCGCCGAATACCGGTCGGCGGCGGCGGTGATTACGCCCGGCGCGCGCGTCCTGCAGGTCCAGGCGCGCGGCCTGCCGGTGGCCGGCGAGCCGGGCGCGTTCCGCGATCTCTATTACCACTTCACCAGTTACACGGTGCTCGATCGCCGCGCCTTCCTGCCAACCCTGTTCACCGATCCGGCGAAGCAGCCGATCGTGGCCGCACCCGCGCTCGCGGAAATCGACACACCGGTCGGCTGGCCGCTTCGGCCCGGCGAGCTCGTGGCCTGGGCCGACCCGGCGGTGTTCGATTGGTTCGACGGCGAGGACGATATCGGGGATGTTCGACGGTATGGTTATATGTGGCAGGACAGGTTCGATTTCGTCGTCTACCTGCATGACGGCAATGGCGCCAACCCGGCCCCCGCCTTGCTGCGGATGGTGGCCGACGGCTCGTTCTTCTCGATCTTCCGGACCCTCGAAGGTGGCTGCAGCGGCGATTACCCGGCAACCTGCCGCGCGCTGAGAGCATCCGGCAGGCACTGGCGACTGCAGGTCGCGGCCCCGTCGCCGTAACGCCGGCCGCCGGTCGGAAACGAAATTTACACCTTTATGTGCAGAATTGAGGCGCGAGGTTGATTCGGCCTCCGTGACCCGCGTCTCTCGGCGGACCAACCCCAACGGAACATGCCAGCAGCTGCAATACGATGACATCACAGGGCCAAACGCCGCAAGATTCGGAAGAGGAATTCCGGCCTGGCTCGATGACGCTGCAGGCGCTCATCGCGCCGGTGGTTGCCGTCCTGCTGATCTTCGGCGGGGTCGTGCTGTCGCTTGTTCTCACCGGGACGCGCGTTCAGGACGAGGCGGCGGTGCGCCGGTCGCTGCAGGTGGTCCAGTCGGCGTTCGAAATCATGGGCACCGATCTCGGCCGGCACGCGATCGGGCTGGGCCGCTCCGAGCAAGCGACCGAGAAGTTGGTCGATCGCATCGATCCGGCATGGCTGCAATCGCGCATGGAGCCGGTCCGCGGCCAGTTCGGCGCCGTCGGGGTGATCGTCATCGATCCGGATGATGCGGTGATCTACGCGCAGGGCGGCGGCCTCGATACCATCGAGATGGAGCGGCGGCAGGATTTCGCGGACAAGGTTCGCGACCTTCCGGTCAGCCCGCCGGACTCCCTTGCCGGATTCACCACGATCGACGGCTCGCTCTATGTCGCAGCGACCAGCATTATCGCGCCGCTGGCGCCCGGGCCGGACAGTGCCCTGCGACATGGCGTTCTGATCTTCCTGGTGCCGGTCGACGACACGCTGCTGACCCGGCTGTCCCGCGACTTCCTGATCGACGGCCTGCGGGTCGAGATGCCGCCCGACATCGTCGCCAGCATCGGCATGCGAATCGAAGATTCGGAAGGCGGGACCATGGCGCTGGTGACCTGGACCCCGGAGGCGCCGGGCCGCGAGCTGTTCGACTACCTGCTCGTTCCGATCATCGTCTCCTCGCTGCTGGCCAGCCTGTTGCTGGCCACCTTTTTGCGCACCGCCGTGCGAACCACCCAACAGCTCAAGAAGGGTGCGGCGGCGCTGGCCGAGAGCGGCGCAGAACTCGAGCACAGCGAGACCAAGCTGAAGGCGATTATCGACGGCGTTGCGGACAGTATCATTACGATCGACGAGCGGGGGCTTATCACCTCGGCAAACGCCTCGACACAACGCATCTTCGGCTATGAGCTCGAGGAAATGCTGGGACAACCGGCAGACATGCTCGTCATGGAGGGCCCCACGCCGGTGGACGGCTCGGGTGCGGCCAGGGTGCTGTGCGCCGATCCCACCGTGAACGAGACCGAATATCGCGATTTTTGGGGCCGCCGCCAGGATGGCGGCCGGTTTACGCTGGATGCCGCGATCTCGCATATCACCTATCGCTCCGCCGCGGTCGCGATCGCCATCATGCGGGACGTTACGGAGCGGCGGCGGGCGGAGGAGACGCTGAACCTGCTGTCCACCGGCATGGCGCTGGTCGACCGCGATTGCCGGCTGCTCCTTGCCAACCGCAGCGCGACACGGCTGCTCGATGCCGGCGACGGACTGACGAACTCCCACGGCCGGATCGGCGCGACGCGGCGGCACCAGATGGAGGAGCTTCGCGACCTCGTCGATCGCGCCTGCACGGCCCAGGAGCAGGGCAGTGCCGAGGCGACGTTCGCGGGCGTCATGACGATCGACCGCGGCGAAGATGTGCGGCCGCTGTCAATCATGGTTGCACCGGTGCAGCTGAGCGCCGAGGCGGAAGGCGACTCCCAAGTGGCGGCGATCTTCATCCGCGATCTGGAAGTCCGTCAATCCGTACCGCCCGATGTCCTGGCGACGCTGTTCGGCCTGACCCCGGCGGAGGCCCGCGTTGTCGTCGAGCTGGTGAAAGGCAAGCGGCCGCAGGAAGTCGCGGATGACCTGAGCGTCAGCCTCAACACCGTGCGCAATCAGCTCAAGCAGATCTTCAGCAAGACCAATACGGGCCGCCAGTCAGAGTTGATCTCGCTGGTTCTTTCCAGCGCCGCTTTCGTTTCCGAACACGGCCTGATCATCGACGAGGACGAGCCGCGAGAGGACTGGCAGGGACCCGACGCGGCGAAGAGCGAGTCGCTCTAGCGAACGTAAGGGCCGCGCCGCGCATTCGAGCTGCCCTGGTTCCGGCGGAACACGGCGTGATCCGGCCGAGCTCGATGACCCGAAACCCGCTCGGCAACACGATAAATATTGGATTGATCCAATATAAAATATAATTCGCAAGAATATTAACGGTCCGGAAATCATGAACTTGGCCGGCTTTCATAGTACGTGCGGGCTATGAAACGATATGGGTTTTATCCTAATTTTATTTTTTAATTTGGCTATTAGTTCAATTGGGTCATGCTGGCCGATGGTCGGTCATCTAGTCTTTGCGGCGTGCGTTGCGGCGGACAGACCGCCACCACGGTTTGTGGAGCCGAAATGCCGTTTTACGATCGGAAATGACGAAAACGAGGAATTCATTATGTCGTTTATCAAGGCTTTCCTGAAAGACGAGTCTGGCGCCACCATGATCGAGTATGGTCTGGTCGCCGCGCTTGTGTCGGTAGCCGCGATCGTCGCGCTGCAATTGCTGGGCGCCGAGCTGCAGGTCATCTTCAATACGGTTTCGAGCTATCTGGCGAGCGCCTCGGGCGGTCCGACCTGATGCGAGATTTCCTGGTGCGGCCGCGGTTGCGGCCACGCCGGACGAACAGGGAACAGGGCGACGCGGTCACGCGTCGCCCTTTCTCCATGTCGGGCGCAACCGGGCAGGGCCCGGCGATCGACAGGGCGGGCCCTTGCGTATCCGGTTCGCGATCGCGAATTCGCCGGCTTTCATCGCAACCCGGCGATAGACGGTCCTGGGTTCCAATCTGAAATAATAAACAAGTGGTTAATTAAGAAATTTTAGTTAGGATTCGGCGAAATTTGATTCCGGCCAGCGTCTAGAAAATAAGAACAACTAATTGTCGGAATGAGGGAAAAAGACGGAGTGCGAAAACCTTTGTTTTGCGCCGGATTTGACAGCGGCATGACGAATCATGGCTATGAGGTCAATTGGATTTGCTTCTATTGCTAAATGATATTTCGAGCGCTTAGTCCGATTGGGTCATGTGATGTGTTACGATAGCGCATAGCATCCGGACACGCCTCGAACGCAAATCACAGTTCTGTGCGGACGGTTGGGGTGGAGTGTTCAAATTCGTACCGAGGAGTACATTTTATGTCGTTCATCAAAGCATTTCTGAAGGACGAGTCTGGTGCCACGATGATCGAGTACGGCCTGGTTGCCGCGCTCGTGTCGGTTGCGGCCATCATTGCGCTCCAGCTGCTGGGCGCCGAACTGCAGGTGATCTTCAATACGGTGTCGAGTTATCTGGCCAGCGCGTCGGGTGGCCCGACCTGATTCGGGAGATCCGGCACCGCTCCGGTAGCGATCCGGGGCAATGCCAGACAGATTTGGGCGGCACGGCGACGTGCCGCCCTGTTCTGTTGGGGCGCGGCGAATCCATGAAACCCGCGCAGGCCCCGAAGAAATAAACAAATAATTAATCAAGCTGCGATCGGTAGACTCGGATAGATAGCCAAGAACGCACCGATGCTAATCTTGTATCTGAGGCCGCTGAATGCTTGGTTCCGGTAGCTGTTTTATTTTCCGCATAGCCTGTATTGACAACGCCCTGGCTAAAATACGAACAGAATTGCGCGCGATTATCGGCGCCGTTGGCCCATATGGGTCATGAGGCACGCGCCGCGAATACATATGATCGGCGCAACGGTACATCGAAGACCATCGGCGGTTGGGGCCGCGTTGGTATTTGCCGCAGCCGAATAACGGATTTGTTTGAAGGAAATTTGCTGCCAGGAGATTACGATGTCTTTCTTTAAGGCTTTTTTGCGGGATGAGTCCGGCGCAACGCTGATCGAATACGGTCTGGTCGCCGCGCTGGTGTCCGTTGCAGCGATCATCGCCCTGCAGGTTCTCGGATCCGAGCTGCAGGTCATCTTCAACACGGTGACCAGCTATCTGGCCAGCGCATCGGGCGGGCCGACCTGAGTCGTTGCCGGCGGAATATCGCCCAAGACAGAAATGGGCCGACGCAGCGCTGCGTCGGCCCTTTTGCTGT
>CP070634.1:267640-315976 GCA_020356105.1 Rhodospirillales bacterium | reverse complement strand
GGCAAAATCCTCCCCCGCGTGGTACGACGACCGCGTCAGCGGTGTGCTGGCGACCAGCAGGAAACCCTTGCCGCGGGCCAACGTTGCGTACTCTGCGAACTCCTCGGGCGTGACGAACCGGTCGACCGGCGCGTGCTTGCGGGTCGGCTGCAGATACTGCCCGATGGTCAGGAAATCCACGTCCGCCGCCCGCAGATCATCCATCACTTGGCCGACCTCCTCGCGAGTCTCGCCGAGCCCGACCATCAGGCCCGATTTCGTGAACATGGCGGAATCGATGCGTTTGACCCTGTGCAGCAGCTCGAGGCTGGTGAAATAACGCGCGCCAGGACGAATCGTTGGATAGAGCCGCGGTACCGTCTCGAGATTGTGATTGAACACGTCGGGTCGGGCCGCCGTTACCGTCTCGATCGCGCCGAGCTTGTCCTTGAAGTCCGGTGTCAGAACCTCGACGGTCGTGATCGGCGATTCGTGTCGGATCGACCGGATCACCCGGGCAAAATGATCGGCGCCGCCGTCTGCGAGGTCGTCGCGGTCGACGGAGGTCACGACGACATGCTCCAGCCTCAGTTGCGCCACCGCGATCGCCACGTTTGACGGCTCCAGAGGATCCAGTAGCGCGGGCTTTCCGGTCGCAACGTTGCAGAACGCGCAGGCGCGGGTGCAGACATCGCCCATGATCATCATCGTTGCGTGCCGCTTGGACCAACATTCGCCGATATTGGGACACGCAGCCTCTTCGCAAACCGTATGAAGCCGATTGTCCCTGACAATCGCCTGCGTCGCCTTGTATTCCCTCGAGACCGGCGCCCTGACCCTGATCCATGCGGGTTTCCGCGGGACCGGGCTGTCTGGCCGGTTCCGTTTTTCCGGATGCCGCAATTTCGGGCCCGTGCCGGAGTTCATGTCACTCGCTTTCAGTACCCGCCTGACGCTAGATGTGGATGACACGATCAAAGGCGTCAAGAACCGACTCGTGCATCATCTCGCTCAGGGTCGGATGCGGGAACACCGTCTCGATCAACTCGGCCTCGGTCGTCTCAAGCCCCATGGCGACGACGAACCCCTGGATCAGCTCCGTTACCTCGGCGCCCACCATGTGCGCGCCTAGCAACTCGCCGGTCTTCTCGTCGAACACGGTCTTGATCAAGCCTTCCGGCTCTCCCAGCGCGATCGCCTTGCCGTTGCCCATGAAGGGAAAGCGGCCAACCCGCACGGTGCGGCCCGAGTCTTTGGCTTTGGCCTCCGTCAGGCCGACGCTGGCGACCTGCGGATGGCAATATGTGCATCCGGGAATCCTGGTCTTGTCCAGGGGATGGACGTTCTTCACTCCGGCGATCTTCTCGACGCAAATGATACCCTCGTGGCTTGCCTTGTGGGCCAGCATCGGCGGGCCGGCGACGTCGCCTATGGCGTACACGCCCGGCTCATCCGTGCGGCCGTATCCGTCGGTGACGATGCAGCCCCGATCCGTCTTAACCTTGGTTCCCTCGAGGCCCAGATTCTCGGTATTTCCGACCACGCCAACGGCCGAGATGACGCGCTCGACGGTGATCTCGCTCTTCTTGCCCTTCTCGGGCTCGACGGTGGCGGTAACCGTGTCCTTGCCCTTCTTCAGGCCGGTCACCTTGGCCCCGGTGATGATCTTCATCCCCTCCTTTTCGAACTGCTTGTGCGCAATGGCGGCGATTTCCGCGTCCTCGACCGGCAGGATTTGCGGCAATAGCTCGACGACCGTAACCTCAGCGCCCAACGTGCGGAAAAAGCTGGCGAATTCGATCCCGATCGCCCCCGAACCCACGACCAGCACTGAAGTCGGCATCGTGTCCGGAACCAGCGCCTCCATGTAGGACCACACGAATTTGCCATCCGGCTCCAACCCCGGCAGCTTGCGGGCCCGCGCGCCGGTTGCGAGGATGATGTGTTTGGCCGAGAGGCTGGCTACCAGCTTACCATCCTTGGCGACGGCAACTTTCCCGGGCCCGTCCAGGCGTCCTTCGCCGTCGAACACCGCCACCTTGTTCTTCTTCAGAAGGTAGCCGACGCCACCGCTCAGCTTCCCGGAAACCTTGCGGGAGCGTTCGACGATCTTGTTGAGATCGAAACCGACCTTTTCGACGGACAGGCCGTAGTCCGCCGCATAGGTCATGTTGCGGTACACCTCGGCCGAGCGCAGCAGCGCCTTCGTCGGGATGCAGCCCCAGTTGAGGCAGATACCTCCCAGATGCTTGCGTTCGACGACAGCGGCGGAAAGGCCCAGCTGCGACGCACGTATCGCCGTTACGTATCCCCCGGGCCCGCCGCCGATTACGACGACGTCGAATGTGGTCTCAACAGCCATGGTCAGATCCTATCCAGGGTGTGCCGCGTCAACGCGCCCGCCGGCGCGTCGCCGGTGTTGACGACGCCTGCACGTTCGATCAGCAGGACGCGGCATTCGCGCTCCGCCCGCGGCCGATGTTCCACGCCTTTCGGCACCACCAGAAACTCGCCCGCATCGAGGTCCACCGTGCGGTCACGAAAATCGATCGAAAGGTGCCCGTCGACGACCAGGAAAAACTCATCGTCGCCGTCGTGCTTGTGCCAGACGAACTCTCCCTCCAGCTTGGCGAGCTTGATGTCGTAGTCGTCCAGCACGGCCACCAGCTTGGGACTCCAGCGGTCATCGAACAGGGCGAATTTGCCGGCCAGGTTCACTTTTTCCATGACGCCCTCACAGCAGCATGGAAACGGGGTTTTCCACATACGCTCGGAAGGCCGCCAGAAATTCGGCGCCGACCGCGCCATCGACCACCCGGTGATCCACGGACAGGGTGCAGCTCATCACGGTGGCGACGGTCAGCTCGCCGTCCCTCGCCACCGGCTGCTGCACGCCGGCGCCAACCGCGAGGATGCATCCCTGCGGCGGGTTGATGATGGCCGCGAACTCCTTGATCCCGTACATCCCGAGGTTGGAGACGGTAAACGTGCCGCCCTGGTATTCCTCGGGCTTCAGCTGCCCCTCTCGGGCCCGTGCTGCGAGGTCCTTCATCTCGCCGGAAATCTGGGCCAATCCCTTGCTTTCGGCGCCGGTCACGATTGGCGTGATGAGGCCGGACGGCGTCGCAACGGCAACCGAGATGTCGGCGCGATCGTAATACAGAATGCCCTCATCATCCCATGACGCGTTTGCCGCCGGAACCTTGACAAGCGCCGCCGCCGCCGCCTTGATGACGAAATCGTTGACCGACACCTTGAGATCGTTGTCGGCATTGAGCCGCTTGCGGGCCGCCAGCAGATCGTCGATCACGCATTCGATCGTCAGATAGAAATGCGGCACGGTCTGCTTCGACTCGCTGAGCCGCCGCGCGATCGTCTTGCGTGTGTTGGTGTTGGGCTCCATCCGATACGACATGCCCAGCGCATCCGCCAATTGGCGGGCGCCCGGGCCGGCCGCAGTAGGTGCTGGTCGGCGTGCGGCAGGAGCTGCTGGCGCCATGGCGCCAGGCGCGGCCGAAATCGCCGCCTCGACGTCGGCCCTTACGATGCGGCCGTTGGGCCCGCTGCCCTTCAAGCCGGCGAGATCAAGCCCCGCTTGTTGCGCCATCCGGCGCGCCAATGGGCTGGCAAAGATCCGCTCGCCCTTCGCCGGAGACGCCGAATCCGTTCCTCCGGCGGTCGCGAGTGAAGCGGTGGAAGCCGCGCCGCCACCATTCGAGCCCGCCGCCCCAGCGGACGATTCACGCGCGCCAACCGATAGTTCCGGGGATGCCGTGCCTTTCGTCTCGTAACCGGCAATCGCCTCGGTATCTTCGCCCTCCTCAAGCAGCAGGGCGATTGGCTGGTTGACGGCCACGCCCTCGGTTCCGTCGGGCACGAGGATGCGGCCCAGCACGCCCTCGTCGACCGCTTCGACCTCCATCGTCGCTTTGTCGGTCTCAATCTCGGCGATTGCATCGCCCGCGGCGATTGTATCGCCCTCCTGCTTCAGCCATTTCGCCAGGTTTCCCTCGGTCATGGTCGGCGAAAGTGCCGGCATCAGGATTTCGATCGGCATGTCGTCCCCTCCCCGTTCAGGACCGGTAACAGACGTCTTTCGCCGCGGCGGCGATGGTGTCGGCCTGAGGCAGGGCGAGGCGTTCCAGGTTGGCCGCATACGGCAATGGCACGTCAGCGCCGCAGACCCTGGCCACCGGCGCATCGAGCCAGTCGAACGCCTGTTCCATGATCCGCGCCGCGACCTCCGAACCGATTCCGGAATAGGCCCAGCCTTCCTCGACACTGACCACCCTGTTGGTCTTCTCGACAGATTTGACGATCGTATCCGTATCCAGTGGCCGCAAGCTGCGGAGGTCGATCACCTCGGCATCGATGCCGTCGGCCGCAAGCGTCTCGGCCGCCTCCAGCGCCTTGCCGACCATGATCGAGAAGGCCACGATCGTAACGTCCGCGCCCGGACGGACGACCTTCGCCTTGCCGATCGGCACTGTCCAGTCCTCGCGGTCAGGTACCTCGAAGCTGTGGCCGTAGAGAATTTCGTTCTCGAGGAAAATCACCGGGTTCGGGTCACGTATCGCCGATTTCAACAGTCCCTTGGCATCGGCCGCCGACCAGGGCGCAACCACCTTGAGGCCGGGGCAGTGTGCGAACCAACTCGCGTAACATTGCGAATGCTGGGCCGCGACGCGGGCCGCCGCCCCGTTCGGTCCGCGAAATACGATGGGACACCCCATCTGGCCACCCGACATGTAGAGCGTCTTGGCGGCCGAATTGATGATGTGGTCCATTGCCTGCATGGCGAAATTGAACGTCATGAACTCGACGACGGGCCGCAGCCCGTTGAACGCCGCACCGACCGCGAGCCCGGCGAAACCATGCTCGGTGATCGGCGTATCGATCACCCGGCGGTCACCGAACTCGTCCAGAAGCCCTTGGCTGACCTTGTACGCCCCCTGATATTGCGCCACCTCCTCGCCCATCAGGAACACGCTATCGTCGTGCCGCATTTCCTCGGCCATCGCGTCCCGCAGCGCCTCGCGAACGGTCATACTGACGGTCGATCCGGTCCAATCGGGTTCTGCTTCGACCACTGCTTCGGCTGGAGCGGCCACCGATTTCGGCGCTTCCACGCGAACAGAAGCATCCGCGGCCGGCATTGCCGCCTCGCCACGTTCGCTCCGCTCGAGCGCCGATAAATCCTCGCCCTCCTCAAGCAAGAGAGCGATCGGCTGATTGACCTGCACGCCCTCGCTGCCGTCCGGTACGAGGATCTTGCCAAGGATACCCTCGTCGACGGCCTCGACCTCCATGGTCGCCTTGTCGGTCTCGATTTCAGCCAGGGCGTCTCCCGCCGCGACCGCATCGCCTTCGTGCTTCAGCCATTTCGCCAGATTGCCCTCGGTCATGGTCGGCGAAAGCGCCGGCATCAGGATTTCGATCGGCATTTCCCCCTCCCCTACGCCTCGACCAGGACGTCGGTCCACAATTCCGACGGATCCGGCTCGGGGCTCTCCTGAGCGAACGCCGCGGCATCCGCGATGATGTCCTTTACCTCTCGGTCGATCTGCTTCAACGCCTCTTCATCCGCATGCTCGCCGCCGATGATCATGTCGCGCAGATAATCAATCGGATCGCGCTCGCTGCGCACCTTCTGCACCTCCTCCTTGGTGCGGTATTTCGCCGGGTCGGACATTGAATGACCGCGATAGCGGTAGGTCATTGCCTCGAGAATATAGGGCCCTTTTCCAGCGCGACAGTGCGCGATGGCCTTTTCCGCCGCCGCGCGCATCGCCACAACATCCATACCGTCGGCGGCCTCGCCCGGAATACCATAGGCCTTGCCCCGCTGGCACAGATCGGTGCTGGCCGAGGCGCGCTCGACGGAGGTGCCCATGCCGTACTTGTTGTTCTCGATGACATAGAGCACCGGAAGCTTCCAGAGCGCGGCCATGTTGAATGATTCGTAAACCTGGCCCTGGTTGACAGCGCCGTCGCCAAAATAGGTCGTGCATATGTTGTCTGTGCCCTGGTAGCGGAAGGCAAAGGCTAGACCGGTACCGATCGGCACCTGCGCGGCGACGATTCCATGGCCGCCGAAGAAGTTCTTCTCGCGGCTGAACATGTGCATGGACCCACCCTTGCCTTTCGAGTATCCGCCGGCCCGGCCGGTCAGTTCTGCCATTACCCCGCGCGGGTCCATCCCACAGGCCAGCATATGACCATGGTCGCGGTAGCTCGTCACCACCGCGTCATCCGAGCGGCAGGCGGATTGGATACCGACCACCACGGCTTCCTGGCCGATATACAGATGGCAAAAGCCGCCGATCAGTCCCATGCCGTACAACTGCCCCGCCTTCTCCTCGAAGCGGCGGATCAGCAGCATTTCCCGGTAATACTTCAGAAGCTCGTCGCCCCCTGCGGCCGGCGCCGCCGACTTCTTGCCCCGCGGTTTTCGCTTCGCACTGGCCTTGGCCATGCGGTCCTCCCGATGCTGCCTGTCTCGGACGATGATCGATCCAAATGCGACGCGCACGGTAGGTTTGATCGCGACGATAATCAAGATGTTTGTAAGACATTGTTTTTAAATAATAATCATCTAATTAACTTATTTTCGGTTCATCGTTAAAACACAGGTAGATTTTTACCGGCAGCGCCCCAGCGGAAATTCGCCCGTGACCGCACCGGTCCAAGCCGATCAAGCCAACCCCGGGGATCGCTGGAGGCGGTCCGGTATGCAATCGCCGGAACTCGCGGCTTCAGCGTGTCGGAGGTGGCAGTTGAATCACGAAATCGTCCTGGTGCACGAGGCCGAGCACCTGTCGCGCGCGTTCTTCGAGCATGTCGAGGTCAAGCGAGTCCGGTCGCAGTGCGAGGACGCGACGCTCGAGAATCCGGCGCTCGGCGCGGGCATTATCCCGCTCTGCTCTGGCGAACTCGATCTTTTGCTTGAGCGCGAAATAGCTACGCAATCCGCGCTCGCCCTCGATCGCGTGATAGGCGAAATACCCAATCAACGCGATTCCCAGCAATGAGGCGACGATCTGCCGAGCCTGCCGCCCAAGTTCGCGAATCACCGACATGCAGTGAGGGAATCACAGGCCCGAGTCGCACGTCAATGAAAAAAGAGTCTTTGATTACAATATGATTCTTTAAGCTGTATTGATGGGTGCCCTAGACTCGCAAAAGATGACTTGTCAAGTCTTGCGGACAGCTGTTCCCGCGTAGGCTGCACCCTTGCCAAGGATCTCCTCGATCCGGATCAGCTGGTTGTACTTCGCAAGCCGATCCGAACGCGATAACGAGCCTGTCTTGATCTGGCCGCAGTTGGTGGCCACCGCAAGATCCGCAATGGTGGTATCCTCCGTTTCCCCGGAACGGTGCGACATTATCGCCCGAAATCCTGCGTGATGCGCGGTCTCGACGGTCTCCAGGGTTTCGCTCAAGGTGCCGATCTGATTAACCTTGATGAGGATCGCGTTGGCGGCGCTCTG
This sequence comes from Rhodospirillales bacterium, assembly GCA_020356105.1. Taxonomy (GTDB): domain Bacteria; phylum Pseudomonadota; class Alphaproteobacteria; order UBA8366; family JADFVY01. The sequence continues at coordinate 308,507 of CP070634.1, read as the reverse complement.
GGCTATTCCTTCGCGTAGCCGCGCACTGTTGGTCACGAACAAATCATCCCCGACCAGCTGGACGGTTGAACCGAGCTCGTCGGTCAGGGCCCGCCAGCCCTCCCAATCGTCCTCGGCCATGCCGTCTTCGATCGAGAATATCGGATAGCTGTTCGCCAGATTGGCGAGATACGAGACCATTTCGGAGGGATCGAGCGTTCGGTCCTCGCCCATGAGGTGATACCGGGAATCCCGGTAATATTCGGTTGCGGCACAGTCGAGCGCAAGCATCACGTCGTCGCCCGGCCTGTAGCCGGCGGCTTCGATCGCCTTCATGATGAATCCGAGCGCCTCGTCCGTGGACCCGAGATTTGGTGCAAAACCACCCTCATCGCCCACGTTCGTGTTGTGCCCGGACTCGCGCAGTGCCGCCCTGAGTGCGTGAAAGATCTCAGCGCCCACCCGAACGGCATCCGCGATGTCGTCCGCCGCGACCGGCATGATCATGAATTCCTGGATGTCGATGCGATTGTCCGCATGCGCCCCGCCATTGATGATATTCATCATCGGAACAGGGAGCGTCCGGGCGTGCACGCCCCCCACGTATCGGAATAGCGGCAGGTCCGCGTCCTCGGCCGCAGCCTTGGCGACCGCTAGGCTGACGCCGAGTATGGCGTTGGCGCCAAGGCGTTCCTTGCTCGGGGTACCGTCAAGATCCAGCATCATGCCGTCGATGGCCAGCTGATCATCCGCATCGAGTCCGGCCAGGGCGTCGAAGATTTCCCCGTTAACGGCCTCGACCGCTCGCCGCACGCCTTTGCCGCCATAGCGGCTGTCGCCATCCCGCAGTTCGAGCGCCTCGTGCGTGCCGGTCGAGGCCCCGGATGGCACTGCCGCCCGACCGGCCGCACCGCTCTCCAGAACGACATCCACCTCCACCGTCGGATTGCCGCGGCTGTCGAGAATTTCGCGTGCCTGGATATCGACGATCGCCGTCATGACTCGCTCCCTGTTGTCACCGCTTGTTCCCCGCCACCTGTCCGGCGTCCGTCCTCAAATGTCGAGCGGGTTTGCCTTTGCCAGCCGGTCGAACTGCATGAGTTCATTCAGGATGTCTCGCAGCCGATCCAGCCGAACCATGTTCGGGCCGTCCGACGGCGCGTTGTCGGGATCCTGGTGGACCTCCATGAACACCGCCGCCACGCCGAGTGCGATCGCCGCCCGTGCCAGCACGGGAACGAACTCGCGTTGGCCGCCCGACGTTGTGCCCTGCCCGCCCGGCTGCTGCACCGAATGGGTGGCATCGAACACGACCGGCAGCCCGGTCCTCGCCATGATGGGCAATGCCCGCATGTCAGACACCAGGGCATTGTATCCGAAGCTGGCGCCGCGCTCGCAAAGCATGACGTCGGGATTGCCGGCGTCGATGATCTTCCGAGCGACGTTGGCCATGTCCCAAGGTGCCAGGAACTGCCCCTTCTTGACGTTGATCGCCTTGCCGGTCGCGGCGGCAGCGAGCAGCAGATCTGTCTGACGGCACAGAAACGCCGGGATCTGGATCACGTCGACCGCATCCGCGACGATGGCACAATGCTGGGGTAGATGTACGTCGGTCAACACCCGCAGACCGGTCGTCTCGCGAATTTCGGCGAATACCGGCAGTGCGGCCTCCAGCCCCACACCCCGCGGGCTGGAGCCCGATGTCCGGTTGGCCTTGTCGTATGAAGTCTTGTAGATCAGGCCGATTCCGAGGGCCTCCGTGATCTCTTTGAGCGCCGCGCTCATCTCCAGCGCATGGGCCCGGCTTTCCATCGCGCAGGGACCGGCGATCAATGTCAGAGGCAGATCGTTGCCAATCCGGAGGGGCCCGACGTCGATTTGGTGTGGTGCAGTCATCTCGACTCGGCTCCGGCTCGATCAATCCAACCGTGACCGTTCGATCGCCGCCTGGATGAAGGACGCGAACAGCGGGTGCGGATCGAACGGTTTGGATTTCAACTCTGGATGGAACTGAACGCCGATGAACCAGGGATGGTCGGTCAACTCCACGATTTCCGGCAGCTCGCCGTCCGGCGACATGCCGGAGAAGACCATCCCCGCATCTTCCAGCCGCTGGCGATAGGCGATGTTGACCTCATACCGGTGGCGGTGCCGCTCGCTGATATCCTGCTGGTTGCTGTAAATCTGGGCTGCCCGCGATCCGGCCTTGAGACGACAGGGATAGGCCCCTAGCCTCATCGTGCCGCCAAGATCGTCTCGGCCAGTCCGCTGCTCGATAACGTTTCCGCGCTTCCATTCCGTGAGGAGCCCGACGAGCGGTTCGGCACAGGGACCAAACTCGGTCGAACCCGCGCCCGCGATTCCGGCGAGATTGCGGGCCGCCTCGATCACCGCCATCTGCATGCCGAAACATATGCCGAAAAACGGAACATGGCGCTCGCGGGCAAAGCGCACCGCTTCGACCTTGCCCTCCGCGCCACGCTCGCCGAATCCCCCCGGAACGAGGATGCCGTTCACGCCCTCGAGTCGGAGCAACGTCTCGGAATCGCTCTCGAATATCTCCGATTCGATCCAGTTCAGATTTACGCGTACGTTGTTGGCTATTCCGCCATGTCCGAGCGCTTCACTCAAAGACTTATAGGCGTCGAGAAGGTTTGTGTATTTGCCGACGACGGCAATTGAAACCTCGCCTTCCGGGGCCTGCACGCGCTTGACGACATTGTGCCACGCGGACAGGTCGACATCGGCCTCATGGCCTCTGTCCATCGCGAACCGTTTGAGCACTTCCGTATCAAACCCGGCCTCGTGGTAACGAATTGGCACCTCGTAGATCGAGCTGACATCGAGCGCCTCGATGACGCGTTCGGGGCTGACGTTGCAGAACAGGGCGAGCTTGCGCCGCGCATCCTCCGGTATTGGGCGGTCCGAGCGGCAGACGATGATGTCCGCCTGAACACCAACGTTCAGCAGTTCCTTGACCGAGTGCTGCGTCGGCTTGGTCTTTATCTCCCCCGCCGCCGGTATGTAAGGCAGCAAGGTCAGATGCACGAAGAGCACTCGTTCGCGCCCCAACTCGTTGCCAAGCTGGCGAATCGCCTCGATGAACGGCAATCCCTCGATATCGCCGACGGTTCCCCCGATCTCGCAAAGCACGAAATCTTCATTCGTAAGATCCGAGGTTACGAATTGCTTGATGGCGTCGGTGATGTGCGGAATGACCTGGACCGTCGCGCCCAGATATTCGCCGCGGCGCTCTCTTGAGATCACGTTCGAATAGATCCGTCCCGTGGTCACATTGTCGCTTTGCCGCGCCGCAACCCCTGTGAATCGCTCATAATGGCCGAGATCGAGGTCGGTCTCGGCGCCGTCGTCCGTGACGTAGACCTCGCCATGCTGGTACGGGCTCATGGTGCCGGGATCGACGTTGATATAGGGATCCAGCTTGCGGAGCCGCACCTTGTAGCCACGCGCCTGCAGCAGGGCGCCCAGCGCCGCCGATGCAATGCCTTTTCCCAGGGAGGACACCACGCCGCCGGTGATGAATATGAACCGCGTCATGGACCTACGTTGTAACCAAACAGGGCACAACACCCAAGCATGAATTGCATCGCGTCGGGACGGGTGATCGTGTTTTTTTCCCCACCCCTGGCATCGGCCGCGCGTCCCCGACCGAGCGGTTACTGCGAGAGCGGGACGCCCGGTTGCGCGGGCTGCTGCGGTTGTGCCGGCACGGCGGGTGTCGCCGGCACGTCATCCATGATTGACCGGGATTCCATGCGGCTCGAAGCGAGAATCGCGAGGGTCAGGCTGGTCACGAAGAATACGACGGCCAGTATCGCGGTGGTGCGCGTCAGAAGGTTGGCGCTGCCGCGTACACTGACGAGGCCACCACCCCCACCGCCGCCGATCCCGAGGCCGCCGCCCTCACTGCGCTGCAGCAGCACGACGATGATCAGCGCGAGAATAACCAAGAGGTGAATAACGAGAAGAATGGCTTCCATCAAGCAACCGCCGGCCGAATGTTGGACAAAAGAGCGTCCGGACCGTCCGGCCCGAACCACCCGCCTCGGCGCTTATGTAGCGACTTGATGCCCGGATTGCCAGCGCCGATTTTGTCGCGGGCGGCCATTTCCGCCGCGACAGGCTGCCGCGATCATGGGCAACTGGCCGCAATCGCCAGAAAGTCCTCAGCGTTGAGACTGGCGCCGCCGATCAAGCCGCCGTCAACCCCGTCGATCTTAAGAAGCGCGGCGGCATTCGAAGGTTTCATGGATCCGCCGTAGAGGATCCTCACCGCCTCGGCGATGCCGGTGTCGAACCGCGTCGCCACCCGTTCGCGGATATGGCCATGGACTTCGGCGACGTCGGCGGGCGTCGGCGTGCGGCCCGTGCCGATCGCCCAGACGGGCTCATACGCGATCACCGTGTTTTCGCCCGTAACGCCATCGGGGAGCGAGCCATCTAGTTGCATGTCGATGCGCTCGAGCGTCTTGCCCGAATCGCGCTCCTCGAGGGTCTCACCGACACAGACGATGGCAACCAGCTGGGCCGCGTGCGCGGCCACCGTCTTCGAGCACACCAGCTTGTCGCTCTCGCCATGGTCGGCGCGGCGCTCTGAGTGCCCGAGTATGACATGGCTGCATCCCGCATCCCTTAGCATGGCCGCCGAGATGTCACCGGTATGGGCGCCGGATTCGGCAAAATGGCAGTCCTGGGCGCCCACGGCAATTGTGCGATTCGTCAAGGCGTCGACGACCGGCGGAATCAGTATTGCCGGGGGACAGACCAGCAGGTCGCACTCCGCGACCGCGCCATCCGCTATCGCGCGGGCAAGAGCGATCGAATCCGTTACGAGGCCGTTCATCTTCCAGTTTCCCGCGATCAGCGGGGTTCGCTGCGACATGGCGAATCTCCTTTTTCGCCCACGGTTGCCACGACCGGCGGGCCTCTTCTCGATGCCTTAGCATGCGGCCGGTCCGTTGGCCAGAGACCGGAACCGGAGCGCCGCGGATTGCCTGTTGCGGTGCCTGCCCGGGCCCCTCTATGATGCCGCGCCGCGCGCCGGCGCCCCGGTCAACGACCACGACTGTCAACGGATACCTTTATGCTTCAGCAACTTCGTTCCTCCGCCGCAAGCCTCGTTGCCAAGCTGCTTGTCGTGCTGCTGATCATCAGCTTCGCAGCTTGGGGCGTCACCGACTACATCACCCAGGTCCAGGAGGCCGACGACGTGGCGACCGTCGGCGATGATGCGATTTCGACGACCGAACTCTCCGAGGCGTTCCAACGAGAACTCAACCGGTTCCGCGCGCAGGGCATCGAGTTGAGCGCCGAACAGGCGCGCAGCCTCGGCCTGTTGGACCAGGTGCTCGACCGGCTGATCTCGGCTCGCGTCTATGAGCTGGGTGGTGACATGCTCGGCATGGCGGTGAGCGACGGCCAGGTGCGGAGCATAATCGCCGAAGAACCGTCTTTTTTTGACGAGACAGGCCGATTCAGCCGCGCTCGGTATGAATTCGCGTTGCGCCAGGCCGGCCTCTCGGAAGGTCAGTTTGTCAGCGATGTGCGTCGCGACATCCTGCGCCGTCAGATCATCAACAGCTTTGATTTTCCGGACGACGCGCCGGATTCCCTGGTGACGACGCTGCATCGATGGCGCGGCGAAAAACGCGTTGCGAGCGTCGCCGTGGTCCCCGTCGATGCGACCCTGGATGTCGGCGAGCCCGACACCGAGACCCTCCAAGCACTGTATCAGGAGCGAGCCGACCAGTTCACCGCGCCAGAACGGCGTCGGATCAACTATCTTCACGTGACCCGCGAACTGGCGATGCGAGAGATCATCGTCACCGAAGAGCAGACGCGCCAGTACTACGATGCCAATCTTGCCGATTTCACGCAGGACGAGCGGCGAAAGGTGCAGCAGGTTTTGGTCGCGGATGAGGCGAGCGCCCGGCAGGTGGCCGCGGCGGTCGGTGAAGGACGAACCTTCGCGACCGTCGCCAGGGAAATCGCCGGTCAGGATGCGGCGGCTCTCGAACTCGGGATGTTCACGGCCGCGGAATTCCCAGTGCCGGAGCTCTGGGATACGGTCGCGGGGCTGGCGGAAGGCGCGATCTCGCCCCCCCAGCAGTCCCCGTTCGGCTGGCATGTCTTCCGCGTCACGGAGGTCATCCCCGAGTCGATAATGCCGTTTGACGAGGCGCGCGGCGAGATCGAGGAAAGGCTGAGGATCGAGCAGTCCGCCGAAGTCCTCTACGACCTGTCGCGGGCGCTGGAGGACGAATTGGCCGGTGGCGCGACGCTTGAAGAGGCCGCAGCGACTCTGGACATACCGCTGCGGCGGACGGAACCGCTTGATCTTGGCGGTGTCGGGGCAAACGGCCAGCCCGTCGATGACCTTCCGGGCGGCGATTTTCTCGACATGGCATTTCTGACGGAAACTGGCGAGATGAGCCGCGTTACGCAGTTGCCGGAAGGCGACTACTATCTGCTGCGCATCGACGAGAGCATCCCTTCCGCGCTGCGTCCCCTCGAGGAGGTGCGCGACGAGGTGGCAAACACGTGGAAGGCGGACCGGCGCAGGGAAGCCGCGCGGACTCGCGCGCTGGCGATTGTCACACGCCTCGAAAACGGTGAATCACTGAGCGACCTGGCCGCCGCCGAGGGCCTGACCGCGCAGGATAGCAAACCGTTCGACCGCCGCGGCGGCGGAGCGGAATCGAGAAACATCACGCCGCTCCTGGCGAGTGATCTATTCAAGGTCGAGCTGGGTCAGCCGGCGATGGACGAATCGCCCGAGGGATTCATCGTCGCCCAGCTAAAGGCGATCGAGCCGGCAGATCTGTCGGAGCCCGGAGAGCTCTCGACCGTGCTCGCCAATCAGATGATGAGTGACGTGCTGATTCAATTCAACAATGCCTTGCGGGAACGCTTCGGGGTGACGATCGATCGAGCCGCCCTCAACAGGTTCTGACGCCGATCATGGAGGTCTCGCCCGCCTTTGACGATTTCGCGCGGCGATACGCGGCCGGTCAGCCGCAGGTCGTCACGACATCGCTGATTGCCGATCTGGAAACGCCGGTCTCGGCCATGCTGAAGCTGGCGGACGGTCGGCCGAATAGCTTCTTGCTGGAGTCGGTCGAGGGTGGATCAATTCGGGGCCGGTATTCCTTCATCGGCTTGAAACCCGATCTCATCTGGCGCTGTTTCGGGGACAGGGCGGAAATCAACCGCCGCGCCCGCTTCGACCCGGACAGCTTCGAGCCCTGCGATGGCGGCGCACTCGATTCGCTGCGCGCTGTTCTCGACGAGTCGGCGATCGATTTGCCCGATGATATGCCGCCGATGGCGGCCGGGCTGGTCGGCTATATGAGCTACGACATGGTCCGGCTGATGGAAAAACTGCCGGAAGGCAAACCGCGTGTGCTCGACGTGCCGGACGGGCTGTTCGTGCGACCGACGGTGATCGCCGTGTTCGATACGATCGAGGATCTCGTGACCGTGATCACGCCGGTGCGGCCGCAAGCCGGCATCGATGCAGATGCCGCGTGGCGAGGCGCGCTCGAACGTCTCGCCGATACGGTCGCCGATTTCGAGCGTTCCCTGCCCTACCGGCGCGAAGCGGGTACAATTAGCGCGGAAGTCCCTGAACCTTCGTCGAATATGACGCCGACCGAGTTTCGGGAGATGGTCGAGGCCGCGCGCGAATACATTTTGGCGGGCGACATCTTTCAGGTCGTGCTCTCGCAACGCTTCGAAGTGCCGTTCGCGCTGCCGCCATTCGCTCTCTATCGATCGTTGCGCCGCCTCAACCCGTCACCATTTCTTTTCTTCCTCGATTTCGGCGCGTTCAGCATCGTCGGCTCGAGCCCTGAGATCCTTGTGCGCTTGCGCGACGGCAAGGTCGTCATTCGTCCGATTGCCGGCACCCGACCGCGCGGGCAGGACGCAGCCGAGGACAAGGCGCTGGCGGCTGACCTTCTTGCCGACCCGAAGGAGCTGGCCGAACACCTGATGTTGCTTGATCTTGGACGCAACGATGTGGGGCGCGTCGCCAAGGTCGGGACCGTTGAGGTGACCGAGCAGATGACCGTCGAGTACTACTCGCACGTGATGCACATCGTCTCCAACGTGGAGGGCGAAATCGCGCCCGAATTCGATGCGTTGCGAGCGCTTGCCGCAGGGTTCCCGGCGGGCACGGTGTCCGGCGCGCGGAAGGTCCGGGCAATGGAGATCATCGACGAGCTCGAACCCGATCGCCGCGGCGTGTATGCGGGCTGTATCGGATATTTCGGAGCGAGCGGCGACATGGACACCTGCATCGCGCTGCGCACCGCAGTCGTCAAGGATGGCAGGATGTACGTCCAGGCCGGCGGCGGGATCGTGTATGACAGCAATCCCGAGAGCGAGTTCCAGGAAAGCTGCAACAAGGCGCGCGCGCTACTCCGCGCTGCCGAGGAGGCCGTTCGCTTCGCCGCGGCGGGCCGCGGCTAGCTGACTTGCCGGCTCGCCGCCATATGCCAACTTGACGATCGCGCTTACGGGTACAAGATCGAAGCCCCGCGCCCGCGCCTGCGGGATCCATCGCGCGAGCGTATCGACAGTGACATCGTGCGGATGACCGATCGCGATTGCGTGACCCTGCCGCAGGGCGAGCCGCTCGAGCCGCTCCAGCTGCGCGGCGATCTTGCCGGCATCGAGATCATTGTCGAGAAAGACTTGACGGCTGGCATGCGGCAGAGACATTTCGTGCGCCAACTGGGCGCCGACGGTCCCCTTATCCGTGCGCGAGTCGAGGAACATCAGACCGCGGGCGTTCATCTCGGCCAGCAACGGCTCCAGCAGATCGGCCCGCGCCATGAACTTGCTACCCATGTGGTTGTTGACGCCGACATAGCCGTCGAAACGCTCAAGCGCCCAGCGAAACCGCCGCATGATTTCGTCTTCATCCAATGTTGTCAGCAGCGCGTTGGGACCCGGATCGACGGCACCGTTATCCGGTTCCATCGGAACATGCACCAGGAGCTCATGGCCGTTCTGACGGGCTTGACGGGTCTGTCGCTCGAGATTCCGGCTGTACGGGATAAAGGCGATGGTCAGGGGTGGCGGCAGCTCGATCGCCCGGGCCGTGCGCGCCTGGGCGACCCCGGCATCATCGATGACGATCGCGATCATCGGCCTGGCACCGGGAGCGCGCTCGGGTTCTACGGCATAGGCGAGCCATTGCGGGGGCCCCGCCGGTATGGCGGGTCGGACCTTCGGACGTGGCACCAGCCGCTCCTGCAATGGCACACCGGCCGCTTGCGCGACGGGGCCTTCCAAGAGCGGCAATGCGGCGGCGATGTCCTCCTCATCGTCGGCCGTCGCCTCAACCGGCCCCGCAAATGGCGGCCTGCCTAACGATGTTCTGCCCGGCACAGGGTCTGCAATCTCCCGGTTGTCGGCAAACGCGGTGCGCAAATGCTCGGTCTCGTGATCCGACGGGACGATATGCGATGCCAGCGGCGGCGAAAACTCCCGGTCGCCCGCGAGCCGATCCCAGTCAAGCGGCGGCGAAGCCCCAGGCGAATCGGCGACCGGCTGCGGTGTTCCTTCCTGATGGCGCAGCGCCTCTACGCTCAAGACGATAACGGTCGCGGCCGCAATGACCGCCGCCACGCCTGCCACGGTGCCCAGGACCACACCATGGCCGCGCCGAATCGCAAGAGGTCGGCCCTTGGAGCAGCAGCGCCAGGCGGCTGCGCAGACCCGTCTCAAAAGCGCGACGCTGCCCGTCCAATGCGTTCGTATGATATCGAATCGTGCTGCCAGCGTGGACTGCAGCAGTAACCAGGCGGTCCCCGCGTGGGCCAGGCATCTCCGGCAGGCATCAACTACTCGACCGGCCCCGGGCATGCGGGCGCAACCCCGCACCGCGCGACCACGCAACCACGCGGTCAGAAATCTCGATCGGGAGTGCGGCACGAAAACCCTGCGCCGCAACCACATTGGCCCGCGATCCGCCGACACCGCCGGAACGATCGCCCTGGGTCGGCGTCGGTTGACCCGACGACCGCCGATTGGCCTGGAGTTGCCGCTGCGCCGCATCTTTCCCTCGCCTGTCCCGGGTATCACAGGGTAACGGGGAAAGCGTTACGGGCCAACTGTTTCGAAATCGTTGAGATTTTGTGTTTTTTGTAAGGCCGTTGCGCCGGGCGTTCACGGCTCGCCAGCCAAGCCGTCGAGGATCGGACAATCCGGCCGATCATCGCCATGGCAGTGATGGGTCAGATCGAGCAGCGTATCGCGCATTTTTTGAAGCTCCTCGATCTTCCGGTCGACCGCCGCGATATGGGCCATTGCCAGCGCCTTGACGTGAGCGCTGGCGCGTTTCTGGTCACGCCAGAGATCGAGCAGCATCGCCACGTCCTTGACGCTGAATCCGAGGTTCCGCGCATGATGAATGAAGCGCAGGGTCTGCACGTCCTTTTCGTCATACGTGCGGTAACCGCTCGCGGTTCGACGCGCCGGGGCAATCAGCCCGATACTTTCGTAATAGCGGATGGTCTTGGCGCTGACACTGGAGTGGCTGGCCACTTCACCAATATTCATCAAAACTCTCCTAAAACCGCAATAAACATCTGTTTTTCATTTATTATTCCTACTTCGACTTTGCTGTCCATCGACGCAGGGTCAAGGCATTGCTGACGACGCTGAAGCTGCTGAACGCCATCGCCGCGCCCGCGATCATCGGGCTCAGATAACCCAGCGCCGCCAGGGGGATGCCGACCACGTTGTAAATGAACGCCCAGAACAGGTTCTGATAGATCTTTCGACCCGTCGCCCGGCTGACGTCGATGGCGTCCGCCGCCAGTCGCGGATCCGACCGCATCAGAGTGATGCCGGCGGTTTCCATGGCGATGTCTGTGCCGCTCCCCATGGCGATACCTATATCGGCTGCGGCCAGTGCCGGCGCATCGTTGACGCCGTCTCCGACCATGGCGACGACCCGTCCCTCCGCCTGCATTCGCTCGACTTCCGCCGCCTTGTCCGCCGGCAGCACCTCGGCCCGGAAATCGTCGAGGCCAAGCCGCTTTGCGATCGCAGCTGCGGTTCGCGCATTGTCGCCCGTCAGCATCACCACGGCGATGCCGCGCTCGTGCAGGATCGCGAGGGTCTCGACCGCCTCCCTGCGCAGCTGATCGGCGACCGCGATCGCCCCAAGCAATCGGCCGTCCTCATCTGCGATCCACATCACCGTCTTGCCATCCTCTTCCAGCGCCGCCACGGCTCCCTCCAGCGGGCCCGTGCCAGCCGCAGCCTCGCGCATCAGGCCGCGATTGCCGATCCACAACCCGGTGCCGCCAACCCGCGCGGTCAGCCCGCGACCGCCGATCCGGCTGAACCCCTCGACGCCCTCGAGAGCAAGGCCTCGTTCGGCCGCCGCTGCAAGCACCGCCTTGGCCAGCGGATGCTCGCTGCCCTGCTGGGCGGACGCCGCAAGGCGCAGCAGCAGCGTCTCATCAACGCCGTCCGCCGGCACGAGGTCGGTCACTTGCGGCTGCCCGACGGTCAATGTGCCGGTCTTGTCGAAGATGATGGTATCGACCGCGCCGGCCCGCTCCAGCGCCTCGACCTCCTTGATCAGGATGCCGGCCCGCGCCGCCGCGCCGGTCCCGGCCATGATCGCAGTCGGCGTGGCGAGGCCGAGCGCGCAGGGACAGGCGATGACGAGGACCGAAACCGCGGCGATGATGCTCTCTTCCATGGTGCCGCCGGCCAGCAGCCAGCCGGCCCAGGCGACGATCGCGACGAGGACGACCGCCGGCACGAATACATTGGTGACCCGATCGACCATCCTCTGGACCGGGGGCTTTGCCGCCTGCGCGCTTTCGATCAGCGCGATGATGCGCTCCAGCATCGATTCCTTGCCGACGGTTGTCGTCTCGATGCGCAGCAGGCCATCGCCGTTGACGCTGCCGCCGGTGACCCTGTCGCCGCGTGCCGTGTGAACCGGGATGCTCTCGCCGGTCAGCAGCGACTCGTCGACGGCGCTGTCGCCGCTCACCACCGCGCCGTCGACCGGAATCCGCTCTCCCGGTCGCACGACCACGATCTCGCCGGTCTGCACCGCGGCCGCGGACACGGTGACGACCTCGCCGTTGCGCTCGACCTGTGCTTGTTCCGGCCGCAGCTTCATCAGCTGGCGGATCGCCGCCGAGGTGCCGCGACGGGCCCTCGCCTCGAGCCACTTGCCCAGCTTGATGAGGGTAATGATGACGGCGGCCGCCTCGAAGTAGAGATGCGCATCCGCCTCCGAAGAGGCGAAGAACAGGTTATAGCTGCTCAGTCCGAACGCCGCGCTGGTGCCGAGCGCAACCAGCAGATCCATGGTGCCGGTCAGGGATTTCAGCGCCTTCCAGGCGCCGACATAAAACTTCCAGCCGATCGTAAACTGTACGGTCGCCCCGATCGCCAGCTGCCACAACCCCGGCAGCGCGAGGTCGAGACCCGCGAGTTCCCCGAACATCGGCACGACCAGCGGCAGGGTGAGCAGCGCCGACGCCAGCACAACCAGCATTTCGCGCCGATCCGCGGTCCGCTCCGCTGCATCGCGCGGCACGCCGCCTTCCGCCACCGCGGCGCCGTAGCCGGCGCCCTCGATCGCCGCGATCAACTCGGTCGCCTCGACCCCGAACCCCTTGACGATTGCCGTTTCGGTGCCGAGATTGACCGAGGCGTCTACGACGCCGGGCACACCGCTGAGCGCCCGCTCGACATGTCCGACGCAGGCCGCGCAGGTCATGTCGCGCACCGCAAGCGTGATCTCGCTCGGCCGGACGGTATAACCGGCCTGCTCGACGGCATCGGCCAGAGCGCCCACGTCGACCCCATCCGCGAAATCGACATCCGCCTGTTCCGTGGCCAGGTTGACCGATGCCGCCACAACACCGGGAACCGCCTTGAGCGCCCGCTCGACATGTCCGACGCAAGCGCTGCAGGTCATGCCTTCGACCTGCAGCCGCGCGTGGCGTCTGGCATCCTTTTCAAACTCTCGGTCGGCGGTGTCAGCCGTTCCCGTCGCCGTCATCGGGGTTTCCCCTCCTCGGATGAAAACGCGGCCTCAGGCGGCCTGCGCGGCGTAGCCCGCCGCTTCGACGACACCGATCAAGGTTGCCGGGTCGGCGCCGGCGTCCAGGTGAATCTCGGCCGTACCCGATTCGAGGTCGACCTTTGCCTCATGCACACCCGGCGCCGTATCCAGCGCCTTTTGAACCCTTGCGACGCAATGGCCGCAGGTCATGCCCTCGATCTTCAAAACCACCGTATCGTGCGACATTTCGTTCATCTCCATCTGTCTCGCCACGCGGCCGTTGCTTGCGCATTTGCATAGAGATAAGCGTTCCACAAGCTGGAAGGTCAACACTAAACTTTCCAAAAACTGGAATGTTTTGGGCTTGCTCGCCCGGCGGCGCTTCCGCGACCGGCGGAACCCTGCTATAACCCGCCGTCCGGGGCCATGTCGGCTGGCACCAAGGGATTGAAATGTTTCTCCTAATCGACAACTACGACAGCTTCACATACAACCTGGTTCACTTCCTCGGCGAACTCGGCGCCGAGGTGACCGTGCACCGAAACGACGCCATTACGGTCAAGCAAGCTCTCGCGCTCGGCGCTGCCGGCATCGTGATCTCGCCGGGACCGTGTGATCCGGAGCGCGCCGGCATCTGCCTCGAGCTGGTCAAATCGGCCGCCGGCAAGTTGCCGCTGCTCGGCGTGTGCCTCGGCCATCAGGCAATCGGCCAGGCGTTCGGCGGCAAGATCGTCCGGGCGCCACTGCCGATGCACGGCAAGGTCAGCCAGGTACACCATACCGGCCAGGGTGTCTTCGCTGGCCTGCCCAACCCGTTCCCCGCGACCCGCTATCATTCGCTGATCGTCGCCCGCGAGGACCTGCCAGACTGCTTCGACGTCACCGCGGAATCGGATGAGGGGCTGATCATGGGCCTGCAGCACAAGGATCTGCCGGTGCACGGCGTGCAGTTCCACCCCGAGAGCATCGCCACCGAGCACGGCCACGACCTGCTTGCGAATTTCCTGCACCTTGCCGGACACAAGGTCGCCTACGCATAGCATGCCGCACGGGCCGGGCGGGCGGCCTGCTTCCAGCGCTGCCGCCGGGAACCCGTGGTCCTGTCGATGCACGATCCGTCCTTCACGGCCGGCACGCGAAGCGTGCGATAAAGATTTGTGGCAGATTCGGTCTCATGCCTGTTATATCAGCCGTCACGACAGTATACGGGGCGCCGTATGACAGGGGATATCGACGATTTCAGGAAACTGCTGGCAAAGGTCGCCGACGGCAAGGCGCTGACCGAAGCGGAATCCGAGCGCGCCTTCGACATCATGATGTCGGGTGACGCGACGCCTTCGCAGATGGGCGCCTTCCTGATGGCGCTCAGGGTGCGTGGCGAGACGGTCGCCGAGATCACCGGCGCGGTCCGCGTAATGCGCGCGAAGGCGGTCCCGATGCCGGCGCCGGACGGTGCGATCGACATCGTCGGAACCGGTGGCGACGCCTCGGGCACCTACAACGTGTCGACCGCGGCGGCGCTGGTCGTGGCCGGCTGCGGTGTGCCGGTCGCGAAGCATGGCAACCGCGCCGCCTCGTCGAAGTCCGGATCGGCCGACGTCCTGTCTGCGCTTGGGGTCGACATCGAAGCGGATTTCGACAAGGTCGAGCGGGCGATCCGCGAGGCCAAAATCGGTTTCCTGATGGCGCAGCGCCACCATGGGGCCATGCGCAATGTCGGGCCGACCCGGGTCGAGCTTGGCACCCGGACGATATTCAATATTCTCGGTCCGCTCTCGAATCCGGCAGGCGTCAAGCGGCTTCTGGTTGGCTGTTTCTCGCGTCACTGGATCGAGCCGATGGCCGAGGTGCTCGGCAAACTCGGCGCCGATCGAGTCTGGGTGGTGCATGGCGGCGACGGTCTCGACGAGTTGACCACCACCGGTGTCAGCTATGTCAGCGAGTACCGGGACGGCGCGATCTCCGCGCTCGAGGTCAAGCCGGAGGATGCCGGAATCGCCGTGGCGCGCCCCGAGGAATTGAAGGGCGGGACGCCGGAGGAGAACGCCGCGGCCCTGCGCGCGCTGCTCGAGGGCGCGCAAGACGCCTACCGTGATATCACGGTCTACAACGCTGCGGCCGCGCTGCTGGTGGCCGGCAGGGCGTCCGACCTGCGTGACGGTGCTCAACAGGCCGCCGCGGCGATCGATTCGGGAAAGGCCAAGGCAGCGCTCGACAAGCTGGTCTCGATTGCCGGGCGGCAAGACGCGGCGCGATGAGCGACGTGCTGTCCCGGATCTGCGCTGCGAAGCGCGACCACGTCGCGGCGGCGAAGCGCGCGATCCCGCAAGCCGAGATCGAGGCCCGCGCGACAACGTCCGCCCACCCGCGTGGTTTCGCCGACGCTCTGGCCGCGGCTGTGGCCTCTGGGCAATACGGGCTGATCGCCGAGATCAAGAAGGCGTCGCCCAGCAAGGGGCTGATCCGGCCGGATTTCGATCCGCCGGCATTGGCGGCGGCGTATCGGGACGGTGGCGCCTCATGCCTTTCGGTGCTGACCGACCAGCCCTATTTCCAAGGATGCGACGATGATCTGGTGGCCGCCCGGGGCGCGGTCGATCTGCCGGTCCTGCGCAAGGATTTCATGCTGGAGCCATACCAGATATACGAGTCGCGGGCACTCGGCGCCGACTGTGTTCTGTTGATCATGGCCGCACTCGGCGATGCGCAAGCCGCGGAGCTGGAAGCGGTCGCTCTCGAGCTGGGCATGGACACGCTGGTCGAGATCCACGACGCGGCGGAGATGGAACGGGCGCTGAAGCTGCGGTCCCGCCTCCTCGGCGTGAATAACCGGAATCTCAAGACGCTGTCGGTCGATATCGCGACCACGGAGGCGCTGGCGCCGATGGTCCCGTCGGATCGGATTCTGGTCTGCGAAAGCGGCCTCGGCACGCCGGCGGATCTGGCCCGCATGGCCGCGGCCGGCGCGCGCTGCTTCCTGATCGGAGAATCGCTGATGCGGTCGGCGGACGTTACCGCGGCGACGGCGGAACTGCTGGCCCACCCCGTGCCGGCCTGACCACGGAGCCGTTGCAATGGCGGATTTCACGCATTTCGACAAGGATGGCAAGGCGGTAATGGTCGACGTATCCGACAAGGATATCACCGAGCGCACCGCCACGGCCGCCGGCAGCGTCATCATGCAACCCGAGACCATCGGCATGATCGTATCGGGCGGGGTCAAGAAGGGCGACGTGCTCTCGGTCGCACGTCTCGCGGGGATCATGGGCGCAAAGCGGACGCCGGATCTGATCCCGCTGTGCCACCCGCTGGCTCTTGCGTCGGTTACGGTCGATCTGCGCGTCGACGAAGCGCGAAACGCGGTTGATATCTCGGCAACCTGTAAATTGGCCGGCCGCACCGGCGTCGAAATGGAGGCGCTGACCGCGGTCGCGGTGGCCGCGCTTACCGTCTACGACATGTGCAAGGCCGTCGATCGCGGCATGCGCATCTCCGAGATCCGGCTGACCCACAAGGCGGGCGGCAAGTCGGGCGAGTTCAGGGCCGACTGATGCTCTCGGTCGACGACGCCCTGGCGCGCATCCTCGGCTCCTTGAAGACGCTGCCGCTGGAGCAAATCGCCGTGGGTGACGGGCTCGGTCGGGTCCTCGGCGAGGATGTCGCCGCGCGCCGCACACAGCCGCCGGCCGAGGTGTCCGCGATGGATGGCTACGCCGTGCGGGCAGAGGACGTCAAGACGGTTCCCGTCACGCTGAAGATCATAGGGCAGGCGCCCGCCGGCAACGCCTTTGCGGGTGCCGTCTCGAAAGGCGAGTCGGTCCGGATCTTCACCGGCGGAACGCTGCCCGCCGGCGCCGATACGGTCGTCATGCAGGAGAACACCGAGGCCGCAGAAGGCACGGTGACGATTCTGAAGAGCGCCGAAAAGGGGCGGTTCGTAAGGCCCGCTGGACTCGATTTCAAGACCGGCGATATCCGACTGAAGGCGGGCCGCGTGCTCACCGCGCGCGATGTCGGGCTTGCTGCGGCGATGAACGTGCCTTGGCTGATGGTCCGGCGGCGCCCGCGTGTCGCGATTCTGGCGACCGGCGACGAGATCGTCATGCCCGGCGATCCGGTCGGCCCGGACCAGATCGTCAGCTCGAACAGCATCGCGCTCGCCGCTGCCGTCCGTGTGTTCGGCGGCGAGCCCTGCATGCTCGGAATCGCGCCCGATGATCGCGACGCGCTGGCGGCGATGGCTGCCGGCGCGTCGGGCGCGGACCTGCTCTTGACCAGCGGCGGCGCCTCGGTCGGCGATCACGATCTGGTCCAGAGCGTCCTTGGCGAGATCGGCTTCGAGCTCGATTTCTGGAAGATCGCCATGCGCCCGGGAAAGCCCCTGATCTTCGGGCATGTCGGTGACACGCCGGTACTGGGCCTGCCCGGCAATCCAGTTTCCGCCATGGTCTGCGCGATTGTCTATCTGCGGCCGGCGCTGGCGCGCATGCTCGGGGCCCCGGACGCCGAAGCCTCGCCGCGCCTGACGGCGAAATTGACCGCGCCGCTCGGCGAAAACGACGAGCGCCAGGACTATCTGCGCGCCAAGCTGGATAATGATCCCGATGGCGGCCTTACCGTAACGCCGTTCGCGCGTCAGGACAGCTCGATGCTGGCCATGCTGGCGCAGGCCGACTGCTTGATCCTGCGCCCCCCCTTCGCGCCACCGCTCGATTCCGGTGCCATGGTTGACGTCCTGCCGATCCCGGGCAGCCTCGACTCGGCGTGATTCCGCAGCCGCGTGAAATTCCCTTGACCGTCTCGAGGAACCAAACTAGAACATGTGTTGATGTTTTGGTTTTGTTCTACATGTGGTAGTCAACGGCTCACGGACCACTAGGACGGAACCGCCGGCCGCCATAACGACCGAAGAGCCGACCGGGGATCGAGGCTCGATATGGGAGGGGCAAGGCGATCACGGGGGATACAAGGGCTATGCTGACACGCAAACAGTACGAACTTCTCAATTTCATAAACAACCGGCTTGAATCGACCGGTGTCTCGCCATCCTTCGACGAAATGAAGGATGCCCTGCACCTGAAGTCGAAATCGGGAATCCACCGGCTCATCACCGGCCTTGAGGAGCGGGGCTTCATTCGCCGCCTGCCGCATCGCGCCCGGGCGCTCGAGGTCACCCGCCTGCCCGAGAATATGGGGGGGCAGATCAAGGGCAACGTGTTGCGACCGAATTTCGAGGGCGGCACGACCGGCGCCCCGGCGGAGCACAAGCACCTGCCGTTGCTCGGCCGGATCGCCGCGGGCACGCCGATCGAGGCGTTGCGTGACAGCGCCAGCGAAGTCGAAGTGCCGTCGGCACTGATCGGCAGCGGCGATCACTACGCACTGACGGTTGAGGGAGACTCGATGGTTGATGCGGGCATCTTCGACGGCGACACCGTGCTGATCCGCAGCTGCGATACGGCTGAGAACGGCGCGATCGTCGTCGCCTTGATCGACGACAGCGAGGTCACGCTCAAACGGTTGCGTCGCAAAGGCGCGTCGATCGCGCTGGAGGCCGCCAACCCCGCCTACGAAACGCGGATATTCGGTCCCGATCGGGTCAGGGTGCAAGGTCGGCTGATCGGGCTGATGCGCGCTTACTGAGTGCCGAGGCCGGGCCGCGCCGGATCGCCGCGGCGTCGCGGAGTGCGGCGCGCCAGGGAAGACCAGGGACGGGCCCCCTGCGCCTCGGCCACCGTGCGGATTTGCACGCCGGTCTCGTCGACCCACAGGGCGGTGCCGCCGCCCCGCCAGATATCGAATCGGTCGATCAGCCATCGCGGATAAGGGCACCGGCCGCGAACCGGGACCGCACTGATCAGAATATCGGCACGGCGGCAATCCTCGTCCAGGGCACGGCCGTCGCGCAGCAATGCGACGTCCAGCCCGGCGATCCGGTAAATGCAGCCGATCGAATCGCAGGTCAGACCGCCATCCGGCGACTCCCCCGCCGCCGGCCACACATCGATCCTCGATTGTCCGTTTCTCTCCAGCCAAATGGCGGACTGGAATCGCGCGCCGCGGGGATCCGAGAGGCTTAGTTGGCCGTCGCCCATTCGCACCGCCATCAGCCGCGCATCGCCGGACAGAATGATGTCCGGGCCGCGGGCTAGCGGAATCGTCGCGACGCCGGCGAGAATTGCCACCAGTCCGAAATAGCGCCATCGGCAACGCCACAGACACAACCAAAGACCGCCCATCGCGGTCAGGACAAGGCCACCTGTCGGCATGGCCGGCACGTGCCGCACGGCGCCTGGCCAGCTCGAGACAGTCGTTGCGATCGACAAGACGAAATCAATCCCCGCACCCATCGCGGCAAGTGCCGGCCCCTCAAGACCGAACGGCATCAGGAGCGCTGCGATCACTGCTGATGGCATGATCCACAGCGCGGTGATC
Source organism: Rhodospirillales bacterium (assembly GCA_020356105.1). Taxonomy (GTDB): domain Bacteria; phylum Pseudomonadota; class Alphaproteobacteria; order UBA8366; family JADFVY01. The sequence goes on along the minus strand of CP070634.1, from coordinate 289,021 downwards.
GGAACGGCCAGCATGTTCGCCGCCAAGCCGTACACCGCGACCCGACCGAAATGGTGCAGTCCGATCAGACCCGTCGCAACGCTCGCGACGACGGTGGTTGCGGCCACGCCCGCGGCGTAGGCGAGGATGCGTCCAGGCAACCCGTCCGGCAGGATCGCTCTGATCGTCTGCAGCCGATCGCGTGCGACCTCGTAAAAGGCGACGAGCGCGACCACGGCGGCGAACGACATCTGGAAACTTGCGCCGAGCAGGCTTTCCGGCGCCGCTGCCAATACCAGCACGGCAGCCCAGGCGACGAGCCGCATCGAAATGGCCTCGCGATCGACGATCACGGCGATCAGCACGAGGCCGGTCATCAGAAAGGCGCGCTGGGTCGGTATCGGCGCACCCGCAAGCAGCAGGTATCCGAAGCTCCCTGCGAGCGCCAGGACAGCCGCCCATTTCTTTATCGGATGGCGCAGGGCCAGCCGCTCGGACGAGGCCAACAGGGCACGCGATCCGAAGAACAGGGTCGCCGCCACCAGACCCAGATGCAGCCCGGAAATCGCCAACAAATGTGCAAGCCCTGAATCGCGCATGGCATACAGGGTAGGTCGCGAGATCGCGCTGCGATCCCCGGTCATAAGGGCGGCCGCGACGGCTCCGGTTTGTCCCGCCAGTGCCAGACGGGTCCGCTCGGCAACACGATAGCGAAAGTCCGCCAGCAAGAGACGCGCAGATTTGGGATCGTCGGCCGCCAGAATCCGCGCAGGTGCCAAGGCGAATCCGGTCGCCCCGAGTCCCTTGAACCAGGAGCTTCTCTGGAAGTCGAATGCGCCGGGCATCACCGGCGAAAACGGCGGGGCGAGCCTTGCCAGCACATCGATCGTCGAGCCGATCCGGACGCGATCGGACCGCCGAAGCGTGATACGGACTCGCCGGGGCGTCAGCTCCGTCGCATAGCCCTCCAGCGTGACCCGCTCCAGCGTTACGCGAGGACCGGCCGGCATTTCCTCCACCTGGGTGACCAGGCCGACGACCGGGGCCGGACCATACCGCTCCGCCAATACCGGCGCCGCGGTCGACTCTGCGCGCAACTGCGCCACGGCGAAACCGCCGGCAAGCATTCCCCCGACAAGTCCGACCGTGAGTGCCGTCGCATGGCGTCGCCGCAGCGCCGCGACGGCCGATAAGACAAGCAGCGCACCCGCGCCGATCCAGCCCGGTGGCTCCGTCGGCAGCGCGAAGTACGCCGCGATGCCCGATCCGACAAGCACCGGCATCCACAGGGGCCAGCGCTCCCGCTCGGCCACGATGCTCGTGATCAGGCACGCGGATAGAGGCCGCACGATCCAGCGCGATACGCGTGTCGATGGCATGCTCGGTGCCGTCGTCTCGCTCATTCTTTTTCGCCTCCTGGTAGCAGAAAACTATTTTGGCGCAACTCGTGCCGATATGCTACATCGGCGCGCATGTTGACGAACACATCGACTGCCGGTGGGGAGAGGCAATGACGGTCACGACACGGTTTGCACCGTCGCCGACGGGCTTCCTGCATATCGGCGGCGCCCGGACCGCCCTGTTCAACTGGCTGTATGCGCGCCATTACGGTGGCCGCTACCGGTTGCGCATCGAGGATACGGACCGCGCCCGCTCGACACCGGAGGCGATCCGCGCAATTCTTGACGGTCTCTCCTGGCTGGAGCTCGACTGGGATGATGAGGTCGTGTACCAGTCCGCCAACCTGGAGCGGCATGCTGCCATCGTGCGGGCACTGCTGGAGGCGGGGCAGGCCTACCGCTGCTACTGCACGCCGGAGGAGCTGGCCGAGATGCGCGAGCGCGCCAAGGCCGAGGGCCGGCCCATGCGCTATGACGGGCGCTGGCGCGACCGCGACCCGAAGGACGCTCCCGCGGACGTCGCGCCCGCGATCCGCCTGAAGGCGCCGCAGGAGGGCGAGACGACAATCGCCGACTCAGTCCAGGGTGACGTGCGGATCGCCAACGCACAGCTCGACGACATGGTGCTGATGCGCAGCGATGGCACGCCGACCTACATGTTATCGGTGGTTGTCGATGACCATGACATGGGCATCACGAACGTGATCCGCGGCGTCGACCATTTGACCAACGCGGCGCGGCAGATCCAACTGTTTAACGCCCTGGACTGGGAGATCCCGGTTTTCGCCCATATCCCCCTCATTCACGGGCCGGACGGATCCAAACTGTCGAAACGGCACGGCGCGCTCGGCGTCGAGGCCTACCGGGATATGGGCTATCTGCCCGAGGCGATGCGCAATTACCTGCTGCGGCTCGGTTGGGCGCATGGCGACGAGGAAATCATCGACACCGCGCAGGCCATCGAATGGTTCGAGCTGGATGCCGTCGGACGTTCGCCCGCGCGCTTTGATCTCACCAAGCTGGAGAATCTGAACGGACACTACATGCGCGAGGCCGACGATCAGCGACTGTGGGAGCTGGTCCTGCCGATGCTTTCCGAGCGGCTGGGATCAGATGTCGAGGACCTAGCGCGCGCACGTCTCCTGGCCGGCATGGATGGATTGAAGCAGCGCGCAAAAACATTGGTCGATCTTGCTGATAATTCTATATTTTATATCATTCCTCCAGCGCTGCCTCCGGCAAATCCGAAAGCTGCGAAGCTGCTCGCGGGCGAAGGGCCGGCGCTGATCGCAGAGGCAGCACAGGCCCTTGCGGCCCTCGATCGCTGGCAGTCGGAACCCATGGAATCCGCGATCCGCGCGCTGGCCGAACGCAAAGGCCTCGGGCTCGGCAATATCGCGCAGCCGGTGCGTGCCGCACTGACGGGCTCGAACGTATCGCCGGGGATCTTCGAGGTCATGCAGATTCTCGGTCGCGAGGAAAGCCTCGAGCGGCTCGCGAGAGCATCGGCCGCGCCAGCGTCAGCGCCAACGTGACGCCTCGCTCGTCGTCAGCGCGGGTAGCGGCGGGACGGGCGAATTTCGGGTCGTAGCGGGGTATGGCCGCCTCAGGCTAATTGCCCCCTGCCCTGACGCGGGTTATAATCGCCGACACCCCAGAACCGGATGCGGCAGTGCAACATCGCGCGACGGCGTACACGCCCCGCATCGCTCTCGGAAAAACAATTTGTGAGGTAGCCATGAGCGACGGACCCACGGCCACAAAGCATGTCGTCACCGGTGATGTGGTGTCGATGAAGGATCACCGCACCGGCAAGACATTCGATTATCCGGTGCTTGACGGATCCGTCGGGCCGGCGGTCGTCGATATTCGCAAGTTCTATGCGGACACGGGCTACTTCACATACGATCCCGGCTATACCTCGACCGGCTCGTGCGAGTCTGCGATCACCTATATCGACGGCGATGAGGGGGTCCTTCTGTACCGCGGCTATCCGATCGAGGAATTGGCGGAGCAAAGCGACTTCATGGAGGTCTGTTATCTCCTTCTCGAGGGCGAATTGCCCGATACGGCGCAATACAAGCAGTTCCTGAACAACATCACCTACCACACGATGTTGCACGAACAGCTGCAGTATTTCTATCGTGGGTTTCGGCGCGATGCGCATCCGATGGCCGTGATGGTCGGCGTTGTCGGCGCGCTCTCGGCGTTCTACCACGACTCGACCGATATCTCGGACCCGCGCCAGCGCATGATTGCCTCGCATCGGCTAATCGCGAAGATGCCGACCATTGCGGCCATGGCCTACAAGTATTCGCTCGGGCAGCCCTTCATCTATCCTCGCAACGACCTGTCATTCGCCGAAAACTTCCTGCACATGACGTTTGCAACTCCGTGCGAGGACTACAAGATCCGCCGATCGGTAGCGCGCGCCATGGACCGGATCTTCATTCTCCATGCCGATCATGAGCAGAACGCGTCGACATCGACGGTGCGCCTTGCCGGATCCTCGGGGGCCAATCCGTTCGCCTGCATAGCCGCCGGTATCGCGTCGCTCTGGGGGCCCGCCCACGGTGGCGCCAATGAGGCGGTGCTCAACATGCTGGGAGAAATCGGCTCGAAGGACAACATCAGCGAATTCATCAAGCGCGCGAAGGACAAGGACGATCCCTTCCGCCTGATGGGATTCGGCCACCGCGTTTACAAGAATTACGATCCGCGCGCGGCAGTGCTCCGGCAATCCTGCCACGAGGTCCTGGAGGAGCTTGGGGTCCAGCACGAACCGTTGCTCGATCTGGCGATGGAGCTGGAACGGATCGCGCTGGAGGACGACTATTTCGTCAATCGCAAGTTGTTCCCCAACGTCGACTTCTATTCGGGAATCATCTTGCGGGCCATGGGTTTCCCGACCTCGATGTTCACGGTTCTGTTCGCCGTCGCGCGCACGGTCGGCTGGATCGCGCAATGGCGCGAGATGATCGAGGATCCCGAACAGAAGATCGGCCGGCCGCGACAACTCTACACCGGACATCCCAAACGCGCTTACGCCCCCTTCGACAAGCGCAGTTAATGGCCGGGCGCGCCCAACCGGCCGCCGGCCGGGCGATGATCCGTTACCGCCTCATGTGCCCCGGTTGCCGACCTCAGGCGCGTTCGATCAGCTCGATCTTGTAGCCATCCGGATCCTCGATGAACGCGATCACGGAGCCGCCGTGCTTCATGGGCCCGGGCGGGCGGGGAATCGAGACCCCCTCGGCCGCCAGAGTCTCACACGTCTTGTAGATGTCGGGCACGCCGATCGCCAGATGACCGAAGCCGGTTCCCAGGTCGTACGGTTCCTGCTGTCCCCAATTGTGGGTCAGCTCGACGACCGTCGAATCGGTCTCGTCACCGTAGCCGACGAACGCCAGGGTAAATTCGCCGCTCGGGTAGTCCTTGCGGCGGGTCAGCTTCATCCCGAGCAGGCGGGTGTAAAAATCGATCGACTTTTCAAGGTTCTTGACCCGAATCATCGTGTGAAGAAGCCGGAACTTCGAGAAATCTCCGTCGGCGCTCATCAGTCGTCCTTTCCGGATATCGTGGCATTTACAATTCGAGGGCTGGGTCCGTTCATGACGCAGCAGCCCCGATTATGTCAAGAATCGTGCGTGCCGCGCGACGGCTTGGCGGCTCGCCGCCCACCCCGAGCTGGCGGAGCGCCGGCTGGCTCGCCTCGAGCTGGGCCTCTCCGGCCGGGCCGAGGAGACGCTCGATCTCCTGCGCGAGACGATCCGGCCGGCAGTCGTCCTGAATCAGCTCCGGTACGATTTCGCGATTCTCGATGATGTTGATGAGGTTCGCGTATTGCACGGTCACCATGCGTCGCAGGAGGAAATGCGTCAGCGGCGCCACCCGATAGGCAATGACCGCCGGGACCCCGGCAACCGCCAGCTCCAGCGCCACGGTTCCTGACGCGGCAAGGGCAACGTTCGAGGCGGCCATCGCGTCATATCGCGCCGCCTCGCCATGGATCACGAGGGGTGAGCCGGGCCAGCCCGCGGCACGGCGTTCAACCATGTCGGCGACCCCGGGCACCGTCGGGATGACGACGCGCATTGCGGACATGCGGCGGTGGCACAACTCCAGCGTCGCCCCGAAATCGTCCGCCAGACGCGCCACCTCGCCGCGCCGGCTGCCCGGCAGTACGCAGATCGTCGGGGCATCGGCGGGCACGCCGTGGCGGGCGCGAAACCCCGTGCCATCGCCGCTCCGGGCACCGGCCTCGACAACGGGATGGCCAGTGAACGTGCACGGCAGGCCGGCCTGCTCGAACAATGGCGGCTCGAACGGAAGCAAGGCGAGGAGGTGCGTGAAATCCTGCGCGAAGCCCTTGGCACGGCCGGGCCGCCACGCCCAAACTGTCGGCGCCACGTAATGAATCCTGGGAATCGAGCGGTTGCGCACGCGCCGTGCGACGCGGCGCGTGAAGTCCGGTGAGTCGATGGTGATCAGGGCGTCCGGCGCGACATCGTCGACCGCGGCGGCCGCCCGCCGGATGTGTCGCAGCAGACGTGGCAGGTGCGGGACGATTTCAGCCAGCCCCATCACCGAAAGCTCGTCCATCGGGACGAGCGTGTCGAGGCCCTGAGCGTGCATCGACTCGCCGCCGATTCCGGCGAACCGAATGGCCCCCCCCGTCATTTGAGATAGCGCCGCCATCAGCCTTCCGCCCAGCACATCGCCGGACGGCTCGCCCGCAATGATGAAAACCGTCGGCGTCGTGCTCATTGATCGGCGGCGATACCGACGACAAACAGGTCGGCCCGGTCGGCGGCTTCAGCCAGTTCGTCCTGATCGACGATGATCGTGGCACCAGCCTCGACGGCAATGCCCCGCAAGCCGGCGCGGGCGGCACTAGAGACGGTGCCAGGACCGATGGTCGGCATATCGACCCTTGTTTCCTGTCCCCTCTTGCTGAACTTGACGAGCACGCCGCCCGGCCCCTTGCGCTTCAGCGCACCGCAGCGCTCCAACAATGCGTCGGTGCCCTCAACGGCCTCGATTCCCAGAACGATGCCCTGCTGCACGACAACCGCTTGACCGACATCCGTATCGGCCAGGGCGGACAGAACGGCTCTCCCCCGTGCGATATCCTCTTCCGCCTGAGCGTCGGGACGGACCCGCCCCAGCACCCCCTCTTCCGCGTGAAGCGCGGGCAGAAGATCGCCAATTCCGACAACCCGGAATCCCTCACCCTCCACCTCATCGATTACCGCGCGCAGCAGACCATCGTCGCCAAGACCCCGCTTGCCCAGCCTGGCAAAGAACCGGGCCACCCGCATGTCGGGGCGCAGGTCCCGCAGCGTGGGGCGGCGGACGCGCCCGGCCATGACCAGCTCCCGCACACCCTGCTGCTTCAAGATTGCGAATCCCTTCCCCGCCGCACCGATACGGATCCATTCGTGCGGAACCTGATTGATGATCTCGGGATCGGCCTGCCCCTTCAGGGCCAAGACAAAAAAATCGCGTCCGGACTCGCGGCACGCGTCGATCAGCAGTTTCGGCAGGCGGCCGCCGCCGGCAACTATGCCGAGCCTAGCCGTCATTCTCCGACTTCGGACGGGTCAGGCCGCGCGTGGACTCACCGCGAATGAATTCGATGACCTCCTCGACCGCCGCATTCCCCGCATGCCCATCAAGAGCATCGGCCAACCGGTCGGCCAGTGTCCCCTTCTCGTTGAAAATGCTCTTGAAAGCTGATCGCAATGCGTGAATGTCCGCCCGCTCGAACCCACGCCGTTTCATGCCGACGATATTGAGGCCGGACAGGGTGGCGCGCTCGCCGGTGACGGTGCCGAAGGGAATGACGTCCTGTTCGACGCCCGACAGGCCACCGATCATCGCGTGGGCGCCGATCCGCACGAACTGGTGCACCGCCGCCAGGCCCCCGATGATCGCGAAATCCTCGACCACCACATGCCCGGCCAGCGTTGCGTTATTGACCATGATGACGTTGTTTCCAACGCGACAATCGTGCGCCACATGCGCACCGATCATGAAGAGGCCGTTATCGCCGATGCGGGTCTCCATGCCGCCGCCCTCGGTGCCCGGATTCATCGTTACATATTCGCGAATCACGTTGTTCCGGCCGATCACCAGCCGCGATGGCTCGCCCCTGAATTTCAGGTCCTGTGGCGGCAATCCGATCGAGGCAAAGGGGAACACTCGCGATTGCGCACCGATTGTCGTGTGCCCGTCGATGACGACATGCGACTTCAGCTCGACGCCATCCTCCAACGTGACCTGCGAGCCGACAATGCAATAGGGGCCTATCGCAACGCCCGCACCGATATTTGCCTTCTTGTCGACGATAGCGGTCTTGTGGATCTCGGTCATTTATCGACCAGCATGGCCGCGAAGGTCGCATCCGCGACGGCGTTTCCGTCGACCACTGCTTTGCCCTCGAATCTCCAAACCGAGCCACGGCTGTGCTTCTTGCTGACGTGTATGTGCATGACGTCGCCGGGAACGACCGGCTTGCGGAACCGGGCGGAATCGATCGACATGAAGTATACGAGCTTGTTCCGGCCCTCCTCACCCAGCGAATGGACAACAAGAACGCCCGCGGTCTGCGCCATCGCCTCGACGATCAGCACCCCGGGCATGATCGGCCTTGCCGGGAAATGTCCCTGAAAATGTGGTTCCGAGACCGTCACGCATTTCACGCCGACCGCACTTTCGTGCGGCACGATTTCGGTGATCCTGTCGACCATCAGGAAAGGGTAACGATGCGGGATCCGCTGTATGATCCCGTTGATGTCGAGTTCGCCATTTTCTGGTGGATCGTCTGTCATGCGATCAGGTTCTCTTTCGCTTGCCCGCCAAACGCGACAGGACTGCCACTTCCCTGAAAAACTCCCGCACCGGCTTTGCCGGCGTACCCATGACGCGCAGCCCGGGTGGAACATCGCTAAGAACCCCGCTCTGCCCCCCGATCTGCACACCGGAGCCAATCTTGATATGCCCGGCCAACCCCGTCTGACCGGCCATCACAACGAGGTCGCCCAGCCTGGTGCTGCCCGATATACCCGACTGGCCGGCAATCACGCAACCACGACCGATCTGCACGTTGTGGGCTACGTGGACAAGGTTGTCGATCACCGTGCCCGCGCCGATAACGGTATCCGGCCCAGACCCACGGTCGATTGCGCAATTGGCGCCGATCTCCACCCCATCCTCGACAATGACTCGCCCGAGCTGCGGCACCGCCAGATGATGTCCCCCGGGGTCGATGACGTAACCGAAGCCGGGCTGACCGACACAGACGCCGGGGCCGATAACGACGCGGGCACCGATGGCGCAATGGGACAGGACGGCATTCGCGCCGATAATCGTATCGTCACCCACGATCACCGCGTCGCCGATGACCGCATTCGCGCCGATCTGACAACGCGCGCCGATCTTCGCCTCGGCGCCAATGACGGCGCCGGCGCAAACCTTGCTTCCATCACCCAGCACGGCGCTATCGCTGACCGTGGCCGATGCGTCGACGCCGGCAGCCGGGGCCGTGTCGGGATAGAAGCGCCCGGCGACCAGCGCGAACGCCCTGTAGGGATCCTGCGACAACACGCAGGCCATCGTCTTTGGCGCATGTACGGTGTTTTCGGGCTGCATTATGCACGCGCCGGCCTTGCTGGCGTTCACTTCCGCCTTGTAGCGCAAATTATCGAAGAAGCTGATCTCGTCGGGACCAGCCGTGCTGAGTGGCGCGACATCGACGATCTCGGCATCCGGGTCCACGCCCGTCGCCAGCTCTCCCCCGCACTGGTCGGCCAGATCGGCGAGCCGGAATGGCCCGGTGCGTCGAAAGAAGCGGGGGTCCGCCATGCGCTCAGTTCGCCGGCGGCTTGACCGTCACGGCGGGCAGTTTCTTGTTCAGCTGCTGGATCACCTCGTCGGTGATGAACAACTCTCCGGCCGCCATAATGATCGGCCCGCCACCCGCACCGGCATTCATCACGATATCGTAGCCGCGTTCCTTGACCAGCTGACCAAGGATTTCCCGTAGTTCCGTTTCGATCTGACGAAGCCCGTCACCCTGCATCTGATCCAGCATCCGCCTGCGGTCCTGGGCCTTGCGCTGCAGTTCGCCGACCTGCTGCTGAAATTCCTGCCGCTTGCGGGCGAAAGCTTCCGGCGAGAGTACGGCCTGCTGCTGCTGCAACTCCTGCTGCGCTTCTTCCAGCTTGCTCTCCCCGCTCTTGATCTCCTTTTCGTAGATCGCGCGCTGCTTGTCCAACTGCTGTCGCAGGCTTTGCCCCGCCTTCGATTCATGGACCGCCTTTGCGAAATCGATCATTGCTATGACGGGGGGCTTCGCCTGGTTCTGCGCGACCGCAGTGCGGCCCGCCGGCCACAAGAGTATCGCGGCCGCGAGGAGACATAGAAAAACCGGTGACCTTGAGAACATAATCATATTCGACCAATCCCTTTCAGAAGCTTGTGCCGAAGCGCAGCCGGAATACCTCGGTCCTGTCGAAGTCTTCCTGTCGTATTGGCCAGGCAAAATCAAGACTAAGCGGTCCTACTGGCGAATTCCACGACAATCCTGTTCCCCAGGTAAGCCGCAGCGAGGGAATGTCCTTGACGTCCGGGTTCAAAGTCGGGTCGTAATCGGCATCCGTCAGGGTCCCGAAATCGCTGAACAACTTGCCGCCGATCCCGTATTCATCGGGCAGCCCGATCGGGAAGCGGAACTGCAACGAGCCGTAGGCGACCTTCTTGCCGCCGAGCGCGTCTCCCGTCGCCGTATCGCGCGGCCCGACACCCGCCGTCTCGAACCCGCGCAGATTATCGCCGCCGAGGAAGAAATTGTCGGTGATGCGGATGTCCTGATCGATCCCTTCGATGATCCCGACAACCCCGGTCAGGCCCGCGATGATATCGTCGGTGATGGGCAGGTAGTAGCCGAGCCGTAGGCGACCCCGCACATAGTTGAGGTCACCCCCGAGACCGGCGTAATCGGCCGAGAGGCTCGCGAAATAACCTTCGGTCGGATTGATCCTGCTGTCACGGCGGTCATAGGTCAGATCCTGGCCGATCAGCGACGTCAGCGTCACGCCTTCCTGCTGCAGAATCGCCTGTGACGGTGGCGGATCATCGATAATGATCCGGATGTCATCTTGCCGCAGGGTGTAGCGAAGCCGCTGCGACCAGCGCTCGTTGATCTCGTATCCGAGCCGCAGGCTGCCACCCGTCCGGGTGCTCTCGAACGAGCTGAAATTGGTGTTGTCCTCGCTCAGCCGGAACAGGTCGACACCCGCCGAAAGGTCGCGGCCGAGAAAATAGCGCTCCGTGAAGCCGACATCGAATTCCTGGCGACGCTGGCCCAGAGTGAGCATTACCCGTATGTCCTGCCCCTTGCCAAGCAGGTTTCTCTCGCGCAGCGACACGTTGGCAAGGAAACCGTCGGTCGTCGAATATCCCGCACCGAAGCCGAGTTCGCCCGTCGACCGTTCGGCCACGTCGATCTTGATCACCGTGCGGTCGGGCGCCGATCCCTCCTCGGTCTTGACCTCGACGCGCGAGAAATATCCGAGATTGTTGACCCGGGTTCGGGAGCGTTCGAGCTTGGCCGAGTTGAACGCGTCACCCTCGACAAGCCGGAACTCGCGGCGGATGACACGGTCCAGCGTCCGCACATTGCCGCCGATATCTATCCGCTCGACGAAGACCCGCGGGCCCTCCTTGACATCGAAGACCATATCGATGATCCGCTGCTCGCGATCGCGTGTGACGCGCGGGCGGATATCGACAAACGCGTAGCCGAAATTGCCAACCTCGGTGGTCAGCGCAAGCACCGTGTTTTCGACCTCTTCCGCATCGTACCAGTCACCCTCCTCGAACGTCACCAGATCTCGGAGGGGTTCGGGATCCAGTTCAGGTATCGCGGTCTGGACGTCGATCTTGCCGAACTTGTAGCGCTCGCCCTCCTCGATCGTAATCGTGATGAAAAAGGCATCCTTGTCCGGCGAGAGCTCGGCAATCGCCGAGAGCACCCGAAAATCTGCATATCCCTTGTTCAAATAGAAGCGCCGCAACATGTCCTGGTCGAACGCCAACTGGTCCGGATCGTATGTGTCAGCGGTGCTAAAGAACCGGTACCAGCGGGATTCACGGGTGAATATCTCACCCCGCAGCGTGCGATCGGAGAACCGCTGATTGCCGACGAAACTGATGCGGGCAACCCGGGTCAATGGCCCCTCGTTGATTTCGAATACGAGGTCGACGCGGTTCTGCTCGAGCATGATGACCTTCGGCTCGACGGTCGCGCCGAACCGTCCGTTCCTGCGGTAGACCTGGAGAATGCGCTCTACGTCGTTCTGGGCCTTGGTGCGGGTGAAAACAACACGCGGACGCAACTGGACTTCCTGGCCGAGAGTGCTGTCCTCGATCCTCTTGTTTCCCTCGAATGCAATCCGGTTGATGATCGGATTCTCGACGACGCGCACGATGAGCACCGCGCCCTCGACGCGGATCGCAACATCCGCGAAAAGACCTGTCGCAAAGAGTTTTTTGAGGGAATCGTTGATTTCCTTCGGGCCGAACGGATCGCCCGGGCGGACCGTCATGTAGGTCGCGACCGTCTCCTGCTCGATGCGCTGATTTCCCTCGACGACAATACGCGCAAGCCGTGTCCGGACCGCGTCGGGCCGGCCGATTTCGCCGGTCGGTGCCGTCTGGGTCGGGGCTTCCTGAGCCTGGCCGCGCGCAGGCGGCGCCACGATCACAGGAACACCGGTGCCCTCTTGAGCGCCTGCCACTGTCGATATGAGGATGACGGCACAGAGCAGGACGCTCGGGACGGCAACCGAATTTCGCAAAGACTATGCCTCCCCGTGCGAGGCTTTGTTCAGCTTGTTATCTGACGGCGGGCGTCACAACACGCGGTGCAATAGGTCGTTCACCATTACGAATATCATGAGGCTGAGCACGAGGGCCAGCCCGATCTTGAAGCCGTATTCCTGCGCACGCTCGCCCAGCGGGCGGCCCCGGATAGCTTCAAGGGCGTAGAAGGCGAGATGCCCGCCATCGAGCACGGGTATGGGAAACAGATTTATCAGACCCAGCGTGATCGAGAACAGCACCATCATGCCGATGAAGTCGATCACCCCCCGCTTGGCGACCTTGCGCGAGACCTGGGCGATCATGATCGGTCCGCCCATCTCCTTGCTGTCCCGCGCACCGATGGCGATCTGCGCCAGGCCGGTCAGGGTTCCCTCGGTGATCTCCACGGACCGTTTGGTGGCCTGCCAGAGCGCCATGGTCGGACCATGCCGGACGATGTCGGTCGGCGGTGCCTTGGCCGCGACGCCCAGCCTGCCGACCGGCTGCGTGTCGCCGCTCTCCGTCCTGATCTCATCGGCCTTCGGTACGGCCGTCAGCTTGATCTCCGCGCCGTCTCGAGCGATCAGAAACTCGAGAGGCTTGCCCGGCGCCGCCAATACGATCTGCCGCAGTTCTTCGAACCGTCCGATCGGGGTGTCACCGATCTGCATGACCCGATCGCCAACTCGAAACCCCGCCTCTGCGGCCGCACTGTCGGGGATCACCTCCGCCACCACCGGCGGTATCAGGCCGACCCCGAGAGTGCCGACGGTCTGTACCGTGTCGTCGATCATCTTCATCTCGACCGGATCCGGCGTCACCGTCATCGCCAGGGTGCGACCGTCCCGCTCGATCTCGACTTCGATTGGATCGCCGGGGTGAAGCGCCACCCGGCCGGCGAGGTCCTCGTATCGCTCGAGCGGATCGCCATCGACGCTGATCACGCGATCGCCGGGTTCGATGCCGGCGCGCGCCGCCGCGGATTCCGGGGCCACCGCCGCCACCACGGCCGGCGTATAGCTCTGTCCGAAGGTCATGTACATGACCGCCAAGACGAGTATCGCAAACACGTAATTGGCGGCCGGACCCGCGAACACCACCGCCGCCCGCTGCGATAGCCGCTTGTGTTCGAAGGAGACCGCCTTCTCCTCTTCGGTCAGTTCGCGGACCTGTCCCGATGTATCGCGCTCGAGCGCGTGCTCACCGAACATCTTGATATAACCGCCAAGCGGAACCGCGCTGATCTTCCATCGGGTGCCGCTCTTGGCGGTCCAGCCGAACAGCTCCGGCCCGAACCCGATCGAGAATACGTCGACACGCACTCCGCACCAGCGGGCCACGAGATAGTGACCCAGCTCGTGGACGAAGACCAACGGCGTCAGAAGGACGAGAAACCAGAACAGCCCGTCCCAGAAATTCGCGAAGAGTTCCATATCACCTTTCCAGCCGGCGTTTCACGAGTATCCGGCCAAACCATTATTGGCGCGTTAACGCCTTGGGGCATAAGTTCAGTCGGCCATTGCGGCAATTTCTCGCCGCGCACGTCGCCGCGCCTCGGCATCCGTCTCGAGGACGGTCTCCAGCGAGTCCATCTCGCCATGCGGCATCTCAGACAGTATATGCTCGACGATTCGCGCAATGTCGAGGAATCCGATCCGGTTTTTCAGGAAGCCGGCGACCGCCTCCTCGTTGGCCGCGTTGAGCGCGGTCGGCTTGGTGCCACCCGCGCGCAGCGCTTCGCGCGCCAACGACAACGCGGGAAATTTCTCCGGATCGGGATGCTCGAAATTGAGGGTCGACAATTCGGCAAGATCCAGCCGATCAACCGGCGCCGCCATTCGCTCGGGCCACGCCAGGGCATACGCGATGGGGGTCCGCATATCCGGCTGGCCGAGCTGGGCGAGTATCGACCCGTCGACATAACGCACCATGCTGTGAATCACCGATTGCGGGTGCACGAGGACCGAAATGCGGTCCTCCGGAAGCCCGAACAGGTGATAGGCCTCCACGATCTCGAGCCCCTTGTTCATCATTGTCGCGGAATCGATCGAGATCTTGTCGCCCATGTCCCAATTGGGATGGTTGGTGGCCTCGGCGGGGGTCACATGCCGCATGGCCGCCCGGCTCAGCAGGCGAAACGGTCCGCCCGAGGCGGTCAGGATCAGCTCCTCGATCGCGTGCCGTCGGTTGAAATCGAAAACCTGGTAGATCGCGTTGTGCTCCGAATCGACGGGCAGCAGTGTCGCCCCGCTCCTCGCGACTTCTCTCATCACCAGCGGTCCGGCGCTGACGAGACACTCCTTGTTGGCGAAGGCGATGATCCCGCCGCGTCGGATCGCCGCCAGCGTCGGCGCGAGCCCGGCCGCCCCGACGATCCCCGCCATGATCCAGTCCGTGGGATGCTCCGCCGCCTCGACGAGAGCGTCGGGGCCGGCGCCGACGGCGATTCCGCTACCAGCCAGTCCGCTCTTTAGATCGTCGTAGCCATCTGGATCGGCCAGCGCCACGAACCTTGGCCGCAAGCGCAGGGCCTGCTCGACCAGCAGCGCAACATTGTTTCCGGCGGTCATCGCGACCACCTCGAAACGCTTGCGGTTGCGTTCGATGAGATCGATCGTGTTGCAGCCGACGGAGCCGGTGGATCCGAGGATCGTCACGCGCCGCGGCGCCGCCTGCGCATCGGGAAGGATTACTGCCATGCCACCGGCCCCCCGCTGCCCAGCAAGACCAGTACGGCGAGCGCGAGCGACGCCGAGAGGAACCCGTCGAGGCGATCGAGAACCCCGCCATGACCGGGAATGAGATTGCCCGAATCCTTGACACCGAATGCGCGTTTGGCGCGCGAAACGAGAAGATCGCCCAGCTGAGCGATCACCGCGAATATCGCGCCGATGATCACCAGCGCAATAATGTACGGACTGTTCGTAAATACCCCGACCGCGCCGCTGGCCACCGCCGCCCCCGCCATACCGCCTAGCAACCCCGACCAGGTCTTCTTCGGGCTGATCTTCGGCGCCAGTTTGGGGCCGCCAACGGTCTTGCCGGTAAAATAGGCGCAGGTATCGGTCATCACCACCACCGCGCCCAGCCAGACCACGACCTCCAATCCCGACGGATCGAGCCGGCGCAGCCACACCAGGCTAATGCAGGCGAGCACGATATACGCGAACCCCGCGGCGCGAAAGGCGCGATGGCCGCCGGTACCCCCTGCAATTCCGATCGAGACGCCGGCGACGACGGCCGCCCAGGGACCGGGCAAAACCGAGACCAGGGTGGCCGCTGCACACATCGCGGCCAGCCCATACGCCAAACTGCCCTTTTCGCCGCAAAGGGCCTGCCATTCCAGGTACATCAACGCGGCGGCGACCGAAATCAGCAGCGCAAATACCCACCCGCCAGCCCACACCGTGGCGGCCGCCAGCGGCAGCATGATCACAGCCGAAACGATCCGCTGGGTGATCGCGCCCGGCTTACCTTGGGCCGACGGAGGCACCATAGCGTCGTTCACGCCTATTGTATGCGGCGATTGCCGCGACCAGTTCTTCCTCGCAGAAATCGGGCCACAGAACGTCGGTGAAAACGAGCTCGGTGTAGGCCAGCTGCCAGAGCAGGAAATTGCTGATGCGCAGTTCGCCGCTCGTGCGGATCAACAGGTCCGGATCCGGTATGCCCGCGGTTTCAAGCGCGTCGGTGAAGGTCGCCTCGTCGATCGCCCGGGGATCGAGAAGGCCTTCGGCCGCCCGGGTTGCCAGCCGCCGGACCGCCTGGACGATCTCCTGACGCCCACCATAACTCAGTGCCAGGATCACGGTGATCCGGCTGTTCCCCGCTGTCCGCGTTTCCGCGCGGTCGATCAGCCCGACGATGCTCGAACCGAAGCGCGAGCGGTCGCCGATCACCCGCAGCCGCACACCGTGTTCGTCGAGCGCGTCGATCTCCGATTCCAGATACAGCCGCAAGAGCTCCATCAGCTCCCCGACCTCGCCCTCCGGACGGTTCCAGTTCTCCGAGGAGAATCCGAACAAGGTCAGGTACGACACGCCCAACTCCGCCGCCGCCCTCACCGCGCGGCGGACCGATTCGGCTCCCCTCTTGTGGCCGGCAATCCGCGGTAAGCCACGTGATTGCGCCCAGCGCCCGTTGCCATCCATGATGATGGCGACATGGGCGGGCGCCGGCGGCGGACCGATTTCCGATGCGCGCAGGGCGTCCATTCAATCAGACCTGAATGATTTCCTGTTCCTTCTCATGGAAGGCCTCGTCGATCTGTTTGACATGCGCATCGGTCATGTCCTGGATCTCCTGCGACATCGTGTGATGCTCGTCCTCCGATATCGTGCCTTCCCGCTCCATCCTCTTGAGATGATCCATGCCGTCTCGCCGGACATTGCGCACGGCGACCCGCGCCTGTTCGGCGTAACGTCCTGCGACCTTCACCAGCTCCTGCCGCCGTTCCTCGTTGAGATCGGGAATCGGCACCCGGATCAGCGTACCCTCGGTCTGCGGGTTCAATCCGAGATCCGACTCGCGAATTGCGCGCTCCACCGCCTTGACATTGGCGTTATCCCAGACCTGCACGGTCAGCAGCCGGGGCTCCGGCACACCGATATTGCCCAACTGGCTGAGCGGCATCTTCGCGCCATAGGCATCGGCGACCAGCGGCTCGAGGAGCGCGGTCGAGGCCCGGCCGGTCCTCAGCCCCGCGAATTCCCGCTTGAGCGCACTCAGAGCTCCGTCCATGCGCCTGCGGATGTCGGCCATGTCGATATCCGTCATGTCTCACCCATTGTCGCTGATGACAGTAAAGTCTCCTTGCCCCCGCGCGGCGTCGACCAGCGCACCCGCATTGTGTAACGAAAAGACCAGAATCGGAATGCCGTTTTCGCGCGCATGTGCGATTGCGGTGGCGTCCATCACTTTGAGTTCGCGGTCCAGCACCTCGCGGTAGGTGAGTCGATCGAACCGTTCCGCCGTCGGGTCGGTCATCGGATCCGCACTGTAGACCCCGTCGACCTTGGTCGCCTTCATGATGACATCGCAGTTCATCTCGAACGCGCGCAGCGCCGCCGCGGTGTCGGTGGTAAACGACGGATTGCCCGTACCGGCCGCAAAGATGACGATTCGTCCCTTTTCCATATGGCGAACGGCCCGGCGGCGGATATACGGCTCGCACACCGTCTGCATCGGGATCGCGGACAGGACGCGGGTATGCACGCCTTGGACCTCAAGCGCGCTCTGCATCGCCAGCGCGTTGATCACCGTTGCCAGCATGCCCATGTAATCGGCGCTGACCCGGTCCATGCCCTCGGCCGCCCCGGACACGCCGCGGAAGATGTTGCCGCCGCCGATGACCATACAAAGCTGGACGCCAAGCTCGTGCACCGTCTTGACCTCCGACGCGATGCGCTTGAGGGTCATCGCCTCCAGGCCGTAGGGTTGCGCCCCCATGAGGGCTTCACCGGACAGTTTCAGAAGCACGCGGCGATAGGCCGGTTTGGCGTCTTCGGGCATGTCCCCCCTTCCCGCGTGGCGCGACCTAACTCTCTTCGGCCGCCCTCTCGACCCCCTCGCCCAACTCGAAGCGCACGAAGCCGCTGATGGTCACCGGAGCGCCGGCATCCGCGGCGGCGTTGTCGAGCACCTTCGCGATACGGGTTTCATTGTCGACGACGAAGATCTGCTCGAGCAGCACCGTGTCTTCATAGAACTTGCGCAGACGGCCCTCAACCATCTTCGCGATAATCTCCTCCGGCTTGCCCGAGTCGCGGGCCTGTTCGCTCAGCACGTGGCGTTCGCGCTCAAGCGCAGCCGGATCGACATCGGAGACGGCGAGCCATTGCGGCCGCGCCGCCGCGACATGCATGGCGATCTGCCGGCCGAGGGCCGCAATCTTGCTCTTGTCGCCGGTCGATTCGAGGGCCACGAGAACGCCGATCTTGCCCAACCCGTCGGCCAGCTTGTTGTGGATGTAGCCGACCACGACGCCGTTCTCGGCGCACAGGCCCGCGGCGCGGCGCAAGGCCATGTTCTCGCCGATCGTCGCGATCATGTTGGTCAGTTCGTCGCCGACGGTGCGGCCGCCATCCGGGTAATCGGCCGCCTTCAGCTTCTCCAGGTCGCCGCCGACGGTCAGCGCCACCTGCGTGACATCGCGCACGAATGCCTGGAAGGTCTCGTTGCGGGCGACGAAATCCGTCTCGGAATTGATCTCGACGACGACGCCGCATTCGCCTTCGACGAGCTGGCCGACCAGGCCTTCCGACGCGGTGCGTCCCGATTTCTTTGCCGCGGCGGACAGGCCCTTGGTCCGAAGCCAGTCCTCCGCCGCGTCCAGATCGCCTCCGCTTTCCTGCAGCGCCTTCTTGCAATCCATCATACCGGCGCCGGTCTTCTCGCGTAGTTGCTTGACCAGCGCAGCCGTGATTTCGGCCATTCCTCAATTCCCCTTGATACGAACGGTTACGGTGATGCCCGAGCACGCATCGGCACATCCGCCGACCAACCGCCGAAGGCGGCGGCGCGCCCGATGCGGACCCTATGCGCTGTCGGCGTTCTCCGCCTCGGGCGCCGGTGCGGGGGCCGGCTTGGTTTTGGGACTCGGTTCGTCGCTTGCCGCCGGGGCATCCGGAGCCGATTCCTCCGGCGCCGGCGCGGCGGCTGCCGGGGCGTCCGCCGGCGCCTCTTCCGTCGGCTCGGCGGCCGCTTCCTCGACCGGCTCGGTCGCCGCCGGTGTTTCTCCGGCCGGCTCCCCGGCTTCCGCGGCCGCAGGCGCGTCCTGCGTCGGCGCCTCGACCGGCGCGTCGGCCGCCGCCGGCATCTCCTCGGCCGGCAACGCCTCGACCGGCGCCTCGACCGCCGTGCCTGCATCGGCCGAGGTCTTCATCATCTCTTCCTGCAGCCCGTCGAGCACGGCGTCGCGCATCAGCTCGCAATACAGGGTTATCGCGCGCATCGCATCATCATTCCCGGGCACGGGAAAGCTCACGCCTTCCGGATCGCTGTTGCTGTCGAGCACCGCAACCACCGGAATGTTGAGCTTGTTGGCCTCCTTGACCGCAATCGCCTCCTTGTTGGTATCGACGACGAACAGCACGTCGGGCAACGCTCCCATTTCCTTGATGCCGCCCAACGCCCGTTCCAACTTGTCGCGCTCGCGGGTCAGGCGAAGCAACTCCTTCTTGGTCAGGCCGTGGGTCTCCCCCTCGAGCTGCTTTTCCAGATCGCGCAGCCGCTTGATCGAGTTGGAGATGGTCTTCCAGTTGGTCAGCATGCCGCCGAGCCAGCGGTGGTTGACATAATACTGGCCGCAACGCTGCGCGGCGTCGGCCACGACCTCGCTGGCCTGCCGCTTGGTGCCGACGAACAGCACCCGGCCGCCACCGGCGGTGACATTGCGCACCGCTTCCAGCGCCCGGTGCAGCATCGGCACCGTCTGTTCCAAATCGATGATGTGTACGCCGTTTCGGGCGCCGAAGATGAAGGTCTCCATCTTCGGGTTCCAGCGCCGCGTCGAATGGCCGAAATGCACACCTGCCTCGAGCAGCTGGCGCATGGTGAAACTGGGAGTCGCCATGACTGTCAATCCTTCTCCGGTTGGCCGCCGCGGGTCTGGCCGGATCGTCCCGGCACCGGACCGAGCCGACGCGAATTTGCGCGCCACCCGAATAACCCGCGTGTGAAATAACGCACCCGCCGGGGTGCGTGGCGCGGGATATACCGGGCCCGGCCGCCGAATGCAAGGGGATTCGGCCGGCAAACGGCGTGATCGGGGCGTGCTTGAACAGGCGCGGCGACGGTTGATATAGTCGATCTCGGCTCGGCCCACACAACGACAGGGACACTTAAGATGGCGACATATGAATGCGAGAAATGCGGTATGAGCGTCAATGCGACCTGCGGCAAATGCGACGCACCGCTGGTCAATGACACCTTGACGCTGGACAACGGCTCGGAAGTGCAGATCTCCCGCTGCCCCAACGACCACGGCAAGATCAAGTCGCCGATGTGCTGCGGCCAGGACATGAGCTGCACCATCGCCTGACGGCTCCCGCCGGATCCTTGGCGCAACGCAGCCCGGGGCGTCGGCCCCGGGCCCGGTCCGAGATTCGGGCAACAGCGGATTGGCCGGGGCATTCCGCGCAGTCATTCCTGGCGGCCGGTGACTATTCCTGTGGACGGGTTACCTTCATCGCACTACGTATCTGGCGGGACGTCGTCACAACAGGCAATCACACAATCTCTGGAGATCAATATGAGGGTTAATCCTGAGCGGTCGGGCGCAGGCGGGAGGCTCGCGGTCGTCACACTGGCAATCGCATTCGCCGGGATCCTGGCGGCCGGGGCCGCCACGGCGCAAACGGACAAGCCGAACATCCTCGTGATCTGGGGTGACGATATCGGCACCTGGAACATCAGCCACCGCAATCTCGGCATGATGGGCTACCGGACGCCGAATATCGACCGTATCGCCGCCGAGGGTCTGGCCTTCACCGACTACTACGCGCAGCAGAGCTGCACCGCCGGGCGCGCCGCGTTCCTCGGCGGCAACGTGCCGGTCCGCACGGGCATGACCAAGGTCGGCCTGCCGGGCGCGGCGCAGGGCTGGCAGAAGACGGACGTTACCATCGCCACGGTCATGAAGAGCCAGGGCTATGCCACCGGCCAGTTCGGCAAGAACCACCAGGGCGACCGCGACGAGCATCTGCCGACGATGCACGGCTTCGATGAGTTCTTCGGCAACCTCTACCATCTGAACGCCGAGGAGGAGCCGGAGAACCGCGATTACCCGAAAGACATGGTGCTCGCAAACGGCAAGACCTTCATCGAGCAATTCGGTCCGCGCGGCGTGATGCGCACCTACGCCAATGCGGACGGCACCCAGAGGATCGAGGATACCGGCCCGCTGACCAAGAAGCGCATGGAGACGGTGGACGACGAGACCGTCGCCTCTGCCATCGACTTCATCAAGCGCCAGAACGAAGCCGGCACGCCGTGGTTCGTGTGGTGGAACGGCACGCGCATGCACTTCCGCACCCATGTGAAGGACGAGCATACGGGCATCTCCGGGCCAAGCGGCAACGAGTATCACGACGGCATGGTCGAGCACGACATGCATGTCGGCCAGCTGCTCGACCTG
>CP070634.1:252692-267540 GCA_020356105.1 Rhodospirillales bacterium | reverse complement strand
TTGGGGCTGGCGCCGGTAGAGGCGGCTTTGGTGAAGCCCAGCGAGGCTTCGGCGGTGGCCAGCAGGGTGTTGTGGCTGGTGCAGGGCAGGCCGGGTTTGGCGGCGCGGGCGGCCCGGGCGCACCGTTTCGACGCGCGATGTTTCTTCGCATGATGGCGATGCTGCGGCAGGGACAGGGCGGTCAGGGCGGTGGTTTCGCAGCCGGCCAGGGCGGCTTTGCCGGCCCATGGCAGGGCGCTGCTGGTGCCGGTCAGGGCAGGTTTGGCGATGGCCAGGGCAGGTTCGGCGGCGGCCGACAGGGCTTTGGCGCCGGCTCCGGTCAGTCCCGACCGGGAGGCGGGCAGCCCCCGCAGAATCAGTCGACCGACTCAGACTGGGTGAATTGGCAGGATGCCGATCCGGAGATCGATAAGGGCAACGAATAGCCGGACCTGCTAATTCAGGCGCTTGCGTGTTTCCTTGGGCCGCGTCCTGTATGGTAGGCCCCGATCCACGAGTACGGTGCGCGCCGCCACGTCGGTTCGGCCGGCACAGCATCGGAGCGTAGCGCAGCCTGGTAGCGCACTTGTCTGGGGGACAAGGGGTCGTGGGTTCAAATCCCGCCGCTCCGACCATTTAAGCCGTTATCCGACTGTTACAGCAAGGCAGGAGCCGGCCGGCGTGAGGCGCGCGCCGGACGGTGGCCTGCCATCCGGATGTCTCATCTGTTCGCGAGAGATTTGAGGTAGCGGTGCAGTTCGGCATCCTGCGTTCTGAAATGCTCGCTGAACCAGGTGTCGAGACGGCGGCCGAGTGCGTCGAAGTAATCGTCTGCTTCTTGGGTTTCGAACGCATCCATGATGTCGCGGATCTCGTCCAGAAGGCGCTCATGGTCTGCCTTGTGGGCCTTGAACGACGTATAGCCCATCTCCAGCATTTCCTTTTCCTCCAGAGCGAAATGGGCGGAAATCAGCGAATGGATTTCGCCGAGAAAATCGGCAACGGCATCGCGCGACGCCCCGGCGGATAGGGAGTCGTGCAGTTGGTTGATCAGGCGGATCATTCCCTTGTGCTCATAGTCAATCGAAGGAATGCCGATCGAGAAATCATCCCGCCACTCAAGCAGTGCCATCGGTCCTCTCCGCTGCGCGTCAGCCGGGCGTTTCGATTGAATCCGCGCCGTCCTCGAACAGGAAACCGCCTGCTTCGGCGCGGAAATCGATGACGAAATTCTCGCCGGGCGCCAAGTCTATGGTTGCTGCATGCTCGAAATCAAACCCCTCGGTCCGCGCCGAGTCGACCATGCGGGCCACCAGTTCGTGCTGGCCGGAGGCGACGGCGAACCTCTCATAGGCCCGTGTCGATCCGCCGTGCGCAAGCCCTGTTGCAGCTACCGATCTGTCATAGAGCACCTCACCGTCGAGAAGGATTTCAATCCTCACCGGCAATCTTTCGCGCGGACAGTCATACGGCGTGCGCATATTGGGATTCATCGCGGCCAACTCTTCCGGCGTCCGCTTGCGGCAGGCGCCCTTGCGCTGTGCGCCGTGGACCACGCTCAGTTTGATCAGTCCCTGATCCGGCGGCAAGTGGACATAAACCGGCTGGTTCGCGAAGTAACCGAGCCACAGACCCATCGCCGCATAAATGATCGCCTGGCCTGACCATCTGAAGATTTGCGCCATGTCCTGCGCTCCTCGACCCTACTTCGTGACGTCGCTCAGGTGTTCGCCCGTCTTGGCGTTCGCCAGCCGACCCAAACGCAAGGCAAAATCCGCCATGCGCCGGCGGTATGTCCAGCCTTCGACAGCCGGCGCCCAGATCACCTCGATCCGCTCGCGCGGCACCCGCTCGCGCAGCATCGGATCGCGTGTTCGCGCCAGGCGTTCGATGGTCCAGCGAATACCATAGCGATTGTGGCATTCGCCTTCGCTGCAGCCGCTCAGCATCACGCCGTCTGCGAGCCGGCGACTGAGCACATAGTCGAGAAATGCGGGCGGCAGCATGCCGACGCAGGGAATCGTCAATACCGCCACATGCGGCTGTCTGGGAGTCGAAGCAACGTATCCGTGCGGACAGGCGAACACCATGATCCGAGAATCGCCGCTCAGCTCCTGAGCGGCCGCATGAATACGGTCGCGCAGGCCTCGGACCGGAAGATCCGGCAGGTCGATCCCGGGGACGAGGTCACTTGCCCGGCGAAACGGCATGGCGGTGGGACAGGATCCGACGCAAATTCCACAGCCGACGCACAGTTCGCTCGCGACCACCGCCTGGCGGTCGAACGGCCGACCATCGGTCCGTGCGCCCATCATTATCGCGGCATAGGGACAATCCGCGGCACAGCGTGTGCAGCCGTTGCAATTTCCGAGATCGACCGTGGCCGCGCGCGCGGTTGCGCGCCGTAGCGGCGGAAGCCATGGCAACGCGGCGATCAGGAATGTGCCTAGGGCGGCAAGCCCCCAGACCGCGCCGTTACCCAGCACGTCCATCAGCGGGTAGGCCGGCAGATAGAACCAGTCCAGGCCGATCCGCGATGGCACCAGGTCGAGATTCGCCGGCGCCTGGCTCTCTGCCGGCTTGAGCACCGACAGGACAAAGAGCATCAGCAGGGTCCCACCGGCCAAGAGACGCGGCGGGTTGATCGTCGGCTTGGTCACGCGCTGCAAGTGGATCCACAATACGAACAACAAGAACAGCGGCACGAAGATGTGCATGAACACCATCAGGGTGAAGAAGCGGTCGTCCAGACGGTCCGGATTGAGGAAATTGCGGGCGATGGTGCCGCCGACGATCGGCAGCCAGTCCAGCCATTCGGTCGTCGCGATGGCGATGTACTGGGCCAACATGTCCCAGACCATCCAGTAGCCGCTGATGCCCGCGGCATACACCATCCACAGGATCGGCAGCCCGGTGAACCAGGTGAACCAGCGCGCCCCGCGATAGCGGTCGAGCGAAAATTCGCGCAAGATATGAATCATCATCATCGCGATCATTCCGTCGGACGCATAGCGGTGCAGGCTGCGCATCACCCCGCCAAGATACCATTGCTCGTAAGTAATCGATTCGATCGAATCGTAGGCCTCGGTGATTCCGGTATCGAAAAAGATGAACAGATATATGCCGGTCGCCGCGACCACCCAGTAGTAGAGGAATCCAAGCGCGCCGAGATGGTAGAGCGGATTGCAGGCGGGCGTGAATATGCGATCGAGGCCCGATTCCAGCCATGCGAACATCAGACGCAGAATGCGCTTTACATACATCATGGCTGGTCGGCTCGCACCTCTTGGGAATGGTCCGGACAATTCAGTCGGATGGATGTGGGGGCCGACCCTGTCGGCGGGCGTTGCGGTATTGCAGGGCCGCGTGAAGCAGAAACGCCGCAAGCCCGGAAATACTCAGCAGGCCGACGATGATCCCCGTGAAGATCGACCAATCGAACCGATAGGCATCCTCGTCCGGATCGTAAAGGGTGCAGAAGAGCTTGATGCGTTCAACGATGTTGTCGAATCTCGCGAGATTCGCGGTCTGGCCGTATCGGATCTGCTTCAGCGGTTCGACGATTGAGGCGACGGTGAGGTCGGCACCGTAGACCTGACGAAAAACCTGTCGGTCCGTGCCGAGAATCGTGGTCTGGGCAATGTGATCGAATCCTTGCGGCGCGCGGGAGAGGGTGAACCCAAGTTGGCCCGTGATGGCGAGGATCGTCTGAGCGTCGGCGCTGAGGAAATGCCAGTTCGCCAAGTCGATTCCCTGGCTCTTCGCATAGGCCCGCATCTGCGCCGGATGGTCGGTGCGTGTATCGAACCCGATCGTCAGCACCGTGAATGATTCGGGGCCCAGCGCATCCCGCGCACCGATAACCGCCCGGGCCAGACTCTGAACCGTAACGGGGCAGAAATCGGTGCATGCGGTGTAGATCAGATTGATGATCACAGGGCGGTCATCGAACGCCGACAGCCGCTTCGGCTGGCCGTTGGTATCGCGGAACACATAATCCGCGAGATGACGTCCCACTGCTGCTTCGCTCTCCCGTAGCGCCGCTTCCAGGTCGGCATTGTCGTTCGCCGGCCGCTGCGCAGCGCCGGCGTGTTCGGGCAAGCCCGGCAGGACCAGCAAGACCAGCGCAAGGCTCGTGAGCGGTATGCGGAGGTGCCAGCGCATGGCTTGGCGTTTCTAACCTGATATCCAGGTCTCGGCGATCGCTGCGCCCAACAGGAGGCTGAGCTGCAACAGCGAGCCACGGAAATTGGCCATGGCCTTCTTGCGGCAGGGATCTCTTACGAGCTGGATGCTCCGGACCGTGAACCAGAGGCCGCCGACGACGGCCGCGACAACATAGAGCCAGCCCATCCCGTACAGCGCTGGCACCAGGGACGCTAGCACCACTGCGATCGTGTGAAAGAGGATGATCCAGGTGGCCTTGGCGTCTCCGACCACGACAGGCAACATCGGCACGCGCGCCGTCGCGTAGTCATCGTGCAAGGCAATGGCAAGACTCCAGAAATGCGGTGGCGTCCACAGGAACAGTACGACCGCAAGCCAGACCGGTGCCGGTGCCAGTGCCGGATCGACGGCCGACGCGCCGGCCAAAACGGCGAAGCTTCCGGCGAGTCCGCCCACAACGATGTTCCACGCGGTCCGGCGTTTCAGCCACACCGTGTAGACGACGCCATACACGAAAGCGCCGAGAAAGGTGTGGAGCGCGGCCGGCAGATTGAGGACGAGTGCCGCCGCCACGACCGCCGTCACCAGCATCGCGCCGATGGCCCACAGCCATTGGGGGCTGGGCCGGAAGCGGCCGGTCACGAACGGGCGGTTGCGCGTGCGCGCCATCCGCGCGTCCAGGTCGCGCTCCACGTAGTGATTGAAGGCGCCGGCGCTGGCCGAAGACAGCAGGACGGCCAGCGCGAGTATCGCGATCTGCCATGCCGGGGGTGCGTCGCCCGGGGTTACCGCAAGCCCGGCCAGGGCGCAGACCGTGATCGCCACGCCGATGCGCAGCTTGAGCACCGAACATAACTCCCTGGCCAAGACCCGCATTTTGGCTTCCTTTCGTGTCCGCACCTCAACTCAGAGGCCAGACCTCCGAGAGGTATTTCCAGTTCACCCAGTAATAGAGGAAGAAGGCGATGAAGAAGACGCCGACGAGGATCATCGTGCCGGGCAGTTTTAGCGTGCCCTCGCTACCGTAGCTCGCCACCGCTTGACCGCCGCCCACGCCGATCACCGGATTGGTTTCCGCCGCATCATCCCCGCGCTTCTTGCCGAACAGGATCGAGGAAACCACGATGACGACGAACATCACCCCGCCGATCGCGGCCAGCAGCCCGGACAGGCCGTTCAATGCCATCATCAGGAAGGCCGTGTCGGGATAGCTGAACGAGAGGGCCGCATCGGTGAAGTTGATGTCCCAGTGCCGTCGCGAAACGCCCAGCGTCCCGGCGCCCATCATGAACAGCGAAATGCCCGCCGCTCCCAGCCCGAAGATGTACGGTTGCCACTTGGCCAGGGTTGGAAACATGATCTCCCTGCGCCAGATCAACGGTACGACGAGATAGGTGATCGCCATGAACGCCAGGGTCGTTCCGGCCACGACGGTCGCATGGAAATGACCCGGCACATACAAGGTGTTGTGCATGATCAGGTTGAGCTGCTCGGCGCCCATCACGACACCCGAGATTCCGCCAAGGAAGCCGAAATAGACCAGCGATGTGAACATGCCTGCGAAGGCCGGATTGCCCCATGGCGCCTTGCGGAGCCATTCAAAAGCACCCCTCGTGAAACCACGGCGGCGCTGTGCCGCCTCGACCGCGCCGGGCACGCTGAGCCCGTGGATCATGCTGCCGACGACCGCGAGATAAAGGGCGTAGCTCGTGTTGAAGATCTTCCAGTTCGAGCTGATTCCCGGTTCGACCAACAAATGATGCGCCGAGGCGATCTGGAGGAACAGGATGTACATCAGAAACGCCATCCGGCTGACCTTCTCGGACAGCGGCTTGGCACCCAGCACCATCGCTGCGATGCAGTACCAGACGGCGACATGCGCCGAAACGTTGATCTGTTGTGATGAATGGCCCATCGCCCACCAGATCACCTTGTAGAGCAACGGATCTATTTCCGGGATCAGATCGAGCGACCACAGCAGCGTCGGGATGAGGATGATCGCCCCGGAAGCGATTGTGAAGACCGCGATGATCGCCGCGGTCAACGCACCGAACGTGACCAGCGGGATCGAACCTTCGTAGGTCTTTTCATCCTTGGCGATGACCAATGTTGCAAAGAAGATGAAACAGCCGATCAGCGCGCCGACAGCGAACAGGATAATACCGAGGTAGAACAGTGGCGATGCCCGCATCGGCACGTACGACGTGAACATCACGCTGGAATCGCCCTGGAAGACGGCATAGTTGGTGGTCAGCGCACCGACTGCCATGAGGACAAATCCGACCCATGCGAGATTCGGGGCGGCGAGGCGCGACTTGAGCAGGATCGCCGAAGCGAAGTAGAGGATCGCGACCTCGAAGAAGATGATCCAGAACAACAGCACGTTGAGCCCGTGCCCCGTCAGCATGGTATAGAAAGCCTCGGCCGGCAGGAGCTGCAAGTCGGGCCAACGCGTCAAGGCGACCATGAGTCCCTGCAAGCCGCCGAGCGCCAGCGCCAGAACGCCGGCCACCGCGTTCGCCTTGATCAAACGCTGCGCCGGCAGGTGGACGGGAAGCCCGGTGTCCGGGCAAGTCCTGAAGAGAGTTGCGTCTGCCATTGTGCGTCCTCCCTTGCTCACTCGACCACGTAAATGCGGCCCAGCATGTTATGATGACCGATGCCGCAGAATTCATTACAGACGATGCCGAACTCGCCAGCCTTGTTGGGTTTTAGCGTGATCACCATCTCGTAGCCTGGGTGAACCTGGACGTTGATGTTGGTTGGTTGGAGGGAGAATCCGTGCTGCCAGTCGATCGACGAGAGGTGCAGCCTGTATTCCTTGTCCTTTTCCAGCTCGAGGATCGGGTACCATTGCCACAGGCTGGCCTGAAGATAGACGTCGCTGCCAGCCGGTGGATGTACGACCGGAATGCCGGTGTCGCCCTCTTCACGGACCGTATACTGCGTTACCATCGCCTCGGTCCGTGCCGCGAAGACGTCCGGGTCGATCCGGTACGCTGTGTTGGAAAGGTTTTGCTCTCCAATCACGTGCCAGACGATCATGGTGCCGAACATCACAATGGCCCAGACCAGGCAGATGCCGATCCACACCAGTTCAAACCCGTGCAGGGGTTCTTTCCACCAGATCCGTTTTTCGGGTGGGAAAATAGCCATGTTGCTCTCCTCAGGCTATTGCGCGAGCGGAATTTGGGCGACTTCCATCACGCCCCAAATCACGTAGAGGACCGCCGGAATAGCGACCCCCAAAAGCAACAGCAGCCAATGATTGTCGAGCAGCCGCTGCATGAACGGGACGGGCTCGTCGCCTGTGCCGCCCGAGCCGGACCCGGTCTCCGCAGAGGATCTGATATTTCTTTCACGCATCGCACCGTTCTCCATGACGTAAAGCACTCAGAGAGATGGCCGTGACACCGCGCCGCTCGAATCACTTGTCGCCGGATGTTGCGACGCCGGCCACTGATTCGCAGTGCGAATCCTGACCGTCAGGGGCAGATGCTACGTGGCAGCCGCGGCCGGCCCCTTGACTAAAGTCAAGAGGTCCCTGGCCGATCATCAGGCGCGTCGGCGTCCCCGTTGACCTCAGTTAAGGCAGCCACCTATAGTTTCGTGCAGGTCGGCGGCGGGATGGCAAGCGGCCGATCGTTGCCGAAATCGGCCCGATCTGATGGGGCAGGGGCCATGGACGAGAGGGAACTGAGTATCGTTTGCGGGACCCGGCTGTTCGCCGGGCTCAAGCCCGAGGCGGTTTCGAAGCTGCTGCACGGTGCGGCACCGCGTACCCACGCGAAGGGCCAGATGCTGTTCGAGCAGGGAGAGCCGGCAAATGCCTTCTATATCGTGCTGGACGGATGGGTGAAGGTGTTCCGGCCGTCGGTCGTTGGCGACGAGGCGGTGTTCGGCGTGTTCACGTCGGGCGAGACGTTCGGCGAGGCTGCCATGTTCATCCAGGGACGATATCCTGCGGCGGCGCAGGTGGTCGAAGAGGCGCGGTTGATTGCCGTGCATTCAGAGGTGTTTCGCGGTCGGGTGCGCGGTGATCCCGACCTGGCATTCGAGATGCTGGCGTCAATGTCGCGCCACCTGCATTCGCTGATCAACCAGGTCGAACAACTGCAGACGCGCTCCAGCGCGCAGCGCCTGGCACAGTTTCTTGTGTCACTGGCGCCGGTCGAAGAGGGCGCGGCGGTGGTGGCGCTGCCTTATGACAAGTCGCTGATCGCCTATCGTTTGGGCATGAAGCCGGAGAGCCTGTCGCGCGCCTTCGTGCGGCTGCGCAGCCAGGGTGTGACGACCGACGGCAACCGCGTCATGTTGGGCGATGTCGAACGGCTTCGGGTCTATGGCGAGACCGGCCCGCTTCGTGAACGCATGGCAAGCGACTAGGCGCTTGCGGCGGCGAGGCGGGGCCGGGTCAGCACCGGCCAGTAGACGATCGTGAAGATCACGAATGCGGCGCTCCACAGCAGGCCGGACGTGATGATCGCCAGATCGCCGAACGGCAGATCGAAAAGGGGCCACAAGACCCGGATTGCGGCGGCCAAGCTGACAAGCAGATAGGACAGGGTGATCGCGCCGGAGACCTTCAGGGCGCGGCCGGTATGGCCGAGGCCCGCGCGGGTCATCACGCCCAATGTCATGGTGCCCAGCGCGCCGATAGTCAGTATGTGCAGGGCGAGGATCTCGGGCATGCTGCCGCCGATCAGTGCGAAACCCTTGAGCAAGAGTCCCAGGACGAGCCAGGCGTATCCAAGATGGAGCACCCACAGGATCGGCGACGACAGGACCCGGCCGGGTCGCCAGCCGACCATGCGCAAGGCGCCCGCGAGAGCCGCCGCCAGCGCCACCCAGCCGGTCGCGACCGAAGCCGGTGCGACCAGGTCGGCCGCGAGCAGCGCCACCATAAGCAATATCGCCGCCGCGTCGCGTCGGTCTGCCGCGCGGGGCAACGGTTCGACGCCGTCGCGTCGGAGCGCGTTGGTGGTGAAGGCGGGAACGATGCGACCGCCGACCACGGTGAGCAGCACGAGCAGGGCGTCGATCGCCAGCAGCTGTCCGGTCTCCGAAAGGCCGTCGGCGAGACCCATGGCCTCGGCATGATGCAGGGCGGCGGCCGCAAAGAGGATGGCGAGGACCGGCAGGAAGACGAAGTTTCGCTTCGCCCGACCGGCCAGCAATGCGTGCGCCACCAGTAAGGACAGCAGGCCGATGAACGCCAGTTCAGGCAGCGCGATCACGGCTGCCGGGACCCAGGCGGATGCCCAGCTGCTGGCCCGGCCAAGCAGCCATAATCCGAAAAGGACGGCCAGCAATGTGCCGCGCACGGGCTGTCGTCCGGTCCAGCCGGGGACCGCGGTCAAGAAAAATCCGGCCACCACGGCGAGGCCATAGCCGAAAATCATCTCATGCGCATGCCATAGATGGATTGATCCGGCGACCGTAATCATTTCGGGCGCAATGCCAAGGGACTGCGCGGTCATCCACGTCACCCAGGCCAACATCGCCAGCGCCGCCTGCAGGCCAGCGCCGAGGAAAAAGACCCGAAAACCATACTCGAACAGCGCCGGCCCGGCGTAGCGCCTCTCCCGACGGCGGTCGTCGATCTCGGTTCGCGTCACGGTGTCGCCTCGACGACGCCCCCATCCGGCAGAATCAGCCGTGCGTGGCTGCCACCGAACGCGGCGAGCAGGGCGCGGGTCCGCTCCCTCTTCGCGACCGCGAGGGCGGTCGCCAGTGCGTCCGCGGTCATCGCATCCGGCGCCACGGCGGTGGCCGACAGGCATTGTGCCGCGCTCCGACCGGTTGCCGGGTCGAACAGATGGTGGAATCTGCCGTCTTCGTCGAATGGCATCCCGTATCCCCCGGAGGTTGCCAGCGCTGCACCGCGAAGCGGCAGGGATCCGATGATTCGGCCTCGGTTCCGGGGATCCTCGATACCGATGCGCCACGGGTCTTCACCGGGCGCGTCCAGGGCGCGCATTTCCCCGAGATCGACGAGGACGCCGGTCATGCCGGCATCGCGAAGAAGATCGGCGATCCGGTCGGTGATGTAGCCTTGGGCGATGCCGTTGAGCGTCACCGCCATGCCCGGCCGCGCCAAGCGTATACGCCCCTCGTCGAGATCGAGATTGCGATAGTCGACCAGCGCGGCGGCCCGTGCCAGCTCCCGTGCCGCGGGACCCCGCCGATCGCCCGGTCGGGTGGCGAAATGTCTTGCGTAGGTCTGCCAGAGCGGCTGCACCGTGACATCGAAGGCGCCGTCGCTGAGCACACCGAAGCGCTTGGCTGCAGCCATCACCAGCCGCAAGTCGTGCGATGGCGAGGCGAGTTTTCCGCGCTGATTCAATTGTGCCAGTTCGGAGCTTGGCCGATAGAGGCTGAAGACGGACTCCAGCCGGTCGATTTCCGCGACGCAATGGCTGAGAACCTGCCGCGCCCGCTGGTTGTCGGGATGCCGCAGGACGATCCGGGCGGGTCCGCCGAGCGCCTGGCCGCGCCATTCCAGTCGGGGCGCGCGGGCCATTGCGCTGCGGACGCCGAGCATCGGGAATCCCGCGGCGGCGGCCAGGATGGTGAGCGCCCGGCGTCGGGCCTTGCGGTCTGCGGTTCTCATCGACCGGTCCTCCAGTCTAGACGCCCTCGGCGAAGGGCTCGGCATCGTGCTTCTCGCGTCTCTTGCGGCGTACGATCAGCGGTGGACATGTCTGATCATCGAAATACAGGGTCTGGCAGTTGAGACAGTAGATGCACTCGTTCGGGTTGATGCTGCCGTTGGGATGAATGGCCTGCACAGGGCACTTGGTCGCACAGATATTGCATTGCTGGCCGCAATGCCACCGTCGCTTAAGCCATTCGAACATCCGGATACGGGCGGGGACCGCGAGCGCCGCGCC
This sequence comes from Rhodospirillales bacterium, assembly GCA_020356105.1. Lineage (GTDB taxonomy): Bacteria > Pseudomonadota > Alphaproteobacteria > UBA8366 > JADFVY01. Next base: position 256,501 of record CP070634.1, on the reverse strand, counting down.
CAGGGGACAGAGGTATCGGCAGAAGGCGCGCTCGACGAACAGGCCGGCGCCGAGCAGCACCGCGACATAGAGCAGGAACGGCCATTCGCGAACGAAACGCATGACGATGGCGGTCTTGAAGGGCTCCACCTCGGCGGCCGTGTATGCCATGTCAAATGCGCCGAGCGAGAGCGCGAAGAGGCTGAGGAAGATGATGTATTTTACCGGCCACAGCCGTTCGTGCAGCGTAAAGGGCAGTCGAAACTGCGGTACCCGGAAGCGCCGTGCGATGCGGTTCAAGAGTTCCTGCAGCGCCCCGAACGGGCAGAGCCAGCCGCAGAACGCACCGCGCCCGCCAAACAGCAGGGCCACCGCCACAAAGGCCCACAATATGAAGATCAGCGGCTCGAGCAGGAAGAACTCCCATTCGAACTCGGTGCGCAACGCTGCCGTGAAGGTTAGCACGTTGATCACAGTGAGCTGCGCCGCGGCGTACCAGCCGAGCCAGAACAGCGTAACGATGAGAAACCCGTATCGCAGGGCCTTGTACAGGATGCGCCGTCGGGCGACGAGGTCCTGGAGGAAGAAGATCGCCCCGAGAATCAGCAGCATCCCGATCAGCAAGACCACGTCGGGTAGCCGGTCGAGCCAGACCGCTCGCCAGAGGTCCTGCGATGGTACCCGCGGCTGCGCTGTACCGGCCGCCGGTATGTAACGACCGGGAAGGCCATAGTCGAGCGTGTGCACGGTCAGAACGGACCCCGCGTCCGACTCGCCCTCGACGAGCAACTCGAGCCGCCACGGCCGGGCCGCATCGAAGCCTCGATCCTGCCGCAGGACGAACAGGGCCATCTCGCGGAACTTGGGCGCGCCGGCGATGCGCAGTTGCTCGATTCGCGTGTGGTCATCGCGGGTCAGCTGAAAGGTCCGCTCGCCCTGGGTGATCTGGATCCGGTCGAACCGGCCGGATTTGACGTATCCCGTGCCCTTGAACGAGTAGAGCCCGTTTGCGGCCACGAAGATCAGATGGTCGCCGGGCGCGAGCGCGCCGACCAGCCGGTTGAACCGTTGCGGTCCGAGGAGATTGCGCCCGATCCGGGCCGGGGTCGCGAGCCCCGCGACAAGGTCGATAAAGCGGATGTCCGGATCGTCTGGTCCCGCGCCGGCAGGGTACAGCCGAGCCCCCTTGTCGGCCAGCGGCCGGGTGACCTCGCCCAGTGTCAGCACCAGCCGGCGCAACGATCCGTCGGCCAGCAGCGTCTGCCAGTCCGCCTCTTCGAAGCCCGTCAGATCGATCCCGGATGCGCCGCCCTCGAGCACGCCGCGGCTTCGGCCGACGGCGATCGCCGACTGGAATATGGCGTCGGCCATCAGCAGCGACGAGACGGTCGCTCCGCTCACCGCATCCACGGCCGTGCCGTCCTTCGGGGCGCGGCGCAGGACCTGGATCGGAAGACGGGCATCGCGGCCCGAAAATTTTGCGACGAACCGGGCCAGGTCGTCATCCGACACGCCGATCGCGAGGATCGGCTCGTGGTGCTCAAGGATTTCGGCGCCGGTTATGATGCCGGCGGCGTCCAGCCCGACGGCGATATCGAGTGTCTTGCCCGACAGCCCGACCGAGCGGACGACGGCGTGGCTGCGAAAGACGTGGCCGATGATCTCGTCATTGCGATAGGCCGGTATCGCGGGGGGCGCGCCACCAACCGATCCGAAATGCGTCGCGGCCGGGAAGATCCGTTTGAGCACGGCCGCTGCGATATGCCCGTCTTCAGCGAAGGCCGAAGAAAACGGGACCGTTGCCACGGCAAGCCACATCGCCAGGATCGGTCGCCAAACCGCGGCGATGCGCCGGTGCAATCCGGACCCTCCGCCGGACCGTTTCCCGCCCTCTCGTCCCGCCATCGCCCGCAGTGCCAAGTTACCTGAACTCTCGCCATCTTGCGCAGGCCCGCCACCTGCGCTCATTGCGGTCAAAATTGCCTGTCGGTCAGCCATCGTCTTTGACCGGTGTCAATCCGGCGGTGACATCCGTGGAGAGCTTTTGATAATGATCAATGCGCATGGGTCCGGGGAGCGGCAATTTCACCGCCAAAATCGGGCGTTTGAGAGGCATGGGAGAGTAATCATGAAATCGTTCCTCCGCGGCAGCGCAGTGGGGATCTTGTTCGCGTTCACGTTTACCGCGGCGATGGTTGGCGCGCAGGAACCGAGTTCCGAGAAATTGAAGCAGCATGAAACGACGCCCAGCGGCCAATATCAACCCAGTCTCGACCTTCCGTTCGAGCAGCCCGGCGCCAAGCCGGGCGCACCGGTGCTGACCGCCGAGCAATTCAGCCGCGCGAACAGGATCTATTTCGAGCGCTGCGCCGGTTGCCACGGGGTGCTGCGCAAGGGCGCCACGGGGCATCCGCTGACGACCGATGTCACGATGGATCTCGGCCAAGACTATCTGCGGGCATTCATCACCTACGGTTCACCGTCGGGGATGCCGAACTGGGGTACCTCGGGCGATCTGACCGAGGAGGAAATCGGACTGATGACGGCCTACCTGCTGAACGAGCCGGCAAGGCCGCCGGAATGGGGTATGGCCGACATCAGGCAGTCCTGGCGGGTTCTGGTTCCGGTCGACGCGCGGCCGAAGACGCCGCAATCCGGCAAGGATCTCGACAATCTGTTTTCCGTGACCCTGCGCGATGCGGGCCAAATCGCGCTGATCGACGGCAACTCGAAGGAGATCGTCACCATCATAGATACCGGCTATGCGGTGCACATCTCCCGGCTGTCCGCTTCGGGCCGCTATCTGTATACGATCGGCCGCGACGGCAGGGTCAACCTGATCGACCTGTTCATGGACCCGCCGGCGACCGTGGCCACCGTCAAGATCGGCCTGGAGGCGCGCTCGGTGGAGACTTCCAAGATGAAAGGTTGGGAGGACAAATACGCGATCGCCGGCGCATTCTGGCCGCCGCAATTCGTCATCATGGATGGCGATACGCTGGAGCCACGCAAGGTCGTCTCGACGCGCGGGATGACCGTCGACACCCAGGAATATCATCCAGAACCCCGTGTTGCCGCGATCGCGGCCTCGCGCGTTCGTGCCGAGTTCATCGTCAACGTCAAGGAAACCGGCCACGTGATGCTCGTCGATTATTCCGACCTGGCGAACCTGAAGGTCACCAGGATCGGAGCCGAACGTTTTCTGCACGACGGCGGTTTCGACTCGACCGGCCGTTACTTCTTGGCTGCCGCGAACGCCCGCAACAAGATCGCGGTCGTCGATGCCAGGGAGGCAAGGCTGGTCACGCTGATCGAGACCGGCAAGACACCGCATCCGGGCCGGGGCGCGAACTTCAACCATCCGGAATTCGGACCGGTCTGGGCGACCAGCCATCTCGGCGACGAGACGATCGCGCTGATCGGCACCGATCCGAAGGACAATCCGGATCACGCCTGGAAGGTCGTCCAATCGCTGGAGGGGCAGGGCGGCGGATCGCTGTTCATCAAGACCCATCCGAATTCGAAGAATCTGTGGGTCGACACGCCGCTGAACCCGGAAGCCGAGATCTCCTCGTCGGTCGCCGTCTTCGATATCGACAATCTAGACGACGGCTACGAGGTCGTTCCGATCGGAGAGTTGTCCGGCATCTCGGAAGGTGTGCGACGCGTCGTCCAGGGCGAATACAACAAGGACGGCTCGGAAATCTGGTTTTCGTTGTGGAATGCCGAAACCCAGGAATCCGCGATCGTCGTCATCGATGACAAGACGCGAAAACGGAAGGCGGTCATCAAGGATGAACGGCTGGTGACGCCGACCGGCAAGTTCAACG
>CP070634.1:246204-252592 GCA_020356105.1 Rhodospirillales bacterium | reverse complement strand
CGCCGTCCCGAACACGTTGGCGGCGTCGTTCGCCCCCAGCGACCAGCCGAGGAACAGCCCGCTGCTCAGGAAGAACAGGGTGGCGACGTCCATCGCTAGAAGCGGCGCTTGATGGTGTAGATGGCGAGGCGGTCGCCGACATCCTCGGCCCGGTCGGCGATGTTGTCGATCATCTCGACGAAGTGGCGCAGATGGCATTTTCGTGCGAGGTCCATGTCCGAATCGAAGATGCCGCGCTTCAGCTTGGTCGAGACCTTGTCCGCCTCCTTCTCGTAGAACATCACCTTGTGCATATGGTCGCCGACGGCCTCGATATTGCGGAAGAAGGCGCGCGAGGCGAGCACGATCGATTCGACGGCGGACGTCGCCTGCTCGACCAGCGCCCTGTAATCCGCGTGCAGCTCCTCGGCGATGTCCGGCTGCTCGATGAAGAAGCCCCAGAGGGTGCCCTGGAACAGGTTCAGTATGGAGTCGAGGTTCTCCAGGAGCCCGAGCACGTCGCCCCGCGATTCCGGGATCAGCGTCTGGGTATAGAGCTGCCGCTCGATGCCGCGCCGCAGATCGTCGGTGCGGCTTTCCAGCGCGTTGACCTGGGAGAGCTTCTCCTCGAACTCGGTCGAGCGCCCGTCGACCAGAAAGATTGCCACGGCTCGCTTGAAGGCCAGCGCCGACTGCGACAGGTTGTCCATGAATTCATCGATCTCGCCTTCCAGCTGCCGCGTGCGGCGCAGAATCGATAGCGGCTTCGACAGAGCCATGTGACACCTCCCTGCGGCCCACCCCGAGATGGCGGGCAAAATTGCGCCGGCCGGTCGCACCTGACGCGGCCCGCGGATCCGGCCGATGCTTGGCGTAGCGGTCGAGACGGTTACGCGGAGCCTTCGGGCGTGCCCGGCGACGGCGCGCCGGCCGCCCGGAAAGCGGCGGTCAGCTTAGCAAATCGGCCGGATTCAAGACAAGCGCCTTGCGCGGCAGGGGCGCTGGCGGTATAGCGGCGGGCATGCCGCAATCGCACCCATCAGGCTGGCGCCGGCCGCCGCCATCGTTCACATGCTGACAGACCTGCTGTTGACCGCCTCCGGGCTGCTGATCCTGCTGCTGGCGGGTGAGGCCACGATACGCGGGGCGGTCGGTCTCGCCAAGCTGCTCGGGGTGTCGCCGGCGATGATCGGGCTGACGGTGGTCGCCTTCGGCACGTCGGCCCCGGAGCTCGTGGTCAGCCTCGAGGCGTCGCTCGGCGGCGCACCCGACATTGCCGTTGGCAACGTGGTCGGCAGCAACATCGCCAACATCCTCCTGATCCTGGGGGCCGGCGCCCTGATCGCGCCGCTGATCTGCGATCCCGGTATGGTGCGGCGCGACGGCGCCGCCATGATCGCGGCCCTGGTGCTGCTCTGCCTGCTCGGCCTCGCCGGCATCATCGTCGCCTGGCAGGGCGCGCTGATGATCCTGGTGCTGATCGGCTATGTGGCGGTCTCCTATGTTCTCGACCGGCGGAACGGGACCGCCGTCGCCAACCTGCATGCCCGCGAGGCCGAGGAGACGACCGGAGTCCCGGAGCGGCCCGTGCCGGTGCTGCTGTATGTCGCGGTCGGGCTCGCCGGCCTCGTCCTCGGGGCGCACCTCTTGGTCACCGGCGCGGTCGGCGTGGCGCGCGCCGCCGGCGTGTCGGAATCGGTGATCGGCCTGTCGCTGGTGGCGGTCGGCACCTCGCTGCCGGAACTCGCCGCAACCGTGGTCGCCGCGTTGCGCCGCCACACCGACGTTGCCATCGCCAACGTGCTGGGCAGCAACCTGTTCAACGTCCTTTTGATCCTGGGGGCCGCCGCGCTGGTGGCGCCGCTTCCGATCGCGCCGGACATCGTCGAGATCGATCTCTGGGTGATGCTCGGGGCCGGACTCGTGCTGATCCCGATCATGATCACCGGCTGGCACATCTCGCGCGCCGAGGGGGTCTTCCTGTTGCTCCTGTATGCCGTCTACATCGCGAGCATGGCACTCGGCTACGGCCGGCCGGCCATTATCGTCTAGAGGGGCCGCACGGCCCTATTGCTGGTCTTCCTCGGCGGCCGGCGGCGTTTCCTCCTGCCCATCGACTCCAGCCTGGCCTTCCAGGTTCTTCGGATCGAAGACATTGCCGAACGTGCTCTGCCCGGGCTTCTCCGCCGGCGCGCCGGGCGCGCCTTCCCCCTGCTCGCCGACGCCGGCCTGACCTTCGAGGTTCTTCGGATCGAAGACATTGCCGAAGGTTCCGGCGCCCAGCCCCTGGCTCGCCGGCGCTGTGCCCGGCTCCCCGGCGCCGCCGGCCGGCTGCGACTGGCGGTACCGTTCCTCGAGCTGACGCTGGCGCTCCAGCTTCTGCTCGAGCAGGTCGGCCTTGCATTGCTCGGCGCTGTGCCCCATGGCGAGCCAGATGCCCGCCACCGTCGCCACGACCACCATGACGCCCATGATCATCGCCGGATTTCGCCCGAACAGGCTGCGCAGCAAATTGCCCACCGGCAACTCCCGCGCCTTCTTCAACTCCGCCCTCTTGTGCGCGCCCTCGTAGAACATGGCGCCGATCAGGGTCAGCACGATGATGATGAAGGCGACCGCCGAGATCGACGGATCGATCCCGAGCCGGACCTTTTGCGAAATGATGGTGGTAAAGGTGTGCAGATGCGAGATCGTGAAGACGGTGGTGTTGTAGTTCTCGAATGACGCGAGGAAGGCGATGATTGCGGCCGAGATGATCGCCGGCTTGAGGAACGGCAGCAGGATGCGCCGGAAGGCCTGGACATTGGTCGCCCCGAGGTCCAGCGCCGCCTCGATCTGGCCGTTGTCGAACCGCTGCAGCCGGGCGATCAGCACCAGCATGCAATAGGAGGAGATGAAGCTGGCCTGGCCGAGCACCGTCAAGAAGATGCCGTTGTAGAACAGGCTGCCGGTGCCAAGACCGACGAGCTGCGCCGCGCGGTCCCAGAAGATCAGGGTCGAGATGCCCAGGACGACGCCGGGGATCAGGATCGGCGCGGTGATCACCGTATAGACGACGGCGCGCGAGGTCGGCCCGAGCCGGGCCAGGAACAACGCCCCCGCAAGCCCGAGGCTGACCGACAGGATCACCACGATGATGCCGATCGCCAGCGAGTTCAGCAGGCCGCTGTGCAACCGCTCGTCGCCTGCCAGCTTGACGAACCACTCGAAGGTCAGGCAGTCCCAGGGCGAGATGCGCGGGAAGCTGGAGCTGTTCAGCGCCGTGACCACCATGATGAACAGCGGCCCGAACAGGAAACCGAAAAAGGCCAACAGGTAGAGCCCGGTCACCCCGCGGGCGAGGACACTCGGCCTCATCGCCCGATCTCGCCGGCCTTGCCGCCGACCAGCTTGGTCACCCCGAGCACGATCGCCATGCAGGAAACCAGCAGGATGATCGCGTAGGCCGCGCCCCGGTTCCAGTTGAAGTACTCGAAAAAGCCCTGATAGATGATCTGGGTGAACCACAGGCTGGACGGCCCGCCGAGGATCTGCGGCGCGGCCAGCGCGCCGGCCGACAGCATGAACACCATGGTGCAGCCCGACACGATGCCCTGTTTGGCGAAGGGCATGACGATGCGCCAGTGGATCCGCCACCAGGGCGAGCCCATGTCGCGCGCCGCCTCGATCTGGTTCTTGTCCAGGCTTTCGATGGCGCTGTAGAGCGGGAAGATCATCAGCAGGATGTAGGCATAGCCGAGACCGGCATAGAGGGCGACATCGGCGCGGATGAAATCGATCGAGACATCGATGACGCCCAGGGTCTTGAGCACAGTGTTGATCAGCCCGGCATCGCCGAAGATGATACGAAAGGCGAAGGCCCGCAGGATCTCGTTGATCCAGTAGGGCACCACCAGCGACAGCGCCAGCAGCCTAGCCCAGCTGCCGGTGGCGACCTTGGCCATGTAATAGGCGACCGGATAACACAGGACGAAGTTGAACACCGTCACGAAGACGGCGGCGACCAGGGTGCGCCAGAACACGGTCACGTCGACGCGGTTCCAGCCCTCGGGATTGCCCGGATTGCCCTTGACGAAATACTCGTAGTTGGCCGTGGTATATACATCCTGGGGCCCGCCGATCGCCGCCGGCGGCAATTTCGGCCGGAACGAGAAATCGACCATGGTGATCTGCGGCAGCACCACCAGGACCAGGACCCAGAACGACACCCCGAGCACCATGAACAGGGCCATGCCGAGGCCGTTCGTCGCGATGAACTTCCGGACCGTCGCCGCGATGCCCATGGCCGCCCGCCCCTATTCCTCGTCCGCCATCGCACCCGCGGGCAGCGCCACCGCCTGGTCCGGGCTGTAGGCAAGGGTCACCTGCTGGCCGACCGCCGAGGCGGTGCGTGCCTGGCCGCGATTGGTCAGCGACATCTTGATCGCCGCGCCACCCTCGCCCTCCAGGAAGACGTGATAGCTCTGGCCCTCGAATTCCTCATTGGCGATGGTGGCCGCGATCCGGTTGCCGTCGCCATTGCCCTTGGCCGCCTCCACGATGGTGAAATTCTCGGGTCGGATGAAGACCATGGCGCTGTCGCCCGGCTTCAGGGCGCCGCGCGCCGCAGTGGCGATGCGCGCCTGCAGCTCGCCGACCGCGGTGGCGACAACCGCCTGGCCGTTGTCGACCGCCTGCACCGTGCCGGCGAAATCGTTGTTCTCGCCGACGAAGGAGGCGACGAAGGCGCTCGCCGGGTCGTCGTAGATCTGCTTGCCGTCGCCGACCTGCTCGATCACCCCCTCGCGCATGACCGCGATATGGTCCGACATGGTCAGGGCCTCGCCCTGGTCGTGGGTGATATAGATGAAGGTCAGCCCGACTCGCTGCTGGATGGCGCGCAGCTCGGTCCGCATATGCTGGCGCAGCTTCAGGTCCAGCGCCGATAGCGGCTCGTCGAGCAGGAGGACCTGCGGCTCCGCCGCCAGCGCCCGCGCCACGGCAACGCGCTGTTTCTGGCCGCCGGACAGCTCGTCGACCAGCTTGTCGCCCTGGCCCGGCAACGCGATCAGCTCCAGCAGCTCGTCGGCGCGCTTGCGGCGCTCCGCCTTGGGCACGCCCTTGACCTCGAGCGCGAAGGCGATGTTTTCCCACACCTGCATCAGCGGGAACAGCGCCAGGTTCTGGAAGATCAGCGCCGTCGGCCGCTTGTTCGGTCCGATGCCGGCCATATTCCGGCCGCCGATCCGCACGACCCCCTGGCTCGGCTCCTGGAAGCCCGACACCGTGCGCAGGATCGTCGTCTTGCCACATCCGGAGGGACCCAGGAAAGAGAAGAACTCGCCTTCCTCGATCCTGACCGTGGCGTTCCGGACGGCCGTGAAATCGCCGAACTTGATCCACAGATTCTCAAGCTCGACGCCAACGCCAGACTTCATGGTCCAAGGGCCTCTCGCGGAAAAGGGGACGCGGCGGGACGGCGGCGGCCGCCACAGGCCGATCCCCATGACACGAAGGTCCCCGGACCCCCGCAGGGGTCCGGAGCCAATCAACGTAACGCGATCAAGCGCTTTCGAACTTGTTCACGTACTCGGTGCGGATGTCCGCATACCAGGGCTGGGTCGGCGGCCAGGGGTTGAGGTTGGCCAGCGCGTCGCCTGGATAGGCGTCGGAGAAGTTCTTGGCGTATTGCGCGCTCGCGAACTTGTCGGCGCCGAGGACCGGCGAATTGTAACCATGCGTGTCGATCGCCTTGCCCGCGGGCGTGGCGTCGTACGCGACCTTGATGAAGGCATAGATCTGGTCGATGTTCTTCGCGCCCGTCGGGATCGCCATGCCGTCGACCCAGGCCATCGCCCCTTCCTTGGGCGCGCGGTACATGACCGGCTCGCCGGCGTTCTTCAGCGCCAGCGGCGGGCCGTCCCAGGTCTGGCCGACGACGACGCCCTCGTTCATCAGGCCGTTCTTCTGGGTGTCGCCGTCGTTCCACAGGATCTTGACGTTCTTCTTGTACTTGATGCACCAGGCGGTGACCTTCTCCCAGGCCTTGCGCATGGCGTCTTCGCTCTTGTAGCCCGCCCACATCGAACCGGGCGCGAGCTCGCCGATGGTCTCCATGTAGAGGCCGGCGCACAACATCATCGAATGCGGACGGCCCATCGTCTTGCCGGCGTTCTCGTCGGCCCAGATGTCGCCGTAGCTCGGGAACATGCCCTTGGGCGCCCATTTGTCGGTGCGCCAGGCGATGCCCTCGGTGCCCCAGATATGCGGCAGCCAGTGCGAGCCCTTGCCGCCGAAGTTCCAGAGATCGTCGCCGATCCTGGCCATGGCCGGGTTCACCTTGTCGATCGGCACGCGCTTCATGTCGATCGGCTGGATGAGGCCCTCGACCTCCCACTGTGGGGCGCGGTCGTTGGTCGGGCTGACAATG
>CP070634.1:236610-246104 GCA_020356105.1 Rhodospirillales bacterium | reverse complement strand
ATGAACATCGGGATCGCCGCCAGCTCCCAGGTGCTGGCGTAGCGGTACATGATCTTGGTGATGACGACGCCGATCCGATGCGCCGAGAAGCTGTCGGGCAACAGGATCAGCAGCCCCGTCGTGCTGACCAGCAGCAGGCCGGCGAACACCCAGGTCCCGGCGCCGAGGAACAGGAACACCAGCACCAGGATCACCAGCCCCGCGATCAAAGCCTCCATGCTATCCTCACTCGAGCCGCGCCGGACCGCTTTGATCCTGGCCGATGATCTTGCGGTCGCCGGCGATCAGGCGCAGCAGGTAGGCCGCCAGCTGGATCGCGAACAGCGTCATGCCGGCCAGCACGAGCCCTTCGGGGATCCACAGCGGGAATTCGGCGATGCTCTCGCTGACGGCGCCGCGCTTCCAGTTGCGCGCGACGCTGCGCCAGAAATATGCCGCGATGAACACGGTGATCGACAGGGTGACCGCCACCGAGAAGATTTCGAATGCAAGACGGGTTCGGCCGCGCGTGCGCGCCAGCACGATGTTGACCCGGATCAGGGCATCCTCGTTCAGCGCGTAGGCGAGCGAGAGAAACGTCATCGCCGCGACACCGTAGCCGACGAACTCGTCGAGCACGAAGGTGGAGGTCGAGAAGAACGCCCGGAGCACGATCTCGAGCAGGATGTGGAGCACCATCCCGATCAGCAGGACGGCCGACAGCACGCCCGCTGCGCGCGACAGCCATGCCACCGCCCCGATCAGGCTGTCGAGCGCCCGCGCCATGTCCACCCGAGATCGCTTCGGTCGCGCAAGCGGCCCGTCCGGAAATCGCCGGGCCGCGTTGCGCGATCGGCCTTACTTGCCGGTTCGCTTCTTGTATTCGGCGATGATCGTCCGGCCCTTGTCGCCGGTCTTGACGAGCCACTGATCCAGCGCCTTCTGGCCGGCATCGCTGAGCGACTTCAGATAGTCGGAGGACACGCCGGTGACCACGGTCATGCCGTTCTGCTGCATGGTGGCGTAGTTGCGGGCATTGCGCGCATTCACGCCCTTCCAGTTATGGGCGCTGGTCTCCGCCGCGGCGTCGAGAACCGCCTTCTGCAGCTCCGGCGACAGGTCGTTGAAGACGTCGAGATTGATGTGCACCATGTTCAGCGGCATGGCGTAGTTGATCTCGGTAAAATGGCTCAGATGCTCCCAGAACTTGGCGTTGGTGCCGCCTTCCGCCGAGGTCAGCACCGCCTCGATGCCGCCGGTGCCGAGCTGCGGGACGACATCGGCCCAGCTCAGCTGGATCGGCGCCGCGCCGGCCTCCTGCAGGGTGATGGTGCCGTTCGGATCGTAGGTCCGGATCTTCAGGTTCTTGAGCGCGGCGATGTTGTCGACCGGCTTCTTGGCCCAGATGCCGGACGGCGCCCAGGGTGACGCATAGAGCAGCTTCTGGTTGTTGGCGGCGAAGATCTCCTCGTAATAGGGCCGCGCCACCTCGAACAGCTTTGCCGCCTCTTCGGTCGTCGCGGCCAGGAACGGCAGCGACGGCAGCAGGAACATCGCATCGATGCCGCCGAGCGGCCCGACATAGGTGTCGGCGATCGGAATCGCGCCATCACCCACCGCATCCAGCTGGTCCTTCGACTTGTAGCCGAGCGACGCGCCGAAATGCAGGGTGATCTCGATCTGGCCGCGCGATTTCTCGCGCAGCGTCTTGGCGAAGAACGTGTCGCCTTCGCCGTGGTTGGACGTCGCGTTGTACTCGTTGGCCATGTCCCACTTGACGACGTCAGCGAGCGCCGGCCCGACGCCGAAGGTCGCCGCCGCGGCGGCAATAAGGCAAGCGTGCCTGATCCCTGTGAATCTCATCGTTTTTCGCCTCCAAAGCTCATTCTTTTTTCGGTGTGACATCCCAGTGCCGCAGCGGCCGTCTCCCGCACGAACGGCCGGCTCGCGACGACCGGCGACGGCGCGGATCGCCCGGACCGACGGCCGGCCGTTGCGCCTTATGTGTCACGCGGATGCTCTTCGCAACGCATTTAGGCACGGGGCGATGCCGCGCGTCAACGGATGGCGGACAGGTCGGCGGCCCGATCGGCGACGCGCTGCGGACTGCCGTACGGCGCGGCGAACGGCGGCGGGGGTAAGGATTTGATAACCGCCAGCGATCCATAATGGCGTTGATTTGATTCAGTAATTTTTTTGGGTGGGCGCGGCGCATCGGGCGTTGCGAACGCAGTACATTCATTGATCGGCTCGCCTGTCAGCTCTGGCGGGTCACGGGGACCGGACATGACGGATACCACCGACCAGACCCTCAATTTCGAGTATGACGGACGCCACCTGCCGTTCGCCAAGATCGTCGTCGTCAACGCGATCTACCAGCTGCTGACCGCGATGATCTTCCGCTTCTGGGCGCGCACCCGCGAGCGCAAGTACCTGTGGTCGCATGTGCGCCTGGGCGATGACCGCCTCGAATATACCGGCACCGGGCTGGAGCTGTTCCTCGGCTTCCTGATCGTGCTGGCCGTGATCCTGTTCCCGGTGATCGGCGGGTTCACCCTCGTGATGATCCTGTTCGGCGAGAACCCGGTGGTGTTCGGCATCGTCTATGCGCTGTACATCCTGGTCCTCGTGTTCCTGATGTATGTCGCGATCTACAGGGCGCGGCGGTACCGGCTCACCCGCACGCTGTGGCGCGGCATCCGCGGCACGCTGGCCGGATCGTCGGTCAAATACGCGCTTGCCGCCATGGGCTACACGCTGCTCGTCATGCTGACCTTCGGCCTCGCCGCGCCGGTCATGCGGATCGGGCTGGTGCGGCGCGAGATCGAGAACATGCATCTCGGCAACCGTCCGTTCACCTTCGAAGGCAGGGAAACCGAGCTGTTCCGGCTGTGGATCGGACCGTGGCTGACCCTGCCCCTGCTGTTCGGCCTGTTGTTCGCCAGCGGCATGTATCAGGGGGCGGCCTTCGATCCGGCGGTCTCCGAGTTCGCCGAGCCGCCGCAGATCGGCGGCGGCGTCCTGGCGGCGACGATGATCGGCTATCTTCTGGTCATCCTCGCCATGTCGTGGTACCGCGTCGCCGAGTTCCGCTATCTCGCCGGCAGGGTCGGCTTCGAGGGCATGCGGTTCTCCTCGACGCTGGGCTTCGGCCGCGTGTTGTGGATCCATTTCACGTCCTACCTGCTGATGTTCGGATTCTTCGTCCTGTTCTTCGCCCTGTTCATGGGCGCGGTGGTCGGGCTCGTCGGCTTGGACATGATGGTGGCAGCGGCCAACAATGAGATCGATCCGGAAATCATCGCCGCCGGCATGGACCAGCAGCGGCTCGGCGGCGTCATGCTGCTGTTCTTCTTCCTGTTCGCCGTCGCCTCGCATGTGCTCAACCGGGTGTTCGTGTTCCATCGCATGGCGCACGCCGTCGTAACCTCGCTGGCCCTGACCGGGGCGCAGGATTTCAGCCGCGTCACCCAGGCGCTGGACGAGGCGCCGAAACTCGGCGAGGGGCTTGCCGACGCCTTTGATCTCGGCGATTTCTGAGCCATGACCGACCCCGGCCCGATCGGCGGAGATCCGCCGGCCCCGAGCGGACCGATGGGGCGCTATGCCGACGGCGAGACCGCCACCGTGCATTCGGTCCGGCTGGTGCTCGGCGCCGACGGTATCGAGATCCACGGGGCGGCCGGCGCGCCGATGGCGGTATGGCGCTACGACGATCTGCGCATCGTCGAGCCGCCGGTCGCCGGCCGGCCGGTCCGGCTGAAGAACCTGCAGCGCGACCTGGCGCGGCTCGAGATCGCCGACCATGCGGTGTTCGACGAGATCCGCCAGCTCGCGCCGGAGATCCGCAACATCGGCGCGCGCGACCCGGTGGCGCGCCGGCACGTCGCCTTCTGGATCGCCGCCATGCTGGTGCTGTTCGGCGGCGGCTGGCTCGCCCTCGCCAATTCGGCGCCGCTGATCGCCGCCATGATGCCGATGAGCATGGAAGAGCGGATGGGCCGCACGGCGATCGAACAGGTCACGCTGATGTTCGGCGGCTGGAAGGGCTCGGACGAGCTGACCTGCCGGGACGCGGCGGGGCTGCGGGCGCTCGAGGCGCTGACGGGGCGGCTCGAGGCGGCCGACCGGTCCGAGTACAGTTTCAAGGTGCGCGTCATCGATATTCCGATCCCGAATGCCTTCGCGGCGCCGGGCGGCTACATCGTGATCTTCGACGGGCTGCTCGATCTCGCCGAGACGCCGGACGAGGTGGCCGGCGTGCTGGCGCACGAGATGACCCATGTGACACGGCGTCACGCGACCACCAACATGGTCCGGTCGATCGGCCTGCAGGCCTTCATCATCCCGCTCTTGACCGGCGGGGCGATGACCTCGGACGTGCTGACCGGGATCGGCCAGATGGCGGTGCAGGCCTCCTATACGCGCGAGGCCGAGGCCGATGCCGACAAGGGCGCGGTCGAGCTGATGAACCGGGCCGGGCTGAAGGCGGCGAGCTTCACCGAATTGCTGCTTCGCATCGAGGCGCATTTCGGGCGGCGCGACGAGACCGACGCCGAGCGCGACGGCGACGGCGCGTTCTCGATCCCGGACATGCTGTCGACCCATCCTTCGACGCCGGATCGCGCCCGCCTGGCGCGGGCGGCGGCGGCACCGGACGGCGAGGCCGGTCTGAGCGACGAGCAGTGGCAGGCACTGAGATCGATCTGTACGACGACGGGGGGATAGGACGGGCGGCGGCCGGTCCGCCGCGCGCGATTGGGAAACATGGGCAGCAACGATAGGAAGACACGGAAGGCCAGGACCGCGGATCCGCGGGATGCCGCGCCCGAACCCCGGCCGGCGGTCCAGGACACGCTGCGCGCCGCCGTCACGAAGCTCCTGGATTCGCTGGATCCGGATGTTCCCGCCGACGGGTCGCTGCGCCGCGTGATCGAGGAGGTGCTCGACCGCGTGGTCCAGATGGAGGCGCGTCTCGGGCGGGCCGAGGGGCGCGTCGAATGGCTCGAATCGCAAAACGTCAGGGACGAGATCACCGGCCTGTTGAACCGGCGCGGCCTCGACGACGCGCTGGACCGCGCCCTGGCGCGCGCGCGACGCTATGGCGAGACCGGATCGCTGCTGCTGTTCGAGCTGTCGGGCTACGAGGAGATCAACGAGACGCGCGGCACCGAAGGGGGCGACTACGTGCTGGCGGCGGCAGCGAACATCCTGCTGCGCGAGTTCCGCGAGGTCGATTACGTCGCGCGCCTCGAGGGCGGCCGGTTCGCCGTCCTGATGCTCAAGATCGGCGTCGACGATACGCGGCGGCGCGCGTCCATGCTGGCCGACCGGTTTCGCGCGCTCGCGGTGCCGTGGGACGGCGACGATCTGGCTGTCCCCGTACGCTTCGCCATGGCCGCCTATAGCCGGCACGATACCGTCGCGGAACTCCTCGAGCGGGCGCAATCCGAGCTCGAATCGCGCGAGCGGCGGATCGCCGGGCTGCGCAGATCGGCCCGCTAGGGACGCCTCGGCGCCGCTCCTGGCGGCCTCGGCGCGATCGCACCTTAACGGATCGCGCCCTCTAAGCTGAGGCCGGTGATTTCCCGCACCAGTTCGAACGCCCCGTAGGTGTCGGTGAAGGTGACGCCGGGACCCGTAACATCCGTGATCAGCAGGCCGCAGCCGGACAGGTAGGCCGGCGCATCGGGCTGCTTGCGCGCCGGCGCCAGGACGACGTAGCCGAACACCGAGCCGTCGTCGCGATAGGTGATGACATGCAGCCAGGCGTCCGACTTGACGCGCCGGCACCAGGGCGATTCGCCCTCCGGGTTGCTGTCGCGCAGCACCTGGAGCAGCAACTGGATCGTCTCCGCATCGTCGACCCGCGCCAGCGGGGCGACCGGGGCGAGCTCGTCCTCGAAGTAGAAGGGAAAGCCGCGATACGGCAGGCGATAGAGCCGCAGCTCGGCGATCTCGTCCGACCAGGCGGCGCCGTTCCGGCTCATCCCCTCGGGCGGCACGTCGCGCCAGATCGTCGGCTCGACCAGCAGCATCAGCACGCCGACATAGGCGACTGTGGCCGCGAACAGGACGAGGATGGCAATCTTGCCGCTGGTTCGCCGTGCCGCCATGCGGGTCCTCAGTTTCGTGCCGCCAGGAAGGCGCGCATGTGGAATTCCGCCTGCGCCGGCGCGAAGACATGATCGCGGCCGACCGGGCAGGCCCGGCGCGCGCCGCAGCCGCCCGTCATGCAGTCGACGCCGGCCGCGCTCGCCAGATGCGCCGCGCAGGCCGGCACGTCATACCCGTCCGCGCCGAACGCCGCAACCGGGCAGGCCGAAAGACAGGGCCGGCCGGCGCAGCCGTCGCACGGATTGTCGCGCGCCCGGCGCGGCGGCAGGTCGCGCCGGTCGGCGAAGGCGAACGCCCCGCGATAGCCGTGCCACAGGCCGTATTCGGGATCGATCAGGATGCCGAGCGGCGAGCGGAACACATTCCCGGCCCGCATCGCCCAGCGCTGGAACGGATGGTAGGGCGGCCCGTCCGAGGGCAGCAGCAGGACCGCCGCGAAGCGCGCGGCGACCGCCGTCAACGCCGCGCTGCACCAGGAATCGAGCGGATCCGGCCCGGTCGGCCTGGCGGTGGTGAAGGCCCGCCACATCGCCGGGCCGGCATTGCCGGCGAGCAGCAGCGTCCCGGTCTCGGGCGGTGCGCCGTCGGCCGGCTCCGGATGAAACGCGCCGCGCGCGATCAGCCCGTGCCCGGCCAAGGCGGCGGCGATCTCGTCATACCATCGCGGCATCGATCGTCTGTCCCGTATCCGGAAGTTAACCAGTAGAGACACAGATACACGGAGATACGAAAAGAAGCCTGACCCCCACTGTGTCTCCGTGTCTCTGTGGTTCAAACCCCCTAGAGGATCTCCAGCACCGATTCCGGCGGCCGGCCGAGCGCGACCTTCGCGCCTTTGACGACGATCGGCCGCTCGATCAGGATCGGATTGTCGACCATCGCCGCGATCAGCGCCGCGCGGCTCAGCGACTCGTCGGCGAGGTTCAGCTCCTTGTAGGGCGCCTCCTTGCGCCGCATCAGCTGGCGCGGCTCCAGGCCGAGCTTGGCGAGGAACCCATCCAGCGTGGCCGCGTCCGGCGGCGTTTTCAGGTACTCGATGATCTCGGGCTCGATGCCCCGGTCGCGCAGCAGCTGCAGCGTCTGCCGCGACTTGCTGCAGCGCGGGTTGTGATAGATCGTCACGCTCATCCGGCGATGCTCCCTCTTGTCGTCCCTGCGCCGTTGCATGCCCGGCAACGGCCGTCGGGTCAAGAGGTGTCGGATCGGCGTGACCGCGCGATCGCCCGTCAGGGACGGAGTCCGGCGTCGCGAAGAAATTCGGTGACGCGGCGGGTGCGACGCGACATCATAAGTGGTCCAACAATCCGCAATTCGCATCGTGACATCGCATCAATCGCCTACGCTCGCCGGCCTGTCCGGCAATCTGCGCGGCATCGCCTGGATGGCGCTCTCGACGGTCGCCTTCTCGACCATGCATGCGATCGTGCGGGACGTCACGCAGACGCTGCATCCCTTCGAGGTCGCCTTCTTCCGGCAGTTCCTCGGCGTCTTCGTGCTCGCGCCCTGGTTCATCCGTTACGGCCTGGCGCCGCTGCGCACGAGGCGGCTCGGCCTGCACACGGCGCGCGCCGCGGTCAACGTGGTCGCTATGCTCGCCTTCTATTACGCGCTCAGCCTGGTGCCGCTGGCCCAGGTCTCGGCGCTCGGCTTCTCGGTTCCGATCTTCACGGCGATCCTCGCCATGATCTTCCTCGGCGAGCGCGTGCGGCTGCGCCGCTGGGCGGCGATCCTGTTCGGCTTTTCCGGCGTGTTCGTGGCCCTCGCCCCGGACCTGCAACAGACCGGCACGGTTACGCTCGGCTCGCTGCTGGTGGTGCTGTCCTCGGCGGCCTGGGCGATCGCGCTCATCTTCATCAAGATCCTCGGCCGCACCGATTCGACGATCACGATCACCACCTATATGGTGCTGCTGATGACGCCGATGTCGCTGATCCCGGCGCTTGCCGTCTGGCAATGGCCGACGCTGGAGATGTTCGGGCTCTTGGTGCTGATCGGGGTTCTGGGGACGATCGGCCAGCTGACCATCGTGCAGGCGCTGAAAGAGGGCGAGACCCATGTCGTCATGCCGATCGATTTCACCAAGCTGATCTGGGCCGCGATGTTCGGCTTCCTGTGGTTCCACGAGATCCCGACGCTCTACACCTGGCTCGGCGGGGCGATGATCTTCGCCGCGACGATGTACATCACCTGGCGCGAGCACCAGCTGCGCAAGGCCAGTGAGCCGGGTGCCGCGGCGGATGCGCCGGCGGTGGCGCGCACGCCCGGCCCGTAAAGGTCTAGGCGCGTGTCGGGATTCCGGCCTCGGCTTGCCCCGCCCGCGCCATCGAGACGACCAGCAGCAGCGCGCCCCAGCTGTAGGCGGAGCCGACCGTCGCCTTGAGCGCGGGCGTGAGCTCCGGCCAGGACAGCGGCAGGGTCCGGAAGGCCCAGAACGCGGCCACCGTCGGGATCACCATGACGGCCGCCCCGAAAATAATTCCCGGTGTCCAGCGCAGGCGCAGCAGCGCCGGCACCAAGAGCAGAAGATAGTGCATCCAGGCGACCGGCGAGACCAGGATGGCGACACCGACGCCGAGCGCGCTGGCCTGGAGGGCCGAGATCGGCCGCCGCCGCACCTGGAAAGCCGCCCAGGCGAGGACGAGGGCGGCAAGCGCACCGCCGAGGAGGTGGGAGCCCGCCCGCACGCCGATCGCCACCACCGTCGCATTGGCGAAATAGCCGGAGCGGCCGGCGACGTCGCCGCGCAGCATCGCCAGCCACTGGACATAGACCTCCGGCCCGAAGATGAGCGCCGGCAGCGTGCTGACGAAAAGGAAGGCGACGGCGGCGGCGCCGGCCACGCGCCGGTGCCCTGCGAGAAGCAGCAGCGCCGGCCAGACCAGCAAATTCGGCTTGAGGGCCGCGAGGCAGCCGATCGCAACCCCCGCCAGCAGCGGCCGTTCCTCCTCCAAGAGGTACCAGACCAGCGCCGCGCCGGCGAACAGCAGCACGTAGACTTGGCCGAGCCGCAGCCCGTCCCACAGCGCCGGCAGAGCGAGCGCCCAGGCGCCGATCAGCAGGCCGTCCGGCCGCGTGTGCCGGCGCAGCGTCAGCACGACGATGCCGGCATAGAGAAGGAGGCCGCCCCACCACAGCGCCGTCATCGTCGCCTTGGGCTCGAGCCGCGCCAGCGGCGCCAACAGCAGCAGCGATGCCGGCGGGTTGAGGTTGGGATGGACGTGGCCGGTGACCGGCGAGCGGAAGGTCTCGGGATAGACCGCATAGGGGTCGAGGCCTGCGCCCGCCGCCTTGCCGGAGGCCCAGAACGAACCGTAATCGTTGAGCGGGCCCGGCGGCAGGCCGTAGCGGAAATAGAACAGCGCGAAGCTGCACAGCAGCGCCGCGAGGACGATGCGGAT
>CP070634.1:230226-236510 GCA_020356105.1 Rhodospirillales bacterium | reverse complement strand
GCTCTTCGTCGAGGCCGTCGAGCACGACGCGGCGGACCTCTTCGTGGCTGACGCCGACCCCGTAATTGAGCAGGGAGTTGCCGGCGTACTTTTCATAGAAAATCGGAACGTTCGAGACGCCGACCTCGATGTCGAGAAGCGTCGTCGTGCCGTCATGGGCCATCAGGCGCTGTTCAAACGGCGCGAAGGAGTGCGAATGGGTGTTGATGAAACCCGGCGCCACCACATGGTCCGAGACGTCGATTTCGTCTTTTCCGGTGATTGCATTCTCGGTGATCGCCGCGATCCGGCCGCCCTTCACGCACACATTGCGCACGGCGTCGAAGTTCGTCTCCGGGTCCATCACCCGCCCGTTCAGGATGGCGAGGTCGCAGGTTTGGGCCTGGGCCACGGTCGCGGCACACGCAAGCGCTGCGCAGAGAATGTATTTGAGCATTTCAATTGCCTCTTTGCGGCGTTTCACTGCAGCCTGTTCTTGTAGATCCTGCCGTCCTTCATCACCAGCGGGATGGTGTCGACCGATGGGGTCGGGCGCGGTTCCGCCCCGAACATCGACGGGGACGCACCAATCACCGAAAGGTCCTCGAGCGGATTGCCGTCGACCAGGATGATGTCGGCGTAGGCGCCTTCCTCGATGACGCCGAGCTTGGCGTCGGGGTATGGGTTCATCTGTCCCGTCAGCGCCATGAGCCGTCCGTTGTCCGAAGTCATGGCCTTCAGGGTGCGGAAGTTGCCGAAGGCGCGGCCCCACTGGGTGATCTGGAAATCGCGCGAGGCCCGCCAGACGGGCTTGGTGACGATGATCACGTCGCTCCCCCATCCGAGGTTCACTTCGTATTCGTTCGCAAGCTTGACCCAGGTCTCGCCATTCCTGTTGACCCTGGCCGTCTTCTCATAAGCCGGCAGAGCCGGATTGCCGTAATAGGGGTGCTCCAGGATGTCGGGCGCGAAGGCCGCCATGGCCGGGACGATCCAGGCATCGGCCTGGGCCACCATCTTGAACGTCTCGGGATCCTGCATCAGGTTGCCGTGCTCGATCGACATCACGCCTGCTTTGATCGCGTTCTGCACCGAGATATCGGTATAGGCGTGGACGGCGGCGATCGTGCCGAAATCCGTCGTCCCCTTGACGATGGCGGCCAGCTCCTCAGGCGTGCCCTGGATCGAATCGAGCGGATCGCGCTCCGAGGTGATCCCACCACCCGACATCATCTTCACGAAATCCGCGCCGCCGGCGAGGTTGTTGCGCGTCGCCTGCAACACCGCATCGGCCCCATCGGCTAGCCAAGTGGCGCCGAGAATCTCGAGATTCGACCGTGTCCGGCTGAGGACATCCTTATCCCACCGCCAGTCGCCGTGGCCTGACGACGCGCTGACGCAGGCCCCCGAGAGATAGATGCGCGGGCCTTCCAGGACACCCGTGTCGATGTGCTTGCGCAGGCCCTGCGACATGCCGCACAGATCGCGAACCGTGGTGACGCCGGCGGGCAGGTATTCACGGGCCGATTCATAGGCCAGGGCGCCGATTTCCTCCCAGGTCATGTTCTGCATGCCCTGAATGCCTCGGTCAGTCCCGTGGCCACCGAACTGGAAATTCAAATGCACATGCGCGTCGATCAGTCCCGGCATCAGCGTGCGCCCGCCGCCGTCGAGGACGTTGACCTTGACATCGATCGTCTTCGATTCGCCTGTCGGGTGGTCCACGAGGAAGGTATAGCCGCCGGAATAGTCGCCCGTGCCCGGCACGGGCGGCACGATTTGGGTCGCAGCGCGGGTCTCGGCCTCAATCTCCCATGCGCCCGTTTCCGGGATATCCGCGGCGACCCGGTGGATCTTGTTCTTCACGACAAGGACGTCCAGATCCCGGAGCCCGTCATCCACGCCGTTGAAGACTTTGACGTTCTTGAACAACGTCACTTCGGACGGGATATCGACGGCCGGCTCGGCGGCAAGCGCCGACCAGGAGTAGAGAAGCGCGATGGTGAGGCTGAGCTTTCCCGTGATGCGTTTCATGATCCTCACTCCCTTGGTGCCTGTCGCATTCGGCCCGTCGGCGATACACGCGTGGCCGAGGCATTAAAGGCTGTCTGCTTCCTGGGTCGGCCGGCTTGGCGCCTGATCGGCAGCGCCGGGACGGCCGTAATCACAACACGTTAAACCCGGGCATGGTGGCGATCTTGACAGGCGGCGAAACAACCGTCGAAAATCCGTGCCAAATGCCAAAACGAGCATGTTGAAAAGAGGTCCGGCGGCCGCTCGACGGCGTCGCCGAACCAATCACGCGGGAGCGAAACGTGGCGCCGAAGATGATTCCGCTTGTGCGGTATGCCATGGCGAAGCCCTTCGTCGCGGCGCTGGAGGCGGCCGGCGGCGACGCCGAGGCCACCCTGGCGCGCTTCGGCCTGTCGTATAAGGCGCTCGCCGACGAGGAAGTCTTCGTGTCGGCGCAATCCTGGTACAGCTTCGTCAACCATGCCGCCGAGGCCATCGGCCATCCGTATTTTGGCTACCGGTTGGGAACCGAGACCGCATTTGGCGCCTGGCCCAATCTCAGGGCGTTGACGTTCGAGCAGGCGACCCTTGCCGAACTGTTCGGCTACCTTATCGCCGATGCCAGGCGTCATACGACCGGCGCCGACTACAACCTTACCTTCGATGACCGCTGGGCCGTGTTCCGGCAGCGCCGCACCTTCCTGCCGTCGCCGCCGCCGGCGCAGATAGATGCCTTCGGCGTCGGCTTCCTCTCGCGCGTCATCAGGACGGCGATCGGGCGGCACTGGGACCCGTCGGAGATGACGATCACCGTCTGCGCGCCCGACGCCATCCCCCGCAACGCCTTTCCGCCCGGCGCGATCCTGCGCGGCGGCGTTCGCGGAGGTACCTGGCGGTTTCCGGCGCAATGGCTGTTCCTGGGGGTCGACGCGGCGGCTGCCTGCACCGGTGACCTGCCCGACACCGAGCTGGCGGCGGCGCTGCGCCGCATCCTTGCGCCGCACCTCGCCGACGCGGACCTGACGATCACCCGCGTGGCGGCGATCTGCGGCCATTCGGTGCGCTCCCTGCAGCTGGGGCTCGCCGCCGCCGGCACCTCGTTCAGCGCCGAGCTGGAGGAGCTGCGCCGCACGCGTGCGGTCGCGCTGCTGGCGCGGCCGGATCTCAGCATCTCCGAGGTCGGCGAGGCGGTCGGCTACCCCGACGTCTCCAGCTTCAGCCGCGCCTTCAAGCGCTGGACAGGTGCGTCGCCGCGGCAGTTCCGCCGGCGCGAGCGCGTTTCGGGATGACCCGCCCCGGGCCCGCGGGCGCGCCGATGGCACCCGCCGACCTTGGCCCGTGCGAGATCTGCGGCCGGCCGATGCGCGACGGGTCGAGCGTCGACCGGCATCACTGGGTGCCGCGCAAACATGGCGGCGGCGCCTACGCGATGCTGCACCTCGTCTGCCACCGCATGATCCACCGCCTGTTCAGTGAGCGCGAGCTGGCGCTCACCTATCGCGATGCGGACTCGCTGCGCGCCCATCCCGACATGGCCCGCTTCATCGCCTGGGTGCGCCGCAAGCCGCCCGACTATGTCGACTGGCCGAAATCGCCGCGCCGCCGCTCCTGAAGCGCCCGACGCGCGCGGTGGCGCGGAATCCCGTGCCCGGCCCTCGCCCCGCGGCCGCGGTCAGGATGCGGCCACCCCCTTGCGTATCACCCGGTCGAGCGGGTTGAAGCCGATGCGATAGGCGAGCTCCGCCGGCTCGGCGATGTCCCAGATGCACAGATCCGCGACCTTGCCGGCCGCGATCGTGCCGTGCGTCTCGCCTAGGCCGAGTGCGAGCGCGGCGGCCCGCGTCACCCCCGCCAGCGCCTCCTCGGGCGTCAGGCGGAACAGGGTGCAGGCCATGTTCAGCATCAGCAGGATCGAGGTGACCGGAGACGATCCCGGATTGCTGTCGCTGGCGACGGCGATGGGAACGCGATGTGCGCGCAAATGATCGACCGGCGGCATCTGCGTCTCCCGCAAGGCATAGAACGCGCCGGGCAACAGCACGGCGACAGTGCCGGTCTCGGCCATTGCCCGCACGCCGGCCTCGGAGGTGTATTCGAGATGGTCGGCCGAGAGGGCGTGGTGGGCGGCGGCGAGCGCGGCGCCGCCGAAATCCGAGAGCTGGTCGGCATGAAGCTTGACCGGCAGTCCATGCGCCGCCGCCGCATCGAACACCCGTGCCGTCTGTTCGGGCGAGAAGGCGATCGACTCGCAGAAGGCGTCGACCGCGTCGGCCAGCCCCGCCGCGGCTGCGGCGGGCAGCGACTCTGCGCAGACGAAGTCGATGTAATCATCGGCGCGTTCCGCGAATTCCGGTGGCAGGGCGTGGGCGCCGAGGAAGGTGGTCCGCACCGTGACGCCGTGCAGATCGCCGAGGCGGCGGGCCACCCGCAACTGCTTCAGCTCGGTCTCCACATCGAGGCCGTAGCCGGACTTGATCTCGATCGTGGTCACGCCTTCGGCGGCAAGTGACTCCAGCCGCGGTGCTGATGCGGCCAGGAGATCGTCCTCGGGCGCCGCGCGAGTCGCGGCGACGGTCGAGAGGATGCCGCCGCCTTCGCGTGCGATCGCCGCGTAGCTTGCGCCCTCAAGACGCATCTCGAACTCGCGCGCCCGGTTGCCGCCGTAGACGAGGTGGGTGTGGCAGTCGATCAGCCCCGGGGTGATCCAGCGCCCGGACACATCATGGACCCGCATTGCTAGCGTCTCGGGCGGGCCGGCCAGCCCGGCCGTCGGGCCGACCCATGCGATCGCGCCGTCCGCCACCGCCACCGCGCCGCCCTCGATCGCCCCGTAGGGCGCTCCGTCGCTGATCATTGTCGCGATATCGCCGCCGATCCAGATGTCGTCCCACATTCCCCGTGCCCTTTCGCCGCAACCGCTCTATCGTTATGGCCGACGCCCATGGCGCCCCGCAAGCGGCAAGGAGGAGCGATCGTGCCGACTCGACCCGCAAGGTCGCTGTTCGCCGGGACGGCCCTGCTGCCGGACGGCTGGGCGCGCAACGTGCTGATCCGCTACCGTCTGGCCGATGGCCAAATCACCGCCGTACAGTGTAACGCGAAGCCCGAGGCGGACGATGTCGTCTCGATCGCCATACCGGGCATGCCGAACCTGCATTCCCATGCCTTCCAGCGTGTCATGGCGGGACGCGCCGAGCGGAGCGGCGGTACCGACGACAGTTTCTGGACCTGGCGGCAGACCATGTACGAGCTGGTATCGCGCCTCGACCCCGATCAGGTCGAGGCGATCGCCGCGCAGCTCTATGCCGAGCTGCTGTGCGCCGGCTACACCTCGGTCGCCGAGTTCCACTATATCCACAACCGTCCCGATGGCGGCCGCTACGATGTGCCGGCGGAACTGGCGCTGCGCGTCGCCCGCGCGGCGCGGACGGCGGGGATCGGCCTTACCCTGCTGCCGGTCGTCTACACGCGGGCGGGCTTCGACGGCGCGGCGCTGGGACCGGCCCAGCAGCGCTTCCGCGCCGATGTGGAATTCGCCGTTGCGGTCGGCGAGGCGGTTGCGGCGGCTTCGGATGGTGCCGTCGCGCAGCAAACCGGGCTGGCGCTCCATTCCTTGCGCGCGGTTGCGCAGCCGCAGGTCGACGCGGCGATATCGGCGATAGATTCGCGCGATGCGCGCGCGCCGATTCACATCCATATCGCCGAGCAGGTGCGGGAGGTCTCCGACTGTTTCGAATGGAGCGGGGCGACGCCGGTCGACTGGCTGGTCGACAACGCGCCGGTCGATGCACGCTGGTGCCTGGTGCATGCGACCAACGTGACCGAGCAAGAGATCTCGCGGGTCGCCGCCAGCGGCGCGGTCGTCGGTCTGTGCCCAACCACCGAGGCCAATCTCGGCGACGGCCTGTTTCCGCTGCACCCGTTCCTCGAGCTCGGCGGCCGCTTCGGCGTCGGCTCCGACAGCCATGTTTCGGTCAGCCCCGCCGAGGAGCTGCGCTGGCTCGAATACGGGCAGCGCCTGCTGGCCCGCAAGCGGCTCGTCGCGGCGAGCGACACGGGGCAGTCGGTCGGCGCCAGACTCTGGCGCTCCGCCCTCGCCGGCGGGGCGCAGGCCCTCGGCCAGGCGGTGGGTGCGATCGCCGCGCATCACCGCGCCGACATCCTGGTGCTGGACCCGGCGCATCCGCTGCTCTGCGGCAGATCCGGGGACGACATTCTCGACGCGCTCATCTTTGCCGGCGATGGCGGCCTGATCAGCCGGGTTCTGTCGGGCGGCGCCTGGGTCGTCGAGG
>CP070634.1:208082-230126 GCA_020356105.1 Rhodospirillales bacterium | reverse complement strand
TGAGACCCCCGCGCAGCTTGTTGACCACCAGGGTCGCCAGCGCCTCGCCCTCGACGTCCTCGGCGATGATCAGCAACGGCCGGCTCGACTGCACCACCGCCTCAAGCACCGGCAGCATCGCCTGCAGGTTCGACAGCTTCTTCTCGTGCAGCAGGATGTAAGGATCATCGAGCTCGACCAGCATCTTTTCGGCGTTGGTCACGAAATAGGGCGACAGATAGCCGCGGTCGAACTGCATGCCCTCGACGACGTCGAGCTCGGTGTGCAGCGACTTGGCCTCCTCGACCGTGATCACGCCCTCATTGCCGACCTTCTCCATCGCCTGGGCGATGAAATCGCCGATCTCGCGCTCGCCATTGGCAGCGATCGCGCCCACCTGCGCAACCTCCTCGGAGGTCTTGATCGGCTTCGACCGCTTCTGCAGATCGCCAACGACCTTCTCCACAGCCAAATCGATGCCGCGCTTCAGGTCCATCGGGTTCATGCCGGCGGCCACCGCCTTGGCGCCCTCGCGGACGATCGCCTGGGCCAGCACGGTCGCCGTCGTGGTGCCGTCACCGGCGATATCGTTGGTCTTACTCGCGACCTCGCGCACCATCTGCGCGCCCATGTTCTCGAACTTGTCGGACAGTTCGATCTCCTTGGCCACGGTCACGCCGTCCTTGGAGATGCGCGGCGCGCCGAACGACTTGTCGAGCACCACGTTGCGACCCTTCGGGCCCAGCGTCACCTTGACCGCGTTGGCCAGGATATCGACGCCCTTGAGCATGCGCGTGCGCGCATCTGCGGAAAACTTTACTTCTTTGGCAGCCATTTCTGTATTGCCCTCCTCGGCTTCCTACGCGGCCTTCTTGGCCTTGCCGGCGCCTTCGATGACGCCCATGATGTCGGATTCCTTCATGATGATGAGTTCCTCACCACCGATCTTGACTTCGGTGCCCGACCACTTGCCGAACAAGATCCGGTCGCCGGCCTTGACGT
Source organism: Rhodospirillales bacterium (assembly GCA_020356105.1). Classification (GTDB taxonomy): domain Bacteria; phylum Pseudomonadota; class Alphaproteobacteria; order UBA8366; family JADFVY01. Next base: position 229,145 of record CP070634.1, on the reverse strand, counting down.
CCAGCGGAACGATCTCGCCCTTCTCGTTGCGGGCGCCCGATCCGACGGCGACCACCTCGCCCTCCATCGGCTTTTCCTTTGCGGTGTCGGGGATGATGATGCCACCGGCGGTCTTCTCTTCCTCCGCGACGCGGCGGACGAGAACGCGGTCGTGCAACGGCCTGAATTTCATTGTGTGCCTCCAGAATTCAACGGTTTCAAGCGAACGGCATATGCCTTAGCACTCAGCCGATGAGAGTGCCAATGCTCGCCGATTTAGGTGAGCCCGAATCTTGATTCAAGGGGTCCCGGCAAAAAAATCGCGCTCGCGTTCGACGCCGCGGATACGGCCAAAATTCTGGGCTGCCCCCGGCTACCTTCGAAGCACAACAACGACCGCTTTGTCGTTGCGGCGGACCTCGAAAATGACCGTATTGTCCGCCGTCCCCATCTGGGTCTCCAACGCGGCAAGATCACGGACGGGATTACGATCAACCGAGGTGATGACGTCGCCCTGGCGAAGACCGTCGCGCCATGCGGGCCCGGCGGGGTCGACAGACGCAACGACAACGCCTCCGTTGGCTGGACGATCCCTGAGCGCCGCGCCATCGACAAGCGAGTCGGTCAGTTTCGGCATGATGTTGGTCGGGCCGGCAGCACGCCGAGCGGGCGTCGTCGCGGGGATAAGCGGCGTCGGCCCGGCAGCCTCGCGGGAAGGCATCCCGCGCGCAGCGGACGAGCGGGTCGGAATGATATTCGTCGGTCCCCCGCTCCGTTTCTTGGCGGCATCGATGCGCGCCTCGAGCGGCGCGTCAGATTCGCTCCGGATAACGGTGACAATCGTAACTTCTCCGCCCTTGACGAGCTCAATCGTTTCCCACAGCTCGTCGTTAGCGCTGACCTGTCGATCATCTCGAGCGACGAGCTTTTGCATCGTCGCCTGCACGCTGACCCACGGGACGGCGAAGCCGATGCCCATCTTCTCGCTGCCAGGCGCAGCGATCGCGCTGTTCACACCGACCAGCTGCCCGCGCAGATTTACCAGCGCGCCCCCCGAATTGCCGGGAGTGATGGGCGTGTTGACCTGGATCAACCCCCGGGGACCGCCCACGTCCAGGCCCGGCCCGAGTGCGCCGACAATGCCGGTGGCAATCGTTTCGCCCGCCCCGAACGGATTGCCGACGGCGACCACATAATCGCCGACGCTCAGCTCTTCGGGATCAGCGGTCGGCAAGGCATTCAGCCCCTTCGCCTCGATCTTGACGAGCGCGATGTCGGTAACGGCATCGCTGCCGATCAGGTCCCCCGACATGCGCCGCCCGTCGTTCAGCGTGACAGTGATTTCCCTCGCATTCGCGACGATGTGATGGTTGGTCACGATATAGCCCTGCTCGGCGTCGACGATGACGCCGGAACCTGCACTCAAGTCGCGCTGCCGGCCGGCATTCGAGTCGAAATAGCGGCGAAAGAACGGGTCTCGATAAAGGGGACTGTCTTCAGCGGATGCGCGTGGCTGAATGGAAATGCTGACGACCGCCGGGGTCACGCGCCCCAAAACCGGGGCCAGCGAGGACGACGGATCAACCTGGGCCGGCTGATCGCCCTGTGCGTAGGCAAGGTCAATCGCGGGCGGCGCCGAGGCGGCCGCGTACAAGATGAATGCCGCAAGGCATAGAAATGAAGCAAAGCGTCCCATAATGCATTCCCTATCCTATCGAGATGTTCTTTTTCTTTTCGACATCACGCGGCGGCATCCCGCTTCCGCAAGACCACAGAGCTCTACAGAACCCACAGAGCGCTGGCATGACGGCACCGGCTCGCCGCGCGGCCGAACCGACATTGTGCGCCATTTCGGCGCAAAAAGCATTAATTAAAACAATGTTTAAGGGAGTCAGTGCCAGAGCCCGGTGATGCGCCAACGCGGCGGCCGGGAGTCCGCCGCAGGCCGGTCGCCGAGCCCGAACGGTCCGGCGTCGTCGAAGCGCACGATGTCCTTTGAAGGATAAAGCGACATCAGTCGCCGGATGCGTTCCTGCGTCGGCGGATGGGAGCGCAGTAGCGACGGCTCCGGCAGGCGTCGTCCGGGCATCAGGATACGCTCCCACAGGCCCGCCTGCTGCATCTCGAGCTTGCGCAAGGCAGATGCGAGCCCGGCCGGATCGCCGGTCAGCATCGCCGCCTCGAGATCCGCATCGTATTCGCGGGCCCGGGATAATCCCATTTGCAGAACGTTGGCGACGGTTGGCGCAAGAAGCAGCAGAAAAATGAGCAGCCATGAGAACTGAACGCGCCCGGTCAGCAGCAGCGGCAGATTGACGATCATGAGCAGCGCGCCTGCGAGCGTCATTAGATTGGTCAGGCGGCCGATACTGTCGGCCAGGCTCATCACCCAGATGTCGTTGTTGCGGATATGGCTCAACTCATGCGCCAGCACGCCAGCGAACTCGCGCGCGTTCAGGGCCCGGATCATCCCGTCTGTCACCGCCACGGCGGCGCTATCGCGGCGGCCCAGTGTGAACGCGTTGAGGATCGGGCTCGGCAGGTACCAGAAGGACGGGACGTGGTTCAACTCGGCGCGGCGGATCAGCGGCTCGAGGATGGCAAATCCCTGCGGGAAGTCGCGCGGCCTCAGCTGTCGACCGCGATAAAGCCGCAACACGAGGGCCGGCGACGCGCGCGGGCTGAGAAGCAAGGCGGCGACCCATCCGCCAAACGTCCAAAGCATACCCTCGGTTCCGAAGACGACCCACACGCACAGCGACAGCAAGCCGACCATTCCGCCAAGCAGCAACACCGATTGCAGAAGGTTGCGCAACCGGTGCCGACGGCGTTGACCGTGGTCGAGGTGACGGCGCGTCGTCATGGTGCAGACTCTATCATGGCGGCGCATCCGGTCACGAGCGCATGTTCCCGGACCGGGCACAATCACCGCCGCCGGTCGCCAAGCCGGTCGCATTCGTCCCGAATACCCCTTGAATTGAGCCTTTTTTGTACCTACCTAGGATTACGGTTCCTCATATGTTCCATGCGAGGCCAGAAGAAGGTGCGAAGGCTATGAAGACGAAGAAAGAAACGTTTCTGCAGGGACTGGCCGAGGTCGGTTTGCGCGCCGCGATCGGCTCGACCGAACGCGTGCTCGGCGCGATGCGCACGACCTATCGTGCGGTCACCGGACGCGAGGCGCCGGCCCGCGTCGCGGAAACGCCGACGGGCCTGAAGCCGGCGGTTCCCGTGGAGCTTTCGGTTGCGCCGGACTACATCGTCTGTCTGGAGGACGGGAAACGGTTCAAGATGCTGAAGGGCCATCTGCGTGCCGCCTACGGTCTCAGCCCGGAGGAGTATCGCGCGAAATGGGGCCTGCCGGCGGATTACCCGATGGTTGCCCCGAGTTATCGCGCGAAGCGAGCCCGGATGGCAAAGGACATGGGACTGGGCCACATGCGCGGTAGGCCCGCTTCAAGCAAGGCCCAAGACAGCAAGAAGGCTGCCTGAACACACGAGCCCCGTGCGCCGCGGCTGAAGGCTTCGCGCGCGGGCTCTAACGACGTTCCGGACGGTTGCGCCGACCGCTTCATCCGGAAGCGGCGACCGGCAACTTTTCCGGTTCCATTGCCAGATCAGTTCCAGCGCCAGATCAAGGTCTAAGCCATGCCACAACGGGTCGCCGGCCAGCGGCGCGATCGTGCTGCTGCGTTCTCCCTCCGTGATGCGCTCGCCGACGCGTTTCCGCGAGCAGGCCTCAGCTAGCCGATGGGCGGGGGGCCCAGCCACGAGCCGGCTGGCCGGGCACCGCCTGCGCGCTCCGATCTAACGTGTGGCTTGGCGCCACTCCGCGAGCCGCACGGGCTCAAAGCGCCGCCCCCAATCGCCCGGCTCGCGCTCGAAGATACCGGCGACGAGCTCCGTGCAATGCACGCAGCGGGCATCGTCCGTCAGGTTCCAACGCGTAATGCGATACCCATCTCGCCCGATCAGCAACCCGCCGCATTCGTGGCACCAGGTCGACTCGCCATCGGGATCCCGGACGTTGCCCGTATAGACATGGCGCATGCCCTCATCGCGCGCGATGTGGCGCGCCCGGCGCAAGGTCGAGACTGGCGTTGGCGGCCGGTCGCTCAATCGCCACGCGGGATGAAACGCGCTAAAATGCCAGGGCACTTCGGGACCGAGGTTCTCGAACACCCAGCCCGCCATGCCGGTGATTTCGGCCTCCGAATCGTTCTCGCCGGGAATCAGCAAGGTGGTGACCTCCAGCCAGACATCGGTTTCATGCCGGACGTACTTCAGAGTATCGAGCACCGGGGCCAGGCTACCGGAACAGATCCTATGATAGAATCGTTCCGTGAACGCCTTCAGATCCACATTTACCGCGTCCATATGATCATAGAATTCGGCTCGTGGTCGGGGGTTCACATAGCCGGAACTGACCGCGACGGTGCGGATGTCCAACTCGTGGCAGGCATCGGCCACCTCGATGGCGTATTCATGGAATACGATCGGGTCGTTGTAGGTAAAGGCAACGCTCCTGCAGCCCAGGTCGCGCGCGGCACGGGCAATGGTCTGTGGATCGGCGCGATCGGCCAGCACGTCATCCTGGCGCGCCTTGCTGATATGCCAGTTCTGACAAAATCGGCAAGCAAGGTTGCAGCCGGCCGTTCCGAAAGACAGGACGGGTGTGCCGCACAAGAAATGAAACAACGGCTTCTTCTCGATCGGGTCGACGCAAAAGCCGCTGGACCTGCCCCACGTCGTGAAGCGGATTTCTCCGTGTTGGCAGACCCGCACGAAACACAATCCGGCTTGACCCTCGTGAAGCTTGCAGCATCTCGGGCAGAGGTCGCACGCGACCCGGCCATCTTCGAGACGATGCCAATATTTGGTCGGACGACTTGCTTGCGCCTTCATCACGCCAGCCCTCGCAGGCTCAGGCACACATTAGACCTGCGCGGCGAACAGCCGCGTTGACGCAGGTCAATGCAATCCGCCGCCTGATCTTGCAGGGTTCGCAAGAGCTTTCCATTGCGCCGGCGCGCAGAGGCGACGATGCCGATCCACCGCGAAGCGCTTTACTTTGGCGTGAAAATTTCCCCGGTTCCACGAACGGGGGCGCGGGACAGGTTCGAACCCGCTTATCTCCGGCTGCACCATTCGGGCGAACTGGCGGAGCGGGCGCGAATCGCGGATCAGCATCTGGAGGATTGCGACCTTTGCGCGCGGTACTGCCGGGTCAATCGAAAACAGACGCTCGCAGGTGTCGTGTGCCGCACGGGTGAACTGGCCGTGGTCAATTCGTGGGGTCCGCATCACGGCGAAGAGGATTGCCTGCGGGGCTGGCGGGGTTCCGGCACGGTCTTCTTTTCGTGGTGCAACATGCGCTGCGTGTTCTGCCAGAACTGGGAGATCAGCTGGAAAGGCCGGGGCGAGGAAGTCGCCGCCACGGAGTTGGCGGATATCATGCTCAACCTTCAGGCCATGGGGTGTCACAACATCAATTTTGTCAGCCCCAGCCATGTCGTGGCACAGATACTCGCGGCCTTGGATATCGCAGCGCGCAGAGGCCTGCGCCTGCCCCTCGTATACAATTCCGGCGGCTACGACAGCCCCGAGGCGCTTGCCTTGCTGGATGGCGTAATCGACATCTACATGCCGGACATGAAGTATGGCGCCGCAAACCTCGCCAAGAAATACTCTCACACGCCCGATTATGTTCAGGTCAATCAAGCGGCGGTGCGGGAAATGCACCGTCAGGTCGGCGATCTGAAACTGACCGCGGACAACATTGCCCAGCGGGGGCTGTTGGTGCGGCATCTCGTGCTGCCAAACGGCATCGCCGGCACAGAGGCCGTGGTCCGCTTCCTGGCCGAGGAAATATCGCGCGAGACCTATGTCAATATCATGGACCAGTACCGCCCCAACTATCGCGCGAGCGAATACTCCGAACTGGACCGGATGATCACCGACGAGGAATACCGCGCCGCTGTCGAGGTCGCCCGCAGCTATGGCCTGAAACGGCTGGACCGGCGATGTTCGGAGAGTTGGGTCGTCCGCTGGCCCTAGTTGGCGGGCATTTCTGCACGTAAATCAGCGAGCCGGCACGCCGCGGTCAAATCCCGCGGCAGGATAACCGGATCTTAATCTCGGCCGTGCACAGTCCTGGCCCGGATGGGACTCACGCAAGAGGATCGAGATGGACACCCAGTCTCGACGGACCGACCTCGCATCAGCCCCGCGAGGTTGCCTTGGCGGCGGGTTGATCGGCATGCTCTTGCTGATTCTCGCACTCGGCGGCTGCCTGCAAATGGAACGGGTCGTGCAGGTAAATGGCGACGGCAGCGGCGTCATCATCGAGCGAATGATATTGAGCAAGGAGATCGTTTCGATGATGCAGGAAATGCAGTCGACTGGCCAACCGATGAATATTCGCGACGATGAAAAGTTGCGCACCAACGCGGCGAATTTCGGCACCGCCGTGCGTTTCGTATCGTCGCGCGATCTCGTGACAGATTTCGGGCGCGGATACGAAGCGCGTTACGCCTTTGACGACATAACCCGGTTGCGCGTCGGCCAGAATATCGATGAGGGCATGCCGGGCGACGGGGCCGGCGGCGGCTTTTCGACCACCGACGATCAGAGCTACACCACCTTTACGTTCCGACGCACCAACCCTGCGCAACTGGTGATCCATTGGCCGGTCCAGGAGGGAGAACATGCCGCCGGGTCCGATGACTCGTTTGGCGAATTCTCCGAGGCCGGTGGCGACCCGGAACAGGAACAGATGGCAATGGAGATGATGAGCATGGCCTTTCGCGACATGCGCGTTGCCATGCATGTCGAGGTGTTGGGCGATATCGTCGAAACCAACGCCCTTCATGTCGAGGGCCGAAGAGTGACCCTGGTCGATATTGATTTCGGTGCGTTGCTCTCCAGTGAGGCCGCGCTCAGGGCTATGGCCGAGGCCAAACCGGAATCGGTCGCCGACATGAAGGAGCTGATGAAGCTGGTCCCGGGGATAAAGTTGGAGGTCGAACCCGAGGTCGCGATCCGCTTCCGGTGAGGGCCTGGAGTGGGCGCCTGACAGTCGCCGCGCAATTACACAGCTCGCCGCGTGCCCGCGACGTCGTCAGGTCGTCAGGTCACAACGGTTCCAGATCTCGGTCCGGCGGCTTCCGGCGCCGGTCGTGGTGACCTGGATGGTCTGGTCGTCGAACTGGATCATGTCGACCCGGGCGCCAGCATCCGCCTCTCCGTCGGGCACGGTGTACTGGAACCCGTGCCGGTCGTACAGGCCGGTCATCCTGGTGCCACCAGGGGTGATGATTGTCGGCCCGTCAATCGACATGTGACGTTCTCTGTAACACCAGTTGCCGTCGATGCGGTCGGCCCTGGCGGGTGATGGCGGCAACATGATCAGCACAACGGCGGTGATGGCAAGGGCGCCGGCGAGCGAAGCGCGCATGGGTCCGATCCTCCTCTCGATATAGCCAACAAGAAACGCGGCTGCGGCGAACACGCCCGGGTTGCATGGCGCGACGCTGCTTTGCGCTTCCCCGGCGGTTCCCCTCATGGTTAATATGCCCGACCACCGAAAACCGGTCCATGGGAGGAACCATACGAATGAGAGGGACTCTATTCCGCGCCGTACTGGCGATGACGTTGACAGTGGGTATCGCCATTGCAGGCGGGTCGGCCGAGGCCGCGGTCAAAACCAAGACGATCGAATATCAGGACGGCGGCACGACACTGAAGGGCGTGCTGGCCTGGGACGATTCCATCAGTGGCAAGCGCCCGGGCGTTCTCGTCATCCATGAATGGTGGGGCCTCAACGACTACGCCAAGGGCCGCGCCACCAGGCTGGCAGAGGAAGGATACGTCGCCTTCGCGCTCGACATGTACGGCGACGACAAGGTTACCAGCCACGGCAGCCAGGCCGGCGAGTGGATGAAGCAGATCACCGCAAACGTCGCGGCGTGGCGGCAGCGCGCCAATGCGGGACTGGCGATCCTGAAGGCGCAGCCGCAGGTGGACGCGGGCAAGCTCGCCGCGATCGGCTACTGCTTCGGCGGCGCCACCGTGATGCAGATGGCCTATGCGGGATCCGACGTCAAAGCGGTCGTCAGCTTCCATGGCTCGCTGCCGCCGGCGCCGGAAGACGTGACCGCGGTCGCGCCGCGGGTGCTGGTCGCCCATGGGCGCGATGACGCGTTCATTCCGGCCGAGCGGATCGATGCGTTCCAGAAGGGTCTCGACCGGGTCGGCGCGGACTGGGAGATGACGATCTATTCCGGCACGCGGCACGGCTTCACCAACCCGGGCGCGGGCAGCTACGGAATCGACAACCTCGCCTACAACAAGGCGGCAGACGAGCGGTCCTGGGCTGCGATGATGAAGCTGTTCGGGGAGGTGTTCTAGGACGGGATCAACGCCCCCTTGCCCGCCCGCATCGCGGGACAAGGGGGCAAACCGTCCGAAACTTGCCGAGGCGCATGTTTCGGCATGTTCCACGATTGCGGTCGCACCGGTCGCCCGGCAATTGTCGTATGATGCCGGCGCCGAACAGCGCGGGAAACGGACCATGCGAATCGAAGCCAGGCCTTTGAACCGGTACCCCTGGTATTTGCGGCCGTTCTTCTGGAACCAGCGGCGCAAATACGGCGCCGTCCTCGACTCCGCACTGTTGTGGGCGCGCTCGTCGCAGCTGTTCCTCGGCGTCGCTGTGCTGTACGGCATGATCGACCGGCGCGCCTCGCCGATCGATCCGGCGCTACGCTCGCTGATCACGGTGCGGGTCTCGCAGATCAACCACTGTTCGTTCTGCGTCGACCTCAACTCGGCAACGCTGCTAAAGCGGGGCGCCGCCCTTGACAAGGTCGACGCGTTGCAGGACTGGCAGGACAGCAGTCTGTTCGAGCGGCGCGAGCGCATCGCCCTGGAATACGCCGAGGCGGTGACGCGGTCCGACCGCGAGGTCGACGACGAGCTGTTTGCCCGGCTGCGGCAGGATTTCGACGACGATGCCATCATCGAACTGACCGGCCTGATTGCGTTCCAGAACATGTCGAGCAAATTCAACAGCGCCCTCGCGGTGCCGCCGGCCGGCTTCTGTCGCCTGCCCGACGCCAAGGACGAAGACAAGCAGGTCGGCACCTGACGGAACGCCAGCTGAACCGTCCCGTAAGTCCCGCTCATTAACCCTTCGTCAGACTGTTGCGCCGATGCTGGCTGCGTCGAGGTTTTGGAGAACGACGGCATGAGGCGCCTCGGGTGTTTGACCCAAACGATCCTGCCCGGGCTGGTGGCAATGCTCTCGCTGGCGCTCGCGGCCTGCGCCGCAGCGAAACAACAGACCTGCGGCCCGGCGGACGCCAGGCCGAACGCCATACTGACCTGCGCGATGCCGGGCTTCGAGGAACGGCCCTACAACATCCACCTGCCGGCCAGCTACGATGCGGCCCATCCGGTGCCGGTAGTGCTGGCGATCCATGGCGGTGGCGGCAATGCGCGCGGCGCCGCGCGGACGACCTGCCCCGGCGGCGACCCCGACAGTCCCGACTGCCTGCACGCGATGGCCGCGCGGGACGGCGTCGCGGTGGTCTACCCCAACGGCACCTCGTCACGACTCGTCCGCCGCTTGCGCACCTGGAATGCCGGCGGTGGCACCGGGGACTGGCAATGCGTCAGCGGCCGCGCCTGCAAGGACGGGGTCGACGACATCGCCTATTTCACGACGCTGCTGGCTGAGCTTGCGCACTGGGTCGCGGTGGATCCCTCTCGAATCTACGCCACCGGGCTGTCGAACGGAGGCGCCATGAGTCACCGCCTCGCCTGCGAGATGGCCGACCGCATCGCCGCCATCGCGCCGCTTGGCGGCGCCAACCAGTTTGCCGCGACAACGGGCTGCGCGCCGGCGCGGCCGGTGCCGGTGCTGCAGATCCACGGCACGGCCGATCCCTGTTGGCGCTACGAGGGCGGTGCGGCTTCCTGCGCCCAGCGCGACGACAAGGCCAAGATCGCGGTCGAGGAGAGCATGCGCATCTGGGCCGGCATCGACGGCTGCGGCGGGGCCGGCGACCCGGAACCGTTCGCCCGCGAGGACGGGATCGAGACGGTGCGGATCCGCTGGGGCGGCTGCCGCGGCGGTGCCGAGGTCGTGTTGCTGCGCATGCGGGGCGGCGGCCATGTCTGGCCCGGTGGCTGGGCCTATCTCCGCGAGCGCAAGATCGGCCCCATGGTGACGGGGTGGAGCGCCAACCGCGTCATCCTCGATTTCTTCCACGAACACCGTTTGCCCGACGACAACTGACGGCAATCAGCGTCCGGCGTTCAGTTCGCCGACCGGGCCCGCCACGCCAGCACGACCAGAGCGGCGCCCTCGCTTATCAGGTTGATGCCAAGCAGTAAGCCGAGAAGCCACGCCGCGGTCAGCGGCATGCTGCCGATAAGGTAAACCGACAAGACAACGCCGACGACCCCGCTGGCAAGAACCCAGCCCCAATTCGGCAACGGGCGTACTGTCAGCGACAGAACGATTTTCGAGATCCCCTCAACCATGAAATAGACGATCAGAAGCATCGTCAGCACCAGCAGCCCCGCCTCCGGACGCCAAACCATCATCGCGCCGATGATACAGCCAAGGGCAACGGAAATGAGCTGCAACCAGAAATGCGGTGCCTCCCGCGCGGTAATAAGGCTCATACCCTGAATCACCCCGACGATGATCAAGGTCCAGCCGAGAAATATGATCATGGCGACCGACGTCAGCAGCGGATAGGCGATTGCCGCCACGCCGGCGACGACCATCAGAATGCCCTGCAATACGAACAGCCAGGCGTTCTTCCGGACGCTCTGCTTGACCGCTTCCCGAAAGGCCATACCGGCCTCGCTGACATTGCTCATTCCAGCCCCCTGTCATGTTGTGTCAGGTCGACTGGGCAACATGCCATACCTGAAACGAATTACAACCGGTTACGCTGCATCGATGACGGCGCTCTGGCCGGGATCCGGCGCCCATCTCGTCATCACCGTCACGCCCGGCAGCGGTCGAGAAGATTCAGACCTGCGCATAAAGAATGGTTCGATGTTTTGCGTTGGACACGAGCGCAGTGCAGAATTCGCAATGACGACTACGAAAGGATAGGACAGTCTGCTAATTAGATATTCATGGCCATCCTCTACGACATGCCGCTGTACCGACCGCCCAGCGAGGGCAACAACCTGATCGTCCAGGCGACGATCGGCTGTTCATACAACCGCTGCACCTTCTGCTCGATGTACGTCACGAAGGACTACCGGGCGCGGCCTCTGGACGAGGTTTTCGCCGATATCGATGCCGGTGCACGGGACTGGCCGCAGGCGCACCGGGTGTTCCTAGCCGACGGCGACGCGCTGTGCCTGCCGACCGGGCACCTCATCGAAATCCTGGATTACCTTGCGGCGCGGTTGCCGAATCTCTCCCGGGTCTCCGCCTATGCGACGCCGAAGAACCTCAACGAGAAGAGCATCGAGGAGCTGGCGGCGCTGCGCGAGACGAAGCTGAGCCTCGTCTATCTCGGCATCGAATCCGGCGCGACGGCGGTGCTCAAGCGAATCCGCAAGGGCGCCTCGCAGGACAGCCTCGCTAAGGCGCTGGGCCGCGCGCGCGAGGCGGGCCTCAAGGTCTCGGCAACGGTGATCCTCGGCCTCGGTGGACGAGCGGCCTGGGAAGATCATATCGCCGGCACGGCCGAGCTGGTGAACCGGGAGCCGCCGACCTATCTCTCGACCCTGCAGCTCGACCTCGAACCGGCTGTCTATAGCCGTTTCATTGACGCGCAGGAGCCCGGTTTCGAATTTCAGGACGACGCCGGCATCCTGGCCGAGCAGGAGCGCCTCCTGAGCCTTCTCGACCCGCCGCGCCCGGTGATCTTTCGCTCCAACCACGCGTCGAATTGTCTGCCGCTGGCCGGCAACCTGCCAAAGGACCGCGACGCACTGCGCGCCATTGTCGCCGCTGCCCGCGCCGGCGCACAGCCCCTGCGACCGCGCTGGATCAGGGGATTGTGAGAAGAGCGGGCCGCGCGCCTACTCGCCCTTGCGGCCCAGCGTCTCCATCTTCTTCAGCCATTTGCCGCGCTTGGCATCGCTGACCATCTCGACGCCGCCGAACAGGCTCTCACGGATCGGCGCGATGCCGACAAAGCCGAGAATGTTGCGCTCCAGGCTCTTCAGGCTGTGGGCGCCGTAATACCAGCGATAGAACCGCGCGGGCATGCCCATCGTCACGACGATGCGAGCGCTCTTGCCGGCGAGCAGTTCGTCCCACCGCCCGTCTGTGTTGAGAGCGAAGCCCGGCCGGAAGCATTGTTCGAGAAAACCCTTGAACAGGGCCGGCATGGTGCCGAGCCACAAGGGGTAGACCAGCACCATGTGATCGGCGCGCATGATCGCGTCCTGCGCGGTCCTGATGTCGGGCGGAACGGCGCCGGTTTCGAACTCGGCCGCCGAACGGAGCAGCGGAAAGTCGAGCTTCGCCACTTCGACACGGGCCACCGAGTGGCCACCAGACGCTGCGCCCGCGGCATAGGCGTCGGCTAGGCCGTGGCATAGATGCTCCCCGGCCGGGTCGGGATGACCCTGGATGACGACAACCGCTTTTGCCATGAACGACCGCCTCGCGCTGATAGCCAAGTCAAGCTTCGAAGAGCTTGCGTTGCGCCGTGCTGCAGGTCAATACGACAGAGCGGCGCAGAGGGCGGCCGCCTTGGTGAGGCGCCGCCACAGCACTTGCCTGTCTTGCGGGATGCGGGAATAGGTGTCTCAGACCTTGCCCAGTGCCTTGAGGATCAGTTCCGGTGTTGCAGGAATCGCTGTTATCTTGCCGCCGAGCGCACCGATCGCGTCGTTGATCGCATTGAACACGGCCGCCGGCGCACCCGCCGTTCCTGCCTCGCCCACGCCCTTGGCACCCAGCACCGATTCGCCGGTCGGCGTCTCGACATGTTCGATGGTGATGTCGGGCATCTCGGCCGCCATCGGCACCAGGTAATCGGCCATGGTGGCGTTGCGCATGTTGCCGTCCTCGTCGTAGATGCAGTGCTCGTAGAGCGCCGCCCCGATCCCCTGCACGACGCCGCCGCGAATCTGCTCGTCGACGAGCTGCGGGTTGATCACCGTGCCGCAATCCTCGACCACCCAGAAGTCCAGCAACTTGACGAAACCGGTGTCCGGATCGACCTCCAGCCAGCAGGCCTGCACGCCGTTGGTGAAGGCGAAGGGAAATTGCCGCGGAGAATAGTGCCGCGTCGCAACGAGCTCGGGGCTGACGCCGTCCGGCAGCTCGTTGCCGCGGAAATAGACGGTCTTGCCAAGATCGGCGAGGGTCATCCGCTCCGACCCCGTGTCGGCATCGACCACGGCGGCGTTGCGAATATCGAGCCGGTCCGGCTCTGCCTGCAGCATGGCCCCGGCGACCTCGAGGATATTGGCGCGCAGCGCCCGCCCCGCCTGCAGCGCCGCCTCGCCGGCAATGCCGGCTCCGCGCGAGGCCCAGGTGCCGCCGCCATAGGGCGTGGTTTCGGTATCGCCGGTGACGACCCGCACCTTCTCGATCGGTACGCCGATCGCGCTGGCGGCGATCTGGGCGATCACGGCCTCGGTGCCCTGCCCCTGTTCGGTCACCCCGGTGGCGCAGGTCACCCCGCCGGTCGGGTCGAGCCGGATCGTCACGCCGTCGCGCGCCGAAATGTGGGCGCCGCCGACGCCATAGAACATCGGGCTCGGATTGGTCACTTCAATCATCGCGGCAAGGCCGATGCCGCGATAGACACCCTCTTGCCGAAGCTTCGCCTGGTCCGCGCGCAGGCCTTCGTAATCCATCAGCTTGAGGATCTTCTCAAGGCTTTCCTGGTGCGAGAGCGCCTCGAACTTGATGCCACTGGCCGCAGTGTATGGATACGAATCGTCGGGGATGACGCTGTTGCGGCGCAGTGCGGCCGGGTCCATACCCGCCGCGCGCGCCGCCGAATCGACCAGCGCCTCGGTCACCCCGAAGGCGACCGGATGGCCGACCGCGCGGTACTGGCACATGATGTTCTTGTTCTGCAGCACGACCCGGCCGACCGCGCGGTAGTTGGCGAAGTCGTATGGCCCGCCGACGAGGTTCAGGACCTGGTTGCATTCGACTGCGCTGGTTCGCGGATACACCGAGTACGGCCCGATCCCGGTCAGATCGTCCATCTCGATCGCGGTGATCTTGCCGTCCTTGACCGCGATCTTCGCCTTCACCCGATGGTCGCGCGCGTGGATGTCCGAGACGAAGGATTCCAAGCGGTCGGCGACGAACTTGACCGGCCGCTTCAGCATCACGCTGAGCGCCACCGTCGCCATGTCGTCCGGATAGGTGTGGATCTTGATGCCGAACGAGCCGCCGACGTCCTTGCTGATGACGCGCACGTCGTCTTCGTCGATGCCGGTATGCGTTGCGAAGATGTTCTTCATCATATGCGGCGACTGGGTCGACATGTACACCGTCAGCTTGCCGGCGCCCGCATTGTAGTCGCCGACGAGAACCCGAGGCTCCAGGGTCACGCCGGTATGGCGGCCGAAATGGAGCACTTCCTCGGCGACGGCGTCGGCCTCTGCGAAGGCAGCATCGACGTCGCCGGCCTCGACCACGCGCTCGAAGGCGAGATTGTCGCCGAGTTCCGGATGGAGCACCGGGGTTTCGGGGGCCAGCGCGGTTTCCATATCGACGACCGGAGGCAACGGCTCGTAGTCGACCTCGACCAGCGCCACCGCGTCCTCGGCCTGGGCGCGGCTCTGCGCCACCACTGCAACGACGGGCTCACCCTGCCAGCGCACCCGTCCCACGGCGAGCGCGAATTGCGGCGCCGATTTGAGGCCTTTGAGATGCGTCAGCACGCCGACCCAGGGCGTGCAGTATCGCGACATCTCCTCGCCAGCAACGATGCGGATCACGCCCGGGCTGGTTTCGGCCTGCGCCGTGTCGATCGACTTGATTTCGGCATGGGCGTAAGGGCTGCGCAAGAAGGCAACATGCGCCATCCGCGGGAGTGTCAGGTCGTCGGTAAAGGTGCCCCGTCCCTCGGCGAGGCGACGAATATTGGGCCGCGGTATAGTCCGGCCGATATAGGAATTCGGCAGATCCTCGAGTGTCAGCGGGCTCTTGTCCGTCATGATCCCGCGCCTTTCATTTGCGAGGCGGCCGACTCGATGGCATCGACGATTGCCTGGTATCCCGTGCAGCGACAGTAATTGCCGGAAAGGTACTCCCTGATTTGCGGGCGTGTCGGCGCGGCATTGTCCCGCAAGAGCGCCGCCGCCGTGAGCAGCATCCCCGGCGTGCAGTAGCCACACTGGAGGGCGTTTCGCTCCTGAAAGGCCTCCTGCAGCGCCGCGATCTCGGCGCTGTCCGAGAGTCCCTCTACAGTCCAGACCTCGGCTCCGTCTGCCTGCACCGCAAGTGTCAGGCAGCCGCGTACGATCGTCCCGTCCAGTCTGATGGTGCAGGCCCCGCAGATCCCTTGCTCGCAGCCGACATGGGAGCCGGTAAGGCCGACGTCCTCGCGCAGGAAATCAACCAGGCTCTTGCGCGGTTCGACCCGTGCAGTGAGCCGCTCGCCGTTGACCGTAACCGTGATCTCACGTACCGGATCCATTATCGCGCTCCCGCCATGTCCGACAGCACACGCTCGAGCAGCACCCCTGACAAGAGCAACTTCGTTGCGCCGCCCGCCTGCAAGTCGTCGGTCGGGTTCAAATCCTCGGCGAGCCGCGACCTGGCCTCGGCGACCAGCTCCCGCGTGATCGCTTTGCCCGCGAGGACCGCCTCGGCGCGATTGGCCCGCACCGGTCGAATATCGACCCCGGCATAAACGAGACGCAGGTCATGAACTTCGTCGCCATCGAACCGCCCGTGGGCGGCAAGGGCGGACATCGCAAAATCGCCCGCACGACGTGCAAACTCGCCGAATCCGGAGCGGAAGCCATCCTGAAGAACCGGCACTTCGACCGCGGCAAGCAGTTCCCCCGGTTTCAGGTCGGTCTCGTAAAGACCGTGGAAGAACTCCGCGGCCGCGACCCGCCTTGAACCATCGCGACCGGAG
This sequence comes from Rhodospirillales bacterium, assembly GCA_020356105.1. Lineage (GTDB taxonomy): Bacteria > Pseudomonadota > Alphaproteobacteria > UBA8366 > JADFVY01. The sequence continues at coordinate 213,066 of CP070634.1, read as the reverse complement.
ATTTCAAGCGTCGCGTCCAGTGCCACAACGCAGGCGGGGTACTCGGCCGCGGGGTCCGCATGGGCGAGGCTGCCGCCGAAGGTCCCGCGATTGCGGATTGCCGGATGGGCGATATGCACCGCGGCCTTTCGCAGCAGTGGCGCTGCGCGCGCCGCCTCCTCTGACGCGATCAGTTCGGTGTGCGTGGTCAGCGCACCGATCCGCAAGACGTTACTGCCGGCGGAAATTCCCCGCAGCGCTTCGAGTCCCGATATGTCGACCAGGATCGACGGCGCTGACAGCCGCATGTTCAGGGTTGCAAGAAGACTCTGGCCGCCTGCCACGACTCGCGCATCTTCCCCATGCGCTTCCAATAGGTCGAAGGCTTCCTCGAGCGTAGACGGTTTTGCGTAATCGAACGGCGCCGGTTTCACATCTCCCTCCACCACGGCGCCCGGACCATTTGCGGTCTTCGTATGCAGCGACGCGCCGCTGTGTTTCGTTCCTCGGCAAGAACTGTAAATTAGCGCTTGATCAGAAAAATGGCACATTACATTAACAGGTGTCAATGCTATGGTCGCTCGCCATTTGGCAAGGCTTTCGACGCGGGAAGGGCCTGGAATGATCCCGGAAACTGACAGCCGCGGCGCGCAGATTGGCGAGGAGGACGGGGTCGGCCCGGCACAAGCGGCCGGCCCCCGAAAGCGCAAGCGGCTCCCCCGGAATGAACGGGAACAGATGATCGTCGAGGAGGCGATCCGGTTCTTCGCGGAAGTCGGCTTCGAAGGACAGACGCGCGAGCTGGCGCGCCGGCTGGGCATCACTCAACCGCTTATTTTCAGATACTTCCCGACCAAGGAGGACCTGATCGAACGGGTCTACCAGGAAGTATACCTGAGTCGCTGGGACCCGAGGTGGGAAGAACTGCTCGAGGACCGCGACCTGCCGCTGGGCAAGAGACTGACCGAGTTCTACAAGGCCTACACCAAGGCGATCTTCACCTATGAATGGGTGCGGATTTTCGTTTATTCGGGCCTGAAGGGCGTAAACATCAACAAGCGATACCTGGCGTTGATCCGCGACCGCGTTTTCAAACGGGTCATGACGGAACTGCGCGCCGCCCATGGTCTTCCCTCGCCGGATGATGTCCCGTTCAGCGAAGCCGAGCTCGAGCTGGCCTGGGGGCTGCACGGCAGCATCTTTTACATTGCCATCCGCAAGTGGATTTACGAGGTCGAGATCCCGTCGGATATTGAAGGCGTGATCGCGGCCGAGGTGGAGAACTTCGTTCTCGGTGCGCCGGCCGTTGTGGAGCGAATGATCTCAGTACGAGGGTGAACCGAATTTTCGAAGCGAAGGCCCACCGTCGTTTGAAATTGGGATATCAACCGCTAAACTGACGGCATCACGCGATCCAAGTGAAAGGCAGTGGCAATGGGGCTGACACGGCTCGACCATTACTCGATCCGCACCGACGATCTGGAGACCACCCGGGATTTCTACGTAGACGCCCTTGGACTTGCGGAAGGCGATCGGCCGCCATTTCCGTTCCCGGGATATTGGCTCTATTGCGGGGACCGTCCCGTGGTCCATCTGATCGGGCTCGACCCCGAAGGCGCGCACGGCCTCACCGACTATATGGGCGAGGACCGAGAGCGGGCCCTCAAGGGCGGCGGCGCCGTGGACCACCTGGCGTTCAATGCCGACGACCTGGATGGCATGCGACGGCGGCTCGACGGGCTTGGGATTGCCTACCGGGAGCGCGACGTGCCCGGCATGGACCTGCACCAAGTGTTCGTCGAGGACCCGAATGGTTGCACCATCGAGCTCAACTTCTGGACAAGCTGAGCGATCGGTCGCGGGCGGGGCACAAGGGACAGGAAAGATCGAATGACCACCGCGGGCGAGGCGGCGGCGCCGGAGCGTGCTCGGCGCGAAGAGCTGTTGGAACGCGCGGCCGCGTTGCGGCCCGCGCTGCGCGAGCGCGCACCGCTGGCCGAGGAATTGCGCCGGTTGCCGGATGAGACGGAGAAAGACTTCCACGAGGCCGGCCTGTTCCGGATGGTGCAGCCGGCCCGCGTCGGTGGCGCCGAGCTGGACTACGGCATCCTCGTCGACATCGGCGCGGTGGTCGGGCAGGCCTGTGCTTCCAGCGCCTGGAATTTGATTAATCTCGGTTGTCATCACTGGATGCTCGGCATGTTCCCGCCGGCCGTGCAGGATGAGGTCTGGGACGAGAACCCGGATGCCCTGATCGCCTCCTCCTTCATCTTCCCGGCCGGCCGCGCGAAGCGCACCAAGGGCGGGTATCTGGTCAGCGGTCGCTGGCCGTTCTCCAGCGGCGTCGACAACAGCAGCTGGAACATGCTCGGCGGCATGGTCGAAGGCGATGCGCCGGACGCGCCCAAGGAGGCGCGCCTGTTCATGCTGCGCAAGGAGGAGTACGAGATCATCGACACTTGGCATGCGGCGGGCCTGCGCGGCACCGGCAGCAAGGATGTCGCAACCGAGGACCTGTTCGTGCCCGAGCACCGGACGCTGGCCGCGGCGGATATCCGCGGCGGCGCGACACCGGGCAGCGCGGTCAATCCCGGACCGCTGTTCCGCCTGCCGCTGTTCGCCGTATTCCCCTACGTGCTGAGCGGCGCCGGACTGGGCGTCGCGCAGGGGGCGTGGCAGGGATTCGTCGAGTCGCTGCGTTCGCGCGTCTCCAGCTACACCGGCGCGAAGGTCTCCGACTTCCAGGCGGTGCAGATCCACATCGCGGAGGCCAAGAGCTGCATCGATACAGCCGAGTTGATCATGCGCGAGGACTGCGCCGAAGCGATGCGGATCGCCGAGGCCGGTGAGGCGCCCGACATCGAGACCAAGGCCCGCTTCCGCCGTAACGGCGCCTTCTCCGTGTCGCTCTGCACCAGGGCGGTGGATTCGATTTTCCGCCTCTCCGGCGGCGGTGGGCTTTACAGGAAGAACCCGGTGCAGCGCGCCTTCCGCGACGCCCATGCGATCGCCGCGCATATCGCCTTCAACACGGATGCGGCCGGCACGACCTATGGGCGCGTGGCGCTCGGTCTGCCGCCTGACAATCCGATCCTTTGACATCGGCGGAGGTATCCGGGAAGAGATAGCATGACGATATCTGCGAGCAGAGGAACCGGCACACCGTCGACGCGCGAGGCGTTGCTGGACCGCGCCCGGGAATTGCTGCCGGCCCTGCGGGAGCGCGCGGCCGCGGCCGAGGAGGCGCGCCTCATGCCGGAGGAAACGGTACGGGATTTCCACGAGAGCGGCTTGTTCCGGATGTTGCAGCCCAGGCGGGTCGGCGGCTCCGAAATGGAGATCGGCTTCATGGTCGAATCCAGCGCCGTGATCGCGCGGGCCTGCGCGTCGAGCGCCTGGAGCATGGTCAACCTCGCGATCCACCATTTCATGCTCGGCATGTGGGCTCCCAAGGCGCAGGACGAACTATGGGGCGAGGACGCGGACGTGCTGATCGCGTCGTCCCTTGTCTTCCCGGCGGGCAAGGCAAAGCGGGTGAAGGGCGGCTTCGAGTTGAGCGGCCGCTGGCCGTTCTCCAGCGGCGTCGGCAACAGCACCTGGAACATGCTGGCCGGCATGGTGGCGGACGAGTCAGGCGACGCGCAGCCGGAAGCACGATTGTTCCTGGTGCCGGACAGCGATTACGAAGTCATCGAGACCTGGGACGCCGTCGGGCTGTGTGCCACGGGCAGTCACGACGTCAAGGCCGAGGGGGTCTTCGTTCCGGAGCATCGCACCATCCGGGCCGCCGATATGACGGGCGGGCCGACGCCGGGCAGCGAAGTCAATCCCGGCCCGCTCTACCGGCTGCCGCTCTACGGCATCGCGCCCTACGTGATCAGCGGCATACCGCTGGGCAACGCGCTCGGCGCCTGGGAGCTGCATACTGACCACCTGCGTTCGCGCGTCTCCAGTTATACCGGCGCGAAGGTGTCCGACTTCCAGGCCGTGCAGATCAAGCTTGCCGATGCAAAAAGCCGGATTGATGCGGCCGAGCGCCTCATGTTGGCCAACTGCGCGGAGGCCATGCGCATCGCCCGGAACGGCAAGGTTCCGGATATCGAGACCAAGGCGAAATGGCGCGGCGACGGCGCCTTCTCTGTAAAGCTTTGCACCGAAGCGACGGATATCGTCTTCGGGCTGGCGGGCGGCGCGGGGTTGTATGAAAAGAGTCCGTTGCAGCGCATGTTCCGCGATGCACATGCCGGCAACGCCCATGTACTGTTCCACATGGACGTGGTGGGAACGCTGTATGGGCGCGTGTCCCTTGGACTGCCGCCGGAAAGCCCGCTACTTTAATTCACGACAGGTTGGAGACAGGAAGGAATCGAGACATGCCGCGCCGCTACGATGAGAAGATGTTCGACCTGGCGCATCTGCGCGCCACTGCCGAGAAATGCAAGAACTGGGGCAAATGGGGCCCGGATGACGAGGCCGGCACGCTCAATTACGTGACGGCCGAGGACATCGTTGCGGCCGCCGGCCTCATCCGCAGAGGCAAGGCCTTCGCGCTCGGCCTCAATTTCGATCGCAACGGCCCGCAGAAGGGCCTCTGGGGAAACCGCTTCAACCCGATCCACACCATGCTGGCGACCGGCACCGACGCGGTGGCTGGCAACCAGGACGAGGGCAAGATCCGCTATGCCGACGACATGGTTTCGCTGCCCCTGCAATGCGGCACGCAATGGGACGCGCTCGGGCATATCTTCTATGACGACAAGATGTGGAACGGCTACGACGCGCGACTGGTCGACGCGGACGGCGCGAAGAAGAACGCGATCCACAAGGTGCGGGATCGCATGGTGGGCCGCGGCGTTCTGCTCGACGTCGCGCGTCACCACGGCGTCGACTATTTCGAAGACGGCACCGCGATCACGAACGCGGATCTCGATGCCTGCGCCGAGGCCCAGGGGGTGGAGATCCGCCGCGGCGATTTCGTGATCGTGCGCACCGGACAGATGGAGGA
>CP070634.1:203262-207982 GCA_020356105.1 Rhodospirillales bacterium | reverse complement strand
TGTCATCGTGGCTGCAATGGGCTTGGCCGCGACTGCGGTCAGCGTCTTGGCCAGTAGTAGCTCAACCCAAGAGAACATGAAGCAAAAGAACGCCGCAACGCCGATACCGGCGGCGATCGTCGGGATGAAGATGCGGATGAAAAATTTCCAGAACGGGTAGCCGTCGAGGTAGGCGGTCTCGTCGAGTTCCTTGGGTACGCCGGACATGAAGCCCTCGAGTATCCATACCGCGAGCGGAATATTGAACAGGCAATGCGCGAGCGCCACCGCGATGTGAGTATCGAACAGCTCGATCGCCGAGTACAACTGGAAGAACGGCAGCGCGAACACCGCCGGCGGCGCCATCCGGTTGGTCAGCAGCCAGAAGAACAGGTGCTTGTCACCGAGGAAGCGGTAGCGCGAGAAGGCGTAGGCCGCCGGCAGCGCCGCGGTGACCGAGATCACCGTGTTGATGACGACGTAGGTGATCGAATTGAGGTAGCCGTTGTACCAGGTCGAGTCGGTGAAGATCTTGCGGTAGTTGTCGAGCGTGAAGTCCTGCGGCCACAGGGTGAAGACGTTGAGGATCTCGTTGGTCGTCTTGAACGACATGTTCAGGAGCCAATAGATCGGCAACAGCAGGAAGATGATGTAGAGGGTCGGCGCCAGCCAGGCAAAGCGTTTCATCATTGCGCCTCATGCCGCATCATCAGCGTGTAAAAGACCCAGCACAGCAGCAGCACGATCAGGAAATAGATCAGCGACATCGCCGCCGCCGGGCCGAGGTCGAACTGGCCGAGCGCGATCTTGACCAGGTCGATCGAAAGGAAGGTCGTCGAGTTGCCGGGCCCGCCGCCGGTCAGCACGAAGGGCTCGGTGTAGATCATGAAGCTGTCCATGAAGCGCAGCAGGATGGCGATCGTCAGCACCCGCTTCATCTTCGGCAGCTGGATGTGCCGGAACACCGCCCAGCCGGTGGCGCCGTCGATCTTCGCCGCCTGGTAGTAGGCGTCGGGGATCGAGCGCAGCCCGGCATAGGCCAGCAGCACGACCAGCGAGGTCCAGTGCCAGACGTCCATCAGGATGGTGGTGAACCAGGCCGCGCCCGGCTGCTGGGTGAAGTTGTAGTCGATGCCCATGCCGTTGATCATGCGGCCGAGCAGGCCGATATCGGGCAGCGCGAAGATGTTCCACATGGCGCCGACGACGTTCCAGGGGATCAGCAGCGGCAGCGCCATCAGCACCAGGCACACCGACACCCCGATGCCCCGGCGCGGCATCGCCAGCGCGATGGCGACGCCGAGCGGCACCTCGATCAAAAGGATGATCCCGGTAAACGTCATCTGGCGCAGCAGCGAGGCGTGGAAGCGCTCGGAATGCAGCACCTGCTCGTACCACTTCACGCCCTCCCAGAAGAACACGTTATCGCCGAAGGTTTCCTGGACCGAGTAGTTGACCACGGTCATCAGCGGGATCAGCGCGTTGAAGGCGACCAGCAGGACGACCGGCAGGACGAACAGCCAGGCTTTGGGGTTCTGGGTCTTGGCCGCCATCTCAGTTCACCATCCAGCCGTCGGCATAGACCTGCGTATGGCCGGGATCGAAGTGGATATGGGCGCGCTCCGACGGCAGCTCCTCGCCCTCCGGCACCAGCAGCTTGATCAGGTGCTCGCCATGCCGCGCATCGACGATGCGGTAGCGGCCGGCATCGCTGACCCGGACGATATCGACCGGGATCCCCTCGGGCGCGAAGCTGACGAATTCCGGGCGCACCCCGATCTCCAGCCGTGCGCCGCCGTTGCGGTGGGCGATCGGATGCTCGGTCGGCACCGGCAGGCCGGCGAACAGCGGCCGGCCGTCCTCGATCCCGCAGGGCAGCACGTTCATGCCCGGCGAGCCGATGAAATGGCCGACGAAGGTGTGCTGCGGCCGCTCGAACAGGTCGACCGGCGTGCCGATCTGCACCACCGTGCCCTCATGCATGACCACCACCTGGTCGGCGAAGGTCAGCGCCTCGGTCTGGTCATGGGTGACATAGATCATCGTCGTGCCGATGCGCTGGTGCAGCTCCTTGAGCTTCGACCGCAGCACCCATTTCAGATGCGGGTCGATCACCGTCAGCGGCTCGTCGAACAGGATCGCGTTGACGTCCTCGCGGACGAGGCCGCGGCCCAGCGAGATCTTCTGCTTGCCGTCGGCCGTCAGCCCGGCGGCGCGGCGCGGCAGCATCTCGCCGAGGTCCAGCATGTCGGCGATCTCGCGCACCTTGCGGTCGACATCGGCCTGGGCGATGCCGCGGTTGCGCAGCGGGAAGCACAGATTCTCGTACACCGTCATGGTGTCGTAGACGACCGGGAACTGGAACACCTGGGCGATGTTGCGCTGGTCGGGCGGCATCGCGGTGACTTCGCGGTCGCCGAACCAGACCTCGCCCTCGGTCGGCGTCAGCAGCCCCGAGATGATGTTGAGCAGCGTGGTCTTGCCGCAGCCGGACGGGCCGAGCAGGGCATAGGCGCCGCCGTCCGACCAGTCGACGCTCATCGTCTTGAGCGCCCAGTCGGCATCGGTTTGCGGATTGGCAAGGTAGCTGTGGCGCAGCTCGGTCAGCCTGATCTCGGACATCCGCCCCCCTATGCCGCCAGACGCCGGTCGTCTTCGTTGAAGTACAGGCAGCGGCCGGTATCGATATGGAAGGCCGCGGACTCGCCGACCGGGAAGGCATGGATCCCGTGCGACTGCGAGATCCAGCTGTGCTGCCCGAGCTCGAAATGGACGACGCTCTCCGAGCCGCTCAGCTCGGTCACCAGCACCCGTCCCTCGACCCGCACCGCCTGTCCGCCCGCCTCGAAGGGCGTGACGTGATGGGGCCGGATGGCCATGACATAGGGGCCGTCCGGCAGCCCGTCCCAGGGCGCCACGGCCGGCCAGCCGACCCCGTCGACCAGGTCGAAGCGCCCGTCGCGCTTGACCACGGCGGCGGTGTTGATCGGCGGGTCGGAGAACACCTGCGCCGACAAAAGGTCCCGGGGCCGGCGATAGACGGCCGCGGTTTCCCCGAACTGCGTCACCCGCCCCTCATGCATGGTGGCGGTATAGCCGCCGAGCAGCAGCGCCTCGGTCGGCTCGCTGGTCGCATAGACCACGGTGCAGCCGCGGTCCCGGAACAGCCGTGGCATCTCGTCGCGCAGTTCCTCGCGCAGCTTGTAATCGAGATTGGCCAGCGGCTCGTCGAGCAGCACGAGGTCGGAATCCTTGACCAGGGCACGCGCCAGGGCGGTGCGTTGCTGCTGCCCGCCCGACAGCTCCGCCGGCTTGCGGCCGAGCATCGGCGTCAGCCGCAGCATCTCGGCAACCTCGCCGACACGGCGCTTGACATCCGCTCGCTTCACGCCCGCCACGCGCAGCGGCGAGGCGATATTCTCGAACACCGAAAGGTTGGGATAGTTGATGAATTGCTGGTGGACCATCGAGACATTGCGCTTCTGCACCGATACGCCGGTTACGTTCTGGCCGTCGAACCAGATCTCGCCCGAGGTCGGCCGCTCCAGCCCCGCCATCAACTGCATCAGCGACGTCTTGCCGGCCAGGGTGGTGCCGAGGAGGATGTTGAACGCGTCCTCCCGGAACTCGAGGCTGGATTCGTAGATGTGCATGTCCGCACCGACCCGCTTGGTCACCTGCCTGAGTTCGAGGGTCATGCGATCATTCCCCTGGACGGCCCCGTTGCGGGTCCGGCCACTGCCTCTGTCATCGGTCCGGCGGCCCTGCCGGACGCCCCTGACAGGGTCCGACACCGAATGCACAAACACAAGCGGCAACCACAACGCGGCCCCCGCCATGCCGCAGCCGGGGAGCGCAGGACGCGCTCCCCGGGCGAACCATCGGCCGTCGGCCCTGTGACGGCCTCAGTTCTTCCAGCGTTTCACCAGTTCGTCATAGTCGACGGTCTCGCCCTTCGGCTTCTCGTTCGCGAGCTTGGCCTTGGGCGAACCCGGCTTGTTCAGCCACACCGCCGGATCGCTTTCCGCATTCAGACGCGGGCCGCAGCCGCCATAGGTGCCGGCCTTCTCGTCGGCCGCCTGCATGCGGGCCATGACCTGGTCCATCTCGCTGGCCAGCCGGTCCATCGCCTGCTGCGGCGTAAAGGCGCCGGAGTTCACGTCGCCGATCTGCTGCCACCAGATCTGTGCCAGCTTGGGATAGTCGGGCACGTTGATCCCGGTCGGCGACCAGCGCACGCGGTCCGGCGAGCGGTAGAACTCGACCAGCCCGCCCAGCTTCGGCGCCCGCTTGCTGAAGGACTCGTGACGGATATCGCTGTCCCGGATCGGAGTCAGGCCGACATGGGTCTTCTTCAGCGATACGGTCTTGGAGACCGTGAACTGGGCATAGAGCCAGGCCGCCTTGCGGCGATCCACCGGCGTCGACTTGAACAGCGTCCACGAGCCGGCGTCCTGGTAGCCGAGTTTCTGGCCCTCTTCCCAATAAGGGCCGTGCGGTGACGGGGCCATGCGCCACAGCGGATTGCCGTCGTCATCGACCGTGTTGTTGCCTTCGCTCTTCGGCGCTACCATCGACGAGGTGAAGGCGGTGTACCAGAAGATCTGCTGTGCGACGTTGCCGGTCGAGAGCGCCGGCAGGGACTGGTAGAAGTCATAGCTGGCGGCGCCCGGCGGGGCGTATTTGCGCAGCCATTCGTCCCATTTGCGGATCGCATAGACGGCGGCCGGGCCGTTCGCGG
>CP070634.1:195518-203162 GCA_020356105.1 Rhodospirillales bacterium | reverse complement strand
CGGGGGACGGCGCCAACAATTCGGGCGATCTCGTCACCCGGGCGCGGGACCGGGCCGTCGCGGCGGGGATCACGGTAAACGGCCTTCCCATCATCAACGGACGCCCCGGACCCTTCGGCTGGCCGCCGATCGAGGATCTCGACCTCTATTACAGGGATTGCGTGATCGGCGGTCCGGGAGCGTTCCTGGTGGTCGCCAATTCGTTTGACGAATTCGCCGAAGCGGTGCGCCGCAAGCTGATCCTCGAGATCGCGGGGGGCGCGGCGGCGACTCCGCCCCGCCTGATTCCGGCGCAGCTGCGGCCTGAGCGCAAGGCGCCGCCGTGCAATATCGGCGAACTGCGCATCCAAGGATTCGACGACAATTGAGCGGCCCGACCCGGCCGGGCCGGGCCCGGGCCCCGTCTTTTCCGCGCCGGCACGGTTGACCGGACGGCAAAGCTGATCCAAGTCAATGCGATGCGGCCCGGTCTTCGGCAAATGTGCCGGGCTTTGTTCCAACCTCGCGAGCGATTCGTGCACATGCGGGATTCAATGAAGGATACAATCGTGAAAACGCTCTTCTTTTCTCTGATCATGGCGGTTGCACCGGCGGCGGCGGCGTTTGGCGCTCCCGGCACGGCGCTGCCGGCCCCGGAAGATCCGCATGGCGCAGCGATCGTGGTCAGCCAGACCGGATTGCCGAACAGCGGCGAGGTGACCGAGGTGCTCGCCGCCGGGTCCTACACATATCTGCACGTCGCCAAAGACGGCAAGGAGACCTGGCTGGCCATTCCCCGTCGCGACGTATCCGTGGGCGCGCAGATCCGCTACCCCGATGGGCTCTTGATGGCCGACTTTCACAGCGGATCGCTGAATCGGACCTTCGAAGAGGTGGTGTTCCTCAGTGGTGTCGAGGTGGTCGGTGAGGAGGCCCCCGCGATGCCCGCCGGTCACCCGCCGGTGTCCGCGGCGCCCTCCGGCGCGGCCGAAGCGGCCCCGGCGATGCCGGCCGGGCACCCGGCGGTCGCGGGAAGCGCCGGCCAGGCGGCGAACCTGCCGAATGCGGGCAAGGTCACCGAGGTCATCGCGGCCGGCCAATACACCTATCTGCAGGTCACGCGGGATGATGGCGAAGGCTGGATCGCCGTGCCGCGCCGCGAGATCGCCGTTGGGTCCGAGGTGCGTTACGGCAACGGCGCCGTGATGCGGGATTTTCACAGCGCGTCGCTGAACCGGACGTTCGACGAGGTGCTGTTTCTTGGCGGCGTCGTCGTGACCACCGAGTAGCGGCGTTCTCAGAAGACGCCGGCGTCGAGGCCGGCCGCCACGGCGGTTCCGAGCTCGGCGCAGCGGTTGGCGAACGCGTCGTCCCAGCCGCCGCGGCAGATCAGCGGTTCCTGCACCAGCCGCCAGCGCAACCCCGCGAGGATCGATTCGACGGCCCGGCGCGTGCCGGTCCCGTCATGGCCGGCCCGTATGTAGAGGGCGCAGGGCAGACCTTCGGTCTGCTCGAGGCATGGATAATAGATGCGGTCGAAAAAATCCTTCAGGGCGCCACTCATATACCCGAGGTTCTCGGTGGTCCCGAGGATCACGGCGTCGGCCGCCGTAACGTCGTCCGGCTGCGCCTCGAACGGGCTGAGGACGCGCACCGCAACACTGACGATCTCCGGACTGCGCGCGCCCGCGACCACGGCGTCGCGTAGCCGGACCGTGTTGGGCGAAGGCGCATGTGCGACGATCAGCAGGGTCTTGCCGGCCATGGCGCATCGTCTCCCGGGGCTGCGGTCCTGCCTTCCATCATAACGGCGGTGTCCGGCCCGTGACAGGCCGGCGATGTTGCGCCATCTTCATTCGGGACATGACCGCCGGATATTGCGCATGATCCGGCGACCTTGCGGCTGAGAGACGGAGGCGCCGGATGGAGGCAGGCGATCGCGACCCGATGGAGGTTTCGGGCAGGCCCTGGCGCGGCGAAGCAGCGGCGGCGTTGCGTGCGGTGGCGCCCGCCGTGGCCAGCATGGTGCCATTCGCCCTACTGATCGGCTTCCTTGCGCGCCAGAACGGGTTGTCGACGCTCGAGGCACTGCTGATGAGCGCGATGGTGTTCGCCGGCAGCGCCCAGTTCGTCGCGCTCGATCTGTGGTCATGGCCGGTGCCGGTCGCAAGCCTCGCCCTAACAACCTTCATCATCAATGCGCGGCATATCCTGATGGGCGCCGCCGTGATGCCGCACATCGCCCATTGGCGCACGGGCCGGGCCTACCCGGCGCTGTTCTTCCTCGCCGACGAGATCTGGGCCCTGTCGATGGCGCGTGCCGGCGCCGGACGGCTGCGGCTGTCCTACTACGCAGCGCTTGTGGTGCCGTTCTATCTGACCTGGGTTTCGATGACGACGCTCGGCCACCTCGCGGGCGCGGCGATTCGCGATCCCGCGCGCTTCGGGTTCGACTTCGCGTTCACCGCGATCTTCCTTGTCATTCTCGCCGCGTTATGGCGCGGCCGGCGGACGATGGGGCCCTGGGTCGCCAGTGCCGCCGCAGCGGTCGCGGTGTGGTATCTCGTCGCCGGGCCCTGGTATATCCTGGCTGGCGGCGCGGCGGGCGCGGCCGTCGGAGCGCTTCAGGGGGTGCGTGACGATGGCGGTTGATCCGTTGGTCCTCGCGGCGTTCGCGGCGATGGCCGGCGCCACCTATTTCACGCGCATCGCGGGCTTCTGGCTGGTTCGCCGAATCCGCCTGAGCAGGCCGCTGTCCGGTGCGCTGGCGGCAATGCCGGGGGCGATCCTGGTGGCGCTGATCGCGCCGACCGTGCTGACGACCGGACCGGCCGAATCCGGCGCCGCAATCGTGACGGTTGCCCTGGCCTGGCGCCTGCCGTCGCTTGCTGCAATCGCCGGCGGCGTCGCGTCGGTGGTCGTGCTGCGGGCGTTGACCGGCTGAGTCACGGTGCGGCATCGCATCTCTGGACAAGCTCCCGTCGACGTGGATAGCCTTGCGCGTGCCCCCGCCGCATCGACCCGGAGACCCAGATGAGCCGCGGTTTTCTGTATCGCAACGGTGTGCCCGGCAGCTATCCGCAGTCGTATTATGCGGCGACTGCCAACGCGATCGAGCCGTTCGCGACGTTGGACGGCGATGCCGAATGCGATGTCTGTATCGTCGGCGGCGGGTTCACCGGCCTGTCGGCGGCACTCGAGCTTGCCGAGCGCGGCCTTGCGGTGCTGCTTCTGGAGGCGCACCGCGCGGGCTGGGGGGCGTCGGGGCGCAATGGCGGTCAGGCCGGGTCGGGCCAGCGCCGCGACCAGACCTGGCTGGAGCGTGTCGTCGGTCGTGCGGACGCGCATCGCATGTGGGAGATCGCCCAGGCGGCCAAGGCGCTGGTGCGCGACAGGGTCGCGCGCCATGCCATCGACTGCGATCTCAAGCCCGGCATCCTGCATGCTGACCACAAGCCGGGCTTTGTCGCCCACAGCCATGCCTATGCCGAAAAACTGCGGGCGGACTATGGCTACGCGGACATCCGTGCGGTCGACGAGGCGGAAATGCGCGAAATGCTGGGCAGTCCGCTCTATTACGGCGGCTGGCTAGATATGGGCGCGGCCCACCTGCACCCGCTGAACTTCGCGCTCGGCCTTGCCGACGCGGCGCGCACGGCCGGCGCGCACATCTTCGAGCGCAGCCCGGCCATTTCCGTTGCCGGCGGCGATCCGGCCGTCGTCCGCACCGCGAGGGGACAGGTGCGGGCGCGGTTCGTCATTCTCGCCTGCAACGGCTATCTCGACGGGCTGTCGCCGCAGGTCGCCGCCCGGGTCATGCCGATCAACAACTTTGTCATCGCGACCGAGCCCCTGGGCGCCAAGCGGGCGCGGCAAATCATCCGCGACGATGTTGCCGTCGCCGACTCCAAATTCGTGATCAATTACTTCCGGCTGTCGGCCGACCGGCGCCTGCTGTTCGGCGGCGGCGAGACCTACTCCTACGACTTTCCAAGGGACATCAAGACATTCGTCCGTCCCTACATGCTGCACGTGTATCCGCAGCTGGCCGACGCCCGGATCGATTACGGCTGGGGCGGCACCCTCGGCATCACCCTGCAACGCTTGCCCTATTTCGCGCGCCTGCAGGCGAACGTGCTGACCGCCTGCGGCTATTCCGGACACGGCGTCGCGCTGGCGACGCTGGCCGGACAGATCCTCGCCGAGGCGGTCGCGGGCACGATGTCGCGCTTCGATCTGATGGCGCGCCTTCCGGTCTCCCCATTTCCGGGGGGCACGATGCTGCGCCATCCGCTGCTGGTGCTCGCGATGCTGTGGTACGGGCTGCGCGACAGGCTTTGATTGCGGGTCACACGGTGCGCAGATACCACTCGTAGTCGAGCGGCTGGATATGCGCCTTGAAGGCCTCGCACTCAAAGCGCCGGCAGGCCTCGTAGACGCCGTGATACTTCTTGCCCAAATACGCGGGCAGGATCCGGCCGTCGCGGAACCGGTCGAGTGCGCCATGCCAGTTCAGGGGCAATTCGGGCAGGCCTTCCGGGTCCTGGTCGCCGTCGCTCGCCGGCGGCGGCGAGATCTTGCCGCTGATCCCGTGATGTATGCCGGCGAGGATCGCCGCGGTGACCAGATAGGGATTGGCATCGGCCCCGGCGTTGCGGTGCTCGATTCGCATGGCCTCGTTGTCCGACGGCGGGATGCGGATCCCCGCGGCACGGTTGTTGACGCCCCAGGACGGCGATACCGGCACGAACAGGCCCGGCTGGAAGCGGCGGTAGGAATTGGCATTCGGCGCGAAGATCGCCATGCTCTCGGCCATGCAGGCGATCAGGCCGCCGACCGCATGGCGCAGCGGCTCGCCGACATGCATGCCATTGATTTCCTGCCGCTTTCCCCGGGCGAACGCGTTGCCGCCCTTGCTGTCGTACAGGCTGACATGAACATGGGTGCCGCTGCCGGCCAGCTCCGCGAACGGCTTGGCCATGAAGCTCGCGACCAGGCCCTGGCTTCGCGCGACCGCCTTGACGACGCGCTTCAGCATCACCGCGTGGTCGCAGGCGGTCACCGCATCGGCCACGTAGTGCAGGTTGATCTCGTATTGTCCCGGTGCGTACTCTTTCGACGCGGCCTCGGCCGGGATGCCTTGAATCTCGCAGCAGCGCGCCACTTCGGCAAGGAAGGAATCGAAATCGTAGAGCTCGTCCATGCCGGCGACCTGCGTGGTGGACTGGCGGTAGCCGCTTTCGTCCGAGAACGCCGGTTGCGGCACGCCGCCCGGGCCGCGTCTGCGGTCGAGCAGATAGAATTCGAGCTCGATCGCCACGGTCGGCGCCACGCCCAGCTCACCGAGCCGGGCCACCGTGGATGCGACGATCGCGCGCGGGTCCGAATACAGCGGCGTGCCGTCGTCTTCGATCATCGACGCCAAGACCTGACCCAACGGCTGTCTGGCCCACGGAACTGGCTTGAGCGTTCCCGGGGCAGGATGACAGAACTTGTCTGGGTCGCCATCGGCGATGCCGTACCGCATGGTCGGCACGCTCTGGCCTGTGACGTCGAGGATATACAGTGAGCCGGGGCATCGCACACTGCCCGAATACAGCTTCTTGAAGCTGTTTCGCGTCAGCCGCTTGCCGCGCAGGACGCCGCACATGTCCGGCATCAGAAGCTCGACGGTCTTGACGTCGGGGTTCGCCGCAAGGAAGGCGTCGGCTTCCGACATCGCTGGATCCGTTGGCATCGCCTGCGTCCCGCTTCTTGTATTGTGGCGCAATCTGAAGCATCGTGCCGATTCGGCGGCGTTCGTCAAGGACGCCGAACCGCCGAGCCGGAGGTGGCATGAATTCGATCAAGGATGCGCGACATCTTTATACGGCCGAGCGTCAGGCCTATCATCTCGAGCGGCCCGGTTTCCGTATCAACGAGCTGACACTCACGCCGAGCCAAGAGGTGCCGTGGCATTGCCACAATACTGTCCGGGACACCTTCTACGTCCTCGAGGGACGGCTGAGGATCTTCCTGCGCGATCCCGAGGAGGAGGCGCAACTCGACCCCGGCGACTCCCATGCGGTGGAACCGGGGCGGCCGCATCGGGTGACCAACGGCGCCGACGCGCCGGTCACCTTCCTCGTCCTCCAGGGGATCGGCGAATACGATTACGCGCCGCTCGCGTAGAGCATTGTCCGTTCAGATCGAATCGGTTCCGGACTGCGGCGCGACCTCAGATTTCGAGATGGGCCTTGCGGCCCGCCTCAGCATGAGGTCGTGCCGATTTGGCCGAGCCCCACTTAACGGATCACGCGCAAGCCGCGCCGACAGCCGGCTTCCGGCGGTGTGACTCGGATTGCCTCTATCGGCACAGCCGGGGGGCGCCGGCATCGGTCGCGTCCTGGCCGAATATCATCGTCTCGATACCCGCCCAGTAGGCCGCCGCCTCGCACATGGGACAGGGCCGGGACGACGAATACATGATGGCGCCGCGCAGGTTGCGATCGCCGAGCCGGCGGGCCGCGTCCCGGATCGCAGCCATCTCAGCGTGACCGGTCGGATCCTGGTCGAGAATCACGCGACTCGAGGATTGGGCGATGATCCTGTCGCCCCGCACGATCACCGCGCCGAAAGCCTGATCCCCCTGCTCGATCGCCCGGCGGCGCATTTCGAATGCGCGGCGGATGAAGGCCGCGTCGCCCGGACTCGCCGGCTGATCGATGTCCTCCGTCGTTCGGCGGGCTGTACGCGCCGGGGTGGCGCCTGCGCCAACGCCGACAACGGCTGCGGCGGCGAGAGTCGACAGCAGCCGTCGCCGGCGATGCGCGCGCGGGCTATCGGGGGCGGTCGCAGGAGTCCTGCTTGCCATAGACGTCTCCCAGAATTGTGGGGTCCCGGACAATGACCGACGGTCGCGGTCCGCGACGGAGTCTTGACGATGTCGACGCGCCTGTAAACCGGTCATGCGCGGCGGCTCGCCGCAGTGATTCCGGCGTTTCACCGGTCTTGTTGTTCGATGCCGCATTCCTGTATAAACCCCGCGCGCGAAACCCCGGAGTTTCCCTATGACCTCCCCCATTTCCATCCTTGAAGAGTGGATCCGCTCGCGGCAGATCGAGGAAGTCGAATGCCTGGTGCCCGACATGTCCGGCGTGGCCCGCGGCAAGATCCTGCCGTCGGAAAAGTTCCTGAAGGGCGCGGCGGAGGACGGCCTGCGCCTGCCCGAAGCGGTGTTCGTGCAGAGCGTGACCGGCGACTATATGCCGATTTCGGAAGTTGCGGCACCGGAGAATTCGGATGTCTGGCTGCGGCCCGACCCATCGACGCTGCGCGTGGTGCCATGGTACGAGGAGCCGACGGCGCAGGTGATCTGCGATGCCTACTACCCCGACGGCAAGCCGGTCGACATCGCCCCGCGCGACGTGCTGCGCCGCATCCTGGCCCTGTACGAGAAGAAGGGGTGGACGCCGATCGTCGCGCCCGAGCTGGAATTCTACCTGGTCAAGATCAACACCGATCCGGATTATCCGCTGGAGCCGCCGATCGGACGAT
The DNA here is from genome assembly GCA_020356105.1 of Rhodospirillales bacterium. Lineage (GTDB taxonomy): Bacteria > Pseudomonadota > Alphaproteobacteria > UBA8366 > JADFVY01. The sequence goes on along the minus strand of CP070634.1, from coordinate 195,647 downwards.
CGGGACGGCAGGAATCGGGTCGCCAGGCGTTCGGTATCGACGCGGCCAACGAGTTCGATCCGATCATGGAGGACATCTACGATTTCTGCGATGCGCAGGACATTGACATCGATACCCTGGCCCACGAGG
>CP070634.1:186478-195418 GCA_020356105.1 Rhodospirillales bacterium | reverse complement strand
CGATCTCCATGTTCACCACCATGATGATGCCGAGGTGAATCGGGTCGATGCCGAGCTCGATGGCGATCGGAAAGACCAGGGGCGCGACGATCACGATCAGCCCCGAGGGCTCCATGAACTGGCCGCCGATCAGCAGGATGAGGTTGACGATAACCAGGAACATGATCGGCCCGAAGCCGGCCTCGAGCATTGCGCCGGCGATCGCCTGCGGGATCTGCTCGTCGGTCAGCACATGCTTGAGGATCAGCGCGTTGGCGATGATGAACAGCAGCATGATCGTGGTCTTGCCGGCCTCGAACAGCGAATGCTTGGTGTCGCGGTGGAAGAACACGGTGACAAGGGCCTGGGGCCGCGAGAGCAGGCTGTAGCGCTCTTCACCCTCGCCCTTCAGCGGACCCATGTCCTTGTATACGAAATTGGCGATCAGGAAGGCATAGACGGCCGCGACCGCGGCAGCCTCGGTCGGCGTGAAGATACCGCCGTAGATCCCGCCAAGGATGATGACGATCAGGAACAGGCCCCAGGCGGCGTCCCTGGCGGAGGCCAGTATCTCGCGCCAGCCGACCCAATCCTGGGCCGGCAGGTGGCGGATCTTCGCCGCAATGTAGATGCCGATCATCAGCATCAGCCCGGCGACGATGCCCGGTATAACGCCGGCGAGGAACATCCGGCCCACCGACACGTCGACGGCGGAGGCGTACACGACCATGACGATCGAGGGCGGGATCAATATGCCCAGCGTGCCGGCGTTGCAGATCACGCCGGCGGCGAAGTCCCGCGTGTAGCCGACCTGGCGCATGCCGGCGATGACGATCGTGCCGATAGCGACCACGGTGGCCGGCGACGAGCCGGACAGCGCGGCGAACAGCATGCAGGCGAAAACGCCGGCGATCGCAAGGCCACCCTGAAAATGGCCGACGCAGGCGATGGCGAAGCGGATGATGCGCCGCGCGACGCCGCCCGTCGACATGAAGGTCGAGGCGAGAATGAAGAACGGGATCGCCAGAAGCGTATAATGCCCGGCGAAGGCGTTGAACAGCGTCTGCGCGATCGAACCGAGCGAGCTGTCCGAGAAGATCATGAGGAAGATGATCGAACTGAGGCCCAGCGAAACCGCGATCGGCACGCCGATCAGCATGAAGCCGATGACCATCGCAAAGAGGAAGACGACATCCATGGGTCAGCCCTCCTTCTTCGCCTCGGCGGCCACTTCCTCCATCAGGTCCTCGGCCTCGTGGCTGGCAATGATGGTGTCCTGCTGGCCGGTCAGGACCCGCCAGCCGACCTGAAGGAAGCGGAAGGTGAGAAGGAAGAGTCCCAGCGGCAGGGCCGCATAGGGGATGAACCGCGGCAGTTTCTCGTATGCCTCCCCCTGGTTCATCGGTCCCTCGATGAAACGCAGGAAATCGAGCATCGGAATGTCGTTGACCTCGTACCAGGCCTGATCCTTGAGCGTGCCGTCGAGCATCGGCAGCGCGGCGAACGGTGCCCAGTAGTTCCACGACCCGATCAGCAGCAGGACGCTGAAGGCGAGGCAGGCGCCGACGGCCAGCAGCGAGAGCAGACGGCGCGGACCGGGCGAGAGCAGATTGAGCACGACGTCGACGCCGAGATGCGCACGTGTCTTCACGCAGTAGGATGCGCCCAGCAGCACCAGCCAGGCGAACAGGACCGCGGTGGTTTCCAGCGCCCACAGGATGTTGGAGTTGAACACGTAGCGCGCGACGACGTTGGCGAACGTGACGACCGCCATCAGGCCGAGGATGCCGGCGATCAGCGTCTCCTCGATCTCGTTGATCACGCGCCCGAGCTTGCTCTTGGGCTCGTAATGCATGGCTCAGCCCCCCAGCCGAGATCCTGTTCAAGAAGGGCGCGGCCCGGTCCGGCCGGGCCGCGCGTAGCGCTTGTCCGCGCTTTCTAGTTGGTCGCGTTGGCGGCTTGGGCCGCCATGATCAGGTCGTCCCCGATGTCCTTTTCGAATTTTGTCCAGACCGGCTTCATCGCCGTGACCCACTCGGCGCGCTGCTGTGTCGACAGCGTGCGGATGACGCCGCCAGCCGCGATGATGGCCTGTTTGGCCTCTTCGTTGACACGGGTCGATTCCGCGTTCCGTGTCTCGGTGACCTCGTCGAGGATGGTCTTGAGCTGGCCGCGGACGTCACCGGGAAGTCCATCCCACCACTCCGTCGAGGCGACGACCAGATAGTCAATGATGCCGTGGTTGGTCTCGGTGATCCCGTCCTGGACCTCGAAGAATTTCTGGCCGTAGATGTTCGACCAGGTGTTCTCCTGGCCGTCGACGACACCGGTCTGAAGGGCACCGTACACCTCCGAGAACGCCATCTTCTGCGGGTTGGCCTTCAGCGCCTCCATCTGCGCGACGAGCACGTCGGAGGGCTGGACCCGGAACTTGAGGCCCGCAGCGTCGGCCGGCACCAGCAACGGCTTCTTCGCCGACATCTGCTTCATGCCGTTGTGCCAGAATGCAAGGCCCTGCAGGCCGCGGCGGCGCATCGAGTCCTTCAGCTTCTGGCCGTCGGCCGAGGTCTGGAAGCGGTCGACCGCGTTGACGTCGTCAAACATGAACGGCAGGTCGAACAGGCGGAACTTCTTGGTGAACTTCTCGAATTTCGAAAGCGAGGGTGCCGCGAGCTGGACATCGCCGGCCAGCATCGCCTCGAGCACCTGGTCGTCGTTGTAGAGCTGCGAGTTCGGGAACACCTCCATGCAGGCCTTGCCGTTCATTTCCTCGTTGACGCGCTTGGCCAGCAACGAGGCGGCGATGCCCTTGGGGTGCTTGTCCGCATTGGTAACGTGACTGAATTTTATCACGATCTCTCCCGACTCGCAGGCCGCGAGCGCGGTGTTGGCCGTGAATGTGAGCGCCACCGCTGTAGCGGCGGCAAGGGTCAGGAAACGCATGGTGATCTACCTCCCGTGTAGCGAGTCGCGAGCCGCATTGCTCGTCATGTGTTGCGGCAAGTGACGTTCCGGATCACCAGCAGCGACCGGAACCGCATCTGCCAAAAGACAACTCTTATAAATCAGACGATTATCGCCTCCAAGGTCTTTGCTTGCTCCGATGGGGTGGCCGGTGCCCCGACGGCCCCTTCCGATCGGTCGACGCCAGACGCCGTCCCGAGCCATACACGTGGCGGGCGCGGTACGTCGCGCGTGATCCCGATCGATAGCATAATTCCTCAAGAGAGCCTAAGCGCTCTTTTGCGCCCGCGCCAATTTTTCTGCGGCCGTGCCAAATTGTCGCGGATCGGGGGGACCGCCCGTAAGCCCTGGCCTGAAGGGCATCGAGGGATATTTGCGGGCGCTGCGAGACACTGATATAAATCAATGATTGTTAACACCTTCAGGTTATAGTTCGCGGCGCGATTCACAGGCGGCCCGGAGGTGCTGGATGCAGGAGATTCCAGATGCCGCGACGGCCTTGTCGAGCGCGGGCCGAGGGCCCAGGGGGTAAGCGAGAGGCATGTCCGGTTTCCCAATTGTTGCCCGAGAAGACTTCTCCGACACGACATTTCTTCTCGAAGTCCATCATCCGGTGCTGGCCAAGGCCGCAAAACCCGGGCAGTTCGTGATCGTCATGACGCATGCGAAAGGCGAGCGGATTCCGCTCACCATCGCCGATTTCGACCGTAGCAAGGGCACCATCACCCTGGTCATTCAGGCGGTCGGCAAGACCACCAGGGAGATGCAGGCCAACTGTGCGGCCGGAACCGAGTTGTTCGGCCTGGTCGGACCGATGGGCGAGCCCAGCCATATCGGCGAGGCGCGCAAGGTCGTCTGCGTCGGCGGCGGGCTGGGGGTCGCGCCGATCTATCCCCAGGCGCGCGGCTTCAAGGAGAGCGGCGCCTACGTTATCGGCGTCGTCGGCTTCCGCAGCCGCGACCTCGTGTTCTGGGAGGACAAGTTCCGCGCGGTCTGCGACGAGTTCATCATTTGCACCGACGATGGGTCGGCCGGCATCAAGGGCCTCGTCACCGAGGGAATCAAGCAGGCGATCGAGACTCACCCCGACATCGACGAGGTCGTGGCGATCGGTCCGCCGATCATGATGAAGGCATGTGCGGAAACGACCCGTCCCCACGGCATCAGGACGGTGGTCAGTCTCAATCCGGTGATGGTCGACGGGACCGGCATGTGCGGCGGTTGCCGGGTGAAGGTCGGCGGGCGCATGCAGTTTGCCTGCGTCGATGGCCCCGATTTCGATGGCCACGAGGTCGATTTCGACGATCTGATGAACCGCTTGCGCCGGTTCGCCGAGGATGAGCAGATCGCCCTCCAGCGCTGGTCGGACAGCTGTCGCCAGAAGATTTCCGTGGCCGGCGCGGACGGCGAGGCCTGAGGGTTAGAGCGGTATCCCGCATAAGGAGCGAGGATGGCGAAAAAGAAGAGGACGATCCGGTCGATCCCCCAGGAACGGGCGCCGATGCCCGTCCAGGAGCCGCAGCAACGGATCAAGAACTTCGACGAGGTCGCGCTCGGGTTCACGCTGGAGGACGCGCTGGTCGAATGTGCCCGCTGCCTCGACTGTCCCGAGCCGGCCTGCGTCGCCGGATGCCCCGTGGAAATCGATATCCCCGGCTTCATTATGAAGGTCGCCGACAAGGATTACCGGGGGGCCTACGACATTCTCAGCGAGGCCAACCTGTTACCGGCGATCTGCGGCCGGGTGTGTCCGCAGGAAGACCAGTGCGAGGGCGTCTGCCCGGTCGGTGACACGCTCGAGCCGGTGGCGATCGGACGGATCGAGCGGTGGGTCGGCGATCAGGCGATCGAGAACAACTGGAGCCGGCGCCCGCATATCGAATCCAAGGGCATCAAGGTCGGCATCGTCGGCTCGGGCCCGGCGGGAATGGCCTGCGCCGCGGATCTGGCCAAGGCCGGCTGCTCGGTGACGGTCTACGAGGCCCTGCACGAGCCGGGTGGCGTGCTGCGCTACGGTATTCCCGAATTCCGCCTGCCCAACGAGACCGTCGACGCCGAGATCGCCAATCTGGTCAATCTGGGTGTCGAGTTTGAGTGCAACACCCTGGTCGGACGGCTGTTCACGATCGAGCAGATGTTGGACGAGATGGGCTACAGCGCGGTCTTCATCGGCAGCGGCGCGGGGGCCCCGAAATTCATGGGAATCCCCGGTGAAACCCTGAACGGCGTGCTGTCGGCAAACGAGTTGCTGACCCGCTGCAACCTGATGCAGGCCGGCAAGTTCCCGCAATACGACACGCCGCTGCACCTCGGTCGACGGATCGCCGTGATCGGGGCCGGCAACACGGCGATGGATGCGATGCGGGTGTCGCTGCGCATGGGCGCCGACAAGGTATTCTGCGTCTACCGGCGCTCCGAGGCCGAATGCCCGGCGCGGCTGGAGGAGCTGCACCATGCGCAGGAGGAGGGCATCGAGTTCCACTGGCTGACCGCGCCGATCGAGATCCTTGACGACGGCGACGGCAACGTGCGCGCCATGCGATGCGTGCGCATGGAGCTGGGCGAGCCCGACGAGTCGGGACGGCGCCGGCCGATCCCGATCGAGGGAAGCGAGTACGAGTTCGAGACCGACATGGTGGTCTATGCGATCGGCACCAACCCCAATCCGATCCTCGGCCAGACGTCACGGCTCAAGCTCAACAAGTGGGGCTATATCGAGACCGACGAGAACCTGGCGACGTCGATGGCGGGGGTCTATGCCGGCGGCGACATCGTTACCGGCGCGGCCACGGTGATTCTCGCGATGGGCGCCGGGCGCCGCGCGGCCCGCTCGATCAAGAACTACCTGGCGATCCGCGACAGCGAGACGATCTATCATCCGCAGCCGGTGGGCGCCGAAGGTCAACTGTTCGGGATCGATCTTGCCGAACGGAATTTCGCGCGGCTGCGACTGGGATAGGTTGGGACGGATGAAACCGCAAGTTCGTGCAGAGGCCGAGACCAAGCCGGACGGCAAGAAATCGCCGGCCAAGGCCGACAAGAAAAAGGCGCAGACCCGCAAGCCCGCGGGCAAGAAGAAGGCGCCGCCGGCGTCGCGGCGCCGGCTGGCGGAGGCCGTCACTGAGCATATCGTCGAGATCGTCAGCGATTCGGGCGAGGGCGCGCAACGCTGCGGCCAGTCATTCGGCTCCATCGCCGCCCGCACGGGGCTCGGCATCTGGACCGTCGAGATCATACCGGCCGAGATCCAGCCGCCGGCGCGCAGTGTCGCCGGCGCCAGCGGCAACCGGGTGCGGCTGGCCTCCCGCCGCATCATGAACGGCGGCGACGAGGCCGATCTCGTGGTCGCCTTCAACGAGCAGGTGCTGTTGAGCCGCGTGCGGGCCAACGAGCTCAAACCCGGCTGCATCATTCTGCTCGAGAGCAAGTGGCGCGACGATCCCGACCCGGCGATCGCGCAGTCCTATGCGGAGGTCACCGCGGAGCTGACGGCCGCCGGCTACCGGCTGCACGAAATCCCGATGGAGGAGGAATGCGTTCGCTTCGTGCCCGATACGCGGCGCGGCAAGAACATGTTCGCGCTGGGCATGCTGTGCAACATCTACAGCCTCGATCTGGCGCTGGCGCAGGCGCAGGTCCGCTTCGCGTTCCGCAAGAAGGACGAGAAGATCATCGACATCAATCTCGAGCTGCTCGACGCGGGATACCAGTGGGCGGACGCGAATCTCGACCTCAAATTCGCGATCAAGGCGGCGCGGCCGCGCGACCCGCAGATCGTGGTCAACGGCAATACGGCGCTCGCACTCGGTGTCGTGGGGTCCGGCATGGAGGTCTGCGCGATGTACCCGATCACGCCGGCGACCTCGGCCTCCCACTATCTGAGCGACATCTTCGAGAAGGTCGGCTGCGTCGTCCATCAGGCCGAGGACGAAATCTCCGCCTGTGCCTTTGCGATCGGCGCTTCCTATGCGGGCAAGTGCGCGGTGACGATCACCTCCGGTCCCGGCCTCTCGCTCAAGCAGGAGGGCATCGGCCTTGCGGTGATGGCCGAGATTCCGCTCGTCGTGGTCGACGTGCAGCGCGGCGGCCCGAGCACGGGCCAGCCAACCAAGGCCGAGCAGGGCGACCTTCTCGCCGCCTGTTTCGGCGGTCACGGCGACGCCCCGAAGATCATCATGGCCGCCGCGACCATCGAGGATTGCTTCTACTCCGTCATTACCGCGCGCAAGATCGCGGAGACCTTCAACATGGTGGTCGTCGTTCTGACCGACGCGAGCCTGGCCACCGCGCAGCAGCCCTTCCCGCGGCCACGGTTCCGCGAGGACTGGCTGGCGCCGCCGATCGATCAGAGCGCTGTTCCGGAGGATGCCAAGCCATACGACTGGGATCCGCGCACCGGCATGATCGAGCGCTTCATACCCGGTCAGCCGAACGGTATGCACTGTCTGACGGGCCTCGCGCACGACCGCGCCAGCCGCGTCGCCTACGATCCCGAGGTCAACGAGGAGGGCATCCGCAATCGCAGCCTCAAGCTGGCGGCGTTTCAAAGGACGCTCAAGACGCCGCCGGTCCATGGCGGCGACGAGGGCGATCTCCTGCTGGTCGGCTGGGGCAGCACCAAGGGCGCGATCGAGGAGGCGGTGGACCGCTTGCGGGCCGAGGGCAAGGCGGTGTCGTCGCTGCATCTGAAGTTCCTGCAGCCGATGGCGTCCGGCATCAAGGAGGTCCTGCAGCGCTTCGACAAGGTGATGACGATCGAGAACAACTGGTGCGACATGCCCGACGGCGACCTGATCGACGAGTACAACCGGCGCTATTCGAGCCTGGCCTGGCTGCTGCGGGCCCGCCATCTCATCGATATCGACTGTTGGGGGGAAACCCGCGGCCAGCCGATCAAGCCGGGCAGGATCGCCGAAATCGCACGCGGTAAGCTGTCATAGGGATAGGGAAAGATCAGACCGATGCACGCTCCCAGAACCGAATGCCTGTTGAACCTGATTGATCAGGAATACGCGATCCGCGATTACCAGAGCGACATTCCGCCGCGCTGGTGCACCGGCTGCGGCGACAACGCCATCCTGACGGCGATCCAGCGATTGTGCCGGGATGAGCAGCTGCCGCCGGAAAAGACCGTGTTCGTCTCCGGCATCGGCTGTTCGAGCCGTCTGCCGCACTATATGAATGCCTACGGGTTCCATGGGCTGCACGGGCGGGCCTTTCCGGTCGCCGAGGGCATCAAGATGCGGCGTCCGGATCTCCACGTGTTCGTGACCACCGGTGACGGCGATTGCTGCAGCATCGGCGCGGCGCACTGGATCCATGCGATCCGCTACAACATGGACATGACCGTCCTGTTGCACGACAACCAGATCTATGGCCTGACGAAGATGCAGGCCTCGCCGACGTCGCCGCGCGGCCTGAAAAGCAACACCACGCCACGCGGCACCCAGCTTGATCCACTCAACCCGCTGACGGTCACCCTGGGCGTACCCAACGTCTCCTTCGTGGCCCAGGCGGCGGATTGGATCCCCGACGTGCTGTTCGACATCATTTCCCGGGCCTATCACCACAAAGGGTTCTCGTTCGTCCGCATCCTGCAGCGCTGCCCGGAATACCTTCCGCACCGGTTCGATTCCTGGGTCCGGGATCCGGCGAGCATGCGCCTGCTGGTGCATCCGGAGGGCCTGCAATTGAGCGCCGCTATCTCGCGGACCTACCGCAACCAGGAGGTCCACGACCCAAGCAACCTGGACCGGGCCCGAGAGGTCGCGTCGCTCACCGAGGAGATTCCCGTGGGCATCCTGTACCAGAACCCCGAGGTGCCCTGCTACGAAGACCTGCGCGAAGGGGAACGGCCGAATACGCCGGGATTGATCCGGACCGTGCTCGACGAGGAGTTCGAGAAGTTTACGATCTGGCCCGAGGATCACGACGAGGTTCGGGCGGATTGATTCCGGCCACCTGGGGCCAGACGGTCTTTGGCCCAGCCAGGCGGTG
>CP070634.1:180193-186378 GCA_020356105.1 Rhodospirillales bacterium | reverse complement strand
CTGTGCGGGGATGCGTTCCTCACCCGCCTGCCGGATCCGGTCCTGCAGCAGCTCGAGAATTTTTACAATCCGACGCTGGGCGTGAACGATGCGTTCCGGCCGGTGACCCGCTACTGGGACAGGATCACCCATCCGGCGCAAATCATCCAGTCATTGCCCACGGCCATCGCAACGATGCTCGACCCGGCCGATTGTGGGCCTGCATTCCTGGGCCTGCCGCAGGATGTCCAGGGCTGGACCTATGACTACCCGGAGGAATTCTTCGAGAAGAAGCTGCATCGCGTCCGTCGGGTGACGCCGGATACGGATGAGGTCGCGGACGCCGCCGCGCTGCTCAAGAGCGCCGCACGTCCGATGCTGATCGCCGGGGGCGGGGTTCAGTATTCCGGTGCGGCGGCCGAACTCGCGGCCTTTGCCGAGACCCACAACATCCCGGTGGTCGAGACCATCGCGGGGCGCGCCAATCTGGTCGCGGAACATCCGTTGAATATCGGGCCCGTTGGCGTGACCGGCTCGGACTCAGCGAATGCGATCGCTGCGAGGGCGGATGTGATCCTGGCCGTTGGCACGCGGCTGCAGGATTTCACCACCGGCTCGTGGACGGCGTTCGATCGAAAGGCCCGTTTCGTCTCGGTCAACGCCGCGCGCCATGACGCCGGCAAGCACCGCTCGGTGCCGGTGGTCGGCGATGCGAAGCTCTCGCTGGCGGCACTTTCGGACGCTGTAGCAGGGTATCGGGCTCCCGAGGGCTGGACCGCCGAGGCCCAGGCGGAGCGGGTCAAGTGGGATGCCTATGTGGCCGAGAACGTGCGGCCTGGAAACCGCCCGGACTCCTATGCCCAGGCGATCGGGGTCGTCAACGAGCTCTGCGACCCCGGAGACCGGATCGTTGCCGCCGCCGGTGGGCTGCCTGCCGAAGTGACCGCCAACTGGCGTACCCTGAAAACCGGAACGGTCGACGTCGAGTTCGGCTATTCCTGCATGGGCTATGAAATCGCCGGCGGCTGGGGCGCGCGCATCGCGCAGTCGGAGAGAGAGTCCGAGCAGGACACCATCGTCTTCACCGGCGATGGCTCCTACCTGCTGATGAATTCCGATATCTATTCGTCGGTCCTGACGGGGAAGAAACTGATCGTTCTGGTGCTCGACAACGGCGGCTTCGCGGTCATCAACAAGTTGCAGAATGCAACCGGCAACACGTCGTTCAACAACCTCATCAAGGACTGCAATATCGCCGTCGCCCCCTTCGCGGTGGACTTCGAGAGCCATGCCCGCGCCATGGGGGCCGAGGCCGAGACGGTTGCGTCCGCAACCGAGCTGGCCGATGCGTTCAGACGCGCAAAAGCGGCGGACCGGACCTACGTGATCGCGATGCAGGTCGACCCTTACGAGGGCTGGACCACGCAGGGGCATGCCTGGTGGGAAGTGGGCACGCCGCATGTAAGTGGCCATGCCTCTGTGCGCGCTGCGCATGAGGAGATCGAAGCCGCGCGCACGCGCCAGCGGAGAGGCGTTTAAGGTGGCCGATGATTCGGCAAGCACAGACCAACCTGTCGGGGTCCCTGCCCGGACATGACCGATCTCGCCCGCATCGCCCGGAACAACTTCGTCATCATCGGTCGCGCCGGTATGGACCTGTACCCCGAGCCGCCGGGAACGAAGACGGAAGAGGCGACGCAGTTCTTTGCCTGCCTTGGCGGCTCTTCGGCCAATATCGGGGTGGCGATCACCCGGCACGGCGGCGCGGCGGCGCTCGTCACCTCGGTCGCGGATGACGCGATCGGACGATTTTCCGTCAATCAGTTGACCAATTACGGGATCGACACGAAACATGTGAAATCGGTCGGCGGTGAGGCACGCAACACCCTGGCCGTTGTGGAAACCCGCGTTGAGGACCATCAGTCGGTGATATACCGCAACGGCGCGGCAGACTTCCAAATGACGGTCGAGGATGTGGAGGCGGTCGACTACAGCGCCTATGGTGCGCTCATCACCACCGGCACCGTCCTCGCCGCCGAACCCTCGCGCAGCGCCGCTTTTCGTGCCTTCGATCTTGCCAGACAGGCCGGCCTGCCTCTCATCTTCGATGTGGACTATCGCCCCTACTCCTGGCCGTCGCCAGAAGTCGCGGCGGAGACCTACTCGCGTGCCGGAGCCGTTTGCGACGTGATCGTCGGCAACGATGTGGAATTCGACTTCATGGCCGGCGGCGCCGACAAGGGGCTCGACAAAGCGCGCGACTTGGCTCGTTCCGGCGCCGGGATCGTTGTTTACAAGATGGGCGAAAATGGCGCGTTTACGTTGACACGCGACGACGAATTTCGAACCGGCATCTACTCGGTGGCGGCGCTCAAGCCGACCGGCGCCGGAGACGCGTTCATGGGCGGTTTCATTGCCTCCCTGGCCGCCGGCTTAGATCTGCGCGAGAGCGTTTTTCGCGGCTCGGCCTGCGCGGCGATCGTCGTGACGCGCGTCGGCTGCGCGCCCGCCATGCCGACGACGTCGGAGTTGGAGGAGTTCCTCTCCAGCCATCCGGGCCCGACCAATCCCTGAAAGGATACTCCATGCATATCGCCCCATACGACAATCACAACCAGCCGATCGTGGACATCGAAGATGGCTGCGTCCCGCTCAACTACTTCAACATCGTCAAGTTGAAAAAGGGCGAGGCCTTCGAATACCGGGTGCCCGGTTACGAGACCTGCATCGTACCGGCAACCGGAACGGTGGACGTGGACGTCGAGGGCGAGAGATACGCGAAGCTCGGCAACCGCGTCACCGATGTCTGGGATGGCGAGCCCGAGGGCGTTTATGTCCCGGCGAATACGAGGGCGCAGATGGTTGGCCTGTCGGATAAGGCCGAAATCTTCGTCGCCGGCGCGAAATACGGTAAGACGCTCGACCCGTTCGCAGTCCGCCGTGATGAAATCGACATGGTGCAGTACGGCTCCGACGAGACCAAAACGCACCGCAAGATCAAGCATATTCTCGGCCAGCAGCAGCACGGGAGGGTCGGGCGTCTGCTGGTCTCGGAACTCTTTACCGTCGGGCAGGGCGGCTGGTCCGGTTTCCCGTCGCACAAGCATGACTCCGACCGACTGCCCGACGAGAGCCGGCATGACGAAACCTATAATTTCCGGTTCCGGCCGAATCACGGCTCCGGCCTGCAGATGCTGCAGCGCGAGGACGACAAGCCCGGCGACGCCTATCATATCGTCGATGGGTCAACGGTTTGCATCGACAGGGGCTACCACCCCTGCGCAGTGCTGCCGGGATACGAGATGTACTATTTCACGATCCTGGGTGGCCTCAGTCAGCGCAGTCTCAAACAGTACTTCCAGCCGGCTCACGCGGACCAACTGCACACCATTCCCGGGATCATGGACATGGTGGCCAAGTTCAAATGACGCTGGCGACGCTGTCCGAGGTCCTGCAGCCTGCCCTGAAGGAGGGCTATGCCGTCGCGGGCCTCGTCGTACTGGGCTGGGAGGATGCGCGCGCCTACGTGGCGGCGGCGGAGGCCGAAGCCGCCCCCGTCATCCTGCAGGCCGGCCCCGGATGCCGCGCGCATACGCCGCTCCCGGTCCTCGCCACCATGTTCCGCACCCTGGCGGAAGGCGCCTCGGTCCCGGTCGTCGCCCACCTCGATCATGGCTACACGGCCGACGAATGCCGCGCCGCGATCGACTGCGGTTTCACCTCGGTAATGTTCGACGGCTCGCGCACACCGCTGGCGCAGAACATCGAGGAGACGGCGGCGATCGTCGAAATGGCCCGGGCGGCCGGCGTCTCCTGCGAAGGCGAGATCGGTTTCGTCGGCTATGCCGAGGGCGAGGCGTCGGCCCACACGGATCCCCAGGACGCGGCCCGGTTCGCCCAAGAGACCGGCGTCGATGCGATGGCGATCTCGGTCGGCAACGTCCACCTGCAGGAGACGGCGGCGGCCGGGATCGACCTCGTAGCGCTTCGCGCCATCGAAGACGTAACCGACGTCCCGCTCGTCATTCACGGCGGCTCGGGTGTGCCGTTTGAGCTGCGCCGGGAACTGGCCCGGACTTCGAAAATCTCCAAATTCAATATCGGCACCGAATTGCGCATGGCTTTCGGCCGGGCTCTGCGCGAAGCCGTCAACCGCGATCCGGCCCGGTACGACCGGTTGTCGATCCTGAAGGAGACCGAAGCCCCCGTTTGCGACGCGGCCCGCGCCGCGATCCGCGCTCTCGGTGCTGCCGCCGCCGGATAGCTGCCGATCCGACATCGTGATATTGCGCCGCTCGCGATCGGCACCTCTGGCGGCAGCCATGGCAAGGGTGGTAATGCTACTGCAATACGCGGCAACCAGACAGGATTTGCTCATGAACGATGCTCAACTCGTCGCCCGATTCGAGGCCGCGCAGTCCGTTTCGCGCGAGGCGGGAGAGCTTGCTATCAGCTATTTTCGGCGATTCGGCGATCTCCAGGTTACGGCCAAGGGTCTTCAAGACATGGCGAGCGAGGCAGATGTTGCTGTGGAGGCATTGATCCGCGACCGCTTGGCAGCGCGATTTCCCGAAGACGGGTTTTTCGGCGAGGAGGGCGGCCGCAAAGATGCCGCGGACAGCGATGGCGGGCTCTGGGTGGTCGATCCGATCGACGGTACGGCCTGTTTCGTCATGGGCATTCCGGTGTGGTGTGTATCGATCGCCTATGTCGATGGCGAAAATGTTCTGCTCGGCGTGGTTTATGACCCCAATGCCGACGAGTTGTTCGCTGCCCGCAGAGATCACGGCGCAACCCTCAACGGCCAGCCGATCCGCGCCAGCGACGCCGACAGTTTCACCAACGGGTTGGTCGGGATCGGCTATTCGACGCGGACCGCGCCGGCGCCGGTCATCACGTTTCTTGATAGGCTGCTCGCGGAAGGCGGCATGTTCATCCGCAACGGGTCCGGGGCTCTGATGATCACCTATGTGGGGGCGGGGAGGTTGCTCGGTTATTACGAGGCACATCTCAATTCCTGGGACGGTGCCGCGGCGGTTGCGATCGTCCGCGAGGCCGGCGGCTGGACCAATGATTTCCTGGCCGGCGACGGGCTGTTGAAGGGGAATCCGATTGCCGCTGCGGCGCCGCGGTTGGTTCGCGGCATGAAACAGCTGGCTGGACTCGTGTGAGACCTCGGCGCAGCGCGTGATCGGTCTGAAATATTGCATCAGGGGCCCGACGCGGCCTATCCTGCCCGATGTCTCGTCCCGCCGAACGATTTCCGGCGCCGAACGCCTCGAATAATTCGGTCGAGCCGGGATTGCGGCGGGACGGATGTCGGAACAAACGAAGCGCGGCCCGCATGAGCAAAGATCGCGGTGGCGGGCGAACAGAAACAGGGAGACTCGCATGAAAACGAAAAAACTCACTGGCGGCATTTCGGCCGGACTGTTGGCCGCCGCCGTTTTGGGACTGGGCCTGATCGCGGCGCCAGCATTTGCAGCCGAGAAACTCACCCTTTACTGCAGCCCGCAAATCGAATGGTGCCAGCTGATGGTCGCCGAATTCGAAAAGCGCACCGGCATCAAGGTCGCGATGACCCGCAAGAGCTCCGGGGAAACCTTCGCCCAGATCAAGGCGGAGGCCAGCAACCCGAAAGGCGACGTGTGGTGGGGCGGCACCGGCGACCCGCATCTGCAAGCCGCCGAAGAGGGACTGACTGAGGAGTATAAGTCGCCGAAGCTGGCAGAGCTCGCCGACTGGTCCCGGCAGCAGGCGGCGGCCAGCAGCCATCGCACGGTCGGCATCTACATGGGCGGTCTCGGATTCGGCTACAACACGGAGCTGCTCAAGGCGAAGGGCCTGCCCGAGCCGAAATGCTGGAAGGATCTGACAAACCCCGCCTTCAAGGGCGAAGTGCAGATGGCCAACCCCAACTCCTCGGGAACGGCGTACACGACGCTCGCCACCATGGTGCAGCTGTTCGGCGAGGATGGCGGCTTCGAATACATGAAGGCGCTGCATCGCAACATCAACCAGTACACCAAGTCAGGATCGGCGCCGATCAAGGCGGCGGCGCGCGGCGAGACGACGGTCGGTATCGTCTTCATGCACGACGCTGTCACTCAGGCCGTCAGGGGCTTCCCCATCAAGGTCGTGGCGCCGTGCGAAGGCACCGGCTACGAGATCGGCTCGATGAGCATCATCAAGGGCGCACGCAACCT
>CP070634.1:174537-180093 GCA_020356105.1 Rhodospirillales bacterium | reverse complement strand
GTTAAAGCTGCCTGACAATATTCGTGAGCTGAGCGATGAGGAAATTCTCGGACGGGGTAAACGCTACCGCTTAAGGCCTGATTGGTTGCACATCAACGAATTTGTCTTAGACAGTATGCGAAGACAGGCTGCAAAGGTGCCGAAGTGTTGGCTCAGTCGCGTTCGCTGCGTCTCATAACGCGATTGAAAGGTGAAGAAGCGAAAGCTCCGATTGGGGAGTGTGAACTGAAATACACCTCGCTGGAATCGATGAAGATGTCGACCTCGCTGCCCGGGCAGTTCCTGCGCGAGAACGTCAACCAGAACCGCAACGATTTCATAGAAGCCAAGCTCGGCGTCGTCGAGACGGGCGCCTGGGCGGACATCCTGGTCTGGAACGGCGATCCGACCCAGGACATCAGCCTGATTCTCGAGGAACAGAACCTGAAGATGGTGATGAAGGACGGCAAGGTTTACAAGAACCTGCTGGTCGACCCGACGCACGAGGCGTTCCGCGCAGCGCCCGCGCCGGCAGGACATTCCTTCAACTTGTAGCCTGCGTTCCGGCCGTCGGCCCGCTGGGGGATCACCTGCATCCCCCGGCGGGCCGCGCGGATGGTGTCGCACTGGCGATCCCTGACCGGTGCCTGTAACGTCAATCCCGCCAAGAGGGGCGGAACAGCGAGCGATCGGACCGACAGGGAGACCGTTATGAAACCGCAACGCAATCGATATCTTCCCACCCTGCTGTTCGCCGCGGCGCTGCTGCTGTCGTTCGCGGCGACGGCGCAAGAGGCGGACACGACCTCGCGGACCAGCCAGTCCGGCTTCGAGGATATCCCCTCCTTCGGCGGGCCGAGCAGCGTCGGCGAGGAGCTCAGGGAAGGCGACGCGCTGACCGACCCGATTTTCCGGTGGGACGGGCTGGAGCGGGCGCTGCAGCCGTATTTCGGATTCAAGGGGCAGCTGCATGAGGACCACGCATTCAGCTTCGGGCTCGACTACCAGGCGCTGGTCCAGGCGGTGAACGAGAGCCTCGGCGAGGACAGCGCCGCCGGCGGCATCTTCCGCCTCTATGGCTCCTGGACCCTGGCCGGGCGCGAGAGCGGCAATACCGGCAGCCTCGTCTTCAAGGTCGAGAACCGGCACCGCCTCGGCACCGACGTCGCGCCGCAAAATCTCGGCTTCGAGGCCGGCGCGCTGTCGATCACCGGCACCATGTTCAGCGACTACGACTGGGGGCTGACCAACCTCTACTGGCAGCAGAAATTCGCCGACGGCCGCTTCGGCTTCGTCGCTGGCCAGGTCGACGTCACCGACTATCTCGATATCTACGGGCTGATCAATCCGTTGACCGCCTTCCAGAACCTTTCGTTCTCGACCAACCCGACGATTCCCGCCCCGAGCCAGGGGCTGGGCGCCGCCGCGGGCACGTTCTTCGGCGACAATCTCTATGGCGTGCTCGGCTTCGCCGATGCCAACGGCGATCCGACCGACCCGAGCCTGGACCTGTTCGACGATTTCGAGACCTTCCAGCATCTCGAGTTCGGCTACGCCTCGTCCTTCGACCGACGCTACTTCGACAACATCCACCTCACCATCTGGCATTCGGACGAGCGCACGGCGGCCGGCGTGCCCGAGGATGCGGGCCTCGCGCTCTCGGCTTCCTGGTTCTTCGAGAACAAGTGGGTGCCGTTCCTGCGCGCCGGCTGGTCGGACGGCGATGCGGCGCTGATGTCGCGCAATGTCGCCGCCGGCTTCGGCTACCTTGCCCGCAATCGCGATCTGTTTGGCCTCGGCCTCGCCTGGGAGCGGCCCGGCGCCAGCGCCCTCGACGACCAGTACACGGCTGAGCTGTTCTACCGCTTCCAGCTGTTCCAGAACTTCGCGATCACGCCGGACGTCCAGGTCATCGCCAACCCGGCCCTCAACCCGTTCGAGGACGTGATCTACGTGCTCGGCTTAAGGGCGCGCCTGACGCTGTAGTTCGTCGGGACGCAGATGCCCCCGACAATTATGGGATAAGGAAGTTGCAGCGCATGAGATACAACGCATGCGCGTTCCGGACAAGATGTCCATGCCCAAGCCGATCGATACTTGGACGACAACTGAACTTTACAAGAAGTAACGTGGAGATTCTGTGATGGTAAAAGGATCAATAATGAGTTTGTTTTTGATTGTATTCCTTTCTTCTGTTGCCGCCGTCTCCGGCGCAGCCAATCTCGGTCAGGGACGCGTTTATGATATCGGAATCTATGTCACCGATCTGCAACGAACAAAGGAGTTTTATACGAGGGTCTTCGGACTAAGAGTTGTCAGAGAGTGGGAAACAACCGACGTCAGTGTGGACGATAAAGCATACAAGACCGTCAATAATCCCGGGCTCTACCTGGCCGGTTCCAATGGGATGCGTCTGGAGTTTCTGCAGAAAGGCGACCCCGGGGAAAGGCCCGAGGTGCAGCAGCCCATCAATCACTTTGCAATACGTGTTGAGGATGTTCAGGCTGCCTTCGATCTGGCAATTGCCATGGGGGCGAAGCCGGTTTTTCCCGGCACGCCGCTGCAGTATGCTCGAATTGGTGAGTTAAAGGTATTGAATACACAGATTATTGGTCTGGATGGAGAGCGAATTCAGATCCTGAAGGTATTGAAAGAGTTTGAGTAAGGAGAAGGACGGCGTCGTCTACAAGAACACGCTCTGACGAGCGGTATGTCGTGATCATGCGGCACGGCGTGATACCCTTCGTCGCCGGCGCGCTGATCTTCCTTTGGGCTTGCGGCGCGGCATCGGCGCAGCCCGCCACCGGCGCGCCCCCACTGCCGGAAGAGGCGGCGATCTCGCGCATCGCCTTTGGCTCCTGCGCCTTCCAATGGGCGGAGCAACCGATCCTGCGCGCCGTCGTCGACGCCAAGCCAAACCTCTACCTGTCGCTAGGAGATGCCATCTACGGCGATTTCGACGGCAAGCGGACCTTCGACGTGACGCCCGACTCGCTGCGCGCGGAGTGGCGGAGGCTCGCCGACCACCCCGACTGGCGGCATCTCGTTTCCCATGTTCCGGTGCTTGGAACATGGGACAACCACGATTACGGCCATCACAGCGCCGGCGCCGAGTTCCTGCTGAAGGCGGAGTCGAAGGAGATCTTCCTCGACTTCTTCGGCGAGCCGGAGGGTTCGGCGCGGCGACAACGAGCGGGGCTCTACGATGCAAAGGTGTTCGGCCCGTCGGCGCGGCGGGTGCAGGTGATCCTGCTCGATACGCGCAGCTTCAAGAGCCCACCGCTGCTGGCCGAGCGGCCCGAGGGCGCGCGCGGCAGCCTCGGTAAATACGCACCGAACTGGGACTCGGAAGCCACCCTGCTAGGGCCTGAGCAGTGGACGTGGCTCGAAGAGCAGCTGCGCCGCCCCGCGGAGTTGCGCATCATCGCCTCCAGCGGCCAGGTCGTCGCCGACGAGAAGGGCATGGACGAGTGGGGCAACTATCCCTTGGAGCGCCGGCGCCTGTTCGACCTCATCGCTGAGACCGGGGCCAAGGGCGTCGTGCTGCTCTCCGGCAACGTGCATTTCGCCGAGGTCTCGGCGACCGACGAGGGCCCGTACCCCCTCGTCGATTTCACATCAAGCGGCCTGACCCACACCAACAAGGAATACCCCAAGGCACCGAACCGTCACCGCGTGGCCGGGCCGTTCGTCGACAGCAATTTCGGGCTCGTCACCGTCGACTGGCGGGCCGAGGCCGGCCCGGTCATCACCCTGTCCGCGATCGGCACCGACGGCAAGCGGGCCTTCGAATACGGCGTCCCGCTGTCATCCCTGGCGCCGAAATGAGGGGCGCCACGCCGCCCTTACCCGTCGAGCTTCCTGCGCAGCAGCTCGTTGACCAGCTGCGGGTTGGCCTTGCCCTGGCTGGCCCGCATCACCTGGCCGACGAAGAAGCCGAACAGCTTGTCCTTGCCGCCCCGGTACTCGGCGACCTTGTCGGCATTGTCGGCCAGCACCTGATCGATGATACCCTCGATCGCGCCGGTGTCGGTAACCTGCTTAAGGCCCTGTTCCTCGACGATGTCGGCGGCCTCGCGGCCGCTCTCGAACATCTCGTCGAACACCTTCTTTGCGATCGAGCCGGAGATCGTCCTGTCCGCGATCAGGTCGACGAGCCCGCCGAGCGACTCGGCCGAGACCGGCGAATCCGTAACGTCCCGGCCGGCCTTGTTGAGGCGGCCGAACAGCTCGGAGATGACCCAGTTGGCGGCCAGCTTGGCGTCACGCCCCTTTGCCACGGCCTCGAAGAAATCGGCGGTCTCGCGCTCGGCCACCAGCACGCCCGCATCGTAGGGTGACAGGCCGTAATCGGCCATGAAACGCGCCTTCTTCTCGTCCGGCAGTTCCGGCAGGGTTGCGCGCTGTGCTTCGACGAAATCCGGTGTCAGCTCCAACGGCAGCAGGTCCGGGTCGGGGAAGTAGCGGTAGTCATGCGCCTCCTCCTTCGAGCGCATCGAGCGGGTTTCGCCCTTGCCGGCATCGAACAGCCGGGTTTCCTGGTCGATCTTGCCGCCGTCCTCGATGATCTCGATCTGGCGCATCGCCTCGTACTCGATGGCCTGGCGCAGGAAGCGCAGGGAGTTGACATTCTTGATCTCGCAGCGCGTGCCGAGTTCGCCGCCCGGCTTGCGGACCGACACGTTTGCATCACAGCGCAATGAGCCTTCCTGCATGTTGCCGTCGCAGGCGCCGATGTAACGCAGGATCGAGCGCAGCTTGGTGACATAGGCCGAGGCCTCGTCGGCCGAACGCATATCGGGCTTGGAGACGATCTCCATCAGCGCGACGCCGGAGCGGTTGAGATCGATGAAGCTCTGGTTCGGGCTCTGGTCGTGCAGCGACTTGCCGGCGTCCTGCTCCATGTGCAGACGTTCGATGCCGACCGGCTTCGTCTCGCCGTCCGCAAGATCGATCAGGATCTCGCCCTCGCCGATGATCGGCTCCTCGTACTGCGAGATCTGATAGCCCTGCGGCAGATCCGGATAGAAATAGTTCTTGCGGGCGAACACCGAATGGAGGTTGATCGCGGCGCCGAGCGCAAGCCCGGTGCGCACCGCCTGCGCAACGCAGCGCTCGTTGAGCACCGGCAGCATGCCGGGCATCGCCGAATCGACGAAGCTGACCTGGCTGTTCGGCGCCGCGCCGAACTCGGTCGAGGCGCCGCTGAACAGCTTGGCGTTGGAGATCACCTGGGCGTGGACCTCGAGGCCGATGACGACCTCCCACTTGCCGGTCCGCCCTTCCAGCATCGTCATCTAAGAACCACCCGTTGCTTTCCCAAACCTACTGATCCGCCGTGCTCGCGGGATGCGCGCCGACAAAGCGCATCCTCCGTCAGCTCCCGGCAATGAAATCCGGCAGCGCCGTGAAACCGGCTGCACCCTCCAGGACATGCGCCGCGCGCAGCACGGTCTCCTCATCGAACGGCCGTCCGATCAGCTGCAGTCCCAACGGCAGCCCCTCGGCAGAGAGGCCGGCGGGCACCGAGATCGCCGGCAGCCCGGCCAGCGAGGCCGGCACCGTGAAGACGTCGTT
>CP070634.1:146625-174437 GCA_020356105.1 Rhodospirillales bacterium | reverse complement strand
ATATGTCGAGGACCTCGACGCCGCCCGGGAGCGCGCGGCGGTGACGCAGGACGAGCTCAACAACCGGCTGTCAGACCAGATGAACCGTACCATGTACTTGCTGACGATCGTCGCCGCCGTTCTGCTGCCACCCAGCCTGATCACCGGCCTGTTCGGAATCAACGTGGGCGGCATGCCCGGGGTCGAGAACATCTGGGCCTTCACGGGCGTCGTTATCGCGCTGATCGTTATCGCGGTGATCGAGGTGATCCTGCTGCGCCGTCTCAAATGGATTTGATTCGTCACGGCACCGTCCGGACATCTGCACGAGGGTTCGATGGATAAGCTTATCGACACGCAGGCGCTTCAAGCCTACTACGCCGAGCTCACCCGCTGGGTCGTCGAGGACGTGCTGGTGTTCAGCACCCTTGGCCAGGTCGCGGTCATCCTTGTGGCGATCCTTGTGGCCCTGCCGGCCGCCCCGGGCTTTCGGCGCCTCATCGAACGGCTGGGTCGAACCCGATGGCTCGAAAGAGGCGGCGATCGGGCGGTCAGTATCATTGCGCCGCTGGCCCTGCCGATCGTCTGGCTGGTCCTGCAATGGATCTCGGTCATCGTCGCATCGCAGGCCGGCTGGCCGCATCACATCGTTCAGATCACGGTCAGCCTGCTGACCGCCTGGGTGGTCATTCGATTTGCTTCGCAACTGGTGCGCGACCCGACCTGGTCACGGATGATCGCCATCGTCGCCTGGACGGTCGCGGCGCTCAACATTGTCGGTCTGCTCGATGATGCGATCGCCCTGCTGGACAGTCTGGCGCTTCAACTGGGCACCCTGCGGCTATCGGCGCTGACCGCGATCAAGGGCGTCTTGGCCCTTGCGATCCTGCTTTGGCTTGCGTCCGTTGTCTCAAATCTTCTCGAGCGGCGGATCAGCTCTCTACCGAACCTGACACCCTCGGTCCAGGTCCTGTTCGCCAAATTGCTGAAGATCGTTCTGATCACGATCGCGATCGTCGCCGCGCTCAGCACCGTCGGCATCGACCTGACCGCTTTCGCGGTGTTCAGCGGCGCCGTCGGCGTCGGCGTCGGCTTCGGCCTGCAGAAGGTGGTATCCAATCTGATCAGCGGCGTCATCCTGTTGATGGACAAGTCAGTCAAGCCGGGCGATGTGATCGAGGTCGGCCAGACCTACGGGTGGATCAATACCTTGGGCGCCCGCTACGCTTCGGTGGTAACGCGCGACGGCACCGAGTACCTGATCCCGAACGAGGATATCATCACGCAGCAGGTGGTGAACTGGTCGTATAGCAACAACCTGGTGCGCCTGAAGATCCCGATCGGGGTCTCGTACAAGTCCGACGTGCGCAAGGCGATCGCTCTGTGTCTGGAGGCCGCCGGCGAGGTTGAACGGGTGGTCAAGGAGCCGAAGAGCGTCTGCTTGCTCAAGGGCTTCGGTGACAGTTCCGTCGATCTCGAGCTGCGAATCTGGATCGAGGATCCGCAGAACGGCGTCTCCAACGTGAAAAGCATGGTCCTCCTGCTGGTCTGGGACAAGTTCCACGCGCACGACATCGAGATCCCCTTCCCACAGCGGGACCTGCATATCCGGTCGGCCGAACCGGTCCCGGTGGTCACCGGACCAGGCTCGTAATGCGCGGCATCAAAGGTCCCACGGCCGGCATCGCCAGCCTCCGCGAATATTTGTGCCGATGAAGCAGGATCGCGCATGGCAGCGGATGCTGAGCGGCCGGCGGCTCGATATCCTCGACCCGTCGCCGATCGATATCGAAGTCGAGGACATCGCGCACGGGCTTTCCCGGGTTGCCCGATGGAATGGGCAGACATCCGGCGACTGGGCCTACAGCGTCGCGCAGCATTCGTTGCTGGTCGAGGCGATCGCCGCGCATCGTGGCCTCGCCGAAAGGTGGCGTCGGGCAGCGCTGCTCCACGATGCGCCTGAATACGTCATCGGCGATCTGATCACACCCTTCAAGGCGGTCGTCGGGCCCGCCTACAAGGGGCTCGAGGATCGACTGGCTCAAGCGATCCGCATCCGGTTCGGCCTGCCTGCGACACTACCGAAAACATCCTTGGCAACCATCAAGAGCGCCGACCGCGCCGCCGCCTTTCTCGAGGCAACCCGCCTTGCCGGTTTCGACGACACCGAGGCACGCAGATACTTCGGCCGGGCGCCAATGCTTCCGCAACAATTCGTGGACCCGTTCCTCTCGCCCTGGCCGCCTTCCAAGGCCAAGCGTCTGTTCCTTGCGCGATTTACGGCGTTGGAGGCATAGGCCTTACTTGACGAAGTAGATTTCGACCCGCCGGTTGCCGGCTTGCCCCGTCTCCGACGTTTCCATGAACACCGGATCTCGTGCGCCGCGCGCGATCAATTCGATCTTGTCCGCGGGAACGCCTGCCCGGATGAGGGCCAGCGCGACCGCCCTGACCCGACTTGCGGACAAGGATTGCGCCGCAAGCCGCGGATTGCCACCCGACGCCAGCTCGATATGCCGGCTGGTATACGCAAACAGCCAGATGGCGGCGCGCGATTGCTGTGCATATGCAGCGACCTGCTCGATGATCTCCAGGGATTGCTCGTCAAGAACCTGATCCGCACGGTCAAACTGGATCACCGCGACCTGCAGGGCATCGGCCGGCGGACGATCCGGCGTTTCGGCCGGCTCCGGCAGGGCGTCCGCCGGGTCACCATATTTGCCGATCAGGCGCCGTCGTCGCTCGTCCATCCTTTCGGTGTCCGGGCGCTCGGGAAAATCGCTCAGCTCGGGCCACGGCCTGTCGCCGCCTGGCACGCCATAGTCGGTGCAGCCGGCCAGCAGAACCGCCAGCAAGATACCGACGGTGGGGCCCAAAGACAGGGAGTGCGGGAAAATTCGTCGCATGTGTTCCGGTGCTGCGATACCCGCAGACACTATTGCACGTCGGGACTGGAATATCCCGCTAATTCCATGTTATGTCCTCGCGCGCTTTCAGGGAGGAGTGCGTTGTCGTGGCGGGCGTGGACCGGTGCGGTTCACGCAGGAAAGATTTTGACCCTATTCAGCATGGACAAGGATTGAGACCGATGGCGGAGCACACCGACCCCCCTGAGCCAAAGACGGATCCCACCGAATACACGCGGACCATGGCCGAAATCGCGGCGCGCAGCCAAGCGCTGGTGAGCGATTTCCTGGCGCGACAGGCGGAAGGCGGCGGGCTCGGTCATGCCGACCCGCTCAATATCGGCGGCGCGTTTTTCGAGATGACCAAGCATCTGATGCGGGATCCGCAGAAGATCGTCCAGGCACAGATGGAGCTGTGGCGCGATTACATGACGCTGTGGCAGAACGCGACCCGCCGCCTGCTGGGCGAGGAGGTCGAGCCGGCCGTGACCCCCCACCACGACGACCGGCGCTTCAAGGACGCGGCGTGGGAAGAGAACACGCTGTTCGACTTCATCAAGCAGTCCTATCTTCTGACCGCGCGGTGGATGCAGAATACGGTGCGCGAGGTCGAAGGCCTTGACGAACAGACCGCCAAGAAGGTCGATTTCTACACCCGGCAGTTCGTCGACGCGATGGCGCCGTCGAACTTCGTGATGACGAACCCCGAGGTGCTGCGCGAGACGCTGGACAGCAAGGGCGAGAATCTCGTCAAGGGCCTGCAGAACCTGCTCGACGACCTGGAGCGCGGCCAGGGGCGCCTGAAGATCCGGATGACCGATGCCGAGGCCTTTGAGGTCGGTGGCAACATCGCGACCTCGAAGGGCAAGGTCGTTTTTCAGAACGGACTGATGCAGCTGCTGCAGTTCGCGCCGCTGACCGAGAAGGTCTACAAGCGGCCGCTGCTGATCATTCCGCCCTGGATCAACAAGTACTACATCCTCGATCTGCGCGAGAAGAACTCGTTCATCCGCTGGGCGACGGAGCAGGGCCACACCGTGTTCTGCATCTCCTGGGTCAATCCGGACGAGAAGCTCGCGGCCAAAACCTTCGAGGACTACATGTTCGAGGGGCCGCTGGCGGCGCTCGACGCCATCGAGAAGGCGACCGGCGAAACGAAGGTGAACGCGATCGGCTATTGCCTTGGCGGCACGCTGCTGGCCTCCACCCTCGCCTACATGGCGGCCAAGAAGGACGAGCGCATCGGCACGGCGACCTATTTCGTGGCCCTGACCGATTTCAGCGAGCCGGGCGAGCTCGGCGTCTTCATCGACGAGGCGCAGCTGTCCGCACTGGAGGAGCGCATGGAGGAGCGCGGCTATCTGGAGGGCGGCGAGATGGCGACGACCTTCAACATGCTACGGGCGAATGATCTGATCTGGTCCTTCGTGGTCAACAACTACCTGTTGGGCAAGGATCCCTTCCCTTTCGACCTGTTGTACTGGAACTCGGATTCGACCCGCATGCCGGCAGCCATGCACAGCTTCTACCTGCGCAAGATGTATGTCGAGAACAAGCTGGTGGAGCCGGGCGCCATCACGCTGGGCGGGGTCAAGATCGACCTGCGCAAGATTAGGACGCCGTCCTTTCTGCTATCGACCCGCGAGGACCACATCGCGCCCTGGATGTCGACCTACCAAGCAACGAAGCTGTATGCGGGACCCGTCACCTTTACACTCGCCGCCTCCGGTCATATTGCCGGCGTCGTCAATCCGCCGGCAGCCAACAAGTACTCGTACTGGACCAATTCCGAATGCCCGGACTCGCCCGACGACTGGCTCGCAGGGGCAACCGAGCATCCGGGCTCGTGGTGGCCGGAATGGCACAAATGGGTGACCGCCCGGGGCCGCGCGAAGGTCAACGCGCGCGAGCCCGGCGACGGGGAGTTGAAGCCGATCGAGGACGCGCCGGGCTCCTACGTCAAGGTGCGGCTGGCCTGAACGGCGCGGGTGCGCCAGGACGGGGTGACGGCGGTGGGCGGCTTATTCCCGGCCACCACGATGCCCGATCGCGGCTGGTGGCGGGCGCTGTGGCCGGACCCCGACGGCACGTTGCGGGCACTCTCCATCACCGCGGAGATGACGGTGCTCGATCTGTGTTGCGGCGACGGCTGGTTCACTGCGCCGCTGGCACGGCTCACTGGCGGCAAGGTCTATGCCCTCGATCTCGATCCGGCGATGCTAGCCGCGGCCCGCGCCGAGGTGGCGACGGCTGGCGCGACGGTACGCGGCTGGCTCGCGGGCGATGCGCGCGATATCGCCAAATTGCTTCATAAGAAGATCGATTGCGCGTTGATCGCCAACACTTTTCACGGCGTGCCAGACCAGACCGGGTTGGTGCGTGCCGTGGCAAGAATATTGAATCCGGATGGCCGCCTCGCTGTCGTCAACTGGCACACCAGGCCGCGCGAGGAGACTCCGGTCCTCGGCCGGCCGCGCGGACCGCATACGCAGGTGCGAATGACGCCCGACCAAACAAGTGCCGTCGTCGAGCCGGCCGGGTTCGTCTTTGATCGGGTGATCGAGCTGCCGCCCTATCATTACGGGGCGCTGTTCCGGCTGCGATCATCATCCGCCTCCTGACACGAATGCTCTCGATCCTTCGCCCGGCGGCGCGCGATGTTGACAGCGCCCGCAATTGATATTAACCTTAAAATTAGTGTGGAAATGGGCCTCCGGTTTCCATATCTGTCCCGGGCAACGGCGGCGGCATCGATTTGCCAGGTTACAGACTCTCGGCCCGGAGCCAAAAAAAAGCACCAATTGTCGGGTGGGAAGGGCGCATTCGTGTCGCGTAGGCCAATGCGATGTGCGTCCATGGCTACAGCAAACTGAATTTGGACTTCTAGCGCCCAGGCGGTCGATCGGCCTGCTCGGGTGACGAAAATGCTTTCTGGGAGAGGTAGTTGCGGTTCTGTGGGGAGCAGACCCTATGCCCTCAACTCGATCGCTCATCCGAACGGCGGTTGCTCAGTTCTTGATTCTGGCCGCAGTTCCTGCCGGCATTGGAGTTGCGGCGAACCCCAGCATGCCGACACTGCTGCTGGGTGGGCCAGTCCCTGGGTCCGGGCCGCTGGCCATTGGGGGCGAGCAGCGCGGTCATCTTGAAGACGGGTCCACGCGCTCGGTGACCGTCGCCATAACCAAGACTGTCTTTCAGCGCGGCGAGATCATCGCCGTGACCCTTACCAATACCCTTTCGACCGCCATTTATGCCCCGCCCGTCGGTCCCTCATATTGCTCGGTGGTCAGTATCCAAAAAATGGAGGCCGGCAAATGGTCTACGCAAGGCAGCTGCAACGGCGTACCAACTCCTCCCACTATCCTGCTGGAGCCGAACACCGTGATGTCAGCTGCGCTGGTAATCGAGGCCGATCCCGCGCCCAGCCGCGCTCCCATTCTCGGTGAGCCGCAGAAACCAAGGATTGTCGATGAAGGGCCCACGACCGGGCCGCCGCCGGCTCCGGGCAAGCCAGGCGATCTTACTCCCATCTATCCAGAGGGAACCATCAATGTGAGGGGCCTGTTGTATCCGATTGTCCAACATTCGTTGTCTCCGGGGACATACCGCATCGTCTTCGCCTTCGCCGAGGACGATCCCCGGGGGTCCATCGAAACAGTCTATTCGGAGCCATTTCAAGTGGTCGGCTGAATGCCCCCAAGGTTGCGGAGCCCAGCGGGCAAACAAGCCGTGCCGTCAACACTTCGCGGAAAGGATCCAAGCCATGTCAGCAATAACGCGCATACGACCATCGCCATGCCGTCCGTTTCGGCCCGCGATCATCGCGGCAGCATGTGCGGTGTTCCTCCTATCGCAGCCCTGGTCGGCGACCCCCGCCGCCACCCAGGACGACCTTGTCATCGGGGTTCCCGTGACGCCGTACTGGGCGGATCCCCCGGTGCCCGGACCAGGCGGGACGGTGGGACCAGCCCCGACATATCCCGAGGGCGAGGAGCCGATGACGCTGGGTCCGATAACGACGCCCGATCCAACCGCGGACGGCGTCTCCCAGATCGGCGGCGCAGCGACCCTTCTGGAGGTCGCCCCTCCCGACGCGCTTTCGGCACCGGACGTGAATCAGCCCGGTGTTACAGCCAACGCCAACCCGCCGGATACGGTGCGTGACGTCGGGCCCAACCACGTCGTGCAGATGACGAACAACACCGGCTTCATCGTTTTCGACAAGCAAGGGAACCCCATAGGAGGGGCTACTCCGAACGCGGCGATCCGGAGCCTCACCGCCCTTTGGCCGGCCGGCGACGTATGCCGGACGCTCGATACGGATCCCATCGTCGTATACGACCACCTCGCAGATCGATGGCTGATGGCGCAGGTGGTTCGACCGTCCCTGGGTGGTCCCGCATTGTGCATCGCGGTTTCACAGACTCCAGATCCCACAGGCGCGTGGTTTGCCTATACATACGACAATACGGTCCTGACCACCTTTCCGGACTATGAGAAATTCGGCGTATGGCCGGACGGCTACTACATGTCTTCGCATGAAGGCCCCCACGGCATCTTCGTCTTCGACCGGGCCAACATGCTCGCCGGTGCTGCCGCGGGCTTCATGAAGACGACGATCGCGAATGTCTCGCCAAGTGCCGGCAGGGATGCGCGGATTCTTCCCGCCGATCTCGACGGACCACCGCCGGCAGCCGGAACGCCGAACTTCTTCGTCCGGACGATCGATGATCAGCAAGATTCCGGGGCGGCGGCATGCCCCCCGGCCGGAAGTCCCGTGGATTGCATCGAGGTTTATGAAGCGGTCACCGACTGGTTGACGCCGAGCTTTACGGTCAATCTTGTGGACGTGCTGAGCCCGGCGCCGTTTCAAATCATGGTGTGCAATCGAACCGGCGGCGGCGGCCGCGACTGCGTACCGCAGCCGAACACGGCCAACACCGTGGACGCGCTATCCAACCGGCCGATGATGCAGCTGAAATACCGCAATTTCGGCACACACGCATCGATGGTTTTCAACCAGACCATCGACGTCAGCGGCAGCATCCCGGATTCGCTGCCGGCAATTACGCCGGCGAACGAGGTCGCGGGCATACGGTGGTACGAACTGCGCAAGTCCGGCGCCAATTGGACGATCCACCAGCAGGGCACCTACGCGCCGCAGCCGCTGGGGGCGACGAGCGAGGCCGAGCTGCTTCATCGCTGGATGGGCAGCATTGCCATGGACAAGTTCGGCAGCATGGCCCTCGGCTACAGCATCGTAAATGACGACGACACCAACCCGCTCCCGCCGAGCATCAGCTATACCGGCCGGCGCTTCGACGATATCCCCGGCCTGATGCCCCAGACGGAGCAAAGCATCCTCGTCGGAACCAATACACAGGGCGGAGTCGGGGCACGCTGGGGCGACTACAGCGCGATGACGGTTGATCCCGTCGACGATTGCACGTTCTGGTACACGACTCATGTGGCCGCGGGCGCTGGCGGTCGACCCACGCAGATCGCATCGTTCAGGTTCAACAATTGCGGCACCGACCTGGAGATCATCAAGACCGCACGTACCAGCGTGGTCCACGCAGGCGACGAGCTTCTCTATGATATCACGGTGACCAATCATGGTCCGGAGGATGCCTTCAATGTGACAGTCGTCGACACGCTGCCGACGGCGGTCACCTATATCGACGATACGGCCTCCTGCGTCGAGGCGCCGGTGGGCACGCTGACTTGTGAGTTGGGAGATATCGCAAGCGGGGATTTGGTCACGTTCACGGTCAAGGTGTTGGTGGGCGCCGACACGGTGGTAAGCGAACCCGACGGGTCCATCACCATTACCAACACAGCGAGCGTCACAGCGGAACAGCCCGGCGGCGACATTGACGAGAGCAACAACGATACAGCCGTCACGACGTTCGTCGAAGAGCGAGCGGACCTTCTGGTCAAGAAGCTCTGCAAGCCGGACACGCAAGCATATGCCGGCGAAGATGGAATATGCACCGTGATCGTCGAAAATCTCGGTGTATCCTCCGCCAGAAACGTCGTGCTGACGGACACGCATGTTAGCGAGAGCACTTTCGTGATCGCCTCGGCGACGGCTCCCTGCGTAATCGGTGGCGCGGTGGTAGACTGCTCTTTGGGTAGCCTGGCGGCAGGGTCCAGCGTGATGATCGACGTCGTCGTCAATGTCAACGAGGCCGCCGACGTCAACGACGTGGCGACCGTGACGAGCGATACGCCCGATCCCGACCCAAGCAACAACCAAGCGCAGGGCTCGCTGTCCTTTGCCGCGGCGGCCGATCTTGCGCTCGCCAAGGCGGTGACGGCGGGGACAGGTGTGGCGGGAACGGACGTGACCTACACGCTGACGGTCACAAATTCTGGACCTTCGGCGGCGGTCAACGCAGTGGTCGAGGATGTGGCGCCTGCGGGCGTGAGCATAGTCTCGGTCACAGCGCTGGGAGGCTCATGCATCGCGGGACAGCCCGGCAATGCCGCATTACCGACCACCTGCACCTTCAATACCATTCCGCCCGCACCTGACCCGGGGAGCACGCGGAGCATGACCCTCGTCGTGAATATCAACCCCGATGTGCCGGCGGGAACGATCCTGCATAACGATGCCCAGGTCTCAAGCGATGTTGCGGATCTCAACAACGCCAATGACCTGGCTTCGGCAAACGTAACGGTCAGTGCCGATGCCGATCTGGGTCTGACGAAGAGCGATGCGCCCGATCCTGTTCTGGCGGGCGAGACGCTGACCTATAGGCTGACCATCGCAAACAATGGCAGCTCCACGGCGGTCGATGTCAACCTGACAGACTCGCTGCCGTCCGAGGTCGACTTCGTGAACGCCACGATCTCCAACGGCACAGGAACATGCGTCGAGTTTACGAGCCCGCCGAACACCGTGTCGTGCGATCTCAACGATCTCGACCCGGGCGAGTTCGTGGAGGTGTTCATCGACGTGCTCGTGGATCCGTCGGTGCCCGACGGCACGGTCATCACGAACACGGCGACGGCAACGTCGACAACACCCGATTCCGTGGGTGACAACAACTCGATGTTGGCTACGACCACGGTCAACGCCGAGGCAGACCTCTGGATGGAGAAGACGGGCAACATCCTGACCGGCCAACCCTCTGGCACCATTGAATACGAACTCACGGTGCACAATAATCCGGGCTGCACTCTGGACGCACCTCAGGTTTGCGGCACGGGTGGGCCCTCTGACGCTCAGGGGGTAACGGTCACCGACAGCTTCCCGTCGACAGCCAAGAAGCTGCGCTTCGAGTTCGCGTCTCCGGGCTGCATCTACAGCGAGGCGACGCATTCGGCGACCTGCGATCTCGGCACTATCCCGGTCGGGACCAGTGTCACCGTCGTATTCCAGTTCGATGCCAAGGGCAACCTCGGTTCGCAGACCAATAGTGCGACGGTGAGCAGCACGACAACCGATCCGAACGGGTCCAACAACACGGACTCGTTTACGATGGATATCAAGGGCGGCAAGGGCAACAGCGGAGGGAAGTCCTAGCGGCTTCGACGTCGACTTCTACGCCTGACCAAGCCCGGTACAGACTGCAGGGTGCAGCGAGCTACGCCTCGCTGCACCCGCCCCTTGTCTGACAGACACGAGGCCGAACAGACCCGAGACGACCTGCAGCGAAAAACGCCGCGATCATCCATGTGAAATCCCTCCGACGGCTGCAACGCTGCGCGAACTTTCCGCGCCTTGCACCCTGCGTATCGGCATCAGTCTCAACAATATTATGCTGCTGATGGGAAAGTGCCCCGGCTCTTAGGTCTCCGGCGGCGCGCCAATGCCGGCGGCGCGGTATTCGCGCGACAGGTCGTAATAGAGGTTGGCGAGGCGGTCGATCTCGGCGCGTTCGGCGTCCGTGATGTCGCGCATGAACCGGGCGGGGCGGCCGCCCCACAGCTGGCCCGAGGGGACCTTCTTGCCGGCTGTCACCAGCGCGCCTGCGGCGACCATGGCGTAGCTCTCGACGACGGCGCCGTCCATCACGCAGGCGTTCATGCCGACGAAGGCGTCGGGCTCGAGGATGCAGTCGTGCAGAAGTGCCATATGGCCGATCGTGCAGCGGTCGCCGACATGGGTCCCCTGCCCCCGGCTCGAGACATGGACGACGCTGCCGTCCTGCAGGTTCACCTTTTCGCCGATGCGGATGATATTGACATCGCCGCGCAGCTGGCAGCCGAGCCAGATACTGCTGCCCGGGCCGACCTCGATATCGCCCGCTAGGTTGCAGCCCGGGCCGAGGAAGGCCGTCGCATCGATGCGGGGCGCGACGCCGCGGAACGGCAGGATCGTGACCGTCACGGGAACAGCGCTTCCTGCTCGAGCCCCATGGTCTCGGGCAGGCCGCACATCACGTTCATGTTCTGGATCGCCTGGCCGGAGGCACCCTTGACCAGGTTGTCGGTGGCCGAAAGGAGGATCGCCCGACCCGCAACGCGGTCTGCGAACACGCCGATGAGGCAGTGGTTGGAACCGCGCACGTCGCGCGTCGCCGGCGCAGTGCCGGCCGGCAACACATGCACGAAGGGCTCCGGATCGTATTTCGCAGCAAGGGCCACACGAAGGTCCTCGGCGTCCGCGCCGCCGACAAGCGTGACGTAGATCGTCGCCAGGATGCCCCGGTTCATCGGCATCAGATGCGGCGTGAACGTCACCGTAACGGGCCGGCCGGCGGCGACGGCGAGCTCCTGCTCGATCTCCGGCGCGTGGCGATGCTTCGCGATGCCGTAGGCGTGGATGCCCTCACTGACCTCGGTATGGAGGTTGGCTTGCTTCTCGGCCCGCCCGGCGCCGCTGACGCCCGATTTGGCGTCGATGATAATGCCGTCCGGCGAAATCAGACCGCCCGCGAGCAGCGGCACCAGCGGCAACTCCGCGGTTGTCGTGTAGCAGCCCGGATTGGCGACCAGCCGCGCCGCGGCGATAGCCTCGCGATAGATCTCGGTAAGACCGTAGA
The DNA here is from genome assembly GCA_020356105.1 of Rhodospirillales bacterium. GTDB lineage: Bacteria > Pseudomonadota > Alphaproteobacteria > UBA8366 > JADFVY01. Next base: position 162,559 of record CP070634.1, on the reverse strand, counting down.
CGGCCTCCTTCTGCAGCGCCGGCGCCCGGTGCGGACCACCGTACCATTCCTCGTACAAGCCGACGTCGCGCAACCGGAAATCGGCCGAGAGGTCGCAGATCTTCAGCCGTTCGGGCAGGCCCGCGATCACCTGCTGGGTGGTCGCGTGCGGCAGCGCGCAGAACACGAAGTCGAGGCCGTCCCAGTCCGCCTCCTCGATGCGCGAGAGGTCGGGCAGCGCGAGCCGCGCGAGATGCGGAAAGACGTCGCCGAGCGGCTTGCCGCCATGTCGGTCGGCGGTGAGCAGCGCGATCTCGACGCCAGGATGACGCACCAGAAGGCGCACCAACTCCGCGCCGGTATAGCCGCTCGCGCCGAGAATGCCGACCTTGAGCCGGGTATCCGTCATGATTCGCTCCTATCCAAGATATGGGCAAAACAAAAGGGCGCCCCCCGTGGAACGCCCTGCAACGATGCGATACCTCCGGGGTCTCAGGCGGCGGCCAAACCGGAGGGGCGGCCGGCTCACGGCGACGGTCGAAACAGCTGCATGGCGATGTCCTGCCACGAAATCCCGTAGATTGCAATCGCGTGGTGGCCCCGCACGCGGTGCGGCTGCTGCTATCGTTCCCGGTCTGTGGAGCGCGAACCAGAACAGCGGCCGCAGGCCAGCGTGGCGGCGAAGCAGATACCGCCAAAAAAGGTCTCAGGGTCCGACCGCCTGATTCCGGCCGTTCTTTTTGGCCTTATACAGGTTCGCATCCGCATCTTTGAGAACAGACTCAGGCTCGCCGTCCATGGTCGGGGTCGCTGTTCCCACCCCGCAGCTGACGGTTACGAATTCGGAGACGGTCGAGCAGGGATGGGGTATTTCGAGTTCGCGCACGACATCGCAGAAACGCTGCGCAATCGTCATCGCTCCCTTCGCATCGGTTCCCGGCAGGAGGCAGACGAATTCTTCCCCGCCGATCCGGGCGACGAGATCACCCGGTCGTCTCGGCACACCGTCGAGAGCCTGGGCAACCCGCCTCAGACACTCGTCGCCCGCCGCGTGCCCGAAATGGTCGTTCAAGGGCTTGAACTGGTCGATATCGATCATGACCGCCGACAACAGGCTCTCGGTTCGCACGCAGCGACGCCATTCCGCATCGAGATGCAGGTCGAGACGGCGCCGGTTGGCAATCTCGGTCAGTCCATCGGTCATGGTGAGCGCTGCCAGCCGGTCTCTCTGCAGCTTGAGCATGAGGTGGTTGCGCACCCGCAATTTGACGATCGCCGGATGAAAAGGCTTGGTGATGTAATCCGCCGCACCGGCAGCAAGCCCCTTTTCCTCTTCGGCCTCGCCATCAAGCGCCGTGATAAAGATGACCGGAATATCGCGTGTTGTAGGATCCGATTTGAGCCGCCGACAGATTTCGTAGCCGTCCATATCGGGCATCAAGATATCGAGCAGGATCAGGTCGGGAAGCGTGCGCTCGGCGACCTCCAGCGCCTTCTTCCAGTAAGTCGCGAACGATATGCTGTAGTCTTCTTCAAGAATGGCGTTCAGCGACTTGATGTTGTCCGGAATATCGTCGACGATCAGGATCCGCATCTGCTCACGCGTGGTGGCAAACACGTCGGGATAGGCGGTCATCTCAGAATCTCCTCGCAAATTCCCGACAAGACCTGCTTCGCCTCCATGTATTCCAAGTCGTCCACACACGCCTTGAGGCGCCGCAACTGGTCGTCCTGGCCCTCATTCCCGAGGCACTCCAGAAGCCTGTCAAGCTGGTGATGGGCCGCCATGTCCTGATCGTCCAGCATCGACGCGAGCGTCTCCGCCGCAAGTGACGCCGCTTCGCGGTCGAATGCGCCTGCGCCATTGCCGGGTCGCAGCGGTCGGTGGCCAGGCGAGACTCCGGCGTTCCGGATCCCGGAGGTCACCTCGTTCAGACATTCTCTGAAAGCCACCAAAACCTCGTTCGCGACATCGTCGTCCCCGACCAGCGCCTTCTCGAGATTCGATGCCGCAGTGCACAAGGTCTCCGCGCCGATGTTGCCAGCCGTCGACACCAGCCCGTGCGCAAGGAAACGCGCCTTCTCCCGATCGCCGCTGGCGATTGCTGCTGCAGCTTGGTCGGCAACAGTCTCGTTGCTTTCGGCGAATTTCAGAAGCAACTCCGCGTACAGTTCGGGCCTGCCCATGCTTCGTGACAAACCCGTCGCGACGTCGATTCCCGGTATGTGATCCGGCAGAACGAACGCAGTTCCGTTTTCCGAGGCCGCGGAAGCGTTTGCGGATACGGCATTCCGCTGTGATGGGTCAGGCTCCCGGTCGCGACGTTCGATCCACCGAACGAGAGTGGCGTACAGGTCCGGGATATGAACCGGCTTCGGGACATAATCGTTCATGCCCTCGTCGAGGCACCGTTGTCGCTCGTCGCCGAACACATTTGCCGTCATGGCTATGATCGGCAGGTCCGAACGGCCAAGTTCGTTACGGATTTCGCGCGTTGCCTCGAACCCGTCCATGATCGGCATCTGCACATCCATCAGGATGGCGTCAAATGTATCGCCCCGCTCCTGCACCGCGTCGACGGCCAGTTTCCCGTTCTCCGCGATCTCGACGCTGCATCCCGCCTGGGCCAGTATATCCCTTGCCAGGCTTTGGTTTACCGGATGATCCTCGGCCAGCAGAACATGGGCCCCCCGCAGTCTTTCGAGCCCCTGCGGCAAGCGAATTTCAGACCGCGATTCCGGCACCGAGGAGGGATCGCTCTCTGCGCGCCGGCCTTCATCGACGCCGGACCCGTTCTCGAACTCGACGGTTAGAACCACCGCAAAGCCGCTTCCGGGATCGCATTCGACGCCGATTCCGGCCTTCATATGGCCGATCAGTTCGGTTCCGCTGGCATGGGTATCCAGGATGGTGCCCTCCCCTGCCGCCTCGCCGCCGCTCAGAAATTTCGTGACAACACAGGCCGCTGCCTCGCGGCTCATCCCGTTGCCCGCGTCGCGCATGCGAGACTGCAAGACCACCGAACGCTCATCGCCTTCCCGCTTTCCGCCAGCGGTTTCGATATCGATGCCTATGTCCGCGGAGCCGGAGCATTCCATCCCGAGTTCGATGAGGGCAATCAGAGCGCGGCTGAAGCTGATCTGGTCGCCGAGCAGCTTGTCGGGCACTGCGGGAGCAATCGAAATCCGGCTTCCAACGCCAGCGCCCCGGTCCGACGACTTCAATTTGACCGCCACGATATCCAGCAGATCCTGCAGATGAAACGGGAGATAGTTCATAGTGTTCTGCCGGGCCTCGTGGCCAAAGCGGGCCTCATTTCCGGATTCGTACCGACGGTCGGCGCCGCCACATCATTGCCTGACGGCTCGGCCATTCCGACATCGCCCCCGCGCCACCAACGGCATGCAGAGTTACCAGGCGCCGCTGTTGCGGGCGCAGAGACAGGCGTCGGCCGCGCCTCGCGAACGATCGTATTCAATCTAGGTAAACGATAGGTGAATGCGCGCACGGCCCGCCGTGTCCAGCGGGCCGCGCCAAACCGTGCGGAATACGATCCGCTATCGCTTAGAGAACTGGAAGCTCCGGCGCGCCTTGCGGCGCCCGTATTTCTTGCGCTCGACCATGCGGTCGTCCCGGGTCAGGAAGCCGCCGGCCTTGAGCACCGCTCGCAGTTCCGGCTCGAACCGCGTCAGAGCCCTGCTAATGCCGTGCCGAACGGCGCCGGCCTGCCCCGATAGCCCGCCACCCTTGACCGTGCACATGACGTCGTACTGGTCGTTTCGATTGGCCGCTTCAAAGGGCTGATTGATGACCATTTGCTGAGTCGGACGCGCAAAGTAGATCGCCACGTCGCGACCATTGACGACGATACTGCCGGTGCCCGGCTTGATCCAGACACGTGCGACAGCGTTCTTCCGCTTGCCGGTCGCATAAGCCCGCCCCTGCGCGTCGACGATCTTCTCGGGCAACGGCGCGGGCTTGTCCACACCTGTCGCGGAACCGAGATCGGCCAGATCCGTGACGGTTTGCGATTCGCTCTGCTCGTCAGCCATTGTCATCCGGTCCTCTTGTTCTTGGGATTCATTGCCGCAACGTCGAGTGGCTGCGGCTGCTGCGCCTCATGGGGATGTTCCGGGCCCGCATACACGCGCAGGTTCTTCATTTGCCGCCGGCCGAGCGGACCGCGTGGAACCATGCGTTCGACCGCCTTGACGATGACGCGCTCGGGATGCTTTCCAGTCAGAATCTTGTCCGCGGTCCGCGTTTTGATGCCGCCGGGATAACCGGTGTGCCAATGGTACTTCTTGTCCGTCAGCTTGGTGCCGGTCAGACGGACCTTTTCGGCGTTGATGACGACGACGTGGTCGCCGCAGTCAACGCTGGGGGTATAACCCGGTTTGTGCTTGCCGCGGAGTATCGTCGCGATAACCGCCGCCATTCGCCCGAGCACCAACCCGTCGGCGTCGATGACATGCCATGCCTTGTTGATCTCGGCTGGCTTCATCGTATAGGTCCTCATGCTGTCCAGCATGGTCGTGCCTCTCATCTCCGGTTACCGGTGATTTCATCAAACGAGACGGATCAGCCCACCGGGGCGTCCGATCGCGGCGACCTTTTAGGCGAGCAATGCCGCGTTGTCAATGACAAAGATGCCCGAAACACGTGAGATTTCAGGTCATTGTGTGTGAGGTAATATATTACCTCACTGGAGCCCTCGGGATGGCCGGCGGCTTTGGCTGCGCCGCGCCATCGATGCGCAGATCACGCCGGAAAGCAAAGGGGCCCGAAACCTATTCGCGCCGGTCCGGCGGCGGGATGGAATAGGTCGCAGTGACATGGGCAACCGGCTCGTCGCTGCCAACCGATGACAGGTTGACCTCGCCCACGGCAAGGCGCTTGCCGAGTTTCAGAATCCGCGCCTCGGCGAGCACATCCGCACGCCCCGGCTTTCTCAGGAAGTTCACGTTGAGACTGGTGGTCACGGCGAGCGGGACCGGGCCAATCATGCCCAGCACCAGCGCATACATGGCGAAATCGGCGAGCGCCATCATCGCCGGTCCCGAAACCGTTCCGCCGGGCCGGATGTGCGCATCGTCGAACGGCAGGCGCGCGCGCGCCGTTCCGTATCCGATATGCTCGGTGACGAATCCGTATTGCTCGACGAAATTCGCCTCGCGCCGGCACAGCGCCTCGAACGCCTCGATCGTGATATGGGCAGCGTTTTTCTCCATGCCGCATTCTTATGGCCAATCGGCGCGGTATTGCCAATATGCCTTGCGTCGGTCATTGCCGAACGTGCATCCTTGACCCGGCAAGGGCTAGTATATTTGATGCGTGCGGTGCTGAATGATTGGTCGGAGGCTCGCGATGACCGCACTGAAGGAGTTCAAGGAAGGCGAACCGATCCTGTTGCGCGACGATTCGGACGGCGTGGCGACCCTCACCCTCAACAGGCCGCAACAGTACAACGCGCTCTCCGAGGCCATGCTCGATGCGCTGCAACAGGCCTTCGACGCGATCGCCACGGACGCGACGGTCCGCGTCGTCGTCCTCCGCGCCGAAGGAAAGGCCTTCTGCGCTGGACACGACCTGAAGGAGATGCGCCAGAACCCCAGCCAGAAGTATTACGAGAAGCTGTTCGCCAGCTGTGGCCGCATGATGATCAGCATGCAGCGGATACCGCAGCCGGTGATCGCCCGTGTTCATGGCATCGCAACGGCGGCCGGCTGCCAGATGGTGGCGAACGCTGATCTGGCCGTCGCCTCGGCCGAGGCGAAATTCGCGACCTCGGGAATCGGCGTCGGCCTGTTCTGCATGACCCCTGGCGTCGCATTGTCGCGCAACCTGTCGCGCAAAAGGGCATTCGAGATGCTGTTCACCGGCGAATTCATTTCGGCCGAGACCGCCCTTGACTGGGGTCTCGTCAACCATGTCGTTGCGCCGGATGAGCTCGATCACACGGTCGCCGAGCTGGCCGGCAAGATCAACGCAAAATCCCGGGCGGCAATCGCGGCGGGCAAGCGCGTCTTCTACCGCCAGCTCGCAATGGATATGGACCAGGCATACGAATACGCGGCAAGGGAAATGGCCTGCAACATGATGTTCCAAGACGCCGGCGAGGGCATCGATGCCTTCATCGAAAAACGCAAACCGGTCTGGCGGGACAAGTAGTGCGCGACACGTCCCTCCCCATCGATCACGACGCCTACAGCGACGACTATCTGCGTGCGATTCTCGGCAGCGTACGGACGATCGCCATGGTCGGTGCCAGCACCAATTGGAACCGCCCCAGCTTCTTTGTCATGAAGTACCTCTTACGGAAGGGTTATCGGGTATTTCCGGTGAACCCGACTGCGGCGGGGAAGACCATCCTCGACGTACCGGTCGTCGCTTCGCTGACGGATCTGGAGGAAGCTCCGGATATGGTCGACGTATTCCGGCCGGCCGCCGAATGCGTGGCCATTGCCGAGCAGGCCATTCAGATTGGGGCGAAGGTGCTGTGGCTGCAACTCGGCATCCGCAGCGCCGAGGCGGCCCGGATCGCCGAGGCGGCCGGCCTCAAAGTGGTGATGGATCGATGCCCGAAAATCGAGCACGCACGGCTGCACGGAGAGCTCAGCTGGAACGGGTTCAATTCGCGCGTCATCTCGAGCAAGCGGCGAAAGGTCTGATTCGATGCCAGACAAGGAACCGGGACTCGAAACCCTGGCAGTCCATGCCGGGGGCGGACCGGACCCGGCGACCGGCGCGCGGATGACGCCGATCTATCAGACCACATCCTATGTCTTCGATGACGTCGACCACGCGGCCTCGTTGTTCAACCTCCAGACGCCGGGGTTCATATATTCACGGCTCACCAACCCAACCGTCTCGGTCCTGGAAGAACGGATCGCGGCGCTGGAGGGCGGCCGCGGCGCGGTCGCGACGTCGTCCGGCCATGCGGCCCAGATCCTGGCGCTGTTCGCCCTGATGTCGCCCGGAGACGATTTCGTCGCCTCGAACAAATTGTATGGCGGCTCGATCAATCAGTTCGGCCATGCAATCGAGAAATTCGGCTGGCGCACACAATTTGTCGACCCTCGCGACCCGGAGAATTTTCGCCGCGCGATCGGGCCCCGCACCAAGGCGCTGTTCGCCGAGAATCTGGCCAATCCCGGCGGAATCGTCGTCGACATCGAGCCGCTGGCCGACATCGCGCACGAGGCGGGCATTCCCCTGATCGTCGACAGCACGCTGGCCACGCCATATCTCAGCCGGCCGATCGAGTTCGGCGCGGATCTGGTGGTGCACTCGACCACGAAATTCCTTTCGGGCAACGGCACCGCTGTCGGCGGCGCGGTCGTCGATTCCGGCGCCTTCGACTGGATGCAGAACGACAAGTTCCCCAGCCTGTCGCGGCCCGAGCCCGGATATCACGGCCTCACATTTGCCGAGACCTTCGGCGACCTTGCCTTTACGATGTATGGACACGCCGTGACCTTGCGCGATCTCGGCGCGTGCCAGTCGCCCTTCAACGCATGGCTCACCCTGCTGGGCATCGAGACCCTGCCGCTGCGCATGGAGCGCCAGTCGGCCAATGCACTGGCGGTTGCCGAATGGCTGGAGAGACATCCCGCGGTCGACTCGGTCTCTTATGCCGGCCTTGAATCCAGCCCCTATCACGGACTGCAGCAGAAGTACCTGCCCAGGGGCGCCGGCTCGGTGTTCACCTTCGGCCTGAAAGGTGGATTCGAGGCGGGCGTAACGCTGGTCGAGGGTGTCGATCTGATCAGCCACCTTGCCAATATCGGCGACACGCGATCGCTGATCCTGCATCCCGCGTCGACGACCCATCGGCAATTGACCGAAGAACAGCTCGCCGCCGCCGGCGCCGGGCCCGACGTTGTCCGGCTGTCGATCGGCATCGAGAGCGTCGCAGATATCATCGCGGATCTGGATCAGGCCCTGCCGCCGCGCGCGCCATAGCCACAGCCTGAGAGGACACGGCCGACGAGAGGCGGTGCGACATCGTCGATTCGCGTTCAGTCATACCGCGCAATCTCGACAAGGTTGCCGTCCGGATCGCGGATGTAGATCGAAGTCATCGGTCCCTTCGCCCCGGTGCGCGGCACCGGTCCCTCGATGATCTCGATACCGAGCCGTTTCAGCCGTGAGGTGATTTTGTCCATGGACAGCTCTGTAATAAAACAGAAATCGCCGGATCCGGGGGTCGGCTGCCGAGCCCTGGGTTCAAACTCGGCGCCGGCCCGGTGCAGGTTGATCTTCTGCCGCCCAAAGGCCAGGGCGACACGCCTCTCGGCGCCGAATGTAACCCGCTCCATACCCAGCACCCCGACATAGAAGTCGCACGTCGACCCAATGTCGGCAACGGTCAGGACGAGGTGGTCGATGCGATCGATCTTCATGATGGGTCCATTTCATGCCCGCGGTGATCGCCGGTCGCACGGCCAGCCCGAACCGGACGTCAATCCTCCACCGTCTCCTTCGCCACCCAGTCGATATAGGGCCGATTGCCGCATACGATGGGCAGCGCGATCACGCCCGGGCATTCGTAGCTGTGCAGCTCGCACACGCGCGCGATGACCTCGTCGACCAGTTCGGCCCGCGTCTTGATGAGCAACTGCGACTCGGTACGCTGCCGGACCGCCCCCGCCCAGCGGTAAATCGAATGGACGCCATCCAACACGTTTACGCTGGCCGCGAGCCGCGAGCCGACGAGAGTGAGGCCAATGTGCCGCGCCTCCTCTGGCGTACTGGCGTTTACAAGAACGACACTGATCGACATGGCGCTGCCCCTTGTCGGATCGGAGATTCTTAAGCCCACTTGGCCTTTCAACATATCTAGCCTACCATGTCACCGCGGCAAAGGAATGAGGGACGAGACTGCCATGCCTCCAAAACCTCAACTCGCCGTGGACAACACGGGGAAGGCATCGAAGACCAGCAACAGCCGGAGCGGACGACCGACCGCCGCGCAGATGGCGTGGTTGCGCCGCGGGCTTGATCAGGCCGGCGGCAAGCTGCCGCTGTTCGACGGCCAGGGCAGACGCGTCAGCGAGCGCACCGTCCGCGCCTGCATTGCCCAGGGCTGGGCCGAGCCCTGGTTCGACAATCCGATCAAACCGGATTGGCTGGTCTGCAAGCTGACCACGACCGGTCGCAAGATCGCGTCGGGATAGCCGATCTGGCCGATCTCGGCTATCGCAGCAGAACCTCCGCGCGGGCGACGCGGCCATCCGCATCGACAACGGTGATCTGAACGAAGCCCTGACCGTCGGGGCGCCAGCCGGCCTGGCGGCGACGTGGCGACGATTCGATCGGCACGCCGTTGACAAGCCAGCGGAACGGTTTGCGCCCGCCTTCGGCAACCAGCGGCAATGATCGGTAGCCGTCCGCGGTTCGATCGAGCTCGACCTCTGCGCCGTCCGGCGGAAACGCGACGATCAGGGGACGCGCGATCGGGCTCGCAAGCGAGCGCAAAGCGAGGGTATGTCCCGGCAGGCGTTGCAGCATGGGCGGGAGGTCGTGGGTCGTTCCAGCGATCGTGTCTTCCGGACGCAGCGGATTGGCCGCGCCCCCTCCATCCGGGAGCAGGCCAAAGATTTTGAAGAGCACCGGCGCCGCAGTGGCCCGCCCATAACGGCCCGGGCTCGGCGTGCCGTCAGGCCGCCCGATCCAGACGCCGACGGTGTAGCGCTTGTCGAACCCGATCGCCCAAGCGTCGCGGTATCCGTATGACGTGCCGGTCTTGAAGGCGATTCGCTGGCGTTCGCGGGTGGCTTCCGGATCGACGAAATCTATTGGCGGCGGCGCCGCCTCGAGGATCCGCGTCAGGTACCACGCGGCAGTCGCCCCGAACAACTGCTCTCCGCGGATCGACAGCTCATTGTCCAGGGCGGTCCCGCGGGACGAGAGCGGCGCTATGCTGCCGCCATTGGCCAAGCCGGCATAAAGCGTCACGAGGTCAGCGAGCGACAGCCCGACCCCTCCGAGTGCCAGGGGCAATCCCGGTTCACCGCGACCGCCGTAGCGCAGGTCGATCCCCGCGTCACGCAAACGGGCATCGAAGCGGCGCGGCCCGACAACGTCCAGTACGGCGACCGCCGGCACGTTCAAAGATTGCTGTAGCGCCTCGCGGACGGTCACCTCGCCCCGGTAGGCATTGCGGAAATTCTCCGGCTGATAGGCGCCGAAGCGGGTCGGAACGTCGGTCACGATGGTCTGCGGATGGGCGCTCATGTCATCGAACGCCATCCCGTAAATGAACGGCTTCAACGTCGAGCCCGGCGATCTGACGGCCCGGACCATGTCGACTTGGCCATGCCGGCGCTCGTCGAAGAAATCCGAGGATCCCGCGTAGGCGCGGATCGTCCGCGTTGCGTTTTCGACGACCAGGACGGCGATTCCGGCCGCATCGTCCAGCCGCGCGTGCTCGGCAAGCAGCATTCGTTCCAGCGCGGACTGAAGCTCCCCGTCCAGCGCGGTCGAATGGAGACGCTCGCCTGGAAATTTGCTCGCAAGCCGCCGTGCCAGATGCGGCGCATGAAACGGCATGGAAAACCGGCGATTCGGGATCGGGTCGCTCTTGGCCTCGAACACCGCGGCCGCGTCCAGAACACCGCGCCGTAACATCAGATCGAGGACCTTGTCGCGGGCCTGCCGCGCGCGCGCCGGGTGCCGATCCGGCCGCAGCAACTCGGGCGCCTGCGGCAGAGCCACCAGCAGCGCCGCCTCGGACGGCGCAAGATGCTGCGGTTCCTTGCCAAACCAAGCGAGCGACGCGGCGCGAACTCCTTCGAGATTCCCGCCATAGGGGGCTAGCGTCAGGTAGAAGTCCAAGATCTGGTCCTTGGAGTAGCGGGCCTCCAACTGGATGGCCCGCAACATCTCGGCGAGCTTGGCGATGACGGTGCGGGGACGCGGTTCGAGAAGCCGGGCCGTCTGCATGGTGATGGTCGATGCGCCGGAGACGACACGGCGGTGTCTTGCCATCTGCACGACGGCCCGCGCCACGGCGAGCGGGTCGACACCCGGATGACCGCGGTAGCGGCGATCCTCGAAGACGCACAACATCCGGAGAAACAAGGGGTCGATCGACCGCGACGCTGCCGGCAGGCGCCAGATACCTTCATTCGTGGTGAACGCCCTTAGCACCCGGCCCTCCGAATCGAGGACAAGCGTCGACACATCTTCCAGTCGCTCGAGCTTCGGCGGAAACAGCCTGTCCGCGGCGATCCCGAGCAACCCGATGATCGCCGTCCCGACCAGCGCGGCGCGGACCGCCATGCCCCAGCGTCGCGCATCGGCCATCGGCCGCCGCCCCGTTACTTTGCCCGCCCGATCGATACCTTGCTCATCCGGCTGCGGGCGAAGAAGACCGGTTCATACATGTCCTCGACATAAACCGCAGGCAGCGTGAACACGCCCGGCGAGACGGCCCGAACGAGATAGGCCAGACGAAACGACCGATCATCCCAGCGATTGAACTGAAGCGCCGCGACATAGCGATCGTCGCGCGATTCCGTGTGGCGGGTCTCGCTAAGGTCGCCAAGCCAGCTCAATTCGTCTGCATCTCGGCCACCTTCGAGATCGCCATTTTCGATCTCGAAACCGGCCGGCAAAAGATCAACGACGAGCGCCTGGTAATCCCGCTGCAGCGTACCTTCGCCGCTGATTACCGCGACCAGCGTATCACCCTGGCGCAAACGACCCAGATTGGCGCGCTTGCCGTCCAGCGTATAGAAGGCGCGGGTAATTGCGAATCCCTCGCGCTCTGCCGGCAGATCATCGCGCGGCACACCACTGTAGGTAATGCTCTGCCACAAAGGCTCGTCGCCGCGGTTGCTCAGCGAGACGCCATCGTCGAGTTCCGCTTCGTCGAAACGGAGGTAAACCGTGCGTTCGCTGTCCGGCATGTTGAGTCCGTTGATCGCCGTCTTGACGTTACCCGCCGACCCGAGTTCGCGTGCCGCCAGCACGAGCCATGCCTTTTCCTGCGTGCTCAGATGGCGCGTGCGTGCGCTCTGCTCGGCCAACTGCTCGACATAGGACGGCCAGTCTCCCTGGTTGAGACCACTCAGCGTCGCAAGATATATCGTACCGGCCATATCGCGCAGGCTGGTGCCGTAGTCCCAAAACCACCATTGGTCCCAGAACCGTTTCTTTCTGTCCCACACCCCGGTGGCCGAGGCAAAGGCGCTGTCGGCGCGGCGCGAATCGCCCATGCGGGCAAGCGCAGCCCCCAGCTGGGCCCGGCCGAGGGCCGTCGGGATCCGCGTCAGGTAGACGTCGTGCACATATCGCAGATCGCGCGGTCGGACAACGCCGGCACGCGCGAGCACGTGCAATCCATAGACCCGCGCCGGCAAGTTCGCCTCGCTGTAGTCCGCCGCATCGGCGTTCGCCTCCAGCCATGAGAGGCCGCGTCCGTAGGGATATTCGGGCACTGGATAACCGAGCTCCTTTGCCTGGGTCAGGAAATCCATGACATATGCGGTCAGCCACTCCTCGCGCGGACTGTTCGGGCTCCACAGTCCGAACGAGCCGTCGGACCGCTGCATCGTCAGGACGCGCCGCACCGCGGCTTCGATCCTGCTGCGCAAGGTGACCGCGTCTTCGGCAATGCCAAGGGATGCCGCGATTTCCGCAACATACAGAAGCGGCAACGCACGGCTCGTTGTCTGCTCCGCGCAACCATAGGGATAGCGGCTCAATGATCTGAGCAGGCCGGCGAGCCCCATGTCCGGTCGACCGCCCAGCGCGACAAGAGCCTCGCCGGTTCCGGGTATGAATTCGTGAAGAATGTCGGCGGTAAGCTTGTGGTTCTGCCCCGGCTGCAGCCGCGAGGTCATGCGCCGAGTCACAACGGTCTGGGCCGGTCTGACCGCGATTTCCCAGTCGCGCGCAAGACGCAATTCGTCGGGCCCCTCGATGACGAGGGAGAGAGCAGCGACACCGACTTCCCGGCCATAGAGTGAAAACGCGAGATCCTTGCGGGCGTCCGCCTCCAGACGTGTCGCGACACCTCGACCACCCTTAACGTCTACGGCGCCAACCGCGCTGAAGGAAACCTTGTAGGCGCCGGCCGGACCATCGACGTTATGTACGGTTACCGTGATCGCGCTCTCGTCACCCGGGGCCAGGAATCTCGGAAGGGTAACCTGGCTGACCACCGGATCACGCACGACGATACTGCCCTCACCGGAACCAACCTTATCGGCGCTCCATGCCACGGCCATCAGCCGCAGCTGTCCGTTGAAGTCCGGAACATCGAGCGGCACGGTAACGTGCCCATCGATGCCGACCTTCACGATTCCCGAGAACAGTGACACTGTCTTGATACTGCTGGCATCGAGTCCGCCGAGATGCCGCCCCTGCGCCGCGGCGTCGCCGCCTTGCCGCACCCGTGCGGCAGGCGCATCGGCGCTTTCGATCAGATGGCCGTATCCGTCGCGCAGCGAAACGCCGAGCTGGCGCTTGCCGAAATACCAGTCGGCCGGATCCGGCGTCTCGAAACCGGTCAATTGCAGGATCCCCCGATCGACCGCGGCCAGGGTCACAAAGGCCTCTTCGCCGTGTTCCAATCCTTCAACCTTCAGATCAACGTCGAGAGCACGACGCGGCGTGATTCGGTCCGGCACCTCGATCGTCACCTGCAACGTCTGCGCCGAATAGTCGCGGGCAAGCCAGGCGAGCCCAATCGCGCGAGACGGGCGATGCTTTGCATCGGCCTCCGCGGTCCGGAAGATGGTCGCTGTCACGTAGGCACCGGCATCCCACTCGGCGCGAACCGGAAGTTCGACCACGAGCCCGTCCCGCGGTACCTCGAGATGGCGGGTCTCGTACACACGGTTGCCGGCGACCGTCATCAACGCCTTGCCGGCGAAGGGCGGATTGATGAATACGCGCGCCGTTTCCCCGACCAGGTACTTGTCCTTGTCGAGAGTCACCTCGAGCTTGTCCGGTCGGTCGGCCGATGCTACCGATGAAAACCAGCCGACGCGAAACCGCACGCTGGTCGCGGCGCCGGTTCGCGGGTCGCTCACTTCCAGGCGATACCGGCCCCAGCCCTTTTGGAATGCCAAGACCGCCGGCGCATCCCGGGCGACCGATACGCCGCCGGACTCAACCGGCGAGTCCTCGATGATCACGCGGTATCGCCACGACCGGTCCTCGACATACCAGTGGTAACGGTGACGCTCGTAGAACAATTCGTAGTTGAGCTGGTCGGTTGCGATCGGATCGCCGCGGTCGTCGACGATGACGATATCGAATTCCGCGGCCTGCCCTTCCTCGAGCCAGCCCTCACCGAAACGCGGCTTGATGCCGATCACCGGACTCCCGGTACGAATCGGCAGGTCGACAGTACGTGAAACCGCCCGCCCGCCGCTCTCTGACACCGAAACGCGAACTCTTGCCTTCAGCGGCCGCGTGGTGTCGGGCGCCTCATCGAGGAAGACGGGGAACGATACCCTGCCCTCAGGGTCCGTGGTCATTTGATCGAGCGGGTCGCGCCGCGTCCGCCATTCCTCCTGAACAAGCCCGAACTGGAATCCGGACAAAGCCGGGTACGGATTCATATCCTGCATGACGGCGAGTTCGGCGGTCACACCGAGCCCGGCCGCCGGGGCGCCGTACAGGAATCGGGCCGCAACATCGACAAAGTTCTCTGTCGCGGGTGCGAGAGCGGGGTTTCGCGGCTCAAGGGAAACCTCCATGCGTTCGGGCACGAAGTCCTCCACTTGAAAGCCGCCGATCCCGACCGGCGCCGCCTCTAGATCAAGCACAGCCTGAACGGACCATGCGCCGGTACGCACACCGGCGGAGAGCGGAATCGAGAGTTGGTAGCCGCCGGCTGCGGTACCGCCCGGCAGATCGATGAGATCGTGCTGCGTCCCATCCGGTTTCAGGATCCGGAGCTTCAACGGCAGACCAAGCAGCGCGGACGCCTCACCGTCGCGGGCCAGCACCACGACGTTTACGGTTTCGCCGGGCCGGTAGACTCCGCGGTCGGTATAGACGAAAGCGTCGACGGGTCCCGGTCCGGGGCGCCCGCCGACGCCCCGGTCGGTCAGATCGAAGGCGGGCCTCGTCAGGTCAAGGAAATTGAAAGCTCCCGAGGGACCGAAGGCCATCAGCGCGCCGGGCCGCGCCCCGCCGCGGCCTCGCAGGAGGCCGGGGTCGAACCGCACCGTCCCCTCCGCATCCGTGGTTGCGACGCCGAGAACCTTGTTGTTCAGCGAAATCAGGCGAATATCGTACCCCGCCAATGGGCCTGCGGTGTGGAGGGAGCGAAGATATACGTGCATTCCGTCTCGACCCGATATCGCGCCGAGACCGATGTCGGTGACGACCAGCCACTGGGTCGCTTCGTAATAGATGTAACCCTCGCGTTCCTCTCGCGGAACCGCGATGACGACATATATCCCCGGCTCTGGCTGCTCGAGGATTTCATCAACGCGCAGAACGCTCTCGACACGTTTGTTGCGCACCATGTCGAAGGCGATGGTGCCCTGCCAGACGAGTTCCCCGTCGAGTTGCGCCACCCGGTCGGCATCCCAGCGCGACAACAGCGAGCTGATCCTGCCATTGTTGATCTCGGCCATCAGATTGCGGTCGTTGATCCGCAAGATTTGCAGGTCAGCCTGGCGCACGTTGACCGATTCGATCGGCAGCGCACGCTCGCCGCGGCGCGGCAGAATGTAGGACGCGCCCTTGAAACTCACGCTCGGCTGGCGGTCGGGAACCGAAATGTTAAAGCGCTCTGTATCGTTCGTCGTTCGGCCGTCGGCTGACGGCAGCCCCTTGAGCAGGGTCGTCGCATACACCTTGCCGTGCTCGAGGCCCGACACGCAGAGCCGTTTGCCGCGGACCGAAACCTCGACCCGGATGTCGGGTTCGAAGCGCAAGTAATCCGCATAGCGGACCGTTCCTCGCTCTGCCAGGCCGCGTGTG
>CP070634.1:137219-146525 GCA_020356105.1 Rhodospirillales bacterium | reverse complement strand
TCATCTTCACCAGCAAGTACGGCGCCAGCCCGGCGACGGCCGGCACCACGATCATCCTGTCGACGGCGCTGGGCGCCGGGACCGTGTCCGCCCTCATCTGGCTGCTCGAGCACGTCTGACCGGACTGCGCCGGATCCCGGTAACCGTTGATTCAGCTTTCCCCGGCTAACCTGTGCCGCGACCGTGCCGTGGCCGGCCGCCCCGGCCGGAGGAGTTGCAGGTTGGAAAGCGTCCTCGACAGCATTCTGCCCACCTTCACGATCGTGCTGATCGGTTGGCTGATGGCCAAATTGCGGCTGTTTCGCCAGATCGGCGTCGACGGCGTGGCGCAATACGTGTTCGGCGTCGCCGTGCCGCTGCTGTTGTTCCGGCTCACGGCACGGGCGACGATTCCCGCGGAAATCCCCTGGGGTTTCCTGCTCTCGTACTATCTCGGGGCGGTTCTGACCTTCGTCATCGGCATGTTGGCGGCCGGCGGCATATTCCACAACGGTCTGTCGCAGCAGGGCGCGTTCGGGGGGGCCGCCTCCTACTCGAACACGGTGCTGCTCGGCATCCCCGTGGTGCTGGGCGTGCTGGGCGACGCGGCGACCGTGCCCCTGTTCATCCTGATCGGCGTGCACGGGATGGTCATGGTCCCCCTCGTGGTCACGGTGATCAGCATCGGCCGGCGGCAGGGCGGCACCGCGGGCAAGGTGGCGCGGGAAACCCTCGGCGAGCTGATCCACAACCCGTTCATCGTGGCGCTCGTCGCAGGCGCGCTTTACGGCCTTTACGCGCCGTCCCTGCCCGGGCCGATCGACGACGTCATCGCCACGCTGGCCGGTACCGCCGGCCCGTGTGCCCTGTTCGCGCTGGGCGGGGTTCTCGCCCAATATCCGGTGACCGGCGGCCTGAGAGAGGCGGCGGTGGTATCGCTGGTCAAGCTCGTCCTGCATCCCGCCATCGTCTGGGCCCTGGCAACGCAGGTGTTCTCCGTCGATCCGTCCTGGGTCTGGGTGGCGGTCCTGCTGGCGGCGATGCCGTCGGGAATCAACGTGTTCGTGCTGGCCCACCGCTACGAGGTGGCATCGGGCGGGATCGGCATGTCTGTCGTGTTGTCGACGGCCCTTGCCCTGGCCACCCTCGCCGGGGTTATTCAGCTTATTCCGTAGGCCATTCGGGCGACCGCCGGACGGCGACGTTGCGGCTTGATTCGAATTTATGGCGGGCGTATGGTGCCGCAATCATGATGACGCAGTGCAGCATATCCGTCGGGTCACGAATTAGCCTCCCGGTCCCAACCAAGGGCCGGGCTGTTCCGATTCGTGCCGTTCCGATGATTGATAAGGCTGCGTCAAATGTACCGAGACTTCGTTGAGCGCACCGTAGCGCCGCAACACCGAAACCCCACCGCCTGTTTTTCCGTGATCGCTGATATCGACCCCGGGGTGATGCCGCGGGTCCTCGAGCTGTTCGCCAAGCGGGGCCTGGTGCCCAGCCTGTGGCACAGCAGGATCGCGCCGACCGGCGAGCTGACCATCGATCTGCAATTGGAGGGGATGGAGGCGCCGCTGGCGCGCCACATCGCCGCCTGCCTGCGGCAGATCTGGGGCGTTTCGACCGTGCTCACGGCGGAAAAAGGTTAGCCGCGTTTCTTCTCCTCGCGTCGCCGGCGCCAAATTTGGGGTTGCGGCGGCTGCGGTTGCGCCCGAAACTCTGGCGGGCGGGGGCCCGATGGACGTCGAACGCGAATCAGCGATACGGGAAATCACCGACTGGGCGGTCGGCCAGGCCCTTTGCGAGGTCGACCTGGAGCGGCTGTTCGTCGGCGTCTGCGACCGCCTTTGCGCGGCCGGCATCCCGTTGCGGCGCGCCCATCTCGCGGTCGGCACGCTGCACCCGCTCGTCGGCGCCGTCAGTTTCCGCTGGTGGCGCGGCGAGGCGCCGGAGCAGATGAGTCATCTGCGCACGGTGCAGCCGAGCCAGGAGTGGGAACAAAGCCCGCTGAAGCGGCTCGAGGAAGGCGACGATGCCGAGCTTCGCGTGTCCCTCGAGGACCCGGCGGGCGACTGGCGCAGCTTTCCCCTGCTGGTCGACCTGCGCGAGAGCGGCATCACCGAATACTGGTGCCGCCGCTCGATGTTCGGTCGCGAATCCGCGGCGCGCCGGCGCAAGGACGGCATGCTGGTAAGCTGGGCCACGGAGCGCCCCGGCGGCTTCAGCGATGACGAGCGGGCGGCATTGCGGCGCGTTCAGGATCGCCTGGCCGTGGGCGTCAAGATGGCGAAGCGGGAGCAGACGGCGCTCAACGTGCTGACCGCCTATCTGGGCGCCAACGCGGGGCGTCGCGTGCTGAGCGGACAGATCCACCGCGGTGACGGCGAGCTGCTGCACGCGGTGATCTGGTACAGCGATCTGCGCGGCTCGACGCCGCTGGCCGACCGGCTGCCGGGCACCAAGTTTCTCGAGCTGCTGAACGGATATTTCGAATGCACGGCAGGCGCCGTGCTCGACCATGGTGGCGAGGTCCTGCGCTATATCGGCGATGCCGTGCTCGCGATCTTCCAGGTCGACGGCCCGGGCGGCGATGCGCGGGCGGCGCGCATGGCGATGGCGGCGGCCCAGGATGCGGAGGCGCGCCTTGCGCGGCTCAACGCTTCCCGCGCCGCGCTGGGCGAGCCGACTCTCGATTTCGGTCTTGCCCTGCATGTCGGCGAGGTCTTGTTCGGCAATGTCGGCGTGCCCGAACGCATCGATTTCACCGTCGTGGGGCCGGCGGTCAACGAGGTCGCGCGGCTCGAGAGCCTGACCAAGGATCTCGATCGTCGCATCGTGGTCTCGAACGCGTTCTCGCGCCTCTTGCCGCTGGATTGGGAGGCGCTCGGCGAGACCGTGTTGCGCGGCGTCGAAACCGGACGCCGCATCTACGCCCCGCCGCATGTGGAATGATGTGCCGCGGCGATGGCGTTGCTTGACCATATCCGCCTTGCGAACAACTGGAACCGGTCGGAATTCCTGCCGTTCGCCGTCGCGGGGCAGATTGTCGGCCGGATCCGGCGCGACCGGATCGTGCGGCTGCGCGCGTTTCCGGGCATCCTGATCGCCGAGCGGGACCGGATCGCGCTGGCGCCGCAGCTCGCCGATTTCGATTCGCGCAGCGCCGCGATGGACGAGGTGCTCGGCGGCTTGCGCAGCGAGGGGACGTTTCCCGCCTGGCGCAACGAATATTACCCGGTGATGCGGCACTGGGGCGATGCGCCGTTGCTGCGCGTGGAGCGAAGCGTCTGTCCCTGGCTCGGCGTTCGTAGCTGGGGCGTCCATGTCAACGGGTATGTGCGCCGCGAGGACGGGATCCACATGTGGATCGCACGCCGGTCCCGGGACAAGCCGACCTATCCGGGCATGCTCGACAACATGGTGGCCGGCGGCCAGCCGATCGGCGTTACGCTGATGCAGAACGTCGTCAAGGAGTGCGCGGAGGAGGCGGATATCCCGCTTGCGCTGGCCCGCAGGGCCCGCGCCGTCGGCGCCATCACCTACTGCCACCAGCTCGAGGACGGCCTGAAACCGGATCAGCAATTCTGTTTTGATCTGGAACTGCCGGCGGATTTCGAGCCGCGCAACACCGACGGCGAGGTCGAGTCCTTCGAATTGTGGCCGATCGAGCGCGTCGCGTCGGTCGTGCGCGAGACCTTCGCGTTCAAGTTCAACTGCAATCTCGTCATCATCGATTTCCTGATCCGTCACGGTCTGATGGATCCCGACACGGAACCCGATTACACGGCGCTGTGCCTCGGCCTGCAGGGCGCCGCGTGAACGGCCCGTCCTTTGACAACGGCCGGCGACCGGCGCATGGTGACGCGGGACCGAAGGGGGGAAGGACGTCATGGCGGTCAGCAGCGCCTACGGCATCGCCGATCTTGCCGCCGATCTGCGACGCATCGCGGACGAGACGCAAGACGACGGGGAAATCGTCCGGCGGGTCGGCCCGCTGGTCGAAAGGCTGGCGCGCAATTCGGAAGACTGGATCTCGCAAGAATACTACCGGTGTGACCGTGACCAGGGTTTCGGTGTCCACCTGCTGCATGAGGAGCCGAACCACGATCTTGCGATCTTCGCGGTGGCGTGGCTGCCCGGACGCGGCACCCCGCCGCACGACCACGGCACTTGGGCGGTGGTCGCGGGCGTCGACGGGGACGAGACCAACATCAACTGGAAGCGTCTCGATGACGGGACGACGCCGGGATACGCCGAACTCGAGGAGGTCAATCGGGTGATTGCGCGGCCCGGCCAGGTCATGGCCTTCCTGCCGCGCGATATTCATGCCGTGTGGAACGACACCGACCGGATCACCCTGTCCCTTCACGTCTACGGCCGGCATCTCAACCATAGCGACCGCTCGCAATTCGATCCAAAGACGCGACGCGAGGAGCGGTTCCTCGTCAAGGTCGAATAGCTGGCGCCATGGCGCCAGGCGGTCAGTCTGGAAAACCCGCCATCGCCCGCACCTGGGCGGGGCTCTTTCCGGCGTGCCGCAAGGCCGCAAGGGTGAGGCTCCGGTCCCGTTTGGCAAGTCGTCGGCCGTCCGCGCCGGTCAGCAGCCGGTGGTGCCAGTAGTCCGGCGCGGGCAGGCCGAGCAAGGCCTGGAGTATCCGATGGACGTGGGTTGCGTGCAGCAGATCCGCGCCCCGTGTGACCAGCGTCACACCCTGGATTGCGTCGTCGACGGTGACGGCCAGATGGTAGCTGGTGGCGACCTCCTTGCGGGCCAGCACGACATCGCCGCAGCCCGCGCCGTCGACCGCGATCGTGCCGCGTTCTCGGTCGCTAAAGGTCAACGGGCCGGCCAGGGACGCGGCCCGCGCCATGTCCAGCCGCAGCGCGTGCGGCGCGCCGGCGGCGAGGCGGTCGGCGCGTTCCCCGGCGGACAATGCGCGGCAGGTGCCGGGGTAGAGCGGGCCGTCCGGGCCGTGCGGCGCGCGCCCGGCCGCCTCTATCTCGCGAGTTATGTCTTTTCTCGTGCAAAAACAGGGATATAAAACAGAAATCTCGCTCAATTTATCGAGCGCCGCGCGGTAATCCGCAAGATGCTCGGACTGCCGTCGCACCGGCCGTTCCCAGGCGAGACCCAGCCAGGTCAGGTCGGCGTAGATGGCGTCCTCGAATTCGCGCCGGCATCGACCGGCGTCGATATCCTCGATGCGCAGCAGGAACTGCCCGCCGGCCCGACCCGCGGCCCGTGCCGCGAACAGCGCGCTGAAGGCATGACCGATATGAAGCCGGCCGGTCGGGCTGGGCGCGAAGCGGCTGATGGTCATCCTGCGCGATCCGGTTCGGCGGGCGGGCGGCGGCGCATTAACGCGATATTATCCTCGATGCGCAACGATGGGCCGCGCCTTGATGCGGGTGCGAGGGAGGGAGTCGGTCCATGCATGGCAGAGATATCATCAGCGCGATGCTTGTGCGCAAGTCCATCACTGCGGATGATGTGGAATTGTTGCGGCGCGAGGTCTTCCAGGACGGTGCCGCCGACGATGTCGAGGCGGAGGCGATCTTTCGCCTCGACGAGGAGTGCACCGACAAGGATGCGGGCTGGCCCCAGCTGTATGTGGATGTCCTGACCGACTACTTCGTCTGGCAGACGACCCCGCGCGGCCATGTGGACAAGGCGCACGCCCGCTATCTGATGCAGCGGATCCTGCGCAACAACCGGATCGCCAGCGCAACGGAGCTGGAGTTGCTGGTCAATATCGTGCATTGGGCGGCGAGCGTTCCGACCGAACTCTCCGAGCTCGTTCTGCTCGCTGTAAGAGAAAGCGTGCTGGCGCCGGACGAGGCGGCCTATGGGCGGGGGCGCCGCCCGAAGGTCATCGACGCCGTCGACGTCGAATTGATCAAACGAGCGATCTATGCGCCGTCGACGGACGTTGGCATCACCGTTACGCGGCGCGAGGCCGAGATCATTTTCGAGCTGAACGATGCCACCGTCGCCTGCGAGAACCACCCCTCCTGGAAGCAGCTATTCGTCTTTGCCGTCGGCAACCACCTGATGTTCCCGCGGCCGCACACGCCGCCGCCCGCGGCAGGCGAGGTGATGCACCGTGGCAATTGGTTGAGGGCGCGGCGCGGCACGTTCGAGCTGCTCCGACGGGTTGGGAACGAGGGCCTGCAATCGGGCTCCGGTCAGATCGATCTGGGCGCGCGATTTCAAGTGGCGATGCAGGCGATGCGCGGTCCGATCCGCGAACGCGACCTTGATGCCGAGGCGCGCGAGGCCAGGATTGCCTATGAGCGAGAGACGATCGACGAGGAAGAGGCCCACTGGCTGATCGGGCGAGTCAAGCGCGACGGCGTGCTGCACGAAAACGAAACGGCGCTGCTGGCCTTCATTCGCAATACCTCGCCGAATATCCATGCCTCGCTGGAGCCTCTTTTGCGGGAGAGCGGGCTCCAGTAGACTGGCGCCATGGCGCCACAACGGGAACGCCGGATACTGACCGAACAAACGCTTGGCGAGGGTCTCGTGGCTCTTGCCGCGACCGACCCCGACGTGGCGCGGGCGCTCGACGAGGCGGGACCGCCGGCACTGCGCCGCAACCGGGCCGGCTTCGAAACGCTGTTGCGGGCGATCGTCTCGCAACAGATCTCCAAGGCGGCTGCGGCGACCGTCTGGGAGCGGCTCGAGCGTGCGACCCGCGGGATTGCGCCCGAGTCCGTGCTGGCGCTGGATGAGGATGCGCTGCGTGCCGCCGGGCTGAGTCACCGGAAGGCGGGTTACGTGCGCGGTCTCGCCGAATCCGTCATGACCGGCGCGATCGATCTCGACGGGCTGGCGCGGCGGCCCGATGCCGAGGTCGTCGCCGAGCTGGTCCGGCTTCGGGGCATCGGCCGCTGGAGCGCGGAAATATACCTGCTGTTCGCGCTCGGACGGCCGGATGCCTTCCCGGCCGACGATCTTGCGCTGATGATCGGCGCGCAACGGCTCAAGCGGCTGGCGGCGCGCCCCGATCGCGGCGGGCTGAGCGAAATTGCCGAGGCCTGGCGCCCCTGGCGCGGGCCGGCGGCATTGTTGCTGTGGCATTATTACACGTGGACGGGGCGGTGATGACGCTGTTTTGCGCCGCGCGGATCGCGCTGGATTCGCATCGCCGTCCCGCGCATCGCCGACGCGTCGGAAGGCGGAAATTGTGGCACAATTGTCGCAATAACCACAATATCTTGTCATTGCCTTAACGGTCGGTTATCTACAATGCGGATATCGGGACGAAAGGCCCGGATCTGGCAAACGAAGACAGAAGGATGACCGCAGAACTGCATAGTTGCCCGGCCCTGGTGCTGAATGCCGATTTCCGGCCGCTCAGCTATTTTCCCCTGTCCCTGTGGCCCTGGCAGGAAGCGGTCAAGGCGGTCTTTCTAGAACGCGTCAACATCGTCTCGGAATACGACACACGGGTGCACTCGCCGTCGCTGGAGATGCGACTGCCCAGCGTCATCTCGCTGAAGGAATACGTGCCGACCAAGCGTAGCGCCGCGTTCACGCGATTCAACGTATTCCTGCGCGACCGGTTCGTCTGCCAGTATTGCGGCGACGCTTCGCCGACCCACGACCTGACCTTCGACCATGTCGTGCCGCGTTCGCGCGGCGGACGGACGATCTGGGAGAACGTGGTCGCGGCCTGTGGTCCGTGCAATCTGCGCAAGAGCAACCGCCTGCCGCGCGAATGCGCGATGACGCCCCGCCGGCCGCCCTATCGGCCGACGACCTGGCAGCTGCAGGAGAACGGTCGCTCCTTCCCGCCGAACTTCCTCCACGAATCCTGGCGCGACTTCCTGTACTGGGATACGGAGCTCGATCCCTATTGATCGCGGCTGCCGGGGCTGCCGCCGATCCGCGGGGACGGGTTCCCGGGTGCCGCGCCGCCTTCCGGAACCGATTCGACCTGTACGGACTGCCGCGCTAGATCCGCTCGGACAGCCAGATGGCGACCCGTGAGGCGGCTTTGACCGCGGCCGACAGGACCGGATAGGCGGGTGCATCCTCGGCGCCGTGCGCCAGCGCGGTGTCGCGGTGTTCCAGCTCGTCGGCGCGGAACTCCTCGACCACCGCCTTCAGCGCGGCCTCCTCGGGCAGCCCCTCCAACGCCTTCGCCTGCGCCGCGTAATGCTGGTCGATGGTCTCCTCGACGGCGACGGTGCAGGCCATGGCGCCGCGCGAGCCCAAGAGCGCAGTGGCGGCGCCGAGGCCGAACCCGGCAAGATGCCACAGCGGGGTCAGCGCGGTCGGCCGCACCCGGCGCTCGGCGATCAGCGTCTCGAAGGTCTCGAGGTGCCGTTCCTCCTGCTCGGCCATGCGCCGGATCTCGGCGCCGGCCGGATGGCGTCGGCCGAGCACGGCCAGCTGCCCCGCATAGATCCGCACCGCCCCGTATTCGCCGGCGTGGTCGACCCGCACGATCCGGTCGACCATGGTGCGACCCGCCGGATCACCGGGCAGCCAGCGCGGCCCCTCGCCGGATCCCGCCGCCTTGTCGTCCGATCCGCTCATGCCCTGCGAATGCCGATGAAGGCCGCGACGCCCATCGCGAAGGAGGCGACGACGTTGTAGCCGGCCAGCGAGATCCCGTACATCTCCCACGGGATCTCGTCGCAGCGCGGCGGTGCCGCGGTCTGCAGCAGCGCCTTCAGCTCTGCCAGGCTTGCCGGCATCTCGGCCGCGCTACAGGCGTTGGGCGGCTGGAAATATCCCTGCTCGACGCCGACATGGTAGGCGCTGATTCCTGCCCCGGCGAGCAGCGCCAGGCCGGCCAGCAGCAGGAGGCCCCGCCGACCCGGCCCGGAGAAGTGCATCAGGATGGTGACCAGCATCAGCCCGCCGGC
Source organism: Rhodospirillales bacterium (assembly GCA_020356105.1). GTDB lineage: Bacteria > Pseudomonadota > Alphaproteobacteria > UBA8366 > JADFVY01. The sequence goes on along the minus strand of CP070634.1, from coordinate 137,666 downwards.
GATGAACCACGGGATGCGGCTGTAGAGGCACAGGATGCAGGGCCGCAGCCCGCCGACATACTGGGCGCTGTAGGCGGCCGACAGCACGCCCACGGTGACCATCAGGATCAGCCCCGGAATCGTGTTGGGAGAGGTGCGCATCAAAAATGTCTCTATCGATCAAAGAGATATTTTACGGCGATGAATCCCGCAAGGCCAAGGACAAATACCGCGAGGGTGACGACCTCCAGACGCTTTTCGATGAACGCGCGCACCGGCGGCCCCAGCCAGTAGAGCAGCGCCGCCTCGAGGAAGAAGCGCAGGCCGCGGCTGGCCAGGGAGGCCAGGCCGAAGACCGCGGGGTTGAGGGCGGCAACGCCGCTGGCGATGGTGATCACCTTGTAGGGCAGCGGCGTGAGGCCGAAGCCGAAGACGATGATCGCGCCGTACTCGGTGTAACCCTCCTGG
>CP070634.1:130666-137119 GCA_020356105.1 Rhodospirillales bacterium | reverse complement strand
ACGAGGTCCGCCTGCACGCCGCCATGCGGCGCCCGGTCGCGGTCCGTCGTGCTCGGCCAGGTGGCATCGTTGCGCAGGCCCCGCCGCGTGTTGTGGCAGGTCATGCACATCGCGCCCTTGCCGACGCCGAAGGCCTGGAAGCCGGCCACCAGAGGTGGCGTATCATCGCTGACCCTCACCGTGGAGTTGGTATTGTAGCCGCTGGTGGTGCCGATGTTGTGCGGGTCGTGGAAGGTCACACAGGTCTGCGGATGGGCTTCATCCGCCGTCCAGGTGACGGTGATGTCGTCGAGCGGATCGCCCGGAACCTCTCCCGTCAACACCGGCAGCCAGGTCAGGAAGCCGTTGCCCGTGTGGCAACGCGAGCAATTGCCGCTGCCGCTTTCGTCGATCGCCAGCTCGTAATTCGCATGGCGGCTGAGCTGCCATTGCTGGAACCTGGCGTGACGCAGCGGCTCGCCGTGACAGTTGGCGCAAACCTCGGAAGAGAGGCTGACCCGCGGCACGTCGGGCAAGAACACGCCGCCGGCATGGCCGGTGGTGTAACTGCCCGTCGGCCCGTTCTGCGGCCCGTGACAGTTCTCGCACTGGATGTTGGCCTTCTTCGCGCTGTTCGGGAATTCCGCCAGCATCCGGGTCCAGTTGTCCGGTGACGTTGTGGGCAGCAGATCCGACATGATGAAGTCGTCGTAGTCGATTTCTTCATCGATGCCTTCGTTGAAGGCCTCCGGATCGAAGCCGACCGTGTGGCAGAAGAAGCAGTTCTCACCGTAATGGTCGTTATTGTTCAGGTTGTTGCTGAAGATCTCCGCATGCCCCGTTTCCTTCCACTCGCTGAAGGTGTCGGGCGCGAAGCCGCCGCTGTGGCAGCCCGTGCAGGCGGCATCGGCGATCGGCCGGCCGTTCGCATCCTGGCCGACGATGACTCCCCGCCAGGTGCCGGCGTGGATTTCAAGCACGGTGCCGGAGGTCAGTTCTTCGACCGCGTACAGGCCCGGCAGGTCAGGAACGAATTCCGGCGTCTGCGATGCCGAATCCGCCAGGATGGCCATCGAGCCGCTTGGCAGGCCGGTCAGCATCCAGTCATAGGAGGACTGCTCCTTGCCGTAGAGCAGGACCGGACTATCGATCGGGACGTTGCGGATGCCGGGATTGACCCGCCAGTCGAGCGCCGTGTGCGCCGCGACCTCGGCCGAATAGGTGCCGGATGTCGTCGTCACCGCGAAGTGCAGCGCGACCTCTCCGGCCCGTTCGAGCGCCAGATGGTTGATCCCGACCACCTGGAAGCGGTCCTGCAGGCCGCCCACGAATTCACCCGGCGGGACCTCGACGTTGGGTGGCAGCTCGTCGGGGCCGACCGGCGGCTCCTTGAGCAGGTGGATCAGCTCGGCCTTGAAGTCGCCGACCGACGCCAGGTCGACGGCGGTCGTCGCCGCCGCGGGGTCGGCGATGGTCGCCGCCGCTCCCTCGCTCTGCGTCCATTCGGAGCCGACAAAGGTGGAGCCATCCATGATGATCCAGCTCCCCATCGCGGTCACCGCACCGCCGGGCAGGGCATCGCCCATCACCTGGGCCGTGACGATAACCGGCGCCAGCGGGTCGAGCGCCGCGTTCAGCGTGACCTTGCCCTTCGGGAAGCTCTGTCCCGTCAGGGTCAGGGTGTTGAAGTTGGTTGCCGCGAAGCTGACGTCGTAACCGCCGGTCACGAGGGGAAGTTTCTCGGCATACTCTCCGTTCGCATCGGTCACCGCGCTGAACGAGACCGAGGTGGCGGCGAAGGTCACGCTGACATCGCCGACGCCCAGACCCGTCAGGGCGTTGGTCACCGTGCCGGAGATCTGGACGAACGGGCCCTGTACCTTGGGACCCTTGTCCTTCGGCCCCTTCGCCGCCTCTGCAAACGGGCCAACCAGGCCGAGCACGGCGATCGTGGCACCGACGGCGACAATGGTTCGCCAGACCCGCCGCGCACACCACGCTTGTTTCGGTTTTCTTGTAATCGGCATCATGACAGTCCCCTATCAAGTTCCAGAGAATCGGGCGTGCACCAGGGGTGCGCGCCCATTACCGTCACTTTCCGCCATGGAGCGGGATTCCCGATGCTGCAGAAATTGCAGCGGCATCCCGCTGAGATGCTCTTGCCGGCGCGTTTACGCGGCTATGCCGCCGCCCTTCCAGGATCGATGCGCCCACCCCTCTTGCGGGCGGTGGACGGCCGCGCGTTCGCGTCGTGTCCGGTTGTTTTGGTATCGGCTTGCGGGAACCGCCGGGGGCGGGTCCTTGGGCTCGAGACACCGTCCGCGACGGCCGCGTGCGGCGCGGCGCGGTCGAACCGGTCCTCGAGCGCAGTGAACGTCGGTGAGCGCATGGCCCAGGCCCCCCAGTCGGCTGTCCCCCTCACCTCTTACCGGGATCGAAGATGACGCCAGCGGCCCCGCCGAGCATTGATGTAAATCAGAATTTTAGGAAAGGTTCCGGAAAATTTTCCTTGTTTTCCAGGTAGTTGGTCGCTCGCTGCGGCGATTTGCCGCGCTTCGGCGGGCGAATCCGGCCGGCGGATGGCCGGGGCGCGACCAGGAACCGCTCGACCTCGTGGTCGCCACCGGCGATGCGGCCCGCTCCGTCGCTGGGTCGGCCAGGCTGGTGATGGGCCGCATCCCCCCGGTTGCCTGGACATGCCGGCGCTGAAGCGCGATCCGGCCGATCATGAAGTGTGACAGCGCCGGGTGCCGGATCCGCCCATCGTTTGCCGCGCCGGCGCAGAACGCCTAGTCCGGCCGCGACAGGGTCCGCCGGACGGCATCCTTCCAGCCGGCGTATTTGCGCGCGCGCTCGTCTGCGTCCATCGCGGGAAGGAAGCGCCGGTCGAGCGCCCAGCCCTTGGCGAATTCCTCGAGGCCGGGATAGAGGCCGCACCGCATCCCCGCCAAATACGCCGCGCCGAGCGCGGTCGTCTCCAGTATCTTCGGCCGGTCGACCTCGGCATCGAGGATGTCGGCGAGGCGCTGCATCGTCCAGTCGGAGGCGACCATGCCGCCGTCGACCCGCAGCACGGTGTCCCGCGCCCCGCCCCAGTCGCCCCGCATTGCCTCCAGGAGGTCACGGGTCTGGTAGCACACCGCCTCGAGCGCGGCGCGGGCCAGCTCCTTCGGCCCGGTGCCGCGGGTCAGGCCAAAGATCGCGCCGCGACACCCGGCATCCCAGTATGGCGCGCCGAGCCCGACGAAGGCGGGCACCAGATAGACATCCTGGCTGGCATCGGCGGCGCCGGCCAACTCCCCCGATTCGGCGGCGCTGGCAATGACGCCAAGCCCGTCGCGCAGCCATTGCACCGCCGCGCCGGCGATGAAGATCGAGCCCTCGAGCGCGTATACCGGCTTGCCGTCCAGCTGGTAGGCGATGGTCGTCAGCAGGCGGTTGTCCGAGCGCACCGCTTCGGCGCCGGTGTTGAGCACCGCGAAACACCCCGTGCCGTAGGTCGATTTGATCATGCCCGGCGCGAAGCACGCCTGCCCGACCGTTGCGGCCTGCTGGTCGCCGGCGATGCCGGCGATGCGGATCGGCGCCCCGAAGAGCGCGGCGTCCGTCTCGCCGAAATCGGCCGCCGAGTCCATCACCCGCGGCAGCAGCGCGGCCGGCACGCGCAACCGTTCGGCAAGATCGTCGCTCCAGCCGCCGGCGTGGATATCGTAGAGCAGCGTTCGGCTGGCGTTGGTCGCGTCGGTGGCGTGGACCGCGCCGCCGGTAAGCCGCCACAACAGGAAGCTGTCGACCGTGCCGAAGGCGAGCCGCCCGGCGTCCGCGGCGGCGCGCGCGCCGTCGACATTATCGAGGATCCAGGCGATCTTGGTACCCGAGAAGTAGGGATCCAGCAGCAGCCCCGTCCGATCCGCGAAGGTTGGCTCGTGGCCGGCGCTCTTCAACGCCGCGCAATCATCCGCCGTGCGCCGGTCCTGCCAGACGATGGCGCGGTGGATCGGCTTGCCGGTCTCGCGGTCCCAGACCAGCGTCGTCTCCCGCTGGTTGGTGATGCCGATCGCGGCGATGTCGGCCGGCGCTGCGCCGGCCTTCTCGATCGCGGCGCGACACACCGCCAGCGTTGAGGACCAGATGTCCTCCGGCTCGTGTTCGACCCAGCCGGAACGCGGGAAATGCTGCTCGAACTCCTGCTGCGCCACCGCCGCGACCGCACGGTTCCGGTCGAACAGGATGGCGCGTGAGGAGGTAGTCCCCTGATCGATGGCAAGCACGTAATCGGTCATATCGCCTCCCAGTCCCGATGCGAGATCAGGCCGCCGGACTGACCACGGCGCTGTAATTGTCAGCGATCCAGCCGGCAAGCCGCTCCGCGTCCGCGTCACCCAGCCTAAGGCCCAGCTTCGAGCGGCGCCACAGGATGTCGGCGGCCGTCATCGCCCATTCCGAGCGGATGAGATACTCGACCTCGCGCTGGTAGAGACCGGCGCCGAAATGAACCCCGAGGTCATCGACCTCGCGTACCCCCGACATGATCTCGCGGGCCAGGGTCCCGTAGGACCGGGCGAAGCGGCGGATCAGCGCCCGGTCCAGTGCCGGGTATTCGCCCGCCAGCTCGCCGACCAGCGCATCGAAGCCGTCGACCGCGAAATCGCCGCCGGGCAGCGCCGCGTCGCGGGTCCAGCGCGGGCCCATCGCCGGAAAATACGGCTCCAGCTTCTGCAGGGCGTCCTCCGCGAGATGACGGTAGGTGGTGATCTTGCCGCCGAAGATGTCGAGCAGGGGCGGCGCCCCGTCGGTCGCCTGCAGGTCGAGAACATAGTCGCGCGTGGTTTCCTGCGCCGATTTATGGCCGTCATCGTAAAGGGGACGAACGCCCGAATAGGTCCACACCACGCTGTCCGGCGCGATCGGGGCGGCGAAGTACTCGCTCGCCGCGGCGCAGAGATACGCGATCTCTTCGGCGGAGGCGGCGACCTCCCGCGGGTCGCCCGTGAAGTCGACATCGGTCGTCCCGATCAGGGTAAAATCGGCCTCGTAGGGAATCGCGAAGATGATCCGCCGGTCGGCATTCTGAAAGATGTAGGCGCGCTCATGGTCGAACAGCTTCGGCACGACGATGTGGCTGCCCTTGACGAGCCGGGTCTGCGCCCGCGCGTCGGCGCTGATGCGCCGCGTGATCACCTCGGAGATCCACGGGCCGGATGCATTGACCAGTGCCCGCGCGAGGATCGTCTGGGGGCTCCCGGTCATGCGGTTGCGGGCCTCGAGTTTCCAGTGATCCTGCTCGCGGACCGCCGAGACGATCTCGGTGCGCACCCTGATTTCGGCGCCGCGCTGCGCTGCGCCGACAGCGTTGAGAACCACGAGCCGGGCATCGTCGACCCAACAGTCGGAGTACTCGAATCCCGTCTCGAATATCGGTTTCAGAGGGGCGCCGGCGGGGTCATGGCGAAGCTTGACTAGCTTCGAGGCGGGCAGGACCTTGCGACCGCCGAGGTGGTCGTAGAGGAAGAGCCCCAGCCGTATCATCCAGATCGGCCGCAGCCCTTCCTGGTGGGGCAGCACGAACCGCAGCGGCCAGATGATGTGTGGTGCCACGCCCAGCAGCACCTCGCGTTCGATCAGCGATTCCCGCACCAGCCCGAACGCGTAGTGCTCGAGATAACGCAGGCCACCATGGATCAGCTTGGTCGAGGCCGAGGAGGTGCCGCCGGCAAGGTCGTCCATTTCGGCGAGATAGACCGACAGCCCACGCCCGGCCGCGTCGCGGGCGATGCCGCAGCCGTTCACGCCGCCACCAACCACGGCGATGTCATAGAGATTGCCGTCCACCTCCGGCCTCCCGGGCTGGCTTATGAATTTGCATTGCTCAAAGCGAAACCGTAAATGAAAGAAAACGAAGCATCAACGAATTTCATTGCGCCGTGCCGGATGCGTCACCCGTCATCCGCGACTTCGATCGCTATGCCGTTGTCGAGACAGATGCGAGCGATCTCTTCCGGTGGATGCAGGTCCGTGACGAAAGTGCCCAGCTGCGAAATGTGGCCGATACGCACCGGCGCAGACCGTTCGTATTTCATGCTGTCGGCCACGAGTATCGTGTGACGGGCGTTCTCGATGATCGCCTGGGCGACTTTCACCTCCCGGTAGTCGTAATCGAGCAACGAGCCGTCCTCATCGATCGCGGAGGCGCCGATGATCGCGAAATCGACCTTGAACTGGCGGATGAAGTCGACCGCGGTTTCGCCGACGACGCCGCCATCGGCGCGCCGGACGATGCCGCCCGCCGCGATCACATCGATTTCCGGGTTGCCTCGCAAGATATTGACAACATTGATACTGTTGGTAATCGCCAGGATGCCGTGCTTGCCCTGAAGCGCGGCGGCGACCTCTTCGGTCGTGGTGCCGATATTGATCAGCAGCGAGCAGTTGTCGGGAATCAGCGAGGCGGCCTTGATGCCGATCCTGCGCTTT
>CP070634.1:127215-130566 GCA_020356105.1 Rhodospirillales bacterium | reverse complement strand
CGCGATCTGGCGCCATGTCGGCAAGGGCACCTTCGTGGCGAATCACGACGGCGAGGCCGGCGCCGGCAGCCTGGCGGAACTGGGCAAGCAGGTGACCCCGGTGCGGATGATGCGTGCCCGGCTCTGCATCGAGCCGGCCATTGCCCGCGAGGCCGCCATCAATGCCTCGGCGGAGGCGGTGATCCGCATCAAGCTGGCCAAGGACCGGGCCGAACAGGCGACCAGCTGGGCCGACTACGAGGCACAGGACGATCTGTTCCACCGCGCAGTCGCGGAAGCCTCCGACAACATCCTGCTGCTCGCGCTGTTCGACCAGCTCAACCAGGTGCGCCGCGCCGTCGCGTGGAGCAGCGTGGTGCGCCAGTCGGCGCGACCGCCGCGGGAACATTCGAGCTTCCAGGAGCACGCCCGCATCGCCGTAGCGATCGAAACCCGCGATCCGGCCGCGGCGCAGCAAGCGATGCGACAGCATATCGGCTCCGTCTCGGCGCGTCTGTTCGGGGAGGTATGAGCACAGGCAGGTCCGACGGGGGAGATTCCACGGGGGAGATTCGACGGGGGAGAAGAGCACCGAGCCACAACCCCAACACTTCGGCACAACGCAGTACCGTTCACAGGGAGGACACTGATGACTAGCTTGCTGCAGAAACTCACGACCGGCTTCGCCGCCGCCGCGCTCGCGCTCGGACTGACCGTCCCGGCGGCCGAGGCGGGCAAGATCCGGATCGCGCTGGCGGAGACCCCGTCCGACGAGGTCGCCGCCTTCTTCGTCGCGCTCGACCGCGCGAAGGCCAACGGACTCGACTACGAATGGACCGCCTTCTCCGACGAGGAGCTCGCGATCCAGGCGGTTCTCAGCGGCCAGATGGATATCGGCTTCGGCACGCCCTACGCGGCGATGCAACGCTCGAAGGCGCCGGTGCGGATCATCTTCCAGATCTCCAAGCTGAAGTTCTTCCCGGTCACGACCAAGAAGTACGCCAAGCTGGAGGATCTCAACGGCGAGCCGATCATGCTGCATTCGCGGGGCGGCGGCACGGACTCGATCGCCAACGTCATCGAGGATCGGCTCAACATCAAGTTCGGCAAGCGCTCCTACGTGCCGGGTTCGTCGAACCGCGTCGCCGCGCTGATGGCGGGCCAAGCCGACGCGACCATCATCGATCTTTCGAACAAGAACAAGCTGATGAAGATCGCCGGCGACAAGTTCAACGTGCTGCCAATGTTCGAGGTCGACGCCAGCGACGAGGCCCTGTTCGCCAATCTCGACTGGATGAAGAAGAACAGCCAGGCGGTGGACATCTTCGTCAAGGCGCTGGTCAGCGTCTATCGCGACATGCACAAGGACCCGACCATGGTGAAGCGCGAGACCGATCCGAACGGGCCGATCGGCCAGCTCCCGAAAGAGGTGCTGGAAGGGCTCGACGCGTTCTTCGTCGAGGCGGTCGAGGGCGGCCTCTACGATCCGAATGGCGGCGGCATGAAGGCCGCCAAGGCGGACCTGGAATGGTACTCGAAGGCCGGTCAGTTGCAGGGCGACCCGGCAAGTCTCAACCCAGATGACTTCTGGTACTTCGATCCGCTGAACAAGGCCACGAAGTAGGGCCTGTGGACAAGCGCCGGCGGGGCGGACCTCCGCTCCGCCGGCCTTGCGTTCTGATGAGTTGGACATGCAGATCTTCGCCCGTCATCGCGCCGTCATCCTGAAACTGTGCTCTGCGCTTCTCGTCTTCGGCGCCTGGGAGATCGCGGGCCGTGTTCCGGTCAGCTTCGCCTTTCCGACCTTCTTCGAGTCGATGGCCGCCTTCTGGGCGCTGATCGTCGACGGCACGTTGTTCACGGCCTATGCGGATACGCTGAAGCCGCTGGTGGTCGGCGTGCTGATCTCGGCCTTCCTCGGCATCGGCATCGGCCTGTGGGCCGGCTTGAACCGAGCCTTTGACTGGCTGGTCTCGCCGATCTTCGTGGTCATGCAGACGGCGCCGCTGGTCGCGCTGATCCCTCTGCTGGTCATGGTGTACGGCATCGGCCTCACATCCAAGGTGTTCGTCGTCTGCATCATGGCGATGCCGGTCATCGTGCTGAACACCGCCGGCGCAGTGCGGAACACGCCAGCCTCCCTGATCGAGATGGGACGGTCGTTCCTCGGCACCCGGCGCGACATCATCCTGAAGATCACCCTGCCGTCGGCCTCGCCGGTCATCTTCGCGGGGCTGCGCCTCGGCATTTCGGCCGGCTTCATCGGGGCGGTGCTGGCCGAACTGAAGATCACCCCGACCGGCATTGGCGACATTATCTCGTACAGCCGCTCGGTCGCCGACTATCCGAGCATGTATGCGGCGATCGCCTCGATCATCGTGCTCGCCGTCGTGTTCCTCAACCTGCTCGAGCGGCTCGAAAAGATCCTGTTCAAGGGCACCTACAAGACGGTGGTCGAGGACTGAACGGACCGGCCATAGCTTGAGCCATGAAATGAATGCGATGAACACCCAGAACGCGGTTTCCGTCCGCAACGTTTACAAGAACTACGGCGACACCGAGGCGCTGCGGGACCTCTCCCTCGACTTCCCCAAGGGGCAGCTCACCTCGCTGCTGGGGCCGTCCGGCTGCGGCAAGACGACCCTCTTGAAGATCATCGCGGGGCTGCTTCCGGCGACAAGCGGCGAGGTCCTGGTCAACGGCAAGCCGGTGACCGGCCCCGGGCCCGACCGCGCCTTCGTGTTCCAGGATTTCGCCCTGATGCCCTGGGCCAGCGTCATCCGCAACGTCGCCTTCGGGCTCGAGCTCAGAGGCGTCGCGAAATCCGAACGCGAGGCGGTGGCCGAGAAATACATCGGCGAGGTCGGGCTCAAGGGCTTCGAGAACTCCTATCCGCACGAGCTGTCCGGCGGCATGCGCCAGCGCGTCGGCCTCGCCCGCGCGCTCTCCGTCAATGCCCAGGTGCTGCTGATGGACGAGCCGTTCTCGGCCGTCGACGAGCAGACGCGGCGCAAGTTCCAGGAGGATCTCCTGGGGCTGGTGCAGAACGAGGACAAGACCTTCCTGTTCGTCACCCATTCGATCGAGGAGGCGGTGTACGTCTCGAACCAGGTCGCGATCCTGCTGCCGCGCCCGAGCCGCGTCTCCGAGATCATCCGCCCGCGCAGCTTCCGCGACAAGGACGTCGACAGCATCCGGCGCGACCCGGAATATCTCGACCTGGTCGACCGGATCTGGACCTCGCTGCGAACCTATGTCGAGTAGGAGCGCGCCGCCATGACCATCTTCGGCTACCGGCTGCCGGGCATGTCGTCGCTGCTGCTGTGGGGCCTGTTGTGGGAATTCGTCGGCCAGATCGAGCTGACCTTCTAT
>CP070634.1:111830-127115 GCA_020356105.1 Rhodospirillales bacterium | reverse complement strand
GCCCGGAGAAGTGCATCAGGATGGTGACCAGCATCAGCCCGCCGGCGATGAACCACGGGATGCGGCTGTAGAGGCACAGGATGCAGGGCCGCAGCCCGCCGACATACTGCGCGCTGTAGGCGGCCGACAGCACGCCCACGGTGACCATCAGGATCAGTCCGGGAATCGTGTTCGGAGAAGTGCGCATCAAAAAATGTCTCTATCGATCAAAGAGATATTTTACGGCGATGAATCCCGCGACGCCAAGGACAAATACCGCGAGGGTGACGAGCTCGAGACGCTTTTCGATGAAGGCGCGCACCGGCGGTCCCAGCCAGTAGAGCAGCGCCGCCTCGAGGAAGAAGCGCAGGCCGCGGCTGGCCAGCGAGGCGAGGCCGAAGACCACGGGGTTGAGCGCGGCAACGCCGCTGGCGATGGTGATCACCTTGTAGGGCAGCGGCGTGAGGCCGAAGCCGAAGACGATGATCGCGCCGTACTCGGTGTAACCCTCCTGGAAGCGGGCGAACGCGTCCTCGAGGCCGTACAGCGCGATGATCGGCCGGCCGACCGCCTCGAACAGGAAATAGCCGATCGCATATCCGAAGAAGCCGCCGAGCACCGAGGCGGCGGTGCAGATCCCGGCGATCAGCCAGGCGCGCGCCCGGTTCGCCAGGACCATGGGGATCACCATGATGTCCGGCGGGATCGGGAAGAACGAGCTCTCGATGAAGGAGATCCCGGCCAGCCAGCGCAGGGCGCGCCGGTCGGCGGCCTTTTCCATAGTCCAGTCGTACAACGGGCGCAGCGGTGACTTCATCGGGATCCTTCCCGGTTGCGGCGCGCGAGCATACAGGCTCGCACGCGTTGCGTCAGCCTCCCATATCCCCTGCACGATTGACCGGCGCCGCGGCCGGCGTATGATGCGGCGATCCGCTTGTCGAGTGCCCCTGTGGCGGAATTGGTAGACGCGGCAGACTCAAAATCTGTTTCCGGCAACGGAGTGGGAGTTCGAGTCTCCCCGGGGGCACCATTTCCGTACATACCCGTGCGGCCCGCATGCGGGCCGGGCCACGCTCAGTCGTGCGCGATCCCGAACCGGGGCGCATCGCGGACGGCCGCATCGCAAACGACGCGCGCGCCCGGCGCCAGCGCCATGCAGCGATCGCCCGCCTGTCCGAAGGCGCGATTGTTGACCCTGTGGATCAGTGCGGCGTCGCCCAGCTGTTCCGGGCGGGTCCCGGTCATCCGGGTGCCGTCCGGGCCGCCGCCTCGTCGGTCTCCCGTATCGCCCGCACCACGCGTTCCGGCGTGATCGGCATTTCGAACACGCGGGTGCCGATGGCGTCGGCGACGGCGTTGGCGATCGCCGGCGCGACCGGGGTGATCGCCGGCTCGCCGACGCCCTTGGCCCCGAAGGGCCCGAGGCCGCTGCGCGATTCCAGTAGGATGCACTGCACCTTCGGCATGTCCATCGATGTCGGCATCAGGTACTCGCTGAAGGACGGCGTCACCAGCTTGCCCTCGCGGTACAGCATCTCCTCCGAGAGCGCATAGCCCTGGCCGTTCTGGGCGCCGCCCTCGATCTGGCCTTCCACGGCGGCCGGGTTGATGCACTGCCCGATATCGTGCGCGGCGATGCTTTTGAGGACCGTTATTTCGCCGGTCTCGATATCGACCGCCACCTCGATCGCATGGGCGCCGTAGGTGTAGTCGGGATGGGCCTGACCCTGCCCCGTTTCGGGGTCCAGCCGGTCGGTGAACGGCGCGCGGAACATGGCGAGTTCGGAGCGGTGGATGCCCTCGGAGGCGCAGATCTTGACGAGTTCCACGAAGGCCATCGATTTGTCCGGCTGGTCGATCGCGAAGACCCGGTTGAACTCCATGCCGATCTCGTCCGGTGCGACGCCGAATTCCTGCGCGGCGCGGGCGACGAGACGCGCACGCACCGCCTCGGCCGCCTGCTTGCAGGCATTGCCGGTCATATAGAGGGCGCGGGTCGCAGTCGTCGTGCCGGCCAGCGGCGTGACCGCCGAATCACTGTTGTAGATCACCACGTCGTCCAGGGTGACGCCCAGCACCTCGACGGCGATCTGACCCAGCGCCGAGATCTGCCCGGCGCCGATGTCGGTGACACCCGAGCGCACGATCACCGTGCCGTCCACCTCCACCCCGACCCAGCATTCCGAGGTATCGTGCAGGAATGTGAGGCGGCCGTAGGATTGCTGGTAGGCGGCGATGCCGCGGCCGATGCGGATATGCGGCGCGGATGGCTGCGTCGGCTCGCCGAGCGCCGCCCAGGCCTCCTCGGCGCAGCGATCGGCCCAGATCGCGCTCGGCGGCACGAAGCCGGTGGAGATCGGATCGCCGGTCTTCAGGAAATTGCGCCGGCGCAATTCCATCCGGTCCATGCCGATGGCCTTCGCCACCTCGTCCATCTGCTGCTCGTAGGCGGCGCAGGCCTGCATGCCGCCGAAGCCACGGAAGGCGCTGGTGAACATGTTGTTGGTGGCGACCGCACGGCCATGGACATGAAGATTGTCGATTCGGTACGGTCCCGGCGCCGCCACCGCCGCGTAGAGCAGGACATAGGGCGAGAGGAACACATAAGCCCCGGCATCGGCGAGGATCTGCACGTCCAGCCCGGTGATCCGGCCGTCCTTCTTGACGCCGGTGCGGTAGGTCAGCTGGAACGGATGGCGCTTGCCGTGGCCGAGGAAGGAATCCTCGCGGCTGTATTCCAGGCGCACCGGCCGGCCTGTGTGCAGCGTCAACAGCGCGAGATAGATCTCGACCGTCACGTCCTCCTTGCCGCCGAAGCCGCCGCCCACGAGGGCGCCGCGGATGCGCACCTTGTTGTGGGGCACGCCGATGGCGTCGGCGATCGGGCGGAAATGCTCGATCACCTGGGTCGCCATGCGGATATTGACGACGCCGTTCTCGTCGACCCAGGCGAGGCCCACCTCCGGCTCGAGGAAGGCATGCTCCTGGAACGGTGTGAGATAGGTGTTCTCGATCACGAAATCGGCCTCGGCCAGCGCCCCCTCGACGTCGCCCTTGCGGATCCTGTGCTCGGCGACGACGTTGTCCGTGCCCTGCACGATCGGCGCGCCCGGCTTCAGCGCCTCCAACGGGTCGTAGACGCCGGGCAGCGGCTCCAGCTCCCATTCCACCAGCGCCGCCGCCTGCGCGGCGACATCGCGGCTCTCGGCGGCGATCAGGACAAGCGGCTCGCCGTAATAGCGCACCCGCTCCTTCACCAGGATCTGCTGGCCGGTATCCAGCCGTTTCTGGCCGGTCTGGCCGGGGATGTCGGTCGATGCCGTGCGGTCGGGGAGATCCGCGCCGGTGATCACGCAGGCAACTCCCGGCAGCGCCCGCGCCTTCGAGACATCCAGTGATTTGAGCCGGGCGCTGGCACGGTCGGCGCGCACCACCTTGGCATGCAGCATGCCGGGCATGATGTAATCGCCGGCATAGGGCGTCCGGCCCTGCGCCTTGCCGGCCGCATCGGTGCGGGGCAACGCCTTGCCGATCTGGGTGAACCGGACATTCGCGGATGGCGGCGCGCCAAATTCGCTGTCGCTCATGACTTCTCTCCCGCGCCGCGAAGTTCGGCCGCGGCCTGCTCGACGGCCTCGAAGACCTTGGTGTAGCCGGTGCAGCGGCACAGATTGCCGCTGAGCGCGATGCGGATGTCCTCCTCCGTCGGGTCCGGGTTGCGCTCCAGCAGCGATTTGGCGGCCAAGATCATGCCCGGCGTGCAATAGCCGCACTGTGCCGCGCCGGTGTCGGCGAAGGCCGTCTGCAGCGGGTGCGGCTCGTCTGGCCCGCCGAGTCCCGTGATCGTGGTGATGGCGCGGCCCTCGACGGTCCAGGCAAGGGTCAGGCAGCTGTCCACCGCCTCGCCGTCCACCAGCACCGCGCAGGCGCCGCAATCGCCCTTCTCGCAGCCGGACTTGACCTCGACATGGCCGATGTCGCGCAGCGCCTGCAGCAATGTGCGGTGCGGCGGCACGGTCGCCGTCTCGCTGCGGCCGTTGATCTCGAGCGTGATGGTCTTTTCGTTCGCCATGATTCCGGTCTCCCTTACGCCGCGCGCGAAGCGGCCTCGCCGGCAAGGCGGCGGACCAGCGCGTGGACGGTATGGCGGCGATAGTCGGCGCTGGCGCGGATATCGTCGATCGGGCTGCACTCCGCGGCCGCCGCCGCGCCGGCCCGATCGAACCGGGCGTCGGACGGTGCCTTGCCCTCGAGGATGGCTTCGGCCTTGCGCGCCCGCATGACCGTCGGCGCGACGGCACCCAGGGCAATGCGCAGGTCGGTCATCCTGCCGTTCGCCACGCTCAGCGCCACCGCGACGCCGGTCACGGTGATGGCGTCGCCCTTGCGACGCGCCAGCTTGTAGAACAGGCCGGCCGACCCGGGACCAGGCTTCGGCCAGGAGATCCCGGCGACGAGCTCGTCCGGGCGGCACACCGTCTGCCTGTAGCCGGTGTAGAATTCGGCCAGCGGCACCGTCCGCGTGTCCGATTTCGACATCAGCGTGATCTCGGCGTCCAGCGCCATCAGGGGCGGGACCAGGTCGGCCGCCGGCGAGCCGTAGGCGATGTTGCCGGCGACGGTCGCGGTGTTGCGCACCATCTGCCCCGCGAACAGCCGGGCGGCCTCGACCAGCGCGGCGCCATGCGCGGCGATCCGCGGGTCGTGCAGCAGGTCGCTGACGGTGGTGCCGGCGCCGATGGCGATCCGATGGTCGCGCTCCTCGATCCAGCGCAGCCGCGGCAGCCGGGCCAGCGAGAGCACGCGTTCGGGCCGGCAGCTGCCGGCCCGCATGTCGACCAGCAAGTTGGTGCCCCCGGCCAGGATCGCCGGCGCGTCTCCGCCGGCCAGCAGCTCCAGCACCTCCTCCATGCTGTCCGGAATCTGCAGTTCGAATTGACCGAGCATGATTGCCGCTCCCTTCCTGTCGCGTCAGACGTCCCAGCCGCCATCCACGGCGACTTCCTGGCCGGTCATGTTGCGGCTGTCGTCGCTGGCCATGAACAGCACGGCGTTGGCGATGTCCTGCGGCGTGGTGACGCGCTTCAGCGCCATGTCCTCGACATATTCATCATAGACCTGTTCCCGGGTCCAGCCGCGGACGCGCGCCTTCTCCTCGCACAGCTTCTGCATGCGCGGAGTCTCGACGATCCCGGGGCAGACGGCATTGACATTGATATTGTGCCGTCCGGCCTCGAGCGCGACCGTCCGGGTGATCCCGCGCACCGCCCATTTCGAGGCGCTGTAGGCGGTTCGCATCGGGTAGCCGCGCAGCCCCGAGGTGCCGCCGATATTGACGATCTTGCCGTATTTCCGGGCGATCATCACCGGCATCACGTGCTTGATCGGCAGGAAGGTGCCGCGCACATTGGCGGTGATGACATAGTCGAAATCCGCGACCGCGATGTCCTGGACGGGCGTTTCGATCGGCCCGGTGACGCCGGCGACGTTGACCAGGATGTCGATGCGTCCGTCGAAGACGTCGCGCGCCGTGGCAACCATGGCCCTGACCTGGTCCTCGTCGGTGACGTCGACCGACAGGCAATGGGCCGCGCGGCCCATGCCGCGCACCTCTTCGGCCACCTCCTCCAGCGCGTCGAGATCGCGGGCCGCCATCACCAGATCCGCGCCCGCGCGGGCGAGGGTGGTCGTGATGGCCGCTCCCATTCCCTTGGCCGCGCCGGTCACGATCGCCTTCCTGTCCTTCAGTTTCATCTCGCTGCCTTTCTGATCTGTTCAGTCAATCGGCCGCATCGGGCAGGCCGTAACCGCCGCCGCCGCAGCTTTCGACGATCACCCGGTCGCCGCGTCCGAGGCGGATGTTGGCCTTGCCCGGCAGATCCGCCGTCGAACCGTCCGCCCGGACGATGGTGACGCGGAACGGCGCGCCGTCCCCGCCACCCTGAATCCCGTAGGGCGGCACGATGCGGCGCTCGAACATCGAGGTCAGGGACATGTCGTCGACCCGCACGCAATACTCGCGCAGCAGCCCGTCGCCGCCCCTGAACCGTCCCGCGCCGCCGGAACCGCGGCGCAGCGCCTGCCGTTCGACCCGGATCGGGTACTCCGCCTCGATCACCTCGGCCGGGGTGTTCATGACATTCGACATGTGCACGCGGATCACCGGCGCGCCGTCCCGGTCGACCCGCGCGCCCTCGCCGCCGCCATGGGTCTCGTAAAGGGTGGTCCAGATGCCGTCCTCGCGCCGCCCACCGAACAGGAGCAGCCCCGAGGTGGTCGGCCCGCCGGCGCTCACCGCCTCGGGCAGCGCCGCCTCGAGGGCGCGAAAGACGGCATCGGCGACGCGCTGCGAGGTCTCGTGATTGCCGCCGACCAGGGGCTTGTCGGGCGGCGGTGCGAGCACCGAGCCGGGCCTCGTGCGGATCTCGAGCGGCCGGTAGCAGCCGCCGCTCGGCTGGATCTCGGGGCCGACCAGGGCCTTGACCACATAGAACACCGAGGCGGCGGCGATGAAGGGCGTGGTGTTGACCGGCCCGCGCGCGGCATCGCCGCTTTCGCTGAAATCGAACGAGGCGCGGTCGCCGTCCAGCGTCACCGTAACGCGGATCGGCAGGGGCGGCCCGCCGGCGCCGTCGTCGTCGAGACGGTCCTCGCCGCGATAGACGCCGTCGGGCAGGCTGCGGAGGGCGTCCCGCATCTGCGCCTCGGCCCGGTTGTGGATGGCGGCGATGGCGGCCTCCACCATGGCCACGCCGTGCGCGCCAAACAGGCTCTGCAGCGCGGCCTCGGCCGCCCGGGTCGCGGCCATCTGGGCGAGGATGTCGCCTTCCCGCTCCTCCGCGCCGCGGACATTGGCGAGGATCAGGTCCAGCCGCTCGCGGTCCGGCCCGTCGGCGGTGAACAGGCGCACCGGCGCGATGCGCAGCCCCTCCTGCCAGGCGTCGGTGGCGTCGGCGACATAGGACCCCGGGACCGCGCCGCCGATATCGGCCCAATGCGCCAGGCTGACGGCAAAGGCGCGGATCGCCCCGTCGGCGAAGACGGGGCGGATCGCCTTGACGTCGGGCAGGTGATTGCCGCCGATCTCCGGCAGGTTGAGAAACCAGACATCGCCCGGGCAGAGCCGTTCCTTCGGGACGCGCTTGAGAAACTCGCCGACCGTGAAGCTCATCACCCCCAAATGCATCGGGATGTCGCGGCCCTGGGCGATCAGCGCGCCGTCCGAATCGGTCAGCGCCGACGACAGGTCGCCGGCCTCGCGCAGCAGGGGCGAGCGGGCGGCCCGCATGACCACCAGGGACATCTCCTCGGCGATCGCGGTCAGCGCATTGCGGATCACCTCGAGGGTGACGGGATCGATGCCGCCGCTCATGAATTGTCCCCCGGGTCGATGTGAAGATGGCCGCGATCATCTGCGTCTAGCGCCGCGCCCGGCGGCAGGACGATGGTCGACCAGGCATCCTCGACGATCGCCGGCCCGGCGATGCGCCGTCCGGGCGGCAGCGAGGCCCGCTCGAAGCGCGGCGTTGCGACCGGCTCGCCGGGACCGAACCAGCATTCGCCCTGGCGGCCGCCATCCCTAGCATGCGCCGTGCCGGGCGCGATCGGGCGGCCGTCCGGGCGCGGCAGCGAGACCGTCACCCGCAAGGCGACCAACTCCCACGGCTCGTCGGTCGCAAAGCCGTACAGCTTCGCATGCAGGGCACGAAACGCGTCGCCGAGCCGCGCCGAATCGTCGAGCGCCGGATCGGGGATCTCGACCGCGTAGCTCTGGCCGCTGTACCGCATCGCGGCGACGGTTCGGCTGTGCATCTCCTCGGCGCCGTGGCCGGCGGCACGCAGCGGTTCGGCCAGCCTTGCGCGCAGCGAATCATGCGCGGCCGCGACGGCGGCCGTGTCCCATTGGGCCGAGCCCATGCGCACGGTCTGCTGTTGCGTATAGCTCTTCTCGGCGCTCACGCAGCCCAGCGCCGAGAACATCGACGAGAAGGCCGGCACGACGATGCGCCGGATTCCGAAGGCCCGCGCCACCGGAACCGCCTGCATCGGCCCGGCACCGCCGAAGGCGATCAGCGTGCAAGCCCTGCCGTCGATGCCGCGCTCCACCGTGACGCGTCCGAGTGCCCGAATCATGTTGGCGGTGGCGACGCGCAGCAGGCCGAGCGCGGCCTGCTCCGCCGAAACGTTCATCTCCCGCGCCAGCGGGGCGATCGCCTCCCGGGCCGCCGCGGCGTCCAGCCGGATGTCGCCGCCCAGCGTCCGGCCCGCATCCAGATAGCCGAGCAGCAGGTTGGCGTCGGTGACCGTGGGATCGGTGCCGCCATTGCCGTAACAGGCCGGCCCGGGAACCGCGCCGGCGCTGTCCGGGCCGACGGTCAACGCTCCGTGGTCCAGCCGCGCGATCGAACCGCCCCCGGCGCCGATCGATTCGACCGCCACCATCGGCTGGCGCAGCGGTCGTCCGGCGATCTCGCGGGCGTTGTCGATCTCGGCCCGACCGTCGCGGATCAGGCAGACATCGGTGGTGGTGCCGCCCATATCCAGGCTGATCGCATTGTCGATCCCGAGCTCGGCCGCGACCACGCCGGCCGCGGCGACGCCCGCGGCCGGGCCCGAAAGCGCAAGGCCGAGGGGCAGATCGCGCAGCGCTTCGGACGACGCCATGCCGCCCGCGGAATGGAACAAATGGAGGCGCGCGGAGTCGGGCCGGGCGGATTCGAGCTCGTCGAGGTACCCGGCGACCAGCGGCATCAGGCTCGCGCCCAGCACCGTCGTCGCCATGCGCTCGTATTCGCGGGCCTCCGGGTTGACCCGGCTGGACAGCGCGACATAGGGCAGGTGGGGCGCCAGCGCCGCGCCCACTGCCTCCTCGTGCTGCGAATTGGCGTAGGCATGCAGCAGCGCGACGGCCACGGATCGGACGCCGCTGTCGCGCGCCTGCCGGACCGCTCTTTCGAGGGATCCGGCGTCGAGCGGCACCCGAACCTCGCCGGCCGGGCCGATCCGTTCCGCCACCTCGAAGCGCCGTTCGGGCGGCACCTGCGGCGCGATCTTCGGTGGCAGGTCGAGACGATAGAGGTAGCGCCGGTTCTGGCGGCCGATGTCGAGCGTATCTGCGAAGCCTTCGGTCGTGATCAGGGCGACGTCGGCCAGCTTGCCCTCGACGATGGCGTTGGTCGCCATCGTCGTGCCGTGCATGAGATCGCCGATCTCGTCCCAGGCGAGGTCCACGGCGGCAAGCGCGTCCCGGATGCCGGCGATCCTGTCGTCGGTCCTGGTGCGCACCTTTGCCGCGCGGGACTCGCCGGTTTCGCCGTTCCATGCGACGACGTCGGTGAACGTGCCGCCCATGTCGATACCGGCCTGCCAGGCGCCCGTCATGTCGCCGGTCCCGCGGCGGCCGCGGCCGCAGTGGCGGGGCCGAGCCGGCCGGCACAGCTGGCCGCGGCTTCCCGCAGCGCGGCGGCCGTCGCATCATCCGGCGGACGCGATCTTTCGACCCCCGAAATCTCGACGCCGGGCGCGGGTGAAAGCGGCGAATTCATGATCGTTACTGGCTTCATTGCGCGCAGATTAGCCGATGGGGACGCGGGCGAACAGGACGCACGCTGCCGCACGTTGGCACGAAACTTGCTTAACAAATGGTGGACAACGGGGGCTTTACCGGGCCGGGACAGCGAGACCGCTGGTCGCGGCCCAGATGCAGGGGAGATCAATGAACGCGACAGGCGAATGCAAACCGACGCGCAGCATGCGACCCTGGGCCGCGAAAACGCGCTCGGCGCTGGCGATTCTCGGCTTGGGCGCGGTGCTTGTCGCGCTGCCAGTCGGGTGGGGGCGCGACGATGCGGCCCCGCGAGCGATCTGGCTCAGCGCGGCGGCCAGCGACGACGGCGGATCCGGCCCGGTCCGCGCGAAGGCGGATGGCGGTGATGCGAGCTCGGGGGGGCGGGCCGACAGAGGCCGGGCCGCGCGGCGGGGCCGCGCCGATGCGGGCGTCACCCTGGCGCAGTTCACGACCGGATTCAGCAAGCGGCTGCCGGCGAACCAGATCGAAATCCATCTCGATCCCAACCAGGCCGTCTCGTTCTTCACCGAACTCGTCGGCATGCAGGGACACACCGTCACCCATCGCTGGACCTATGGCGGCGTCGTCGTGCACCAGTCCTCCTCGCTGATCAACGGCCCGAAATGGCGCTTCTGGTCGACCCAGATCCTTCCCGTCGACAAGCCGGGAATCTGGCGGGTCGAGGTGGTCGACGATGAGAACAGGGTGCTGCAGTCGCACAAGCTCGAGTATCGGCCAGCGGGTTGATCTCGCGGTTCCGCCGCCTGGCACGATCCTTGCGATCGAGCACTTGTCTTTCGGGCTCAGCCTGGCGGGACATTGAAACAGAGCGATAGAACGTGGAACTGAACAATGATCGTGACTGGCGGATCGACCCATATGGCGCCTGAACGGCTCTCGTTTGCCGGCGTGCGTGCGGCGCTGCCGGCCATGGTCGTAGCGCTTGCGATCGCCGTGGCGCCGATCGGTCTCGATATCGGCGATACCGGCGTTTCCCTGTCCTCGAGCGTTGCGGTTGCCGGCGATAAGGGCGGCAACGGCAATGGCGGCGGCAACGGGGGCGGTAACGGCGGCGGCAATGGTAATGGCAACGGCAAGGGCAACGCCGCCGGGAATTCGAAGGGCGGGAACAAGAAGGCCGATTCCGCCCCGGCAACCGCCGAGACGCAGGACACCAATCGTGGCGGCATCGACAGCGCGCCGCAGGTGGGTGTGGTCATGGCCCAGTTCACGACACGCATCAGCAAGCGCTATCCCGCCGACCGCGTCAGCCTCGTCGAGAATCGCTACCAGGCCGTCTCGTTCTTCACCGAATTGTCGGGAATGCAGGGGCGCAATGTCACCCATCGCTGGATCTACCGCGGTGTCGTTCAGTATCAGGCGTCATTCCAGGTAAGCGGCCCCAGCTGGCGGGTCTGGTCGACGCAGGTTCTGCCTGTCGACAAGCCGGGAACCTGGCATGTCGAGGTCGTCGACGAGACCAACAGGGTGCTGCAGACGGGTCGCCTGGACTACCGGCCGGTCGGCTGACCGCAGATCACCACGCTATTCCTGGGTTTGTTCGTGCGACCGGCTGCGCCAGGGCGCTGTCCGGTGTGTTGCAGGCGGCCGGATCGGAGCGACCTCACCCTTCGAGACGGGCCTTCCGGCCCTCCTCAGGATGAGGCTCCACCGCCTGTGCCCTCATGCTGAGGAGGCTGCGAAGCAGCCGTCTCGAAGCGTGAGGTCGCGCCACTCCTCCGGGTCGATACCAACTGAACAGACAATGCGGTAGTCTGCGTCGATCGAATGTGGATTTCCAGCGGGCATGAGGGGGACGACCGATGGGCGGGCGCGCAGAACTTCCCGATATCCTGACGATCCGCAACGGCGCGAAGGTGCCCCGGGTCTTCTCCGACGCCGAGATCGCGGGTCGGCTCGCGCGGCTGCGCACGCACATGGCCGATGCGGGGATCGAGGCCGTGCTGTTCACCTCGTACCACAACATCAATTACTTCAACGACTTTCTGTATTGCGCCTTCGGCCGGCCCTACGGGCTGGCGGTAACGCACGACATCGTCACCGCCATCGTTCCCAATATCGACTACGGCCAGCCCTGGCGACGTGGCTATGGCGAGACCGTCACCTACACCGATTGGCAGCGGGACACCTATTACCGCGCCGTGCAGCAGCAGATCGGCACGGCGCGGCGGGTCGGCATCGAATTCGATCATGTCAACCTCGAGGCGTATCGCAAGCTCGGGCACGCCCTGCCGCAGGCCGAACTCGTCGATATGGCCGAGGCGGCGATGCGCATGCGCATGTTCAAGAGCGCCGAGGAGCAGGATGTCATCCGCAGCGGCGCGCGCATCGCGGATATCGGCGGCGCTGCCTGCGTTGCGGCGGTCGGCGAGGGCGTCCCCGAGCACGAGGTCGCGCTGCTGGCGACCGGGGCCATGGTGCGCGAGATCGCCCGCAGCTACCCGCAATCGGATCTGATGGATAGCTGGACCTGGTTCCAGTCGGGCATCAACACGGACGGTGCCCACAATCCGGTGACCACGCGTCGGATCGAAAAGGGCGATATCCTCAGCCTCAACTGCTTCCCGATGATCTCCGGCTATTACACGGCGCTGGAACGCACCCTGTTCTTCGACCATGTCGACGATCGGTCGCTGGAATTGTGGGAAGCCAATGTGGCCGTGCACCGCCGCGGCCTGGAGCTGATCCGGCCGGGTGCGCGCTGCTGCGACATCGCGACCGAGCTCAACGAGATCTATCGCGAGCGCGGGTTGCTGCCGTACCGCACCTTCGGTTACGGCCATTCCTTCGGCACGCTCTGCCATTACTACGGGCGCGAGGCGGGGCTCGAGCTGCGCGAGGATATCGAGACCGTCCTCGCACCCGGCATGGTCGTCTCGATGGAGCCGATGATCACGATTCCCGACGGCGAGCCCGGCGCCGGCGGCTACCGCGAGCACGACATCCTGATCGTCACCGAGGACGGGGCCGAGAACATCACCGGCTTTCCCTTCGGCCCGGAGCACAACATCGTGCGGACCGAGGCCCCCGGCCGCTAGCTGGCTGCTTCGCTTGGGGCGATCCGACGCAGCGCCTCGATGCCGATCGGTCGCCCACCGAACTCTTCCATCGCGTCGACCAGGCACGCCCACAGATATTCCGCCGAGGCGCTGTCGCCCAGCAGGTGATAGGCCGGGACTTCGCTGCGATCGGCGCGGATGACGATGGCATTGGTCCGGGCGACCGAGGTCTGCGCGACCGCGCCGGGCGGAAATTTCTTCGCGCGCAGGTCGACGCCGCAGAGCTTGGCGAACATGGCGGGCGCGTGTTCGCCGGTCACCGCGACCCAGAAATTACCGCCCTGGCGGTTCACGAGCCAGGCGCCGGGCGGTCTGTTTGCCGACCACATCGCCTCGATGCGGCGCGGCAGCGCGCCGCTTCCCGCCAGACTGTCCAGGATCAGCACTTCGGTGTCGGCGAGCCGGGCCGCCAGTTCCCCGGCCGGCTGGGGCCGGGCGCTATTGTTGTCGTCGCCGATCGCCACACCCTGTTCGCGGGCCCAGTCCAGGGCATGGCGACCCTTGCAGCCGATCCGGGGCAGCGGGGACAAATCGGCAATCGCCAGGCAACGCGCCGCGGCCAGCTCCTCCCCGGCCGATCCGCCAAACCCGGCCGCGACGGCCGCGCCGTTGATTTCGGTGAAATTCGCCCCGGCCCGCTCCAGCACGCGATAGAGAGGGCTGCGGCGGAGCCGTTCGGTCGGCCGAATACCGTCCGCGTCCGTCATGGCTCACATCTCCTGGCGCCGGTTGTCCGGGTCGTAGAACGGCGTCGATGCGACCTCGGCCGCGATGATTCGCCCGCCGTCGAGCTTGATGTCGAAGCGCACCCCCGCGTCGGCCTGGTCCGGGGCGACATAGGCCAGCCCTATGATACGTCCCAGCGCCTCGGAGCGGGCGGCCGAGGTGACGCGGCCGACGATCTCGGAACCGCGCACCACCAGCCGGCATTCCTCGGGAACCGGGGCCTCGGGGTCCGGAACGGTGAAGCCGACCAGCCGGCGCGTCGACCCGGCCTGTTTCTGGATCGCTGTGGCCCGCTTGCCGACATGATAGGGCTTCCTGGCGGCGATCGCCCAGCCGAACCCGGCCTCATGCGGCGTCGTCAGCCCATCGGTATCCTGGCCGACGATGATATGGCCCTTCTCGAGCCGCAGGGCACGCTGGGCCTCGACGCCGAACGGCCGGATTCCTTCGTCTTGCCCGGCCGCCAACAGCTCGTCCCAGAGCGCTTCGCCGCAATCGGCGGCGGCGTGCAATTCGAAGCCGAGTTCGCCGACGAACCCGACCCGCAGCAGCCGGCAGGGGATGCCGCCGACCGTTCCCTCGCGCACGCCCATATAGGCAAAAGCTTCGGCGGACAGGTCGATATCGCCGCAGACCCTGGCGAGCACGTCGCGCGACTTCGGACCCGCGAGATTGACGCCGCACCAGGCGGCGGTGGCGTTCGTCACATCGACATCGAGCCGCCACTGGGCATTGTGCCACAGCATCGCCCGGTAAACCCCGTCCGCGCCGCCGGTCGTTGCGGTCGCGTAATAATGCCCGTCGGACAGGCGGCAGGCGATGCCGTCGTCGATGATCACGCCGGTCTCGTCGGTCATCAGCGCATAACGGGACCGGCCCTCGGGCAGTGCCCGAAAGGCGCCGGTATACATGCGCTCCATGAACTCTGCCGCATCCGGGCCGCGGATTTCTAATCCGCCCAGCGTCGAGACATCGATCAGCCCGACGGCCCGGCGCACCGCTTGCACCTCGCGGCGAATCGCGTCGTCGCGTTCGTCGGGCGCACCGTACCAGGCGGGGCGCATCCACGCTCCCGCCACCATCATCTGCGCGCCGGCCTCGCGATGCCGATGGTGCATCGGGGAGCGGCGGACCGGATCGAAGGCGCGCCCGGCGAGATGCGCGAATTTCAACGGACCGACCGGCGGCCGCGTCGTCGTCGTGCCGACCGCGTTGATGGCGCGCCCCGTCGCCTTCGCGGCAATTCGAACCGTGGCCACCGCGGACTGGCGGCCCTGGCTCGGTCCCATGCCGGCAGTCGAGAACCGCTTCAAGAGCTGGATGTCGTCGTAGCCCTCGCGCGTCGCATCGACGATATCGGCGATCTGCAAATCCTCGTCGAGATCGACGAAATCCTTGCCTTTCGCATGCGCGAAGATCGGCCAGGAATGGCTCTGCGCCGCCGCCGGCCGATCGTCGGGACAGTCCGGCAGGTCGTCCGCGGCGAAGCCGGCGTCTCCCGCCGCGGCCCGGCCGGCGCGGTGCCCGTCGGCGACGACCGCATCCAGGGCGAAGCGGCCGTTGACCGAGCCCGCGACGTGAAGATGCGCCGGCAGCGCCGTCGGTGCGAACATCGCGGTATCGTCGTCATGGGCGAGGGTGCCGCCGCCGTGATGGATGAGGGCCGCGTTCGGCGCATATCCCGTCGCCATGCAGACCAGGTCGCAGCCGAGTTGCTCGCCGGCGCCCTGCGCCAGCCCGTCGCCGTCGCGCGGGGCCACGACGACACCGGTGACGTGGCGATGGCCGCGCGCGGCGCGCGCTTCCCGGATGCCGTATCCTGCAAGAACGCGCAGCCCCAGCTTCGCGGCCGCGGCCGCCATCGGCCCGGCACCGATGTCGGCGCGCAGCTCGACGATCGCGGCGACCGCGACGCCAGCCTCGGCAAGATCG
>CP070634.1:108790-111730 GCA_020356105.1 Rhodospirillales bacterium | reverse complement strand
TCGAACACGCCGGTCGGAATGCTGGTCGGATGGTCGTTGCCGGCCTGCTGCGGCACCTCCTTGTCCATCAGCCAGCGCGCCGCCTGGAAATCGAGCATGAAGACCTGCGCCTGCAGCAACGAGGTCTGCACCCATTGCCCCTCGCCCGACGCCTCGCGTTCCAGCAAGGCGATCATGATGGCTTGGGCGCAGAACAGGCCAGCGCACAGATCGGCGATCGGGATGCCGACCCGGACCGGCCCCTGTCCCGGAAGGCCGGTGATCGACATCAGCCCGCCCATGCCCTGGGCGATCTGGTCGAAGCCGGGCCGGTCGCGATACGGCCCGTCCTGGCCAAAGCCGGAAATGCTGGCGTAGACGAGGCGGGGGTTGATCGCCTTCAGGCTCTCGTAGTCGATGCCGAGCCGGGTCTTCACGTCGGGCCGGAAGTTCTCGACCACGACGTCGGCCCCGGCCACCAGCTTCTTGAAGATGGCGATTCCGTCATCCGTCTTGAGATTGAGGCTTAGGCTGCGCTTGTTGCGGTGGAGATTCTGGAAATCGAAACCGCCGCGCGGCCCGCCGAGCTTGCCCGTATCCTGGGATTCCGGCATCTCGACCTTGATCACATTCGCGCCCCAGTCGGCCAGCTGGCGCACACAGGTCGGGCCGGAGCGCACCCGCGTCAGATCGAGAACGGTGAAGCGGTTGAGGGCCGTGCTGGCCGGCTCGATTGTCATGCCTCCCCCCACGAAAAACAGAGATACGAGTGATTCCGACAGGCGCCGGACGGTCCGCCGACTATACAAACCGAGGCGACGAATTGACAACTGTCGACAGTTCACAGCTTGCCCTTGACAGCCCCGGAGCGGGCCTGTCTAGTAATCGGCGCCGCTCCGCATCGCGGTGGCCATAACAAAACAAAGAACAACGGGGACAGTCGGGCCGATGCCCCTTGATGAGCACAAGCCTTTCCATGCGAGCAGCGTCCAGAGCCTGACGGTGCTGGTGCAGCGCGAGGTCGAGCGCCGCATCCTGACCGGCGCGCTGCCGGCCGGCGAACGCCTGTCCGAGAGCGCGCTGGCCGCCGACATGGGTGTCAGCCGCGGCCCGGTGCGCGAGGCGATGCGCGGACTGGAGCAGGCCGGGCTGGTCGATATCATCGCCAATAAGGGCGTGGTGATCCGCGAGATCGGCTACGACGAGGCGGTCGACCTCTACGACCTGCGCGGAACACTATTCGGTTTCATGTGCGAGACTATGGCGCGGCGCCGCACCGACGCACAATGCGCGGTTCTGCGGAACAAGCTGAACGCCATGGCAGCGGCGATCCGCGCCGATGACACGGACCTCTATTACCGACTCAATATCCAATTTCACGCGGCCATCGTGGAGCAGTGCGGCAACAGCCGCGCACGCGCGATCTATGATGGCATCGTCAAGGAAATGCATCTGTTCCGCCGCCGCGGGCTGTCCCGGATCGAGAACATGGAAGCCTCGATGCGCGAACACGCGGCGATCGCCGAAGCAATCATCTCGGGACGGGCGGAAGCCGCGCGCAAGGCTGGCGTCGTGCATCTGCGCAACGGCCGCGACCGGTTTCTTGCGACGCTGGATCCGGCCCCCGAGTCGCTTTCCACCCCCGACCAGGGCTCCGCAGACCGGAGCACGGCGGCCGCCGAGTAGACGATTCGAACCCCGGCCCGAAGGGCCGGCATCATAGAACCGCCCCGGGAGGATCCGACGATCGGCAATGCGGGGCACAGCCAGGGAGGAAACAATGGCAAGAGACTTCAAGACGGGCATTTCCCGGCGGCCGTTCCTGATCGGCGCCGGCGCCGGGATGGGCGCGCTGGCCCTCGGCGGCTTCGGTGCGCTGGCGCAGGACGACAAGTTCCCGAGCAAGACGATCAACGTGGTCACCCATGCCGGCCCCGGCGGCGGCACCGACATCACGACGCGGATGATGATGCTGCGCGGCCGCCGCGTCTTCAAGCAGGACATGGTGGTGGTCAACAAGCGCGGCGGTAGCGGCTCGGCGGCACTGATCTACACCAATGCGCAGCCCCGAGACGGCTACACGATAATGACGATTACGCAATCTCACATCTTCCAGATCCTGCAGAAGAAGGTGCCGCTGACCATCGACGACATGGTCGGCCTCGCGCGCGCGACCGACGATCCGCAGATCGTCGTCGTCAACGCCAAGAGCCCGATCAAGACCGCTGACGATCTGATCGCGGCGTCGAAGAAGGCCAATGGCGGGCTGAAGTGGGGCACCACCTTCGTCGGCGGCGCCGATCATGTGGCCATCCACCTGTTCTGCAAGGCGGCCAAGGGGATCGAGTACACCATCGTTCCGTTCAAGGGCGGCGGCGACATCGTCACCAACCTCGTCGGCGGCAATGTCGACGTGGCCCTGCTCAATTATGCCGAGGGCGAGTCGCAGTTCGAGGCCGGCGAGTTGCGGCCGGTCTGCTCGCTGTCGCGCAACCGCATCGATGCCCTCGGCGGCGCGCCGACGGCGCGGGAGGCCGGCATCGACAACGTCGCATCGACCGTGCGCGGCTTCGCGTGTCTCTCGGGCGTGCCGCAGGATCGCGTCGACACCCTGTCCGAGGGCCTGGTCAAGGCGATGAAGCATTCGGTCTACCAGGGCTACCTGTCGAACGGCGGCATGCCGGCGGACAGCGTCATCGGGCATGCGGAGTGGACCGCCGAGATCCGGCGGATGCACGACGACAGCGTCGGCGCGCTGACCGATCTGGGCCTGCTCTGACGGGCGGTGTCCGCCGGGGGATAACATGCCCGACAGTCCGCAATCGGGGGAGCGGGCGGCGAAGCAGCGATTCGCCGCCCGCATCCCGGGTGACGCCATCGCGGGCGCCGCGGTGCTGGCATTCTGCTTTGCCGCCTACCTTGTAACGCTGACCTTCCGCAAGGCGCCGGCGGCGATCGCCC
>CP070634.1:104803-108690 GCA_020356105.1 Rhodospirillales bacterium | reverse complement strand
CGATCCGGCGCCCTTCGTGATCGCCAACGGGTTCGCGGACCAGACCGAGCCGCGCGTGGCCTGGAACGGCCAGCACTGGCTGGTGGCCTGGGGCAGCCCCAACTCGACCCTGTGGAACCACAGGATCGACGCGGTGCGAGTCGCGCCCGACGGGACCGTTCTGGATACGCCGCCCATCGCGGTCCACAACACGCAGTACCGGGCGAATTTCGAGCTGACGGCCAACGGCGGCGAGTGGCTTGTCGTGCTGCAGAGCACCGGAGCCGGCGAAGCCGATCTGCGTGGCGTACGCATCTCCGCCGCGGGAACCGTGACGAACCCCGGCGGAACGCAACTTCTCGCATCGACCGGCAGCCTCTACTCCTTCGATATCGCCTCGGCCGGAGGCGAGTACCTGCTGGTCTGGGGCAACAGCGCCGTCGCGCCGCGGGGCCAGCGCTTTGACGCAGCCCTCGCGCCGATCGGCGGCCCGTTTGCCGTGAACGGCCTCGAGCTGGCCTCGAGCGGCACCGAGTATTTCGTCGTCTGGGTTATCGACGATCCCTATTGGGACGATTTCGTACTGGGCCAGCGAATCAGTGTCTTCGGCGATCTCGGGCCGGTCGTCACGCTGGCGGGCTCCGGCGGCGGATTGCCGCTGTGGTCCCCGGCGCGGACGGATGTCGGCTGGGACGGCAGCAACTGGTGGGTCTCGTGGCTCGAGGTCACGCGCGGGATCGTCTTCTCGCGGGTCACCCCGGACGACATCGTACTCGATTTCGACGGGCGCGCGGTTGCGCCCGGGGCGTCGCCTCGCGTCATGCAGGGTCTCGCCGTGGCTGGCGCGCCCTTCGGCGGCGCCGAATTCGTTGCCGTTGTCGATCAGACGGGCGGGGGCGGCCCCGGGGATATCTTCGCCATTGCCGTCGCCGCCGACGCAATACCCGACGGACCGGTGGTCGTCTCGACCTCGGCGCCGGCCCAGCTCCAGGTCGACACGGCGGCCGGCAACAGCGAGGTGTTGACGGTCTTCGTCAGCGAGCTTTCTGGGGAGCGTCGCATCGTCGGGCAACGGATCGACGGGGCCGGGGTCGCGATCGACCCGATGCCCTTCGAGATCGCGAGCGGACCGGGCGTCGGCGCGCCGCGGGTCGGGTTCGACGGCGCGCGCTATCTGGTCGTGTGGTCCGAAGACGAGCAGATCCGGGGCAAGCGGGTGCGGCCCGACGGCACAGTGATCGACACTGTGCCGCTGGCCATCGCGGCCGGCCGGTCGCCGGACGTCGCCGGTCAGGCCGGCACGTTCCTCGTCATCGGAACCCATCCCGGGATCAGCATCCAGTACTTCCATCCGATCTCCATGCGGGTGCGCGGCAGCGACGGCGTGAACCTCGACGCCCGGCCTCTCTTCCTGGGCGCGTCCTACGCGCGCAACCCGCGCGTCACAGCTTTTTCCGGCCGATGGCTCGCGACCTGGCAGCGCAACATCTCGCATGACAATCCGCAAGCCTACATGATGGCGTGCTTCATCGAAGCCGACGGATCGAGCGCCGGCGCGTTCCTCTATTCCTGGTACGGCGGCACGCCGGATGTGGCGGTGTCCGACGCCAGGGCCCTGCTGGTGTGGCGCTCGAACGCGCTCCAGGCCGCCGACAACGACGTTCTCGGCCTGGTCCTGGCGGCCGACGGGACGTTCGTGACCGCGCCGTTCGTTATCGGCGGTGCGGCCGACAAGCAGCTCAACCCCGCCGTCGCCTGGAACGGGACCGAGTTCGTCGTCGCCTGGGAGGACAAGCGCAACGCCGTCGTCTATTTCGACGAACGCACGGAGGTCTTCGCGGCCCGGGTCAACGAGTCCGGACTCCTGCAGGATCCCGACGGCTTCGCGTTCGGCGACGCGGTGCGGCCGGAGATCCTGCCCTCCGTCACCGCCATCGGCGGCGACACGCTGATCGCCGCGTCCAGCTTCCGCGACGAGTCCGCCCTGCAGGCCTATCGCATCGCCTATCAGTTCGAGGGCAACGCCAACATGCGGCCGGTCGCGATCGCCACGGCAAATCCGGCGAGCGGCGAGGTTCCGCTTACGGTGTCGTTCAGCGCCGCGGGCTCCTTCGATCCCGACGGCATCATCGTCGACTACGCCTGGGATTTCGGCGACGGTACCGGCGGCGCGGGCATGAACGTATCGCACGACTACATCCAGGCCGGCGAGTATCTTGCGACGCTGACGGTGACCGACAATCTCGGGGCGTCGACCAGCAACGTCGCCCCGATCGTTGTCCTGGCGGTCAACCAGCCGCCCGTCGCCGTCGCCACGGCCGACCCGGTGAGCGGGCGGGCGCCGCTGGCCGTCTCCTTCGGCTCGGCGGGCTCGCACGATCCCGATGACGGGATCGCGTCCTTCGTGTGGGATTTCGGCGATGGCTCCGCGTTGGTCCAGGGCGCCACCGCCTTCCATACCTATGCGGCGGCCGGACTCTACACGGCCACGCTGACGGTGACCGACCACAGCGGCGCAACGGCGGCCGATTCGGTCGACATCAATGTCGCACCGCCCCTGCAGCCGCCGCTCGCGGTGGCCGCGGCGACCCCGCAGAGCGGGTTCTCGCCGCTCACCGTGGCCTTCGACTCCTCCGCGTCCGTCGATCCGGACGGCACGATCGTCGGCTGGCGCTGGGAGTTCGGCGATGGCGGCGTCTCGACCGAACCGAACCCGACCCATGTCTACCAGCTTGGCGGCGTCTTCGAAGCGATCCTCACCGTGATCGACGATGACGGCGCCAGCGGTACCGACAGCGTCTTCATCGACGTCGTCGACGGCGAGATCACCGTCATGGCGATAGCCGAGGAAACCACGGCGGGCGCGGTGACGGCGGGCTCGTATCTCGACACCGGCGTCGCCGATGAGGTCTACGAGGCGCTGACGGAAGAGCGGACCAAGGGCCGGCGCATATTCCGGCGCAGCTGGCTGTCCCATACATGGACCTTCGACGTGGCCCCGGGCGACACCTACACCTTCTATCTGAAGGCCCACCACACGCCCAACTTGGAGGGCGACGACTTCGTCTTCGAGTATCGGGATTCCGCCACCGGGGAATTCATCCCCATGCTGCTTGTGACCGCGACCGCGCCGGGCAGCACGCGGCAATCCTACACCTGGGAGCCGGGGGTGGATGTGTCGGGCACGCTTGACGTCCGCGTGCGCGACACCGACCCAACGATCGGGAACTGGAAGCTGGACACGCTCTTCGTGGACGAGATGGTCATCGTCACGTCGTGGCAGCTCGGCCCGTCCTAGGCACGGCGCATCGGATCCGGCCCGCCCCCGGTCGCCCGACGATATCGCAGATATCGGGCGACCGGGGGACGGGATCGGCGGTTGGCGTTCCGCCGGACGACGCCGCCGCGCGCGCGCCTGCGGTACCGCCATCCCGGCCGGTCCGGGCATTTCCGCGCGCCAGGACCGCTCGTTACGGCCGCTAAGGGACATCGCCGGGACACCTCGGTTGGACCTTCGGCATCGATGTTATAAACACCTGCTGAATTGTACCGCGGCGGCGTGCGGGCCCGCAGCGGAACGGGAGGAAAGCCGATGACCGAAGAGCTGAACCTGGAGGGGAAATGCATGTGCGGTGCCGTCAGGTTCACCGCGACGGCCAGGAAACCGAGCGTTGTCGTTTGCCATTGCGACATGTGCCGTCGCTGGTCGGCAGGGCCATTCATGGCCCTCAATTGCCAGGCCGTGAGCTTCGAGAGCGAGCAACACATCGGTCGAATTCGCTCGTCGGACTGGGCCGAACGCGGTTTCTGCACACGATGCGGCTCGAACCTCTTCTATCACATCCTCGACAGCAGCGATTACCAGGTCGCCGCCGGGCTGTTCGACGACCAGTCGATGCTGCGCATGT
>CP070634.1:95594-104703 GCA_020356105.1 Rhodospirillales bacterium | reverse complement strand
GACGTCCCGGACGGCCCCCAGACGCTGGCCGAGATGATCGCCGACCGAAGCCACCTGAACGTCTACAAAATCAAGTTCGGACCGGACTCGTAGGAGGGCAGCACGTCCTGCTCTTACCTCGCCGACCATTTCGACGGCGCGATCGTCCATCTGAACCACCGCGACGTCAGCATGGTGGTGGTCTCGCGGGCACCACCGGACAAGCTGCAGGCCTACCGCAAGCGGATGGGCTGGAGCTTCAAATGGCTGTCGTCCCTGGGCAGCGACTTCAACTACGATTACCAGGTCTCGTTCCCGGCCGACGCGGTGGCGGCGGGAACGGTGCACTACAACTATGCCGACGGCGGCTTCCCGAGCGAGGAGGCGCCCGGCATCAGCGTCTTCTGCAGGGACGCGGACGGCGCTGTCTTCCATACCTATTCGGCCTATGCGCGGGGCCTCGACATGCTGATCGGCGCCTACAACCTGCTCGACCTGGTGCCGAAGGGCCGCGACGAGGACGGGCTCGCCTTCACCATGGAATGGCTGCGCCGCCACGACAGTTACGAGGATTGACCGATAGCGCCGCAGCGGCTGGCGGCTGCGAATTCTTGCGATTTGTTAGGAACTATCGCGTATCCTGAACCGCAAGAATTCGATTCGCGCCCGGAGTCATGGAAGACACGCTGCAGCTGACAGGCATGGCCTTCGTCATCGTCGCCGCAACCCTCTGCGGCATGGCGATGACCCGCCTCAACCAGCCGGCAATCGTCGGCTACATCGTCGCCGGGGTGCTGCTCGGCCCGTCGGGTCTCGGGCTGGTCACGGACCGCGCCCAGGTCGGCGCGCTGGCCGAGCTCGGCGTGCTGATGCTGCTGTTCTTCATCGGCATGGAGCTGTCGCTGCGCAGCTTCCGGTTCACTTGGCGGATCGGCCTGTACTCGACCCTGATCCAGATTGCGGTCAGCATCGGCGCGATGCTGGTGGTCCAGCATTTCATGGGCTGGCCGCTCGGCTACGCGGTGTTCTTCGGCTTCGTCGTAGCGCTCAGCAGTACCGCCGTCGCGGTCAAGATGCTCGACGATGTCGGCGAGCTGCACACCCGCATCGGCCGCACCGCGATCAGCGTGCTGATCGCCCAGGACCTGGCGGTGGCGCCGATGCTGCTGATCGTCGGCGGCCTTTCCGGCGGCGCGCTGCAGATTACCGTGGCCCTCAAGGTGGCGGCCTCGATCGGCCTGCTGATGGCGGTGACCATGTTCTTCAGCCGGCGGCGGCGGATCAACCTGCTACCGATCAAGCTGGTCGTCGGCAATGTCGACCTCTTGCCGCTCGCCGCGATCGGCTGGTGTTTCGGCTTCGCCGCGCTGGGCGGTATTACCGGGCTGACGCCGGCCTATGGCGCCTTCTTCGCGGGGCTGCTGGTCGGCAACAGTGCCCAACGGCACGCCGTCGCCGAGGTCGCGCAGCCGGTCCAGTCGATCCTGCTGATGGTGTTCTTCCTGTCGATCGGCCTTCTGATCGACCTTGCCTATCTGTGGGCGAACCTGTGGCTGGTGCTCGCCCTGTGGGTCTTCGTCGCTGTGTTCAAGACCGGGCTCAACGTCGCCATACTTCAGGTCATGGGTGAGCCGCCGCAGCGCGCCTTCATGACCAGCCTCAGCCTCGCCCAGGTCGGCGAGTTCTCCTTCGTGCTGGGCGCGGCAGCGCTCGATCACGGGCTGATCGCCTCCGACATCCACCGCCTGGTGGTCGCCGTCACCGTGGTCTCGCTGGTCACCAGCCCGCTGTGGATGCACAGCGCGCGGCGCCTGCACGACCGGGCAGCGCGCAGCGCACCGACGCCGATGGCGCTCTTGAAGGTGGTCTATGTCCGCGAGTGGCGGCTGACGCTGCGGCTGACCTCGGGTGTGGCGCAGTGGTTCGATGGGCTGATCATCCGCGTCAAGGCGCATTACTGGCGGCGCCGGCACGAGCGGGAATTGCAGGCCCGCGCCGAAACCCTGCCGCCGCCGGCCAACGACCCGCTGCCGGAGGCGGAGCCGCCGGACGAGGCGCCGGGGTCGGGAGAAGATCGGACACAACGGGGTGC
This sequence comes from Rhodospirillales bacterium, assembly GCA_020356105.1. Lineage (GTDB taxonomy): Bacteria > Pseudomonadota > Alphaproteobacteria > UBA8366 > JADFVY01. The sequence goes on along the minus strand of CP070634.1, from coordinate 102,632 downwards.
CGGCGATGCCTGACTACGCAATCGAGGACTCGCTTGGCGGAACCGTTGCGGGCATCGATGAGGCCGGCCGTGGCCCCTGGGCCGGCCCGGTGATCGCCGCCGCGGTGGTGCTGGACCCGGCGGCCATGCCGGGGACCCTCGCTGGGGAGGTGGACGATTCGAAGAAGCTGAAGAAACCGGCCCGCGAGCGGCTGCACGATCTCATCAGGGCCCATGCCGCCGTCGGCGTCGGCGCGGCCAGCGTCGCCGAGATCGACGCGCTCAACATCCTCGCGGCGACGATGCTGGCCATGCGACGGGCGGTCGATGCGCTGCCCCTGCGGCCCGACCATGCGATCGTCGACGGCAACCGGGTGCCAGAGCTCGGCGTTCCGGCCCGCTGTATCATCGGCGGCGACGGACGGGCCCTGTCGATCGCCGCGGCGTCGATCATCGCCAAGGTGACGCGCGATCGGATCATGGCCGGACTGGCCGAGGAATGCCCCGAATACGGTTGGGAAGGTAACGCCGGCTATGGCACGAAGCGACACAGCGAGGCGCTCGCGGTGCACGGGGTCACTCGGCACCACCGTCGCAGCTTCGCGCCGATCGCGAAACTCCTGAAGTAATAATTCCGAAAGAATTAGAACTCAAAATATATTGACCTGTGGAATCACAGGACTCATATTCGCCCGATGTCGAACGCAAAGAATAATCAGAAAATATTTCCAGTCGACCAAATCCTCTCCGGAGACTGCGTTGAAGTCATGCGCGGGCTGCCTGGAGAATCGGTCGACATGATCTTTGCCGATCCGCCCTACAACCTTCAGCTCGGCGGCGAATTGCACCGGCCGAACAATACCCGCGTCGACGGCGTCGAGGAACACTGGGACAAGTTCGATTCGCTGGCCGCCTACGACCGCTTCACGCGAAACTGGCTCGCCGAAGCGCACCGGGTGCTGAAAGCCGACGGCACGATCTGGGTGATCGGCAGCTACCACAATATCTTCCGGGTCGGCGCGGCGCTCCAGGACCTCGGCTTCTGGATCCTCAACGACGTCGTCTGGGTCAAGTCCAATCCGATGCCGAACTTCCGCGGAACGCGCTTCGCCAATGCCCACGAAACCCTGATCTGGTGCGCGCGCGAAAAGAATGCCCGCTATACCTTCAACTACCAGGCGATGAAGGCGCTCAACGACGACCTTCAGATGCGCAGCGACTGGCTGATCCCGTTGTGCGGCGGACCCGAGCGGCTGCGCAACGGCGATGGCGGCAAGGCCCATCCGACCCAGAAGCCGGAGGCGCTGCTGCACCGCGTGATCATGGCCGCAACGCAGCCGGGCGACGTGGTGCTCGATCCGTTCTTCGGCACCGGCACCACCGGCGCCGTGGCACGCAAGCTGGGCCGCAAATTCATCGGCATCGAGCGGGAGGCGGAGTACCGTCGCATCGCCGAAGAGCGGCTGGCCGCGATCAGCGAACTGGTGGATCCGGAACTCGTCGATGCGCCGGCGAAACGACGGGAGCCGCGCATCCCCTTCGGCTGGGTCGTCGAGCACGGGCTGCTGCGGCCGGGCGACATCCTGTTCGATCCGGCGCGGCGCTGGACCGCCAAGGTGCGCGCCGACGGCTCCATCGTCTCGGCCGAGCACCGCGGCTCGATCCATCAGGTCGGGGCGGCGGTGCAGGGTGCACCGAGCTGCAACGGCTGGACCTTCTGGATGACCGACCGTTACGGCAAGCCGGCACCGATCGACCTGCTGCGCCAGAGGCTGCGGTCGGAGATCGCGGCCGGGCGCTGAAACGCGCCGCAGGACGCTCTGGGCAAACCGCCGAGTCGTGCTAGGATCGCGGGAGGGGGGAGGCGCGCTGGAGAGCCAGATGATCGCACGTGCCCTTCACCTTGCCCTCGCCGCCATGCTGGCCACGGCCGTGCTGGCCGGGTGTCCGGCGCCGGAGACGTCCGCGAACGCCGATGGCGCGGCGAACCCGTCGAAGCCGCTGCTGCAGCTGGCCGGCGTCGAGCGCTTCGACATCGTGGTGCTGGAATCGCAGCCGGTGCAGGTGCGGGTCGTGGTCTATGGCTGGATGGCCGACGCCTGCACGACGATCCGCAATTTCGAGCAGACCCGCGACGATGACGTCATCTTCCTGAGAATTATCACCTCTCGCCCGTCAGACGTCATGTGCGCCCAAGTAATCAAGCGCTTCCGCGAGACCTTCCCACTGGAGACGAAGGACCTCGCACCCGGTACCTACCTCCTCGACGTCAGCGGCAAGACGCAGGAGTTCACCCTGCCCTGAGCGGAAGCGCCAAACGTATCGGCAAGACAGAACCGAAATGCGAGCCGCGGGCGAGGCCGGCCGGGACGGCCGACTTCTACCCATGCTTTAGCGCATGGCGGGCCAGCTTCTTCATCACCGTCGGCAGCGCCTGCTTGCCGAAGCGGTCGGGATGGCACCAGATGGCTCCGTTCTCCCCGTCGAGCCTCACGGCGCCGTCGACCCGACCCGACAGCACCGCGAGCTCAAGCCGGAAATGCGTGAACCCGTGCTCGACGACGCCCGCGAGGCGGCGCCAGTCGCTTGCCGGCACAGGCGCGAGCCGCCGCGCCTCCGCAAGTGTCGGCATCGGCCCCGCGCGCCACTCGGTCGACGGCGCCTCGATCATCCCGCCGAGCAGGCCGCGCTCGGGCCGACGGCGCAGCAGCACGCTGCCGTCGGGCCGCGTGATCCAGAACGCCATGGCACGGCGCAACGGCCGTTCCGGCTTCGGTGCACGGCGCGGCAGAGACACGGCGATCGCACGGCCGGCGCAGGAATCGCTCCAGGGGCAGGCGGGGCAATCCGGGCTGCGCAGGGTGCAGATCGTCGCCCCCAGATCCATCACCGCCTGGGCGTAGTCGCCGGCCCGCGCATCGGGGGTCAGGCGGTCGGCGAGAGCCCGGAGTCGTTTCTTGGCACCGGGCAGCGGCTCCTCGACCGCGTGCAGGCGCGCCATCACCCGCTCGACATTGCCGTCGACGACCACGGCGCGGCGACCGAAGGCGATGGCGGCGATCGCCGCTGCGGTATAGGGTCCGACGCCCGGGAGCGTCAGGAGCTCGGACTCGCTGTCGGGAAACCGCCCGCCCCGCGGCCCCGCGATCTCGATCGCGCAGCGATGTAGGTTGCGGGCCCGCGCATAGTACCCGAGCCCCTGCCAGGCGTGCAGCACGTCATCGAGATCCGCCGCCGCAAGCGCGGCCACACGCGGCCAGCGCCGCAGGAATGCTTCGAAATACGGGCCCACCGCGGCGACCGTCGTCTGCTGCAGCATGATCTCGGAAAGCCAGACATGGTAAGGATCCGGCGCCTTGCCAGGTGGTGCGCGCCAGGGCAGCTTTCGGCGGTGCCGGTCGTACCAGGCGAGCAGGAGTTCGGCCAGGGGGGCCTTGCGCGGACGGCTCATCGGGGCGTAACTACAGGTCTCGACATTGGCGGATCAGCACAGCATGACCGACCGACCGAAACAAGCAAAAGACGGCGGCAAGCGCGGCGGCGGACCGCGACCGCTGGCCGCGACGCTCGGCGGCATCGCCGGGCGCACCCTGGGACGCCGCGGTTTCGCCGAGGGCGGCCTGATCGCCGACTGGCGCGCCGTCGTCGGGCCGGAACTGGCGGCATCCTGCTGGCCGGACCGTATCCGCTTTCCGCGCGGGAGGACGTCGGGCGGCGAATTGCGGATCCGCGTGGCCGGCGGGCTCGCCACCGAGCTGCAACATCTGGTGCCGCAGTTGCTGGAACGCATCAACGGCCATTTCGGCTATCGCGCGATCGACCGGATCACCATCCTCCAGGCACCGCCGGATGCCGCGATGGCGGCGCGCGCACGGGCCCGGGCGCGACCCCCCGGCAACGCGAAGACGCCCGGCGCAGATGACGAAAGCCTCGCGGCCGCTCTGGCGGCGGTCGACGATCCTGAGATCAGGGCCGCCCTTGCGCGGCTCGGCCGGGCCATGATAAGCGAGGGCCACCGTGATCGGGGCGATTGAGAATCGCGCGCCGCCGTGCGCGGGACCTTGATGACGCCACAATCGCGAACCAGTATCCGAGTTCCCCCGATCCACCGCCGGGAGAGTGCAGAGTGAGCAGAACCGTCTCCATCCTCGCCGCGATCGTCGTGTCCCTGACTTTTCTCTCCGGCTGCGACGACTCCCCCGAGGAAATGCTACTGGAGGACCGCGTGTTCGGCAGTCCGGACGCACCGATCACAATCATCGAATATGCCTCGCTGACCTGCGGGCACTGCGCGACCTTCCACAAGGCCACGATGCCGCGGCTCAAGCGCGAGTGGCTGGATACGGGCCGGGCGAAGCTGATATACAGGGATTTCCCGCTCGACAACAACGCGGCGACGGCGGCCGTGATCGCCCGCTGCGCCCCGGAAGATCAATACTATCGCGTGCTCGGCGTCCTGTTCAGCCGTCAGTCTTCATGGGCGGAGATGGACGATCCGACGCCCGTGCTGATTCAGATCGCGGAGTCGCGCGGCCTGAATCGGCAGACGATCGAAGACTGCCTCGACGATGACGCGCTGCTCGACGGCGTGCTGCAATCGCGGATCGTCGGGCAGACGCAGCACGGCGTCAACAGCACGCCGGCCTTCGTCGTCGGAGAACGGGTGATCACCGGTGCCATGAGCTTCCGGGATTTCGACGCGTTGCTGCGCTCCATGGCACGGCAATAGCGACGGCAACGGTCGGCGAACGCGTCTTGATTGCGCCATGATAGTAGGTCTATATTCTCAGCCTACCAGATATTGTGTCTTGAGGCGGGCTTGGTGAGGAGGCGACCGGTGATGCGAATTTCCGCTCTGATGGCAGGCTTGGCTGCGCTGGGGCTCGCCGTCGCGGCGCAGGCCGAACCACTACCGACCGAGCAGGCGCTCAAGGACCGGGTTCTCGGAGATCCCGGCGCCCCGCTCACGATCATCGAATACGCCTCCCTGACCTGCCCCTCCTGCGCCAAATTCCACAACGAGGTCTTACCGCAGGTCAAGAAGGACTGGATCGATACCGGACGCGCCAAGCTGATCTACCGTGATTACCCCACGAATCCGGTGGCGCTGGCACTATACGCCGCGATGGTCGCGCGCTGCGCGCCGGAGGACCGATACTTCAGTTACCTCGAGGTGTTCTACAAGCAGCAGCGGAGCTGGGGGACAAGTGCCGATCCGTTAAAGGCGCTGGCGCAGCTGGCTCGGCTAGGCGGCATGAGCCAGGCGGATTTCGATGCCTGCACCGGTAACGAGGAATTGTTCACGGGGATACGCGAGCGGGCGCTCGACGGTCGAATGGAATACGGCGTCGAGAGTACACCCAGCTTCGTGATCGACGGACAAGTCATCCGCGGGGTGTTGGAATACGCGGATTTCAACAAGGTGCTGGAGGACGCCGCCAAATGATCGCCTTCGCAGCGCCCCACTAGGCGAACGGGCACGCCGACGTGCATTTCACCAGACTCCGCGTTTCCGGGTTCAAATCCTTCGTCGATCCCGTCGAGCTGCTGATCGAACCGGGCACCACGGGCATCGTCGGGCCGAATGGCTGCGGCAAGTCCAACGTCGTCGAGGCGCTGCGCTGGGTGATGGGCGAAACCTCGGCCAAGAGCATGCGCGGCGGCGGCATGGACGATGTGATCTTCGGCGGCACGACGGCGCGGCCGGCGCGGAATATCGCCGAGGTCGTCCTGCACATCGACAACTCCGACCGCCGCGCGCCGGCGATGTTCAACGACTCGGACGAACTCGAGATCTCGCGTCGCATCGAACGCGATGCGGGCTCAATCTACCGGGTAAACGGAAAGGAGGTTCGCGCCCGGGATGTTCAGCTGCTGTTCGCGGATCTGGCGACGGGCGCCCATTCGACCGCTCTCGTGGGACAGGGACGGATCACCGCGTTGATCGGCGCCAAGCCGATCGAGCGCCGGGCGATCCTGGAGGAGGCGGCCGGCATCAAAGGGCTGCATACCCGTCGTCACGAGGCCGAGCTGCGGCTGCGCGCCGCGGAAGCCAATCTGGAGCGCCTTGAAGACGTCATCGCGGCTCTTGAGGGTCAGCACCAGGGTTTGCAGCGACAGGCGCGTCAGGCGGCGCGTTATCGGCGCCTGTCGGAGGACATCCGGCGGCTCGATGCCATTCTGCTGCACCACGACTGGACGCGGGCGACCGAGACGCTCGAGGCGGCCGAGACGACGTTGGAGGAGGCCCGCAACAGGGTAAGCGATCGCTCCGCAGAGGCCGCCCGCGCCGCTGCTGCGCAGGCCGAGGCCGCTGCCGGCCTGCCGCCGCGTCGCGAGGCGGAAGCTGCCGCCGCCGCAGCGCTGCAACATTTGCACCTGGCGCATCGGGAACTCGGCAGCGAAGCGGCGCGAGTCGCAGCGGCCCAGACCCAACTGGATCAGCAACTGCAGCAAATCGCAAGTGACATCGAACGCGAAAGGACGCTGGAGGCCGACGCGGCGGAGGCGCTGGCGCGCCTCGAAGACGAGCGCGGCACGCTTGTTGCGGCGCAGACCGACGAGGCGCAACAGCGGGACGCGGCGGCCGAGGCGCTGGACCGAGCGACGCGTGCGGTCGCGCAATGCGAGACCGCGCTGGACGACGCAACCGCACGACTGGCCGACAGCGAAGCGCGACGCGACGCGCTATCGGGCCGCATCGCCGAACTGGCCGAACGGCATGCGCGCCTGTCCGCCCGCCAGACCGAGCTCGAGGCCGAGCGCGCAAGACACGCGGCGGGTCTCGACGACGACGCGCCGCTGGCAAAGGCCGCAACCGCGGTTGAGGCGGCCGAGGCGGAAGCCGAACGGCAGCGCGCCGCGCAAGAGACCACCGAGGCCGAACGGGCCGCGGCGGAGGAACGAGAGACCGCGGCGCGCGCCGGTTTGCAGGAGGCGCAGGCGGCATTGGACCGGCTGACGGCCGAAGAACAGGCGCTGGCCGAATTGCTGGAGCCGGAAGAATCAAACCTGTTTCCACCGGTGATCGACGGAATCGCGGTCGACGCCGGTTACGAG
>CP070634.1:86210-95494 GCA_020356105.1 Rhodospirillales bacterium | reverse complement strand
GGTTGAACGATGGAAACAACCGTTACCGCGGATTACTCCGATGGGCCCCGATCGCGCGCCGCGGGATCGTTCCGCTCCGGGATCTCGGTATACTCGACATCGATCGCATCGCTCGGCGGGGGTTTCTTCTGCCGATCGGTCATCACGATTTCCTCGCCATCGACCCAGACGCGGGTGGTGCGGCCGCGCAGAAACGCCGCTATCGCCCTTTGCGCGAGAATCCGGCGCACCGGCGGGATCAGCAGGAGAAACCCGACGGTGTCGGTCACGAAACCGGGCGTCAACAGCAGGGCGCCGCCGATCAGCAGGCAGACCCCGGTCACCACTTCGGCGATCGGAATCTCGCCGCGATCGAGTTGCTGCCGCGCGCGCCCCAGTGTCGCCAGGCCCTGGGCGCGCAGCAGGGCGGCGCCAACCACTGCGGTGACGACCACGGCGGCCAATGTCGGCCACAGACCGAACAGGCTCCCAGCCTGGATGAACACCGCGATTTCCAGGATCGGAACGCCGACGAAAATGAGGATCAGTAAAAAGGGCACGCTTGTTCTTTCCTTAACCAGAACCTATCTAGGGTAGGAGCGGGCACACCGGTGTGCCTGCGCGAGCTTTCGGGTTAACTGGACCCGCTGGTCCGAAGGTGTGATATATTAAGCATGTAGGCTCGGACTGTTCGGCAAGCAAGCTGCGGATTTCAGGTGTGGGACGCGCAGTGGGGCTCCGACCGGCGATTTGTCATCAGAGAGTATTCATTCATGGGCGGCGGCTTTCAGGTCTTTGACATCATTCTGTTTGCCATTCTGGCGCTGTTCCTGATCTACCGGCTCGGTTCGGTGCTGGGCCGCCGGCACGACGATCAAAAGCATCGCACGGACCCGTTCGGGCTTTCGTCGGATCAGCAGGATGCGATGTCACCGGAGCAGCAGGACCCGAAAGGTGACAATGTCATCGCCATGCATGGCCGGGGGGAATCGCCGGTCGAGGACGGTGATCCAATGGATCCGCTGGAAGCCGGCCTGGCACAGATCAAATCGGTCGATCGCTCGTTTCGCGAGCGCGAATTCGTCAAGGGTGCGCGCACGGCCTTCGAGATGATCGTTGGCGCTTTCGCCGCCGGCGATGGCAAGGTCCTGAAATCCTTGCTCGACGACCCGGTATACGAGAATTTCGCAGCGGCGATCCGCGAGCGGGAGAAGGCCGGGCAGACCCTGGAGACGACCCTGGTGGGGATCGAGCAAGCCGAGATCGTTAGCGCCGAGCTGCAGGGCCGCAACGCCATGGTTACCGTGAAGTTCGTATCCGGACAGGTCAACGCGACGCACGACGCCAATGGCGAGGTGGTTGACGGCGATCCGAACAACGTCGTGCAGGTCACCGACATCTGGACGTTCGGGCGCGACACCCGCTCCTCGGACCCCAACTGGGTGCTGATCGCCACGGGCAGCTCCGACTGACGGTGACATGGCCCGCGGCGCGCCAACACCCGCAATCATCTGCGCCGTCGCGGCGTCCCTGTATGGTCTTGGCAAACGGCCGCTGCTGATCGCCTTCTGCGCTGCTGCCGCTGCATCCTGCGAGCCGCAGCCCGAAACGGCTCCGATTGCGCCGCCGCCGGGGGACCAGGCGGTCCTGAGGCCGGTAACCTATGGCGAATTGCCGGGCTGGGCGGACGACCGGCATGCCGAGGCGGTGCCGGCACTTTTGCGCAGTTGCGCGCGCTTCCGGACGCTGCCGACGGACCGCGTGCTCGGGCCGGGCGTGGCGAGCGGAACGATCGCCGACGTCCTGCCGGTCTGCAGTGCCGCCACGGCGCTCGCCGATGGCGATCACAACGCGGCGCGCCGGTTTTTCGAACGCTGGTTCCACCCCTATCAGGTGACCAACAACGAAACAGCGGAAGGCCTGTTCACCGGGTATTACGAGATCGAGCTGCGGGGTGCGCGCGCGGCCACCGACACCTATCAGGTGCCGGTCTACCGCAAACCGCGCGACCAGGTAGCGGTCGATCTCGGCGATTTTGATCCGGCGCTGGCTGGTCGATCGCTGATCGGTCGGGTCGAGGACGGCCGACTGAAACCCTATTACCCGCGCCGCGCCATCCAGCAGGGTGCGCTTGACGGCCGGGACCTCGAGCTGGTGTGGCTTGACGATCCGCTCGTCGCCTTCATGCTGCATGTCCAGGGTTCGGGCCGCGTTCGCCTGGCCGACGGGCGAACCACGCGCATCGGTTACGCCGGCAGCAACGGCCATGCCTACCGGTCGATCGGCCGCGAACTCATCCGGCGCGGCGCGCTCGCGCCACACGAAGCATCATGGCAGGGCATCCGCCAGTGGATGGAGCGCAATCCCGACGCCGCCGCCGAATTGCTGGCGGTGAACCGGCGCTACATCTTCTTCGAGGAAATCACCGGCGACGGCCCGATCGGGGCGCAGGGCGTGGCTTTGACCGCCGGCCGCAGCCTCGCGGTCGATACACGCTATGTCCCGCTGGGCCTGCCGATGTGGCTCGATACGCTGCAGCCGGGCGATACCGAGGCGCCACTGCAACGGCTCGTCGTGGCTCAGGACACCGGAGCGGCGATCACCGGCCCCGTGCGCGGCGACTTCTTCTGGGGTACCGGCGATGCCGCCCTTGAATACGCCGGCCGCATGAAGCATCGCGGCCGCTACTACCTGCTGCTGCCGCGCCGGCTGGCCGACCGGCTGGCCGCCAACTGACATCCACCTGTTGCCTTTCGCGGCGGCAGCCGCCATCTTGAGCCGGAAAACCGCCCGGGATCACCGCGCATGCCAGAGCCAAGCCCGAACGTGGCACTGTTCGTCACCTGCCTTGCCGACCTGTTCCGCCCGACCGTCGGGTTCGCGGCGGTCAGGCTGCTCGAAGCGGCGGGCTGCACCGTCACCGTGCCGCGTGCCCAGACCTGTTGTGGCCAGCCCGCCTACAATTCGGGCGACCGCGAGGACGCGGCCGAGATCGCGCGACGAACCCTGCCGGCTCTGGAGCCGTTCGACTATGTCGTCGTTCCCTCCGGCTCCTGCGCCGCGATGCTGCGGCTGCACTGGCCGGCGCTGCTCGCCGATGATGCGGAGCTGGCGACCCGCGTCGGCGCGGTGGCCGCCAAGACCTGGGAGCTGACCTCGTTCCTCACCGATGTTCGCGGCGTCGACTCGGTCGAGGCGGCGTATGAGGGCATCGCCGTCTATCACGATTCCTGCTCGGGGCTGCGCGAGCTCGGGGTGCGCGAACAGCCGCGCCGGCTGCTGCGCAGCGTGGCGGGCCTGACGGTCCGCGACCTCGGCGCGCCCGAGGAATGCTGCGGCTTCGGCGGTTTGTTCGCCGTCAAATACCCAGATATCTCGGGGCGCATGGTGTCGGATAAGGCGGACGACATCGAGGCCTCCGGCGCCGATACGCTGTTGGCCGGCGATCTCGGCTGCCTGATGAACATGGCCGGCAAGCTGAAGCGGCGCGGCTCGGCGATCCGTGTGCGGCACGTCGCCGAGGTTCTGGCCAATGCGGGCGATGCGGCGCCGCCGATCGGCGAGAGCGAAGCATGAGTGTGGAAGTCCCCACCAGCCACCGCTTTCCGGACAACGCCCGGGCCGCGCTGGCCGATGCAACGCTGCAGCGCGGGCTCGCCTCGGCCAAGCTTGGATTCCGCGTGCGGCGCAGCGAGGCCGCGGCGCGCCTGCCCGAGTTCGAAACCCTGCGCGACGAGGCGCGTGACATCAAGAACCACGTTCTCGCCCATCTCGATCTCTATCTCGAGGCCTTCGAGCAGCGGGTGACCGAGCGCGGCGGTCACGTCCACTGGGCCGGCGATGCGGCCGCGGCGCGCGACATCGTGTTGGCGATCTGCCGCGCCGCGGGTGCGCGCACGGTGACAAAGGGGAAATCGATGATCTCCGAGGAGATCGGGCTCAACGCGTTTCTCGAGCAGAACGGCGTCGAGCCGGTCGAGACCGATCTCGGCGAGTACATCATCCAGCTGCGCGGCGAGGCGCCGAGCCATATCATTGCGCCCGCCTTCCACGTGCCCAAGGCCGAGGTCGCCGAGACCTTTCAGAAGCACCACAAATCCCTCGATCCCGCCCGCCCGTTGGAGCAGCCGCGCCAGCTTCTCGAAGAGGCCCGGGCGATGCTGCGCGACCGCTTCTTCGCCGCCGATGTCGGCATCACCGGCGCCAATTTCCTGATCGCCGAGACCGGCGCCACGGTGATCGTCACGAACGAGGGCAACGGCGATCTTACTCAGACCCTGCCCCGCGTCCACATCGTGCTGGCGAGCCTCGAGAAGGTGGTGCCGACGCTCGAAGACACGTCGACCATCCTCAGGCTGCTGGCCCGCTCGGCGACCGGGCAGGAGTTCACGTCCTATACCACGTTCTCCACCGGGCCGCGCCGCGGCGAGGATCTAGACGGGCCGCAGGAATTCCACGTCGTGCTGCTCGACAACGGACGCAGCGATCTGATCGGCACCGAGTTGCAGGAGGTGCTGCGCTGCATCCGCTGCGGCGCCTGCATGAACCACTGCCCGGTGTTCGGAGTGATCGGCGGCCACGCCTATGGCTGGGTCTATCCCGGCCCGATCGGCGCGGTTCTCAGCCCGTCCCTGATCGGTATCGAGGAAGCCCACCATCTGCCGAGCGCCTCGACATTCTGTGGGCGCTGCGAGTCGGTATGTCCGATGCGCATCCCCCTGCCCGGCCTGATGCGGCACCTGCGCGAGCGCGAGTACGGGCGGGGCATCCCCCCGGCGGCGCAGCGCTGGGGCCTACGGGCCTGGGCGTTTCTGGCCAAGCGCCCCCGCCTCTACCGGCTGGCTACTGCCTTGCCGGTACGCCTGCTCGGCCTCGTGGGCCGCCGCCGCGGGGCGTTTCGCCGCCTGCCGCTGGCCGGCGGGTGGACCGCTGAGCGCGACCTGCCGGCACCGCAGGGCCCGACCTTCCAGGCCCTGTGGAATCGCGCCGGTGGCCGGCGGGAGAGACCACGATGAGCGGCACGCCCCGCGACGCGGTGCTGGGGGCGTTGCGGCGCGCTACCGGCCGTGACGCGAACATGGCCGAGGCCGCCGCCGCGGTGCGCACGCGCTTGGCAGCCCACGCCCGGAACACCATACCCGCCCGGGGGCTGCGCGAGACGCAGGGGCTCCTCGAGCTATTCACCGAGCAGGCGCGCGGCGTCGATGCCAGCGTTGCGATCGTCGATGATTTCGGAGCGGTGCCCGGCGCCGTCGCCGATTATCTGCGCGGCGAGAACCTGCCGACCCGGCTGCGCATGGCGCCGGATCCGCGGCTCGACGCCTGCCCGTGGGACGATGCGCCGACTCTGGAGATCACCCGCGGCAAGGGCGAGGCGGAGGATGTGGTGGCGCTGACCGGCGCCTTTGCCGGGGTCGCCGAGACCGGCACGCTGATGCTGATCTCCGGCCCCGATTCGCCGACCACGCTGAACTTCCTGCCGGACGCCCACATCGTGGTGCTGAACGCGGCCGATCTGGTCGGCTGCTACGAGGATGGCTGGGACCGGCTGCGGGCAACCGGTCGGATGCCCCGCAGCGTGAACTTCATCACCGGCCCGTCGCGCAGCGCCGATATCGAGCAGACGCTGCAGCTCGGCGCCCATGGGCCGCGCTGGCTGCACATCGTTGTCGTCGCCGGCGGGGCCGCGACGAAGGATCCGGGCGATGGCTGAGCGTCGCCGTCCGAGTCGCGACGAATCGGCGCTGTGGAAGGCGATCACCAAGGACGTCAAACCGATCGCGCGCAAGGTCCCGCCGACGACCGCCGAGCCGGCCGCGGGATCCAAGGAAAAACAACATAAAAACAATCCTGTACGGAAATCTTCTCAAGCCGGTGTCGGGCAACGCCCTGGCGCCATGGCGCCAGCCCGAACGGCGGCGCCGGCGCTGACGCATGGGCGCGCTGCCGGCGTCGACAAGCGCACGGTCGACCGGCTGCGTCGCGGCCAGATCGCAATCGACGCGGAGATCGACCTGCACGGCCACACCCAGGCGGAGGCGCACCGCGCGCTCCTCGCCTTCGTTTCCCGCCAGGCCGGCGCCAGCCGTCGCTGCGTGCGGGTGGTCACCGGCAAGGGCGCGTTCCGCGAGGGCGGCGGCGTGCTGAAGACCGCAGTGCCGCGCTGGCTGAACGAGTCGCCGCTGCGCGAACAGGTGCTGGCGTTCTGCCACGCGCGCCGCGACGATGGCGGCGAGGGCGCGCTGTACATCCTGTTGCGTCGCAAGCGACCGGGCCCCGACGGATGACACCGTTTGGCCGCCGGATGCGCGAGCTGCGCGCAGCGCGCGGCATCACCCTGCAGCAGATGGCGGCGGCGCTCGACATCTCGCCGGCCTATCTCTCCGCCCTCGAGCACGGGCGCCGCGGGCGCCCGAGCCGAACCCGGGTGCACCAGATCTGCCAATACTTCAACATCGTCTGGGACGAGGCCGACGAGCTGCAGCGGTTGGCCCGCCTGTCGCATCCGCGGATTACCGTCGACACCTCGGGGCTCGCCCCGGAGGCGACCGAGCTCGCCAACGAGCTGGCCCAGCGCATCCGCAAACTGCCGCGCGCCAAGGTCCGGGCGCTGCTGGAGACGTTGAAGGACTGAAGGGTCTCGACACCTCACCTGCGCGGGACCGACACCCCCGGCGGCGGACAGCGCGAGGCGGGCGAAAAAGGGGCGGTTGATCCGCAGCACGCTGGGCTCTTCAGCGGCTCTCGTGAGGTGGCGCGCGAGCTTTGTCGGTCGGTGGGAGAGTGATGAATTTACATCACATCCCGCTTTCCCTTTTCTCGCGCACCCATATGCTAGGCTTTGCCCGGACAGCGAATCGGGGTCCGAATCGACATGACGCTCAAGCGGCACCTTGCCGGCGAGATGACAACCGGTGCGACGCGCCTCGCGCCCGCCTGAGGCGCAAGCAGGCCGATGGATGATTTCCAATCCGAGATCGTGCCGCTCTATAGCGCGCATTCGAAGCAGCGCTGCTCCGAATTCGCGCTGGTGCTCGAGGCAGTGGGCATTTCCTGCCGGGTTCGGCCATGGGAGGGCAAGTTCGCCCTCTGGGTGCATGCGGAGGACGCGGCGCGCGCGCGCGAGCAGTTGCGTCTCTACCGCCGCGAACACGCGGCCGGGTCGAACCGGGTCGCACGCCGCCTCGCCGTGCCAGAAGGGCTTGTCACGGCCTCCCTTTACGGCATGGCCGTCCTCATCGTCGATACGCTGCAGGGGCAGCGGGCGTTCGCCCTGGACTGGTGGCAGGCGGGGCTGAGCCATGCCGGGCTGATCCGGGCCGGCGAGTGGTGGCGAATCGTGACCGCCCTCGCCCTCCATGCCGACACCCTGCATCTCGCCGGCAATCTCGCCTTCGGTCTCGTCTTCGGCTTTCTTCTCGGCGGTGTCCTCGGCTGGGGTCCGGCGCTCGCCGGCATGCTGCTTGCCGGCGCGCTCGGCAACGCGCTCGCCGCCCTCGTCCGGCCCTGGGATCACACCTCGGTCGGGGCGTCGACTGCGGTCTTCGCCATGGTCGGGATCCTTGCAACCCATGCCTGGACGCTGGGGCAGAGGCGGTTCAATCGCTGGGTGCCGCTTGGCGGTGGCGTCGCCCTGCTCGCCTTTCTCGGTATGAGCGGCGAGCGGACCGACCTCGTCGCCCACCTCACCGGCTTCGCCTCGGGCGGCCTGTTCGGCCTCCTATTTGCGCTGCTGGAGGGTCGTCGGCGCCTTGCGCCATGGCACACCCATGCGCTCGGTATCGCAGCGATCTGCGCGTTCGCCGCCGCCTGGGCCGTGGCGCTCTGGACCCGCGGGTAGCGACCAACATGTCCCGGTTCGGCCCGCCGGATGCTTCGAGGTCGCGGTTCGCGACTAGAGGATGAACTTGCTGAGGTCGGATTCCTTGGCCAGGTCCTCGACCTGTTCGCGCACATAGGACGCATCGATGGTAATGGTCTCGCCGCCGCGGTCGGCGGCGGTGAACGAGATCTCCTCCAGGAGCCGCTCCATCACCGTATGCAGGCGGCGGGCGCCGATATTCTCGACCCGGCTGTTGATCTCGGCCGAGAGGCTGGCGATCTCCTCGATTGCGTCGTCGGTGAAGTCGAGGGTCACCTCCTCGGCCCCGAGCAGGGCCACGTACTGGCGAATCAGGCTGTTCTCAGGCTCCTTGAGGATCCGCACGAAATCGTCCCGGGTCAGTGCGCGCAATTCCACGCGAATCGGCAGCCTGCCCTGCAGCTCCGGCAGGAGATCCGCCGGTTTTGCGAGGTGGAACGCGCCCGAGGCGATGAACAGGATGTGGTCGGTCTTGACCGGCCCGTGCTTGGTCGCCACCGTGGTGCCCTCGATCAGCGGCAGCAGGTCGCGCTGCACGCCCTCGCGCGAGACGTCGGCGCCGGTGCGCTCGGAGCGCGCGGTGATCTTGTCGATCTCGTCGAGAAAGACGATGCCGTTCTCTTCGACCGTTTCCAGCGCGGTCTTGACCACCGTCTCGTCGTCCAGCAGCTTGTCGCTCTCCTCGGCGATCAGCACCTCGTAGGATTCGGCGACGCTCATGCGCCGCGGCTTGGTGCGGCCGCCCATCATCTTGCCCATGATCTCGTTGAGGTTGATCATGCCCATCTGCGCCCCGGGCATGCCGGGGATCTCGAAGGTCGGCATGCCGCCGGCGCCGGTATCCTGGACCTGGATCTCGACCTCCTTGTCGTCGAGCTCACCCTGGCGCAGCTTGACGCGGAAGGACTGCCGGGTCGAATCGCTGGCACTTTCGCCGACCAGCGCATCGAGCACCCGTTCCTCGGCGGCCAGTTCGGCCTTGGCCAGCACCTGCTTGCGCTGCTGCTCGCGTGTCATGTGGATCGCGACCTCGGCAAGGTCGCGGACGATCTGCTCGACATCGCGCCCGACATAGCCGACCTCCGTGAACTTGGTCGCCTCGACCTTGATGAAGGGCGCCTGCGCGAGGCGCGCGAGGCGGCGGGCGATTTCGGTCTTGCCGACGCCGGTCGGCCCGATCATCAGGATGTTCTTGGGCAGCACCTCCTCGCGCATCTCCTCGGGCAATTGCAGGCGCCGCCAGCGGTTGCGCAGCGCAATGGCGACGGCGCGCTTGGCGTCGTTCTGGCCGACGATGTAGCGGTCGAGTTCGGAGACGATCTCGCGCGGCGAAAAGTTGGTCATGGGTTCAAGCTCGGTTCGGGCTCAGTACGGGGCCGGCTCACTTCGAGGAGCTGAGCTTTTCGACCACCAGATTGGAGTTCGTGTAGACGCAGATGTCGGC
>CP070634.1:79027-86110 GCA_020356105.1 Rhodospirillales bacterium | reverse complement strand
TTTCACCGACGGCTCGCGGGTCGTGCTGTGGGTCTCATCGCGGCCAGTCGATATCGCCGATCTCGAGATCATGCCGTGGCCGTTCCCCCATGACGAATGAACCGGATGGGCGGACGCCGGTCGCGGCGACACCAACCGCTCAGGCCGGTTGACAGCGTCCGGCCGGGATGTGTTGAATAAGATGCTGCCGGCTTTCATTCGGCTTGCGGCGGGTGGAACAGTTCATCGCGGAAAACACGGTGGGCGCGGACCGAAAGGTCTTGCTAACCTGCGGCCATCGTTACGCAGATCGACAAAACAGGCATCGTGGCTGGTCAAGCCATTGGGAGGAACCAAGATGAAAACAAGTTTGAAATGGGGCGCACCGGTCGTAGGGCTGGTTGCCGCCATGGCCCTGGCACTGCCGGTGCAGGCCGACAAGCACGGCTCGTTGCCGGATACCATGGCCAAGCCGGGCGGCTTTCCCGAACGACCCCTGACCATGATCGTGCCCTACGGCCCGGGCGGTGGGTCGGGGCAGGTTGCGCGCGGCATGATCCAAGGGGTCAAGGACGCCACCGGCATCGACATCACGCCGGACTACAAGCCGGGCGGCTCGGGCATGGTCGGTCTGAAAACCTACATGGCGGCGCCGGCCGACGGCTATACCGTGCTCGAGCACATCGACGATGCGACCAGCGCCTTCGCCATCGGCAAGAGCAACATCCATCCGGCCGAGGATTTGATCCCGCTGGTGATCTCGCAGATCACCTTCAGCCAGATCTACATCCGTGCCAACGAGACCCGCTTCAACGACTGGGCGTCTTACGTCGCCTACGTCAAATCCCAGGGCGGAAAGTCGACGATCGCCAACGTCGCCGGTGAAGGCTCGATGGAGCGCATCAACATGAACCGCATCGCCGATCATTTCGGCGTCAAGGTTCAGCAGATTAGCTTCGACAAGGGCGGTCCGCGCTATGCGGCGCTGAAGGGCGGCCAGGTGGACGCGCTGTTCGAGCAGCCGGGCGATGTCCGCGGCTTCCTGGAGAGCGGCGACTTCAAGCCGATCCTCACGCTGCTCAAAGAGCGGCCGCCGGCATTCCCGGACACCCCGTCGATGACCGAGGTCGGGCTGACGTTCACCCCGCTGATGCGGTTCCGCGGCTTCTATGTCCACAAGAATGCGCCGGCGGACCGGGTGAAGTACCTGCAATGGGCGTTCCAGAAGGGCTTCTTCACCGACAGCTACCAGAAATTCAACAAGTCGAAGTTCATGGACCTGATTCCCAGCTTCCGCGACACCGATGGCGCGCGGGTGCTGATCAACGAAACCATGGACATCTATCGGCAGACCTACAAGGAGATGGGGCTGATCCAGTAGCCCCGCGCCTGCCAGTGAGAGGCTCCGGCGCGGCGCGCCGCGCCGGAGCCCGTTTTCGGACAGGGGGTTGACGTGGCGAAGCTGACCGGCGGTCAGTGGTTCGAAGTGGTTGTCTGGCTGGCCGTTGCCGCGGTCGCCTACGGCTTCAGCTTCGAGTTCGACCGCAATATCGAGTTCTACCGGTTCGGCGCTTCCGGCTGGCCACGGCTGATCATCCTGTTCATCGCGCTGGGAGCCATCGGCCAGTTCGTCCAGGACCTGATCCAGTCGCAGAAGAAGCCGCTGTATGATCCGGGCTATTTCGCCCAGTTCGCCGAGCACGGGCCGCGGTTCTTCGTCCGCATGGGTCTGACGTTGGCACTGCCGATGGTCTACGCCAGCCTGATGCAGGGAATGGGCTACTATTTCCTCACCCCCTTCTTCCTCGCCGGCTATCTCTACCTGACCGGCGAGCACCGCGTCTCGCGGCTGATCCTCGTGCCGCTGGTGATTTATGCCGTGATCACCATCATCTTCACGCGGTTTGCCTATGTCGGTCTGCCGACCGGCTACTGGCCCGGCTTTTACGACTTCGGCAACTGGTTCGTCGTGTTTCTGCGCGGCTGAGGAAGGCGTAACGGTCATGGAACTGTTCCTCGAGGGCGCCGCCACGCTGGTCAGCAGCCCGCTCAGCATCTTCATCTTTTTCTGCGGGCTGGTCGGCGGCCTCCTGTTCGGCGCCATCCCCGGGGTGAGCATGCTGACCCTGGCGGCGATCTTCCTGCCGTTCTCGGGTTTCCTGTCGGCGCCGGACGCCATCATGTTCTATTCGGTGCTGTATTGCTCGGGCACCTATGGCGGCGCGGTGACGGCGATCCTGTTCAACATTCCGGGCGCACCGGAAAACGCGCCGACGGCGTTCGACGGCTACCCGATGACGCAGAAGGGACTGGCCGGCAAGGCGATCGGCGCGGCCGTGCTGTGCTCGGCCTTCGGCGGGACCTGCTCGGTGATCTTCATGATGCTGGCGACACCATTGCTGGCCGACATCGCGGTGACCCATTTCGGGCCGCCGGAGATCTTCTCGCTGGTGTTCTTCGGCATCGCCGTGGCCTCGTCAGTCGGCGCCAAGACGCTGTGGAAAGGATGGCTTTCGGTTCTGCTGGGGCTGTTGCTGGCGACCGTCGGCCTCGACCCGGTGGCCGGTGAGGAACGCTATACCTTCGACCTCTACTACCTGCTCGCCGGGCTGCATTTCGTTCCGGTGATCCTCGGCTTCTTCGCCGTCGCCGAGGTGCTGGTTCAGGCGGAGCGGCGTGCCACCGGCAGTTACGACATGCCGAAATTCGTCACCTCCTTCCCTTCGCTGGCCGAGTTCCTGAAGCTGAAATTCGCCGTCGCCCGCTCGGTCGGACTCGGCTTTTTCTCGGGCATCCTGCCGGGCATCGGCGCGACGCTGGCCGCGTTCCTGAGCTATAACGAGGCGGTTCGCTGGTCGAAGACGCCGGAGAATTTCGGTAAGGGCGAGCTCGAGGGCGTCGTCGCCTCGGAGACCGCCAACAACGCAGCGACCGGCGCGGCGATGATCCCCCTGTTGGCGCTCGGCCTGCCGGGCGGCGCGCTGACCGCGATGATGGTCGGCGTTTTCCAGATGCACGACATCGAGCCGGGACCGCTGGTCTTCACCAATTCCAGCGACCTTGTCTGGGTCGTCTTCGCGGCGATGTTCTTCGCCAATATCGCGATCCTGGTGCTCGGCTTCGTCGAGACCAAGGGCGTCCTGCATCTGCTGCGCATTCCCTTCCAGTATCTGGCGCCCGGGATCCTGCTGATGGCGACCATCGGCGCCTATGCCACGCGCAGCCAGGTAATCGACGTGGCGGTGATGTTCGCGGCCGGCATTCTCGCCTATTTCATGCGGCGAACCGGCTATTCGGTGCCGGGAATCGTTCTCGGGCTGATCCTCGGCAAGATCGGCGAACAGACCTTCGCCCAAGGCATGCAGATGGTCAGTTATGACACCTATGCATTCGTCAGCCGTCCAATCGTGGCGATCCTCCTGATCGCCGGGATCTCGACCATCTTGACCAGCGTGTACCGGGCCCTTAAGGGAACCCGCCGGGACATCGAGATTTGAGTATGGTCCGGCGCGCCCCCGCCCGCGGCGCCGGACCGCAAGGAGTTGAGCCATGGGTTCCTCGACAGCAATCCCCCTCTCGCAAGCCGGTGAAGCGGACGCCGTCGTCGCCGGTCTCGTTGACCGGGCGCGCCGGGCGATGGCCGCCTTTGCCGATGCCGACCAGGCCCGGGTCGACGAGGCGGTGACCGCGCTCGCCTGGTCGCTGTACAAGCCGGAACATGCGGAACGCCTGGCCGCGCGCGCGGTGGAGGCGACCGGGCTCGGCAACGTCGCGAGCAAGATCACCAAGAACCAGCGCAAGACCTTCGGGACGTTGCGCGACCTGATGCGGGCCAAGACCGTCGGAATCATCGAGGAGGAGCCGGCGCGCGGCATCGTCAAATGGGCCAAGCCGGTCGGCGTGGTCGCAGCGATCACACCGTCGACCAACCCCTCGGCGACGCCGGTCAACAAGGCGATGATGGCGCTCAAGGGCCGAAACGCGGTGATCATCGCGCCGTCGCCGGCGGCGTCCGGCATCACGGGGGAGACCGTCGACCTGATGCGCGCTGAACTCGAGAAGATCGGCCTGCCGGAGGACCTGGTGCAGATCCTGCCGGCCCCGGTGAACCGGGCGCTGACCACGGCGCTGATGAAAGCGTCCGACCTCGTCGTCTGCACCGGGAGCCAGAACAACGTGCGCGGTGCCTATTCGAGCGGCACGCCGGCGATCGGCGTTGGCGCCGGCAACGTGCCGGTGATCATCGACGAAAGCGCCGATCTCGACGCCGCGGCGGCAAAGATCCGCGATTCCAAGATCTTCGACAACGCGACCTCCTGCTCGTCGGAGAATTCGGTGGTAATCCCCGATTCGGTCTACGAGGATGCCATCGCGGCGCTGGAGCGTGCCGGCGGCTGGCGCGCCACCGCCTACAAGGACAAGATCGAGGCAGCGCTGTGGCCCGACGGAAAGCTCAGCCGGACGTTGATCGCCAAGGACGCGGATGTGTTCGCGGAAGGTGCCGGTCTGCCCGAGGATGCGAAGGCGGCCAAATTCTTCCTCGTGGAGGATGTGGGCATCGGCAAGGACCATCCGTTCTCGGGCGAGAAGCTGTCGCTCGTGCTGACCGTGTACCGGGCGAAGGATTGGCCGGACGCCAAGCGCATCGTTCATGACGTTCTGGAGTATCAGGGCAAGGGCCATTCCTGCGGCATCCACACCCGGGACATGGCGCGGGCCCGCGAGCTGGCGGCCGAAATAGACGTCGTGCGCGTGCTGGTCAACCAGGCCCATACCTTCGGCAATGGCGGCGGGTTCGACAACGCGCTGCCGTTCACCCTGTCGATGGGCTGCGGCACCTGGGCCGGCAATTCGATCGACGAGAACCTGAACTGGCGGCATTTCATCAATGTCACCCATCTCGTCACCACGATTGCCGAGGACAGACCATCCGAGGAGGCGCTGTTCGGCGCCTACTGGGAGAAGTATGGGAAGTAGTGGTCACCGAGCGACCTCGCCCGTCGAGATGCGGCTGCGCCGCTCCTCGGGATGAGGCCATGAACGGTAGAGCCTCATGCTGAGGAGGCGCGTAGCGCCGTCTCGAAGTATGAGGTCGCACCGAAGCTGGAGACCAGAGAACGGGAAGTAGCGCATGAACTTCGAGGAACACGCGGCCAAGCCGCTGCTGGCGGCCGCGGGGATCGCAACGCCAAAGGGGATCCTGGCGACGACGCCGGACGAGGCCGCTGCGGCCGCGGCGGAGATCGGTGCCTCTATCGTCAAGGCCCAGGTGCCGACCGGCAAGCGCGGCAAGGCCGGCGGCATCAGGCCCGCGGCCACGCCGGAGGCCGCGCGGGCGGCGGCCGAAGCGATCCTCGGCATGACGATCGGCACCCATGTCGTCGAGAGCGTGCTGGTCGAGGAAGCCGCCGACATTGCCGCGGAGAGCTACGCCGCGGTGATGAACGATCCGGCCTCGAAGGGACCACTGCTGCTGTACGCGGCCGAGGGCGGCATGGACATCGAGGAACTCTCCGCCGAACGGCTGGACGCGCTGTTGCGGGCCGAGATCGACATCCGCCGCGGCCCGGATGCGGGCGCCCTCGCAACGGCGCTCGCGGGGCGGGCGCCGGCGGGCCGCGCGGCGGAGATTGCCGAGATCCTGATGAAGCTCTATGGCGCCTATGCCGCACACGACGCCGAGTTGTTCGAGATCAATCCGCTGGCGACGCTGGCCGACGGGCGGCTGGTGGCGCTGGACGCCAAGTTCGTGATGGACGATTCCGGCGCAGCGCGGCAGGCGGCGCTGGCCGAGCAGGGCTCACCCGAAAAGCTGACCGAGCTGGAGGCGCGCGGCCGGGCGTACGGCCTCAAATACATCGAGCTGGACGGCGATGTCGGCGTGCTGGCCAACGGCGCGGGGCTCACGATGACGACGATGGATTCTGTGCGCCATTTCGGCGGCAGCCCGGCCAATTTCCTCGAGATCGGCGGCGAGGCCTATCGCCTCGGAAAGGAGGCGCTCGGCCTGGTGCTGGATAACCCGAACGTCAAATCCCTCGTCGTCAATTTCTGCGGCGCCTTCGCCCGCACAGACGTGATGACCGAAGGCATCGTCGCGGCGTGGGAGGAACTGCGGCCCGACATCCCCGTGTTCTTCTCGATCCACGGCACCGGCGATGCCGAGGCGATCGCAATTCTGAAGGAGCGCCTCGGCATGACGCCCTTCGACCACATGGATGACGCGGTCAAGGCCGCGGTCGACGCCGCGAAGGGGGCCGGGCGATGATCGTACGCGGGCATGAGACCGTGCTGGTCCAGGGTATCACCGGCCGCCAGGGCACCTTCTGGGCCGAGCGGATGATCGAGTACGGCACGAAGATCGTCGGCGGCGTCAACCCGAAGAAGGCGGGCGAGACCCATATCGAACGGCCGGTCTGGGGCGCCGCCGCGGACGCCGTGAAGGACACCGGCATCGACGTCTCGGTGCTGTTCATCCCGCCGCTCGGCGTCAAGGCCGCGGCGCTCGATGCGATCGGCGCCGACATCGGCAAACTCGTGATCATGACGGAGCACGTGCCGGTGCAGGACGTGATGTACGTGATGGCGGCGGCGCGCGAGGCCGGCACCAGAATCATCGGCCCCAACACCGCCGGCCTCGTCACCCCCGGCGAATGCTTCGTCGGCTTCATGCCGGCCTTCAACGAGAAGATCTTCAAGCCCGGTTCGGTTGGCGTCATCTCGCGCAGCGGCAGCCTCGGCACGCTGGTCTGCATGAAGATGGTCGAGGCCGGCTTCGGCACCTCCACCTTCATCGGCATCGGCGGCGATCCGATCATCGGCACCACCACCCGGGACGCGCTCGCGGCGCTCGACGCCGATCCGTGCACCCGGGCAGTCGCCATCGTCGGCGAGATCGGCGGGGCGATGGAGGAGGAAGCCGCCGAGCTCGCCGCCACTATGGCCAAGCCGGTTGCCGCCTTCATCGCCGGGGCCGCCTCGCCGCCGGGCAAGAAGATGGGCCACGCGGGCGCAATCGTCATGGGCGACCAGGGCACCCACGCCTCCAAGAAGGCGGCCCTGGAGCGGGTCGGGGTTTCGGTCATCGACATGCCTTCCGAGCTC
>CP070634.1:42212-78927 GCA_020356105.1 Rhodospirillales bacterium | reverse complement strand
GTCGACGGTGACGGTGCGGATGATGTCGCCGGCGATGAGGAATTCGAGGCCGAGCAGGATCGAGCGGGCGAGGTCCTGCCGGAACCGGCGGTAGGCGTCCCCCGCCGCGCGCCAGAGCCGCGCGGCGAACCAGGCCGCCGACACAACGAAGCCGACGACGATGCAGAGCACGCCGATCGCCTCGATCACATAGCCGGCAATGCCGAAGATCTCCCGCAAGGGCAGCATGGGGGCTATTCTAGCGATTGCGCGGTCGCGCTTCAAACGGCGGCCGCCAAGCACCCCGCATGGCGACCTCATGCCGGAGACCTTCGCACGAAACGCCAATTTGTCATTGCGAGGCGGCCGCAGGCCGACACGGCAATCCAGGATGCGGCGGAGCGGGCATGTTCCGGATCGCCGCGGCGGGCATCATCCTGGGCACGTCGAAGAACGCAGCCGAGCGATGACGCAATCCTGTTCCGTGCAAAGGTCTCCATGCCAAGGCTGTCGAGAGCAGCGTCAGGGAACGGCGGCCGGACCTGCGATCCGGCACCCGCTATAAGCACTGCCAGAAGAAACGACCCTGCGGGATCGCCACCTCGGACGACGGGTGCAAGAAGATCTATCCCCACTCCCGCGTCACGCCATCGCGCCCATCAGCAGCCAGAGCGGCCAGAGCAGCGAGCGGATCGACGCTTCCCACATCAGGAGGACGCCGTCCGGCGAGCCCTGCCAGTTGGCCCACATGTACCAGCCCTGGTAGACGAGCGCGCCGACGACATAGAGCGCCGCCGGCAGGTATTCCTGCACCATACGATCATGATTCATTGATGCCCCCTCCCCGGGCCGGATGATTTGGCGCCAGTATACACGGCCTGGCCGACCCTGTCGTGGCCTCCCGGGTGAACGCGCCCGTCTCGCCGCGGCCGGGCTGCGGGATCGGCGCACGGACCGCTCCGCGATACAGCCGCCGGCGCGGGGGCGCGGCTTGAGGGTTTCGCCTGCATCGCGTATCATCGTCATGCTCCCGCAGATGTGAACGCGCATCGATCGGCCGCCGCGAGAACGCGTGCGCGCAGGCCCTATTGCGGGGCTGTTCGGCGCCGCGTTTTCGGTTACACTCGCGCGCCGATGCGATGACTGGAAGGAGGCGCCCGATGCCCGCGACCGAGCGATACAAATTCTTGCTGATCCCGCCGTTCCGCCTGCCGGATCCCGAGCAGTACACCGTGCCCGCCTATTCCGAGCCGGCCGACGTCGCGCGCGAGCGGCGGCTGCTTAACAGCGAGTTCGTGCTGCCGCATCTGCAGGACGTCGACTGGGAGCTGCATCCCGGCGCCGAGCCGCCCTACGGCAACTGGTCGGTCGAGACCCGCGAGGAGTTCGCCCATGCCGCGGTGGCGCGCATGAGCCTGGTGCGCGAGGCCTGCGAATCCGGCAAGTACAACGCGGTGATCCTGCTCGGCGGCGGCGAACCCGGCTTCCTCGAATCGCGCGAAATCGGCCGCCAGCACGGCGTCGTGGTGACGGCCAACGCGTTCTCGCAGATGTATCTGGCAACGCTGTTGGGCGACGGTTTCTCGATCATCGACATCGAGGGCGTGCACAACGTCTACTACCGCGACCTCATCCGTCACCACCAGCTGGAGCGGCGCTGCCGCTCGATCCGCAATATCGGCTACGCCCTGCCGCGGCCGGGCGACGACGATCCGGACACGCTGACGACGCAGTGCCGCCTCGCCGAGAAGGGCGAACACTCGGTCGCGGTCGAGCGCGCCGTCGACCAGGCCGAAAAGGCGATCGTCGAGGACGGCGCCGAGGTGATTACGCTCGGCTGCTCCATGGTCTTCTTCCTCAAGCCGCACATCGAGCAGGGTCTGCGCGCGCGCGGCTGGGACGTGCCGGTGCTGGAGGGCTACACCGCCTCGATCGAGCTCGCGAAAATGATGCTGAAGCTGGGCGTCAACGCCAGCGGAATCACCTATATGGGCGCCCGACCGCAGCGCGTCCCCCAGAAGATCCACGTCTGAGCCGCGGCGCGGCCGCCGGCCGACACGTCGCGCCGGAAGCATCGGAAGCGGAGCCGGCTCCCGAGAAAAATCCGGCCGCCCGGCCTCGAGGGCCGGACGGCCGGCCGGCGGGTGCGACCCGGCGCAGGGGAAAAGGGGGGGCGCGCCGGGCCGCGAATCACCCTACTTGGCGAGGGTGTATGCCTTTGCAGAACCGGGGCCGATCGCGTCAGTGTCGGGCCCGGGCTTGCGCATTGGTCTGGTCTCCTGCCTGAAGGCATATCAACGCGCGGGGGCGGGGCACCCCGGCCGCCTGGCCCCGGCGGGGCCGCCCCCGGCCATGGTGCCCTGCGCGGCGCCAGCTAATCGATAATGCCGCGCAGTTCGCCCGGCGGCGAATTGCCGGAATCGGGCGCCAACGCGCCGAGCAGCTGATCGTCGGACATGAGCAGCCCCGCGGCGGCGATTACGAGAATCCCTCTCATGCGATGTCTCCCGGTTCCAAAGAACGTTGCGATGCTGGCAGTACAACGCCGGCGACGTTTTTATTCCGGGACAATTGCGCGGCGCCGCCTCAGGACGTCCACCCGTCCCAATCGCGGGGATCGTGTTCGTAACCCGGTGGCGGTACGGGCGGCACCGGATGCATCCTCTGCGGCGCGCTCGCGTGCGCCACCAGGCGTAGGCGGGGAGCCTCGTTAAGGGAACGGGCTGGCGCGAACCAGACGGATAATGCGCTAGCCCTTGACGAGGCTTAGCCGTCGCGATGGCGGGGGCATGTCGGGGTCGTCGAAGGTTCGGTTACGCGGGAATATCAGGGTCACCGTGGTGCCGAGGCCGATTTCGCTCTCGGCGGTCAGCCTTGCGCCATGCAGCTTGGCCAGGTTGGCGGCGAGCGGAATACCGAGACCGATCCCGTCATACTGGCGGTTGAGATCGCAGTCGGCCTGGCCGAAGGGCTCCAGAAGTTTCGGCATGTCCTCCTCGGCGATGCCGATGCCGGTGTCCTTGACGCGGATCACGACGTCGCCAGTTCCGGAGCGGGAGGCCGACAGATGCA
This sequence comes from Rhodospirillales bacterium, assembly GCA_020356105.1. Lineage (GTDB taxonomy): Bacteria > Pseudomonadota > Alphaproteobacteria > UBA8366 > JADFVY01. Next base: position 75,876 of record CP070634.1, on the reverse strand, counting down.
CCGAGCCATGCTGCGGCGTGAACTTGACCGCGTTCGACAAGAGGTGCGAGAGGATCTCGTGCAGCTTGCAGCTGTCCGCGACGATGTCGGGCAGGCCGTCATCCGCGGCGACGTTGAGCGTGACCTGGGCGCTTTCGGCGATCGGCGCCGCCTGACGCACCACCCGTTCAAGAGCATCGCGGACGCGAACCCGGCTCTCGCTGAGCTCGAGCGTGCCGGTACCGCATTTCGTGAAGTCGAGAATATTGTTGATCACGTTCAGCAACTGGGTGCCGCTCTGGTTGATATGCTCCGCATACTCGCGATACTTCTTGCTGCCAAGCGGACCGAACACCTCGCTCTTCAGCACATCGGAGAACCCGAGCACGGCGTTCAGCGGCGTGCGCAGCTCATGACCGACCTGGGCCAGGAACATGCTCTTGGCGCGGCTCGACGACTCGGCGAGGTCCTTGGCCTTCTTGAGCTCGATTTCCGCCTTCTTGATCCAGGTCGCATCGAGAATCACACCATCCCACAGCACCGAGCCGTCCGGCTGCCGGCGCGGCCGGGCGATCGCATGGGTCCATTTTTCCTCGCCGTCGCGGGTGATGATTTGCGCCTGCACGTCCCACAGCGTCAGCTCCCGCGAGGCCTTCAGCAAGCGCTCGCGGAAATTGGTGCGGTACTCGGGACCATGGCAGGCGAACAACGCGTCCGGGTCGGCGAGGATTTCCTCCGGCGAGACGCCGAACAGTTCCTCGGCCCCCTCGCTGATATAGGTGTAGCGGATATCGCCGTCCGGGCTGACCCGCCGCTGATAGACGACGCCGGGTATGGTCGCGGCCAGCGAAGCGAACCTGTCGTTGGCGGAGCGCAGCATGGTCACCGCGTCCTGGTAGCTGCGGCTCATCGCCTCGGCCGACTCCCGGGCCTTGCGCAATTCCATCTCGGTTTTCTTGATGCGCGTCGCATCAAGGATCACGCCGTCCCACAGAACCGAGCCGTCCGGCTGGCGCCGCGGCCGGGCGATCGCGTGGGTCCACTTCTCCTCGCCGTCGCGGGTGATGATCTGCGCCTCGACGTCCCACAGCGTGAGTTTGCGCGACGCCTCGAGCAGCCGCTCGCGGAAGTCGGAGCGGTACTCCGGCCCATGACAGGCAAACAGCGCCTGGGGGTCGGCCAGGATCTCCTCGGCCGAGACCCCGAACAGATCCTTGGCGCCCTCGCTGATGTAGGTATAGCGGATGTCGCCATCGGGCGTGACGCGCCGTTGGTAGACGACGCCCGGAATCGTCGTGGCCAGCGAGGTAAAGCGTTCGTTGGCGGCGCGCTGGACGCTGTTTCGTTGCTCGATCTCGACAGCGAATGCGGCCAGAGATACGAGAAAGGCGACCGCCCGGGCGCGATCCGGGCAGGCTTCGGGCAACGTGTCGAAGAACAGCGTCAGGGTTCCCAGGACCGTCCCGCGACGATTGCAGATCGGCTGCACCTCGCAGGCGGCCAGTCCGTTTTCTTCGATGAAGCCTTGCAACTGCGGGCATATCGGAGTGCCACGAAGATCGCCCGCCGTCACCGCCGCGCCGCGATGCGCCGCTTCGGCGATGGGGCCCGTCTCGGGGCCGATCTCGATCGGCGCCGCCGATTGCGCCGCTCCGACGCCCAGCCCCGGGCCGGGGTTGAGACGCAGCCAAGCACGCTCCGAATCCGCAAGATGGATGACACACTTCGCCGGTCGGAGGATTCTGTTCGAAACCAGGGCGATATTGGTCAGCGCCTGCTCGAGCGAGGCGCCCTGGACGATCACGTCCATGATTTCGGCCTGCGCGTCGACCAGCGCGTCGAGTTGTGCCGAGGCGCTGCCCGCATCGTCGGTGCGGTCCTCTCGCCGCCGACCGCCAGCGGGCGGCGCGAGAACAGGATCCGATGCGCCAACGACGTCCGGGTTTGCGGGAGCGCGATGATCTGATCGGGCGGTTATATTGTATCCGCCGTGATTAGATTTAATGGACGGCGTCAATTCAATGATTTTCTTGGATTTTGCCATGTGTGATCATTCTTATTATTTTATTGTCCCCCGCGTTCGCTGGCTGCCCATCCTCGGCGATGCATACCGCGGTGTTGCATTAATATACTGATTCAAATAATACTTTTGTTGATCCACCCAATCGGCCGGTAACGAACAATTAACCGCATTATCTCACGAATAAAGGGACTTTGCGCAATATTTCATTAATAAATTTAATAAAAAGCGGCCTACCTCACTAACGCCGATCGTATCCCCGTCGCGTCATCCGGCGGTATGGTTTGGAGCCGGCCCGCCAGGCTCCAACCTCCCCGCCATCGGTCCGCGATCGCTCGGGCGCGATCGAACGGATCGGCACGGCAAGCTTCGGCAGAGCGCTCGTGACGGCGCCGGACGCGATTCCGGTTGACGCGCGACCTGCGAGCGGGCTGAACTCGGCGCGCGGGCCGTGCGACGGTCGGGACCCGGCCGAGGAGGTGTATAATGGCTGAGCAAACGGACGGATTTCGCGTCCCCGACAGCATGAGAGCCTGGGTCCTCGGCGACCCGCACGAGCTCGTCTTCACCGAAAAACCGGTGCCCGCGCCCGGACACGCCGAGGTTCTGGTGCGCATCGACGCGATCGCGGTCTGCGCCACCGACCTCGAGGTGATCGCACACGGCCCGCCGGCGCTGATCGAAGGCGGCCTGCCGTTCAACAAGAACTTCATTCCCGGGCATGAATACATGGGCACGATCGTGCGGCTCGGCCCCGATGTCGACGAATTCGCGATCGGCGAGCGCGTCGCCGTGGAGATCCATGCCGGCTGTGGTCGATGCAAGCGGTGCCGCGCCGGCATGTACACAGCATGCCATAACTACGGCATGAATTACGGCGACCGCGACAAGGGCCATCGGGCCAACGGCTACACGACCGATGGCGGATTCGCCGAGTACGCGGTCAACAACGTCAACACCCTCGTCCGGGTGCCTGACGGTGTCGACGATGCCGAAGCGACCCTGATCGTCACCGCCGGTACCGCCGTCTACGGGCTCGACGTTCTCGGCGGGCTGATCGCCGGCGAGAGTCTCGTGGTCACCGGCGGCGGTCCGATCGGGCTGATGGCGATCAACGTCGCCAAGGCGCTCGGCGCGGCTCCAATCGTCCTCAGCGACATCGAGGACAATCGGCTCGAAATCGGCCGCCGGCTCGGCGCCGACATCGCGTTGAACCCACGTGCGGTGAATGTCGTCGAACGCGTGCGCGAGATCAGCGGCGGGCCCGGCTGCGACTACGTCATGGAATGCTCGGGCGCGCCGAGCGCGCTGAGCGACGCGATGTCGATGGTCAGCCGCGGCGGACGCGTCTGTCTTGCCGCCTTCGCGTCACAGCCGGTGACCTTCGATGCCGCGCGGCTCGTCATGGAGAACATTTACCTGTTCGGCATTCGCGGCGAGGGCAGGAGTGCGGTCAGGCGTGCCGCCGCGCTGCTGGGCCAGGGGCGCATCGCGCCGAGTCTCCTCCATACCCACACCTTTCCCCTCGACGAGGTGCCGACGGCGATCCGCTATGCCCGCGAGAAGATCGACGGCGCCATCAAGGTGGTCGTCGGCATCCGCGAGGCTTGACCGACTTCCGGACGCCGGCACCGATCCCGGCGACCGCACCGCATGGCCCGTGGCGACGGACACTGGCAGCGCCCGCATCAGCACCGTCGCCGGACTTCACGCTCAGTCGCCAGGCGTGTGCCCGCCATGGTCATGCGTCGCGCCGTAACCGCGGGTGCGGCGATACAACATCGTCTGGTGACGCGTGAGAATCGGCGCGGCCCGCAGATGCGCGACCAGATGAACCGCCCGCAACCTGCCCTCGAGCGCGGCGATGTTGGCGGTTGCAGCTTCGACCTCCGCCGCGCTCGGGCGTCCGGCGGCAAACAGCAGGTCGAGCGCCCGTTCCGCCTCGACCAGCTGCCGGCCCAGCGGAATCGCCTCCGATTTCATCTCTTGCCACAGCGATTCCATCGCTTGTAGCTGGTTCGGGGTCAGCGCCAGCGTCTCCTGGAGCTCGATCACATGCAACGGGCCGGGCCATCCGTTGAGCTCGGCCGCCTTGGCGTATCCGAGCCCGGCACCTTCCAGCAAACCCTGCCGTTCCTCGTCCGACAGCGCCTTGACGACACGTTGCTCCTCGCCCGCATAGGGTGATGGCTGCTGTCCCGGAGCCGACCCGGCGCCGGCAAAGAGCATGGCAGCGCATGCAAGGCAACCTGCAAGAGCGGGTTTCATGGGTCCTCCTCGGTCACGTCGGTTGCCGGATCGTAATGCAGACGCCGCGGCAGGACCAGCCATGCGCCACCCGTCGACGGGCTTGTTTGACCAACCGACACCGCCAAGCCGGCCGGGAGGCGGTCGATGCCGAGCGCGCAGCCGTCAAGTTATCCACAAATAATCAACAGGCCTGGCGATTTATCCACCGCGCATCTCGATGGCCGGTACTTATCCACAAGAAAATTCGCGCTATGACGATTTTATCGTTGCAAGATGTCGCCAAGAGTCGGACCATGAATTTGTACGGTAAGTGATCTTCGGGTCGCGAATCGTGCGGATCGGGAAGCCGACAGGTGGACCGGTCCGGAAAACCTCCGGGTGGACCGGGCTGCGGACTCTGAAGGCGGAACGGTTCGGAAGGCGTCAGGATGTGCCCGAAAGGGTGCGATGCGAAGACTCCGCGTCTGAGCACTTGGCGCCTTCCTTTTTTTGTCCGGAAATTTGGGTTGCGGGCCGCCATACGGGTCCGTGTTTCTTGCGCCGACCGACGGCCGGATAGTTGGCGCGAGCCGGCCCGCTTCCTGGCGCGTAACTGCGATCGTACCGACCAGTAAGGGAAGGGCCCGGCGCATCCCATGGGACGGCGCCGGGCCCAGCCTTCTTCAGCGTCAGTCGATGCTGTTCCGCGTCTATGCACTTGTGCGTTTTCCGAATAATCGGCGGACCCCGCGTTGTCAACAACAACTTGTATGCAAATCCCTCAAATCCCCAAAATGTTGTAGCCGCGGGACATCATCTCGCCGCCCGATGCGCAAACCGGCGGATTGGCCCCGGGTCTCGCGCCGGCGCGCACCGGAGCAAGGCCGGCCAGCGGCGTTGCGCCGGTCCCGCCTCTCCGGTCAGCCCGATACGCTCGAACTCACGGCGTCGCGGGTGATCGTCGGCAGTCCTTCGAGCGTGCGCAGCGCCTCTTTCAGACGCTGCCGCAGACGTCGCGGCAGCCGTTTGGGGTTGACGCGCGACGACGGCTCGCGCCCGGCTTCGATATCGGCAAGCTGCTGATCGAGGATGGTGCGGGTCACCAGCTTGTAGGCGTCGCACAGGCTGTCCATGTCGTCCGCCGTGACAATGCCGGCCTCCTGTACGGCTTGCAGCCGCTCGCTGGTCGACGTGGCGAGGCTTCCCAGGCGCAGCGCCATGGTTCGCGCACCGCTGGTGATCGGAAGCTGGCCGCCAAGCTTCAGATCGACACGTCCCTCCTGCGTCTTGAAGCGGCCAAACAGCGTGAGCGGGGCCCGGTGATCCTCGATCTGCACGGCCATGCGCCTGAGAAACAGAGGTGCCCGCGAGGCCAGGTCCACGGCCATGCGGCGCAACTGTTCCGCCAGTTCGAAATCGCCGTGCACGGCGACGAAATCGAAAAAGATATGCACCATCAGCAGGGGTTCGAATTCAAGACTGCGCAGCCATGACAGGATCTCCTCCTCCCAGCCGGCGAGCGAGCGGCGCCACGCCGGTTTCCCTGCCATCACCTTGCCCTTGCAATACGGGATGCCGGCGGCGTCGAGGAGATCATTGACGCGCTGTCCAAGGTCGGCGAACCAGGCGTCATCGGCCTCGCTGCCCAGATGCACGATGGCGTTATCCTGATCCGGCGCCAGCAGGCTCTCGCCGCGCCCGCCCGAGCCGAGCACGAGCAGCGCCCAGGCGGCCGGCGCCGGTCCCCGGCCCTCCGCCTCCATCGCCGCGCCGGCCAACTCGGCGGCGCGGCGCGTCATGTCGCAATAGACCTGGCTGATCACCGCGGCGGCATTGAGGACCCCGACACCCTCGGCCAGCATCGCGCGGACGACGCCCGGCAGTTCGGCTCGCACCGCCGCCATGCCGGCCGCGTCCTGCGCCTGGTTCAGCGTATCGCCGAGCTGCACCATATCACCGCTGCGCAGCTTCAGGAGCGCCCGGCCCGTCACCATGCCGACGGCTTGGCGCGTAACCGGCTCCACCGCCACCAGGTGACGCACCCCGTGCCGCATCATGCGGCCGAGCGCCTTGTAGACGAACGCATCGCTGCGGATCTCGAGAACGGGGCTCGACAGAAACGAGCCGACCCGGTCGGTCGCGGCGTCGGCACTGTCCCGCGCCATCGCTCTCAACACGTCGCGCTCGGTGATGATCCCGGCGGCGCGTCCGGTGCCGTCGAGCGCGACGAGCGAGGAGACCTTTTTGTCGACCATCAGACGTGATGCGGCCCCCAGCGTCATTTCCGGCTCGACCAGCTCCAGCGGAGCCGACATCACCTCGCGCACGCGATGCCGGTACGGGAACGAATCGAGGCGGGCAAGCGGCATGCTATTCATCGGTTGTCGACTCCGTTTCCGCCGGGCCGGCCGGCACGATCCATCCTGCGCCGCGTTGCCGCGCCGCCAGGCCTCTCGCCTCGGCCGAGAGTTGCCGCGCCGCGCCGTAGGTGCGCACCCCACGATCGATCAATCGCGGGATCAGTGCCAGCCAGATCTCCGCCGTCACCAGCGCATCGCCGAGGGCGGTGTGACGCCCCTCGATCTCGACGCCGAAGCGCTCGGCCAGACGCTCCAGGGTTATGTCGCTTTCCTTCGGGTGAAGGGCGGCGAACAGTAGCCCGGTGTCGAGCGCCGGCGGGGTCCGCCACGCGATATCGTGACGCTCGCATTCGCGCCGCAGGATCGCAAGGTCGAAACCGATCGAATGGCCGATAACGACGGCGCCCTCGGCCATCTCCTGCAGCCGCGGCCAGACCTCGGCGAAATTCGGCGCGGGCGCAACCATCGCATCCGAAATACCGTGCACGGCGGTCGACTGGCGCGGGATCGGCACCCCCGGATTGACCACGCAATCGAGATTGGCGTGCGGATAGAGGCGCCAGCCATGGCTTCGCGCGGCGCCGAGCGAGACGATCCGCGCCAGCGCGACATCGAGCCCGGTGGTCTCGCTGTCCAGCACCAGCACAGGCAAATCCTCGAGCGGCCAGTCCGCCGCCGCGCCGGGCGCGAGTGAAACCGCCGGCGGGCGGTCGTGCAGCCGGAGATCGTGCTCGACGTCATTGACGGTTCCCGGTTCGCGGTGCGACAGCGATATCACGAAACCGCCATGGGCGCCGAGCGGCGCCATCAGCGCCTCGATCATGCGACCGTCGACATGCGGGATCTCGACCTCGACCGCACGCCCCGCGGCCCGCACGCGCTGCTCGAGCACGACCATCTCGTCGCGCTCGAGCGCCGCGTAGACTGAGGTACCGACCGCAACCGCCTCACGCCCCAGGACCCGCATGGCGGCCTTGTTGACCAGGCTGACCAGCCCGGTGTCGGTGATCACCAGAAGGCCCTCGGCCGCCGCCCCGACCACCGCGGCGAGCTTCTCATCGGTTCGCCCCCCGAGCGCCCGGTGCGCAGCGATGGCGCGCGCCGCCGCCGCGGCGAGGTCGAGCGTTTCCGCGCCCGCCGCGCCCAGGCGCGGCCAGTCCGCGGCCAGCGGCTCGTCCTGGCCGGCCGCCACCAGCAAGGCGCCGCGCAACCGCTCCATATCGTCGAAATGCCGGTTCACCAGGATCGCGCCGCCCCAGATCGCGCCGATCCCGGCGACCAACAGCACGAACAGTACGATCATCGAGATATCAAACGGCACCTCGAATCCGAGGGTGCGGGCCGCCTGCATCACCCCGGCGACCAGCAGCAGCAGCCCGAGCAGGATCAGCACCCGGATCAGCCCGCGCCGCGCGGCACGAGGCGCGACAACCGCGTTTTCCGTTCGGGCGGGCCGTGGTTGATCCGACAAGAAAGGCAACCCGTGCGAATTTGGCGATACCGCGACAAGCTCAACACAATTCGCCCATATCTGTCCAGACCGCCACCACACGAAAATGTCAGCATGCGCATAAACTCGCGGCTTGCGGCCCACGAAACCGGCGATTAACTTATCTGTGGGATAGTGAAGACATGGCTGGACTGCTCGCAACCCTGGTGCGCCCCGATCGCGAAGACGATCCCGAACGCGGGATCGTGATCCAGGCTGCCAATATCCTGCAAATCGGCGAGTTCCAGTTTCTGCAGCTCGCCTATCGTGAATGGTTCGGCCACGACATGCCGCCGGAAGAGGTCGACGGCCATTTCCGCCATTTCATCCTCAAGGGTCAGACGCCGCACTGGGTGCTCCAATACGCGGAGCGGATCATCGACTGGGATGCCCGCGACCTGCTGGACGAGCGCAATCCCGATTACCGCCGATTCGACAATCTCCATTATTCGCGGATCCCGAGGGGCGTGCGCCAGTTCGCGGTCGCGGTGGCGTGCGTCGCACTTGTCCTTGGCGGCGGACTGATGATCAGTCATTACGGCGCACACAAGAGCATGTCGGTCCTCCCGCCCTTCTTCGACGAGAAGGATCTGCCGCAGGTCGAGACGCCGGGCGAGCTTCGCGGTTCCTGAAGACATCACGGCGCTTATTGCCCCGGGCAGGCGCGCCGCCCGGTCCCGAGTCGACATCGGCCGATAATGTACTAAAGTGCGGCGATGTTTGAGTTCGCCGGCTCGCTCGAGCCACTCGTCAACCTGATCTTCCTGGCCGTCACCGGCTTCATTGCCGTGCACGGCATCCGCTACCGCGACGCCGAGGGCAATACCGATGTCGTGCGGCTCCTGTTCGGCTGCATCGCGGCGGTGTTCTTCTTCATGGTGCTGATCCAGGACGTATTGGGGCTGATGCAGTTCGGGTAGGGCGATTTCCCGCCGGCCGGAATAGCGCCAAGCAACCTCATGCTGCGAGACGGCGCTCCGCGCCTCCTCAATATGAGGACAAAAATGGCTAAGCCTCATGCCAAGGAGCGGCAAGCCGCGCCTCGAAGCATGAAGTCGCAACGACGCTACGGCTTGTACATACGCTGCTGCTCGTCGAGCTCGGGATTCGCAAGTTGGCGCTGGTCCTCGGGCAACTGCAGCTGCTCGTGGATATAGATCGCCCGGTCGCGCACCGTCGACGGCTTGTAGCCATAGAGGATCTCGTGGACCACCCCGGGGCCCTCCACCGCCCCTTCGTCGACCCGGATCGAGCGGATATAGTCTTCCAGGGCCTCACGGTACTCGCCGCGCCGGTCGTACAGGATGCCGCGATTGGCATAGGCTGCGGCCAGAACCGCCCGTCCCGTTGGATCATCGGGCGCCACCGAATCGGTCAAGAAATCGATCAGATACTTGAACTCGGCGAAGGCTTCCTCGTGCCGGTCGGTCTGCATGAACACGAGGGCCCGCCCCATCAGCGCGCCGCGGTGGTCGGGCATCTCCTCCAGGGCCCTGTCGAAGGCCGCGAGCGCCTCGTCGTACTTCCCTTCGGACAGGCGCTGATCTCCCTGCCGCACCTCGTAGTCGCCGGGGTCACCGCCACCAAACCAGTCGGCGGCCAGCCAAAACAGCATGGCGCCGACGATCAGCAGCGCCATCAGTTTGATAAAGCGGCGGAGCACGCGGTCGTTCATCGCTCAACCCGGAAACATGACGCTGTTGATGAAAAGATAGGCGAACACGAACACCAGCAGCCCGGCGCTGACCCCGGCGCGGCGGCGCAGCCGCTGCTGCTCGGCCGCGTCGATCTCGGCCTTCGACATGGCGCGCCGGACCATCAGCGTCCAGATCAGGTTGCGGACCGGCAGGAACAGCGCCAGGCCCAGGGCCAGGACCCAGAGCAGGGCGTATTTCTCGGTGAACAGCTCAGCCATGGCTCGTCGCGATTTTCTTGCCGGCCGGCGGCGCCGGCCCGGGCTTGCGGGCAGGATAGCAGAAAAAGAAAGCGGGGGAAGGTGACCCTTCCCCCGCAGGCTGTCTTGTCCGCTGTTCGCGGGATCAGGCGGCGCCGCCGGCACCCGCCTGTTCGGCCGGTGTGCGCGTTACGTCGCCGATATCCTCGACCAGAGCGGTGATTTCCTTGTCCGGCAGTGTGGACATCTCCATCTTGTAGGCGAGGAACCACATCATGCCGACGCCGAGGATCCAGAACAGGATCTGCCAGGCCCAGATCGACGGGATGCCGAAGGTCCAGGTCGACGAATCGCCGGGCACGCCGAAGATGGTGTTGCCGATCACGGCGCCCGGGCCGATGCCGAAGAACAGCCAGGCCAGGGTGATGATCCAGGCGATCGGCTTGAGGCCCGCCTTGGCCGCAGAGAGGCCCGCATGCTCCTTCAGGAAGTCGTGGAACTTCATACGGTGGGCCCGGGCAGCCTCATCCTGCGTCATCGCCGAGACGGGGATGCAGACCAGCAGGTTGAAGATGATGCCCCAGCCAGCCGAATGGATGGTCCACGGCCAGCGACCCCACGGCAGCGCGCCGCCGGTGATCGTCTGACCGATGGTCTCGGTGAAGATCACCGCGATGAGACCGGCAGCGAGGCCCCATGTGGCGCCCTGGCGGGTGATCCACGGGAACCAGGTCACCGCCGCGAGCGACGGCCACATCTGGAAGCCGAAGGCCACCGCGAGGCCGCCCAGCAGCACCAGGGCGTCGCGCGAGAAGGTCGCCACCATCAGCGCCGAGATGACGATGAAGGCAACGCCGAGACGGCCGAACAGCTTCTGCGTCGCATGGTCGGCGGTCGGGTTGAGATACCGCTTGTACAGATCGCGGGTCAGCATCGCGCCGGCCGTCGACATGTACGCCGCACCGGTGGACTGCATCGCCGCGAGGGCACAGACCGCCAGCAGGCCGACCAGCCAGGGCGCCGTGTCGGCGATCTGGTTGAAATAGTTCGGAACCAGCGAATCGGGGCTCTTGGCGATTTCGTCCGGCAGCGCGTTCGAGATCATCAGCCCGGCTTCGTTGACCAGCGGGTTGGCGCCAAGGAGATGCGCGCCCATGCCCTGGAAGGCGGTGAAGAAGAACAGGATCAGGCCGATGCCGAAGGACGAGGCCCAGACCTGCTGCGGCGCAAACGGCCGCGGGTCGTTGTTGGAGAAGGACCACATCGAAAAGGCCGGGGCCGACTGGATGCCCATCAGGGCGAACATGTAGGTCAGCACCATGATGCCGGTCCAGAGCCCGCCGACCGGCGTTTCCTTGCCGAGGCCCGCGGTGAACTGGATTACCCCGGGACTCGCGAAATAGGAATTGTGGCCGTCCGGCGTGGCACCCCACCTGCCGACTCCCGGCTCCGCCGCCAGGCGGGCGAAACCTTCGTTCAGGGCACCCCATCCGCCGGCCATATTAAGCGCGATGAAGCCGGTGATGACAATGCCGAGGGCGAGCAGGACGCATTGCACCGTATCCACATACGCCACAGCCCTGAGGCCACCCGAGGCAACGTAGATCAGCACGACGAGCGACAGCACCCACATGCCGAAATTGACCGGCACGAGATCGTCGGTCAGCACGTTGAACAGGAAGCCCGACGCGCCGAGCTGGACGCCCAGATACGGAATCGAGAACAACAGCGCCACGATCACCGTCAGGATCCGAATCGCGTCCCCCTGGAAATAGTCCGACAGCATCTCGCCCGGCGTGACGTAGCCGAAACGCTTGCCGAGGATCCATTGCCGTTTCAGGAACATGACGCCCGTGAAGGGAATCGTGATCGTGTAGAACGATGCGTATGCGTATTGGAAGCCGTCGCGATACACCAGCCCCGGATGACCCATGAAGGTCCAGCCCGAGAACGACGTCGCGGTGGCCGCCAGAATGAAAACCCACATCGACAGGCGGCGCCCGGCGATGAAATAGTCGGAGGCCGTCTTCGCCGTCATGGCCGACTTCACACCCCAGAAGATGCAGTAGGCCCAGTACAACGCGACGAAGGCAAAAAGCCAGATGACTTTCGGTGCCATGTAGTCGTCTCCTAGTCCGTTCAACCTCGTTTTGTTTTCGCCCGCTCCGGGTATCCCGACAGGTCTTGTGGTTTAGTCGGCGCCCGAAACGCCCTCACATCGTGCCGTCTTGTCGGTTTGGTCAAGGAACGCCCTTTCGCCCCTTCTCCTCTCCCGCCCGCCACCGGGTTGCTCCCGGCAACGCCCGAAAGAAATTAACCAACCTCGATGAATTCGGATTTGCCTTGCCCGATCCCGCCGGATCAGCGGAGGCGCGAGGTGGATCTCCGCTTCCGGGCAAGAGCGACACTTTGAAGTCACCCCCTATTCTTTTTAAACAAAGCGCAATCAAAATTTCACAATTTGTTTGGCGCGTCAACAAACCACTGGCTCTCGATTGACATGGGATTCGGCGCACAAACAAGCGCGGTTTGCGCTGTTTGGCGGTTGGTTTTCGCGCAGGGCGGCGGCACGCCCGACCCGCGTCGAATCGGCGTGCCGGCGCCGGAAGGCGCGGGCCGCGGTCGCTTCGATTGTGGGAATCGAAGAGAAATGGCCGGCGCGGGGCGTCAGCCTCCCCGGGCCGGCCGGTGACCGCGGACCGACGGCTCAGTTCTTCGCGGCCGCGCAGGGGTTCTTCGCCGCGCAGGGATTACAGGGGTTCGCCGCGGCGCAGGGGTTGCACGGGTTGCTCGCCGCGCAAGGGTTGCAGGGGTTCGCGGCGGCGCAAGGGTTGGCGCTGACCCGGTCTGCGCAGCACGGGTTGCATGGATTCTGTGCGCAGGCCGAACACGGATTGGCGGCGGCACAGGGGTTGGCGCCAGCCGCCCAGGCGGGTACGGCGATCGCAAGCGCCGCCGCGGCGGCGCCGGCGGCAAGGGTGGCCCGGAACGTCTTGGAATGATGGATGGACATGTCTCTCTCCCGAGGTTGAACGGTTGTCGCGGCGCGGGGTCGCGCCGCCTCGGCAGGATCTACCGCCCTGCTATCACGGCCTGATTGCACAAATCTCACGATTCCATCCGGATCGGCCTGACCCGGTCACGATTGTGCGAGCGGCAGCCGGAAGGTGAATGCCGTGCCCTTGCCGAGCACGCTTTCGACCCGAATCGGACAGTCATGGAGTTGCAGGATTCGCTGCGTTATCGCAAGGCCAAGGCCGGTGCCGTCCGGTCCTTCACCACGCGACTTCTCGGCCCGATAGAAACGCTCGAAGATCCGCTCGCGATCGTCCGCATCGATGCCCTGGCCCGTGTCGGCGACACGCATTTCGATCCCGTCCGTCCCGACCGCCAGCGACAACCGCACCGAACCGCCTTCCGGCGTATACTTGATCGCATTTTCGATGAGATTCTCGAGGACCCGCTCGATCAGTCCGATGTCGGCGCGGACGAAGGGCGCGGTTTCGGGAATTTCGGTTTCCAGGTGAAGACGTTTGCGCTCGGCGTCGGGCCGGAACTTCTGCGCCACGTCCTGCACCAGCTCGCCCAGCGAGAAGGCCTCGAAATTCGGCGGCGTGACGGTCGAGTCCAGCATCGCCAGCTCGAACAGCTCGGCGATCAGGCGGGCCAGCCGGTCGCCCTGGCGTACCGCAAGATCGAGATATCTGCTTTTCTGCGCCTCGCTGAAGGAGTCCTGCTTCATCGACAGGGTCTCGAGGTAGCCCTGCAGGGAGGCCAGCGGCGTGCGCAGATCGTGCGATATGTTGGCGACCATGTCGCGTCGTGTCGCGTCGGCCCGTCGCAACTGCTCTATCTGGTCGGCAATGCGCTGCGACATTTCCTCGACCGCGACGCCGAGCCGGTCGATCTCGTCGCCACCCCGGCGCCAGTTGGCAAGGTTTACCGGGGTCTCGAAATCGGCCTTTCGGAACGCTTCCACGGCCTCGCTCAGGCGCCGCAGGCGCCGCGTCAGCCAGGCGAAGGAAAGAATGCCGGCACCGATCGCGACCAGCACGCCGATTGCGCCCGTGCCGATCGCAAGGCGCAGGATGTAGCTGCTGGCCAAAAGGCCGGCCGCCGATTCGTACTCCTCTCCCTCGAGAACGACGTAGAGATAGCCCGCATGCCGCTCGCCGTCATACACCTCGGCCGCGGAGAACGGTTTGCGGCCGCCCGGGTCACGCGGATCATCGCCGCGCAGCGGCAGGGTCTCGGAGCCGGCGATCCACGACCTGACCGGCTGCAGGTCGATCTGCTCGCGCTTGACCCGGCCGGGCTCGGCCGAGAAGGCCAGGATGTTGCCCTCGAGGTCGAGCAGATAGACCTCGATCCGCGGGTTGATCACCATCAGCTGATCGAACAGACCGGTCAGTGAATCCCGGTTGACCAGGCCGTCGCTGATCAGCGGATAGGCCTTGGCGATGTAATGGGCGAGCGGGCTATTGAGGCTCTGGTCAACCTCCTCCTGGTAGAGCCGCGTGGCGAAGAGGGTCAGTGCAAGCCACGCACCGCAGGTGACCGCCAGGATGACCGTCAGTGCCAAGGTCAGTCTGGCGGAGAGCCGGTTCAGCATCATCGCGTCCCCGCGGTCTCGGTCCTGCCCGCTGCCGCAAGGCGGTCGTTGAACTTGTAGCCGACGCCCCAGACGGTGAGGACATAGGTGGGATGCGACGGGTCCGGCTCGATCTTCGCGCGCAGCCGGTTGATGTGGGAGTTGACCGTATGCTCATAGCCCTCGTGGCCATACCCCCAGACCAGGTCGAGCAATTGCTGACGCGTGTAGACCCGGCCCGGATGCCGGGCGAAGTGGAACAGCAGGTCGAACTCCCGCGCCGTCAACTCGACCGGCGCGCCGCCGATCACGACCTGCCGTTTCTCGGGATCGATGGTCATCTCGCCCACCGCGATGCGCGGGCGATCGGATTCTGCGTCGTCTTTGCCCAGGGCGTCGAGCCGCCGGAAGATCGCTTTGACGCGGGCGATCAACTCGCGCATGCTGAATGGCTTGGTCAGATAATCGTCGGCGCCCATCTCGAGACCCACGACGCGGTCGATCTCGGACGATCTCGCGGTCAGCATCAGGATCGGGGTATAGCTGTCGCCGGCCCGCAGGCGGCGGCAGAGCTCCAGGCCCTCCATGCGCGGCAGCATCAGATCGAGAACGATGAGATCCCAGGGACCCGCTGTCGCCAGCTCGTAACCCGCCATGCCGTCGGCCGCGAGTACGACCTCGCAGCCGAGGTCGCGCAAATGCAGCGCGACCAGCTCGGCGATGTCGGCATTGTCCTCAACAACCAGTACTCTGCGCGCCACGGTTCGGCGAACCTCCCGATCCTTCAACGTTCGATCATGGCAGCCGCGCAATCTAGCGACAGGTTATCACGAAATCCTCACGGCCCGGATCCGCCCGGGAAGCGCCCGCGCCCGCCACCGTCACTCACTGTACCCGCCGGTCCGCGCAGCGATCTCGGCGGGCGTTTCGACCGCGCCCGGCAGCGGCGCCAGCGCTTCCTCCAGCGGGCGGAACGTCAGCGCCATGTCCGGGTCGACGGCGTATACCGTGGCGTTCGGCACTTCGACCCAGGGCTCGTCGGTGATCGGCTCCGATGCGATCTCGACACAGCGGTAGCGCGTGTCGTGCGCATGGTGGACATGCGATTCGTTGCAGATCGGGCACAGATGGACGCCGTCCCGCTCGACATACCATAGGGTTCGGCCCAGCCGCGAGCCTGCGAGCCGGTCGCCATCCGTCCACAGCACGTTGACCCCGACCGGCTTGTCCGGGGCGACGTCACCGCACCATTCGACGATCTGATTGATACCGTCATGCAACACGTCGAGCAGTCGCCGGTCAGGGTGCCGTCCCCACAGGCTCAACAAATAACGGAAGATATGCTCGCTGTCGGTGCGCCCGCCGATCTCGTCGCGGTGCAGCGGATCGACCGCCGCGAGCATTCGCTCCCGGACCGCCGCAAACTCCGGCAAGGTGCCGTTATGAGCAAACGCCCAGCGCCCGTGCACGAAGGGATGGGTGTTCTCGAGCCCGGGCGGGCCGACCGTCGCCCGCCGCACATGGGCGATCACCGCATGCGAATAGACCTGCGCCGCGGCCTTGCGGAAATGCTCTCCCCGCCAGGCCGCCCAGGCCTGCTTTTCCAGATACGGGATTCCATCGGGATAGGCCGCGATGCCCCAGCCGTGATCATTCGGCAGGCCGGCCATGTCCTGGCGGCTTTGTGACATCAACGCGTTCTGCGCGTGGACCAGGCTGCATTCCACGCGGGTCGGCTCGTTGGCCCGAAATCCGTAAAGGCGGCACATGGGCAACCTCGATCGATTCGGCGCAGTCTAGCGCGTTCCTCTCGCGCTGCCGATGATCGAGGTCAAAACGGCCGAGCCAACGGTCCGGGCTCAGATTATTTCGATGCTGCCGTCCGGGTTGAGCTGGATGTGGTCGCCGGTCGCAATACGCTCCAGCACGCCGCGCGCGCCGACCACCGTCGGCACGTTGTATTCGCGGGCCAGGATCGCCGCGTGGCTGAGCCACCCGCCGACCTCGGTCACCACGCCGGCAACCCGCGGCAGGGCCGGGGCCCAGGTCGGATGCATGAAACGGGTGATCAGGATCTCGCCGGATTCCAGCGCCTCGATCGACGTTCCGGTGGCGACCCGGGCCTTGCCGCGGATCGGCGCGTGGCCAGCGACGAGTTCGCCCTTCAGCGCGGCATGGCCGTTGAGCGCCCGCTGCTCGCCATCGACGGACAGGTTCTCGAGATCCTGCGGCGTCAGCTCGGACGGCAGGGTCGGCAGCTCCGCGAAGATCTTGGCCTCCTCCTGACGTTTCTCGATGGTCACCCGCGCCGCCTTGAGGGCTGCCGCCCCTTCGCGCAGGCGGGCGATCTCCTGCCGCGTCAGATAGAAGATGTCGTCGTCCAGCCCCAGACGCGCCCCCAGCGCCAGCAGGATCCGGCGGATTACCGCGAGTTCGCGCAGGCTGTGGTGTTTCGCCTCCTCCTTGAGGACCTGGAACGCCCCGGCTCGCTCGATGCACAGGCGAAGCGCCTTGTCTTCGGGCAGCCGCACCGTATTCGTCGCCTTGGCACTGCTCATCGCATGCGACGACTCGACAAGTTCGTCGATCAAATCCGGCGATTCCACATACCGCGGATCGGCGAGCTCGTAATCGACCGGCGCGCGATGGCCGAACAGCTCGATGAAATCGCGCTGCGTCGCCCGCCCCACCTTTACGTCGGCCAGCAACGCCATCGCCCGGTTGACCACCGTCGGCGGGATGTTCGCAAGGTATTCCGCTGCGGGCAGACCGCGTTTCGCCAGCATGCGTTCGGCCTGGCTGAAATAGAAGTTGGCCGCGATGTTGATGATGTGTGCCTGGACATAGTTTTCGGTGATGAACCGCGTGCAGACGTGATCGACCATCGAGAACAACTCGGTCTCGTTGAACTTGGTCAGCTCGACCAGCTCGTAGATGCGGATCTCGTCCTCGAGCGCCGGCACGAAGTAGTTCCAGAACCGGCTTTCGATATTCGGCGCCATGCGGGTCAGTCGCAGCGACGTGAGGAATCCGCCGGATTTCCGCATGCGGCGCTGTTCCTCGAGCCTGTTGACATACAGGGCCCCGAACACCGAGGTGATGAAGGGCGGGTTGTCCTCGCCGACATCGTAGCGAATGCCGAGGCTACGGCACGCCATGTCCATGGTGCCGCCGGGCTGCCACATTTCCTCCATCAGCGCCAGGCTGAACGGCGTCGGCCGCGGCAGCAGCTCTGACAGCTCGTTCTGCGCGAAGATCGGCTCGTCGGCACGGGCACCCGCGGTCAGCGCCAGCAGGCGGTGGCGTTCGCTCTCCAACACGCAGGCGTGCTGGTTGGCCTCCTGCTTGCGCGCCAGCGCAGTGATCGCGCGCGACTGCAGGATCATGAAGCGCCCCTTTATGTACGCCCACTCGACGTCCTGCGGCCCGCCGAACAGCGACTCCAGCACGCGACCGATCTCGAGCAGCGGCGCGAGGTCGATCGGGGGCCGGCTCTCTTCCATCAATTGTCCGGAGTGCCGGCCGAACTCATACGCGCTGGCGTCCGCCGTACCGTCGACGACACCGACCGCAAGTCCGCTGGTCAACTCGACAAGGATGCTGCCGCTGCGGGTCGGATGCTCGGTAAACATGACGCCGGCATATTCGGCGTCGACCATCTTCTGCACCACGATCGCCCCGACCTCGCGCGATTGATGGCCATAGGTGCTGGCCGAGTCCGCGCTGAACGATTCGTAGACCTGGCGCATTGCATCGGTCAGCCCGTCGCGATCGACGTTCACGACGCTCTCGAACACGCCGGCGTAGCTGAGGTCCTCGCCGTCCTCGTTGAGCCCCGAGCTGCGCACCGCGGCGTGCTCGAACTGCATCTTCTTCCACAGCGCGTCAACCTGTTGCCAGTCTTTCGGCGACAACAGGTCGCTCGGATTGGCTCCCCGCAGGGCCTCGGTGGTGACGACGAAGCCGTCGGGCACCGCGATACCGGCGGCGATCATCTTGGCCAGGGCCGTACCCTTGCCGCCGGCAAGCTCGGGGCGGCCGGCAACGTCCCGCAAGGTACAAACCGGCGCGACCGGGCCCTGCAGCTCGACTTGCGCGCCCTGAGGCTGCGCCGACTGCGACGCGGTCTCGATGCGCGCACGAACCCACATGCTCTGCAGGGCCATCAGGCCGATGCTGCAAACTAGGTAGAGATTGACTGCGGCGCTGATCGAGATCGTTACCATGGTCAGCAGCAACGCCGCCACTAGCCGCAACGTCGAATAGACCATAGAGGGCTTCGCCGCGGCCGACTCGAGATGCAGGAACACCGTGATCCCGAGCAAGACCGGCAGCACGAAATACGGGTCGGACAGCGACATGTCCGGGATCCACAACAGCTGCACCGGAAACTCCCGGGCCACCCGGTCCACGGCGAAGAAGAACGCAAGGAACAGCGGGATCTGGATGGCGATGCCGATCATGTTCAGGCCGGGAGTCATCTTGTGCCGCCGGTTCAGCGTCCGGATCGCGCGGCTCAGCCGCACACCGTCACCGCCGATGCGCTTCTTCATCTCGGCGATCTCGGGGGCGATGCGGCGCATCACCACCTGGTCGCGTTCGGCCTTGGCGGTCAGCGGGAACACGAGGAGTCGCAGGCCAAGCACGACGAGGAAGATCGCCAGCGTCAGCGCACCGGTCAGATTGACCATGGTGCGGAGCACCGCAGCAAGGGGATCGCTGACGAAATCGAGCACGCTCTTGGACCGTGACGCCTCCCATTCGGCGACATGCGCACGCGCCTGCTTGGCGACGAAATACTCGTGCGGCACCGTGTAACGGCCGAGATACTCGACGCCGGCGCGGGTCAGGCGCAGCCCCAGGATCTTGGCGTAGAAGCAGCTTCGCTTATCATAACAGGGGGCGATGACCGGGGCGTTCGGCAACGCTTCGAATGCGGCCTGCATCTTTGCACTCGTCATCTTGCGGAGCGGCATGTTTATCGCGCCCGGCAGATGGCCCGTCTCGAAATCCTCCGGGTAGCGGACATCGACGAAAATCGCGCCACGCTCGGCGACATGCGCCTTGACCTCATCGGTATCGAGCAAGAGTGTATCGTTCTCGTAACGCGGCAGCCCACGAAGGTCGCTGACATCGGCGCCCTGCAGGCCGGCGATAACGCGGCCCTCGGTCAGCCATTTCTCGAAGCCCCCGACCACGAATTTGCAGGGAAATCCCTTGGCCTTCAGCTGGTCGCAGGTCTCCGAACTGCGGTTGCCGGAGAAGCAGAGCAGCACGTTGGTCTTGTTCTTCTTGACCCCGTATTTGCGGGGATTTTCGCGCAGATCCGGATAGCGGACCTGGGCGAATTGCGGCAGGTGACCGGCCTCCTTTTCCTCCGGCTCGCGCAGGTCGATCAGATTGAGGTTACTCTTGCCGTCCGGGCCGGCCTCGGCCAGCAACGCAGCCAATTCCTCGGTCGTCATCCCGGCCGGATGGCTCATCTGGTCGCTGAAGGAGAGTGTCTTCAGGGAGGTATCGCCGACCTTCTGGCCCTTTTCCACAGAGGGACGGAGCAGCGCGGCCTCGAGCCGTTGATTCCTAAGATCGGTCAAGTAAGCCCACTGCAGCACGGCGGCGACGATGGCGGCCACGGAGATCAGCGCCAGCCCGCCGACCAGCCATTTCGGCGCACCACCGCGCCGCTGGGCCGCGCCGGGCGCCTTGTTCTGTTTGCGGCCGAACAAAAGGCCGCCGAGGGTCACCGAAACCAGCCCCAGGATCTGGCCCGCGCTGGAGAGGAAATTGACCGCGAGGTCCGGCGACGGGATCGCCCAGGCGGGCACGGCTCCGATGAACGACAGCAGACCGGAGAGTGCCGCGACCGCAAGGAATTGCCCGCGTCGCGCATAGGCGCGCGGCTTGCGCACCCCTGCCGCACTGGTCTTGTCGTATGTTGCGTTGCCCCGTTTCATTCCTGCTTTCCCCTCGCGGCCTTACGGCCTTGGTTGTTGAACCTCTCCTGCTCGTATTCTTGCCCCGGTCCGCCGACTGCCATGGCCGGCGGCCAGAACGATGTTCTCAGCCGGCGCGGATCTCGGTGAGGAAGCTTTCCACCGCCTCGAACAGGCTTTCGGCCTGGTGTGAGACATCACGCGACGCGCTCAGCACCTTGTGGGCCGCCTCGCCGGTCTGCGTCGCCGCCCGGCTGACGCCGCCGATCGTGGCGTTCACCTGCTCGGTGCCGTTGGCCGCCTTGGCCACACGCTGCGCGATCTCGCGGGTCGACAGGCCCTGCTGCTCGATCGCCGAGGCGATGGTCGCAGCGATTTCATTGATCTGGGCGATGATATCGGTGATCTTGTCGATCGCGCCGACGACCTCCTGGGTCTCGTCCTGCACGGCATTGATCTGTTTGGCGATGTCTTCCGTTGCCTTGGCGGTCTGGTTGGCCAGGTTCTTGACCTCCTGGGCCACCACGGCGAAGCCCTTGCCGGCCTCACCGGCCCGCGCCGCCTCGATCGTGGCGTTCAGCGCCAGCAGGTTGGTCTGGCCGGCGATCTCGTTGATGAGCGTCACCACCTCGCCGATCTTGCTGGCGGCCGAGGACAGGCTGTGCACGGTCGAGCTCGTGGTCTCGGCCTCCTTCACCGCGTGCGCGGCAACCGTGGCCGACTGCTTGACCTGCCGGCCGATCTCCGAAATCGAGGCCGTCAGCTCTTCCGCCGTGGTGGCGACGGTCTGGACGTTTGCCGTCACCTCGTCGGAGGCGGCCGAAACGGTGGCCGACTGGCGGCTCGTTTCCTCGGCGGTGGCCGACATGGCCTGTGCCGTCGTTTCCATTTCGTTGGCCGAGGACGACACCGTGTTGGCAACGCCCTTGACCGTCTTCTCGAAGTGATCGGCGAGCTGCAAAAGGGCGTAGCGTTTTTCTTCCTCTGCGCGCTGCTGCGTCTCCGCCTGCTCCTGCTCGAGCGCGTGCTTCTGTTCGGCGTTCTTCTTGAAGATCTGGACGGCGCGGGCCATGTCGCCGACCTCGTCGGCGCGATCGAGAGACGGAACCTTCGTCTCGAGATTGCCCCCCGCCAGGGCCTCCATCGCCTTGGCGATCCCGCGAAGCGGCTGGGTCATCATGCGCAGCGAACCGGTCACCGCCGAGAATACGACCAGCAGGATCACACCCAGCAAGCCCAAGCCGGCGAGCACCATGTTGACCAGCGAATCCCGCAGCCGCTCTTCCGAGAGCGCGAGCGTCAGCGTGCCGAGTTTCGAGTCGCCGTCGGAACCCTCCGTCTCACTCTTATGCGTAATGTCGCGGGTGACAACGAAGACCGTCGTCTCGTCGACGTCCAGCGGCTCGCCGAAGCCGGCGATCTCGTTACCCTTGGGCCCGATCACCGACGCGTAGCGGAAATCCGGATCCTTGGTCAGGGTCGAGAGCATGCTGGCCGCCTGCTCGAATTCGAAATCCCAGATCGGCCGGGCGAGTCCCGCCGACTGAATGTCGGCGAGGTACTCGGCCCGGGACTCAAGATCGGCCCTGCGGTCACTATGGATGAGGTACATGGCAACCGCGACGGCGGACATGAAGACGACGATGATGACCGTCGAAATCAGCACCTGCACCTTGGCGTGCAGCGAAAGCCGCAGTCCGCCGCGCATGCGCGATGATTTTTTGTGTGTTTCCATCGGTTGCATAACAGGGCCCCCTATCGTCTGAAATCCGATCGTGAACGATCAGCGCATCGAGGACTGGGTCTCGAAGAACCGGCCGTTCTCTTTGATGGACTGACGGATCACCTCGTAATCGGCGTCGTCGCCCGGCAGCAAGCCGTCGACCTTGAGCGCCTTGAGGGCTTCCTCGTCCGTCATCTCAAGCAGCGCCGCCTGCAGCGCCTTCTTGACGTGGGTCTTCATGTCGGCGCGAGCGACCCAGGGCTTGGTCACGTTCGGGAACGTCACCAGCACGCGGATCGGAACGCCCTTCTTGACCAGCTTGTTGAACGTGCTCTGCTTCAAGGCGCCGGCGTCGAACTCGCCGCGCCCGACCGCGATCCCGACCTTGTCGTGGCGACCGAGATACTCGTACCCGGACAGATCCCGCGCCCGGATGTCGTTCTCGACAAGATACAGCTGCGAGAGATAGCGGCCGATCGTCGACTGATCGTCGCCGAAGGCGAACGACCTGCCGCGCAGCTGGGCAATGCTATCGATATCGCTGTCCATGGCAACGCAGATGATGCCATTGAAGGTCTTCGCGCCCTTCTTGCTCTCCATCGCGAGGATGGACAAATCCCGCTCGCGGTCCTTGCCCAGGACGTAGGATGCCGGCCCAAGCCGCGTGAAATCGACGCGACCCTCGACCAGGTCGTCGAGGCCACCCTCGTAGGTCGGCGAAATCCTCAGGTCGATCTTGACGGTATCACCGAGACGATCGGTAAGATCCCTCTCCAGTGCATTCAGGGCCGGCCGGAACTGTTTTTCCACATCGGCACGGCTATCGGTCGCATAGACACCAAAGTTGAGCGTGATCTCGGCCCGCGCCGAAGTCCCGATCACCGTGGCCGCCAGAAACGCTAGAGCCAGCAAGCCGGCCCGACGGACAATCGAATTCATACCAAAGTCCTCCAAACAATTGAAATCCTGCACCCTTCCAATTGCCGGAGACCGGTGCACCCGGAATCAAATTCAGGACACCTGTTGGAATTTATTAAAAAACCCCAAAAGTACTCCCGTGATCTCGGCAGAATCGCGCCGATCGGAAGTTTTTGTTCTTTGCAAGGTAAACAACGCACTAACACTGACATTATTCCCGCTTGGTTTATTTTATATTAACGACTCAAAACGTCTCCTGATCGTTGCCCTCCAATCCCCCCGACCAGAGGCGCCTTGCGGCAGAGAATGGCGGTCGGATCGGATGGCCAATGTCTCGCAGTCAGGATCAGCAATTTCTGTGCCAGATTTGCGCAATATCCTTTGGTATGTATGGCTGAATTCCGCGCTTTTCGGCGCGGGCCGACGGTTCAGGATTCGCACCACATTGCTGGACCAGCGTTCGGCAGGGTGGCATGCTCTGCGAGGCGAGGTTCCGGAACGGGAGCGCAATGGCGCGACTACTTGCAATTTCCTTGGTTTTGACGGGTCTGGCGGTCCCCGTCGCGCGGGCCCAGACACCGGTCGATCTCGAGTTGGTGCTGGCAGTCGATGTATCGCTGAGCATCGATGTCGCCGAGGCGCGGCTGCAGCGCGAGGGCTACATCCAGGCCTTTCGCGATCCGGAGGTCGTGCGGGCCATTCGCTCAGGCATTCTCGGTCGCATCGCCGTCACCTATGTGGAATGGGCCGGGACCTTTCAGCGGCGCACGGTGGTCGACTGGACCCTGATCGACGGCGAGAAAACGGCCGACTCCTTCGCCCTCGCGCTGCAGCAGAGTGCCCCGGGCTCGGCCCGGCGAACCTCGATCAGCGGCGCCATCGACTACGCGGTGCCGCTGTTCGCAAGCAACAGCTTCGAGGGCACGCGACAGGTCATCGACGTTTCCGGCGACGGGCCCAACAATGCCGGCGCCCTCGTCACGCGGGCGCGTGACCGGGCGGTCGCGGCGGGCATCACGGTCAACGGCCTGCCGATCCTCGACGACGGCGGCGGTCTCTATTCGTGGTACAACATCCCGGATCTCGACCTGTATTACCGCGACTGCGTGATCGGCGGGCCGGGCGCGTTCCTGGTCGTGGCAGAGAATTTCGAGGATTTCGCCCGCGCCGTGCGGCGCAAGCTGATCCTCGAGATCGCGAGGCGCAAGTCGCGGCTCATGACGGCGCAGCTGCGCCGCGACGAGCGGGTCAGCCCGCCCTGCGATATCGGCGAGCGGCTGCGCAGGGCGCAGGAGGAGGACGATTTGTAGGGCGTTTCGGGAGCCCGGCTCTTCGATCGCCGGAAACCGCGGACACAAGCTGGTGGGCCCGGCAGGATTCGAACCTGCGACAACACCGTTATGAGCGGTGCGTTCTGACCGCTGAACTACGGGCCCGCCCCCTATATAGCAGGATGAGCGCGAAATGCGAGGGGCGGTCGCGGATCAGTTGGAGACGACCCGGCCGGAGGCGATATCCAGCGTCATCAGGTCTTCGCCGATGGTGATCGGACCGGCGAAATCGCGCCCTACCTCCGCGAGAAGCGCCGGGGCATCACAGTCCGGGGGCACGAAATGGGTCAGCACCAACCATTTGGCCCCGGCCTTCGCCGCAACCTTGCCGACGTCGGACGACAGCGTGTGGTAGGAGGCGACCTGCTCGATCGTCTCGGCGGTGCGCACACCCTCGACGATTCGCATTTCGCGATGAACGAATACCTCGTGCAGCAGGAGGTCGGCGTCCCGCGCAGCCTCGATAAGGGCATCGCACGGCCGCGTGTCGCCCGAGATCGCCAGCTTTGCGGCGTCGCTCTCGAAAACGAAGCCATAGGCGTGGCGGACTGGCTTGTGATCGACCTCGACCGCGCGCACGCGCATGGCGCCGAATTCCACCGTCTCGCCCGGCCGGATCTCGGTCACCTCGGTTTGCAGGGCAAGTGCCGAGGGGCGCCGCTCATGTGCGATGCGCTGCTCCATCTCCGCCTGCCACAGTGATACGAGTCCGTCGACGTAGCGATAGGTTCCCGGCGGTCCGAACACGCGTTGCGGCCGGTCGCGCCCTTGGTGCCAGGACGAGATCACCAGCTGGAACAGATCGATGATGTGGTCCGAATGCATGTGCGTCAGCAGCACCGCATCGACATCGCGACCGCTGATCCCCGCCTGGGCCATCCGCTGCGTGACACCCGAGCCGCAATCGACCAGAAGCGTCGTATCACCGTGGCGCACCGCTTGCGCGGGGCCGAAGCGGTCCGCGTGGACGGCGGGGCATCCGGTGCCAAGGAGGGTAAGGTGCATAATGCGAGTCCGGGCGGGCAGTTCCTGCCGAACCGCCCTTATAGACCACCGAAGCGCAGAGACACAGGGATATCGGCTGAAGACGCCTGCGCCGTGACGCGGGGCAGCGCATCCCAGAGGCGCGCCCGAAAACCCGGACCTCCAGCCTGTGCGGCCCGGTGCCTCGCTCGACCTCCGCGCCATCGTATCCGTGTGACCCGACACAAGAAGGGGGCCGAAGGCCCCCTGTTTTCCGATCCTGCAGCGCGGGCGCTAGTGATCGAGAAAGCTGCGCAGCTTTCGGCTGCGGCTGGGATGCTTGAGTTTCCTGAGCGCTTTCGCCTCGATCTGGCGGATGCGCTCGCGGGTGACCGAGAACTGCTGGCCGACCTCTTCCAGCGTGTGGTCGGTGTTCATGCCGATCCCGAACCGCATCCGCAGCACCCGCTCTTCGCGCGGGGTAAGACTCGCCAGCACTCGTGTCGTCGTCTCGCGCAAATTGGACTGGATCGCCGCCTCTGCCGGCAGGACGGCGTTCTTGTCCTCGATGAAATCACCGAGATGACTGTCCTCCTCGTCGCCGATCGGCGTCTCGAGGCTGATCGGCTCCTTGGCTATCTTCAGCACCTTGCGCACCTTCTCGAGCGGCATGTGCAGGCGTTCCGCGAGTTCCTCCGGCCCGGGCTCGCGGCCGACCTCGTGGAGGAAGTTTCGCGACGTGCGGATCAGCTTGTTGATCGTCTCGATCATGTGCACGGGGATGCGAATGGTCCGCGCCTGATCCGCGATCGAGCGGGTTATCGCCTGCCGGATCCACCAGGTCGCGTAGGTCGAGAACTTGTAGCCCCGCCGGTATTCGAACTTGTCCACCGCCTTCATCAGGCCGATGTTGCCTTCCTGGATCAAGTCGAGGAACTGCAGGCCGCGATTGGTGTATTTCTTGGCGATAGAGATGACGAGCCGAAGGTTGGCCTCGACCATCTCCTTCTTGGCACGACCCGCCTCCTTTTCGCCCTCCTGAACGGTGGCGACGATGCGTCGGAACTCGCCGAGCGGCATGCCGCATTCGGCCGCGACCTGGGCGATCTCCTCGCGCAGCGCCTCGATCTTCTCGACATTGCGTTCGGCATATTTCGCCCAGTTGGCATCGATCTTGGCGACGTCGCGGGCCCAGCGGGGCTCAAGCTCGCGACCGTAGTGATTGTCGAGGAAGGCGGCACGCTTGATCTTGGCCTTGAGAGCCAGGCGCAGCAATTCGCCTTCGGCACGCCGCAGCCGGCCGTTCAGATCATAGAGCTGCGAGACCAGCTGGTCGATTCGCAGGTTGTTGAGCCGCACCTTCTCCATCATCTCGACCAGATCGTGTCGGTGCTTCTCGTAGGTGCGCAGCGTCGCCTTGGGAACCTCTTCGCCACGCTGCAAGGCAACAAGGCGCTTGTCCTGAACCCGCTGCAATTTCTTGTAGGTCGCCGCGATGCTCTCGAATGTCTCCAGTATCGTCGGCTTGAGCACCGCCTCCATGGCGCTCAGGGACATCGCGGATTCTTCATCGTCATCCTCGTCGTCCTCCGAATCGTCCTCGGCAAGCGACGCCAAAGCCTCCTCGGCCGTCTCTTCGTCGTCGTCATCCTGATCGTCCGCCGCGGCATCGGCGCCATCGGAGGCGGCCGCGTCCTGCCCGGCACCGTTCGTGACGACGCCGTCAGCCTCGTCCTCCGACGCGTCCGGGTCCGCGCCATTGCGTCCGTCGTCGCCGTCGGGGCCGTCGCTGTAGGTGGCATCAAGGTCGATCACGTCGCGCAGCAGCATGACCTCCTCGATCAGCGAATCGTGCCACTGCACGATCGCATCCATCGTCAGCGGGCTCTCGCAGATCGCGCCGATCATCTTCTCGCGACCGGCCTCGATGCGCTTTGCGATCGCAATTTCCCCTTCGCGGGACAGCAGTTCCACGCTGCCCATTTCACGAAGATACATGCGCACCGGGTCATCTGTGCGGCCGACATCGTCATCGTCGACATTGCCGGATGAGCGCAGCTCGCCGTCGTCATCGCTCTCCGTCTTGGCCGCCGCATTGGCCGCCTCGTCGGACTCCTCGTTCTCAACGACGTTAATTCCCATTTCGGAGAACTGGGCCATCACATCCTCGATCTGCTCCGAGCTGCTCTTATCCTCGGGCAGGGCGGCGTTCAGTTCATCCATCGTGATGAAGCCGCGTTCCTTGCCCTTGGCAACCAGCTTCTTGATCGCCGCCTTCGCCGTGTCCATCAACGGACCGTCGAAGGACTCCTCGCCCTCAGCGGCCGAATCGGTCGTGGCCGTAGCCTTTTCCACCATGCAGCTGTCCCCGCTAACTCACATGTGCCCGGGTCTGCCCGGCCACACCCAATCTGCACCCATCAGACACCGTCGTCTCGCGTCCCGGCGTCGCTTATCCAGTCTTCGGTTTCGCGCATCCGGCGCTCGCTGAGCTCGACATCCTGGCGAAATGCCAGGAACCGCGCTTCCGTCTCCGCATCCGGGTGGTCTGCTGTATAACGCGCGGTGGCCTCCAATTCTTCCATTCGCCGGCCCTGAAAAATGAACGCAAGAACCTCCGAAAGGCCGGCACGCGCCGTCGCGACCGGTGTTCCCGGGCGTGCGAAGGCCGCGTGGGCTAGAACGTCATCGGCGCACAACGCCCCGACCAGGGCGGCAAAACCGTCTCGTGAGAGGTGGCGTTTGAGGGTCTCCGCGTCAAGGTCTGGATTCGCGGCAAGGTGTTTTTGCAGCGCCTGCAACAGCCCGTCGAGGTCCTGGTCGAGCTCGGCATGCGCCAGCAAATCGCTGAATTCGTCCGCCAGGGTCGGGTGTTGCAGCAGGGTCGCGAGCACAACCTGCTGACGACGCCGGGGAACCGCCGCAGCGCTCGCGAGCGCCCGGCCCGAAGCCTCTGTCCAGCCGCTCGCCCGCCGGGCATCACCCGCCCGCCGACCGCCGGTGCGGAAACTGTGAAACAAGCGATCACGAAAGGCAGACCAGTAATATTGCCGGACCGACGGGTCGACGATTTGCCGTGTGCGCTGCCGCAAGCGCCCTTCGAGGTCGGCCCGCCGCTCTGGCGTTTCAATTGACCGCGCCCCCAATTCGAGTTTCCAGATCAGCTCGGACATCGGCACCCCGTCATCGAGGACGCGACGCATCGCCGCCGCCCCGCCGGCCGTGATTAGGTCATCCGGGTCCTTGCCCGGTGGCAGCGTCGCATAACGGAGCGACTTGCCCGGTCGGAGCAACGGCAGAGCACGATCCGCCGCACGGGCGGCAGCCCTGGCACCCGCCTCGTCGCCGTCGAAACAGAGGATCGGCTCGTCGGCGTGCCGCCACAGGGCGTTGATCTGATCTTCGGTCAATGCGGTGCCGAGCGGCGCCACCGCCCCTTCAAAACCGGCCCGGTAAAGAGCGATGACGTCCATATAACCCTCGGCGACGACGAGTTGCGCCCCCTCGCGCACCGCGGCCGCCGCATGATCGAGGTTGTAGAGCATCTGCCCCTTATGGAACAGCGGCGTATCCGGCGAGTTGATGTATTTGGGCGCTCTCGCGTCGCCCAGGAGCCGCCCGCCAAAGGCCACGACCCGGCCGCGGCGATCGGTGATCGGGAACATCACCCGGTTGCGAAACAGATCGTAGGGTGCGCCGCCGTCGTCCGGCTGCCGCAGCAGGCCCGCCTCGACAAGGATCTCCACGGCGAAGCCCTGCCCGGTCAGGGCCGTTTTCAGGGCATCCCGCGAATCCGGCGCGAATCCGAGACGAAAATGACCGACCGCCTGTTCGTCGAGCCCCCGCCCTGACAGGTAATGGCGGGCCGCCTCACCGGGCGCGCCGCGCAACTGGTCAGCGAACCAGCGAGACGCGGCATCGACGGCCTCGGCGAGGCCGACCCGCTTCTCCTCGCGGATCTTGTCCTCTGGCGTCTGTTCCGGCATCGGCAATCCGGCGAGCCCGGCGAGTTGCTCCACGGCCTCCAGGAAGGTCAGGCTCTGCGTGTTCTGCACGAACGAGATGGCATCGCCATGAGCGCCACAGCCGAAGCAGTGGTAGAATCCCTTTTCCTCGTTGACCGTGAACGAGGGCGTCTTCTCGTTGTGGAACGGGCACAGGCCAAGATGTTCGCGTCCTTTGCGCACCAGCTTCACCCGCCGGCTCACGACATCGACGAGGGCCACTCGGTCCTTGATGTCGTCGAGAAAACGCGGCGGAAACGCCATACCCGTCGATGCTCCTGGATGGAGGGCGCCCTGTCCTCCGATTTTACCATGCGAACCGCGGTCCGCTCAGGCGGACAGCAATTCCTTCGCCACCTTCCCGGCCTTGGCGAAATCCATCTGCCCGGCGTAGCGCGTGCGCAGGGCCGCCATCACCTGGCCCATCTCCTTGAGGCCCGAAGCCCCGACCGAATCGATCATCTCTCGGATTGCGGCCTCGATCGCGGCGTCGTCCATCTGTTCCGGCAGGAAGCCCTCGATAATCTCTATTTCCTCGGCTTCCCGCTGCGCAAGTTCCGCGCGGCCGCCTTTGCGGTACATATCGATGCTCTCGCGCCGCTGCTTGATCATCGTCTGCAGCATCGAGAGGATCTCATCGTCGTCGATACCATCGGTCCGGCCCTTGCCGCGTGCCGCAATGTCACGGTCCTTCAGCGCTGCGACAATGAGGCGCAGCGTCGCCGTCGCGCGCTGGTCCTTGGCCAGCATCGCCGTCTTCAATTCCCGGTTCAGACGCTCACGCAGCATTCATAGAGCCTGTCTGCGGGGACTTTCGAGATACCGGGATGTTCGCGACTTGCGGGACTGCGGCGCGACCCGCAAGACCGCCAGCATCCGCCCCCGGAACGCCGGCGGGCCTGCCCCCATCGGACCCCTCACCCGGCGCAAGGGCGATAACCTACCTGATCCCGGGTTGCAAATCAAACCGTAAGGCTGTTTCTAAGATATTGATATTCAACAAAAAAGAGAATCGCCTCCCCGGCTTGACTGCATCCCGTCTTTTGCTTAAAAGACGGCGCAATTTATCCGAGGGGGCGCCGAGCCGCGCCGGGCCGCCCCCCGGAAGGGGACGCCAGCCATATGTCTGACGCAAAACCTGCCAACACCGTCGTGCCTTCGGGCGTCACGGCGGTATTGGTACTGGCTGACGGCACCGTGTTCTGGGGGCAGGGGCTCGGTGCCACCGGCGAGACCGCCGGCGAGATCGTCTTCAATACCTCGATCACCGGCTATCAGGAGATCATGACCGATCCATCCTATGCCGGGCAGATCATCACCTTCACCTTTCCCCATATCGGCAATGTCGGCGCCAACCCCGAGGACGTCGAGACAGGCACGCCGGCCGCTGGTGGTTGCGTGTTGCGGGCGCCGGTGACCGGGCCGTCGAACTGGCGCGCCGCCCAGCCCTTCGATGGCTGGCTGAAGACGCAGGGGCTGATCGGCATCGCCGGCATTGATACGCGGAGACTGACGCGGCGAATCCGCGAGCTGGGAGCGCCCAACGGCGTGCTGGCCCATGCCCCGGATGGCGCGCTGGATATCGCGGCCCTGCACGAGAAGGCCGCCGCCTGGCCCGGTATCGAAGGCATGGACCTTGCGCGGTCGGTCAGTTGCACACAGGCATTCCGCTGGGACGAGACCACCTGGCAATTGGGCAGCGGCTACAGTCGGCGGAATGAGCCCCGGTTCCACGTCGTGGCGATGGATTTCGGCGCGAAGCGGAACATCTTGCGCTGTCTTGCGACGCTGGGCTGCAGGGTGACCGTGGTACCCGCCTGGACCACTGCGGCCGAGGTGCTCGGGCACCAGCCGGACGGCGTATTCCTCGCCAACGGGCCCGGTGATCCGGCGGCCACCGGAGAATACGCGGTGCCGGTGATCCGCGAAATCCTCGAGACCGGCAAGCCGGTGTTCGGCATCTGCCTCGGCCATCAGATGCTGGCGCTGGCGCTTGGCGCGCAGACCGGGAAAATGCATCACGGCCATCACGGTGCCAACCATCCGGTCAAGGACCTGGCCAGCGGCCGGGTCGAGATCACCAGCCAGAATCACGGCTTCGTGGTCGACGCGGACTCGCTGCCCGCGGGCGTCGAGGCCACCCATGTCTCGCTGTTCGACGGTTCTCTCGAAGGCCTGCGCTGCATCGACCGACCGGTATTCAGCGTGCAGTACCACCCCGAGGCGTCGCCGGGCCCGCACGACAGCCATTACCTGTTCGAACGGTTCATCGGAATGATGGAAGAGCATGCCTAGGCGCAGCGACATTGAATCGATCCTGATCGTCGGCGCGGGGCCGATCGTCATCGGCCAGGCCTGCGAGTTCGACTATTCCGGGACCCAGGCCTGCAAGGCGCTGAAGGAGGAGGGCTACAGGGTCGTTCTGGTGAACTCCAACCCGGCGACCATCATGACCGACCCGGGCACTGCCGACGCAACCTATGTCGAACCGATCACGCCGGATTTTCTCGCCCGCGTCATCGCCACGGAAAAACCCGACGCGCTGTTGCCGACGATGGGCGGGCAGACGGCGTTGAACGCGGCCATGGCGCTGCATGCGGACGGCACGCTGAGCACGTCCGGGGTCGAGGTGATCGGCGCGGTACCGGAAGTCATCGCCAAGGCGGAGGATCGGCAGCTGTTTCGCGAGGCGATGGACCGGATCGGGCTTGAATCGCCGCGCAGCCAACTGGTCAACTCGATGGAGGCGGCCCGTGCGGCGCTCGATCGCACCGGCCTTCCGGCGATCATCCGCCCGTCCTTCACCCTCGCCGGGACCGGCGGCGGCATCGCCTACAACAGGGTCGAGTTCGAAGAGCTGGTCGGCAACGGTCTGCGCGCCTCGCCGGTGCACGAGGTGCTGATCGAGGAATCGGTGCTCGGCTGGAAGGAATTCGAGATGGAGGTGGTCCGCGATCACGCGGACAACTGCATCATCGTCTGTTCGATCGAGAACGTCGACCCGATGGGCATTCATACCGGCGACTCGGTAACCGTTGCGCCCGCGCTGACGCTGACCGACAAGGAATACCAGCTGATGCGCGACGCCTCGATCGCGGTGTTGCGCGAGATCGGCGTCGACACGGGCGGATCCAACGTGCAGTTCGCAGTCAACCCGGCGGATGGACGCCTCGTGATCATCGAGATGAACCCCAGGGTCTCGCGTTCATCGGCGCTGGCCTCCAAGGCGACCGGATTTCCGATCGCCAAGGTCGCGGCCAAGCTGGCGGTCGGCTACACGCTGGACGAGCTGACCAACGACATCACCCGGGTCACGCCGGCCAGCTTCGAGCCCAGCATCGACTACGTGGTCACCAAGATGCCGCGCTTCACCTTCGAGAAGTTCGCCGGCGCCGAGGCCTTGCTGACCACCTCGATGAAATCGGTCGGCGAGGCGATGTCGATCGGCCGTTGTTTCTCGGAAAGCCTCCAGAAAGCCCTGCGATCGATGGAAACGGGACTGACCGGGTTGAACGAGATCGAGATCGCAGGCGCGTCGGAAGGCGATAAGGACGCGGTGATTGCCGCCCTGTCGCGCCCGGCCCCGGATCGGCTGCTGGTCGTCGCGCAGGCCTTCCGGCACGGTCTGACGGTCGCCGAGATCCATGATGCCTGCCGCATCGATCCATGGTTTCTCGAGCGCATCCAGGAGATCGTCGAGGCCGAGGCGACGATCCGCCAAGACGGCGTGCCGCGTGACCTGGCCGGCTTGCTTGCGCTCAAGAAGCTGGGATTTTCCGACGCCCGATTGGCCGAGATCGCGGGACTTGCGGAAGACGAGGTCGCGCGGCGGCGGCGCGGATTGGAGGTCCTGCCGGTCTACAAGCGGATCGACACCTGCGCCGGCGAATTTCCTTCTCCCACCCCCTACATGTACTCGTGCTACGAGGGCGACGGCATCGTCGCCGCGGAGTGCGAGGCCGAGGTCTCGGCGGCGACCAAGGTGGTGATTCTCGGTGGCGGTCCCAACCGGATCGGTCAGGGCATCGAGTTCGACTATTGTTGCGTGCACGCGTCGTACGGGCTGCGCGACGCCGGCATCGAGACCATCATGGTCAACTGCAACCCGGAGACCGTGTCGACCGATTACGACACCTCGGACCGCCTGTATTTCGAGCCGCTGACCGCAGAGGACGTGATCGAACTCATCGGGGCCGAACGGCGGGACGGGACGCTCAAGGGCGTGATCGT
>CP070634.1:5777-42112 GCA_020356105.1 Rhodospirillales bacterium | reverse complement strand
GCCCGAGACCGGCGAGACGGTGGAGTTCAAGAGCCGGTTCGGCATCTGGCCCTCCCCCTTCGCGGTCGGCGATCGAGTCGTGGTCGCGTATGAACCGCGCGATCCGACCGCCGCCCGAATCGATTCGTTCTGGACGATCTGGTTCATGCCGCTGCTGCTGGTCGCGTTCGGGCTCGCCTGCATCTTGGCCGGATACGATACGCTGCGACGCACCCGCAACCGGCCGCCGCTCCCGCCGGGGCCGGGTACGTGACGGGCCGGCGTCCACGCGGCATCGCCGGCGCCCGCTCCAGTCCCGACGACAAACCGCGGCACCGTTTCACGCCGCCTTAACATTATCCCGTCATACTGCCGGCCGCTGGAACAGCGGCAGGGCAGAGATGAGCAACGACCACGTCTCACGATTTCACAGCCAGGGCTATGCCGTCATCCCGGGTCTCTTCGACGCGGACGAGGTTGCGGGCCTCGCAGACGCCTTCGACCGGATATACGCAAGGGGGATCGAGCTGGGCCGAAGCTGGCGCGACCGCAATGTTTTCTTCCGGATCGCCGACGACTCGGCGCTGGGACCCATCGTCCGCTATGCGCAGTGGGTCGCCTGGATCGACGAGACGCTAGAGCGCACCCGGCGGGACCCGAGGATCCTGAAGGTCCTGGAGCCGATCATCGGGCGCGATCTGAAGCAGATTATCAATCAGCTGCACTGGAAGCCACCGGGCGCGGCGATGGCGGATTTCGGCTTCCATCAGGACTCGCGCTCGCGCCAGCCGCGCACGGCCTATCGCGATCTTGCAAGTTCCTACGTCCAGACCGGCATTGCGGTCGATCCGCACACGGCCGAAAACGGGGCGATGGTGATCTGCCCGGGCAGCCACCGGCTCGGCGAATTGCCATTCGACCCCGAACGGCACTCGATGGATGTTGCGCTCGACATCTCCGACCTGCGCAAATTCGGTGCCGATCCGGACAACATCGTGACGCTCGAGCTCGCACCGGGCGACTTCGCCTTGTGGCATGTCCACACGCTGCACGGATCCGGCCCGAATCGCGCGGCCATCGACCGCCGTCTCTATATCAATGGATATGTTGCCGCCGCCAACTGCGATCGTGGCGAGTGGGCCTTTCGGAAGGGCGCTCCCTGCCCGCTGCAGGGGGACCCCGCCCTCGTTCATTACGAGGGCCTGCACAGCAACCCCGGACCGATGTATGTCGATTGACGCGCTTCACAACCCCGGATCGCCGCCCTCGCAATGGCCGCCTCTTAACTTGCTGTTACCGAAAGCTGACTACGCTTTCGGTTGACAATCGGCCCTTCGATGCCAAGTCTCTGGGGCCGCGTTGCCGGGGCGCAGGCTGCGTGGAGCCCAATAACATGGTGGGGAAATTCGGGTTAATCTGATGAACGTCGTCATCGTCGAATCGCCGGCAAAGGCCAAGACCATCAACAAATACCTTGGCGGGGACTATACGGTCCTGGCCAGCTTCGGTCATGTCCGCGACCTTCTGGCGAAGGACGGTGCGGTCGATCCGGACAATGACTTCGCGATGGTCTGGGAGATAGGCCCGCGATCCAAGAAGCAGATCGCCGAGATCCGCAAGGCGGTCAAGAGCGCCGATACGCTATACCTCGCCACCGACCCCGATCGCGAGGGCGAGGCGATCTCCTGGCACGTGCTGGAAGTGCTGGGCGAAAAGGGCGGCCTCGACGACGTCGACGTCAAGCGCGTGGTGTTCAATGAAATCACCAAGCGGGCGGTTCTCGACGCGATGGCGCATCCGCGCGCCATCGACAAGGAGCTGGTCAACGCCTATCTCGCGCGTCGGGCGCTCGATTATCTGGTTGGCTTCACCCTCTCGCCGGTGCTGTGGCGCAAGCTGCCGGGCGCGCGTTCGGCGGGTCGCGTCCAGTCGGTGGCGCTGCGCCTGATTTGCGAACGCGAGGCCGAGATCGAGGCCTTTCGTCCGCAGGAATACTGGACCGTCGACGCTGGATTCACGACGCCGGCCGGCGAAGCCTTTGCCGCCCGGCTGACACATCTCGATGGACGCAAGCTCGATCGCATGGAACTCGGCGACGAGGCCGCGGCCGCCGCGGCCGTTGCCGCCATTCGGGAACGCGACTACCGGGTTGCGACCATCGATGCAAAGAAGGTGCGACGCAACCCGCCGGCCCCCTTCACCACCTCGACCCTGCAGCAGGAGGCGAGTCGCAAGCTGCGGCTGGGAACCTCGCGCACCATGCAGCTGGCGCAGCGGCTGTATGAGGGCGTAACAATCAACGGCGAGACGGTCGGCCTGATTACCTATATGCGGACCGACAGCGTCGCGCTGAGCCAGGAGGCGATTCAGGCCAGCCGACGGCTGATCGAGAACGACTTCGGGTCCCGATATTTGCCAGACCAGCCGCGTATTTACAAGACAAAGGCCAAGAACGCCCAGGAAGCTCACGAGGCGATTCGCCCCACCGATTTGTTCCGCCGGCCCGACCAGCTGCGCCACGCGCTGGACCCGGATCAGTTCCAACTGTACGAGCTGATATGGAAGCGCACCGTTGCGGCCGAGATGGAAAGCGCGGTGCTCGATCAGGTCGCTGTCGATCTGACCTCGCCGGATCAGGCCGTCACCTTGCGCGCGAACGGGTCGGTTGTCGCCTTCGACGGCTTTCTCAAGCTATACCGGGAGGATCGCGACGACGATACCAACGGCAGTGGCGATGGCGGCGACCGGCATCTGCCCCCGATGAAGGAGGGCGAACACCCGGCGTTGGTCGAGGTCACGCCCGAGCAGCATTTCACGCAGCCGCCGCCGCGCTTCACCGAGGCGAGCCTCGTCAAGAAGCTCGAAGAACTCGGAATCGGCCGGCCCTCGACCTACGCCAGTATCCTCCGGCTGCTGCAGGATCGCGAATACGTCCGCCTCGACAAGCGCCGCTTCGTGCCGGACGACAAGGGCCGTCTGGTGACGGCGTTCCTGTCGTCGTTCTTCCCACGCTACGTCGAGTACGACTTCACGGCCGATATGGAGGAGAAGCTCGACGATATTTCCGGCGGGCGAATCGACTGGAAGGCCGTGCTGAATGATTTCTGGCGCGATTTCTCGCGCGCCGTGGACGGCGCCAAGGAAGTAACCTTCAGCCAGGTCATCGACGTTCTAGACGAAACGCTTGGCCCCCATTTCTTCCCGCCCAAGATCGGCGAGGATGCCGACGCGGCCCGGCGCTGCCCACGCTGTGCCGACGGCAGGTTGAACATCAAGGTCGGTCGGTTCGGGGCTTTCATCGGCTGTTCCAACTACCCCGAATGCCAGTATACCCGCCAGCTTGGCCTTGAGACTGGCGACGCGGAGACTGCGGCCGAGGCTTCGGAAAGTGCCGATTTGCCGCGAACACTGGGCATCGATCCGGTAACCGGCAAGGAGGTCAGCCTGCGCAAGGGGCCGTACGGGCTTTACGTGCAGCTCGGAGAGGAGGAGGTACCCCCCGCCGAGGCGGTGAACGGCGACGGCAAAAAGAAGACGAAGAAAAAGGCGCCAAAACCGCCGCGCGCGTCGCTGCCGCGCGGCATGCCGGCAACCGACATCGACCTCGAGAAGGCCCTGGCCCTGCTGGCTTTGCCGCGCGAGATCGGCATCAACCCGAACAGCGGCGAGGTGATCACCGCTGGCATCGGACGCTATGGTCCATACGTCCGACACGGCAGCACCTATGTGTCCCTGAAAGGCGATGATGACGTGCTGACGATCGGCCTGAACCGCGCCGTCGAACTGATCGAAACGGCGGCGGAGCGTAAGCCGTCGGCGACCGAGTTAGGCGCGCACCCGAAGGACGGCAAACCGATCACGGTCGGCAAGGGACGATTCGGCCCCTATGTCAAACACGAAAAAACCTTTGCGTCCCT
Organism: Rhodospirillales bacterium; assembly: GCA_020356105.1. Classification (GTDB taxonomy): domain Bacteria; phylum Pseudomonadota; class Alphaproteobacteria; order UBA8366; family JADFVY01. The sequence goes on along the minus strand of CP070634.1, from coordinate 38,216 downwards.
GCCGAAGGGCGTGACGATGGACTCGGTGACCCTGGAACAGGCTGTCGAGCTGATCGAGGCCAAACGCGCGAGGGCCGCGAACGGCAAGAACGGGAAAGAAAAGAAGGCCACGGCGGGGAAGAAGAAATCCGCGCAGAAGGCGCCGGGCAGGAAGAAGGCCTCTCCCAGCAAGGCAACGATCAGCTGATCCCCCGTTCCGTCCTTTGACGCCAACCTTCGCTTCATCTATTTGGAGGACATGACGGCGCGATCGTGATGGTCCTCCCTCAGCATCGCGGCGGGCGCAACGGCCCCAATGATGACGATTGGACACACCGTATCGATGCCGCCGATCGTGGTCGCAGACCGCCGTCCCCACTCGAATCCCCCGCGGAGCAGAGCGAGTTCATCGATTGAAGGAAACAGAAAAAACGACAAAGTCCAAAGCCACGCCGCGGCCCACGCGCGATCAGATCATCTCGTTCATCGAGGACAGTCCGAGCCCGGTTGGCAAGCGCGAAATCGCGCGCGCTTTTCGCCTGACGGGTGCCGACCGCATCTGGCTGAAGGGCATGCTCAAGGAGTTGGCGGCCGAAGGCAGGATTGAACGCGGCCGCAAGCGCCGCGTCGCGAAACCCGGCGCATTGCCCGAAGTCGCCGTAATCCAGGTCGACCGGATCGACGCTGACGGCGAGGTGATCTGTCGACCGGTAAAGGAAACCGAGGGCGCACCGCCGCGCATCTACCTGCGGCCCGGGAGCCATCGCGGCGCCGCACCGGGAGAGGGTGATCGCCTTCTCGCACGTCTCAAGCGGATCGACGCCGAGACATACGATGCCAGTATCATCCGGGTCATCGGGACCGGCCCGCGCCGGCTGATCGGCGTGTTCGAACCGACCGGCGACGGCGGCATGGTGCGCCCGACCGACCGCAAGCACAAGAGCGACTATGTGGTCGGGCGCAGCGATGTCGGCAAGGCCCGACCCGGCGACCTGGTAAGCGCCGAGGTGCTGGAGACCCGTGGCTACGGCGCGCGCCGCGTGAAGATCGTCGAGCGACTCGGACGCATGGGCGACGCCTCGACGATCAGTCTCGTTGCGATCCATCAGCATGGAATCCAGCACGAATTCGCCACGGAGGCGCTGGCCCAGGCCGCGGCGGCGAAGCCGGTGACGCTCGGCAAACGGACGGATCTGCGCAAATTTCCACTGGTTACCATCGACGGGGCCGATGCGCGCGATTTCGACGACGCCGTCTGGGCCGCGCCCGACGACAACCCGAAGAATGCGGGCGGTTGGCACCTGATGGTGGCGATCGCCGACGTCGCCTGGTACGTGCGGCCGGGCAGCGCGCTGGACCGATCGGCGCGCGAGCGCGGCAATTCGGTCTATTTCCCCGACCGTGTCGTGCCGATGCTGCCCGAGCAGCTGTCGAACGATCTGTGCTCGCTGCGCCCGAACGAGGACCGCGCTTGCATGGCGGTACACATGTGGATCGACCGCAACGGCAAACTTCTGCGCCACAAATTCGTGCGCGGGTTGATGCGCTCGTCCGCGCGCCTCGTCTACGAGCAGGTCCAGGCGGCGCGTGATGGCGCGCCCGATGACGTGACCGGGCCGCTGCTCGAGCCGGTAATCGCGCCGCTCTACGGTGCCTACGAGGCGCTGCTCAGAGGCCGCAAGGCGCGCGGCACGCTGGAGCTGGAGATTCCCGAGCGCCAGGTGATCCTCGGCGAGGACGGTCATATCGAGCGGATCCTGCCGCGGCGCCGGCTCGACAGCCACAAGCTGATCGAGGAGTTCATGATCGCCGCCAACGTCGCCGCCGCCGAGGCGCTGGAGGCAAAGCGCCGCCCGGCGATGTACCGCATCCACGAGGAACCGCCGCTCGACAAGCTGGAGGCGCTGCGCCAGGCGCTGGACGGGCTCGGCTATCGGCTGGCCAAGGGGCAGGCGATCCGCCCCGACCATTTCACCGGGATCCTTGCGAAGGCCGCGGGCGACAAGAGCGAGCAATTGATCAGCGAGCTGATCCTGCGCAGCCAGAGCCAGGCGCGATACAGCCCCGAAAATCCGGGCCACTTCGGCCTGGCCTTGCGCCGCTACTGCCATTTCACCTCGCCGATCCGTCGCTATGCGGACCTGCTGGTGCACCGTGCCCTGATCGGCGGCTACGGGCTGGGTGCGGGGGCGCTGACCGAGGAGGAAGCCGGGACCTTCGTCGAGACCGGCGACCATATTTCGACCACCGAGCGACGCGCCGTGGTCGCCGAGCGCGACGCGCTGGATCGCTATACCACCGCCTTCATGGTCGACCGCATCGGCGCCGCGTTCACCGCCCGGATCAGCGGCGTCACCCGCTTCGGTCTGTTCGTAACCCTCGATGAGACCGGCGCCGACGGCCTCGTCCCTGTTTCGTCCCTGTCCAACGAATACTTCATCCATGACGAGGTGCACCACTGCCTCGTCGGCGAGGCCACGGGCCTGACCTTTACCCTGGCCGACGCGGTGACGGTCGAGCTGGTCGAGGCCGACACGGTGACCGGCGGCATGGTGTTCGTGATCGTCGAGGGCGGCCGCCAGGGCAAGCCTGAGAAACGAGGACGGAGCCCGGCCAAGGGACGCCGCAAACCGCGCAAAGCTTCGCCGCGACGTCGCTGACGGCGGGGCTCGGCCGTCCCGCCTTGACGCCGGTTCAGGTCACCTGCGCGGCATCATCGATAATCAGCTGCACCGATTCGCGACCCTGCCAGCGGTCCAGTCGGAGCTGGCCGGCGATGTGCACCGGCAGGCCGCCGGACTGCATCAGCAGCTGCCCGAGCGGCCGCCCCGTCGAGCGGAAGGCGATGGCTTTCAGGCGACCGCCATCTTCGCCGGTCAGGATGCAGCGGACGTGTTCTTCGCCGACAACATCCACCTGGACAACACGGGCCGCCGGCAGGGCGAAGCGCGGCTCGCGATTGCCCGCGCCGAACGGGGCCAGCTTCTGTAACGCCGTGGCCAGCTCTATCGTGGCGCCGCGCGGCTGCAGCGTGCCATCCAGCCCCAGCGTCGCGATCGGCCCGCCCGGACCGGTCTGCGCGATCACGCGGTCGGCGAGGAACGCGCGGAACGCGCCTTGGCGGTCGGCGGCCAGCGTGAATCCCGCGGCCATGGCGTGGCCACCGCCATTGATCAGCAACCCTTGCTGCCGCGCCGCGATAACCGCGTTGCCGAGATCGACCCCCGCTATCGAACGGCCGGATCCCTTGCCAACCTCCCCGTCGAGCGCGACGACGCAGGCGGGCCGGTTGTAGCGCTCCTTCAGGCGTCCGGCGACGATGCCGATGACGCCGGGATGCCAGCCCGCGGACGCGACATAGACCAGTCCGTCATGCGGGCCCTCGGTCTCGATTTGGGCGATCGCCTCCTCGAGACAGGCAGCCTCGATGGCCTTGCGCTCGGCATTCCAGGCGTCGAGACGCTGCGCGATCGGCAGGGCGGTGGCGTAATCAGGCGCACTCAACAGCGCGGCGCCCAGCCCCGCCTCGCCGACACGACCGCCGGCATTGACCCGGGGTCCAAGCAGGAACCCCGCGTGCCAGGCCTCGGGCGCTTCGCTGAGGCGGGCGACATCGGCCAGGGCGGCAATGCCGGGATTTCCCCGCTGTGCCATGACCTTCAACCCCTGCGCTACCAATGCCCGATTGACGCCCGTCAACGGCACCACGTCGCAAATCGTCCCCAGGGCCACGAGATCGAGTCGCTGGCGCAGATCCGGCTCCGGCCGCTCCGCGTACCAGCCGACCTCCCGAAGCGCACGGTTGATCGCAACCGCCAGGAGGAACGCGACTCCCACGGCTGCCAGTTGACCATAGCCGTCCGTCTCGTCGAGCCGATTCGGATTGACCACGGCATAGGCGCGCGGCAGGCGCGGCTCGGCCACATGGTGATCGACGACAACCACCTCCAGACCCGCCTCGGCCGCGGCCTCCAGCGGCTCGAACGCGGTGATGCCGCAGTCGACGGTGACAGCGACCGTGGCGCCGCTTTTCTTCAGCGCCAACAGCGCCGGCCCGTTCGGCCCATAGCCTTCCCGTAGTCGATCGGGGATATGGGTAACGACACGCCCCCCCACCGACTCCAGGAATCCGCGCAACAGCGCGGTCGAAGTCGCGCCGTCGACGTCGTAGTCGCCAAAGATGGCGACAACCTCCCCGGACCGCACCGCATCGGCGATTCGCTCGGCGGCCAGGTCCATGTCCTTGAACTGCGAGGGATCCGGCAGCAGTGCCTTCAGCGTCGGGTCCAGCCACGCCGCGGCATCGTCGGGACCGAGGCCGCGCGCCGCCATGATGCGACCGACCACCTCCGGCAATCCGTATCGCTGGGCCAGCGCCAGCCCGAGGCGCGCATCGCCTTCACGGGCGTACCAGCGGCGCCCGGCTGCCGAGCGTTCAACCCCGAGGATCGCCGGCGTTGTCTCAGGCATCCATCGGCGGGAACCCGGATTTGCGGGTGAAGTCGTGAGTTGTCTCGATGATCCGCACCGTGCCGGTCTTCGAGCGCATGACCATCGACTGTGTCCTGGCCCCATGCCCGTAGCGCCGTACGCCGCGGAGCATGGCGCCATCCGTGACACCCGTCGCGGCGAACATCACGTCGCCACCGGCCATGTCCTCGATATCATACTTGCGCTTCAGATCCGTAATGCCGCAACGCGCCGCACGTCCGCGCTCGTCATCGTTGCGGAATACCAGGCGTCCCTGGATCTGACCACCGATGCAGCGCAGCGCCGCCGCCGCCAGCACCCCCTCCGGCGCGCCGCCCGTACCGTAATAAATGTCGACCGGACTGTCCGGTGTCGCGGTGGCGATGACGCCGGCAACGTCGCCATCCGAAATCAGCATGATGCGGGCGCCGGCTGCCCGGGTCTGCTCGATCAGATCGGCATGGCGCGGACGGTCGAGGATGCACGCCACAAGATCGGAGACATCCTTGTCCTTCGCCTTCGCAAGATTGGACAGATTCTCCGCCACCGGCGCGTCGAGATCGACCACCCCTGCCGGCAGCTCGCCGCCAACGGCAATCTTCTCCATATAGACATCCGGTGAAAACAGGAAGCTCCCCTGATCGGCCATGGCGATGACGGCCAGGGCATTGGTGCCGCCCTTCGCCGTGATCGTCGTGCCCTCGAGCGGATCGAGGGCGATGTCGATATTCGGGCCTTCCCCGGTCCCGACCTCCTCGCCGATGAACAGCATCGGCGCCTCGTCACGTTCGCCCTCCCCGATCACCACCTTGCCCTGGATGCTCAGGCTGTTCAGAGCCTTGCGCATCGCATCGACCGCCGCCTGGTCGGCGGCCTTCTCGTCGCCGCGGCCCATCCAGCGGGACGCGGCCAGCGCCGCGGCCTCGGTCACCCGCACCGCCTCGAGTGCGAGATTGCGATCCATACTGCTGTAATCTTCAGGCATTGCTTCCTCCGGACAACACGGGTTTGACCGTAACGCCATCAGTCGACCGAACCGCGCTCGATACGAATCATATTCGGCGGCTCGCGGACGGCCTCGATGCGCTCGATCTCGTCAATTGCCCGTTGCATCGAGGCTTCGCTTGCCTCATGGGTTGTCAACACGACCGGCACCACATCTCCCGGGGCGCGACTGCGCTGCAGAACCGACTCGAGAGAGATCTCGCAGTCGCGCAAAGTCGCGGCAATATCGGCGAAGACGCCCGGTTTGTCGATCACCATCAATCGTACATAGTAGGGGCCGACATGCCGGTCCATCGGCAGCGACGGGATCTTCTGCAGAGCCTCGGCCGAAATGCCGAAAGTCGGCGCACGACGCCCGCAGGCGATATCCATCAGGTCGCCCACCACGGCCGATGCCGTCGGCCCGGCGCCGGCGCCGCGCCCCTCGAGCACCGTCATGCCGACGAAATCTCCGTGCGCAACCACCCCGTTGAAGACGCCCTCGATCGCGGCGATCGGCGCATCGGCCGGAACCATCGCGGGATGGACACGCTGATGGATGCCGTCCTGGTTGACCTCGGCGATACCGAGCAGCTTGATGCGGTAGCCGAGTTCGCCCGCGTACTGGATATCCATGGCGGCAATCTTGCGAATGCCCTCGACATAGACCCCCTCGAAATCTATCTCCGCGCCGAATGCCAGCGCGGACAGAAGGGCCAGTTTGTGCGCGGCATCGACACCGTCGATGTCGAAACTGGGATCGGCTTCGGCATATCCCAGATGCTGCGCCTCATCCAGCACATCGTCGAATTCGCGGCCGGTCTCGCGCATCGTGGTGAGGATGTAATTACAGGTCCCGTTCAGGATGCCCTGTAGGCGATCGATTCGGTTGCCCGCCAGCCCTTCCCTGAGGCTGCGGATCACCGGAATCCCGCCCGCGACAGCAGCCTCCCAGGCAAGCATGACGCCGGCGGACTCGGCGGCCCGGGCCAGCCCGGTGCCGTGTATCGCGAGCAACGCCTTGTTCGCCGTAACGACGTGGCGACCGGCCGCGAACGCCGATTCGCAAACCGCCTTGGCCGCGCCGTCGCTGCCCCCGATCAACTCGACCACAACGTCGGCATCCGCGTCACGGGCCATCGCCACCGCATCGTCGTACCAGGCGAATGGCGACAAATCGACGCCCCGGTCACGCCCGCGATTGCGGGCCGAAACGGCGGTCACCTGCAACGGCCGTCCCGCGCGCAGCGAAAGCAACTCGGCCTGCTCGCTGAGCAGTTGCAGCGTGCCGGCGCCGACCGTGCCAAGACCGGCCACCGCGATTTTCAGAGGTTCGCTCATCCGGTCGCACTCCGTCCTGGAGCCTGACCACCATGGCTGGCGGCATCCCTCATGAAGGATTTGATGCTACGCAACGCCTGGCGCGTACGGTGCAGATTCTCGACCAAGGCGATCCGCACATGGTCGTCGCCGTACTCGCCGAAGCCGAGCCCCGGCGAGACCGCGACCTTCGCCTCACGCAGCAGCAGCTTGGAGAATTCGAGCGAGCCGAGATGTCGGAAGGCAGGCGGGATCGGGGCCCAGGCAAACATCGTCGCCAGCGGCGACGGAATTTTCCAGCCGGCGGCGGCGAGTCCCTCGACCAGAACGTCGCGGCGCTCGCGGTAGACGCTCCGGATCTCGTCGATGCAGTCTTGCGGCCCATTCAACGCCGCCGTCGCCGCGACCTGGATCGGCGTGAAGGCACCGTAGTCGAGGTACGACTTGATCCGAGCCAACGCCTCTATCAGGCGCGCATTCCCCGCGGCGAAGCCGATCCGCCAGCCCGGCATCGAATAGGTCTTGGACAGCGATGAGAATTCGACAGCGATGTCCTTGGCTCCGGGCACCTCGAGAATCGAGGGTGGCGGATCAATATCGAAATAAATCTCGGCATAGGCGATGTCGGACAGGATGTGGATGTCGTTCTCGCGGCAGAAGCCAACGATCTGTGCAAGAAAGTCGTAATCGACCACCTGGGCCGTCGGATTGGACGGAAAGTTGAGAACCAGCGCCACCGGCCTCGGGATGGAATGGTGCACGCCTCGTTCGAGCGCCGCCATGAATTCCGCACGCTCGTCGGGCGTCGAAACCAGGGCCGGTAGCGAACGGATCGCCGCGCCGGCGATAATGAAACCGAAATGGTGGATCGGATAGCTCGGGTTGGGCACCAGCACCACGTCGCCGGGGCTGGTAATCGCCATCGCCAGATTGGCCAGCCCCTCCTTCGAGCCGAGCGTCACCACGACTTCACGCTCAGGGTCGAGATCGACGCCGAAGCGCCGCGCATAGTAGGCGGCAAGCGCCCGCCGCAATCCCGGGATACCGCGACTTTGAGAATAGCGGTGGGTTTTCGGATCGCGCACCGTCTCACAAAGCTTGTCGACGATATGCTTCGGCGTCGGCGAATCGGGATTGCCCATGCCGAAATCGATGATGTCGTCGCCGGCCGCGCGCGCGGCCGCCTTCATCGCGTTCACCTCCGCGAACACATAAGGCGGAAGCCGCTTTATACGGTGGAACTCGTCGATCATGTCCCCATGCCATTGCGCCCCGACCACGATGTCGGCGCGGACCGGGAGTGTTTAGCCCAAAGCGGATGGAATAGTCGAGGGGTAAGGCCCATTGCGCCGGTCCAAGGTAACCCCCTCGCGGCCCCAAAAACTCGTTGTGGCGCGCTAGCCCGCGGCCAGGGTCATATCGAAGCTCCCCGCCGGTATATTATCGGCGGTGCGCCGATCGAACGCGACCTCGAGCGCCGCCCGGCGATCCGGCGGCACCTGCGCCAGCAACCGGTCACTGTCGTTGAGCGGATTGCCGGCAAAGTACATCTGCGTGGTCAGCGGCCGATGACCGGCGGCACGGAGCCGGAAATGGATATGCGGCGGCCGCATCCAGTATCGCGACGCCGGGTAGGCCCCGGGCACGATGGTCACGAAACGATAGGCCCCGTCCTTGTCCGCCACCAGGCGCGCATACCCCTGAAAATTCGGATCGAGCGGCCGCGTGTGTTGGCGGTCCCCGGGATGATCGTAGCGGCCATGGCGATTGGCCTGCCACAGCTCGATCACGCAGCCGGGCAACGGCCGGCAACCGGCGCCCAAAACGCGGCCGGTCACCTCGATGACCGTACCGTCGGCCCGTCCCCCGGCACCCGAGACGCGCGTCAGGTCTCCGTCGGCCTCACCGATCGCAACCGGATAGAACGGCCCTTCGGGCTGGCGCGGCGTCAAGGCGCAGGCGGCGCCGACGGGGCCGGCGGCAACGATTGTGCCGCCCGAGGCAAGACCGGCAAGCACCAGCCGGCGCGACAGGATACGCGTCGACCGATCGGAATCCGGCCCGGCGTTCATCTGATCCCTTGTCATCATTGCTTTCCCGTTGCGTTCACCTGCGCGGCATGCGAAGCCGGCGCCACCTCAACCCTTACGGCCCTGACGCGGCAGCTTCGGCGGCTTGTCCGGTCGCTCGGGTCCCCAGACCCGGCTGTAATAGCTGTCGGCCAGCGCGAGGGCCCCGATCGGATTGTGTGCGAGCACCCGGTCCTTGGCGATCAGCGTCGTCGCCAGACCTTCGGAAAACTTGAAGAACTGGCTGTCATGACCGACGCACAGGCCCAGCACGACATTCAGCTCGCACCCCGCGCGGTTCAGAAGCTCGGCCTGTCCCATTGAATTGCACAGCGATTCGTGGCCGCCCGGCCGGATCTTTTCGTCATCCCGCAGGCCGATTTCCTCCTTGGGCACGCCACCGGTCTTGCAGGCCACGGAGACGACCTCGAGCCCATGGCTCTCAAAGATCCGGCTCAACGTGTTGGCCTGGTCGACGAAGCTGATGCACGATGCGATACCAAGCTTCGTGAAGCCCATCTTCTTCGCGAATTCGACGATTTCCTCGACCCGGGTCCATTTGCAGTAACCCTCCGCCTCGACCCGCGCCGATTCGACCGCGACCCGGTGCCAGAAGGGATCGTCGTAACGGGACAAACCCTCGGCGATTCCTTCGGCGTCCGTCTTGCTCGGGCAGAAACCGGGGCCGCGCCGTTCATCCTCGCCGTCGCGGCACGCGCGCACCGCGGGCGGGCAATAGGCGCAGCCCGGCTCGGTGTATTGAGAGGCCCGCGGGTTCTTGCGCGCCGTCGGATTGTGCTTTGCCATTGGCATCTCCCGGGCACCAGATGGGATCCAGGCCGGTATTATGCCACCTCCGTCGACACCGGGAACCCGCTAATCGATCCACTGCATCGGTTGTGCCGTCAACAGCCGGAAACGCATTTGCCCTTGCCGTCGAACTCCATTGTCTTGCCGCTCAGCGGGAGATGGGCCGGCACCTTGACGGCCTTGAGAAACGTGTCGGTCCGGCTGCCGGCCACAACCCTGCCGCCTTGGGTCGCCACCTCGTTGGCATGCGAGGGAATGACCGATGCGGGTTTGACCAGCTCGTTGATCACATAGGCCGCTTCCGCAGGGCCGGTGGTGAACACGTCGCCGATATTGATGACCGCGAGATTGGCGCCGTAGTGGCGGCGCACGACGAGCTCCTGCTCCGCAGTGATGCCGGTATCGCCCGACAGATAGGCCACGAGACCGTTCGAGAACGACAGCACGTAACCGCTGGGCGGGCCCACATACGCGGTCAGGCCTTCGTCTTTCAGCATCGCCGCATGATCGGCATTGTCGATAAACGCCGGGTTGAGGCCGTTCGAGTGTACCGCCGGCACGGTCGCAATCGTGACGCCGCCCACCTTGCGCGACGCGCCATAACGCGCAAGTTGCACAAGCTTGGGATCGCCGCCGGCGTTCTTGACCTTGCCCGAGAAGAAGCTGGCCATCTCGGCGCCGACGATGAATTTCGCGCCCTTGGCGACGACGATGTTCACCGAATTCGAGGTTGGCGCCGCGGCAACGGAGAAATCCGGTCGGCCACACTCTCCCGCGTTGGCGGCCGGGATGTGCCGATCACCGAGATGATCGCCGTGGACATGCGAGAGCAGCACCGCGTCGATCCTGCCGAGCCGCGGGTCTCCTGCGCCGGCGACGGTCCGACCCGCGTCGTAGAGTATGCGCGTTCCATCCGGATCCTCGAATACCATCGCACGATCCAGACGGCAGAACTCACCGTCATGACTGCCAAGCGGCGTGACCTTCACAGTCTGTGCCGTGACCGCCCCGGCCGTCGTTATCGCAACCCCGGCAACCAACGCCGCCAGTGCGAATTTTGATACTCGCATTGATCTCCTCCCGTTCCGCTCAGATACGATAGCGCTGGCGCTCGAGCCATGCCCCGGCCCGCTTTCATGCTCGCCGTTTTCTGGAATTACATGGTCGCCCGGCACCTCGCCGCGCGCATAATCGCAGGTTGTATCACGTCGTCAAGTGTCGGGCAGCGTTTTACAGTTCCGATATGTAATTTGTGCGACCGCCGCGCACGCCCTTACGCCGCGCGATCACGCACCCGCGTCGCCGCGTCGCGGCTTGTCGCGGTAGAAGACGTGGTTGCCGATCGTCCGGCTCTTCTGATACTGCCCGCGCCAATAGGCCCTGACATGGGTCGCATGGTACCAGAGCGCCCCCTCCGTCGGATCCGCGACGTCGCCCCAATAGACCCGGTGTGCGACCTGTTTCGCCAGTTCCCAATCGGCCATATGGGTCGGCTCGTCGTCAAGGCGGTCGCACCACCAGCTGAACTGGCAGTCGTGGCTGTCCTTGCCGCCCTGCTGGACGACGCCACAGACATAGCCGGGAAATCGCCGGTCCTCGGCCCGGTTCATCACCACATGGGCAACCGCGACCTGGCCTTCATAGGGTTCACCGCGCGCCTCGAAGTAGACGTTCAACGCGAGGCACTGCAATTCCTCCTCCATCGTGCGCTTGACGGACACGGCCGCGGCCGCGCCCATCAACGCCGCCACAGCCCCGATGGAAATCAGCAACCGGCGCTCGTAAATGCGTTGCAGCAGCATGATGCGCTCGAACTCGGTTTCCGGCGAGCGGCGTAGCAACAGGGCGAGCTGGTAGAGGACCGGGATGCGCATTCTTGCCCCACGTAAGATCACGTAACAGCCTGAACTTAAAAGGTAAAAAAGTTATCTATGGGTCCGCGGCCCGAACCCGCGGCGGCGGATGTTCCGGCACGGCCCCATCGTGGTAGAAGATGTGCCGGCCGATCTGAGGTCCCCGCCGCAAGGCGTATCGCCAGCCCGGGTCGACATAGTCGGCGTGATACCACAGGGCGCCGCCCGTCGGATCGTGCCCGCGCCCCCAATAGACGCCGCGCGCCAGTTGCTGTGCGTCGCGCCATTGGCGGTCCCGCTTCGGCCGGTTGGATTTTCCATCGCAATACCAGCTGAACTGGCACAAGGCGCCGGCATCGGGAAAGCCGTCCGCGATGACCCGGCAGGGGGTATCGGGCCAGCGCCGGTCGGCAACCCGGTTCAACACGACATGGGCGACCGCGCGCCGACCCGCCTCGGGTTCGAATCGCGCCTCGAAGTAGATGTTGAGCGCAAGGCAGCCGATCTCGCGGTGCAGTCCGGCTTCCGCGCCGCTGACGAACAGCAGCGCGAGCCCGGCGACGACCCGCGACAGGCCAGCACGCGCGGTGCCGGCCCACGCCGCATACCGTTCGAGCCGCCGCCGCCGTATCGTGCGGATTGCCGAACCCACCTGCCACCGTCCTCCCGTTCACGCGTGATAACCTGCCGGAGGAACGGGACGCCCGGTCAGCCGATCCAGTGCGCCAGCGCCTGCACCGGAAGCCAGATGGCGACCGATCCGGCCAGGACCGCTGCGGCGGTCAGCGCGACACGCCACCTCTTGCTCGCGGCCCGCACGGCCAGACCGAGGCCGAACACGCCCAGACCGGCGCTGAGCGCGACGACCGGCAGAATCAGCGGGCCGGCCGCCCAGGCGCCCCATCCTTCCAACCCGCTCATATAGTTGAGCAACAGGGCGAAAAGCAGCAGCGGCGCGGGCGAAATCAGGACATAGATGCGATCAATCATGGCGGTCGCTCCACCGTGGGGCGGCAGTCACGGCGTTTCGGTCACAATTCCGAAACGCAAGACCCGAACCCTTGTCGATACCCGCGGCTGCCGGAAATGCCAAGCGCCTCGCATTTCACGTGAAGCTGCGCATGCCGGCGGCACGGGCAAGGGATCGCACCAATGGGCAGCGCATTCGTCGACCGGCTGCGCAAGGGCCCGCCGAAACCGGCCGACAAAGGGGGATCGCGCCGCCGCGGCCTCGAGCGACGCGGCGCCAGTGGGGGCGTGGTGCGCTAGTGCGTGCACCCGTTCTGAGCCCGCTGCCAGCGACGGCTCTTGACCTTTGTCAAGCGGAACAGTAAATCATCGGCCGCGACGACCCCATCGTCTAGAGGCCTAGGACACCGGCCTTTCACGCCGGCAACACGGGTTCGAATCCCGTTGGGGTCGCCATTTTCCCGGTTCTCGTCTCTTGCCGCGCCGCTACCGGCCCGGCATCCGCGCCCAGCGTCCTTTTCCGGCGCGCCGCGCCGCGCGTTCGGCCTGCTCGTAGGATGTGGCCAGGCCGCCACGAATCCGAGCGGCGTTGGCGCGCAGGTAGCGCCGTTGCGGCACGGCCCAGCCCGCCGCCACCATGGCGAGGCCTACGTCCCGCTGGCCGCCACCGTCAAGAACGCAATGGACCAGCGGCTGGCCATCCGCCTCGCCGTATTGCTGGCAGGTCAGGGTGCGGCCGCCGGCGGCCAGGATGTCGTCGAGCGCGGCGCGGGCGAACCAGCCATCGCCCGTGGCCGCGTCCATGGCGGGTACATCGATGCCGAGGATCCGCGCGGTGATGTCGCTGTGACCCATTGCCGAGAGCAGGATCGTCGCGCCGTCCAGCGCCGTCGCCTCGCCCCGGAACGACTGTGCCGCGGCCGGCGCGGCGAGCACCGGCACGATGACGAGAAATATTGCAGTCATATTAAGTCGCATGAACGTCATGCTGCCGCGCCGCGCCGCAGGAGGCAAGCCCATCCGGGAAACCTACAGGTATCGCGGAAGGATCTTCTCGCCGAAGAATCGGGTGCCCTCAATCGGCGGCATCGGCTGGATGATGACATGGCCGACGCCGACCGACGCCCACTGGTCGATGCGCGCACAAACGGCGCCGGCATCGCCGGTCAGATTGGCCTCCATCACGTCCTGGACGGTCGGCGGTACGGGAAACCGGTGCCGCCGCTCCGCGGCATACATCTTGGCCCATTCCAGGGTCGCGTCCTCGCCCTGCCCGGCCAGGCCCACCGCCGACAAGGCGACCTCGAAGGGGGTGCTGCGCTCGGCGCGCATGCCCGCGATCAGGCCGGCCACGATATCGGGCTGCTTCGAATACATCAGCCAGACATCGCCGTGTTCTGCCATCAGGCCCTGCGTCGGCACGGAATCGCCGGCGACCCAGATCGGCGGGTAGGGGCGCTGCACCGGCTTGGGGTTGCAGTAGGCGTCGCGCAGCGTGAAATGCATGCCCTCGAAGCTGAAGACGTCTTCGGTCATCAGCCCGCGCACGATCCGCAGGGTCTCGTCAAGCCGCGCGATGCGGGTCAGCCCGTCGTCGCTCCACTGAGGAAACCCGTAGGCCTTGGCCTCGTCGGCGAACCATCCCGACCCGGGGGCATAGATCACCCGGCCGCCGGTGATCTGGTCCAGCGTGCAGAGGATCTTCGCGGTCAGCCCCGGATGGCGGAAATTGTTGTTGACCGAATGGCCGCCCAGCCGGACCCGTTCCGTCTGCGCGCCCAACGCCGTCAGCGTGGTCCAGAACTCGAGGATCGGCCGGCTCCGGTCGAGATGCGCGTTTTCCACGTGATCGGGGATCCAGACCGAATCGAACCCGAGATCCTCGGCCATCCGCGCCATCTCCAGCGTGTACTCATAGGCCGAGGAGGTCGCCCCCATCTCGCCCTGGATATTCAGCCGCAGTCCGAATTTCATCTGCGTCACCGTCCTTCTTGATTCCATGCCCGCCGCGTCGGTGCGTTGCAGCCCCATTATGCAGGGACCGCCAAAATTTCCCAGTCGCGACACATCGCGAGCTGGACAAATGATCAGCCGATAACCATCTGTCTGACGATGCGACGATCCTTTGCCCCGCGCGCAGCAGTTCTTGCCTTTTCCCTGCTCCTCTGTGCCGGGCCACTGGCCGGCTGCGCGACGCCGATGTTCGCCGGCATGACGCTCGGCGAACTCGGGCTGCTGGGCTCGCTGTTTTCCGCCGCTGCGACCGGCAAGGGGCTTGGCGACCACGCCATGGACGTCGCGACGGGCCGGGATTGCCGCGTCCTGGAGGGGCTGGCACGCGGAGACCGCAGGGTCTGCGAGCAGGACGGATCCCCGGCGCTTGCAGACGACTGGGAGGGTCTCGCCGGCCTCGCCGGCGACGACACCACAACCTGGTCGTCCGTCGCCGAATACCCGCCGCCGCGCGCCGTCTGGGACCAGTAACCCGGCCGGCCGCCCGGCCCAGTGCCGGCGGGTCGGGCCGAAAGTGCGGGTTGACCGGACCTCCCGACACCGCGCCGGACCGCCCGTCACTTCAAACGCGCGCGGCTTTCCGCCACCACGCAAGCAATCTCGAACATCACATTGGCGGCGTTTATGCAGGTGATGCCGGTGGGGTCGAGCGAAGGCGTGATCTCGCAGACATCGCCGCCGACGAACGTGCCGCTCCCCGTCAGGTTGCGCAGCATGACCTGGAGGTCGCGCATCGACAGGCCACCCGGCTCCGGCACGCCGGTACCCGGCGCCTCGGTCGGGTCGAGACCGTCGATATCAATCGTGATATAGGTCGGGCCATCGCCGAGCACGCGTTTCGCCTCCGCGATCACGGCGGACCGCCCCATCTCCTCATACTCGTCCATGGTCACCATGCGCAGGCCAGCCGTGTCCCCGAACGCGATGTCGTCGTCGCCGTAGCGGGTCCCGCGCAGGCCGATCTGAATCACCCGGCGCGGATCGACCAGACCCTCCTCGACGGCGCGGCGCACGAACGTCGCGTGGTTGACCCGCGTGCCCATGAACTCGTCGAAGGTGTCGGCATGGGCGTCGATGTGGAACAGCCCGACCGGACGGTCTCCGGCGATCGCCCGCAGGATCGGCAGCGGCACCGTGTGGTCGCCGCCGATCGAGATCGGCAATGCGCCCACCGCATGGATCGCCGCGAAATACTGCTCGATCCATTCGACGCTGCGCTCGACGCTCAACGGGTCCACGGGCGCATCCCCGACATCGGCGATATTGCACAGCTGGAACGGACGGATGCCGGTCGTCGGGTTGACCTGGCGGATCAGCCGCGAAGCCTCGCGCACGCCGGCCGGCCCGTGCCGCGCACCGAGCCGGTAGGTCGCGCCGAGGTCGAACGGCACGCCGACCAGCGCGATATCAAGCGGCGGCGCCACCGGCGCCTGCACGGCGCGCATGAAGGTCGCCACCTCCTGGTAGCGGGGGATCGCGCCCGAATCGTGGGGCTGGTAGCCGCGCTCCGTCACGCTGCGATCGCCATCGCGGCCCGGTACAGGACCACTGCGCCGAGTCCTGCCGTGGCCAAACCGACGGCGCCCTGCAGCAGGCGGTTGGCGGCGGTCAGCATGCGCGCCGACCAAGCTAGGGGCACCGCGATCAGCGCCGACAGCAGCGCCATGCCGGCGACCGATCCGAGGCCGAACAGCAGCACGTAGAGCAACCCCGTGAAGGGGTCGCGGATCGTCGCGGCCGTCAGCACCATGAGCGCCGCCGAGCCGGCCAGCCCGTGCATCATGCCGACCAGCAGGGTGCGGAAGGGCAGACCCTCGCGATGCTCGTGCTGGTGATGGAAGCCGTGACCGCCGCCGCTCTCGCCGGCGTGGGAATGGGCGTGAAGATGAACTGTGCCGCCGTCATGCCGGTGCATGTGGAAATGCACGCGGTCGCGCAGCAACCGGTACAGGACGTGCAGGCCGAGAACGACCAGCATGATCCCGACCGCGCCTTCGAGCCACGCCGCAAGCCGTTCGCCCAGAGTCAGCCCTGTCGCCAGCCCCAGCACCGCGACTGCAAGCAGCGTTACGCTGTGACCGAGCCCCCATATTACGCCATGGCGCACGATACGGCCGGCGGAACGGGCGCGGCAGACGATGCTGGAGACCGCCGCGACGTGATCGGCCTCGAGCGCATGCTGCATGCCCATCAAGACACCGAGGAGAAGGATCGAACCCATGACCGTCAGCCCGCCGCCTTCTGCTCCCAGCCCGTCGCGGTCTGCTGCCAGTACGTGATCTCGTGGCCGGCAGCCTTCGCAGCCTTCCAGTGGTCACGGGCGCGCGCAACGGCGTCCGGATCCTTGCCGTCGAACAGCTCGCAGCACAGCGGGAACAGCGATGGGTCGGACAGGCCGGCGCCGTCCACCAGGAAGGCGACGTGGGCGCCGTTAGGGTTTTCCTCCGCGGTGGTCAGCCACACGGGCTGTTTGTCCGCATGGCCGTCCTTGCGCGATCCATGCGGCAGGAAGCCATCCTTGTCGTAGACCCAGAGCAGCGCGTTCAGGGCCTCGACACGATCCTCCGACCCGGCGATCACCACCGCTCGCCAGTCCCGCTGCAACGCGGTTTCCAGCATCTTCGGCAGCACGCGCTCCAGCGAGCTTCGCTCCAGGTGGTAGAATCGGATCTCGGCCACGCGACGGGTGCCTACTTCTCGTAATTGTCCGCGACCAGACGGTCCAGCAGACGCACGCCGAAGCCGGTCGCGCCCTTGGGCGCCGTCGGCTTGGCCTCCTTCGACCAAGCGACCCCGGCGATGTCAAGATGCGCCCACGGCGTCTTGTCAACGAAGCGCTGCAGCAACTGGGCCGCGGTGATCGAGCCGGCATCGCGGCCGCCGATGTTCTTCATGTCGGCGGCATCCGATTTGAGTTTCTTGTCGTAGGCATCGTCGAGCGGCATGCGCCAGACCTTCTCTCCGGTCGCTAGCCCGGCGGCGGTAATCGTTTCGGCCAACGTGTCGTTGTTGGCGAACAGCCCGGCATGCTCGTGGCCGAGGCTGATGATGATCGCCCCGGTGAGGGTCGCAAGATCGATCATGCATTGCGGCTTGAAGCGATCCTGGCAGTACCACAGCACGTCGGCCAGCACGAGCCGACCCTCGGCATCGGTATTGTGGATCTCGATGGTCTGACCGGACATCGTTTTGACGATGTCACCCGGTCGCTGCGCCTTGCCATCCGGCATGTTCTCGACCAGCCCGACGAGCCCCACGGCATTGACCCTGGCCTTGCGCCCGGCCAGCGCCTTCATCAGTCCGACGACGGTGCCGGCCCCGCCCATGTCCCACTTCATCTCCTCCATGCCCGGCCCCGGCTTGATCGAGATGCCGCCGGAATCGAAGGTCACGCCCTTGCCGACGAAAGCGACCGGCTTCTTCGACTTGGCCGCGCCCTCCCACTGCATGACCACCATGCGCGACTCGTGGGCCGAGCCCTGGCCGACGCCGAGCAGCGCCCGCATGCCGAGTTTCTCCATCTTCTTGACGTCGAAGATCTCGACCTTGACGCCGAGCTTCTCGAGAGTCTTCGCCTCCTTCGCGAGCGTTTCGGGGTAGATGACGTTGCCCGGCTCGGAGACGAGGTCGCGGGTGAAGAACACGCCGTCCGCGACCTTGTCCATCGGCCCATAGGCCCGCCGCGCCTTGGCGGCGCCGGCGACGCCGATGGTCACGGCTTTCAGGGTCGGCTTGTCCGCCTTCTCCTCCGTGGTGCGGTAGCGGTCGAAGCGGTAGCTCGCCAGCCGCGCGCCCAGCCCGACATTGGCTGCCGCCTCGACAAGGTCTTTCGCACCGGTATCGACGATCACGGTCACCGCCGCCGAGCCCGAGACGAGCAGCTTGCCGACCGCGTTGCCGCCAAGCGCCTGCTGAGCGAGCTCGCCAAACTCCTTGTTGACGCCGGCGAGCAGCGCGCGGTCCAGCCCCGTGCCCGCCGGCGCCACGAGCTCCAGGAACTGCCCCTTTTTGCCTTCGAAGCGGCTCGCCTTGATGGCCCGCGCAACGGCGCCGCCGGTCTTCTTGTCCAGTTCCCTTGCGGCGGGCGACAGCTTCCTGCCGTCCGCGACCAGGACGACGACGGCGCCCTTGTCGGGCAGGGCGGGCTCGGCGAACGAGATCTTCATGGGGTCTCCTCTTGCGGGTGAATGGCGGCGCGCTTGGATCGTGAATACGGCGAGTCACTCTAGCGTGCCAACGAAAAATGAAAAGACTATCGCCGGCGCAGGCGCTGCACGAGGACCGAGCCGTCGGCACCCACCGTACCGCGCACCTCGACGCCGTCGCCGACGCGCGGGGGCTTGTCGATGCGGGTGCCGCCAGTCACGGTAACCGGCGTCCCGTCGACCTGCCAGCGGCCGGTCAGCACGCCCTCGAATCGAACCCGCGCGCCGACCGGGACCGGCGCTCTGCGCCCTGAATCGTCTGGCGCCCCCTGGGCGATCCAGTCGGTGATCAAGCGAATTTCGTCGCCGTCCAGGAAGGGCGGGCCGTCCAGCGGCATGCGCGGCCGCGACTGGCCCCGGATCCGGCGCACCAACTCGCTGGCGCCGGCGTTGCCCGGGATCACCGCCACGCGTTCACCGCCAGCCAGCACCATCTCCCGCGTCTTCAGGCGCAGCCCTTCCGGCGGCCGGCCGCGCAGGCCCCCATCGGTGTGGCATTTGACGCAGCGTTTCATGAGGATCGGCGCGACATCGGACCAGGCGACCGACTCTCCCGGTGCCGGCCGGTGGCGCGGCGGCGCCACGGCCTCCGGTCCCGGCGCCGCGGTGCCGGGCATGCCGGCGGCGACCCAGCTCTCGATGTCCGCGATTTGGGCGTCGTCCAGGAAGGGCGGGCCGGTCAGCGGCATGCGCGGCTCGCTGATCCCCTTGATCCGGCGCACCAACTCGCTCTCGCCCGGCCTGCCGGGGACGGCCACGGGCCCGTTCTCGCTGCCGCGCTTCACGCCGTCCAGCGAATCGAGCCGCAGCCCCAGTACCGCATCCTCGCCGCCATGGCAGGCGACGCAGTTCTCCTCGAAGGTTCCGGCGATAGCGGCGAAATCGGGCGTGTCCTGCGCAGCGGCCGGCGACGCCGCCAGCAACGCGGCCGTCACCGCTGTCGGAATAAGGCAATGGGGCCACCAGCTCACCGGCGGACATTCCTGTTCTTGGTCCCGTGGTCCGCGACGCTAACAGATGGCGGGCCTGGCCACCAGCGATGCGTCGCTCAGATGTTCATCTTCTTGAAGATGAACTCCGGGATGTGGCGAATGATCGTCATGATCCCCCACCAGAAGAACGGCACGTAGACCACGTGCCGGCGCTTTTTAGCAGCCTTCAGGCAGGCGCGGGCGACCTCATCGGGGCTGGCAACCAGGAACATCCCGTCCAGCCCCCAGGTCATGTCGGTATCCATGAAGCCGGGCTTGATCGTGGTCACCGATACGCCCTTGCGGAACAGCCGCGCGCGTAGCCCTTGCAGATAGGTGTTCAGCCCGGCCTTGGCGGAGCCGTAGACATAGTTCTTGAGCCGCCCGCGATCACCGGCGACGGAACTCAGGACTACCACATGGCCGGCGCCCTGGGCCTCGAGATACGGCGCAAGGCGGTGCAGCACCGAGACCGCGCCGCTGTAGTTGACAGCGATGGCGCGCTCGGCCAGCGCGAAATCGGCGTCGATCTCCTCCTGCTCCGGCATCGCGCCGAAGGTGAGGAAGACGTTGAGAAACCCGGCGCGCCGGACGGCCTCGGCCGCGAAGCCCTCGTGGCTTGCCAGGTCCTCCGCGTCGAAATCCAGCACCTCCGCCGCGCGGCCGGTGCGAGCCACGACGTCCGCGGCCGTGCACTTCAGATCCTCGAGATCGCGGCCGGCGAGAATCAAATCGGCGCCGTCCTCGGCGGCGACGCGTGCGAAGGCCCGCGCCACCGACGATGACGCGCCGAGCACCAGCCAGACTTGCGGTTGCGGGTCTTTCGCGGCCATCGGCCTATCCCCTGATCTTCAGCCGCCGCGCCATGCTCGAATCCATGACACGGTCGGGATCGACGGTCTCGAGCACCGCGCGGAACTCGTCGAGTCTCGGATACATCGTGGCAAAAGACTGGGGCGTCATTGCTCCGTCCTTGGCGAGATAGATGCGGCCGCCATGGTCAAGGGTGAGGCGCTCGAGCCGGCCGAGCAGCTCCGTCACCCCCGGTTTGGCGGGGAAATCCAGCGCCAGCGTGTAGCCGCGCAACGGGAATGAGAGATGGCCCCTCCCCTCGCCGCCCAGCGTCTTCAGAACGGCAAGGAACGAGCCCCGGCCGGCGCCCGCGATCTCCGCCAAGATCTTGCGCAGCCCGGCCGGCGCTTCGGCGTCGGGAAGTACGCACTGGAACTGGTAGAAGCCGCGCTTGCCGTAGAGCCGGTTCCAGTCCTCGATTGCGTCGAGCGGATACAGGAACTGGGCGAGCGGCACCCGGCGCGTCCGTCCCCGTCCTGGCACCCGGTGGTAATAGAGCGCATTGAAGAGACCGACGCTAAGCCGGTTCATCGCGAAGCCCGGCATCTCGACCGGCATCCGCCGGCGGCGGCGCGGCGGCGCTGTGACAGCGCTCTGGGAATCGTCGGCGGTCTCGAGGATGCCGCGGCCGAGCCGGCGGCCGCGGGCAGTGGCGTCGATCCACCCGACGACATAGGTGTGCCGGTCACGCGACGCCTCCTGCATCTCGAGAAACGCCTCCAGATCGCGGGCCGGCGTCTCCGTCATGTCGACGGCGTTCGACGGCACCGGGCGCAATTTCAGCCCGGCCGCCAACATGATGCCGGTCAAGCCGATGCCGCCCACCGTGGCCGCGAAAAGATCCTCGTCGGCATCCGGCGTGATTCGCCGCACCGCGCCGTCCGGCAGCGCCAGGTCGATCCAGTCGACATGATCGCAGAAGCTGCCGTGGCGGTCGTGGTTCTTGCCGTGCACGTCGTTGGCGATGCAGCCGCCGATCGTGGCGAATCCGGTGCCGGGACTGACCGGCACCGCGTAGCCATGTTCGAGGGCGATACGCATCAGCTCGCCGACGGCCACCCCGGCCTCGCAGGCCACCTCGCCCGTCTGCCAGTCCGCGGCGATAATGCGGTCGAGCCGACCGGTCATGACAACGTCGCCGCCATCGTTGAGCGGCGCATCCCCGTAGGAGCGGCCGCCACCATGGACGATCACACCATCCTCACGCGCGGCACGCAGCACCTCGGTAACGGCGGATGCGCGCTCCGGGCGCCAGGCGCGGACCGTAGCCGTAAGGGCACGACCCCAACCGCAAAGCTCCATCTGACGCGTGCGCATGGGTCCCGCCTACCAGTACAGGATCAGACCGAAGGTCGCGACCCAGCCCACAACGCTGAGCAGCAATCCCTTGTCCGAGTAGATCAGATCCGTCGGCGAGCCCGATCGCTCGTAGACGACGGTCAGCTGAAGATATCGCAGCAAGCCGGCAATCACGAACGGACCGGTGAAATACAGCCGCTCGCTGCCCAGCCGACCCATAACCGCCTGGTCGGTGGTGAAGATCAGATAGGATACCAGCAGGGTGGAGAGCACCGCCATGATGCTGCCGTCGAGGAACTGGCGCGAATAGCCTTCGAGGCTCTTGCGGTGGCCCGCATCCATGTCGCGGACAATATCGTCGCGCCGTTTCGCCAGCGCGATGAACAGGGCCAGAAGGCCGGTCACGATGAGGATCCAGGCGCTCGGCTCGACGTCGATCAGCATCGCGCCGGCCTGGACCCTGAGCACGAATCCGAACGCGACGATTAGCACGTCGATGACCGCGATCGTCTTCAGGTAGAGCGAATAGGCGATGTTAAGCGTGAAGTAGGTCGCGAGGATCGGCAAGATCACGGGCACGCGCCAAGCGGCCAGGGCGATACCCCCCGCCACCAGGCAGACCATCAATACCAGGGCGGCAGACGGCGTCAGCGCGCCGGACGGCAGGGGGCGTCTGCATTTTACAGGGTGGGTGCGGTCGGCCTCGCGATCCCGAAAATCGTTGAGGCAGTAAACGGCGCTCGAGACCATGCAGAAGCTCACGAATCCGACCAGCACCGCGACGATATTCTCGGCCGAGGTCTTTTCGGGCGTAAAGAACAGCGGCGCCATGACGAACGCGTTCTTGATCCACTGCTTCGGCCGCAGCAGCCGCACCATCGCCAGCATCGCCATATCGGGTCAATCGTCTCCAGGGACTGATCGCTGCGCCGACGCGTGCCGGCCCGGATATCAGATACACCGATATCTCTTAGGCAAGGTTAACAGCCCGAGCAACCGATTGCCCGGATCATCGGCGCCAACCGCGCCGCGGCCGGGAAACTACTTTTGCCGGCAATCGTTTCGTCCTATAGATGTCCGACAACCCGACCCGAACGTATGAACAAGATTTCGACGTATATTTTCGGTCAGACGGCGCTGGTCATGTTTTTCGTGACGGTCGTCCTCAGCTTCGTCATCTGGCTGACGCAGTCCTTGCGATTCGTCGATTTGGTGGTCAATCGCGGCCTGCCGATCACGGATTTCCTGTGGCTGGCGATGCTGATCGTGCCGCGCTGGCTGACCGGAATCCTGCCACTGGCCTGCGTCGTCGCCGTCGTCTATGTTTACAACAGGCTGATAGCCGATCGCGAGCTCGTGGTTCTGCGGGCAGCGGGTTTCAGCAATTTGCGGCTCGCGGGTCCGGCCATGGGCGTGGCCGTGGTTACGATGCTGATCGTATTCGTGCTCAACATCTACCTGCTGCCGGTATCTTTTCGCCAGTTCAAGGAGCTGTATCTCACCGCCAGTTCGGACTACTCGGCGATCCTGCTGCAAGAGGGATCCTTTCAGACGTTGCCGCAGCGTCGCGTCATCTTCATCCGCGAGCGCATCGGCGCCGGGCGCTTCAACGGCATACTGTTTCACGATGCCGGCAACCCGGATCAGCCGGTCACCTATATGGCCGAAAGCGGTGCGCTTGTGCGCACCGAGGCCGGCTCGCGAATCGTGCTCATCAACGGAAACCGGCAGCAGTTCGATCGCGATCGCGGCACCGTATCGTTCCTGGCCTTCGAGAAGAACTCGCTCGATCTAGACCTGGCAACCGGTGTCGCCCCCGGCGGCCGCAAGCGAGGTCCCGAGGAGATGTTCCTGTGGGAACTG
Source organism: Rhodospirillales bacterium (assembly GCA_020356105.1). Taxonomy (GTDB): domain Bacteria; phylum Pseudomonadota; class Alphaproteobacteria; order UBA8366; family JADFVY01. The sequence goes on along the minus strand of CP070634.1, from coordinate 14,559 downwards.
TTCGACCCCGTGCTGGCCGGCGATACGACGCAGACGCGCTACAGGGCAGAAGCCCATAGCCGGATGGTATCACCGTTCCTGGCGTTCGGCTTCGTCGTCATGGCGCTCGCCATCCTATTGTCGGGCGATTTCGCACGGCGTGGTCAGGTCAACCGCGTCGTCATGGCGATCATCGTTGTCGTCGTCCTGCAGACCGCGGCGATCGCGGCGCACAATCTTGCCAGCGACAACGCCCGGATGATCCCGCTGCTGTATGCCGGTGGCGGACTGCCGATCGCTGTCGGCCTGCTCATCCTCTCGCAAGCCGCCGGGAGACGCGTGCGGGTGCGATCCGGCGACACGCGGGCCGCGTAAGGCCGCGCCATGCGTCTGTCGATGACCTTATCGGGCTACGTCGCAAGACAGGTGCTGCTGTGGCTGGTTGCGATCTTTCTTGGAATTGCCAGCATGGTGTTCCTTGTCGACTCGGTCGAGCAGTTGCGCCGGGCGGCCGGCAAACCGGACGTGACCCTGGGCGTCGTCGTACAGCTATCGATGCTTCAACTGCCATTCCTGCTGCAGAAAACGCTGCCGTTCATCGTGCTCTTTGCCTCGATGATGGCGTTCTGGCGATTGTCGCGTTCCAACGAACTGGTGGTCGCGCGGGCCGCCGGCGTTTCCGCATGGCAATTCCTTCTCCCGGCGGTCGTGCTGGGGATATTCGTCGGCGGGCTTCAGGCGACGATTCTGAACCCCCTCGCGGCCGCGATGCTGGCTCGGTTCGAGAAGCTGGATGCCCAATATATGAAGCGCGCCACCAGCAGTCTTTCGATCTCCCCGACCGGTGTCTGGTTGCGCCAGGGCGACGATGCCTCCCATACGGTGATCAACGCGCGACGCATAACGAGCGACGCCTCGGAGTTGCTGAACGTCACGTTCTTCAATTTCGAACAGCCCGAGCGATTTGTCAGCCGGGTCGACGGCGAGAGTGCCCGACTGGAGAACGGATATTGGGAGATCCGCGACGCCGTGGTATCCGCGCCGGACCGCACCAGTGAAACGTTCGGCGCGTACCGGATCGCAACAGATCTGACGCTTGACCGCATCCAGAATAGTTTTGCATCGCCCGAAACGATGTCGTTCTGGGATCTCCCAGGATTTATCGACACGCTGACCGCGGCGGGCTTTTCCGGCCACCGCCATTCGCTGTATTGGCACACGTTGCTCGCCATGCCGTTGCTGATGGCGGCGATGGTGCTGTTCGCAGCCGTATTCACCTTGCGGATCGGGACGCGAAGCAGCGCAACGCGGACAATCGGTGCCGGCGTCATATGCAGCTTCTTCCTGTATTTCGCCACGGATATCGTCTACGCGATGGGACTGTCGGGCAGCGTTCCCGCAATTCTGTCCGCCTGGAGTCCGGCGGCAATCGCGACGCTGCTGGCACTTGCCATGGTCTTCCATCTCGAGGATGGGTGATGCGGGGCAGCTCCGCCATCACGTGCCGCTGGCTTCTCGGGGTGTTGCCTTTGGCGCTCGCCCTCCTGGTGTCCGGATGGCATGCAGCGGCCCAGCCCGCCGAGACCGAAGCACCCGACGACGAAGAAATACCGCCGGCCGTGATCGCGGCGGATGAGATCACCTACGATGAAGCCCTTGAGACGGTCATTGCCAGAGGCAATGTCGAAATCGCCCATGGCGAGCGCATCCTGCTCGCTGAGTCGGTTCGTTACGACCAGCGGAACGACAGCGTCGCCGCAACCGGCAATGTCGTGCTGCTGGAGCCGACCGGCGAGGTCATGTTCGCCGATTACATCGAGCTGTCCGATCAGCTGCGCAGCGGCGTGATCGAGAACATCCGGGTCCTCCTCGCGGACGACAGCCGATTTGCCGCCAACGGCGCGAAGCGCGTCGATGGGCGCATGACCATCATGAGGCGCGCGGTGTTTTCGCCATGCGAGGTTTGCGAGGAAGACCCGACTCGACCGCCGCTGTGGCAGCTCAAGGCCTCCACCATCGTCCACGATCAGGAGAGCCGGGACATCAAATACACCAATGCGTGGCTTGAGATGTTCGGCATCCCGGTGGTTTACACACCGTATCTGACTCACCCGGATCCCCTGGTCGAGCGGCGCTCCGGTTTGCTGACTCCGGAATTCGGATCGAGCAGCATCTTTGGGGCATTCGGCCGGTTCCCGATGTATCTGGTTTTCGGCGATAGCGTCGACGCCACGATCGAGCCCATCGTGACGTCGCGTGAACCGCCGATCCTGGCCGGCGAGTACCGGCAGCGCTTCAACAAGGGTGCCCTGGAGATTTCCGGCAGCGCGACGAAGGCCGACCGGGAGACCGGCGATCCGGCCAACCCGGTCATCGAGGACGCCGACCGCGGCCACATTTTCGCCAAAGGGCTCTTTGATCTCAACGACGAGTGGCGCTGGGGATTCGATTATCAGCGGGCTTCGGACCCGACCTATCTGAGCCGCTACGATTTCTTCGGGAAGCCGCCGAATTATCTGACGAGCACCCTGTTCATCGACGGATTCCACGGCCGCACCTACACCGCCGGCAATATCCTCGGGTTTCAGGATCTGGGCGATCCCGACCCGGAGGAGGATCCCCTCGTGGCCCCGATCGCAGACTACAATTTCGTCGGCGAAGCAGACTGGCTGGGCGGCAGATGGACATTCGACGCCAACATCAGAAACCATATCAGGGACGATGGGCCGGACAGCCAGCGCATATCCGGCAAGGCGGGCTACGCGGTCCCCTTCGTTTCCGACTTCGGCCTGGTTACGACGCTGTCGGCATCCGTTGAAGTGGACGGATACTACTATGATGAGCGAACCATCAACGGCCAGCCGGAAACCGACGTGACCGCCGGCCGCGTCGTCCCGAGGCTCGCCGCGCAATGGCGGCTTCCATTCGTGCGCGGAACGACGGGCCTGCGCCAACTGGTCGAGCCATTGGCCGCGGTGGTCATCGCTCCCAACAACGGCAACCCGCAGGAGATTCTCGAAGAGGACACCGGAGTCTTCGAACTCGATGACACGAACCTGTTCAGCGAGGATCAGATACCCGGCATCGACCGGGCCGATCTTGGTCAACGTGCCGTATACGGCTTGAACGCCGGGCTCTACGGGGAACACGGCGGCCGCCTGACGGCCTTCTTCGGACAGAGTTATCGCGTACCGAACGACAGCAACGAAAATCTGACGACGGATGAGCGGGCAGGCCTGTCCGACTATGTGGGGCGAGTCGAAATCGTCCCCAACAAATACCTTGATCTGCTGTACAGGTTCCGACTCTCCGAGCAGGATTTCGATCCGCTCCGCAACGAACTCGGGCTCATCATTGGCCCACCCGCGTTCCAGCTTTCGGGCGACTATATCTTCATCGCCAGCGAGGTCACTGGCGGCGCGTTCCCCGACCGCGAGCAGCTTCTGGCGACGTTCTCGTCGCAGATCACCGACTTGTGGTCGCTCGGGCTGGAGACCCGCCGCGATCTGACGCCAACCGGCGGCCCCCTTGAACACATCGGGCTAATCACTTACGAAGACGAGTGTTTCCGATTGGATTTGAGGTACCGTCGAAATTTCACAAGCAGCATCGAAATCGAACCATCAACGACGTTTTCGGTTCAACTGGTGTTCAAGAGCCTCGGAAATGTGTCAGCCCGGCAGACACAAACGGACTGATTGGCGGCAGCCGGCTGGAGTTTAGCGAGTTGGCAGCAAAACAAGACTCGCCGCGATCGGCAAGCTGGACACGCGCGCGCGGCATCCTGGTCGCGGCCGTTGTTTTCGCATGCGCGTGCGGGCCGGCCCAGGCTCAGCAAGAGGCGCGCATTGCCGCCGTTGTCGATGACGAGGTCATCTCGCTGATGGATCTGATGAGCCGCACGCGTCTGGTGTTGTTCGGGGCAGGTCTCGCACCGACCGAGGAAAACATCAACAGGCTGATGCCGCAGATCCTCAATACCCTGATCGACGAGACCGTGCAGTGGCAGGCGGCGCAGGAGCAGAATGTCAGCGTTCGCGACCAGGAGATCGAGGAGGCGCTGGGCGGCATAGAGCAGCGCAACAATCTGCCGCCGGGCGGGCTCGACGCGTTTCTGGCCGAGCGGAATCTCGACAAGTCCACGCTGGTCAACCAGGTGCGCGCCAGTCTCGCCTGGGCCAAGCTGGTCGAACGGCGGCTGCGCCCGCAGGTCGAAATCGGCAGTGAAGAAGTCGAGGAGGTTCTCCGCCGGGCCGCCGAAAATCAGGGCAAACCGCAGCTTCTTGTCTCCGAGATATTCCTCGCCAACCAAGAATCGGCCGGCGACGGCCGCGTGCGAGATTCGGCAATCCGAATCACGCAGCAGATTCGCGCCGGCGCCAGCTTTGAAGCCCTAGCCCGTGCATTCTCGCAGAACGCGACGGCAGCGGCGGGTGGTGATCTCGGCTGGTTGACAGAGGACCAGCTCGACGACGAAATCGCGCGGGCGGTGTCGACCATGCAGCCGGGCCAGGTGGCGGGGCCAATTCGCTCCGCGATTGGATACCACGTGATCCTGCTGCGCGACAGACGCTTGGCAGGTGGCGCGGATCCAAGCCAGATAACGGTCGATCTCCGCCAGATCGGTCTGCCCTTGCCGCCCGAGCCGACGCAGGCCGATCTGAGCGCGGTTCAGATGGCCACGAGCAGTCTTCGGTCCGGCGCCACCGATTGCGCCGCGCTGGAGGAAGTCGCTCGCGACGTAAACGCCAAGGTCGCCAAGGTCGGCCGCATTCGCATCGCAGATCTGGCGGAGCCGCTGCAGGCCACGCTTATGGGCCTGGGCATCAATCAGATCAGCGCTCCCTTGCGCACGCGTCAGGGCGTCGTGATGTTCATGGTCTGCGATCGCGAGGCGCCCCCGGCGGAGCTGCCGAGCCGCGAGCAGATCACCGCCAGGTTGCAGATCGAGAGGCTGGACCTGTTGGCCCGACGGTATCTGAGAGATTTGCGCCATGCCGCCTTCGTGGACGTCAGGATATGATATCGGATCCAATCGCGGTCACGATGGGCGAGCCCGCCGGGATTGGGGCGGAGATTTGCCTTAAGGCATGGATGCGGCGCGAGGAATTGTCGCTTCCCGCCTTCGTCCTTCTCGATGATCCGAAGCGGTTGGCGCGCCTCGCTCAAACGCTCGAATGGCCGATCGAGATCGCCGAGATCGATTCCCCGAAAGACGCCATGAGCGTCTTTTCCGACCAGCTGCCCGTGCTGCCGCGCCCGTTGCCCGGCGGCATCACGCCGGGAAGCCCCGATCCGGCCAATGCGCAGACGGTGATCGCCGCGGTGGAAGAGGGTGTCGACCTGATTCGCCGGGGTGAGGCCGCCGCGTTGGTCACCAATCCGATCCACAAGAGGGTATTGTACGACGCCGGTTTTCGACATCCGGGACACACCGAGTTCCTGGCCGAACTGGCCGGTGAAGAAGCAAGGCCCGTGATGATGCTCGCCTGCCCGGGCCTGCGAGTAGTGCCGGTGACGGTTCATCTTGCGCTGCGGGATGCCATTGCGGCCCTGAACCAGGTGGAAATCGAGTCGATTGGGCGGATCGTTTCGCGGGCGTTGACCAAAGATTTCGGCATCAAGAAGCCGCAACTCGCTGTCGCCGCCGTGAATCCGCACGCCGGCGAAGACGGGACAATGGGCCGTGAGGAGATCAACATCATCGCCCCCGCGATCGACACGCTGAAACGCGAAGGCGTGCTGGTTCTGGGCCCGGCGCCCGCCGATACGCTGTTCCACGAACGTGCGCGGTCGACTTACGATGCGGCGATCTGCATGTACCACGACCAGGCCCTGATCCCGCTCAAGACCATCGATTTCCACGCCGGCATCAACATCACGCTGGGCCTTCCGTTCGTCCGCACCTCGCCCGACCATGGCACCGCCCTCGAGATTGCTGGTACGGGAGTCGCTGACGAGCGCAGTTTCGCAGCCGCGGTCCGCGAAGCCGGCGCTATCGCCGAGCGGCGGGCCGCGAGCCGGTCAAGTGAGCGGCATCTCGATTCCTGAGTCCGTCGCCGCGCTGCCGCCGTTGCGCGAGACGATTCGTCGGCACGGTCTGCAGGCGCGCAAGGGTCTGGGCCAGCACTTCCTCCTCGATCTCAACCTGACCCGACGGATCGCGCGGGCGGCCGGCGACATAGCATCCGGCACAGTGATCGAGATCGGCCCCGGTCCGGGCGGACTGACCCGGGCTCTGCTGATCGAAGGCGCGGCGCGCGTCATCGCGGTGGAGCGCGACCGCCGCTGCATCGACGCGCTGGTACCGCTCGTCGAGTCGGCGCGCGGCCGTCTGCAGGTGGTCGAGGGCGATGCGCTAAAACTCGATACCGCATCGCTTGGCGCGCCGCCGCGTCGCATCGTCGCCAACCTGCCTTACAACCTGTCGGTGCCTCTGCTGGTCGGCTGGCTGGAGCATGCCGAGCCGCCTCAGTCGATGACCCTGATGTTCCAGAAGGAGGTGGCCGACCGCATCACCGCCGGCCCCGGCTCCCCGGCCTATGGGCGGCTCGCCGTGTTGGCCAATTGGCGCTGCCGCACCCGCCGCCTGTTCGAGGTGCCGGCCGACGCCTTCACCCCGCGGCCGAAGGTGACCTCGGCGGTGGTTGAGCTGTTACCCTTTGCCGCGCCGCCGCATCCTTGCGATCTGAAAGAGCTCGAGACGGTGGTCGCGGCCGCTTTCGGCCAGCGCCGCAAGATGCTGCGCCGCGCCCTCGCAGGGCTAGGCGGCAATACGGAGACACTGCTGGCCGCCGCCGGCATCGATCCGACATCCCGGGCCGAGACCGTGAGCATCGCCCAGTTCGCCGCCCTGGCTCGGGCCTGGGCAAAGCGCGACTAGCCGTTCACGATCAAGGCCCCGGCGGCCGCATCGCATGTTCGCCGACGGCGCGATCGTCCTTGTACAACCACTGCACCACGGCGAACACCAGGGCCGTCGTCCAGCCGAACAGGATCAGGCCGTTCACTGCCTGGAAGCTGGACAGCAGCCGAAACGGCGGCGTCAGCACGACATCGCCGTAGCCGAGTGTCGTGAAGGTGACGGTCGAGAAGTAGACGGCGATCTCCAGCGCATCGAACACGCCGAGCAGCAGATACAGCGCGGACCACAGCCAGACCTCGACCACGGCGGCCAGAAACATCCACAGCACAAACAGGGAGAGAACGAAGGCCGGGCGCCAGCTCGCCGCAGAGGATCGCCGTTTGCGCACCCGTTCCCGCAGGTCGCCGAGGCCGGCCATCATGAAACCGGCATGGATCAAGGTCGTTGCGATTATCATCGCCGCGCCTACCAGTATCGAAAGTATCATTCGGTCCTCCCTGCGAAGATCTCCGGACGGCCCGCGACGGCACGGGTCGGGCTACAGGATACACGCGACAGCCGGCGGCATTGAACACAGCCTCGGGGGTCGCAAACCGTGGCCTTCCGGGAGCTTGTTCTGGTTCTTTTCGGCCAGTCATCACTCGATCTTGCCGGCGCTGTCTGTCGCAGTCGCCGAGGCGAAGAGCGGTGTGGGCCGCGGGTCCATCTCTGGCGAGGCCTACTGCATCGTCTGTACAGCAATTTCCCCTACCTCAAACCCGAGGAACATCCCGGTCCACGTCGTCGAAGGCGCGCCTTCGGCATCCCCCCTATCCCTCGCGCAGGCCGCGGACGAATTCACCGATGCCGACCTGGCGCTCGCGGCGTAGCCGCTCGGCGGTCAGGATTGCTTCGACCTCGGCCACGCTGGCCGCGATCCTGTGATTGACCACGATATAATCGTATTCGGGCCAATGGCTCATCTCGTCGGCCGCCTTGGCCATGCGCTGTGCCACAACCTCGTCGCTGTCCTGGGCGCGGGCCTTCAGCCGGCGTTCCAGCTCCTGCGTCGAGGGCGGCAGGATGAACACCGAGACGAGGTCGGCGCGGGCCGCCTCGCGAAGTTGCTGTGTGCCTTGCCAGTCGATGTCGAACAGCACGTCCCGCCCCGCTGCCAGCGCGTCCTCCACTGGCTGTCGCGGGGTGCCGTACAAATGGCCGAAAACGGTCGCATGCTCCAGCAGCTCTTGCCGATTGATCCGCAGCCGGAACTCCTCCTCACCGACGAAGAAGTAGTCCCGCCCCTCGACCTCGCCCGGCCGCTTGGGTCGCGTGGTCGCCGACACCGACATCTCGAGCCTGGCATCGCGCGACAGAATCTCGCGCGAGATTGTCGTCTTGCCGGCGCCTGACGGCGACGACAGGACCAGCATCAGGCCGCGCCTGCGGATCGCGTAGGGATCGTCTCCGGTCATCGTCCGCGCAGATGCATGTCGGCCGCCTATTCGATGTTCAGAGCCTGTTCGCGGAACTGGTCGATCGCCGCCTTCATGCGAAGGCCAATCTGCGTCAGCTCCACGTCACCGGACTTCGAACACAACGTGTTGGCTTCGCGATTGAACTCCTGGCACAGGAAGTCGAGACGACGGCCGATCGCCCCGCCCGTATCGAGCAGGTCGCGCGCGGCCCCGATATGCGCCTTGACCCGATCGAGTTCCTCGCGGATGTCACCCTTGACCGCGAGCACCGCGGCCTCCTGGGCGAGACGCTCCTCGGGCAGCGCCGGGCTGAGGTCGAGCAGTTCCGCGATCTGCTGTCTGAGGCGCTCACGCACCGCCTCCGCCCGCACCGCCGCCGCCGATTCGGCCTGCTGGCACAGTTCACCCAGCTCCTCGAGTCGCGTGCGCAACACCGCTTCGAGTCGCTTGCCTTCCGCCTGGCGCGCCGAGACGAGCGCCT
>CP070634.1:0-5677 GCA_020356105.1 Rhodospirillales bacterium | reverse complement strand
TCGATCAGCGATTCGCGGACCAGGCCGAAGGCGTAATGCTCGAGATAGCGCAGGCCGCCATGGATCAGCTTGGTCGAGGCCGACGAGGTGCCGCCGGCGAGATCGCTCATCTCCGCCAGATAGACCGACAGGCCGCGGCCGGCGGCGTCCCGGGCGATGCCGCAGCCGTTCACGCCGCCGCCGATTACGGCGATGTCATAGAGAGTGCTGTCCAAATCCGACCTCGACTGGCGCATCGGTGATGGGGGATACAACCGAAACCCTAAATGAACGATTCCGAACCTTCAACGAAAAATACCGAACCTTGCCGCCGGTCGTCAGGCCGGGCCCGCGATTTCGATGGCGACGTCATTGTCGACGCAGATCCGCTCGATCTCCTCCGGCGGCAGCCGGTCGGTGACGAAACTGCCGAGCTGTGAGATATGCCCGATGCGCACCGGCGCCGTGCGCTCATACTTCATGCTGTCGGCGACGAGGATGGTATGGCGCGCGTTCTCGATGATGGCCTGGGCGACCTTGACCTCGCGGTAGTCGTAATCGAGCAGCGAGCCGTCGGCGTCGATCGCGGAGGCGCCGATGATGGCGTAATCGACCTTGAACTGGCGCATGAAGTCGACCGCGGTTTCACCGACGACGCCGCCATCGGCGCGCCGCACGATGCCGCCGGCGACGATGACGTCGACCTCTGGGTTGCCGCGCAGGATATTGACGACATTGATGTTATTGGTGATCGCAAGGATGCTGTGCTTACCCTGGAGGGCGATGGCCACCTGCTCCGTCGTGGTGCCGATATTGATCAGCAGCGAGCAGTTGTCGGGAATCAGCGAGGCGGCCTTGATGCCGATCCTGCGCTTTTCCTCGGCCGCCAGTCCGCGCCGTGCCTCGTAACCGACATTGGCCACACCTGACGACAGGACGGCCCCGCCATGCACGCGCTGCAGCAATCCGCGCTGGCACAGATCGTTCAGGTCCTTGCGGATCGTCTGCGGCGTCACGCCGAACCGCTCGGCCAGGGCATCGACGGTGATGCGGCCGGACTTGCGGGCCAACTCCAGAATATCCGCCCGGCGCGGGGCGACGGGTTCCTGCATTGCACTCCTCGAAACGGCGCAGCCGGATTTCGATTATCGCAGATGGCGACGAAAGACCAGACAAAGCTTTGGGTTCTTTTGTTTTCGATTGACGTTCATTTTGTTTCATATGATAGTTTGCCAGGCTTCATATACAGGGAGACTCTCAATGAAAATGCGATTGATGGCGGCTGTCGCAGGGGCCGCGCTGGTCTCGTTTGCCGGCGCGAGTTTTGCCGGCGTCGAGGAGGCCAGAAAGTGGATCGATTCCGAATTCCAGCCCTCCACGCTGTCCCGGGAGGACCAGCTGAAGGAGATGGAGTGGTTCATCAAGGCGGCGGAACCGTTCCGGGGCATGGAGATCAACGTCCTGTCGGAGACGATTCCGACGCATGAATACGAATCCAAGACCCTGACCAAGGCGTTCGAGGAAATCACCGGAATCAAGGTCAACCATCAGCTGCTCGGCGAGGGCGAAGTCGTCCAGGCGGTGCAGACGCAGATGCAGACCAAACGCAACCTCTATGACGCCTATATCAACGATTCAGACCTGATCGGCACGCATTCCCGGCTGCAGCTGGCGGTCAATCTGACCGACTGGATGGCCGGTGAGGGCGGGGATGTCACGAATCCGATGCTCGACGTCGACGACTTCATGGGCAAGTCGTTCACGACCGGCCCGGACGGCAAGCTCTACCAGCTGCCGGATCAGCAATTCGCCAACCTGTACTGGTTCCGCTACGACTGGTTCCAGCGTCCCGAGCTGAAGGCGCGCTTCAAGGAGATCTACGGATACGATCTCGGCGTCCCGGTCAACTGGTCGGCCTACGAAGACATCGCCGAGTTTTTCAGCGTCCATGTCAAGGAGATCGACGGCGTTCGGGTGTACGGGCACATGGATTACGGCAAACGCGCGCCCGATCTCGGCTGGCGGATGACCGACGCGTGGTTGTCGATGGCCGGCGCCGGAAGCAAGGGCCTTCCCAACGGCGTCCCTGTCGACGAATGGGGCATCCGCATGGAGGAAGGCAGCTGCAATCCGGTCGGCTCGTCGGTATCCCGCGGCGGCGCCGCCAACGGGCCGGCAGCCGTCTATGCGATCCGCAAATGGGACGAATGGCTGCGCAAATACGCCCCTCCGGGCGCCGCCAGCTACGACTTCTACCAGTCCCTGCCGGCACTCTCGACGGGCAATGTGGCGCAGCAGATCTTCTGGTATACCGCGTTTACCGCATCGATGGTCGCGCCCAAGAGCGAGGGCAACAACACCGTGGACGACGATGGCAACCCGCTCTGGCGGATGGCGCCGTCGCCGCATGGCCCGTACTGGGAAGAGGGCCAGAAGCTGGGATATCAGGACGCCGGGTCGTGGACGCTGTTCAAGTCGACGCCCGTCGATCGTCGCAAGGCGGCCTGGCTCTATGCGCAATTCACGGTGTCCAAGACGGTGTCGCTGCGCAAGACCCATGTCGGGCTGACGCCGATCCGGGACAGCGACATCCGCCACGAATCCTTCACCAAGCGGGCGCCGAAGCTGGGCGGCCTGGTAGAGTTCTACCGCTCGCCCGACCGGGTGCGCTGGTCGCCGACCGGCATCAACGTTCCCGATTATCCGAAGCTGGCCCAGATCTGGTGGCAGCAGATCGGCGATGTCAATTCCGGCGCCTTCACGCCGCAGCAGGCGATGGATCGCCTGGCGAGCGAGATGGACCAGGTCATGGCCCGCATGCAGACGGCTGACGAGAGGGCCGGCACCTATGGCGGTTGCGGTCCGCGTCTCAATCCCGAGATCGACCCCGCCGAGTGGCTGAACCGGCCGGGCTCGCCGAAGGCCAAGCTCGCCAACGAGAAGCCGAAGGGCGAGACGATCGACTACGACGAGCTGGTCAAGCGCTGGAAGAACTGACGCCGGCGTGGCGATGGCGACCGAAGGGGATCCGGGGAGTGTGCCGTGCGCTCCCCGGCCTTCCCGGCGCGTAAGCCGATCCACGATATTGCCGGTCCTCGCGGATCGGCTGTTCGCCCCGGCATAGGGCCTTGACGATGGTCCGCCATGACGGCGAGACTGATCGACCGGTCCTCCGCGGGCCGGACCAGGAAGTGAGGACATGACCCTCGAACTGCGGCAGGTGACCAAGCGGGTCGGCGCCGAGACGCATATCTACGAGACCAGCGTGGCGTTCAGGGAGGAGGGCTTCAATGTCCTTCTCGGCACGACGCTCGCCGGCAAGACGTCGCTGATGCATCTGATGGCGGGGCTGGAGCGGCCGACCTCTGGCGAGGTCTGGTTCGACGGCAGGAACGTCACCGGCGTGTCGGTCCAGAAACGCAACGTTTCGATGGTTCACCAGCAGTTCATCAACTACCCGAATTTCACCGTGTTCGAGAATATCGCCTCGCCACTGCGCGTGGCGCGCCTTCGCGGCGACGAAATCAAGCGGCGCGTCGGCGAGGTGGCGGAGATGCTGCGGCTGACCCCGATGCTCGATCGCAAGCCGTCGGAGCTGTCCGGCGGGCAGCAGCAACGCACCGCGCTTGCGCGCGCCCTCGTGAAGGAGTCCGACGTGATGCTGCTCGACGAGCCGCTGGCCAATCTCGACTACAAGCTGCGCGAGGAGCTGCGCGACGAGCTTCCCCGGCTGTTTCACGACCGCGGCTGCACCGTGATCTACGCGACCAGCGAGCCGACCGAGGCGTTGTTGCTCGGCGGCTGCACGGCGACGATGCATGAGGGACGGATCACCCAGTTCGGCGAGACTGCGCGGGTCTACCGCGAGCCGGCCGACCTCGTCTCGGCGCGGGTGTTCTCGGACCCGCCGATCAATTCGGCGAGCGTCATCAAGCAGGGCGGCCAGTTCGCGCTGAGCGATGCCGTCGCCTGGCCCGCGACCGGCGACCAGCAGGCGCTGCCGGATGGCCGCTATATCGTTGCGATCCGGCCCCATCACGTCACCCCGTTCAGCCGCGGCAACGGCGGGGTGCGGGTCGACGGGCGGGTGCTGGTGACCGAGCTGAGCGGCTCGGAGAGCGTCGTACATTTCGAGCTGGAGGGACAGACCTGGATTTCCCAGTCGCACGGCATCCATGCCTTCGAGGTCGGCGCCCATGCCGCGTTCCACCTCGACACCGCCCGATGCCTGTATTTCGGCGAAGACGACCGGCGGCTGGCGGCATGAGGGAGTCATCGGCCCTTTCGGTGGTGCGCCCGCGGCCCGGCCGGCCGGCATCCGCCCGACCGGCGCACCGTAGCGCGAGGGGGGCGGGCTGATGTCGGAAATCAGCCTGCGCGACCTGCGCCACAGCTATGTCGCGAACCCGACGACGGACGCCGACTGGGCGCTGAAGACGATGAGCGTCGACTGGTCGGACGGCGGCGCCTATGCGCTGCTCGGCCCGTCCGGCTGCGGCAAGACCACGCTGCTCAACATCATCTCGGGCCTGATCACGCCGACCACGGGCGAGGTCTGGTTCGGCGAGCGCGAGGTGACCGACATGCCGCCGGACCAGCGCAACATCGCCCAGGTGTTCCAGTTCCCGGTCGTCTACGACACCATGACGGTGTACGAGAACCTGTCGTTTCCACTGCGCAACCGGGGCATCGCCGCGCCGGAGGTCGACCGGCGGGTGCGCGAGATCGCCGCGATGTTGGACCTCGGCGAAATGCTGTCGCGCCGCGCTGCGGGGCTGACCGCGGACGGCAAGCAGAAGATCTCGCTGGGGCGCGGCCTGGTGCGCGAGGACGTCAACGTGATCATGTTCGACGAGCCGCTGACGGTGATCGACCCGCACCTGAAATGGGTGCTGCGCTCGAAGCTTAAGGAACTGCACCAGAAGATCGGCGTGACGATGATCTACGTCACCCACGACCAGACCGAGGCGCTGACCTTCGCCGACCAGGTGGTGGTCATGCACGAGGGCACGGTGGTGCAGATCGGCACCCCGGTCGAGCTGTTCGAGCGGCCGCGCCACACCTTCGTCGGCCACTTCATCGGCTCGCCGGGGATGAACGTGCTGCCCTGCGCGGTCGAGAACGGCCAGGCCCTGTTCGCCGGCCAGCCGGTGCCGACCGTGCATCCGGTCGCGCACCGTGACGGCGACGAGACGCTGGAGATCGGCGTGCGGCCGGAATTCGTCAGCTTCGCGCCGGAGGGGATCCCGGTCGAGATCGCCGCGGTCAGCGACGCCGGCCGCTACCGCATCGTCGATGCCCGGCACCACGAGCACGTCATCAAGCTGCTGGTGCCCGAGGGCGAGGCGCTGCCCGCCGGGAGCGCGCACATCGCGTTCGATCCGGGCCATACGCAGATCTACGCCGACGGCTGGATGGTCGACTGAGGAGCGCCGATGGCTGCCAAGACGCAAAATCCCAAGGCCTGGCTGTTCGTCCTCCCGGTCGTCTTGCTGGTCGCGTTCAACGCGCTGATCCCGCTGATGACGGTGGTCAACTACTCGGTGCAGGAAACCTTCGGCGACAACGTGTTTTTCTGGGAAGGGGTGAAGTGGTACGAGCAGGTGCTGCATTCCGAGCGCTTCCATGCGTCGCTGCTGCGCCAGCTGATCTTCACCTCGATCATCCTGGTGATCGAGGTGCCGCTCGGCGTCGCCAT